>CAVZGR010000008.1:0-347983 GCA_963774915.1 uncultured Acidimicrobiaceae bacterium | reverse complement strand
CGAGGAGCAGCGCTTCGGCGTGACCCACAAGGAATCCATGAAGGCGCTGGCCGAAGGTGTGGACGTGCTGACCCTCACGGCCAACCCCATCCCCGCACGCTCGAGATGGCCCTGACCGGCATCCGTGACCTGTCCATGGTCAACACACCACCGGCCGCCCGCCGTCCCATCCTCACCCACGTGGGTGAGTTCGACGAGGCGGCCGCGTCCGAGGCCGTGCGCCGCGAGCTATTGCGTGAGGGCCAGGTGTTCTACGTCCACAACCGGGTCCACGACATCGACGCGGTGGCCGAGCGGGTGCGCAACCTCATCCCCGAAGCGCGGGTGGCCGTGGCCCATGGCCAGATGGACGAGGGCACGCTCGAAGGTGTGGTCCTCGATTTCTGGGAGGGGGCCTACGACGTCCTCGTGTGTACGACCATCGTCGAGTCGGGCATCGACATGCCCACCGTGAACACGTTGGTCGTCGACCGGGCCGACCTCCTGGGCCTGGGCCAGCTTCACCAGCTCAGAGGTCGGGTCGGACGAGCCGGCCAGCGGGCCTATGCCTACCTGTTCCATCCCGTCGACCGGGTGCTGTCGGAGCAGGCCTACGAGCGATTGCGGACCATCGGCGACCACACCGAGCTCGGTTCCGGATTCAAGATCGCCCTACGCGACCTGCAGATCCGGGGTGCGGGCAACCTGCTCGGCCGCGACCAGTCCGGCCACATCGCGGCCGTGGGATACGACCTCTACGTGCAGATGGTCTCCGAAGCCGTCTCGGAGCTCAAGGGCGAGCCACGTCCCGCAGCCCCTCGACCTGTCCATCGACGTCCCCGACGCCGCCCACCTGCCGCCCGCCTACGTCCCGGCCGAGGACGCACGGCTCGAGGCCTACCGTCGGCTGGCCGCGGTGCGGACCCACGAGGAGGTCGATGATGTCGCCACCGAGTGGCAGGACCGGTTCGGCCCCCTGCCTGGGCCCGCACACGCCCTGCTCGACGTGGCCCGCTTGCGGGTCGAGTGCCTCCGTCTCGGGATCACCGATCTGGCCGTGTCCGGGCCGCGCCCCGGTGCCCAGCGCTCCACACTCGGTGGGGATGCGCCGGTGGCCAGCGTCAAGATCTCGCCCATCGATCTGCCCGCCTCGGCCGAGGTTCGTCTCCGGCGACTCGTTCCGGGTGCTCGGCTCCAGTCCGACCTGCACCGCCTCCTCATCCCGGTTCCCGTTCCCGAAGTCGGCGGTGGTTACGCGCCGGGCCTCGTCTCGCTGCTCCAGGAATTGGTGCCGACTGCCGGCTGAGAGGCTGACGGGGCTGGGGACGGGCGCCGCGGCGCGAGCCCGGGGGACGGGGGATGTGGGAGAGGGACGGGGACAGGGACGAGGGACGGACGCGGGACGGCACGGGGGGGTCGGGGACGGGGGACGGGCGACGGGGTCGACGCCCGGGACGTCGCTCGCCGCCGGGCGCCGGCCGTGGACGACGCGGGCCTCGGAAGGCCACCCGGTAGCATCCCGGCCGTGTTCCGCCGCCTGATGAAGTGGTCGGCCCCGGTCCTGGCCGTGGCGGCTGCCGGTGCCCTGGCCTCCGCCTGTTCGGTGACGCCGGTGGCCGTATCGGTCGACGGCGCCACCGTCTCGACCGCCGCCAGTCAACTCGCAACTGTCGAGCTTCGCCAAGTCGTCGGCTGGCGGCTGTCTACTCCAGCTGGAGCACCAGGGACTGACCAGTAGCGACGCCCAGGGGACGGGTGGGCCGGGCACCTACTCCATGACCCTTGCCACCCAGGTCGTCGACGACGAGGTCGGGGAGCTGCTGGCGCAGCAGTATGCGGCATCGAACGGCGTCACGGTCTCGTCGAGCCAGCTGGCCTCGGCAAAGTCCGACTACGAGTCGATCCTCGACGGCGAGATCTCGGCGGCCACGCAGAACTCGGAAGCCAATGGCGTGACCCCTTCCTGCGTGCAGCCCGACGGTCAGAACTACACCGGCGCGCAGCTCGTGGCCAGTCTCCCGCCCACCATCGCCAACGACCGCATCCGGAGTCAGGCGGTCGATGAGCGCCTCTTGGCTCGTGGCGCCGACCTGTCGATCAAGGCGGCGGCCACCTACTACCTGGAAAACCAGCCGTTGTTCACCCAAGACTGCGTGTCCGTCATCGTGACCAGCTCGCAGTCGGCCGGCCAGCAACTGCTGAGCCAGCTCAATGCCGGCGCCTCGTTCGCGGCTCTGGCTCAGGCTCACTCCATCGACCCGACGTCGGCGGCGCAGGGCGGCGCTCTCGGGTGCGACTACACCGAGTCGGAGATCCTGCAAACCCTCGACGTACCGACGGCAGCGGTCGGCGTCCCCATCGGACCGGCAGAGGACCCGAGCACGAGTCAGTGGGTCATCTACGAGGTCACGAAACAGCTCGTCGAGCCCCTCAGCACCGCCTTGCCGCTGGTGCGACGGGAACTGCTCCTCTCCGCGAGCAACGAAGCCCGGGTGGGCGCGCAGCTGAGAGCATTCGCCCACCGGACGCCGGTGTACGTGAACCCGCAGTACGGCGCATGGCAGGGCTTGGAGGTCGTGGCCCCCGTCCCGCCCCCAGCCCAATATTTGCTGGCGCCCTCACTCGGCACGTCGGTGCAGTCGACCCAGCCGGGCTCGCACCTGCAGCTCAACGGTGGCGGGGGCTGACGCGACCTCGTCAGGTGTTCGGGTGGCGGTGACGACGGCGGCGCAGTGGTGATGTCCGGCGAGACCCCCGGAGGTTCGCTGTCCGGCCCGGCACCGACGATCGAGGTCGTGGGTCTCGGTCCCGGTGGACCTGATCTGCTCACCCGTGACACGCTGGCCCGATTGGAAACGGCGGCCCACCTCTTTCTGCGCACGAGCCGTCATCCTGCTGCGGCTGCCTTTCCGCACGCGTCCTCGTTCGATCACCATTACGAACGGTGCGCGAGCTTCGACGAGGTCTATGACGCCATCGTCGAAGACCTGCTCGCCGAGGCTCGCCGTCTCGGACACGTCGTCTACGCCGTTCCGGGTTCACCGTCGGTGGCGGAGCGGACGGTCGATCTCCTCCGTCGCCATCCGGCCGTGAAATCCTCCGAGGTCAGGCTCGTCGTGTTCCCGGCGCTGTCGTTCCTCGAACTGGCCTTCGAGCGACTGGGCATCGACCCGGTGGCGGCCGGCGTACGCATCGTCGATGGCTCATCGTTCGCCCTCGAGGCCGCCGGTTCGTATGGGCCGCTGATCGTTGCCCAGTGCTGGGACCGCTCGGTCCTGTCGGCCGTCAAGCTGGCGCCGGAGACGGCGCCTGTCCGGCCTGCCACCGTGCTCTTCCATCTCGGCCTTCCCGACGAGAAGGTCTGGGAGGTGGGCTGGGACGAGCTCGACCGCTCGTTCGATCCCGATCATCTCACGTCACTCTGGATTCCGGCGCTGGAGGCACCGGTGGGCGGAGAGCTCGTCGAAGCTGGAGGAATTGGTGAGGACGCTCCGCGAGCGCTGTCCGTGGGACCGCCGCCAGACCCACGGGTCGTTACGCCGGCATCTCCTCGAGGAGGCCTACGAGGTGCTGGAGGTGCTCGACCAACTTGCCGCCACCGAGGCCACATCTGATGAGGACGGGGCCATGGTTGCCGGCGACGAGACCGAGTCCGGAGTCCGGTCCGGGGTAGGGGTCAAGGCCGAGGCCCCATCTCCTTCCGTGGCCGCGCTCGAGGAGGAACTCGGGGACCTTCTGTTTCAGGTCTACTTTCATGCGCGGCTGGCGGCCGAGGCGGGACAGTTCACCTTGGCCGACGTGGCCCGTGGCATACACGACAAGCTGGTCGATCGTCACCCGCACATCTTCGGCGGCGTCGAGGCGGCCACCGAAGAGAATGCGGCGACGGAATGGCAGGACATGGCGACCGACTGGGAGCTGCGAAAGCTCGTCGAAAAGAAGCGGACCAGTGTGACCGAAGGCATCCCCCTGGCCATGCCGGCCCTCGCTCTGGCGGCCAAGCTGCAGCGAAAGGCGTTGGCGGTGGGCATGGTCCTACCGACATTGGCCGATGAAGCGGAGCGAGTAGCCACGGACGTGGCCGCGCTGGCGCGCGTTTCGCGTCGGCGGGGGCGGCCCCGACACTTCGGGCACGGCCGTCGGGACCGTTGACGGATCCTCTCAAGATGCCGTCGGTGAGATTCTTTTTGCCTTGGTCTCTGTGGCGCGTGAGCTTGGCGTCGACCCCGAAGCGGCGTTGCGGACGCGTCTCACGTCGTTCCGGACGGAGGTCGAAGCCATCGGATGACGTCGCCGCGACCATCGGCCGACCAACGCGGAACGGAGACGCTGACGCGAATGCCCTGGTCGGAGACGGGGCCGGTGGTAGCGTGGCCCGCACTGGCGGAGGTTGCCGGAACCGGTCGGAAGGAGCGGCATCCCCAGTGAGCGCGATCGAACAAGTACTCGCCCGTGAGGTCTTGGATTCGCGCGGCAATCCGACGGTCGAGGTCGAAGTCGTACTGGACTCAGGAGCCGCGGGCCGGGCCATCGTGCCGTCGGGGGCGTCGACCGGGTCGTTCGAAGCCACCGAGCTCCGAGACGGGGGCAAGCGCTACGACGGCAAGGGCGTGCTCGATGCCGTTGCCCACGTCAACGGCGAGATGGCCGCCATCGTCGACGGAATGGACGCCCTCGACCAGCGTGCGATCGACCTGGCCCTGATCGACGCCGACGGCACGCCGACCAAGGCCCGACTCGGAGCCAACGCCATTCTGGGCATCTCTCTGGCAGTGGCCAAGGCCGCGGCCGATGAGCTCGAACTTCCACTGTTCCGATGGATCGGTGGGTCGGGCGCCCACGTCCTACCGGTGCCGTTCATGAACGTGTTGAACGGGGGTCGGCATGCCGACAACTCGGTCGACTTGCAAGAATTCATGATCGCACCCGTCGGTGCCGCCTCCTATTCCGAGGCGTTGCGATGGGGAGCGGAGACCTATCACGCCCTGGCCCGTGTGCTTGCCACGCGGGGCCTCTCCACCGCGGTCGGCGACGAAGGCGGCTTCGCTCCGGACCTGCCCTCCAACGAGGAGGCGGTACGGGTGTTGGTCGAGGCCATCGAATCCGCCGGTCGTGTCCCTGGTGAGGAGGTGGCCATTGCCCTGGACCCGGCGAGCAGCGAGCTATTCAAAGACGGCAACTACGTTCTAGCCTCCGAGAACCGCACTCTGTCCGCCCAAGAAATGGTCGACTACCTCGCCGACTTCGTCGACCGCTATCCCATCGTGTCCATTGAGGACGGCATGGCCGAGGACGATTGGGATGGCTGGGCCGCTCTCACCCAACGCCTGGGAAACCGGATCCAGCTCGTGGGGGACGACCTGTTCGTGACGAGCGAGGACCGTCTCCGACGGGGCATCGCCAACCGCGTGACCAACGCCATTCTCATCAAGGTCAACCAGATCGGCACCCTGACCGAGGCGCTCGACACCATGGACGTCGCCACACGAGCGGGCTACGCCTGCATGATGTCCCACCGATCAGGAGAGACCGAGGACACCACCATCGCCGACCTGGCTGTCGCTACCGGATGCGGGCAGCTCAAGGCCGGGGCGCCGGCCCGATCTGATCGAGTGGCCAAGTACAACCAACTGCTTCGGATCGAGTCCGTGCTGGGTGAGTCGGCTGCGTACCGGGGCGGTGCGGCGCTTTCCTCGTGGCAGGCCGGAACGTGAACTGGCGCAGGATGGTTCCTGACCGGTCGGTGACCTCGACCCGGCCAAGGCGCAGCGAGCGGTGGGTGCACAGCCGTCGAGGCCGGCATCGTCGCCGACGGCAGTGGTCGATGCTCGAGTTCGGCTTCTGGTCCGGCCTGCGGTCGCGCCTCGGGTCGACCGTTGGATCGGGGGTGACGAGCGTGGCGTCGGCCGGTCGGAGTACTGCATCCTTCGCTTCCCGGGCGAGATCGCGCCTCCGCGACTGGGTGTCCTCGTCGCCGCTGCGCCGGACCCGCACTCGCCCCACGGTGCCATCGCATTCACATGCGCGTTCGTATTTTCGTTGGGTTCCTTCGATGCGACGTCGGCTGGCGGCGGGAGCGAACCACCTGGGGGGAAGGTTGGCGGGCGTTGTGCACGCTCGCTCGGCCGAATCGCGCCGTCGGCGTACCGTCGTAGGGGTGGCGGCCGGCTTTGCCCTGCTCGTGCTCGTCTTCAGCTTCCCCTTCTCCACGCTGCTGTCACAGCATCGGCAGCTCACCGCCGACGGCCGCGCAGCTGGCCACGGTGCAACAGGAGAACCATCAGCTGCGGGAGCAGGAGAAGCAGTTGAGCTCGAAGACCGAGATCGAGCGCCGGGCCCGTCAGGACTATCAGCTCGTCGAGCCGGGTCAGACACTCTTTGAGCTCCTCCCCGGCCCCGGTAGCCAATCCGGATCGTCGACAGCAGCGGCCATCGGCGATCCCGGTGACCAGCCGCTCGTCCCGCCGTCCCGCGCTCCGGACCTGACCCCGGATCCCGGGCTTCCGGCCGTCCCGCCCCCCGTGTCCCATGGCGGGACGGCCAGGTCGGGCGGGCACGAGACGAGCGCCGTCTCACACGCGGCATCGCCACCTCCCTCGAGCTTCATGTCCCGTGTGGCCAACACGCTCGAGTTCTGGAAGTAACCGCACGTGGTGGACGACGGGCCGCACTGGCCTCCATGCACATACTGAACCGGACGGGCGTGTCAGCCGAAGAGGCTGAAACAACCGCCGATGCTGCCGGCTCGGCCACGCGGGACACTGCGGCCGGCGCACGAGGATGACTTCACCATCGTCACCCGGCAGCTCGGTCGTCCGCCCGCCGGGCCATTCGAGGTCGTCGTCCGATCCCCCGACGGCCAACCCGCCGTCATCGCCAATGCGCCGTTCCTCGCCGACGGGACTCCGATGCCGACCCGCTATTGGCTCACCGATCCTGAACTCCGGGACGCAGTGAGCCGACTGGAGTCCGAGGGTGGCGTTCGGGCGGCCGAAGAAGCGCTCCCAGCGACCACCATTGCCGAGGCTCATGCCCGTTACGCCGCCGGGCGCGACGCGCTCATTTCCGCCGCTCACGAGGGCCCTCGGCCGAGCGGAGGTGTCGGTGGCACGCGCCGAGGCGTGAAGTGTCTGCACGCACATGTGGCCTGGTGGCTCGTGGGGGCCGACGATCCGGTTGGGCAGTGGACAGCCGATCGATTGGGACTAACTCGTCCGGACGCGACCAGTTGATGTCGGACTGGCCGTGCCGCCGGTGTCTGCGCCCGACCACGTTGGACGCAGTTTCGTCGGTCACGACCAGTTCGAGTCGCGGGTCGACACAATCACCGTCACGCCCGTGGTAGCAAGGTGGCATGGAGCTCGTTCGTGCCGTCGCGGCGATCGACTGCGGGACCAACTCCACCCGATTGCTCATCGCCGACGGTCGTGGACGCGCCGTGGAGCGCCAGATGCGGATCACCCGTCTGGGCGAAGGAGTGGACGAAAAGGGGATTCTGACTGACGAGGCCATCGAGCGCACGGTTTCGGTCCTGCGGGACTACCGCGAGACCATGCGCCGACTCTCCGTGTCCAAGGGTCGACTGGTGGCCACCTCTGCTGTCCGGGACGCAACCAACCGATCCGCTTTCCTGGGTGCAGCCGCGCAAGCAACTGGCCTCGAGCCCGAAGTGCTCACCGGAATCGAGGAAGGACGGCTGTCGCTCGCCGGTGCGGTGGGGGACCTCGACCCCGGTGATGGTCCGTTCCTGGTGGTGGACATCGGCGGGGGGTCCACCGAATTGGTGGTCGGGAAGAGCCCACAAGACCCTGAACTTGAGGCAGTCTCCTTGCAGCTCGGCTGCGTGCGTATCACGGAGCGGTTTTTCCGCTCGGACCCCCCGACCCGAGACGAGCTCGATGATGCCGAGTCGGTGATCGGCGACAGCCTCGACACAGTCATCGCGGAGCATCCACGCCTAGTCACGGCTCGCCGCCTGATAGGGCTGGCCGGCACGGTGTCGACGGTTGCCGCGCTGCGCCTCGGACTAAAGGAGTACGACCGGGCGCAGGTCCATCATGCTGTCCTCACCCGCATCGATGTCGAGGAGTGGTATCGAACGCTGGCTTCTGAGGTGGCAGTGGCCCGGCTCGATCGAGCCGGCATGGTCCCGGGCCGTGAGGACGTCATCGTCGGGGGAGCCCTGATGCTGGTCACCGTGATGAGCCGCTTCGGCTTCGAGGAGTGCGTGGTCTCGGAGTCGGACATCCTCGATGGGATGGTGGCGGATCTTCTCGACGCCGGCTCCTAGGGACATTCGAGACACCTCAGAGCAGATGTCGGCCATGCCCGTTTCGCGAGCACTAGCGTGTCCTTCGAGCGCGGCGGGGAGGTGTCGTGGCGCCGACATCGGTCGCTCGGTACCTCTGTACCTAGAGGACCTTCCGTCCGGTGGGTCCGGCCCTCATCGCAGCCATCAACCACCTTGGGTTTTGGCGTCACTTGGTCCGTAGAGGAACATTTCGAACAGGATGCGACGAGAGATGAACAACGGATCCTCTGTACCTGACTGCTGTTGCTGGCTCGCCAACAGTCTCGTCGACGCCGTCAGGACGCCTTCGAGTCGATCGCACCTCAGCCCCGACCGTCGAATCCGGCCGTGACCGAAGACCCAACGGCAAACGAGGAATGACCGTGGTCGACGTCGAGGAGCCCAGCGCTGCGGCCCTTGGCATGTCTCGGGTCACGGCGGAGGAGGCAGTTGGCCTCGTTCGGACCGACCGTCCCATGCCGGGTGAGCCTCCAGGGTCGCGCTGGTCGGACCGATCAATCACGACCGTGCTCTTCGTCGGCGTGCTTGCCGTCTACACGGCCATTCTGCGGGGAAAGATCGAGGTCTACGACACTGAGGCGATGCTCTCGGTCACCAAGGGGATCGTCAACCACGGTTCCCTCACCGCGGCGGGCAATGGATGGAAACTCACCACACGGTATGCGCCGTACGGCATCG
Source organism: uncultured Acidimicrobiaceae bacterium (assembly GCA_963774915.1). Classification (GTDB taxonomy): domain Bacteria; phylum Actinomycetota; class Acidimicrobiia; order Acidimicrobiales; family RAAP-2; genus CAVSNH01. Next base: position 339,015 of record CAVZGR010000008.1, on the reverse strand, counting down.
GGATCAGTGTCCTGGCCATTCCAAGCTACGCGTTGTCGAAATTGACCGGGAGTTTTCCTGTCCTCGTGTCCTTCGTTGCGCCCCTCCTGACGGCCGCGTGCGTGGCACTGCTGTATCGCACCTCGCGGGCTCTGCGCTGGTCGGCCGTTCACGGATTGGTGGCCGCGGTCGGCTTCGGTCTGTTTTCCATGGCCGTCTGGTACACGACGGAACTGTTCAGTGAGCCGGCGATCACGGTGTGCGTCCTGGTCATCGTCCTCGGTCTCATCCGGTGGAAGGAAGGACACCGATGGGCGCCATTGTGGATCGGAATCGCCGCGGCCGCAGCCATCCAGTTCCGATCCGATTCGATCTTCACCGTTTGGATCACTCTGCTTGCCATACCCTTCTTTGTGAGCTGGAAGGAGATGCGATCTCGTCGCCCGCTGGCGCTGGTCATCGGGCCGATGGCGGTCAGCCTCGTCCTATTGGGTTGGTACAACGAGTTGCGCTACCACAAAGTGTTCATCTCGTCGTATGGGCCGGGTTCGGGATTCAGCACGCCGATCTTCCACGGCCTTCGAGGCTTGCTCTTCAGCCCGGGTCGAAGCCTCTTCGTGTTCAACCCACTAACGGCCGTCGGTCTCGTGGGATTGGTCCTGCTGTTCTTCCTGCCTCGCGTGCGCAACTATCCCCTCGGGATGGTCTGCACTCTCGCCGTGGTCCCTCGGATCCTGTTCTTCGCCAAATGGGGTATTTGGGATGGAGCCGCGGTCTGGGGTCCTCGGTTCCTCTTGCCCAGTGTGGCCGTGCTGTCCCTCACCATTGTTCCCGTGTTGCGAGCGACGAGCCCCCGACGATTGTTCGGCGTGCTGGTTCGCACGGCGATGGGGATCCTGGCTGTCTTCGCTGCATTCGTCAACGCACTCTCTGCGTGGGTGCCTCTCGGCGCCTGGCTCGGTGCGCTCACGAACCCATACTGGCAACGGCGGTTCGGGCTCCATGGGATACACGGTTACGTTGGTGCGTCCAACGCCCTCGACTTCACCTTCCGAGGCTCCGAGATCTGGGGCTACCTCACCTTGCTTCAGCACAACGTCGCTCCCATCAGTCCGGAGCTGTGGGCAACGGGGCGTCCCGGGTTTGGTTATGGGTTGCTAGCTGCCGGTGCAGTGGCGCTCGCCGGCGCTTGGTGGGGCGCAGCGATGCCAAAGCGCAGGAGAGCGTTGGGCCAGCCGATTGACGACCCGGATGGCCTCTGCGTGTCACTCTGAGCCGGCGACGAAGGACTTCCGGTTGGCGGTCGCGCCTACAGCGGCCCGTGATGGCTGGCCCAGAGGATGAAGGACCCGGAGGTTGCCCGCGGTGTCCCTAACACCTCGGTGAGCAGACGCTCTACCGTGCCGCTCCCTTTCACTGCTCGATCGACGATGACCACGCGAACGTCGTAGCGGCTGAAGGTGGCACGGGTGATGGCCACCAAAGCCGGGGTAATTGGGATCCGAGGCAGGTACGGGTCGTATCCCTCCTGACCCTCGAGAAAGAGGTCCAAACCGGCAGGTCGCAGAGGATTTGGGAAGCCGGTGGGCCGGTCGTGCGGGTCGGGGTGCTCGGCGTACCCCCCCCACCAGGCGGAAGCCGAAGCCGTCCGCGGCTTGCCAGAGCAATGGCTGGGCGAAGGCGGGCGACGCGTAGGGATAGGTCAGAGCCACCGGGTCGCCACGAGGAGTCGCTTGGCGAATCACGACGGGTAGCGCCTCGGCCGGTTGGTCACCATTTGGCCACCGCGGCAGCCAGCTGACGACCAGCGCGGCGAGAACGACACCGACAAGAGCGGTTGCGGCTCGGGATCGCCCCGATGGGCTGTGCTGATGGACCCGGTTCGATCGTCGGCTCACGTCGTCCAACCCGAAGGCGATCACCGCGGCCACACCGGCGGCGACCTCCAACGAGATTCGTGACGCGAGGATGTTGTCGAGTAGCGGGACATGGGTGACGATCCAGAATGGGAGGGGCAGCTGGGTGAGGTGATGGTTGACGGCCAAGTGTGGTCCGAGCGACAGAAGAGCGGCTCCGAGGAGGACAACGACCGTCAATTGCATGCGAGCGCTGCGACGGGAGTTCCAGGCAAGGCCGATGGCGAGCACCAGCAGCGGGATTCCGATGAACCCATCGATTTCCGCGGAATTGCTGGGAGCAACTGGAAGTGAGTGAACGCCGAGCGTGAACCGTTGCAGCGGGCCTGGGCTTACGAAGGTGAGAAGGTCGTTGTAGTACGGGTTCACCATCGGCTGCGCCGTTCCCTTGTAGTGCTGAGGACCGGCGAGCAGCATCCAGGTGGGATATGCGAGGAGCACTGCCGCCAAGGCCGACGCGGTGGCAATGGGCTTGATCATGCCGCTCAGTACATCGTGCACTTTCTCCGGTCGGGCGATCGCTACACAGATCAAGGCCCAGACGGTCACGATGACGACCGTGGTGAAGACCTCGGGTTCACTGAGAAACTGGGCGACCAGGAGTAAGCCGAGCTGCACTCCCAGCCGCAGGGGAGAACCCCGGCGCTGCACGATCGACACGACCGTCAACGCAATGAGCGGCGGTAACGGGACGAAGATGAGGACCAGGTGGCCAAGGCTTTGACCCACGGCATAAGGCGAGAAGCCATAGATCAGTCCGCCGAGTGCAGCTGCAGGTCTCCAGACCTTCCACTTGCGAAGGACCACGAATGCGGCCGTTGCCGAGATCGGCATAGCCAGCTCCATGAGCAGGTTCCCTCTCGCCACAGGCCCGAGGACAATGGCAAATGGTGCGGTGAGGAGCCCAAAAAATGGAGCCTCGGTGTTCTGGACGAGGTTCACACCGGTCGGGGCGAACATTGCATTGCTGAAGAATGGGTTGAGGCCATGGGCCAAGGCGTGCGGAACCCATGCGAGGAACCATGTCGCCAGAATCGAGTCCGACCCCTTACCGAACAGGCGCTGTGAGCTCCAAGGAAGTACGGGCCAGAAGGCGGCCTCGCCGATCCCTATGTAGACGGCAACGACGGCAACGTTGAACCACCTGCCGGATCGGGCACGCCGCGGCAAGGTGGGATGAACGATCGGTTCGTCCCGGGCGAGGGTGGTTTCAACCGCAGTCAAGGAGCCTTTCTGGTCCCCGATCACAACCGGGAATCGTCTCGCCGGTGTCAGCACGACTCGAATCCCTCACGGGCACTCTCGACAGCATGATCGCCAAGGCTGAAACGAATCGAAAGAGGGAGCAGGGCGGTTCACGACCTTCTACGGCGGCGCCGCACCCGGCAGTCCCGCCTGGAACGGCGTGAGCGCACGGGCGGGTACGAGGGCGGTGAGCAGGTTGGTGCTGACCTCGCGGTAGGGGATCCGAAGCCGGAGGAGCGTTCGCTTGAACTGAGCCTCCGTCACCGTGTCGGGACCGACGATGAGCTTGGGTGCCGTGAATTGAGTGCCTTCTCTCCGGGCCTCGTTGACCGGTACGAATAGCCAGGCCGGATGGGCCGATCGTCTCACTTCCGAGGCGATGGTTGGTGAACGTTCGATCTCATAGCCGGCAGTCGTGAAGGCCAGGGAACCCCGGCCGTAGAAGTCCAGCTTGTAGGCCACCCAGTAGTCGGCATACCCGGTTCGGATGTCGGAGCGCTCGAGTTGGCGGACGAGCCCAATGGTGGCGTCGTCGGGATCGGTCCAGCTCGAGCTCAGGCGTGCGTGTTTCAGTTCGTTCCATTGGCGAAGGCCGACCACGCACAGACAGCCAGCCAAGAGCACGATTCCCGAAAGGACCAGCACCGGGGCGCCGGCCGGCAGACGCACGTAGGCCCCGGCCTGGGCGACGCCGATCGAGATGACGATGGCAAGCAGAGGAATGAGGTAGTTACCGTACCGACCATCCTGCCAGTCCCACGCGAATGGGGAGATCGCATAGAGGAACGGGTAGGCGACGACAGCCGCGGTCAGAGCGAACGTTCGGCCACTGCGTGCCGCGCACAACACGAGGAGACAGCCGAGAAGGAAGAGGCAGAGCCCATACACGAACGGCTGGGCCGATCCGAAGAAGCGGGCGCCGTCATAGACCCGGATGAGACCAAAATCCAGGGCCAACCCGTAGTGGAAGAAGTCTGTGAGCCGCCCGCCATAGGGCAGCGGGATGGGCCCCGATGTACGCGACGACGCAAATCCCGTCTCGACGTTGGCCCAGATCCACGGAAATGCGCCGATCACCATGGCCACGATTCCGAGCAGTACGGGCAGAGACCACCTTCGCCGTCGAGGTGCAGGCGATCGACGGACGGCCATGACCAGGATGATGGAAGCGGGTAGGGCGAAGTATGCAATCTCTGGGGTGGACCACCAACCGATGCCGGCCACCAGTCCGAGGGCAACGAGATTGCCGATGCCGGGGCCGCGTTCGAAGATGCGGAGTGAAAGGAGGACGAGAAGCAGTCCGCACACCAAGGCCACACCGCGGAATCCCGTTGTGAGGATCGAGTCCACAACGGTGATCGTCGGTGCGCACCATGCCAGGGCGGCCGCCAGCCATGCCAGCCGGCGGTCGGGATGCAGGCGAAGGACGATCCTCCAGACGAGAAGCGCAGCCACGGCGGCGAGTGCGACCTCGACCAGCTCGGCGACGACCTCTGTCTGCCCGAACACGAGGAAGGCCACTGAGATCACGTACGGTTCGGCCGTCCCGCCGTAGGACTGCCCACCGAGGAAAGCTTGGAAGTGGCCGTGGAGTCCCGCCTGGGCCACCATCCCGACCATGCCCTCGTCGGCCGAGGAGCTCAGGTGGAACACCAACCACAACCGGAGGAGCAGGCCTTCGGTTGTGGCCAGGATCACGACGACGAGTGCGGTGATCGTGACCCACGATCGACCGGCGAGGCTCGCACTGTCCGCACTCCTCCGAGAGTGCGTTGGTCTCGGTTGGTCGATAACGAGCGTCACGGATCGTCATCCATTCAGGTGTGAGCGCCCACCAGAACGGAAGTCGTCCCTACGGCTTGCCGGCGCCGTCGGCACGGCCGGTACGGCCGGCACGGCCGGCACCGCGGCACCGTCGGGCGTGATCGGTCCGTCACCCCTTCGCTGGCTTGGACAGCGTGGGAATGGTGACCTCGGTCGTCCCACGAGGTGCGTGCCACTCCAAAGCGGCGATGCCGTCCGCGTCGACCAGCACCTGAGCGTGAAGGACGTCGCGGATATAGGTGATGGCTCGTTGTGAGCGGACCGGGCTTGTGACCGGCTCGAATTGCGGAGCCAGGACAAAGACGACGGTTCGGGTTCTCGACCGGGCGAGCCAGGTCGGGATAGAAGAAGTAGCAGTACTGCCGAGCGCAGAAGCGGCCCATCACCGAGACCGTGGCGATCACCTCGGCGTGCGAGGGGGTCTTGTCAAGCGCCGCCTGAAGCTGCGCCGCTTGTGGCTGACCGACCCGGTCGACGAACCATCGAGCGTTGGATGCCGAGTGCACGGTTCCCCAGGAGAGCGCCTGGACCACGATGACCAACCCGATGACCACGGCGATGACGGCGCCCGGCCGCACCCGAGCTGCGATCCACACCAACGCGATAACCGTGCCGACAAGGACGAAGGGGAAGACGGCGAAATTCTGAAATGGGTCGGTGATGAAGTCCGAGGAGCCGTTGAGAGCGTTGGTCACCAACACGACGGCCGGTACACCGAAGCCCCACGCCGTCACCAGCCCGATTACTCCGACCGGCCGGATGAGGATCCAGATGTCCGAGAGGCGGCTGCGGAAGTGGTCGTAGAGCCGGAGCGGGTGGGTGACGATACCGACGCCCAGCGCCGCCAACCCGCCGGCACCGACCAGCGAGGAGCGTCCGGTCAGGTAGGCGTAATTGGAGACGCCCGATCCCTCGTTGGTGTGCAGCGCGGAGATCAGCGCGACCCAGGCCACGCCGGTGACCATGACAACGATGCCGGCCCTTCTCGTCTTCGACCCGGCGAGGAGTGCGGAGAGGCCGAGGCCGACGAGCGCGACGGCGGCGAATGTGCCGCACAGGAGGGTGCAGGCCACGAACACCCAGGCACGCTTGGTGCGGCCTTGCCACAGGCTTCGGCCGGCCAGGAGAAGGAAGAACGCGGCCGTCGGCTCCATATGAACGTCGAAGCCCACGGTCTGGTACATGTCCGGATCGGCGACGATGACGATGACGACCGCGGCCGCGGCCAGAAGCGTCGCCCAGAAGGTGGCCCGAGCCCGTTCCAGCACGTCGAGGGCCCACAGGTAAGCGACGAGCCCCGCTCCAGCCACCGAGAGATCCTGGACCCAGAGGAGCACGATCGGTCGGGGAAGGATCAGGTGCAGAAGGCCGAGCGGCCAAAGGATGAGCTCGAAGTTCGATCGTACGAAGGGAAACGAATAGACGGTGTCGAACGGATTGAGATGGCCTTGCCCGATCAGCGTCCACGCTTGGTTGTAGGTGGCGAAGTCCTCTGCGAGGACGAAGTGGCGGTAGACCACCGTGGAGTAGAGGCAGAGCCCGATGGCCCACAGGATGAACACCGTCCATCCGGCCAGCCGCGCTCGGGGTCGGAACGACTCCTTCGACATCCGATGGCTTCTGGCACGCGCGCCGCCGAGCGAGCGATCGGCGCCCGTCGCGGGGCGTGATGGCCGGGCCTCCACGAGGTCCGCCGTCGACACTTCGGAAGTGTAACTGCAGCTCACCAAGGGCCCAAAGGACCCCCGCAGGCGTCGGAGGATCGTCGGGAGTGTGAAGGTCGGGGGATATGCTCCTGCCGATGGGACAGGATCCCCCGATCACTTCGGGAGGCCCCACCTCCTCCGAACGGCGTGAAGACGGGGGTCCGTCGGTCGAGACGGACTGGGAGGTCATCGCACCGGCGGAGCTGGTGGCGCGGGTCGACGCCCTCTTGGGCCGTCTCGATGACGGGGAGGAGCTCCCAGGTTCGGTGCCGACCACCGGTCTCGCCGCCCTCATATCGCCCGTCCACGAGATGCGCGTCCTCCACGGGACCCTCCATCCACCCGAACTCAGCTCCCAAGGTGGTCCACGTCGCCGGGCCGGGGGGCTGGTCAAGCGGGTGATCCGGCGCCTCACCAGCTGGTATGTCGAGCCTCGTTGGCGAGTCCAGGAGCAACTGGATGCCAAGGCCGTCGAATTCTCGGCCGAGGCGTATAACTCCGTCTACCGCATCGAGTCCGAGATCGAGCGGCTTCGACAGCAGAACGTCCGGCTACGGCTCGAGGTGGTGGCCACGACGGAGCGCCTGCGCCAGAACCAGGAGCGTCTGGTCGACACGGCCGAGGGCCTCGCCGAGCTCCAGCGCACGGTCTCACGCTCGGCCATGGAGGACGAGGTCCGTGCCCTCTCGAAGGAGGTCGCCGCCATCCTGGCCCGGTTCGGAGCCGACGGGACAGTGGGTGCCGACATCGACTACGTGGAGTTCGAGCGGCGGTTCCGCGGAGATGCGTCCACCATTGCCGAAGCTCAGAAGCGGTATCTGTCCCTGCTCCCCCCGGCGGCGTTCCCCGGGCCGGTCGTGGACATCGGGTGTGGTCGTGGGGAGATGCTGGAGCTGTTGGCCGCCGAAGGGCACGAGGTCCTCGGGGTGGACCTCGATCCGAACATGGTGGCCGTCTGTCACGAGAAGGGCCTTCCGGCGGTGGTCGATGACGGGGTGCACTTCCTTTCGCCGCGCTCCTGACAACTCGTTGAAGGGAGTCTTCTGCGCCCAAGTCGTCGAGCACCTCATCACGCCCGAGGTCGAGGCTCTCGTCAGTCAGGCGCACCGGTCACTGGCCAAGGACGGTGTGCTCATCATCGAGACCATCAACCCGAGGAGTTCCTACGCGCTCGGAAATCACTACTACGCCGACACCAGCCATGTGCGCCCGGTGCACCCAGAGACGCTCCGCTTCATCTGCGAGCAGATCGGCTTCGCCCGTGTGCAGCTCGAGGAGCGGTCGCCGCATCCTTCGATGTCGCTGCGGGAGAGCTTGCCCGATGGCCCGATGGGAGAGGCGGTGGAATCGCTCCTCGAGAGTGTCTTCGGCTACCAGGACTACGTGATCGTCGCCAACAAGTGAGCGGCACGTGAAGACGATCGAAGCAGTCCACCAGTTCCATTCGGGGACCGGTGAGGGCGATGCCGTCACCAACCAGATGTTCGAGCTGCAGCGGCACCTGCGGCACCTTGGATACCGCTCGGAGATATTCGCGCAGCACCTCGACGCCGGCCTGGCCGGGCGGATCCGGCCCGTGACCTCCTATGCAGGGTCGTCGAGAGAGCTCCTGTTGGTCCATCACTCCCACGGACACGACCTGCTGGACGACATCGTGGCGCTGGCCAATCCGATCGTCGCCGTCTACCACAACGTCACACCGGAGAGGTACTTCACAAACGAGCACGTGCGACGCTATGTCCGGATGGGCCGAAATCAGCTCAATGTGCTCGCCCAGCGCGCGCTCTTCGGAGTGGCCGACTCCAACTTCAACCGACGCGAGATGCTGGAAGTCGGGTTCCGGCGTGTCGAGGTGCTCCCCGTGCGGACCGACTACTCGTCGTTCGCCCCGGCGAGTCGAGCGAGGGACGGGCAGTCCCGCGACTGGCTCTATGTCGGGCGCATCGTGGGCAACAAGTGCCAGCACCGGCTTGTCCGGGCGTTCGCCGCTTACCAGCGGAGGTTCGAGCCGGCGGCGCGGCTCATTCTCGTCGGCGACCAGTCGGACGGGGAGTACGTCGGGCGAGTGCGGGAAGAGGCGGAACGCTTGGGTATCGCCGACCGGGTGGTCCTGCGGGGGAAAGTCTCGGATCGAGATCTCTGCGCGGCCTACGCCGGCGCGGGCATCTTCGTGTCGCTGAGCGAGCACGAGGGGTTTGGCGTGCCGTTGATCGAAGCGATGGCCGCCGGTGTGCCCGTCGTCGCCTACGGGGCGACTGCCGTCCCCGAGACGTTGGGTGGGGCCGGCATCCTTCTTCGGACTCAGGACCCGGAGACAGTGGCGGCTACGGCGTACTCGGTGCTTTCTGATCCCGGGCTTGTCGACCGGCTCCGACGGCGTCAGGCCGTGCGGGTCGCCCAGGTGGAGTCGTTCGACGCCAGCCGTGCGCTGCAACGGATCGTGCTTCGGGCGGGCGGCGAACGCCTTCCCCTCGAGGTCCAGGTCCAGGGGCCTTTCGAGACGAGCTACAGCCTGGCCGCCATGAACCGTCGAATCGCCCTCGCCCTCGACGGGCAACCGGACGTCGCCGTCTCCATCTACGCCACCGAGGGCCCGGGCGACTATCGGCCACGCCCCGAGGACCTGGCCCGTCACCCGCGGGCTGCCACCTTGCATGCACGGTCCGCTGACGTGCCCTTCCCGGACGTCGTGATCCGGCAGATGTGGCCTCCGCGGGTGATCGACTCGCCGGGCGGAATGACGCTCGAATACTTCGGATGGGAGGAGTCCGCGCTACCGGCCTCGATGGTCGATGACTTCAACGCCTACCTGGACGGCGTCGGGGTCATGTCGACGTACGTGCGCGACGTGCTCCGCGACGCCGGTGTCACCGTTCCCATCCACGTCGTCGCCAACGGTGTCGAGCCACCCGACCCCACCGCCACCGTGGAGGCGCCTGAGCTCGACGACCTGTCGGGTTTCGTCTTCTTGAACGTGAGCTCGGCCTTCCCCCGTAAGGGTGTCGACGTCCTACTCCGCGCCTATTTCGAGGCCTTCGATGGCACGAGCTCGGTGTCGCTCGTGCTCAAGACCTTTCCCAACCCCCACAATCACGTCGAAGAGCTTCTGGTCGAGCTGCGAGCCACCCATCCCGACCCACCCGACGTGCGCTGGATCGACCGTGACTTCGAAGACGATGAGCTCGACGCGCTCTACGGCCTGGCCGACTGCTACGTGCACCCGGCCCGCGGCGAGGGATTCGGGTTACCGGTGGCCGAGGCCATGGCGGCGGGGGTGCCGGTGATCGCCGTGGCCCACGCCGGCCTGGCCGATTTCGTCTCCGAGGAGACGGCCGTCACCGTGCCGTTCTCGTTGGCACCGGCAGAGAGCCACTTCGGCCTGGCCGGCTCGAGGTGGGCCGAACCCGACATGGAGGCGTTGGCGCAGGCCATGACGGCGATGGCTGCCCGACCGGATGCGCCCGAGGTGACGGCGCGGCGTCGAGCGCGCCCGAGCCCTCATCGCCGAGGAGTACACCTGGGAGGCCTCGGCGCGGCGCTGGCGCAACCTCATCTCGGAGGTGGAGGAGGGGGCTTCCCCGCTTCGGGTGGCCATGGTCACGTCATGGAACTCGCGGTGCGGCATCGCCGAGAACTCGCGGTATCTCATCGACCACTTGGAGCCTTCGGTTGGTTTCGACATCTTCGCCAACGTCGACGTGGACGTCATCGACCCCCAGGCCGAGCACGGGGTGATCCGTACCTGGAAGCACCGTTGGGAGCCTGATGTGAGCGCCCTGGAAGATGCGCTGCTCACCTCCGACGCCGAGGTTATTCACATACAGATGAATTTCGGCTGGTTCGAGTTCCAGCGATTGGCCGCGTTACTCGAGCGCCAGCGGCCGCAGCGCGGGGTCGTGATGACGCTTCACCGAACCGTTGACTACGACGACCGTGGCACGCTTCTCACCCTGAAGGAGATCACCGCTGCGCTTCGACGGGTCGATCAGCTCATCGTTCATCAAGAATCGGATGTGCGGTACCTCGAGTCAATGGGTATCTCGGAAAACGTGCATCTCGTCCCCTTGGGCGCATCCCCGGCTCCGGACGTGGCGCCGGACACCGTCCGAGCGGCACTGGGATTCGGTGACCGACCGGTCATTGGCACCTTCGGTTTTCTCCTCCCTCATAAGGGCACCCGCGACCTCGTCGTGGCTCTCGACGAGCTTCGATCTCGGCATCCGGACATCCTGCTCGTGGCCCCATGTGCCGCCTACCCCGGGGTCGCCTCCCGCGACTACGAGCTCGAGGTCCGCCAGGAGATCCGGGATCGAGGCCTCGAGAAGCACGTCGTGCTCATCACCGACTACCTGGCCGACGAGACGGCCCGCGCGTTGCTCCGCTCGACGGACGTCATCGTGTTGCCCTACCGGGAGACGGGAGAGTCGTCGAGTGCCGCCCTACGGTTCGTCCTGCCCGTGGGCCGGGCCGTGATCGTCACCGACGAGGCCATCTTCAGGGATGCAGGGGATGCCGTGCATGTGGCGACCGACGGTCGGCCGCCCGGCCTGGCCGAGGCCATCGAGACCGTCCTCGTGGACCGCCCCTACCGAGACGAGCTGGCGCGCCGGGCCGAGGAGCGGTCACGACGCTTTCTGTGGGACCGGGTGGCCGCCGAGCACCGCCAAATCTACGTGGCGGCGGCTCGGGCCGGACGGGCGCGTCGGCTGGGAGGCCGAGAGGCGCGCCGTCGAGGGAGAGGGAATGGGCCTTGTCGGGCCACCGCTCGTAGGATCATCGACCTGATGCATCCGGCTGACACAGAACGTGGACTGGATGGCCTCCGGCTCAGGGCTCCGATACCGGGTGGGCAGCGACCGTGGGCGCGACGCCGGCCGGCTCGCACCGTGGCGCTACCGGTGCCGGTGGCGGTGCCGGTGCCGGAGTCGGTGGCGGTGGCGGTGGCGGTGGCGGTGCCGGTGTCGGGGTCAACGCTTCAGGTGACGGCCCGGTGATCCGGTCGGCGTCGTCCGCAGCCCCGGTCCGGTCACTCGACCTCTCTGGCCGGCGGGTCCGGCTCTGCTCGCTGGTCGACGCCGACTACGAGGCGTGGCATGAGGTCCGCACCCGGTGCCGGGACTGGTTGGTGCCGTGGGAGCCGCGCTCGCGTGGGGCGCCGTTGCCGCCGGAGGACATGGCCAGCTTCGCCGCCCGGTGCTCGATGCGCGAACGCGAGCGCCAATTGGGGACGGGCTTCGGCTTCGGCATCTTCTTCGAGGGCCGCTTCGCCGGTGAGGTCACGCTGTCGTCCATCCAACGCGGGCCGTTCCAGAACGCCTCCATCGGCTACTGGATCGATCAGAAGCTGGCCGGATGGGGTCTCGTCCCCGAGGCCGTGGTGGTCGTGCTCCAGTTCGCCTTCGAGACGTTGCGGTTGCACCGGGTCGAGGTGGCCATCATCCCGAGGAACACGGCCAGCCGTCGGGTCGTCGAGAAGCTCGTCCTTCGTGACGAGGGCATCGCCCTCGGGTTCCTCGAGATCAACGGGGAGTGGGAGGACCACATCCGCTACGCGATGACCGCCGAGGAGTGGGAGACGCGGGGCCCCGAGCTACGGAAGACGTGGCTCGAGCTCGAGCGAGCCTGAGACCGTCTCCGAGCCCTCAGGAGTCGGCAAAGTCGACTCCGTCGCCGGCACCAGGCGTGCGCACGACGGCGCCACCGTCCGGCGCATGCACGACAGCGGGGGAGTGCCGGAAGAACTGCTCGACCTCGCGCTCGTACCGGTACTCCGGCTCGCTGCGCCCGATGGTCCGCCGCAAGTTGTTGGCCCGAGCGAAGCTCTCCACTGCCCCGGCGCTCGTGTAGCGGTACTCGAACCCCGTCTCCACGAGACGGGAGGTGTCCACACCCCGCCCATAGCGGGCCAGTCCCTCGGTCTCGGCCGGGAACTGCAGCAGTCCGAGCCGCGTCAGCGGCTCGAGGAAGAGGCGGGGTCGGAACGGGGGGAGCGGTAGAAGGAAGGCGTTACAGATACTGGCCACCTCGCTCCAGGGCAGCTTGCCGGCGCCGGCCACGTTGTAGACGCCAGCGATGCGGTTGGAGGTCACGTGCTCGAGGGCGCGGACGACGTCGTCCTCCTCGACGAACTGGATGAGCGGATCGAAGCCGATGATGGACGGCAGGATCCTCTGCCGCAGGTCGTGGCTGATCGGTGTGACGATGTCGGTACCGAGGACGTTGGCGAACCGGAGCAGGCTGACCGTCAGATGTGGATTGTCCTCGGCGAAGTCCCGCACGAGGGACTCCACCTCGATGAGGGACCGCTCGAGTCGTGAGCGGACCGGCCCGGTGCGCTGGTCCTCCTCGCGGAACCAGACGGGGTCCCGTTCAGAGGCACCGTAAACATGGGTCGAGGACTTGACCACAACTTGGCGGACCGAGCTGGCCGAGCCTCCCGCCGCGGCCAAGAGGTTGAGCGTGCCGATGACGTTGATCTCGTGCAACACGGAAGCCGGCACCCGCGCGGAGTTCGTCTCGAGGAAGGTATGGACGATGGTGTCGACCTGGGAGGCAGCCACGATGCGGCTCACGATCGAGTACTTCTGATCGGCGCGGACGAACTCGGTCCGGTCGAGAGGGACCTTGGGATCGTTCGTCCCGAGACCCAGGATCATTTCGACGTCGGGCTCGGCCTCCAGCGCCTGTGCCATTCGGCCGCCCCAGAACGTGTCGAGGCCGGTGATGAGGACGCGGCGACCCATGGGATCAGCCGAACCAGACGCTGCGCCGCTCGCGCAACATGTCGAAGATGGTTTCCTGCATCCGGGCCCGGACCGCCTCCCCCTCGTCCATCACCCGGCTCCTCGAATAGCGCTCGAGACCGGGCTCGACGTCGAACGTCACCGGGTCGAGCACCCGCATTTTCATCTTGGCCGGGAAGTAGACGGCATAGCCCAGCGGTCCCATGAGCAGCGCGTTGGCCGTGACCGGGAAGTAGGGGATGTTCAACACCTTGGCCAGACCGGGGACCCGAAAGAGGATGGGCATGGACTCCTCGGCACCGATCACGGCGATGGGGATGACCGGGACACCGGCCCGCATGGCGATCTCGACGAACCCGCCCCGTCCGAAGCGTCGGAGCCGATAGCGATCCTTGTAGGTCTTGGAGGTGGCCTTGGTCCCCTCGGGGAAGACCAGCGCCAGCTGCTGCTGGTCGTGGAGCAGCCGATAGGCGTTGTCCGGGTGGGCGGGAACGCCTCCCGTGCGGGACCACAGCGTTCCCACTACGGGGATGGTGCGGAAGAAGTAGTCGGCCAAGCCGTAGACCGGCCGGCCCAACTCCTGCTCGACGCCGTGCATGATGGCCGGGGCGTCGGAAGGGATTGCGCCGGCGTGGTTGGCGATGAGGAGCGCTCCACCGGTGGTCGGGATCTTCTCCAATCCCTGCCATTCGACCCGGAACCAGTGCCGGTAGATCGGGTCATAGAGGCGCCGGGTGATCGAGCGAACGTGCTCGGAGCGACCCCATTCGTCGACGTCCGAGAGGCGTGACTCGTCGAGCGCCACCTCGGCCGCTGGCCCCGGCACCGGTCCCGGGGTCGGGCCGACGGGGACCATGGACATCGAACGGTGGGTCGACAGGGGCTCGACGGCAGGGTGTCCCATGTCCCGTTCGGAGAGGACCGCCCGTGGACGCCGGGCGCCGGGTGCGACCCCCTCACTCCGCCGAGAAGCCGTGTCACCCGCCCGGTCTGGACCTGGGTCGGGACGGCCGTCGGTCACCCGGTCATCGTACCGGTGCGGGGCGGCCGCCTCTTCGTCGCAGCAGGTGGCCGCGGTGGCGGGCACGCGGTGGCCGCGGTCAGATCAAGACGGGCTCGTGAGCCGTCCCGCCAGCGGCCCCATCGATTCGAGCTGGCCGAAGGTCACCATCCGCCGGCTGACCTCGAGTGGCTCCAGTTCCGCTCGGAGCGCGCTCCAGCACTCGGCGACCTCTCCGGGCGAGAGCATCGGCAACAGAACGGCGATGTCGGGGCCGTCGGCGACGACGCACGCCTGCCAATCGCGGTCATCATCAGCCAAGGCGCAGGCGACCGATGCCATGACTGCGCTCGTTTGGTCGATAGCAGCGTGGATGATCACGGCGGCCACCGCCGGCACGGGCACGAGGCCGATGCGCGACTTGAAGCTGTCGGCCACCATCGTGAACGTATCGCTGGCCGGGTGGACGGTGCTCCCGATGACGTGCTTCCACTGCACCGGGACCTCTGCGATGCGCAACCCCAGGCGATGCGCCCGCAGCAGCAACTCGACGTCGAATGCGAACCGGTCGATCTTGACCAGGCCGAAGAGGAGGCGGGCGACCGGCGCCCGGAAGGCCTTGAACCCGCACTGGGTATCTCGCAGGCCGAGGCCGGTGCCGGCCGTGACCATCAGGTTGAAGACATGGCCCATCAGGCTGCCGCACGATGTAGGTGGACTCGACCATCGAATCAGACAGTGCCCGCGAGCCCACGGCGATGTCGTGGTCGACGAGAGCGTCGAGCAGTAGGGGAACCGTCCGAGGGTCGATGGCCATGTCAGCGTCCATGTAGGCGATGGCCACGCCCCTGGCGGCAGCGACGCCGGTTCGGACCGCCGCCCCTTTGCCTTGGTTGACGGCCAGGCCCACCACCCGGTGATGTGGGAACGGTGCGAGGAGCTTGGTAGCCGTGGCCGCCGTCTCGTCGGTGCTGCCGTCGTCGACCAGGATCAGCTCGGTCCGCTCGACATCGATGGCACCGTCGGCTACCGCCGAGTCGAATCGGCGGAAGCCTTCGGCCAGGCGGTTCGCTTCGTTGAAGGCCGGGATGACGATGCTGAGATCGACGCCGTTTCCGGTGGGCGCACGGCGCCCGATGGGGTTCGAGGACCGGCGGCGCCGGTGGGCGTGCGTTGTGCGCCTCGCTCGACGGTCATTGTGGTACCGCCTCGTTCCTACGGCTGGCTCGCACCAACGAGACCGAAGTACCAGAACGGATCGAACGTGACCACGGTTCCCGTATGAGCAGCCTGGATGATCGTATCCACGCCATAGGGAGTGGGTTGTCCGTCGAGCGTTGGACCGACGTACATGACGACATGGTCAATGCCGGACCCGCCGAAGTCGTAGAAGAGGAGGTCGCCCGGCTCGAGATCGGACAGGCTCACGTGCTGGGTTTCGGCGTACTGATCGGCGGCTGAATGCGGCAGTGACACACCGGCCTGAGCCCAGGCCAGCATGGTGAGACCGGAGCAGTCGACTCCCGAGGCGCTGGCACCACCCCAGACGTAGGGCACCCCGAGGTATTGCATGGCGCCGTGGACGGCGGCAAGGCCGGCCGCATCCGGCTGGTCCCCATAGCCGATGGGTTCAGACCCCGCAGGCGGTCCGGCTGCCTGGTTGGCGGCGGACACCGCCGCCTGAGCGGCGGCACTGCCCCCACCCAGCGTGCTCGCCACTTGCGCGGCCTGCGAGGCCGCGGCCGCGGCGGCCTGCTTCGCCGCAGTGGTGTTGGCCTGCGCGGCCTGCTGAGCGGCGGCGGTGGCTTCGGCTGCGGCCTGCTGGGCGATCTCCTGAGCGAGGGTGCCCTGTACCTGGTTCAACGTGGCTTCTGCCTGGTTGTTGGCTGCCACCGCGCTGGTCCGGGCCTGGTTCTCTGCCGCCAACTGGGTCGTCTCTGTCTGCTGCTCGGACTGAAGTTTCGACTGCGTCGTCCGCAGCTGACGCTGACCCGCCTTCACCTTTTCGACGACGGACACCACGTTGCCCGCCCCCAACTGCTCGTAGAGGTACTGGGTCTGGGAAGCGCTGCTCGGTGATGCGAACAGCTGGGCGATTGCATCGGAGGAGCTCGAGCCGACGTAGGACGTGATGGCGACCTGGCGTAGCCGATCCTGCTCCTGGGTGAGCCTCGACTTGGCCTCGTCGATAGCCGATTGGGTGGCGGCGAGCTCGGTCTTCGTCGTCGTGAGATCGACGACATCCTCGTTGTACTGCTCGTCAGCCTCATCGAGGGCTTCTTGCTGTTGGGAGATCTGAGACTCGAGCGCCGCAACCTGGGACTCGGTGGCGTTGATCTGCGCCTGATCCGGCTCGGTCGTCGTCGAAGTTGAGGTCGACGAGGTCGACGACGTCGAGGAGGACGATGAGGACGATGAGGACGACGAGGACGACGAGTTTGAGGCACTGGATCCGAGCCCCGGCGCTGTCGTGGCGGTCGTGGAGGCCCACGCGGACCCACCCGAAACACCAGGGAGGGCAAACACTCCCGTCGTCAGCAGGAGCGCACCCAGCATCGCAAGGATGCTCACTCGCGATGATCGGCGACAGGTCCCGTGGCCAGCCCGCGCCATGCGACTCGGCCCGGACGCGTGACGGATGGATGGCAGCCGGGCGCTCGTCTCGTCAGATCTCACGGTGCCCACCTGGGAATGGTCGCCGGTCGTTCGGGTTCACAAGTCATCTCGGCTGCGACGTCAGCCAGCCGCCCATGCAACCACATTCCGACTCCCTCATCCGTTCAGGCCCCCAAAAAGCGCCAGATGAGGTCCCCGGCGAGGACTGCCCGGCGGGTGGCTAAGTTCCTCCTGGCCGGCAATGGCCAGTCACCGGTCATATCGGCATGGTCGCCCTTCAACTGGAGGCTGAGATGGCCGCAGGTCTCGTTGGCATCGAGAGCGGACAGGTGCGTGGCGCCGAGCGGCGTGGCGCCTGGACGTTCGCCGGTATTCCGTACGCCGCGCCTCCGACCGGTTCGCGTCGGTGGCGGCCTCCAATCGCCTCCGAACCCTGGGCCGGCATTCGGGACTGCAGCGCATTCGGGCCGATTGCCCCACAGGCCCCTGGTCTCGTGGAGATGGCTCTGGCCGGCGAGCCCACGGCACAGTCAGAGGATTGCCTCAGCCTGAACGTCTGGACCCCTGGTCTCGACGGCGGGAAGCGACCAGTCATGGTCTGGGTCCACGGCGGCTCGTTCCTGTCCGGCTCGGGCTCGGGGATCCTGTATCGAGGCGGCCTTCTGGCCAGAGAGCGCGACGTCGTCGTCGTGACCGTCAATTACCGCCTCGGCCTCCTCGGCTTTCTCGCCCATCCGGCCCTGGGCGATGACGGGCAGCCATGGCTCGACGGCCGGCCGTGGACTGGCGTCGGGAACTGGGGTCTCGCCGACCAAGTGGCTGCGCTCCACTGGGTTCGAGAGAACATCTCAGCCTTCGGGGGTGACCCCGCAAACGTGACCTTGTTCGGCGAGTCGGCTGGTGGCATGAGCGTCGCCACCCTCATGACCGTTCCGGCAGCACGCGGGCTCTTCCATCGTGCCATCGTGCAATCGGGGCCGCCCTACGTGCACTCCGTAGAGTGGGCTTCGGACCAGGCGGAGAAGGTGGCCCGTCACCTAGAGGTGGCCTGCACGAGGTCAACGCTCGAACAAGTGCCTTCTGACCAGCTCGTCGCCGGGTTTGGCGACTTCACTGCACGACCCGGCGCCGACGACGATTCCGGCCTCCCGCTGCGACCGGTGGTCGGGGAGGGCCTGGTGCCGACCGAGCCCGAGGAGGCCATGGCCGCCGGGGTAGCTGCGGACCTTCCTCTCATCATCGGAACCACCCGGGACGAGTCATCGTTCTTCGCTGTCGGGGACGAGCGACTTCGTGGCATCGACGACACCGGCCTGCGGCGGTGGCTGCGCCGTCTCTCCCCGGATCCGGTGGCCATCGAGGACCTCCTCTCGACGGTGGCGACGGTGCGGCAGTCACGCGGGGAGCCGACGTCGCCCCGTGACCTTTGGGTGGCCATCTCGAGCGAGTTCGTATTCCGGGTCCCCACCCATCGATTCGCGACCCACCACGCCGCGGCGGCGGCTCCGGGCATCGGGACGTACGGCTACCTGTTCACCTGGGATTCACCGGCTTTTGGAGGGACGCTTGGAGCGTGCCACGCCCTCGACCTACCGTTCGTGTTCGGCAGCGTCCATCATCCTGCCGTTCAGGTCTTCTCCGGGGGTGGCGAGGATGCTTTCGCACTCTCGTCGGTCATGCGGGAATCGTGGACCGCGTTTGCCCGCTCGAGTGATCCCGACGGCGCCAGCTTGGACGGCGGGACCGGCATCGCGGTGGCGGAGATGGGGCTCGGGCCGGGTGGGCCAGGAGAGACAGCTCCTTGGACGCCTTGGGAGCCAACGCGACGACCGACCACCGTTCTCGGCCCCTGGCCGAACGACGATCTGCTCGCCCGCGTCGTGCAAGACCCGCGCCACGAGGAGCTCGACGCGACGGCTGCCGTTCTCGAGGGAGCCAGGGTGGCACCTCGCTGACCGGCCTAAGGTTCGACCAGCGAGTGGTGTTGCCGCTGTCCCGGTCAGAACCACGCCGGGGGACGTAGCCCAATTTGGTAGAGGCAGGGCGCTTAAACCGCCTCCAGTGAGGGTTCGACCCCCTCCGTCCCCACGAGCCCTTTGGGCCAAGCTCATGGGGCCCACTCGATCACCGGACGGTTCACGATGTCCCCAGGTCGGCCAGCCAGGTCCCGCTATTCGATGCGGCCTTCGCCCTTGGCTTCGGCCCCGATCTCCGACATCTCCTCATAGTGCTCGGCGACGCTCTTGCGCTCCTCTTCGCTCGATTCGTCGAGGTGGTGCTCCGCCGCCTTCTCCTCTGATTCGCTGGGCGGCCGATCCGCGGCATGGGTACGGCCGGCTTCCTCTTCTTCGACGGAGCGGGTGCTGTCGTCCGGCTCGGTCCGGTCTTCCATTGGTCCCTCCTTGGTCAGCCTGCTGAATACCGGTATATCGCCTCGTTGGACCCGGGCGATCGAATTCGTGACGCCACCGCCGTCCTTTTCGCCCGTGGAACCCCGGGTGCTTGTTCGGTCCCTACCCCCAGCCAACTGGGGCAAACTCGACGGACCCATCAACTCAACCGACTTCGAATAGGGGAGTTCTACGTGGTTGACGACATCGATGACCCACGTCGCGAGGAGCCGAGTTTCGTGCTCGGTGAGCGGGAGATGCTCGACCGATGGTTGGAGTTCCATCGGACGACTCTGCTGCTGAAGTGTGAGGGGCTCAACGACGAGCAGCGGAAACGACGTCCGGTTGCCACGTCGCGCCTCTCGCTGCATGGCCTCGTCCGCCATATGGCCGAGGTCGAGAGGAATTGGTTCCACCGGTGCTTGCTGGTTGAGCCGAAACTGCCGTCCATCTGGTTCGACCCGGCGGTGGAGGACAGTGAGCTTGTGCCCCTCGACGACGCCGACTGGGAGTCCGACGTCGAGACGTGGCAGGAGGAGTGCGCCGTTCAGCCGCCAGGCAGCCGCTCCCCGCGGCCTCGACGACTGTGGCGAGCGCCGTGGGCAGTCGGTCTCGCTCCGCTGGATCTATGTTCACATGATCGAGGAGTACGCCCGCCACAACGGGCATGCCGACCTCATCCGCGAGCTCATCGACGGCCAGGTCGGTTGGTAGGCCGCCGGCCGACGGCTGCCTCCGTCACGGAGAGGTCGGTCGCAGCGTCGTTCCCCACCGAGCAGAATGCCGGTCAGAAGCCAGTGGTCTGGTTGTCGGCGAAGGTCATCGGACGGTGGGGTCACGGAGTGTGCAACCCGCCAGACGAGCAACCGATCGGCCGGCTGGCACCAGCCACCAGCCACCAGCTGGTGACTGGTAGCTGCTGGCTGCAACGCCGATTGTCGAGTACACCGCGACCAGGAGCGATCGATGACCCATGACCCGGTGGTGGCCGAGACGACGAAGGAGCGCGACAGCCTCGAGCCGAGATTCGTCCTACCCGACCAAGAGGAGCGAGCCGCCGCGGCGCTCGATCGTTACCGGAGCACCGGGAGAAGGCCGAACTTCCTGGTCATCCTCTTCGACGACGTGGGTTGGGGCGACTTCGGCTGTTACGGCGGCGGGGTCGCCGTCGGTGCACCGACTCCCAACATCGACCGATTGGCCCGGCAGGGGATGTTGCTCACCTCGTGCTACTCGGAGCCCTCCTGCACGCCGTCGAGGGCTTCGATCATGACTGGGCGCCTACCGATGCGTCACGGACTGCTGCGGCCTCCCATGTACGGGCAGCCCGGAGGCCTGGAGGGCGAGGTGACGCTGCCGGCGCTTCTGTCCGATGCCGGCTACGTGACCCAAGCCGTCGGCAAGTGGCACATGGGGGAGAACGAGGCCTCGCAACCGCAGCACGTGGGCTTCGACGACTTCTACGGTTTCCTGTCGGTGTCGGACATGTACACCGAGTGGAGAGATCCCTATTTCTTCCCCGAGATCGTCTACAGCGAGGAACGGACGAGGTGGGTCGAGAACCTGCCGTTCAACAAGTGCTTCGTGCATGCCAGCCGTGGGGGTGAGATCGAGAACGTCGAAGAGGTGACCCTTCCTGTCCTCTCCCTCCTCGACGACCGTTGGTGCACGTACTCGCTCGAGTTCATCCGTCGAATGGGGGAGCCGCCTGCTGCGGATCGCCGGCCCTGGTTCCTCTATCACTGCACCAGGGGCGCGCACTTCGACAACTACCCCCACGAGCGCTACCTCGGGTCCTCACCGGCCAAGCACCCCTATAAGGACACGATCGTGGAGCTCGACGACATCGTCGGTCGCCTTGTCGACGAGCTCGAACGGACCGGCCAGCTCGACGACACTCTCGTGTTCCTCTCCTCCGACAACGGACCGGAGATGGAGACGTGGCCCGACGCCGCCTATTCGCCGTTTCGCAGCGCCAAGGGCTCGACCTGGGAGGGTGGCCAGCGCGTCCCGGGATCTTCTCGTGGCCGGGGATGGTGGCCGAGCGGGCGACCGACGGCCTGTTCTCGCAGATGGACCTGTTCAACACTTTCATGTCCCTGGCCGGAGCGTCCGAGAGGATTCCGGACGACCGCTATGTCGACGGGGTGGACCAGACGTCCTTCCTCCTCGATCCCGAAGGAGTGTCGAACCGCAAGTTCGTCTACTACTGGTTGACCAACGTCTTCTCCGCCCTCAGGGTGGGCGAGTGGAAGTTCATGGTCGCGTCCACCTCCGACGACGACCGGGACTGCCTCAATCTCGGTGGGTTCACCGGTGTGACCCAGAAGTACTCGCACGGACGGCTGTACAACCTCTATCTCGATCCCAAGGAGAGCCGCAGCTACATGATCCGGAAGCTCGCCTATATCGACAGCTTCACTTCCGGGATCGGCGCTCACTTCTCGACCTTCGGTCGGTACCCGCCAAAGCACCCGATCGCGGCCATGAGCTGAGCGTCTGACTGATGCGAGGTTGGACGGGCTGTCCGATCCACGTCACGCCACGCCAATCCGCTCCACGCCAATCCACGCCGCGCCTCCCGCTCCGGCGCCACGTCCGGTGCCATGATGACCGATCGGCAAGCGGTATCGCTGCCTGCTGTCCATTCAGACCGGAGGTGCGGTGAGACCGAGTTGGATTCACGCAACGGGCATGCCGATATCGGGCACAATCCAGGTCATGCCCAGGTCGAAGGTGGTCCGAGCGGTTGTCCTGGCAGTGGCGACGATCGCCGCCGGCGCCATGATCGCCGCCTGCGGTGGTTCGACCACTCCGGCAGCCTCGCCTGCGACCAGCGTGCCCTCCAGTTCGCTGCCGATTGTGCACGGCGCGGCCAAGCTGAGCCCGGGCTGTGACCCGGCACCGGCGGTGCAAGCTCCCGGGACCAGCATCACCATCCAACCGGTGATCGCAGGACTGGCCCGCACGGTGATCGTCCACGAACCGGTCGGCTACAACGCCGGCACGGCCGACACCTCTGGTGCTCAACCTGCACGGCAGCCAGTCGACCGCAGCAGCACAGGAAGCCTTCACGGGAATGGATGCCACCGCCGATACCGACCAGTTCTTCGTGGTGTATCCACAGGGTGCCATTCCGGCCGCGAATGGGTTCGAATGGAATGTTCCCAACGAGCCGCTCTTTGGTGGCGCTCCGGTGCCTGCCAGCGCGCCGAACGACGTCTCGTTCCTCGAACAGCTGGTCTCTCTTCTCGAACAGCGCTATTGCATCGACGAGAACCGGGTGTATGCGACTGGCTTCTCGGGTGGTGCCCGCATGGCCAGCCAGCTGGCCTGTGACGCCTCTCAGACGTTCGCGGCGGTTGCGCCGGTCAGTGGCCTCCGCCTGCCTTCGCCGTGTCCGACCACCCGCGCCGTACCCGTTCTCTCCTTCCACGGCACCGCCGACCCAGTCGACCCTTACGGTGGCAATGGCCAGGCCTACTGGACCTACAGCGTGCCGACCGCGGCCGCTCGCTGGGGAGCACAGAACGGGTGTTCGCCCACGGCCACGACGAGCAATCCGGCAACGACGGTGGTGGTGACGACCTACAGCCACTGCAACGATGGTTCGATCGTCCAGCTCTACACCATCGTCGGTGAGGGTCACGAGTGGCCGGGTGGGCCGAAGCTCCGTCGGTCGGCGACCCGGAGCCTCGGCCCACAGTCCACGGCGGTGAGCGCCAACACGACGATGTGGTCCTTCTTCATGGCGCACCCACTGGCTTCGACGTGACCCCGCTCCGTTTCCTGTGGTCCGTCGATCGCTTCGCTGCATCTGGTCGGCACGGCACTTCCTCGCCTGAGGTTTGAGGCTTGAGACCTGAGGCTTCTGAAACCTCGGGCCTCACTCACCAATCGGGCGGTCGGGGCCGAAGCGCAGGCGTGGATTCAGCCACGCCGTGCCAGAAGCAGTGCTCCAAGACGTCCGGGCCTAAGCTCTGTTGCAGTGTTCCACCTCTCTTCCGACGAGCAGATCACTGCGCTCGTTCTCGGGGTCGCCTTTGGCGGCCTCGGGTACTGGCTCTCGGAGCGCGACCGCCGTCGGTTCGGGCGCACGCCATGGGGCATCCCCTCCTTGCTGTGGGCCTTGATCTGGTTCCTCTGGGTGCCACTCGGCTTGGTCCTCTACCTCATCGCCCACACCGGGGTGGTCCGGCGGGCGCGCCAGTTCCCCGACGGGCGGTTCCCGGGCGCTGGTCCTTATGACCCTCGGTATCGCCCCGGCTCTCTCGGGATTCAGCCAGCGGCCCCGTCGTCCGGCTCCTCGACCCCCTCGGTCGCGGACCAGTTTCCCGCCTACCCGCGTCCGGCGAACGGTCTGGGTCCGGGTCCTGTGGCTGGGCCAGCTGAGGAAGCGGGCAATGGTGACGCCAAGGCTGTCCCTGTCGCCGAGCCGGTGTGGCCCTCCGGGGCAGGTTCCCCTGACCGACCCACGGAGGGAGCACCCTCCGCGCCTCTGCCGGCCCAACCGGTGGCGGGTACGAGTACTGCAGCCGGGCCCGCCGCCGTCTCGCCGCCGGCCTGGCACCCGGACCCGAGCGGAAGGTTCCACTATCGCTGGTGGGACGGCAGCCGAGTGGACCTCGTATGTGTCGTTCAACGGGCAGCAGCTCATCGACACCAGCCCCGATCAACGGATCGGTCCATACTGATCCATCTGATGGCACGATTGGCACGATTGGCACGTGGATCGAGGGCGGTGACCACGGCCCACGGGTGGGGGTTCGTCGCCGTCGGTGTCAGTTCGATCTGAACGCGATGAAGGGGTAGTGCGGACGAACCGGAAGAACCGGACGAACCGGACATCCGGACGGCCGATGGAAGGAGTGGGTATGGCGAGTCTCCAAGTTGACGATGTGGTCCGACATGCGGGCGAGGACGACCTGCCCTGGGTCGACGCCACTGGAGGCATGTGGCTCAAAGTGCTGCGGGTCGACCTGGCCAACGGGGTCTGGGTGGTCCGCAATCGATTCGAGCCAGGCGTACGGCTGCAGAGGCATCGCCATACCGGGCCGGTCGACGGCTACACGGTGAGCGGACGTTGGCACTACCTCGAGTACGACTTCTACAGCCTCCCGGGCTCCTACATCCGCGAGCCAGCCGGGTCCGTCCACACGCTCGATGTGCCCGAGGACAACGATGAGATCACCGAGGTCCTCTTCGTGATCGAAGGCGTCAATCTCAATCTGGCCGCTGACGACTCCGTCGAGAGCGTCTACGACGGGGCCGGCACGTTGGCGGCCTATGAAGCGCTCGCCGTCGACCAGGGGTTCGGCAAACCCACCGGCATCATCGTCGGCTGAGACGTACCGACCAAGCTGAACGTGGCACCTGCGCCGCAGCTGCCGTCGTTGATGCCCGGTGACCATGCGAGACATCACCGCAGGCGCAGCTACCTGTCAACCGGTCTTGGTTTCGGTCTCGGTCCGGGTCTCGGTCGGGTCTCGGCCCCGCTCCCGGTGTCGGTCTGAGGGCGATGGCGCCACTCGGACCGAACGGACGAGAGCGGGGGTTGCGGTCGTGACCGAGCACACGGAGCCAGAGGCGGACGAGACCGCGCTCACCGCGCCGCTCCTCGATCCCGCCTTCTACGCCGACGACCCCTACCCGCTCTACGCACGGCTTCGGGCCGAGGCGCCGGTCGCCTACAACGACACCCAGGGATTGTGGTTCGTGAGCCGCCATGCCGAGGTCACGGCTGTCTCGCGGGACCCCGAAACGTTCAGCTCGGGGAAGGGCATCCTGGTCATGGAGATCGGCGCCGAGTACCCGACCCCACCCACCATGATGCACACGGATCCTCCCGATCACACTCGCTACCGCGAGCTCGTGCAGCCCGGGTTCCGCCCATCGTTCATGCGCGCCCTCGAGGGTGGGATCAGGGAACGGACCCGAGTACTCGTGGACCGGATCGAGCCGGGCGTACCCATCGACATCGTCGGTGAGCTGTCGGTTCCACTGCCCTTGCAGGTGATCAGCGACCTATTGGGTGTCCCTGAGGACGAGTGGCCACGGTTCTTCCGCTGGTCGGAAGCGGTCATCCCAGGGGCCACCGACTGGTCTGACGAGGAGCGGGCCACGCTGAGCGCCGAGATGGTGATGTACCTGCTCGCAGCAGCAGCTGACCGGCGGGTCCGCCCGCGCCAGGACATCATTTCGGAGCTGGCTGCCGCAGAAATCGACGGTGACCGGCTGACCGATGACGAGCTCGCCATGTTCCTCGTGCAGCTGCTGGTGGCCGGCAATGAGACCACGCGGAACATGATGTCCGGTGGCCTCGTGGCTTTTGCCCAGGAGCCCGAGGCATGGCCCCGCCTTCGTGAGCGTTGGCTCTCGTCCACCAGTCGCGCCGTGCCCGTGGCCGTCGAGGAGATGCTGCGATGGACCACCCCGGTCGTTGCCTTCATGCGTACCACCACCCGGCCGACCTCCCTCGGTGGTCGTCAGCTGGGTGCGGGGGATCCGGTGCTCATGCTCTATGCCTCGGCCAACCGCGACGAGGAGGTGTTCGGGGTCGATGCCGAGCGGTTCGACCCGACCCGTAGCCCGAACCCACATGTTGCGTTCGGGTTCGGCCCTCATTTCTGCATCGGGGCCGTGCTGGCCCGAGTGGAGGGTCAGATCCTCCTCGAGGAGATGCTGAATCGGTTCGGGTCGGTCGAGCCGGCCGGCCCCGTTCAGCGGACGGCTTCGCCGGTCATCGCCGGGGTCAGGTCGGCGCCGCTGGTCTTCGACCTGCCCCGAGGTAACTGAGGGCCCTGCGGAGGCAAGAGTCAGGAGAGTCAGAGGGACCGAAGCATTGGGCGTGAAACGTCCCGCGACCCAGTCACCGGGGCTCGGGACCCGGTCAAAGATGGAAACCCCGGCGTCAACGCTGCCGGTACCGAGGCTCCCGTTCCTCCGCACGGCGACGCCTTCATCTCCCGATAGTCGTCCGATGCGAAGACCATCGACTGCTCCAGCGCCTCGTCGTTGATCGACCGCTGGACCTCCGCGGCGCCGAGGTTGAAGAGGGTTCGGCGTGCCATCTTGACGGTGAAGGCGGGAGCGGCGGCGATGGTGCGGGCGATCTCCATGGTCACCGAATCCAGCTCTTCCTCGTCGGCGACCAAACGGCTGATCACCCCGTGGGTCAGCGCCTCCTCGGCGCTCAGGATCCGGCCGGTCAGGGCAAGGTCGGCCGCCACCCCGTGTCCGACCATCTGGAAGAGCCGGGCCACCCCTCCGGAGTCGGGGATGACCCCGTGGACCACTTCGGGCAGGACCATCCGCGTGCCGGCTGTCGCCACCCGGATGTCACAGAGCAGGGCGCGTTCGAAGGCTCCGCCGATCACCCATCCTTTGAGGGCGCAGATGATCGGACAGGGCATGGTGAGGAACATCTGGGTGGGGCGGTGACCGCGCTCGATGAACTCGAGGTCGGAGATGTCTTCGGTCCGCAGCCCGAGCTGGTCCGTGTCCCGCCCGGAGGAGAAGGACTTGCCCGCCCCACGCCAGACGATCGCCCGTAGCCCGGGCATGGTGTGGACCTCGGCCAGCACTTCCCAGAGACGGGCGTCCATCTCATCACTCATGGCGTTGTGCTTTTGGGGTCGGTTGTTGGTGATGACGCCGATCGGCCCGTCGACCTCGAGTGTGACGAGCGTCCGGTCCTCATCGCTGAGCGGCTTCATGATCGAGTCATCCGTCCTTTCCTCCATCGCCGGGCGCGGGCTGGCCGAATGGCGGCCTGCCCAGCTGTTGGCGGACAGCCACGAATGGTGGCTGCAGCGCGCTCCGGCGCTGCCAGTTGGCGCCGTCGACCACGAGCGTGTGGCCGCTGATGTAGCGGGCATAGGGGGAGCAGAGGAACGTCGCCGCCCAGCCGAGCTCTCGGGGCTGGCCGACCCGCCCGGCCGGCACCCGGTCGTCCTCACCCTCTCTGCGGCCGGGCAGAGTCGGTGATGGCCGCCACCTCGTCGGCGTGGGGAATCAGCCCGGGCACCAGCCCATTGACCCGGATGCCGTAGGGCGCCCACTCGACGGCGAGCGTCTCGGTGAGGTTCTTCACGCCGGCCTTGGCCGCTGCCGAATGCGCGAACCCCGGGCCGCCCGTCCAGGCGTAGGACGCACCGACGTTCACGACCGGCGCCGTCCCGGCTCGGCGGGAATGAGTCGTCGGGCCAGGTCGCGACAGCAGAGGTAGGTCCCGTTGAGCACGATGTCGACCACCGTGCGCCAGGCGTTGGGGCTCATGTCCTCGGCCGGAACGGGGAAGTTGCCGGCCGCGTTGTTGATCGAGCACGTCGATCGGGCCCGAGCCGTCGACTCGACCGCGTCGAAGGCGGCTGCTGATCCGCGTCCGCGTCCCGGATGTCACAGGCCACGGCCAACGCCGTGCCGCCGGCCTCCTCGACGGCGGCGACGCCCGCCGCTCGGTGCGTGTCGTCGCGGCTCAGGATGCCGATCGCGGCACCCAGGCGGCCGAATTCGGTGGCGATGGCTTTGCCGAGTCCCGTTCCGCCTCCCGGTGACCACCACCACCCTGCCCGCGAAGGTCCCCGGCGACAGGGCGGAAGCACCGAGCGGCAGGCGGTGGGGCGAGGCCGGGCGGCGTCACGGCTCGGGAGCCTACGTCGGACCCACGCCGGAGGGCCGGGGACGAGCGTCGACCGACCATTGGAAAGACCTGCTCGCCGATGGCCCGGGTAGCCTCGCGCCCCGTGGACTTCGACCTCTCACCGGAGATGACTGCCCTCCAGCAGAGCGTCCGTCGACTGGCTCAGGACAAGGTCAAGCCGAGGGCCGCGGGAGATCGACACCACCGGCGAGTACCCGACAGGACATCTTCGACGCCTTCCGCGATGCCGACCTGCTCGGCCTCTGCCTTCCGACCGAACTCGGCGGCTCGGGGGCCGGCATCCTCGGTCTCACCCTGGCCGTTGAGGAGGTGGCCAAGTACTCGAACACGGCCGCCCTCATGCTGCTCCTCACCCGACTGCCCATCGGCCCGGTGCTCATCGCCGGGAACGACGACCAGAAGAAGCGGTACCTCCCCGGCATCGCCACTGGCGAGCTCCGGGCCGGCTTCGGCTTCTCCGAGCCGCAGGCCGGGAGCGACGTGGCCGGCATGCGGACGACGAGCCGTGTCCGAGGGCGACGGCGAGGGCGCCTCAGGCGGCTGGATCTTGACCGGGGCCAAATGCTGGATGTCCGGGGTGCGCGAGGCCGACTGGTACACGGTCTTCGCCAAGACCGGCGACCCGGCGTCCCGAGACCATGGCGGCATCACTGCCTTCATCGTGGAGCGGCGGCTGGGAGGGCGTTTCCGTCCCGCGCACGGACCACAAGATGGGTGTCCGGGGGGTCGACACTGGTGAGCTCGTGCTCGACAGGTGCACGTCCCGGCCGAGAACGTGATCGGCGAGGTGGGTGGCTTCCGGTTGGCCATGCTCGGCCTCAACGCCATGCGGCCGATCGTCGCCGCCCGCGGCATCGGCTTGGCCGAGGGTGCGCTCATGTACGCCACCGAGTACGTGAAGGGCCGCGAGGCATTCGGCGGCACCATCTCCGACTTCCAGGGCATCCGTTGGGAAATCGCCAAGACGGCGGTCGATATCGAGGCGGCCCGGCTGCTGACCTACCGATCGGCATGGTTGGCCGACCAGGGGAAGTTCACCAAGGAGTACGTCCCCTTCCTGTCCATGGCCAAGTACTTCGCCACCGAGTTCGCCGTGCGGGCTTCGGGCCTCGCCGTCCAGCTGCTCGGCGCAGCCGGCTACATGCAGGATCACCCGACCGAGCTCTGGTACCGAGACGCCCGCCAGCTGACCATCGTGGAGGGCACCTCGCAGGTCCAGCTCGACCTCATCGCCCGGGGCGTCCTGGCCCACGATCTCTGGTGGGATTGAAGTGACGGGCCCAGAAGAGGGCCACGTGCCGGCAACGGCCACAGCAACCGGTGTCACCAGAGCCGGCGGCCAGGCCGGCGACCGCGTCGGACATCGCCTTCGACGAGCTCGGCGGGTGGCCCGGCGTGCTCAGCCGGTTGCTGGGCGGGTCGTCGCTCGATGCATCCGAAGCCGAGACGGTGCTCGGCCAGGTGCTCGCCGGACAGGCCCAACCAGCTCAGATCGCCGCCCTGGCCATCGCCCTCCGCGCCAAGGGTGAGTCGGTCGAGGAGATGACCGGCTTCGTGCGAGCCATGGTGACGCACGCCGTGCCGCTTCGGCTTCCGGCCGGGATCGACGTGATCGACACCTGCGGCACGGGGGGCGACCGCCTCCGCAGCATCAACGTCTCGACCATTGCTGCCTTGGTGGTGGCGGCCACCGGCGCCAAGGTCTGTAAGCACGGGGGCCGGGCGTCGTCGTCGGCCGTGGGAGCGGCCGATGTCCTCGAGGCGCTCGGCGCCGTCGCTGACCTCGGGCCGGAGGGAGTGGCACGGTGCATTGAGGAGATCGGCCTGGGCTTCTGCTTCGCCCCGCGGTTCCACCCGGCCATGCGTTACGCCGGCCCCGGTGCGCAAGGAGCTCGGTATTCCGACGGTCTTCAACTTCCTCGGTCCGCTGGCCAACCCGGGCCGAGCCCGATATCAGGTGGTGGGGGTCAGCGATCGCACGATGGCCGACAAGATGCTCGGAGTGCTCGAAGCGAACGGGGCGAGACGGGCATGGATCGTCTACGGCGACGACGGGCTCGACGAGTTGAGCACGACCGAGGCCCTTCGCACCCGTCCACGCAGCTCCGCCCCGACACGTCCCGACCCGGGCGCCGACGCCTTCAATGGCAGCGAGGGATTCGATGCCAGCACAGCGCGGCCACGGGACACCGAGTGCACGCACGACGTTCCGTGTCGATCCCGACAGAGCTCGGTCTTCCCGGGTGACCATCGGCGACCTTCAGGGGGCGACGCCGCCTACAACGCCGAGGTCATCCGGCGAGTGGTTGCCGGCGATACCTCACCCCACCGAGATGTCGCCGTGCTCAATGCTGCGGCGTCGCTGGTGGTGGTGGGCAAGGTCGACGGACCTGAAGGCTGGGGTGGAGCTGGCAACGTCCGTCATCGACGACGGTAGAGCGGCGCTCGTGCTCGAGGGTTTCATCCGCCTCACTCGCGAGGCCGCCGAGCTGGAGTGAGCTGACCGATCTCGCCGCCGCTGGTCCGCGTCGCACCTGCTTGGTTGAAGGGCGGGTTCCATCGGTCGAGGAGGACCCGCTCGAGCGCAGCGGCCGAGAGGGGGTCAGGGACGGAGAGGTGACCGACCGAGTGCATCTGTCGGAGCAGGCGATTCGTCCGGCGATCGCCCTGGACCAGGAAGTGTGACCTCGCCGCGCTTCTGAGGTTCTCGGCTCGATCGACGTACAGCATGCGGTCCCCGCGCATCCGAGAACCAGTAGAGGCCGGGTTGGCCGGGCAGCCTGACCGTCGCCCGCAAGCTTCTTGGCCTGGGGATGGCCGAGGAGCTCAGGCAGGGCGAGCAGCTCGCCGAGGTCGAGGATGCCGAAGGTGCCGGCCCGCTCGAGCAGGGCGTGAAGGAGGTCACCGGTTGCCAGCACGTCGGCCAATGCCCGGTGGGATGGCCGGTGCTCCAGGCGCAGGCACGCTGGAGAGGGTGCCGAGTTGACAGTTGGGCAGGTCGTCGTCGCCACGGACGAGTCGCCGGGCAAGTGCCAACGTGTCGACGGCGGGGTTGCAGAGTGATGCCCGGCCGGTGGATCCGAGCGCATGGTCGAGGAACGAGAGGTCGAAGCGGATGTTGTGGCCGACCAGCACCGCGCCGCCGATGAACTCGAGCAAGGAGGGAAGGATCTGTCCGGCTCGAGGGGCGGTGGCCACCATGGCATCGCTGATCCCGGTCATGGCCGTGATGAAGGGCGGGATTCGTTCGTCCGGCCGGACGAAGGTGCGAAAGGTTCCGATGAGCTCGCCACCTTGGTATCGGGCCGCTGCCACTTCGGTGAGGGAAGCGGTCGCTGGCGAACCACCCGTCGTCTCGACGTCGACGACGACGAAGGTCACGGAGTGAAGGGGTGCCGACGGTTCGGGGAAAGAGGGCTCTCCTTCGCCGTCCAGTGTCGCCCTGCGCCGGCTCTTGTCTGCCGACCGGGCTGCCACGGCGGCGGCAGGAGGCTGCGGCGGATGGCGACGGGGAAGGGGAGGAGGAGACGGGGAAAGCAGTGAGAGTCCCGATCGCCGGCATGACCGGCACTGTATCGAACAGGTGTTCGTAAGGGGAGCATCTCGGTATCGTGGCGACGGCTACGGTGTGCCGGTGGCACCGGAACCGTCGTCGCAGGTGGCAGTAGGCAACGAGCGGTCAGATCGGACTGCGGAAGAGCCGATGTCGGGCGCCTCCTCGGCGGTCAGGTAT
Source organism: uncultured Acidimicrobiaceae bacterium (assembly GCA_963774915.1). Taxonomy (GTDB): domain Bacteria; phylum Actinomycetota; class Acidimicrobiia; order Acidimicrobiales; family RAAP-2; genus CAVSNH01. The sequence goes on along the minus strand of CAVZGR010000008.1, from coordinate 307,201 downwards.
CGCTGCGCCGCCTGCGGGAACCTGACCAGGTTCGACGTGGTCGTCAACCGCAGAACCCGGTCTTTTCACCACTACTCACTCGCCGGCGAGCTCTCGGTCGAGAACGTCGACGTGCTCGAAGAGAGTGTCGAGGAGGTCTCGTGCCGGTGGTGTGGTCACGGCAAGGACATCGAGGTCGTCGACGACTGAGGCCTACCCAGCCAGTCACGGTCGAAGGATGCGAGAGGGTGGGTGACCCCACGTCACCGGGCCCGGACAAAGAGGCCCCGTCCCCGAGCCCGCTTTCGGACCCGGCCTACCTGGCGAGGCTCCGCCCCATCCCTACGGGCTCGTTGCCGACGCCCCGCCCGGCGCCCACCGATCGGATCTCCGGACATGCACCGGGGGGCGAGCCGGTTGAGGTGACGTTGAGGACAGCCGGTCGGGTGCTGCTGTGCTTTCTCGCCACCCGCTGCGACGGGTGCGATTCCTTTTGGCAGGGATTGAGTGACGGGGAGTCGGAGCCGGTGCCAGCCGATGTGTCCTGTGTGATCATCACCAAGTCGGCGCCGGAGGCCGACCTGGTGGAGGTGCAGCGGCTTTCCAGGGGGATCGATCGTTGGCCGGTTGTGATGACAAGCGAAGCCTGGCACCAGTTTGAGGTGCTCTCCTATCCCTTCTTCGTCTTGATCGAGGGTGCGTCGTGCGACGTCGTCGGCGAGACAGTCGGGTTCGGCTGGACCGACGTACGGACGATGGTGTCGTCCCCTCGATAAGGGATGTAGACCCTCATGTCCCCGTGCACCTCCGGAATGAGCTGGCACGCGATCAACGGTGAGTTCTTCCCGGGCTGAGGCGCGGTGACACTAGTGTCTCGTCGTAGGCGTACTGACCGATCACCCATGACGGGGGCTCCCCTTTTGGTCTCTTCTTGACTCCGGAGAGTACCGAGCCGACGGTCGAGATCGACGGAGATGTCGCAACCGTGAAGAACCGCGTCCCGGCCGCCGCACGAATGCGGGACCTGAGCGACTCGCCCATCGCGGTGGGCGCTCTGGCCACCGTCGCCGGTCTCGTCTTCGTGATCGCCAGGCTCATCGTCGTTGCCCACGGAAATGTCTCCATCTTCATCGTGGTGGGGACCGAACACGCCTCCGCGGCCAGGCTTCCGCCAGGCATTGCCATCAGGAGAGGAAGCGGGTACGACGGGCAGTTCTATTACCGGATGGCCCTCGATCCGGCCAACATGGCACATTCCGCGTTCGGGATCCGAGTGGACACCATCTCTCGGTTCGAGCGCATCGGCTATCCCGCGATTGCCTGGTTGCTGGCTGTAGGTCGGCACTCGCTCGTTCCTGACACGCTGGTCGCGACCAATGTCCTCGCGCTCGGCGTTCTCGGCTACGGAGGTGGTCTGCTCGCTCGCGAGAGTGGACGACACGCGATGTGGGGAGCTGTCTTCGCAGGGTTCTGGGGATATTTGTGGAGCGCGGGCCGTGACCTCACCGAGATCACGGCGGCCGCCTTTCTGCTGTTGGGCTTGTACGCCTACCGGCGACAACGTTGGGTGCTGGCCGGAGTTCTCCTGCTCGCAGCTTCGCTGACCAAGGAAACGGCCGCCTACATCGTTGTCGTCATCGCCGTCACCCGGCTCTGGGAATGGGTCAGTCGCCATCGTCGCCAACCCGTCACCGCGGTCGACCTTGCCTGGGGCCTGCCGATCCTCGGATTCTTCATATGGCAGGCGGTGGTGTTGGCGGTGACCGGATCGGTGCCCATTCTGAGCAGCGGGAATTCCAACCTCGGCCCACCCTTCGTCGGTCTGGGACACGGGATGCACCAATACCTCACAGGCCTGCCTGCCCGGCCATCGATCATCTGGGTCGGCGAGCTGGTGGTATTGGTTTCGCTGACTGTCGCCGCCGCCTTGTCGATTCGTAGATCATCCGCTCCGGTTCACGAGCGGTGGGCGTGGGCCGCGGTTGTCTTTTTGGCGATCTGCGCGGCAAACGGGATCTGGGTAGGGGACGTGGGGTTCCGAAGCCTGGATGGCGTGTACCTCTTCAGCTGGCTCGTGCTGCTCGGAACTCCCCGGCGCCTTGGACCGTTGTCCGGCGTGGTCGGCGTCACGTGGGTGCTCGTCGCCTTCGAACTAATTGCCGCCCTGTAGCGACGAGAACATCCCACGTTTCGCCGATCCGGATGCTGGCGGTGGCCAGCACTTCACGCGGGTCCTAGATCTAGCTCGAGTCAGTGCCTTGCTGTGATCGTGGGCTGCGCCGGCGCTTGACAGCCGGCTGTCCATGCCGATGAGTCTTCGTCGGAGAGGCCCTACCGCGCCCAGGTGGCCGAAAGTCCCATTCCGACCCTTCGGCACGGTCGCCGGCCTTCCGCACAAGCAACCAACCTTCGAAGGTTTTGAGGAAATGATGGTGGTGGCAGAGCAAGGCGAGGTTGGCCGCAAGTCCCTAATATGCCCCTCGGAACCGTCGTCGAATCGGATCACGATCGATTTCGTGGCCCGGTGAGCGGCGATCACGGCATCGCATCGACACGAGCTCGGCGCAAGCCGGCGCGTTGACCAGAGCGCAAACAGTAAGGTCCTTCAGAGGGCAACGAGTCGGTTTGGAGCTGTGATCATGAGGTGACGCAATTCGGGGTAAGCCTTGACCCGAGCACCTCAGGCCGAGCGCCTGGCAACGACGAGAACCCGGATGGCTTCATTGGCGATGCTCACAGTCGGGTCTGCTGCGCGTTCAGTTGAGAACGGTGATGGCCGATCCAGCCACCAGGGTCATCGCATCAGCCCGGCCGGGGTGGTGGCAACGTGGCGCCCATGAATCGTGTAGCGGGTTTAGTCCTTGGAACTGACAATCGTCACGAGTGATGCGAGCTTGCTCACCTATAGTCCGCCTTTGTGCAGAAGGGTCTATCCAGCTGGATGGGCCCGCCCTCGCAACAACGTGGAGATGTACACGGACGGAGCACGTTGCAGCGAGGTGGTCGGTTTCGATGAGTTGTGCTGGGAGGCCACCCGGTTTTGCGGAGGACAGTGCTCCCTTTATTCGGCTACAGTCCCGGCCGGTGGTCGAGCGCGGATCGGGGAATGGCGATCGCCGTCGCCGACTTGCTCTCGCCGGGCTTCGTTGGCCAGGAGAAAGACAGCACCCGCAGACCGCGCGTCGCGTTCTACGCAGGGCACCGGTGTTGCAGGACTTGGTGCGGCAGCAACGTGCATGACGCTCTTCTTTTTCGGGATTGTGGTGATCGCCTTGTTCTTCGAGATCTGGCAGCACGGCCAGCCGGCGAACACTGGCCGAGCCGGACACGGATGGCCTCCGCGTAGCCTGGTGTCCGTTCAACGGCCTGTTCGTTGCAATCAGGATGACGTCTTCGACCACCTCGACCCCCATCCGTTGGCGTTCGAGCGGGCCCAGGCGATCTGGATCCTCCGTGTCGTGGCCATGGGGTCCACGCTCTCTGACCTTGTGGACTCGATTCTTGTTGACATCGCTCTACGGCAAGCGGATGGACGTTCGGCACCGTGACCGTTGTAATGCTTGCCGTCGATGACTGTGGTCGTCTTCGTGAACGTTCGTCGTTCCTACGGACGTGCTCCTTGGGTCCTGCCTCTGTGTCTTCACCTTCCTGACAATCTTGTACAGCGAGACCCGAAGTGCTCGTTCTTTTCCGCTTTTCATCGGCCTGGGAAGCTGGGTCGGTGGACACCCATGGCGGGAGCGAGTAATCCTTTGCCTCTTCCTGCCGTCGGCTTCTATCTGGTCACCCGCTTCGTAACTGGTGCCTTCGCCGGTCAGGCAACAGCCATTCGGTTCACCCCCGGGATCAAAACAACGTAGTCGGCAGCTCGACGAAGGGGGCAACCGGGTGATCATCGAGGCCGTGGGATGGCCCAGCCCCCAAGACCAGGGGGCCGCAATTGGCTATGTCCTTTCGGTAGTCGACCCCGTCCATCGAAGCTTGTCCGCAAGATGTCTAGTTCTGGGATCGCTTGCAGCCTCTCAGCGAGCGGACACTGCACGCGATGTACGTGAATCTCAGGTCGTAGTCAATGCATACGATCCAGCTGCGACCTCTCGCCAGGCCATACATGTTCAGGATAATCGATTGCGACTCGAAGAGCGCATGCATGGTCGTCGGACTTGGCTATGGCGGTGACCGGTCGCTCGATGACGGTCTTTGGGAGGAGTATGGCCCGTATCGATTTCTTGAAGTACATCGCAACCGGTCGACCGTTGAGTCCAGCCATCGAGCACAGCGATCAAAGCTGGACCGCTTATATCATCCAACAGACCCTCCATGGCATATCAGGGTTGGTCTGACCAGAAAGGGCGGGTGACTCCACAAAACGCCGGTTCAGAGAGTTGTGGGTGATATTGACCACCAGCAGCGCTGTTCGCTCTGACCTGTCCAGTTGCCCGCGTCGTCAGTCATGCGATGGAACAGTCTCAGATAGAAGTCGAAGTTAAGCGGCAGAATCGCGTCGACAGATACCTCGGGACCCACGTCGGAAGGTGGCCTGTGTGGACGGAGATCGTCATTGATCGAGGCAACCGCCTGCTCCGCTGAAGGTTCGGCCACTGAGCACTTGTATCCGAGAACGGACCCGGCCGTGGCATAAGTGCCGGTCGAGGGCGCTCTGTGCCGCTAACAGACAGGTCAGCATTGGGGTGTGACAGTCGGATCGAGGTCTTCAGTCAGATGGCCCGATGGCCAGCAGCCCCCGGATCGAGGTGATGTCGGTCGTACCCGCCGCCATCTCCTGTCAGCATGAAGAAGATGATGCACTGCTGTGCTCTCTCCATGGAGATCCATATTCCGGCAAGCGGCTCCCTCAAATCCAAACGCAGAGTGGTGAAGCACCTCCTCGAGACTTGTCGGTCACGGTTCGGCGTGGCTGTCGCCGAGGTTGGGCATCAGGATCGCTGGCAGCGAAGCGCACTCGGATTCGCTGCCATCGGCAGCTCGCCTGGCCAGGTGGAGGAGGTGCTCGACGCGGTCGAGCGGTACGTCTGGTCGCATCCTGAGGTCAACGTTCTCGAAGGAACGCGGTGTTGGCTCGAGCACGGTGGTGTGACTGGCCGGCGGGAAGCTACATTCGCCCGACCCTCGAGTGATGCCTCGCGGAGTTGAAGTGGGTGAGGATCGGCCCTCCGTCACCCGACTCGCGAGTTCGGGGTCCCCGGACGGCCACAGACTGCTAAGTGGATTCGCTCCCCGCCATAGCGCTGGCGAGCGAACGGATGAAGGCATCGACGTCTTCCGGAGTCGTATCGAAGGAGGACATCCACCGCACGACGCTGCGGGGCTCCTTCTCGCCATCCCAGACGTAGAAGAGGAAACTCGCGTTGAACGAGCTCGATGACGTCCCGCGGCAGCGAGGCGAAAACACCGTTCGCCTCGACCGGTTGGACGATGTCCACCCCGGTGACCTGGGCGGCCCCCTGCCGAGGCGCTGGGCCATGGCGTTGGCATGGTTGGCATTTCGCCTCCAGAGGTCATTCGAGAGCAGTGCGATGAACTGCGCGGCAACGAACCTCATTTTGGAGGACAGCTGCATCGACTGTTTGCGGATGTACTTCAAATCGTCGTCGGCGGAAGGTAGGAAGGAGACGACGGCTTCCGCTGCCATTGCGCCATTTTTGGTCCCCCCGAACGAGAGGACGTCGACGCCGGCCTTTGCGAAGACGTCGAAGCCGACGCCCAGATGTGCCGCGGCGTTGGAGATTCGGGCCCCGTCGAGATGCAGTAGCAACCCTCGCTCGTGCGCCCACTGAGCGAGCAAGGTGAGTTCGTCGACCGAATAGCAGGTGCCGAGCTCGGTGCTCTCGGTGAGCGATACCACCCTCGGTTGGACACGGTGCTCGTCGTCGATGCCCACCATCGCCTGCTCGACCAGCTCGGGGGTCAACTTGCCATCAGGTGTGGCGATGGGGACGAGCTTGCTCACCGAGAAACTGCTCGGGAGCCCCGCATTCGTCGACGTAGATGTGCGAAGCTCGCTGAGCAGATGACCGCCTCGAATGGCCGAAGCATTGACTGCAGGCCCACAACGTTGGCACCCGTGCCGTTGAAGGTTAGGAAGACGTGGGCGTCCTCTCCGAAGTGCTCTCGGAAGAGAGCGACGGCCTCGGACGTGACCGGGTCATCGCCATACGACGATGGCGTGCCCGATGTTTGCCCGAAGGACCGCCTCCATGACCTCGGGATGGACGCCAGCGAAGTTGTCACTGGCGAACGTTCGGCGGTAGACGCCTTCCCCAGGGGTCGCCTCACCAGCTGAGCTGCTCGGGGTGGCAGTCGGCCGCTCACGCCCACCCAGGTCGCTCATCCTCGTACGAGGGGCTTGTAGCGGATGCGATGGGGTTGGTCGGCCTCGACGCCCATCCGCTTCTTCCGGTCGGCCTCGTAGTCGCTGAAGTTTCCTTCCCACCAGCGAACCTCGGAGTCTCCCTCGAAGGCGAGCACGTGAGTGGCGATGCGATCGAGGAACCAGCGGTCGTGGCTGATGACCACCGCGCAGCCCGGGTAGGTCAGTAGGGCGTCTTCGAGGGCCCTCAGGGTGTCGACGTCCAGATCGTTGGTGGGCTCGTCGAGGAGTAGGACGTTTCCTCCACTTTTCAACACCTTGGCCAGCTGCAGCCGGTTTCGCTCGCCGCCCGAGAGTTTCCGACCTTCTTTTGCTGGTCACTACCGGCGAAACCCAAAACTGGCGACGTAGGCCCGGGCGTGCAGCTCGCGGTTACCGACCATGATGCGGTCTAGGCCACCGGTGATCTCGTTGAAGACCGTGGAATCGGCGTTCGAGCTCGTCCCTGCGACTGATCGACATAGGCGAGTTCGACCGTTTGCCCGATCTCGAGGTCGCCACCGTCGGCTGCCTCCTGCCCGACGATCATGCGAAAGAGGGTGGTCTTGCCCGCACCGTTCGGGCCGATCACGCCCACGATGCCGCCTGGCGGGAGGAGGAAGGAGAGCCGTCCATGAGTAGCCGGTCGCCGTAGCCCTTGACCACGTCTCGCGCCTCGATCACCCGATCGCCCAGTCGGGGCCCTGGCGGGATCGAGATCTCGACCTTGTCACCCCGCCGCTCGGAGGACTCGGCTTCGGCCACCAGGTCGTTGTAGGCGTTGATCCTCGCTTTGCCCTTGGACTGCCGAGCCCGAGGTGACATGTGGATCCATTCGAGCTCCCGCTGGAGGGCGAGCTGGCGGGAACGATCCGCTTTTTGCTCCTGGTCGAGACGGTTCTGCTTCTGCTCCAACCAAGAGGAGTAGTTGCCCTGCCATGGAATCCCGGCTCCACGGTCGAGCTCGAGGATCCAGCCGGCCACGTTGTCGAGGAAGTAACGGTCGTGCGTGACCGCCACCACCGTGCCGGGATAGTCCTGCAGGGTTCGCTCCAGCCACGCCACGGATTCGGCGTCCAGATGGTTGGTCGGCTCGTCGAGGAGCAGGAGATCCGGCTTCGACAGGAGCAATCGGCACAAGCGCCACCCGCCGGCGCTCCCCACCGGACAGCGTGGTGACGTCGCTGTCCGGCTGGAGGAAGCCGCAGCGCGTCCATGGCGATCTCGAAGGTCCGGTCGAGGTCCCAGGCCCCCGCGGCGTCGATCTTGTCCTGCAGGTCGGCCTGCTCCGCCAAGAGCGCGTCGAAATCGGCGTCCGGTCGACCCATAGCGTCGCAGACCTCGTTGAACCGATCGACCAGGCCCTTGATGGCGGCCACTCCCGCCGAGACGTTGCCGAGGACGTCCTTCGTCGGGTCGAGCTGAGGCTCCTGAGGCAAGAAGCCGACCGAGAATCCAGGCGTGATCCTGGCTTCGCCGCTGTAGCCATCGTCCTCGCCCGCCATGATGCGGAGGAGCGACGACTTGCCGGAGCCATTGGCCCCGATGACGCCGATCTTGGCACCTGGATAAAACGACAGGTTGATCCCCTTGAGGACCTCGCGGTCGGGCGGGTAGAAGCGTCTCAAGTCACGCATCGTGTAGATGAACTGCGCTGGCATGCCGATCAGTGTGTCAGCCCCGTCGACCAAGACGTGCGGTGTCGCTCCGGGGCGCCCTGTCATCGTCGCTCTCATCTCGGCGCCAGGAGGCTGGGCCGTCAGTTGGCGTGCCAACATGCCGAGTCGCCGGGGGCAGACCCGCGGGAGAATAGAGCGCGATGCTTGCCGCTGCGCATCTCGTCTCAAGGACCCGGTGTCGGGTTAGACTTCCATGAATTCGGCCCACTGAGTCCAGTGAGTTCTTATCGCTCTTGTAGTCGATATCACCGCGAAATGTGGTCAATAGAATCGGCCGTTCTGGCACTCAGTCGGCTCCAGAGGCCAGAGGCGTCGCCTGCCAGGCGATGCGGTGGTCGCATTTCGCTTCCGCAGCTGGCTCTTCGAGCTCACCCGACTGCATTGATCGAGGGTGCGGCCTGCTCGTGCCCGAGAAATTTCCCCTGCTGCAGTTGGGAAATTCGTCGAACGAACTGCGTTTGCCTGCGTATTGGGAAGTGCGGAGCTGGCCGGCAACATCGTGCAAGGTGGTCGTCAAAGGTTCGTGCAAGGTGTTCGGTCGAGCATTTACCAGTGGATCAGCTCGCTCCGTATGCGCTCGTCGCCGGAGCAGAGTGCGAGCATCCGCGCCGACGCAACGATGCCCAAAGTATTTGCACACCCTGTGCAAGCTTCATTGCACCCGAAATCGCCGGTTCGTATGGTCCGGCGCCGATGGCGAATCACCTCGCCGGAAGGCAACATCGGGAGCGGAGGCGGCGCGTCGCCGTACCTGGCAACGTCGCCTTGGGCATCCTCGTGGTTCGGCGGGACGTCATGCGCTGGCCCGCTCCAGGGCCGGGGTCCAGCCGCTGCATGCCCGGGGTGTCCGGCATGCGATCCCGGTGGCTCAGGCTCAGCTGACAGTTCCGGGGGTCGAAGCCGGCGGAGGTTGCTGCCCAAGAGGTGATCCTCACCGCTTGGCGGTCAGCCGAGCAGGCGTTCGGGAGCGCCGTATGGCTTCCGGATCCGAGCCGAGCCCGCGTTGGCCGCGACAACGGTCAATCCGCAACTTTCGCTCACCGGGCGCTCCTGAGTGGGATGAAGGCTTCGGGGGACGGCGCTCGGGGTTCTCATCGACCTCGGTTCCAACCGCGGGTCGTCGCATCGACGTTGAACGAGGCGACGGTCCGATCGTGCCTTCATGACGCCGGATCATGTTCTCTGAAAACGACGACAAGCCGGTTCCGGGCGTCGACGGCCGGGTCGCCGATGAACTCGTCGTGTCGTTGATGGTCAAAAAGGAGGGTGAATGGAAGCTTTCCGATCAGACCGTGCGGGAGAACCTATGCAGCACTCCCATAGACCAGCGGCCTCGCCGACGGTGCGGGTCCGGCCAGTAGAGCAGGGCACGTGTGGCGGTCCTCTTGGGCAGCTCTGGCCCGATCCCTCTGGTGCGCCGGAACGATCCTCCGGCCACCTCCGGCTGAGGCAGGTCCATGGGGGGGCGATGGCAGATGGCACCGTGTCCGTCGGAGCGTCGACGGTGCGGACGCAGCCCGGCTGCCCGGGCTCAGGCGCAGGGCCGGTCGCGGGCGAGGTGGTATCGGTACCGGTGCATCTTCAGACCCATTGGATCTGTACCGACACGCCACTCGCTCTCAACGACGAAAGCCAGGCCCCAGGCGGACCGTTGCCCGGCGGGTGGTACTCCGTCACTTGCGTCGAATCTCGACAACCGGGGTGATGGAGACCAACACTGAATGGATCACGCAAGCCACAGGAAAGCCAGGCCGTCACCAGCAGTCGATCCACGGCCCTGGCATCCAGGCCGAACGATCGCTCCGCCTTCCCCATCCCGCAACCGCGATTCAGCCCCGCCGGCTCGGCGGTGGTCAATCTGCCGACGTGGCTGTGGGTGGTTGCCCTCGATCTGGCATCCACAATCGGTGACCGCCTCGGCAGGTGGGGTGATGGCGACGGCTGTCGCCGCTCCGGTCTCGGTGGTATGGGCCATGGGGGATGGTTCCACCGTCGTCTGTCGACGGTCCCGGAGTGGCCGTATGTGCCGACGCAACCCCCCGGTGTTCAGAGCACGAGCTGCTCCTACACCTATCCCGAATCCTCGATCGACCAGCCGTCACCCGACGGCGACCCGAACGACGGGTCATTCTCCGTCACCGCCACCGTCAACTGGTCGGTCACTGGTCTGCATCGGCGGCCCAGGCGGCGGAGCGCTTCCGGGCCTCACCACCGTCGTCAACTTTGCCCGAGCGTGTGGAGCAAGTGGAGAGCGTGAACACGTCAGCGGCGATCTGATGGCCTAGCGCGGATCGTTGGACGGGTGCACAGGCGGAGGGCTGTGATGACGGAGCCTTCTGATCACGCTGCTCGATCGGGCATAGGTTCTTCGCCGGACCGCACAAACGGACCGGTCCTTCTCTCGGATTCCGCCTGCCCGTCAAACCGCGGCGCCGCCGACCAGTGCTCGCGGCGGCGTCAGCGGTCGCTGTTTTCGCCAGCGTCGGTCTCTTCGCTCATCTCTACAGCAGCGCCGATCGACGAGACGTCCGGTGCTCGTCGTCACCCAGACAATCCAGGAGGGACAGGAGTTGACGGCTACCGATCTGGGCCAGACACCTGTGGCAACCGGATCGGGTGTCACCACCATCCCAGTCGGCCGACGCCTCACAAGTCCTCGGCAAAGTCGCATCCGTGACGGTCATGGCGGCTCGCTCCTCACTCCCGGCGACCTCTCGTCCGCACCTCCGATCTCTGCCGGCTACGCTGTCGTCGGTCTGGCCTCTGAAACAGGGCCAGCTCCCGGCCAGCGGGCTTGGGACCGGGCGACCAGGTGATGGTCATCGAGACAGGTCCGCCCGGATCGCCGCTCGGCTCCTCCATCGGTCCGTCCTCTTCTCCACAGCCGACGCATCGTCGCCCGTTACCGGGAGTCCGGACGACGATGGTCGACCGCCGGCGGGTCGACCTGCAGCATCCGGAGCGACGCCGGGGGAGGACCGTCGGGAGTGCTTGTCCCTGACGCTCTGGTGTTCAACACCGCCAGCCCCGGGCTCTCAGTCATCGGACGAGGCGACCGAGCTGGTCTCGCTCGAGTTGTCCGACAGTGTCGCAGCGGCTGTGTACCGCTGCAGCTGCCGGCCAGGTCAGCCTTGTCCTCGTCCCGTCGACGGCCTCGATCGGGTCCTCGGCACCACCCGATGGCACCCACTCTGCTCACTCTGGACTCGGGAGGAGTGCCGCGTCGAACGACGTCCCGTCATCAAGACGCCACCGTCCTCGTCGATCGCGGAGCTCTGCGCCTCATGGGGAGTCCGAGTGAGCATCCTCGTGCTCGCGTCCGTCAAGGGATCTCCCGGAGTTACGACGACGGCGTGTCTCCTCGGCTCGACCTGGCCGAATGCTGACCGGATCGTTGTCGCCGAATGCGATCCCAGCGGTGGAGACCTCTCCGCCCGCTTTGCCCTTTCCGCTCGTCAGGGTTGGACCAGTCTTGCCGCGTCGATCCGCCGTGGAGCCTCGGGTCCGCTCGGTGAACACCTACAGACCCTTCCTGGGGGACTTCGAGTTCTCATCGGTAGCCGCGATAGCTCGCCGGACTGCGCTCGTTTGTCCCGCCACTTTCTTGAACGAGGCCGGCAGTTCACGGACGGGCCGTGGGACATCGTTGCCGACGTTGGGCGCATCGTTCGAGGAGACGGAACCCAAACGTCCTGGCTGGGGGTGGCCGATCGCGTGATCCTCGTCTTACGGACGGATGCCGGGGCCGTCATACATGCAAAGAGCTGGGCGGACACCCTGCCGTCGGACCTGAAGGGCCGTCTCGCGTTGGTGACCGTGGGCGCGAAGGGCTATCCCAACCGCGAGATCGAAGGGTTCACGTCGCTGTCGGTGATCGGACATCTACCCGAGGATCGGGAGGTGGCCCGGGCCGTGTCCGGGGAGCCAGTGACGCAGCGCCGGCTCCGTCGTTCGTCGCGTAACGGCCGCAACGGCCACGCTGGCCGCTCGCCTGTTCCTCGAGGCCGATTGCAACGACGGCGAGCTCCGGTCCAGCGCTGACGACGACCCGGCTTCGAGAAGCCGATGCCGAAATGACCTCCGTCGCCGACGATGGCTCGCGTCTTCGTTTCCGCCTCGGAGGTCGTTCGGACCGACCGAAAGTTCTCGATCGTGTGCTCGTACGACATCAGGCTCACCACTGGTCCGAGCGGGTCTTTCCGATGCCAGAGTTGCCGGAATCCGAGGGCGAACGGCTCGATTCAGATCCAATCCCGCGAACCGATACCGTCCTTCGAACCGTCCGATGAGCGACGCATTACGCAGCTCTATCCGCCGCCTCGTGGCCGAAGATCTTGCTCGGCCGGATGCCGCCGGGCTCGGCGGAGATGATCGGCGTGAGTTCGCCAGACGTCAGGTCTTTGCCCACCTCGATGAGCTCACCGGCCCTCCGGGCGACGGATGGTCTACCGGCGGCTCCGCAGCCGTCGAGGACGAGCAGCGCCTCGCCCAGGACGTGCTGGACGCCCTATTTGGATTGGGTCGGCTGCAGTCGCTCATCGATGACCCGCGACATCGAGAACATCGACATCAACGGTTGTGACCGTGTCTGGGTGACATATGCCGACGGGACGAAGGAGCTTGCCCAGCCGGTCGCCGACTCCGACGAAGAGCTGATCGACCTGGTGAAATCGGCGGCGAGCCGGTTCGGTCTCTCGGAGCGCCGCTTCGACATGGCGCGGCCGGAGCTCGACCTGCGGCTTCCGGATGGCAGTCGCCTCTCCGCTCTCATGGCGGTGTCCGTTCGGCCGGCCATCTCCATCCGACGGCATCGGTACACCGAGCTCTCGCTCGACGATCTCGTCGACCTCGGAACCGTGGATGAAGCCTTGGCCTCGTTCCTGAGTGCGGCCGTTCGAGCCCGGAAGAACATCGTGGTGGCCGGAGCCATGAACTCGGGGAAGACGACCCTGTTGCGGGCACTCGCCGCCGAGATCCCAGCCCGCGAGCGGCTCGTGACCATCGAGCAGGCCTTCGAGCTCGGTCTCGACGGACGATCCCGAGCGCCACCCCGACATCGTGGCCCTCGAGGCGCGTCCAGCCAACCTGGAGGGGGAGGGGTTGGTCAGCGTGGCCGATTTGGTCCGTCGCGCACTTCGAATGAACGCCGATCGGGTCATCGTGGGAGAAGTGTTGGGCGACGAGATTCTGCCCATGCTCAATGCCATGAGTCAGGGACGGTCTGGATCGATGTGCACCATCCACGCCGACTCGTCGGCGGGGGTGTTTCGCCGGATCGCCTCCTACGCCGTACAGGCGCCGGAACGGCTTCCCCTTGAAGCGACCAATCTCCTGGTGGCCGGTGCCATCCATTTCGTGGTCTTTCTGGACCTCGACTTAGGCGCCGAGGACCAGAGCATCTGCTGGACCGATGACCAACTCTCGACCGCGGATCGCTCGGCGACCACTGGGACCGAATCGATGCAGAAACAATCGTTCGCCGGGTCGATGCTGCCGACTACTCGTCCTTCCCGTCGATTGCGAGACGACACCGCTTCGTCTCGTCGAGTGCGCGAGGTCGTGGACGCGGAAGGGCCACATGTCATCTCCAACGAGATCTATGCGCCCGGGCCCAACCGTCGAGCCGTCCTCGCCTCCCCGCTCCGGTCAAATACGGCCGAGGAGCTGGCCCGCGTTGGACACGTTGCATCCGGCCACCGCGCCCGGGGTCTGCCCGGATGATGTCGCCCGGCGTTCTCATCTGTGGGGCCGTCTTCGCCGTTGGCTTGCTCGGGCTCGTCTCGTTCGTTGGGAGACAGGAGCCCGATCGGAAAAGTGACGGCGAGGGTGCCGGCAGCCGAGTTATGGCGCGGACGCAGCGTCAGGCGTCGTCGCGATTGCGGACGCGCCTTCCGAAGGTGGCACTCGCTGGCGTTGTGGGGCTTCTCTCGGGGCTTGCCACCGGATGGCTGGTCGCGGTCCCGATCGGCGCTCTGGCCGCCTTCGGCCTCCCCGCCCTGTTTGGGAGAACCAGCGGCTCGGTGACAGTCGCAAAGATCGAGGCCGTGGCGACGTGGACCGAAATGCTGCAAGGCACGCTGGCGGCTTCGGCCGGATTGAGTCAGGCCATCGTCGCCACTGCACCCCTCTCCCCGTTTCCGATCCGGGACGAGACGCGTCGCTTGGCGGCCCTCCTGGAAGCCGGTGCCCAGCCAAAGGAGGCATTGTTGCGCTTTGCCGAGGAGGTCGCTGACCCGAGCACCGACCGCGTGGTGTGCGCGCTCTTGCTCTCGTATCAATCGAGAGGCCAGCGCCTGGGGGAGCTGCTGGCCGCCCTCGCCGAGTCGACTCGTGACGAGGTCGCCCTTCGGCTGCGCATCGAAACGAGCCGGGCCTCCGTGCGGAGCAGTGTCCGGACCGTTCTCGTCTTCTCCGTGGCGTTCGCGGTCGCTTTGGTGGTCCTCGCCCACTCCTACCTGGCACCCTTCGGGACACCGACCGGGCAATTGGTCCTTCTCATTGTTGCATTGCTCTACGCGGTCGGCCTGTCGATGATGGTGACCCTGGCCCGTCCGCCAGCTCCGGTTCGCTTGTTGGGCCGTTACGTGGTTCGGCGATGACCACCGCGATCTTCCTCGGCTTCGTTGGAGGTCTCGGCAGCCTGGGTTTGATCGCAAGCCTTCGCTCGAGACATCTGCCGCTCGAGTCGCTGGCCGCGGCAATGACCAAGCCGATCGAGACCCGCCCGACGCCAGCGCCGTCCGACCTGGGTCGGATCGGGCGATCGGCGGCAGAATGGGTTCAAGGCCAACCCTTCACTTCCCGGCTCGCGTGGACGACCGTTGCGCAGTCCCTGGCCATCACCTCGACACCGCTCGACCAGCTGGCCACTCAGGTCCTTCTCTGGGGTGGTCTCGGTCTCATGGGATCACCCTTTGTTTGGTTGGGCCTCCAAGCAGTAGGGCTACGCCTCCCCCTTGGCGCGCTCGTGATGTTCACACCGTTGATCACGCTAGGTGGAGCGCTACTCCCGGTCACCGCCGTCTTGCGCCGAGCGCGTGAGCGGCGGCGTCACTTCCGAGTCGTGGTCGGATGCTTCGTCGATCTAGTCGTTTTCGAGCTTGCCGGAGGAACGGGGATCGAGGGAGCACTTTCTCCGCGTCCCAGGCCAGTCCGGACTGGGCCGCACAGCGGATGGCACGTTCCTTGCTCACTGCTCGTGACAGCGGAGTTTCGTCCTGGTCAGCGCTCGCTGCGCTCGGAAGAGAGGTCGGTGTTCCCGAGCTCATCGAACTCTCGACGTCGCTCCAGCTCGCGGGCACCGAAGGCGCCCGCATCCGCCAGTCATTGCAGGCGCGAGCCGCGTCACTCCGGCGCCACGAGCAGGCGGACGAAGAGTCGGCGGCCAATGCCATGACCGAGCGACTCTTCGTTCCCGGCGCACTCCTACTCATTGGATTCCTTTGCTTCGTGGGTTATCCGGCCTTCACTCGGATTCTCGGTGGATTTTGACCAATGAACTGCCCGACTACATCCAGCGGTAGTCGCCAGTCTGACCATCAACGGAAGGAAGCATCATGATCAGCACTCAGATCACCATCCTGTGGACGTACCTTCGGACAAGGGCTCGTCGTAGCAGGCGGTTGGAACGAGCACGGCACCGTAGTGGAGAAGGTGATCCTTACCGCCATCTTTGCTGCTCTGGCCATCGCGATCGGCGCCATCATCGTCGCCAAGGTCACGGCGAAGGCGAATTCGATCGATCTCGGATGATCAATCGGTCTTGTCGGCGACCTTCCCGCAGGGAAGGGCCCAACCTGGGCTCTGCGACGGTCGAAATGGTGCTACTCGTCCCAGCGATGATGATCATCTTCTTGGTCATCATCCAATTCGCGCTGTGGGCCCACGCCGCACAGGTCACTCAGTTGGCCGCATCGGAGGGAGATCGTGTCGCCCGATCGCAGGGAGGCGGGATGGTAGCCGGCCTTGCTCAGGCGGAGGCGCTGGCGCGGGAGCCGAATTCGGGCTTGACGACCGCAGACTTCAATGGCGACATGTTGCCCGGCGACCTCGTCCGGATCACAGTCTCGGGCTCTGCGGTCTCCATCATTCCGGGACTTTCGCTCCCCGTGTCTGCCGCCCAATCCGGTCCGATCCAAGAGTTCCGACAATCGGGGTGAACTGCCGCCAAGGAAAGCCAGTCCGGATTCGGGGAGCGTCGCCGTGGAGCTCGTGGTCCTCACTCCCGTCCTATTTCTCCTGGCCCTGATGATGCTGGTCTTCGGACGGGTGTCCGAGGCCCGCCAGCAGGTGGTCGAGGCTGCTCGAGCCGGAGCTGAAGCGGCCGCCGTGCTGCCCGACGCCCAGAGCGCGCAGAGCGAGGGCAATTCAGCATGCCACGCTCGATCTCTTCGATCGGACACACACGTGTTCAGGAGGAGGAGTCTCCGTCGACGTGAGCCGCTTTGTGCCCGGGGGATCGGTAACCGTTGAGGTGGCGTGCAACGTGAACCTGTCGGATCTTTCTTTCCCCGGCGTGCCGGGATCGACCATCGTCCGCGCATCGGCGACCGCTCCCATCGACCCGTACAGGTCGGTGCAGTGACCCTCGGCGAGATCCCTCGGGCGATCGGTGAGCGCGAGGATCGTGGCTCGATTACGGCGTTCTCGATGTTGCTGCTCGTCGCCATTTTCGTGCTGATGGGCATGGTCCTCGATGGGGGGACCCAGGTGAGCGCTCACCAAAGCGCAGTGGACGAGGCCGAGCAGGCCGCTCGGGCCGGTGCCGGGGCTCTATCGGTGGCCGCGCTTCGATCTGGCTCCGTGCAGCTGGACGATCAGCAAGCCATCGCCGTTGCGGAAGCGTTCACCGTGGCAAGCGGACATCCAGGCATCGCCACGGCGGTCGGACAGACCGTGACCGTGCGGGTGCAGTACCGAGTTCCCACCGCAATTCTGGGCATCGTAGGCATCAACAGCCTCCCGGTGTCGGCGTCGGCATCGGCGGTCGATGTCTCCGGCGTCACAGACACCCCATGATCGGCGGCCGAGGCACCGGACCTCACCGGAGTCGGGTCGGTGGATATGGCGTCCCCGTTGAGGTTCCGAATGGACGATTCCTGTACTCATTGGCCTCGACCCTTGCGCTGACCGCATTGATGGTTGCCGTGCCCATCGTGTTGTGGTCTACCGCGGGATGGCCATTCCGAGATTGGGGACTCCCCGCTGGGCGACATCTCGCCGTCAGCGGAGGAGTCGATCCACGATCGATTAGCCATTGGCTCGGACACTCCGCGTCGGTATTGGCGTGGATCGCATGGCTGTGGATGGCGCTGTGCGTACTGATCGAGATCACGACCTTGATCTCCGGACGGCCACGAGCGCGTCTGCCGGGCAGCCGGACGATGCAGTCGATCGCCGCATGCCTCGTTGGCACCGCCCTGACCGTCGCTGCGCTGAGCCGAACGCCAGCCGGGGCCGGGCCGACGCGACATCCAGTCGCGACTCAGCCGATGAGGTCGATTCCAGTGATCTCTGACCTTGACGACTACTGGCAGACGGTTGCCACTGGAGCTGAGTCGAATGGATCCCTTGCGCAACCGAGTATTCGAATCGGTCCGACGACCGAAGGAACATTGTCTACACCAGGGGTAAGAGAGACATCAGAGCCGGCGCGGGCTGCTTCAGACTGCGGAACCACACCTTTCGAAGGGCGCGAAGAGACTCCGCCGCTAGCTACCCAAAGCGACGAAGTCCCTGGTGCCACGTCACGGCCCAAGTTCGCAGCGCGTCGACATGTCGTTATGCCCCGAGAGACGTTGTGGTCGATCGCCCACGACGAGCTGGGCTCCGCGACTCGATGGCGCGAGATCGCCAATCTCAACTACGGGCTCCGGCAAGCCGACGGTCGCCAGCTTGATGCGCGACACTGGATCACCCCGGGTTGGCAGCTCCTCCTACCAGACAATGCGCATCCGGGTGCTGCCTACAGCGGAGCGTTGACTCGAGGGCCGACGTCCGGTCGGGTGCCCGTGACGGGAACCGTTCTTCACCCTGTCCGGTCGTCACCGTCACCCTGTCTGCATCCATCGGGACCTGCGGCACCAAACTCACCCAACCTGCCGTTGGCTCCGTTTGGCGCAGGTGTCGTCGGCGAGGGTGTCGCATCCCTACTTGATCGCATGCGACGGGTGCAGCAGCGTTACCGTCGGTCGGGCGAATTCGATCCGTCTCCCAGTGGAAGCGACCAGCCTGATCGAGCGACGGATCCGGCTGGGCGATGATCACCAGATCGCCGATGACGTCGACTCGGCGGTCCGCCTGTTGGTACAAACCCATTCGGTTGACCCAGCCGGGATGCCGACAGTCATCGGCGCCAGAGTCAGCGATGATGAGGTCGAGATTCTTCTTGCGCGTTCGGCAGGTAGCGATGGCGAGTTCATGGTCCTTCGTGAACAGCTCCAAGGCGACTGTCGGGATCTCACTACCGCTGCTCCGGCTCCGCTCCTGGTCTCGGCCGGTCGCAATGACGACAACCTTCTCGTCATGGCTAATCTCGAGCCGCTGGGATCACTCGCCATAGACGGCGACAGCCGCGCCGGCGAGGATTTCGTCAGAGCGCTGTCCCTCGAGCTGGCGACGTCCTACTGGGCTGGTCAGTTCGACACCGTCCTTGTCGGGTTCGGAAGCGAGTTTGAGCGGTTTCCTCGCACGATGTCGCTGCCGTATACGGATCAGATCGTCGACGACCTTGAGGATCGGGCCCGACGAGGCCGGAACATGCTGCAGAGGGCGGGGCTCAACTCGTATGCCGAGGCGAGGTGTTGGGGGAGCAGGGGCCAGTGGGAGCCACTCGTCGTCATCTGCGGGCCCGCCGTAGCCCGAAGAGCCATCCTCGACATCGTCGAGATCGCTGCCGATCCGGCATGCGGGGCAGTTGTCGTGGCCGTAGGTCCGGTAGCGACTGCACTTCACACCCTCCGGATCACAGCGGATCGTATTCGGACATCAATGCGGTTGCTTGGTTCGGTGGTCGAGCCCCAGCTCATCGATTCAGCCGAGCTCAAGGAGGTCGGAGCACTCATCGACATGGCGTCCAACCGGCAGTCCGTGGCACGGGCGATTGCCCCATATGACCTCTTGACCATTCGGCTGCCGGAACCGGAGCCGGAGCCGGAGTCGGAGCCGGACTCCGATCAGAACGCAGGTGCCGGCGAGACGGGAGCGGGTGACGTCGAACCGCCGCCGCTGGTTCTGCCGGCATCGTTGTCGCCAGACCGGGTTGGGTCTCGATCATCCCTACCGTCATTCGTTGCGCCCGCTGAGTCGACAGGACGAGGCCGTGAACCTGAAGAGTGTGATGCCGTCGAGGTGGAGGTGGCTGTTCTCGGACCGATCGAGGTCAGGGGCGCGCTCCGCTCATTCACTCGAGCGTGGGCCAAGGAGCTCGTCGTTTATCTGGCGATGCATCCGAAAGGCGTCACCAATGAAGCCTGGGCGACAGCACTATGGCCAGACCGACTCATGGCGCCTTCCAGCCTCCATTCGACGGCATCGGTGGCTCGTAGAGCTCTCGGACAGAATCGGGAGGGAGAGGATCATCTTCCCCGGTCGCACGGTCGGCTCTGTCTTGCACCGACGGTCGGCACCGACTGGGACCGCTTCGTAGCACTGTGCGAAGCAGATAGCCCGAGGTGCTGGCGTGCCGCCATTGGACTGGTACGTGGCCGGCCGTTCGAAGGACTTCGTGCCTCGGACTGGCCAGTCCTCGAGGGGATCGCGCCGGCGATTGAAGCGACAGTGGTCGATCTGAGCGGTCGTCTAGCAGGCGCCAGTTTGCGGATCGGCGACACAGGCTTAGCCGAATGGGCGGCTCGCAAGGGTCTCCTTGTGAGCCCCTACGACGAGCGTCTCTACCGCATGTTGATGCGGATAGCGGATGCGTCCGGAAATCCAGCGGGCGTCGAAGCAACGATGGCAGAGCTGGTCCGACTCGTCGCTGACGATGTCGAGCCGCTCGATTCGGTGCATCCGAGCACCCTCGCGCTTTACCGATCGCTCAGTCGGCGGCGGGCAAGTAGTCGAGTCCCACCACGAAGCCTCCGGACAGTCGGGGGGGATTGAACGTTCGTCGCTCCTCGCAGGCATCGGTTCGGCGCCTCCGCCAGCACTACACCGACGGCACCGGGTTATCAACCGAAGGACTGCCAGCCTTGTCACGCAATTCCGTAGACGAGCGTGCGTCCGGACCTCAGAGAACTAGCTCGGCCATCGTCTCGAGTTCGGCTGGGCCCCCAGCAACGAGCAGCGTGGTGGCGATCGACTCGCGCCAGGCTTCCAGTTCGTCGCGGATCTTCTCCTTGGGACCGATCAGAGCCGTGTCCTCGATGAGCCGGGTGGGGACAGCGGCAGCGGCTTCGTCCTTGTGGCCGGCTAGGTAGAGCTCCTGGATCTTCGTGGCCTCGGCTTCGTAGCCCATGCGGGCAAAGACGTCGAAGTGGAAGTTCATCGACTTGGCCCCCATGCCTCCGATGTACAAGGCGATCATCGGTCGGTAGGCGTCGGCGGCCCGCTCGATGTCGTCGGCGATGATTGTGGGCGCAAAGGCGATGACCTCGAAGTCGTCGGCGCTGTGCCGTGCTCCGGGCTTGGCGAATCCTTCAGCCAGCGCTGGCTCGAAGGCTTTGACCGCGTTGGGCGAGAAGAAGATGGGGAACCACCCGTCGGCGATCTCCGCCGCCAGAGCCACGTTCTTCGGTCCCTCGGCCCCCAGGATGATCGGGATCTCCGGGCGTCGGGGATGCACGATGGCCTTGAGTGGCTTCCCGAGCCCGGTTCCGCCCGGATAGGGGAGGGGGTAGTGCGGCCCGGGGCTCGTCACCGGCTCACGGCGGGCAACCACCTTTCGGAAGATGTCGATGTACTCCCGAGTACGGGCCAACGGCTTCTCGAACGACTGGCCGTACCAGCCCTCGACCACCTGCGGCCCGGAAACACCGAGGCCCAGCACGAACCGGCCCTCGGTCAGGTGGTCCAGCGTGATGGCGGCCATCCCCATGGCCGTAGGGGTCCGGGCCGAGAGCTGACAGATGGCGGTGCCCAGCCGAACTCGCGTGGTGTGGGATCCCCACCAGGCGAGCGGAGTCAGCGCATCGGAGCCGTAGGCCTCCGCCGTCCATATGGAGTCGAGCCCCAGGCGCTCGGCCGCGGCCACCTGTTCGCCGGCGCCGGGTGGGGGTCCTGATCCCCAATAGCCGAGCTGCAGTCCAAGCTTCATGTTCTTCATGGGATCCTCCGTTGGATATCTCCGATGCTCCCACCAGCAGCTTCGGCTTCCGACGCCACCATTGCAACCGACGGGGCCGCCAACGCCAACGCCAACGCCAGCGCCAGCGCTCGAGCCGCCGCCGAGCGGCCCGGGCGCCATGCAATTGCGGACGTCGTCACGCCATCTTTGCGATGAACTGCTCCGCAAACTCGCCGCACAGCTCGATGCGCTGCTCGCGTACCGACGACTCGGGCGCGCCCGGAGCAGGGAGAACCGCGAACCATGGGGCACAGAGCAGATCGGTGACCCCGGCATCCTCGAGCCGTCGATAGAGATCGAGATCGGGGTTCTCGCTCAGCGCGATGTATACGGCGAAGTCGTCGCCGTTTCGGCCGGCCTGGTCGAGAGCCTCCAGCACCGTCTTGACCTGCGTGAAGGCCAGATCTGCAGGTGCCGCTCCCGTGTTGAGCCACCCGTCGCATGCGGTGGTGGCTCGCCGGAGAGCGGCGGGCGAATCGCCACCGCACAGGATGGGCACGGGCCGAGTCGGCCCCGGGTTCATCTGACAGAGCGGTACGTCGTAATACGTGCCGTGGTACTCGACCCATCCACCCTTCCAGAGGGCCCGCAATGCGGGGATCATGTCGTCGAGACGCTTGCCGCGAGTGTGGAAGTCCTGACCGGTCTGGATGTACTCCTCCTCGCACCAGCCGACGCCGACTCCGAGGCGGATCCGGTCGTGCGAGAGGGCGACGGCGGTGCCGACCGTCTTCGCCACGGTGATGAGATCTCGTACCGGTGCGATGTAGACGCCTGTCGTGAAGGTAACCGTCGCGGTCACGGCGGCCAGTGCCGAGATGAGGCACATGGTGTCGGGCCATTCCGTCTCCTTGGGCCAGAACGGCGAACCGTCAGGCACCTCGGAGTAGGTGTATCGCGACTTCAGATCCTTCGGGTTGAACAGGTGGTCGGACATGTACACGCCCTGGTAGCCAAAGCGGTCTGCAGCCGTTCCGAGTGCGACCGCCTCGTCGAGGGGGAGGAACTGAAGCGCCAGGTGAAAGCGCACGATGGTGTCCCTTCTACCGCTCGACGACGCTCGAAATCCAGGCCGGCGCGGGCTAGCGGCCGAGCGGAGCCGACGGGGTGAAGGCGACCGGGATGTGCTTTACGCCGTTGATGAAGTTGGAGCGAAGCCGCTGGACCTCGCCGTCGAGTCGAATGTCGGGGATCCGCTCGAGGAGGCGGTCGTACATGACGCGAATCTCCATGCGGGCCAGGTTGGCGCCCAGGCAGAAGTGGGGACCGCCGCCGCCGAAGGCCATGTGGTTGTTGGGACTACGGGCGACATCGAAGGCGTTGGGATCTTGGAAGACCGACTCGTCTCGGTTGGCCGACACGTGCCAGAAGATGATCTTGTCGCCTTCCGACACCTTCTGGTCACCGATGGTCACATCCGAGGTTGCCTGGCGCCGAAAGTGCATCACCGGGGAGACGAATCGCAGCATCTCCTCGATGGCCGAGGGCAGAAGTGACCGGTCAGCCAGGAGCTTGTCCCATTGATCGGGGTGTTCGAAGAAGGCGACCATGGCCCCGGAAATGAGGTTGCGAGTCGTCTCGTTGCCGGCCACTGCTAACAACAGGAAGAAGAGGTCCAGCTCGAGCTGGGAAAGCTGGTCACCCTCGACTTCGGCCTGGGTCAGGACACTGAAGAGGTCTTCGTGTGGGTCGAGCCGCTTCTTTTGGCACAACTCGTCTGCGTAAGCGTAGAGCTCGAGCGACGCTTGGGTGGGGGCTTCGGCACTGACCTGGTATTCGGGATCCTCGGATCCGATCATGCGATTGGACCAGTCGAAGACGAGATGGCGGTCTTCCTGCGGGACTCCCATGAGATCGGCGATCACCTGCAACGGCAGTTCAGCGGAGATCTGCTCGACGAAGTCAGCCGAGCCGGTTTCGCACACGGCGTCGATGATGGTGTCGGCCGAGGCCACCACCTTCTCCTCGAGCTCCCGGATCATTCGGGGGGTGAAGCCTTTGTTGACCAGTCGCCGGTAGCGGGTATGCATCGGCGGGTCCATGTTCAACATCATCATCCGCTGCTGGGCCAGCACCTCTTCGTCGAAGTCGTGGAACAGCGTGGCCGCCCGATGCGACGAGAAGTGCTCGAAGTCCCGGTTGACCATCACCGCGTCTTCGAAGCGGGTGACCGCCCAGAAGCCGCCCCCGAAACTGTCGGGGTCGGGGTGCCAGTAAACGGGTGCTTCGCGGCGGAGCTGGGCGAACCACTCGTGGGGTACCCCGGCGACGAAATTGTCAGGGTCGCAGAGGTTGATCTCGGTCAATTCCATTCGAACCCCTTGCGGCGACCGCCGGTGCCGTAGAGACGCTCACCACACTGCCCGCCGGTGGCGTTCCCTGGCATTTTTAGAACGTGTATCAGTTATCATACGGTAGCCGCACGTAGCCGGTGCCATGCTGGGCACCTGCTAGGGGGCTCTGACCGTGCGGCGACCCCGGCGGGAAGGGTCTCCTGAGGACGTGGATCATTCGGTGCCGAACGACCCCGGTCGGGCCGGTCAAGGCAGGCTCGTGCGCCGGCCCGGAGGGCGGGATCGGGTCCCAGATGCATCAACCTGGTGAGGAGAGACGGCAGGCCATGTACCTCGAGGAGACCCCGCAGCAACAGGCGCTGAGGACCGAGTTGCGGGCCTATTTCGACCGGCTGGTCACTCGACAGGTTCGCGACGCCTTAGACAGCGAGTCGGAGGGCGGGGCCACCTTCCGCTCCGTCGTCCGTCAGATGGGAACCGATGGATGGCTGGGCATCGGATGGCCGACCGAGTTCGGCGGCCAAGGCCGTCCCGTATCGGACCAGTTCATCTTCTTCACCGAGGTGCAGCGGGCCCGGGCACCCTTCCCGTTCGTGACTCTCAATACCGTCGGGCCCATGATCATGCGCCACGGCAGTGACGAACAGAAGAAGTTCTTCCTTTCCGGCATCCTGGCCGGTGAGATCAACTTTGCCATCGGCTACACGGAGCCCGAGGCGGGCACAGACCTCGCTTCCCTTCGCACTCGGGCTGTGCTCGACGGCGACGAGTGGGTGATCGACGGCAACAAGGTGTTCACGAGCGGGGCTGACCAAGCCGACTACATCTGGCTCGCCACGAGGACCGACCCTGACGCCCCCAAGCACAAGGGCATCTCCGTTTTCCTGGTGCCGACGTCGGTGGCCGGCTTCTCGTGTACTCCCATCGTGACCGTGGCCGGAATGGCGACCACCGCCTCGTACTACGACGGCGTTCGAGTTCCGAGGACTGCGCTGGTGGGCGAGCTCAACGAAGGCTGGCGGCTCATCACCGGCCAGCTCAATCACGAGCGGGTGGGCCTGGCGGCGGTGGGGGCGCTGGCCGACCGGATGTGGGTGGAGACGGCAGCGTGGGCCGTCGACCATGGCGTGGCCGAGGCGCCATGGGTGCAAGAGGACTTGGCTCGGAGCTACGCCCTCCTCGAGGCCCAGAAGCTGCTCAACTGGCGGATGACGAGCGCCGTGGCCGACGACACCCTCGGCCCCGGTGACTCATCCGCCGTCAAGGTCTTCGGCACCGAGTCCACGCTCGAGATCCTGCGTCGCCTCCTCGGCGTCGTCGGTGCCGCCGGCTACCTGCGACCTGGTGAACCGGGGGCGGTTCTCGCCGGTGAGCTCGAGCGAGCGGGTCGCTCGGCGCAAATCAACACGTTTGGTGGGGGCGTGAACGAGGTGCAGCGCGAAATCTTGGCGACGGCAGGGCTCGGGATGAAGAGAGCTCCGCGATGAGCGCCGAGCCATCGGGCGAACC
Source organism: uncultured Acidimicrobiaceae bacterium (assembly GCA_963774915.1). Taxonomy (GTDB): domain Bacteria; phylum Actinomycetota; class Acidimicrobiia; order Acidimicrobiales; family RAAP-2; genus CAVSNH01. The sequence continues at coordinate 282,085 of CAVZGR010000008.1, read as the reverse complement.
GGCCGCCACGGGTACGGCGCTCGACGAGAAGCTGCAGGCTTTCGTCGGGATGGTCGCCGGCGAGCCCAACCGGGCCCCGGACCCGGTCAACCTGCCCATGATCCGACACTGGGTCGAGGCCATGGGTGACTTCAACCCGGTCTACGTGGACGAAGAGGCCGCCCGCCGGTTCGGGTTCCCTGGCATCGTTGCGCCCCCGACCATGCTGCAGGCGTGGATCATGCGCGGTTTGCGGATTTCCCTCGAAGTGGAGGCGGCGAGGTCTGAGGGCCGGTCACCACGTTCGGACTCACCGACCGACAATCTCATGTCACTGCTCGACGAAGCAGGGTTCACTTCTGTGGTGGCCACCAACTGTGACCAGCACTATGAGCGTTCGATCCTCTTGGGCGACGCCTTGTCGGTCACGTCGACCATCGCCGCGGTGTCTTCGGAGAAGAAGACGGCACTCGGGCTCGGCCACTTCATCACCACCCGGCTCGAGTACCACGACGAGCACGGCGAACTGGTCGGCACCATGCTCTTCCGGATCCTCGAAATTCAAACCGGTGGCGCGCGACGAAGGCGCGGCCGACGGCGCGACCTCGGTGGTGTCTGCACCGGCCACCGAGCCGGCCCGTCCGAGACGACCCCGACCCGCGCTCACCCAGGACAACCGTTTCTTCTTTGACGGCGCCCGCGAGGGCAAGCTTCTGATCCAGCGATGCACCAACTGCGGGACCCTGCGCCACCCTCCCCGCCCGTCGTGCGCGAAGTGCCGTTCGTTCGAGTGGGACACGCTGACGGCATCGGGTCGCGGTGTTGTCTACAGCTACGTCGTCAATCACTACCCACAGGTCCCTTCCTTCGACTACCCCCTGGTCGTGGCCCTCGTCGAGCTCGAGGAAGGGACCCGGCTCGTGGCCAATCTGTCGGAGGTCACGCCCTCGGAGGTGAAGATCGGCCTACCGGTCGTCGCCCATTTCGAGGCCTTCGATGAGGAGCTGACCCTGCCGGTCTTCCGTCCAGCTACAACTGGGAGCCGTTGATGGAGTTCACCTTCGACGAAGTGCAGAGCGCAGTGGTCGAGGCGGCCGACGGGATCTTCGCCAACCAGGTCGCGCCCGAGCGGATCCAGAAGATCGAGGCTTCCGATGACCGTTTCGACCGGGAGCTATGGGCCCAGCTGGCCGAGGCCGACCTCCTCGGCCTGAGCATTCCTGAGGCCTGGGGTGGAGGCGGATACGGGATGGTCGAGGCGGCCATCGTTCTCGAGTCGCAAGGTCGTGTCGTGGCACCGTTGCCTCTGTGGGCCACGGTTGTCCTCGGCGCCATGCCGTTGGCCGCGTTCGCCTCGGAGCCCGTACAGAGCTCGCTCTTGCCTGGCGTGATTCGTGGTGAGGTGGTCCTCACTGCCGCCTTGGCCGACGGACTCGCCAATGTCAATGCCGGCGGGATCGGCCGGCCGTTGGTAACCGCCATCAAAGGTCCCGGAGGTGTGCTCCTCTCCGGGACGGCGCTCGCCGTTCCCTTCGCCCACGTGGCCGACGCCGTGCTCGTGCCGGCGGCGCTCGCCGACGGCAGCGTGGTCATCGGAGTTGTCGATCCCCGGTCACCGAGCGTGTCTATCGAGCGGGCGGTGACCACCAATCGCGAAGTCCATCCTCACCTCCACTTCGACGGGGTGGCCGTTCCCACCGAGCGTCTGTTGGCCGCCGGCGAGCCGGAGCCAAGTCGGGCAGCCCTGGATTGGATGTTCGATCGGGCGCGGACCGGGCTTTGCGCCATCCAGGTCGGGGTGTGCGAGTCGGCGGTGGCTCAGACGGCCGCATACCTCAATGGCCGGCAACAGTTCGGCCGGCCGCTCTCCACCTTCCAGGGGACGATGCTCCGGGTGGCCGACGCCGCCATCGACACCGAGTCGGTTCGGGTCACCATGTGGCAAGCGGCCTGGCGCCTCGGTCAGGGTCTCGACGCCGAGCGAGCGGTTTCGGTGGCCTCGTGGTTCGCCAGCGACGCTGGGCAGCGGGCTGTCCATGCCACCCAGCACCTCCATGGCGGCATCGGGGCCGATATCAGTTACCCCATCCATCGCTACTTCCTCTGGGGAAAGCAGCTCGAGCTCATGTTGGGACCGTCGAGCGCCCTGTTGGCGCGGCTCGGACGCCAGGTGGTCGAGGCAGTTCGACAGGATCCATCGACCGGGAGCCGGCCATGACGGCGGAAGCGCAGACTCCGGCTCCGCGACAGACGACGTTGCGTTTCGAGGACACCAAGATCGGCGACGTCCTGCCGGTCCTCGAGATCCCTCTCACCCGCACTCTGATCGTCTCGACGGCGATCGCCACCCGCGATTATCAGGACGTCCATCACGACCACACCCTCGCTGTCGCCCGCGGGTCGAAGGACATTTTCATGAACATCATCTCGACCAACGGACTGGTCGGGCGCTACGTGACGGACTGGACGGGGCCCGGCGGCGTCCTCACCGACGTGAACATCCGGTTGGGAGCCCCCAACTACCCCGACGACACCATGGTCCTCTCCGGCTCGGTGACCGACCGGGATGAGGCGCCGGCCGAGGACGGTTACGGCGGCGTCGAGGTCACGCTGCGCGGTGCCAACAGCCTGGGAGATCACGTGAGCGGCACGGCACGGGTCCGCCTGCCCGGCCGCAAGTCGCCGGTCCCATGAGCGTCCAGCTAAGGATCCGACAGGTACGAGGCACCGAGCAGTTAGGGCGACTCCGACTGCCACATCAGCTGATGCCGACGCTGGACCTCGGACCGAAAGTGGAGGACGGGCCGTGAGTGGAACTCGCCACTCGTTCGCCGGTCGAACGGCCATCGTGGGCCTGGGTGCCACCGAGTTCTCCAAGGAGTCGGGCCGAAGTGAGCTTCGTCTGGCCGCGGAGGCGACGGACCTGGCTCTGCGTGATGCCGGCATCGAGCCCGCCGAGGTCGACGGCCTCGTCACCTTTAGCGCCGACACCAATCCCGAGATCGAGGTGGCCCGCAGCTTGGGTATCGGCGAGCTCTCCTTTTTCAGTCGCATCCATTACGGCGGTGGCGCGGGTTGCGCCACCATCCAGCAGGCGGCGATGGCCATCGATGCCGGGGTGGCAGACGTGGTGGTGTGCTACCGGGCTTTCAACGAACGGTCGGGCAACCGATTCGGGGCCGGGGTCCAGAATCGGCCGCCGGCCCCGAACGCCGAGACGGCCAGTTTCGCCTGGTACGCGCCCTTCGGACTGCTGACCCCGGCCCAGTGGGTGGCCATGGCCGCACAGCGTTATCTGCACGAGACCGGCGCGACCTCCGAGGACCTCGGACGGGTGGCGGTGGCCGACCGGAAGCACGCGGCCAACAACCCGAAAGCCTGGTTCTACGAGAAGCCGATCACCCTCGAAGACCACCAGGCGTCGCGGTGGATCGTCGAGCCTCTCCGCCTTCTCGACTGCTGTCAAGAGACCGACGGGGGACAGGCGCTCGTCGTTACCTCGCTCGAGCGTGCCCGCGACCTACCGAATCCGCCGGTGGTGATCGAAGCCGCGGCCCAAGGATCCGGACGAGGCCAGGAGATGATGACCTCGTACTACACCGGCGACCTCACCGGGCTCGACGAGATGGCGGTGGTGGCGCGGCAGCTCTGGCAGACCTCTGGTCTGGGTCCGGCCGACATTCAGACGGCCGTGCTCTACGACCACTTCACCCCCTATGTCCTCTACCAACTCGAAGAGCTCGGCTTCTGTGGCAAGGGAGAGGCCAAGGATTTCATCCGCGACGGGAACATCGAGATCGGAGGCGGACTACCGATCAACACCCACGGAGGCCAGCTCGGCGAGGCCTACCTCCACGGAATGAACGGGATCGCCGAGGGCGCGCGCCAGGTGCGCGGTACCTCGGTCAATCAAGTGGACGATGTGCACCACGTTCTCGTGACGGCCGGCACGGGAGTGCCGACGAGTGGTCTCGTCCTCGGCGTCGACTCGTAGCCAACGGGAGCACGGGCCGCAGGACACGAGCCCCAGAAGCGAGTCGCACCCGTCTCAGACGTTGATGGTCCCGCCGGTGATGACGAAAGGCGTGTGTGGGGGAGTCGCAACGGGCACGACGACACGGGAGGCAGATTCGTGACCAGCTGCACCGTGTTGGGCGGATTGGGCGTACCAAACGAGCCCGGGCCCTTGATCGCTTGAGTCGGTGTTCCGGCCAGGGTGATCACCCCGCCGGACACTGTTCCCGCACCGACGTTGACATATTTGATTGCGGTCGGAGTGATGTGTGGCGTACTGGGCGATTGGGTCCATTTGATCACGACCCCACCGAGGCTCAGAAGATCGATGCCGTTGAAGTCCGTGCACGTGTTCGCGGGCTGAGAGGTGGAAGCGGCGACGTATTTGGCCGTTCCTTTCAAAGTTCCGCCCGTCACGACAACACCCGCGGGAGAGGTGACCGCTTGGGGAGTAGAACACGTGAACGTCGCCGCGAACTTGACCTTGACCGAGGCGGCGGTCCCCGTCGAGCTCAGCCCCCGAGTCACCGTTCCAAAAGAGGACGTCGAAGAGGTAACCATGTTGCAGGTGATCACTCCGGTCGCAGGGACACCCGCATAGGCCGGGGTTGCAATCAAAACAACCGTAAAGCCGCTTGCGATTAAGGCTGCGGATAGCGCCGCCATTACCCGTCGTCTCACTGGGCTTCTCTCCTTCTTCGATGTCTCCGGACCGATACCGCGCCGTTCGCACCTCACGGTGCACCCGTCGCAGAGCACCACAACGGATGCTAGCCAAAGGGACGTCGAGACGCTCGTGAGTACGCGGTCGAGGTGGCGCGAGCTGACCAGGGGTTGTCAGGCGACGGGGAGAATGGCGACGCCGAGTGCGGATGCCCCGGTCGCTGCTGGGCATGCAGTGGACTCTCCCCAGTGCTGAATCGGTACAACTGGACGAAGCAGCCAGGTCATATGAGCTGTACGCGGCAAAGGGAATGCTCTGCGATAGCAGCGTTGCGCGGCGCTACGTACTCGGCCAGGGCAGGCCCATGTTGTTGAGCTTGGGCACCTCACCAGCCGCCATGATCCGTTCGGCAATCGGACGCATCGCCTCCACGAGGTCAACTGCCCGGTCGCCAAGGGTGGCGACCAGGGGCGCGGCTAATCGATCGGTTTCGGCTTCGATGGCGTCGCGGGCCCTGGTGCCGACCGGAGTGGGTCGGTCGGTGTCGTCGAGCCATCCCCGCTCACGAAGATGCGTGACGGCCGTTTGCCACTCTTCATCGGACCAGCCGCGGTTGACGCGAAGACTCTCTCCTTCGGAGCGGCCAGTCGCCGCTTGCATGACGAGCGACTCGCACGGGTTGACCTGATTGGCGACGAGGCACGTGACATGGCCATCGCCTCGATGCTCACGCATCGCACCGAGGGCCTGCCAGAGCTGGAGGTGGGGTGGACCCGGTTCGTCCAGAGCGGCGTTCGCCGCTCCGAGCGGCCGCCCGGAGAAGTCAGCCGACTGGATTGCAGCTGAGGCGAGGGACGCAGCTCGCCTGACCTCGGGCCCATCGGTGGCGTCCCCCAGCAGTCGACCAAGCGCGGCATCCATCGCCGAGAGGCGAGCGTCGAGCAGCTGTCGTGGCTCGGCACAAGCCCAAGCGTCGGGGATGGCTCGTTCGACCCGTCGTGGGTGAAAGCCGTAGAAGATCGAGGTCACTACGGCCGCCGGTACGGCGCCGAGCGGTGCAGCCCGGCAGCCGAAGTAGCTCATCCAGCCACCCTTGAGCCCGAGCTTGTCCGTTGCGGCACGAGTCTCCGGGGCGAAGAAGACCACGGCGTGAATCGGCTCGCCGTACTGCCAGACAAGGCGCGCCGTTTGCTCCCCCTGCGTGCCCACGTCGTCCTCCATTCGAGGTGGTTCGAGGCGGCTCTTTCGCTACGTACGTTACCCACGCCGGGGGTGCGATATTGCCGGGGTAACTCACTGCGGACACAGGGAGCACAAGTATCGTTCCCGGCATGCCAGCGTTTCCGCCCCTGAATCACTTTGCTTTGACGGTTGCTGATCTGGATCGAAGCGTCCAATGGTACGAGCGGCTCTTCGAGGCGCCGCCAGCTGTCGTCATCGACGAGAAGACCTATCGAGCTGCCATCTGGTTCGAGCCGGTGTTCGCCATCCACGAGCACCAGCTTCACCGCGAAAGCGATGCGTTTGACGAGTTACGAATCGGGCTCGACCATATTGCCTTCGGCTGCACGAATCGGGAGGAACTCGAGTCGTGGCCGGTACGGCTCGATGCACTGGGCATCGAACATGGCCAGATTGTCGATGAATGGTACGGGTCGGGGCTGGCCTTTCGTGACCCGGACAACATCCAACTCGAGTTCTTCGTGTTAGCAGGCTCGTAGCGCTACGCCAGACTTGCAGTTTCCGACCGGATCAGTGGGTCACGTTCCGGCCCAACCGGCGTCGGGAGCTCACCTGCGCGATCGGCGCATGAGTGCAGTTCCCAAGTACAACTAACGTTCCGGACCTTCCAATGGCTCGGTGCCTTCGGTCCGCCAATGCCGGAACATTTCGGTCAGCTCGTCGAGCGCGGCGGGGGAGATGTCCTCGCTGGATAGACGGCCCATCGCTCGGATAGTGGCCTGCATCTGGCGGAGATAGGCCGAACAATTCGGACAGGAGCGGAGGTGAGCGTCGAAGCGCCGGCGTTCGGAACGCGACATGGTCTCCTCGAGGTAGTCGGTGACCAGTTCCACGACCTGTTGGCAGACGAGGTCGTTCCGGCGTCGTAGTCGTAGGGGCATGCTCATCGGCCCCTTCGAGAGAGCTCGCCCTCGAGCTGCGAACGGAGTTTGCTTCGCCCGCGGTGGAGGAGGACCCGCTGGTTGCCTTCGCTGATACCGAGCACGTCGCAGACGTCGTCACTCGCCATTCCCTCGACGTCTCGCAACACCACCACCTCACGTTGCCGGGGTGGAAGTCCATCGAGTGCGGAACGGATACAGGGCAGCCAGCTCTCAGCTATGAGCCGTTCGTCGACGACCGACTCCCAGGGTTCGGGCGGGAGCGTCCAGGCGCCGGACGCATCGAATCGAGCAGGGTCGACCGCAGGCTCGGGATCGTCGATCGGAATGGTGCGCAGTTCGGAGCTCCCGAGCGTGCGCGCCCGGTTGACCAAGATGCGGAACAGCCATGTCTTGAACGAAGAGCGGCCCTCGAAGCCAGCGATACCGCGGATCACTCCCATCCACGTCTCCTGTACCGCTTCCTCGGCGACGGCGCTGCTCGGGACGTAGGCACGGGCGACACGGAGAAGGGAGGCCTGATAGCGCCCAACGAGGATCACGAAGGCCGCCTCGTCACCGGCCCGCAGCCGTTCGAGAAGCTGGACGTCGCTCTCCACGGTTCGGAGGTTACGCGCGGGATCGGGTGAAGTCTTCGCGGCACCGACGGCTGCATTGGTTTCCATCGTAGGGAGAACCGGTTGGTTCGTGACCGTCCGCACACTGTGTAGTCAGTCTGCGCTCGGCGACCGGTGTTACAGCGGATGGCGCGTCGACGAGCACGCGAGGTGGCAAAACGAACGCACCGCCCACCGCCCACCGCCCACCGCCCACCGCCCACCCCCCCCACCCCACCCCACCATCCACCGCCAACCATCCCACCTCCCGGCGTCGGGATCTCATTCGTTGTGTAACGCGGGCGCCCGTTCATCGGACAGTGCTCGGGCGACCCGTCGCGGTCGGCCGTGTTGACCGAGACCGTCTCATCACACAAGGAGAATTCATGAAGCGAATCTTCACGTTGGCCGCCTTGGGCGGCGCCAGCGCCGCCATTGTCGCCCTCTGCCTGCCGGTAGCGGCGGCCGGTGCCGGCTCTTGGTTCCCGAGTGGCGCCCCCGTCTTCGTCCAGACCAACGACCCGACTGGCAACCAGATCGTGTCCTACCAACCGGGACCGAACGGGGTGCTCCACCAGGTGGCGCGAGTCAACACCGGGGGCGATGGAGTGGTCATCGGTGGGGCAGTGGTCGACGACCTCGCTTCGCAGGGAAGCCTGGCCTTTGACTCAACCGACGGGCTCCTCGTCGCCGTGAACGGCGGTAGCAACTCGATCACGACCTTCCGCTCGTTCGGACCATTCCTCGGATTCCGACGAGTGGTGCCCTCCGGAGGGACAACGCCGGTGAGTGTGGCCGTTCGTGGTGACCTCATCTACGTTCTGAATGCCGGGGGCACGGGCGAGGTGCAGGGCTACTACGCCAACAGCCTCACCCCCATCCCGGGAAGCGCCCACTCCCTCGGTCTCACACCCGGGCTCACGCCTCCGTACCTCAACACCCCGGGCCAGATCGGATTCACGCCGAACGGTGACCAGCTCGTCGTCACCACCAAGGCCAACGGAAGTGACATCGACGTGCTCAACGTCGGGCCATCGGGCAGCCTCTCGGCTCCCGTCGCCAACCCGTCGGCCACTCCCGTCCCGTTCGGGTTCACCTTCGACCGCGCCGGCGACCTTGTCGTCGCGGAGGCGAAAACGAGCGCTCTCACCACCTATGTGGTCAAGGCCAATGGCAGCATCGCCGAGCAGGCCTCGACCACGAACGGTGAGGCGGCACTGTGCTGGGTGACCAGCGCCGGCAGCTTCTTCTACGGCGCCAACGCCGGGTCCAACACGTTGACCGGCTACAGCATCGGATGGAACGGGGTGCCGACCATCGTGAGCACCACGTCAACGGACGTCGGGCCCGTCGACCTGGCATCGTCCCCCGACGGCCGCAACCTCTACGTCGAGACTGGCGGTAGTGACCTGCTCGATGCCTTCGCCGTTCAACCGTCGGGCTCGCTCAGCTTCATCGGCTCGGTCACGACCGAGTTGCCAGGTCACACCGGCCTGGAGGGAATCGCCGTCGGCTGACGTCGACGGCGACCGGGCTCGACTCGGGTCGGGACTGAGGAGTGACAGTCCCGACCCAGCGAGCCACCGGATCCCGACAGCGATCCGCTCGTCAGGCGCCTCCGGCTCGCCCCGAGTGACGCTCGGCGACGGCCTGGTCCAACGCGTCGGCATCGACGTCGACCAGTCGGCGGTAGGGCGAACCCTTCTCGGGTCGCCACCACACGGGATCAGCGCAGCGCCAACCTTCGTTGCGCAGGACCCGCTTGAGGACCTTGGTCGTCGCCGTCTGGGGCAGCTCGGTGGCGATGCGAACGTAACGGGGCGCCCACTTGGTCCCGATGTCGGACTCTCCGGCGAGGAACCTATCGAACCCGTCTGGGTCGAACGCCGAACCTTGCCGCAGCAACAGCGTGGCCATGACCTGATCGCCGACCACGGTGTCGGGCACGGCGTAGACGGTGGCCAGCACGACGTCGGGATGGCGCTGGAGGATGGACTCGACCGGAGCGGCGGCGAAGTTCTCGCCGTCGACCCGCAGCCAATCAACGTCGCGCCCGGCGAAGTAGAAGAAGTCGTTCTCGTCGCGGTAGGCGAGGTCACCAGTCCAGTACCAGCCGTTGCGCAGTCGCGCCGCGTCGGCTTCGGCATTGCGCCAATACCCCTCGAAGCCGGAACCTCCGGTCTGGCTCACGAGCTCCCCGATGGCCGCTTCGGCGTTGAGCAACCGACCGTGCTCATCGAAGAGAGCCCGTGGGCATTCCACGCCCGTCTCCGGGTTGCAGACCATGGTGCCCGGTAGGGCCCGGCCGAGGGCTCCCCGTGGCGTGTCCGGCGTCCGGGTTACCGACGCCCCTCCCTCGGTCGAGCCGTAGGCGTCTTGTACGCGGCAGCCGAATCGCTCGGCGAAGCGAGCCACATCGGCCTCCGCTGCCTCGTTCCCAAAGACGCGCCGGAGCGGATTCTCGACGTCGTCGGGCTGTTCGGGAGTGGCCAAGATGTACGAGAGTGGCTTGCCCACGTAATTGAAGTAGGTCACCCCATACCGACGGATGTCGGGAAGAAATTGCGAGGCACTGAAGCGGCGACGCAGAGCGGCCGTCGACCCGGCAGCCAGTGCCGGCGCCCAGCCGGCCATGAGGGCGTTCGAATGAAAGAGTGGCATGACCAAGTAGCACACGTCATTGGGGCTCAACTCGAACATCTGGGCCACGATCTCGCCGATGCGGGCCAGTCGGCCCTGGGTGCAGAGGCACGCCTTGGGTGCCCCCGAGGTCCCCGAGGTGAACAGGAGATAACCAAGTGACGCTTCGGTCACCCCGGTGACCTGTGGGTCGGGGAGTGGCGCGTCGGCCACGGTCGCGAGCAATGACCCATAGGCGGAAGTCGGCTGTGGTCCGCCCGGACCCGCCGGGTCGTCGATCACGAGCACCCGATCGGGAGGAAGGGCCGGGCCGAGGTCCTGGCCGCGCACGAGTTCGAAATAATCGGCGTCGGTGACCAGCAGCTGGCATTCCGTGTGGGAGAGATCGCGGGCCAGCTCCTCGCCGCGGTGGGTGGGGTTCCCCCCGACGATCACCGCGCCGGCCAGCTCGGCACCGCCCATCCAGAAGACGTACTCGGGGACGTTGTCGAGCAGCAGCGCCACATGGAAGGGACCCGGCCGGCGCAAGGTGAGGAGGGCTGCGGCCCGGGCGGCTTGAGCCTGGACGACTTCACGGTGGGTCCAGGTTCGGCCTTCGAAGTAGAGGCCCGGCCGGTCGTCCGTCCGCCGAGCGCGGATCAGGGCATCGATGGTGGACATCATCGACCTCGCAGTCGACCCCGAGTCAGGCTCTCGCCGCGACCGGAGGGGTCTCCGACCAGGACAGCCAGGCACAAATCTGTAACACGTTGCAATTTATCAGGACCCCGTGTTACCGTGAGCCGGCGTTCGCCCGGCCCTCCGCGTCGATGAGTTTCTCGCGAAGGTAGCGCCGGCAGCATCGACGGCACTCACGGCACCGATGGAAGGAGCCCGTCATGGAATTCGGGATCTTCATGAACGGCTACCTGCCCGGTCCAGCCGCATTCGACCCGACCTGCGAGCACGAGATGTTCCGGCGCGAGCTTGCCTACGCGATCGAAGCCGACAAGCACAACTGGAAGTACGTCTGGGTTGGCGAGCACCACTCGCTCACCGAGTACAGCCACATGTCAGCCCCGGAGATCATCATGGGCTACCTGGCCCACGCCACCGAGCGCATCCATGTGGGCACCGGGATCATGAACCTCTCGCCCCGGGTCAACCATCCCGTGCGAAGCGCCGAGCGGGTCATGATGCTCGACCACGTCTTCGAAGGGCGTTTCGAATGGGGGACTGGGCGCGGGGCCGGCAGCCATGAGATCGCCGCCTTCAATATCCTCGACAAGAACTCGACCAAATCAGAGTGGAACGAGGTCATCCGCCAGATTCCTCGCATGTGGGAGGAGCGGGACTATCAGTACGAGGGCGAGCACTTCATCGTCCCCTACCCTCACAACATCCTGCCCAAGGCCTACCGCGGCCAGGGTCATCCGCCCATCTGGGTCGGCTGTGGCAATCCAGCCACCTTCACCCAGGCCGGTGAGCTCGGCATCGGTGCCATCGCCTTCAACTTCGAGCCCGTCTACAACCTGCGGGGCCGGATCGATGCCTACAAAGAGGGGGCGGCCAACTGCACGGAACCTCTGGGGCAGTTCAAGAACGACAACGTGATGATGACGAATGCGGTGATCTGTCTCAACGATCGCAAACGGGCGCGTGAAGCAGCACTTCGACGAGGGCGTGGCTACCTCTACTCGCTGGTCTGCAACTATCACGACACCATCCCCCACGCCGAGGGAGTGCCGGTGTGGCCGGAGCGGCCTCATACCGTTGCCAACGAGGACATGCTCGACCACCTCATCGAGGAAGGTTGGCTGCTGTGTGGCACGCCCGACGAAGTAGCCGAGCAGTGCGCCCGCTACCAGCAGGTGGGCTGCGACCAGTTGGTCTTCGGGGTGCCCTCCGACTCGCTGGCTCATGAAGAGGTGCTCGAGATGCTCGAGATCTTCGGCACCAAGGTGATCCCCGAGTTCGATTCCGATCCCGTGCACTCGACGACCCGTTACCGGCAAACGGCGGTTCGCAAGTACAAGGACTTCAACTTCCCCATCCCCGACATCACGGTCGAGGAGCTGCCCACCAACGCCTTGATCCAGCTGGACGGGACGCGGACGGTCGGACCAGCACCGTCGTTTCGAGACTCACTCACCTAATCGGAGGGCCGACCGGCCGAAGGGCCTGGCCGCCGGCAACGGGGCTCGGCGTTAGCGGTCGTTCCATACCTCGAGCAGCTCGTCGACCGTGACCAGCGTCGAGATCATGGGCAGCGTGTGGGCGAGAACGGCGGCCGCGTAATCGGGCGGCAGGCCTGCTACCGCGTCCCGTACCACGACGACCTGATAACCGAGGTCGACGGCTTCGATGGCCAAGCCGAGGATGCCGAGGTTGAGCGACACCCCGGTGGCCACCACCGTGCTCACGCCGAGGTTGCGCAGCCAGGTGTCGAGATCGGTGCCGGTGAAGGGTGACACCCCGTGCAGTCGGGTCGAGACCAGATCGCTCGGCTCGACGGTGAGGGGGGGTACGAGCTCGGTGGAGGGGGTTCCCGTCAGCAAGTGGTCGGGGTTGCGCAGCGCGGCCGCCACCAGCTGGCAGTTGACGATGGTGCCGGCCCGATCAGCGCGGAACTCGGCCGTGCAGTGGACGATCCGGGCACCCGCGGATCTGGCGCCATCGAGGAGGCGGGCGGTGGCCGGCACGACGCCTGCGGTCTCAGCCGCGGTGGCCAGCTCGGGGAAGGAGCTGAGGTCACCGATGACGCCGCGCTGGATCTCCATGGTGAGGACGGCGCAACGCTTCGGTGCCGCCAACTGCTTCAGGTCGACCGGCACCGAAGCGAGAAACCCCGGTCCTACTCAGACCTGTTCGACGAACCGGCTGCCGGCGTCAGGGCCGCGCTGGTCACGAAGCGGCCGTGCGGTCGCCGCCGACGTCCGACTCCGCCGGGGCCCCACCCACCACCTCGGCTGCCCATCGGTAGTCGGGCTTGCCGCTCGGTGACCGGACGATGGACTCGACCACGTTCAGGCGGCGGGGGACCTTGTAACCGGCGATCGATGATCGGCAGTGGTCCTGGATCTCTCCGAGTGACGGGTGTCGGCCCGGCCGAGGTTGAATGATGGCGGCTACCTGTTGACCCCAGCGCTCGTCGGGTGCGCCGACCACGATGGCGTCGAACACATCCGGATGGGAGCGAACGGCGGACTCGACCTCTTCCGGGAAGATCTTCTCGCCGCCCGAGTTGATACAAACAGAACCGCGTCCGAGGAGGGTGATGGTGCCGTCCGATTCGATGGTGGCGAAGTCGCCGGGCATGACGTAGCGACGGCCGTCCACGGTGATGAACACCTCGGCGGTCTTCTGGGGGTCGTTGTAGTAGCCGATCGGGATGTCGCCTGTCCGGGCGATCTTGCCGATGACCCCCGAGCCGGGCTCGACCGGCTGCAGGTGCTCGTCGAGGACGACGGTCTCGCCGAGGACGCTGACGGTGGGTCCACTCTTCATGGCCGTGGCCCCTTTGCCCATCACGGCCATTCCGTTGTTGCCGGTCTCCGACGAGCCCACTGCGTCAGTGATGATGATGTCGGGAAGGTGCTCGAAGAAGGTGTCCTTGACCGGGGCCGAGAAGAGAGCGGCCGATGATGTGAGGGCCATCAGTGACGAGAGGTCGTAGTCCGCTCCCGGCTCGTCGAGGGCCTCCACCAGCGGCTTGCCCATGGCGTCGCCGGTGATCATGACCGAGGTCACCTTCTCCGTTTCGACGAGCCGCCACACCTCGTGGGGGTCGAACTTGGGCACGAGGATGATTCGGTTGCCGGTGAAGCTCTGGCCCATCACCGCCCACTGGGTGGCCCCGTGCATGAGAGGAGCAATGGGGAGCAAGGTCACCTGTCCACCCCGACCTTTCTCCACCATCTCCTCGGGACGCCGGATCCGGGTGTTGGTGAGGGGGTCGACACCGCCGCCCAAGGCGTAGAAGACGTCTTCGTGTCGCCAGACGACACCCTTGGGCAGTCCGGTCGTGCCTCCCGTGTAGAGCACGTAGTGGTCGTCGCCCGATCGAGGTCCGAAGTCGCGCTCGGGACCACCTGCGGCCATGGCCTGCTCGTAGGGGACGGCATCGGGCGGAGGTGGCTCATCCGAGTTGTCGTCGATGGTCACGATGGTGGCCAAGCCGGGAAGGTCGTCGAGCAGCTCGGTCACCTGGGAGCCGAAGGCGGCCTGGTGGACGAGGGCCACCAGGTTGGCGTTGGCCAGCAGGTATCGCAGCTCGTCCTTCACGTAGCGGTAATTGATGTTGATCCAGACGGCCCGAAGCTTGAACACGGCCCACGCCGTCTCGACCCATTCGACGCTGTTGAGGGCGTAGATACCGACGTGGTCACCCGGCCCGACGCCGCGGCCGGCCAAGAAGTGGGCGAGCCGGTTGGCTCGATCCTCCATTTCGGCGTAGGTGCGCCGCTTGCCTGCGGCCACCAGGTACTCCCGATCCCCGTAGGCGTCGACCGACGCTTCGAAGAGGTCGGCGAGGTTGAAGGTCATCGGCTGGTTAGTAGAACAGGTTTCGATTCCCGCGGCAATTGCGGGCGCGGCCTGCGGCAATAGTCACATGGGTGGCGGGTGGCCGGCCAAAGCCAAAGGATTTCGGCCCGTTCCGCCAGCTCCACCGACTCAGTCGATGGGGTCGGGCGTCGAAAACGTGGCCGGATGAGCCAGGACCGGTTCGTGGGCCAGGTTCGCGCCACGGCCGAGGTCTGCCCCACGGGGGGGATGCGAGCCATGGGTGACGTTGGCCTCGTGTCGTCGGCCAGCACTTCGAGGATGGTCCGGGCCAGGCCAGGCCCGTCGAGACCGAGGTTGGTGAGGATGCCGTCGGGCTTCCCCTGGGCCAGGTAGACGCGGGGGAGCCCGAGGATGACAACGGCCGGCGCCCGGGTAACTCCGAGGGACCGTCGCATGGCGTCGACCAGGAACATGCCGGCCCCGCCGTAACGGACCCCGTCCTCGGCTGTCACCACGATCTCGTGGTTGGCCATGTCGTCGAGCATCTCCGTGTCGGGCATAGAGATCACCCGTGGATCCCAGATCGTCACGTCGATCCCCTCGACCGCGAGCTGGTCGGCGGCGACCGTGGCCGCCTCGACCATCTTGCCCACGGCAACGACGCAGACCCGTCCATCGCCCCGACGAACCTGGCGGGCGGCCATTCCCTGGCCCACGGCCGCAGCGGCGTATCGGGGCGCGGGTGTCTTCGGGAATCGGATCATGGATGGCCCTTCGAGGCCGAGCGCTATCTCCAGCATGGCTTCGACCTCGGGAGCCGAGGAAGGGGCGAAGAGCGTGAGGCCGGGGATGGACAGGGCGAGCGCCATGTCGAGGATCCCGTGGTGGCTGGGGCCGTCGTCTCCGGTGATGCCGGCCCGGTCGAGGACGAACACCACCGGGAGTCCGTGCAGCCCGACGTCGAGGTTCGCCTGGTCGAAGGCGCGGGAGAAGAACGTGGAGTACACGGCCACCACCGGACGCAGCCCGGCCATGGCCATGCCGGCCGCCGCCGTGACCGCGTGCTGCTCGGCGATGCCCACGTCGAAGAACCGTTCGGGGAATCGGCCCTGGAAGGGGAGGAGCCCGGTCGGGCCGGACATCGCCGCGGTCAGGGCAACGATCCTCGAGTCGGCCTCGGCGGCTCGGATCAGCGAGCGGGTGAAGGCGTCGGTGTAGGTCGTGGCGGGGAGGTCGTCGATTCCGGCGAGACCGTCGTCCACCGAGGCGGCAATCGCCCCCGTGTCGCCTTCTGCCCCGCCACCCGCACCCGCACCGATGGCCGTTCCGACACCGACAGCCACGCTGGTCGGCGTGACGGCACCCGTCGGCGCTTTGACCTTGAAGTCGTGCAGTCGTTGAATGTCGTCGTCCTCGGCCGGCGCGTAGCCCCGCCCCTTCTGGGTGATGGCGTGCACGACGATGGGGCCCTGCCATTCCGCGGCGTGGGCCAGCGCCTGCTCGAGCCCGCCGATGTCGTGACCGTCGATCGGTCCGGCGTAGCGGATGCCGAGCGCCTCGAAGAAGGTGTGCGGGGTGACCACCTCGCGGAGGGCGCTGGTCAGGCCGTGGACACCGGAGTAAGCGAGGTCGCCGAGCGCGGGGATCTCGCGCAGCATGTTGCGGATCCGCTGGCGGGCCTGGATGTAGGAGGGGTTGAGGCGGAGATGGGTGAGGCTGAGTGAGAGGCGGGAGATGGTCGGCGCGTAGGAGCGGCCGTTGTCGTTGAGGACGATGAGCACCCTCTTGCCCGAGTGCCCGAGGTTGTTGAGAGCCTCGTAGGCCATCCCGCCGGTCAGCGCGCCATCGCCCAGCACGGCCACCACCCGACGTTCGCTGCCCTGCAGCTCGAAGGAACTGGCCAAACCGTGGGCATAGCTCAAGATGGTCGAGGCATGGCTGTTCTCGACCCAGTCGTGGGCCGATTCGCTGCGGTTGGGATAACCCGAGAGCCCACCGGCCTGGCGGAGTTTGGCGAAATCGGCGCGGCGTCCTGTGACCAGCTTGTGCACGTAGGCCTGATGACCCGTGTCCCACAGGAGGACGTCACGGGGTGAGTCGAAGATGCGGTGCACGGCCAGGGTCAGCTCCACGACCCCGAGGTTGGAGCCGAGATGCCCGCCGGTGACGGTGACCGCCTCGACGATGAAGGTGCGGATCTCTGCGCTGAGTTCGACCAGCTCGGCCGGCGAGAGGGCCCGGAGGTCGGCGGGACTGTCGATGCGGTCGAGGATCATGGCAGAGGCAAGAGTCTTTGCCGTCAGGCTACCAGCGCGAGTTTGTGGTCCACGGCCGGGGAGGCGCTCCTCGCCAGGACCACGCATGCCCTGATCAGCGCTGTTTCTCGAGCTTCGGACCCGCCGCCCGGTCCGAGCGGTGCACCATCCCTGACGCAGATACCTCGAGCGGACCATGATGGATGGGTCGCGATCCGACTGCCGGCGGTCGCCGTCGGTGGTCCGAGCAACGGGAGGCGCCATGCAGGCTGATGTCAAGGGAAGCACGTTGCCACTGCTCGAGATGCTGCTCGACGCGGGCGAGTGCGTCGTCTCGACCCACGGCGAGCTCTCCTGGATGACGCCCAACATCGTGATGTCACAGACGACGTCCGGCGGCGGGCAGGGGGGCATCATGGGCAGCCTCAAGCGTGCCGCCGGGGGCGGCGGCATCTTCCTCACCCGCTACGAGGCCCAAGGCGGCCAGGGCATGGTCTCCTTCGGCGCCAAGCTGCCAGGGACCATCTTCCCGATCGACCTCGCGCCCAACCAGGGCTACCTGGTGCACAAACACGGCTGGGTCTGCGGCACCGAGGGCATCACCCCCACCGTGGGCCTGCAGCAGACCTTCAAGGGTGGGTTGTGGGGCGGCGACGGATTCATACTCCAGCGCCTCGAAGGACAGGGACGGGCCTGGATCGAGCTGTCGGGCGAGATCACCAGCTACCAGCTGGAGGCCGGCCAGTCCATGCTCGTCCACCCTGGCCATGTCGGCCTGTTCGAGGACCGGGTCAGTTTCGTCGTCACTCGCATGCAAGGCATCAAGAACGCCGTCTTCGGAGCGGACGGGTTCCATCTCGTCACCCTGACCGGGCCGGGCAACGTCTGGCTGCAGAGCATGCCGCTTCCCGTCCTGGCCCAGTCCCTGTCCGAGTATCTCGGTGGGGGCCGGGACGACCATGCGGTGGCAGCGGGCGGCATGGGCGGAGTCCTCGGGGGGATGATCGGCAAGAACCTCTGACTGGGGGCTCAGAAGAAGGGCTCTGAGCTCGGGCAACCCGGCCGGCCGGGCCAACTCGGTCGGCGCCGGCTGCTTCGATCAGCGCACGTTGGCGAGGAACGCCTCGCGGTCGACGATCACCCGAACCAGCTTCCCAGCGGCCACCAGGCCGGAGCTCTCGGAGACGGACAGGGTGAAGACCAGACGACGCCCCTCGACCCGGTCGAGGGTGGCCTCGGCCCAGACCTTGCCGCCGATGCCGACGGGGACCAGGTGGTCGAACTGCAGGCGCTTGGCCACTGACGTGCAGTTTTCGGGCAGCTCGCCTTCGAGCGCCTTGCAGGTGGCTTCTTCGCAGAGGGCCATCGAGCCGGGGCGTCGCCAGCACCGGGACGGATCCCGTGCGAAGCGACTCGGCCGTGTCGGCCTCCGTCACCTCCATCTCGATGCGGGCCGACAGGCCGGTGAGCGGGGCCATCCCGGTACCATACGTGACACCCTCCGGAGGGAGCCATCTGCGGCTGCCCGGCTGGGAGGAGGAGGCAGCTGTGATCGAATCCGCCGTGCTCGAGCGCGTTCTTGGCGAGGCACTGCGACACGGCGGTGAGTTCGCCGAGGTGTTCGCCGAGGACCGCGCCACGTCCTCTTCGGTCCTGGATGACGGAAGGGTCGAAGAGCTGTCGTCGGGCCGCGAGCGAGGTGCAGGCATTCGAGTGGTCGTCGGTGAGACGACCGGCTTTGCCCACACCGCCGACCTGACCGAAGCCGGATTGTTGCGGGCCGCAGAAGCCGCCTCGGGGGTGGCCCGGCGAGGTCAAGGCGGGGTGGCTACGGCTTCGGCCATCGCACTTCCTCGCACCGGGTCCTCCGGCTGGCCGGACGACACCGACGAGGACGACCGCGCCGCTGGCGACGACGGAGCGGCCGTGGGATCCGGCCGGCTGGCGTCCAAGGCCGACTCTCTCGAAATCCTGCGCCGGGCCGACGACGCCGCCCGCGCCACCGGTGGCGCCATCTCCCAGGTGCAGGCCGGGTGTGGCTCGTCCCGACGTCGGGTGCTGGTGGCCAACTCGGACGGGCTGCTGGCCGCCGACGACCAGTGGCGCACCCGCTTCTCGGTCTCGTGCGTGGCCGTCGGGGACACCGGTCTGCAGACCGGCTTCGAGACGGCAGCCCGCACGCTCGGCGTCCGAGCTCTTCGAGGAGGTGTCCGTCGAAGAGCTGGCCGAACAGGCGGCTCGTCGTGCCCTGGCCAAGTTGGCCGCCCGGCCGGCCCCGAGTGGGGAGTTGCCGGTTGTCCTGGCCGGCGGCAGCGGTGGGATCCTTTTCCATGAAGCCTGTGGCCATGGCCTCGAGGCCGACCACATCGTGAAAGAAGCGTCGGTCTATGTCGGCCGTGTCGGCGAGCAAGTGGCGAGCCCGCTCGTCACCCTGGTGGACGACGGCACCGTGGGGTCGGAATGGGGAACCTACGCCATCGACGACGAGGGGAAGCCGGCTCAGCGCAACGTCCTTATCGACCACGGGGTGCTCACCGACTATTTGTGGGACTTCCTCCGGTCCCGCCGTGAGGGACGCAGCTCGTCGGGCAACGGTCGTCGCCAGAGCTACCAGCACCTGCCGATGGTCCGCATGACCAATACCTTTCTGCTGGCCGGGGACGCCGATCCCGACGAGGTCGTGGCCCAGACGCCGAAGGGCGTCTATGTGGCCAAGCTCGGAGGAGGGCAGGTCAACACCACGACCGGCGATTTCGTCTTTGGCACCACTGAGGCGTACCTCATCGAGAACGGCAAGATCACCGAGCCCCTGCGCGACGCCAACCTGATCGGCAACGGTCCCGAAATCCTCCGCCGGGTCGACGCGGTGGCCACCGACTTCGGCATGACTCCCGGGACATGCGGCAAGGACGGACAAAGCGTGCCCGTTGGCTGCGGCCAGGCAACCTTGCGCGTCACGGGTATCACCGTGGGCGGCACGGCCGGGGCATGACCGCTTCCACGACGACGGCAATCTCCGGGGCTGGGGCCGGCAGCGACGCCTCGACTTCGGAAGGCGATCTTGTGGCCGTGGCCGAACGGGTGGCCGGATGGGCGGAGACGGGCGAGGAGATCGAGGTCTACGTCGCCCGCGGCCGGGAGACGGAGGTTCGGGCCTATGACGGCGACGTCGAGTCACTGACGTCGGCAACCTCTGCAGGGATCGGCGTCCGGGTGGTCACCGACCACCGCCTCGGGTTCGCCTGGGCCGGTTCCCTCGACGAGGCAGTCCTCGGCGAGACCTTGACCGAGGCGCGGGACAACGCCCGCTACGCCACACCCGACGAGCACGTGCAACTAGCGGTGCCGGACGGAGTCGCCCCGGCGACACTGGATGTGTGGGATGAAGAGCTCGACGCGGTGCCGACATCGGCCAAGGTCGACTTGGCCCTCGGTCTCGAGGCGCAGGCCCGAAGCGCCGACCCTCGCATTCGCCAGGTGGACGGCGCCGACTACGGGGACGGGCTGGTCGAGGTGGCTCTGGTTTCGACCAGGGGCATCAAAGCGCAGACCCGCAAGACGTCGGCCTTCGTCTCGGCACGGGTCATCGCCGGGGAGGACGAGGGCAGCCAGACGGGTGCGGGCTACAGCGTCGCCCGTGGCTTCGCCGACTTGGATCCGGAGAAGGCGGTCTCCGAAGCCGTCGACCGGGCCGTGCGGATGCTGGGCGCGACCAAGGGTTCGTCGGGCCGGCTGACGGTCGTCTTCGACCGACGGGTGGCGTCCACGCTGCTCTCGGTGATCTCGGCGGCTTTGTCGGGTGAAGCGGTCATCAAGGGTCGTTCGTTCTTCGCCGGGCGCCTCGGTGAAGTGGTCGGAGATGCCGGCATGACCGTGGTCGACGACCCGACCGACGAGCGGGCCTATGGGGCGGCTGCCTACGACGCCGAGGGACTGGCCTGTCGCCGCAACGTGCTCATCGACCGAGGCGTGTTGCGCAGCTTTGTCTACGACACCGTCTCGGCATCGCGGGCGGGCACGGTGTCGACGGGCTCGGCCGTACGGGGCGGTTTTGCCGGAACGCCGTCACCCGGCTGTCGGGCTCTCACGCTCGCGCCGGGGCCCGAGGGCTATGACGAGAGCGGCGTGTTGGCCGCGGTCGGCGAAGGCCTCCTCGTCCAGTCGATAACCGGCGTGCATTCGGGGGTCAGCCCGGTGAGCGGCGACTTCTCAGTCGGTGCCGAGGGCCTCGTGATCAGGGACGGGAGGCTGGCCGAGCCGGTCCGCGAGATCACCGTGGCCTCCACACTTCAACGCATGCTGCAGTCGCTGGTGGTCGTGGGTGCCGATGTCGAGTGGTTACCCGGCATCGCCGCCGGCCAGACCCTGGCCGTCGGCGACATGCAGATCAGCGGCAGCCTGACGAGGCGCAGTCCGGGTCGCCGCCTGCCGGGCACGAGCGAGCTACTTCAGGCTGGCCGTCGCTTTGGTGCAGGCTTCGAGGGCATTCGGCGCCGACGTGTAGTAGATCGAGCCGGTGATGCCCAGGCTGTAAGGGCCGGCCGCCGCCGCCGTCGGTGTGCCGCCGACCCACAGGGGCGCTCCGCTCGGGCCCAGCCCCCGAACGCCGATGCGGCTGGAGGCAGTCGCCGCTGTCTGCTGCCGATGCTCCGTACGACAGAACGAAGTTTTGGATCACGAACAAGCGGGGGAAGCTGTCGAGTCCGTTGATGAAGGCCGAGATCTGGCTGTAGTTGCCGGTCACGGCCAGCGTGGTCGGCACGGGCGTCACATCCGATGGCGTCGACTTCGGCCGGTGGCCGGTGTGGTCGGTGCGGTCGGCGTGGTGCCTGTCGCGCTGGCCGGGCTAAAGCCGCTGAACTGGGTCAGGGTGACGCCGGTCGAGGCGGTGAGCGCGTTGAACTGGCTCTCGAAGGAGGACTCCTCGGCGTCGACGTCGGTGGGGCTCTGCACGGTCGGGATCTGAGTGGCGATCTTCTGCAGGTCGGCGCAGCTCGAGGAGAGCCGCTGCTTCTCAGACTTGAGCGATGCCAGCTTGGCCTCGAGCGACGTCTGCTGCGATGACAGCTGCGATTGCTTGGCCTGCAGACTCGAGAGCTTCGAGTTCTGAGGTGCGACCACCGCCACCCAGATCAACAGGGCGACGATCAGGGCCCCACCACTGATGATCAACGGCATCCGGTATTCGCGGACCGAGTTCATTGGAGGCTCGCATTCTTGTCGAGGCTGGCACTGGGCGTGACCGAGATGGTGAACGGGAACGAGATCAAGCCGCAGCTGCTGGTTGTCGCACCTTGCAGGGGATTGGCGAAGAACGTGCGACCCGGCGATGGCATTGATCCACGCTTCTGAGATCGACAGGTCAGGCCCTGGTCCCACCACGCCGATGGCAACAGTGCCGATGGCAGCGGACGTCGGTGCCGATCCGGCTGTCGCTGTGCCCGATGCAGCCGCGCTGGATGCCGTCGTGGTGCTCGAGGGGCGGCTGACGCTGCCGGAGGTCGTAGCCGGCGCCACCGTTGTCCCGTTGAACGACTGCACCTGGGCGCCGGCCGGAGTGATGGCGACCAGCTGGTTCCAGGCGAGTGGCCAGTCGATGGCGGAGCTCAGTACCTGATTCCGTCGGTGAGGCCCGGCGGTGTACGCATTGTTCGCTGCCACGACGAGGTCGTACTTGGGCACCTGGGCGTTGAGAGTGGCGATGTTGCCCTGGAGGGCGTTGACGGAGTTTTCGGTGTTGTGGACCTTGTAGAACTTCCATGCCCCGAAGCCGAGCAGAAGGACGAGGACGGCGGCGCAGGCGACCAGGGTCCGCTCTTGGATGCGCTTGAGCCGCATGCGGTGGGCAACTTCGGGCGGGATGAGGTTGAACTTCTTCACCGACTTGTCGGGCTCGGGGAGAGCGAGACCTATCGGCGATGCCAGCACCGGTCCGACCTCGGAGGCCTGCTCGTCCGACAAGCCCAGCTTCGAGTGATCGACGCGGTCGAGTGGTGACACCCGCAGCACCGGAAGCCCGACTTGCTCCTCCAACATGGGGACGAAGCCCTCGAGGTCGGTACCCCCACCGGTGACGAGAACTCGGCCGACCGGGAGGCGTCCCGGGAGCGACGCGAAGTACTGGACCGAGTTCTTGATCTCGCTCACCAGATCCTGCATCGACGACATGGCGGCCCGACTGGCGGCCTGCATCTGGGGCGAGTCCTCGCCCATCCTGCGCTTGACGGCCTCGGCGTCGTTGATCGGCAGGTCGAGGGCGGCCGAGATGGCCGCAGTGGTGGCGTTTCCTCCCGCGCCCACGGTGCGAACGAACTGCGGCCGTCCCTGCTGGTGGATGACGACGACGGTGAGGCCGGCTCCGACAGAGACGATGGCCTCGGGCTGCTCGGTCGCCTCCTGCCCGCCGATGGCCCGGACGAGCGCGGAGGAGATGAGATCGACGCCCTCGACGGCAAGCCCCGCCTTCTCGACCGCATCGATCACACCCGTCGACCAGGTCGGCATGGGCTGCGGCGACGAGGACCCGTCGCATCTTGTCGCCATCCGGCGACGTGTAGTCGGAGAGGACCTGCGACGAGAGGATGGTCTGCTCCGGTGGGAACGGAATGACCTCCTCCGACTGGAACCGGACGGCGCTGTCCACCTCGTTGTCGGGAACGTACGGGAAGGTCGAGCTCGCGGGTGATGGCCCGGAGGCCGGCAATCCCGACGACGACCGTCGAGCTGGAGAACTGGCCGTTCTTCCACAGCTTCCTGATGGCTTCGGTCACGGCCGTACCGTCGCGGATCTCGCCGTCGACGATGGAGCCGAGCGGAAGCCCGACCTGGCCGTAGGTGAGCAGCACTGGCTTGGCGTGGGACACGTCAAGCTCAGCGGCGCGTACGGCGCTCGTACCGATATCGAGACCAACCGTCAGATGTGCCATCTGAACGCCCCCTTCACCTCACGCCGAAACCACGCTGGGCGCGATGTCACCTTTGTCACGGTGGTCTCCGGTCCTCTCGCCAATGCCATCAATCGTCAATGAACGCTCTGGCGCCGTCCTGAGACAGCACCAGACTGTCTGAGGGTGTATCGGATCGAACCGCCGCAACCTTGAGATCCGGGACGAGCGCCAACCGTGGTCCTGAGCAGCTATGGCGGATGGGCAAATCTCACGTTGCGACGTGCCGCCGACTCCAGAGGAGCGTGGTCCGTCGGTCCGAGGTGGGGAACGAGGCGACGGAGAGACTGAGACTGGAGACGGCCCGTGTCGGACCGGTCCCGACGGTGATCGGCTAGCCGGGGCTGACGCCGGCGAACTGTCCCGTCTTCATGATGCCCTTCTGCTCGAGCATGACCCGGAGATCGTGCGGGTTGGACGCGGCTGCCATCGCCTCGGCCAACGTGATCGTCTGGGACTGCGACCAAGCCGACCAGCGACTGGTCGAAGGTGAGCATCCCGTAGTACTCGCCATCGGCCACGATCTCCTCGATGTCGCCGGTGATGAGAGGGTCGATGATGGCCTGCTGGATGCGCCCGTTGACGACCAGGACCTCCACGGCCGGGACCCGGTTCTTCCCGTCGGCTGTGGCCAGCAGTCGCTGGCAGATGATGCCCTTCAACGACCCGGCCAGGCTGACCCGCACCTGGGTCTGCTGGTAGGGCGGGAAGAAGTCGACGATGCGGTTGATCGTCTCGGTGGCATTGATGGTGTGCAACGTCGACAACACGAGGTGGCCGGTCTCGGCCGCCGTGAGCGCCGCGGAGACCGTCTCGGCGTCCCGCATCTCGCCGACCAGGATGACGTCAGGGTCTTGCCGCAGCACCACCCGCATGGCCGACGAGAACGAGTTGGTGTCGAAACCGACCTCACGCTGGTCGATGGCGGCCAGGTCGTCGGTGTGCAGGTACTCGATCGGATCTTCGATGGTCACGATGTGGCACGACCGGATGTGGTTGATGTGGTCGACCATGGCGGCCAGGGTCGTCGTCTTGCCCGACCCGGTCGGCCCGGTCACGAGCACCAGGCCACGCTGCTCCTCGGCCAGCTGGTCGACGACCTCGGGTAGGCCCAGCTCCTCGACCGTCGCGGCGTTGGGCCGGACTCGTCGCATGGCCAGGGCCACCGAGGAGCGCTGGTAGTAGGCATTGACCCGGAACCGGCCGGTGCCGTGCAAGGCGTAGGCGAAGTCGACCTCGTGCTCGTTCCTCGAAGGTCTCAGGATCGCCGGGGTCATGATCGAGT
The DNA here is from genome assembly GCA_963774915.1 of uncultured Acidimicrobiaceae bacterium. GTDB lineage: Bacteria > Actinomycetota > Acidimicrobiia > Acidimicrobiales > RAAP-2 > CAVSNH01. Next base: position 257,100 of record CAVZGR010000008.1, on the reverse strand, counting down.
CGGCGATCGCTGCGTCTCCTCGGCGGTGAACGCCGGCTCGTCCTCGAGGGTGCGCAACGCCCCGGCGATACGCATGCGCGGCGGGGCGCCGGCCTTGATGTGCAGGTCAGAGCCATCGAGCTCGGCCAGCATGACGAGTAATCGGTCGAGGTCCGCCTGGTCCACGATCGCCATTCTACGATGCCCACGTCGCGCGCAAAGCGAGGATCTCACCACACTTCGTGTCGGATCCAGCGACCTCGTCGATCGGCCGACTGGCGCGTGTCGGAGGACCTGTCCGGCCGGCTTCAGTCCCTTCGTTGGCCTTTGGAGCGGGCGCCGGCTCCTTCGGCCGGACGAGCGACGGTCCGGTGCGGGTGGCGCCGGCAGCCGACGCCGGAGCCGTTGCTGGTGCTTGTTGCGTGACCGTTCTCGCCGGCCGACGAAGGCGGCTTTCCCACCGCCGTCCGGGCCGCCCGTCCGAGGCGCCGTCGCCGCTTCTGGTGCCGGCCCCCGACCTTCTTGTCGCGCTCCGCTCGCGGCTGTCCGTCTTGTAGAAGCCGCTTCCCTTGAACACGATGCCCACGTTGCCGAAGACCTTGCGCACTGGCGATCCGCAGGTCGGGCAGGCTGCAGGGGATCGTCCTGGAAGGACTGCACGACGTCGAAGTTCTCGTCGCAGTGCTCGCAGCGATACTCGTAGGTGGGCACCGGTGCTCCTCCGCTGTGGGCCGTTGCTGGCTAGCAGTCTACCCGAGCGAGTGCCAATCCCGTCCGATTCACGGGTGCTCCCGTAGACTGGGCCGGTGACCGATCGCAGCCTGAGCCATCTGGACCCGTTCAGCGGTACCCGCATGGTCGACGTGTCCCCGAAGGAGGCCACGCACCGGCGGGCGACGGCCCGCTGCCGGGTCTCGATGAAGCCGGAGACGACCGCCCAGGTGGCCAACAACGCCATCACCAAGGGCGACGTTCTGGCCGCGGCCCGGGTGGCCGGCATCCAGGCGGCAAAACGGACGGCTGACCTGGTTCCCATGTGCCATCCGCTCCTGGTCGGAGCGGTCTACGTCGATTTCACCATCGGCGACGACTACGTCGAGGTAGAGGCCAAGGTGGAGACGGTCGACCGAACCGGCGTGGAGATGGAGGCGATGACGGCCTGCGCCGTCGCCGCACTGACCGTCTACGACATGTGCAAGACGACCGACCGGACGATGAGCATCGGGCAGCTGATGCTCTGGGAGAAGATCGGGGGAAGCTCCGGCATGTGGAAGCGGGACCAGACGCCCTGACCTAGCTCGGCGACCCTGGCAGGCCGGCCGGGTCGGACGGACTCAGCCCCTGACGGCCGAGCGCAGGTCGCGGAGGGAGAGCTCCGAGGTGGCCTCACCACCGCACTGCGTGCAGTGCTCGACATGGCGCCAGCTCCGGAGCAGCCGCGTCCCCTCCGGGTTCAGCAGCACGACGAACGACTCCGACAGCGGGTCGATCTCCACGCCATAGCAAGGCTGCCACTCGGTGGAGGCGGGGCTGCGTCCGGGCATCGGATCCCTTGACCAACCGACGGAAGCGGTAGTGCTCCATGTCGATGATCCACGTGCTGTGGCAGGACTCGATGACGATCTCATCCACGGCAGCCAGTATCCCACGAATTGATGAGGCTCCAACCTCGATTTGATGTCGGTTGAGTGACAGTTGCAGCCGCGATCGAGCCTGCTCGCAAGACGGCCAATCTCAGCTGCGGAAATACGATCAGAATAGGGCAGGCAGGATACGAAAAGTATCGGTTTCAGCGCAACCTATCGCTGCGAGAACCGCAGCCGGGACCCGGACGTCGATCGAGGTGCCCGAGCCGGGCCGGGAGTGCACGACCAGTCGGGCACCGATGAGGCTGGCCCGCTCGGCCATCCCCGGGATTCCCGAGCGACTGATTGGCCGATGCCCGGCGTGCCGTGTCGGGGGCGAAGCCGATCCCGTCGTCCTTTACCAGCAGGCGAAGCCCCCCGCCCTCGAAGTCGAGCCCGACGGCCACGGTGCGAGCGGCGGCATGACGTTCGATGTTCGAGAGCGCCTCCTGTGCGATCCGGAACAAGGCCAATTCGATGTCGGCGGGCAAGCCGCCGCTCCTGGCCGGTGACCCCGAATGAGGTGACGATGTGATGTCGGCGATCGGCGTCGGAGAGCAGCTGGCCGATGGAGGCGACCAGTCCGAGATCGTCGAGCGCCGATGGTCGAAGGCCGCGGGAAATCGACCTGATCTCCTCGACGAGGCCCTCGGTGCACCTCCGAAGGCTCGTCTGGCTGGTCGACCTCCGACTCGCTCGTCTGGTCGACCACGTCGATCTGGCGACACAGGTGGATCAGATTCTGGAGCGGGCCGTCGTGCAGTTCCTGGGAGATTCGCTGCCGCTCCTCCTCCTGGCCGAGGATGACGTGGGCGGCGAAGGTCTCGACCAGCTCGCGCTGTCGTCGCTCCTCGGTCACGTCCTGGAACACCACCTGCATCCTGCGATCGTCCCAGACGTCGGCCGAGGAGTGTGGCACTCGGTCGGAACAGGGTGGGGTGTCCGTCGAACGGGATTTCGACGGGTGGCATCGGTGACTGTTTCCGTGGCGTCCCTGAACGTCCGGGCCGGCGTCGTCCTCTTGCCGCGGTAGGGAATGCTGGCGCTGGACAGGAGGCCGCCCAGGATCTCGCCCGCCGCGTCGGCGCCCACCACGTCGATCAGTCGGAGAGGGGCACGCTCGAGGCGAGGACTGCGAGCAGGTTCGGCGAGAGCCGGCCGGAATCGCCGAACCCCCGCACGGCCGTCGCGTTGGCGTCGATGACGCTGCCGTTCCCGTCGACGACCAGGATGGGCGAGGTGTTCGAGTCGAAGAGTTCCCGGTACACGGCCTTGGCGTGCGCCGACGCCAGGAGTGATCGCTCGGCGGCATGCCGAGCTCGACGTTCGGAGCCGACCACCCAACCGGTTGCTACCCCGGCGGCTGACAAGGACGGCCAGTTGCAGGAGCTCGGCGACCGCGACGGCGGGTCGATGCTGTTCGATCTCCTCGGTCAGCACAGGGACGGAGAGGACGACGGCCCAGCCGCAGCTGACGACTGCACCCGGCAGTCCGAAGGCGAGCGCGCCCAAGGTGGTGAGCGGCAAGAAGATCAGCAGCGTCGAGTACTCGACCGCCGGGGTCGTGGCGCTCGAGCCCGAGGTGCACGACGACCGCCAGCCTGACCAGCGACACCGCCAAGATGACCAGTTGGAGCAGCCAGAACCATGAGTTGGTCCATGGCGAAGTGACGGACGATGACGGCAGAAGCTCCGCGATGGTACCGAGGATCGCGCCGGTGCTGGATCCGAAATCACTCGACCACGGGGCGCGGGCCCCTCGCGTCGAGGGTGCAGCGGTCACGGCGCCGTGCGGAGTCCGTTCATGACCGTGATCCTGCACGCCGGGTTGGATCGGTTCGGTCAGTCGAGCTGGCGGAGAACAGTCCGTGGCTGAGCGCGATAGTGAACCAGCTCGGTCCTGGACCCGGCGTCGACCTTCTCGAATACGTGGTTCAGGTGGCCCTTCGACAGTCCGCGGGCTGATTCTCAACTGGCGGGCGATCTGCTTGTTCGCCAGCCCACGAACGGCCAGTCGCACCACGTCGCTCTCCCGAGCAGTCAGGACGCGTCGTCCCACTCGTGGTCGACGGATCGCCGCGGCCCGCGGGGTTGGGACGTCGACGACGTTCACCGGGTCGTCGCACGCCGATCGGACGCGGCCGGACGAGCTCGTCGGCCGGGATTGTCTTCAATAGGTACCCGGACACACCGGCAGCGAGAGCGGCGCGGACGTAGTGCTCGTCGTCGTAGGCGCTGAGGATGAGAACGGTCGGCGGGCCTCGAGGGCAAGGATCCTGCGGGCGACCTCGATCCCGTTCCCGTCGGGCAGGCGAATGTCGACCAGGACGACGTCCGGGTTTCAGCTCCTCGGCGAGCCGGAAGGCCGTGGCCCCGTCCGCGGCCTCGCCGATGACGTTGAAACCGTCGGCCTGCTCGAGGATCTGCCGTGTGCCGGCTCGTAGCACTTCGTGGTCGTCGACCACCAGCACGGTCTGTCGGAGACTCCGGGCCGCCTGGCGGCCGCCACGGGATGCCGACGGTTCCGTCGGCTTCGTTCGGACTCCGCGGCGAGCCGGCCATCGGATCATCCATCGGCGTTCAGCGCCATCCCTGAGTCACGAGGCTCGCGAGCAGAGCGGCGGACACCGTGACGGCCAACGGGGCGGCGGCGGCCGAGCCGGTGAGCGAGGCGCCCGCTCCCTCCCGGGGTCAACCCCGACCCGTTGTCGGCTGGACGCCCAAGCGGCCAGCAGCACAGAGCGTGTAGGTCCCTGCACTCCGACCACGACGGCAGCGACGACCGGGTCCACCCCCATTCCTCCGAGCCAGCAGCCGGGATGAGCAGGGCGCTCCGGCCGGACGTGCGAGGGTCACGAGCCTTCGGGTCGAGCTGTCGAAGGATGGCGAAGACGGCCAGACCAACGACCGCCCCGGCCAACGGGCCGACGAACGTCCGCCAGTTCGCTCTCCCAGATGGCGGCCGCCGCGAAGAAGGGCAGGCCGAGTCCGGTCCCGATTCCCGCCATGGCCAGGGGAGCACGGTGACCGGAGCCCTCGACGAGCAGGATGGCGATCATCGATCGCGGCCAAGCAGCAATAACCGGCTGCCGGCAGGGTGCCGCGCCATGCCCATGCGACCAGGGCGAACGCCAATCCGGTGGCCAGCTCGACGGCTGGGTACCGAAGCGAGATGGAGAGCCCGCAGATCCGGCACCGCCCCCGCAGCACGATCCAGGAGATCAAGTGGGACGTTCTCCCACCAGGCCAACTGCCGGCGGCAGTCGGGGCAGAACGACCTTGGCTTCGACACGGAGAGCCCGAGAGGCACCCGATAGACGACAACATTGAGGAACGATCCGACGAGCAGCCCGGCCAGGCCGGCCATCACCACCACGACGGTTAGGAGCGAGGGGTCATGCGTTCCCATGGCCACATCCCAGCTCACGCTGACGCCCAGGCGGTTCCCACTGGAGTATCGGCACTGAACGGGAACGGGCAGGGAAAGCCGCAGTTGGCGCTTGTCAAAATGGTCGTCTGGTGTCCACTTTGCTCGTCCTCGCCTGCGGTTCTGACCCTCTCGGGCCGGCCACCGTGCTCGGGGCGCGGATGAGGGCATCGGGCACCCGGCCCGAACTAGCTATCGACCGGTTCGGCGGCCTCCCTTAGGCCATCCGAATGAGCCGCGGCCTCCTTCGGGAGCGGGCCAGCCTTGGAGTGTAAATCGTCGAGCCCAGTCGACTTGCTCTCGACTGCCGAGCCGAAGGAGTCCGGCCGAGGAGCTGGCCCAGGCGTGGGCCCAGGCGTGAGTCCAGGCTCCCGGTCCAGGTGATTCATGTTCAATGTCATGCCTCAGTCTGCCGATGAGGGGGCATGGCTGACGTTGATGCCGTTCGGCATCTCGCGAGCGAACACGACCTGGAGTTCGTCGACCTCGACATCTACGGGGTCGATCCCGCCGCGAGCGAGATCCTTCCCGTCGGGCTCGCTCGCCAGCACCACATGGTGGCCATCAAGCGGAAGTTCGGGACGCCGGTCATTGCCACCGCCGATCCCGATGACGATGACGGGCACGACGCCATTCGAGAGGCCATCGGACGTGACTTCATCTCCGTCGTCGCATCCGAGGACCAGATTACTGACTACCTGGACCGTCTCTTCGGCCCGGAACCAGCGAAGGGGAAGGGCGCTCGGAAAAGGTCCGTAATGGGCGATGCAGGCGGCACGGCCCGATGCGGAGAGCCACCGACGGACTGGCGAAGCGGAGGCCATCGGGCGGAACTTGGTCGAGCTCGAGATGGACGACCTGGGTGCTGCCGAGCTCGGGTCGAACGGCAAGGCCAACGGCACTTGCATCGACGGGCCTGGCCGACGCCACGGATTGGCGCAACGAGGACGAGTTGAACGCGGTGATGGAGTCATTGACCGCTGCGGTGGATACAGCCTGATCGCCTAGCCGTCGACACCGGCGTCGATGAGTCCCGCCCAGATGGATCCGGACGGCGGTTGACGAAGGCCAACGACGACGACAAGGCGGTCGGCCACTTCCGACTCCGATTCGGAGGATCTGGCCGACCTGGTCGCCGAGGCCGTCGCCACCTATCAGGAGCAGCACGGTGAGGAGCCGACGGCGGTCGACGTCGATGCCGAGCCGGAGACTGCCGCCTTTCCGATGCTGGCCAAGGCACTGGTGGCCGGCGAGCGCGTCTCCGTCGACGACATGCGGAGTGCGCTCGAAGAAGTCCGAGCTCTCCGGTCAGAACGTCGCCCACGTGCTGATGGCTCGAGGCCTGGTCACGGAAGCCGATCTGATGTGGGGCATGGCCCAGGAGATGGGCCTCGAATTCGTCGACCTCGACACGGCGAGCATCAACTTCACCGCGGTGGCGACGCTCCCCGAAGCCACGGCCCGTCACCACAACGTCATCGTCATCGCCGAAGAGGACGGGAGACCGGTCGTCGCCGCCTCCAATCCGACCGACGTGTTCGCCATGGACGACCTCCGTACGATCATCGGCCGCCGCTTCAAGATCGTCGTGGCCACCCGTTCGCAGATCACGTCCTACATCGACAAAGCCTTTGACAGTGGCGCCGACGAGGCCGCCATGGAAGCGTCCATGGGGATCGACACCGCCACCGACGGTGGCCCTGATGACATCCAGGCCGTCACCGAAGAGGCACCCATCGTCCGCTACGTCAACCTGCTCATCCTTCAGGCCCTCAACGAGCGCGGCGTCGGACATCCACATCGAGCCGACCGGTGGCGAGCTCCGTATCCGCTATCGGATCGACGGCGTCCTCCATGACGTCTCGAATGCGCCCCGCTCGATCCGAGCGGCGGTCACCACTCGCCTCAAGGTCATGGCCGACATGAACATCGCCGAGCACCGCATCCCTCAGGACGGCCGGATCTCACTCAATGTCGGCAGCAAGGGCATCGACTTGCGAATGGCGACACTGCCCACGATCAATGGCGAGAAGGTCGTCATGCGGGTCCTCGACAAGTCGAGCGTGGTCTTGGGTTTCAGCCGACCTCGGATTCGACGAGGAGCTCTCGCGAAATACGAATCCATCTTACACCAAGCCATACGGGACCATCCTCGTCACGGGACCAACGGGATCGGGCAAGTCGACCACTCTCTACACGACTCTGAGTGAGCTCAACTCGCCGGAAAAGAACATCATCACCGTCGAAGACCCGGTCGAGCTGCCCTTGAAGGGCATCAGCCAGATCCAGCTCAATCCCCGGGCGGGATTGACCTTCGCCTCGGCGCTGCGGGCCATTCTCCGCTCCGACCCCGACATCGTGCTCGTGGGCGAGATTCGGGACAAGGAGACGGCGTTGATCTCGGTGGAGGCTGCCCTGACCGGCCACCTTGTCCTCTCGACCCTCCACACCAACAACGCGGCGGCGACGCCGATGCGTCTCATCGAGATGGGCCTCGAGCCGTTCCTCGTCACCTCGGCCTTGTGCGGGGTTCTCGCCCAACGTCTGGCCCGACGGCTCTGCGTGCATTGCAAGGAGGCATACGAGCCGACCGAGGCGGACATCGTGGCCGCTGGTTGGTCAACTCGAGGAGGTGGAGGCGATGGGTGGCATCGACAAGGTCTACCGATCGGTGGGGTGTTCGGCTTGTTCGAACACCGGTTACCGCGGAAGAAAGGCGCTGGCAGAACTACTGCCGATGACCGAGGAGGTTGAGCGCATGATTATCGAAGGTGGGTCGATGGAGGACATCCATCGCCTTGGCGTGAACCAGGGCATGGTCACCCTTCGTCAAAGCGGCCTGCGAAAGGCGCTCGAGGGTGAGACAACCCTCGAAGAAGTGCTCCGGGTGGTCGCATGAGCTCGACATTCACTGACCGCAGAAGTGAATGGTCCTCGCGGTTGGCCACGGCCCTCATTGAGGGCGGCTACGACACGCATGCCAATTTGGCGCCGCCTCGTGGCCGAGGCCAACGCGTCGAACCAGTCCCTGGCCATGTTGCTCATCAGTCGCGGACTGGCATTGCCCGGAGTAGTCGTCGGGGCTCTTGCCCATCTGGCCAACCTTCCGGCCATCGACATTGCGGCCGTCGAACCCAATGCCGAGGCCATGGCCGCCCTGCCCAACGTGGTGGCGCGGGAGTACGAGGCAGTGCCGCTCCAATTCGACGGCACCACATTGGCGGTGGCCTTTTCCGAACCCCCGACGAACGACGACATCGACACACTGGCGGCGCGAGTCGGATGCCGGGTGACGCCGGTCCTCGGTGACCCGGTGGTTATCCAGGACCGCCTGAACGGGGTCAGCCGCCCCCCACGCTTGGGCAGGCGGCCGGTTCACCGCTCGTGGACCACTCGCCGCCGACCAATGGGGCGGGCCGATCGCCGAACAAGGAACGGACTGTTGCAGACGGCATGACCGTGCCGACCGACGGCAGCATGCCGCTCCATGTGGACGACCTCCTGCGCTACGCGGTGAGTGTCGGTGCTTCCGACCTCCACTTGGCAGCCGGCATGCCCGGAGTCATCCGACTGCACGGAGCGCTGCGCCCGATCGAGGGCTGCCCGTCGCTCGAGAACGAGATGATCCGAGACATGATCTTCGGCATCCTTCCTGCGTCGCAGCGAGAGCGATTCGAGGAGCAGAAGGAGCTCGATACGTCGCACTCCATCGCGGGAGTGGGCCGTTTCCGCGTCAACGTGGCCATGCAGCGAGGCACGGTGGCAGCCGCACTTCGACCGATCCCTCACGAGATTCCCTCATTTCGAGACGCTTGGGTTTGCCCGATTCGGTCCTGTCGTTCACGGAGCTTCGCCGAGGCCTGGTCCTCGTCACTGGTCCGACCGGCTCGGGGAAGTCGACCACGCTGGCTTCGCTCATCGACATCATCAATCGGACGAAGCCTCTGCACATCGTGACGGTCGAGGACCCGATCGAGTTCCTCCACGATCACAAGCGATCGATCGTCACCCAGCGGGAGATTGGCGAAGACACGTTCTCGTTCGCGGAATCCCTCCGACGGGTGCTGCGACAGGACCCCGACGTGATCCTGGTTGGTGAGATGCGCGACCTCGAGACAATCTCGACAGCCATCACGGCCGCCGAAACCGGCCACCTGGTCTTCGCCACTCTGCACACCCAAGATGCGCCGCAGACGATCGACCGGATCGTCGATGTGTTCCCGACCAATCAACAGGAGCAGATCCGGGTCATGCTGGCCGCCACCCTTGAAGGAGTGGTGACGCAGCAGCTCATCGTGAATGCCGAGGGCACCACTCGGTTGCCGTGCGCCGAGGTGATGATCTGCACTTCCGCCATCCGGAACCTCATCCGACAGTCCAAGACCCATCAGATCTATTCGCTCATGCAAGTCGGCGGTTCCTACGGCATGCAGACGATGGACCAAGGGCTGGCTCGACTCGTCAGGGAGGATCGATCTCAGCGAGAGCATCGCCTACGACCGCTCTCAGAACGAGGAAGACCTTCGAAACCATCTGAATTCATGATCGTCCTGAAGAGACGACCAGAGTAGGGAGCGGGGAACCGTGGCACTGACATTTGATTACAAGGTGCGAGACCGATCGGGTGGTCTCGTCGAAGGCCAACTCGATGGCGACAGCATGGCTCTGGTCGTCAAGCGGCTCCGAGACATGGGCTACATGCCCATCTCGGTCACACCGAAGATCAGTGTCAGCCTCAAGACCGAGATCAAGATCCCGGGTCTTTCCGATCGGATCAAGCTTCGAGAGATCGCCGTGTTTACTCGGCAGCTTTCGACGATGGTCGACTCCGGACTTTCAGTCGTCCGTTCCCTCGGCATCCTCGCCGCCCAGATTGAAAACCCCGAGTTGGCCAAGATCCTGGTGGAGGTCCGGCTGGACCTCGAGCACGGCTCGTCACTGTCGGCCGCGTGCGCAAAACACCCGAAGGTGTTCTCGAACCTCTACTGCACGCTCATCGAAGCGGGTGAGGCCGGGGGAACCTCGATGAGGTGCTCGGACGGCTGGCCTCGACGATCGAGAACCAAGCGCTGCTCAACCGCACGATCAGGTCGGCGATGACCTATCCGGCCGTGGTGCTGAGCGTCATGGTCGTCATCTTCACGGCGATGCTCGTCTTCATCGTCCCGGTCTTCAAGAACCTGTTCACCGCAGCTTGGCGGCAAGCTTCCCTTCCCGACGCTGGTCCTGATCAAAGTGTCACAGACGATTACCAGTGTCTGGGCGCTGCTCATCATCGCCGTGGTCGTCGGTGCCGTCGTTGCGGTGCGGAAGTGGATCTCCACCGATGAGGGGCGACGGAAGTGGGACCGGCTCTCCTGAAACCGCCTGTCTTCGGTCCCCTGTTTCACAAGCTCGCCCTGGCCAGGACGACCAATGACCCTTGCCTCGCTGATCTCCTCGGGTGTCCCCATCTTGGAAGCTCTGGATCTGTGCGCGACATCGCCGGCAACCGCACCGTCGGCGACGTGCTGCTCGAAGCAAAGAACGGTGTCCGAGAGGGTCGGCCGCTGGCCGATCCATTGCGCGAACACGAGGACGCAATCCCGACCCTGGTGACGCAGATGATCGAGGTCGGAGAGCAAACTGGTGCACTGGATTCGCATGTTGCAGAAGGTCGCTGAGTTCTACGACCAAGAGGTCCAGGTAACGGTAAGAACCTGACCTCGCTGCTCGAGCCGCTCCTCACGGTCATCATGGGCATCGGTGTCGGCGCCATGGTGATTTGTCTGTATCTGCCGATGTTCGACTACATCAAGCTCGTGCCCAACGGCGGCTGATGCATCTCCATCCCCTGGCACGGGAGAGCGAGCAGTTGGTTGCGACTATCGATCTGGAGATCGTCCCCATGCGTTCGATCGGCACCGTTTCGATCGAATGCCCAACAATTTTACGGAAGTTCACAGCCGCATGCCTCAAGTTACAAGTTGATGACGTCGATAGGTCACAACGGACTCGATTGGGTCCGATTCATTGATGCATCAATAACAACGAGGAGGCAGTAAATGTTTTCATCCGCTATCGATCGCTTCAACGAGAAGCGTCGAAACACTGGGGAAGTCGGCGAAGATGCCGGGTTCACCCTCATCGAGCTGATGGTGGTCCTGTTGATCCTGGCCATCCTGCTCGCCATCGCCATCCCGACGTTCCTTGGGGTGACGAAGTCGGCGAATGACCGGGCTGCGCAGTCCAACCTGAACACGGCCCTGTTGAATGCGAAGGCTCAGTATCAGCAGAACAGCCAGACGTATCCGACAGCCGCCAACTTGGTCACCGCGCTTTCGTCGACTGAGCCATCGCTCCAGTTCTCGACGGGCGCGTCCACTGATCAGAACCACGTCTCGGTGTTTACGTCGACTGACGGCAATGCGCTGGTCCTGGCTGTCTATTCGGCACAGACTCACAACTGCTGGATGGTCGTCGACACCCCAGCGGTGACTGGTGCGGCCGCCCCGTTCGCGGGCGGCGGCCGCCCCGACGTCAGGGGGCTCTTACCTGACTACACCAACGTTGCGTTCCTGGACACCCAGGTTGGTCCCACCTACGGTGAGATCAAGGGAAACAGCGTCGGACGGTCGACTCTGCAGCCCGCCTGCATGCCGAGTCAGCCCGTTGCGACCGCTGGCACGACGTACGGGTACGTCCTACAACGCAGTTCCCGGCTCTCCGATAGGAGCCTGAGGTTCTCGGATAGCCGGCCAGTCCGGCCCTCCGAGTTCAACTGATGAGAGTGCCCCCTCCTTCGGGAGGGGGCACTCCCATGTCCAACCCAGTCTTGCTTTGCTCCGGAAGTTCGGTGCTCAAGGAGAGGTCCCTGTCGTCACGATGGTGTGGGGGTGAACATGTCCCACTCGACAGCCATTCTGAACCTGGCAACTGTCGCCTATATGCCCAATGGTTGGTTCAAGACCGATCATGGTTCGGTTGGGCACTCGGACATCGGAATGAAGATGGCCGATCTCATCGACCGTCAGGTCGATGGGAGTGACCGAATCAAGACGGACGCCGGTGTGCGTACCGACTGGGTGAGTCGGGTCCCCTGGATGGTCGATCACCTCAGACGACGGCGTTGGCCGTTGGCGGTCATGCTGACGTTCGTGATCGTGTCCATGGCCTATTCGCTGTGGTGGAATCCCGTGGTCCATCATTCCCAAGTTGGGTGATCCCCGGGGACATCTGGTCCACATTCCGCGCCGCTCACTGGGTCGGTTGGGGTGACATCGGCGGCATTTATGGAAGCGGGACGCAGCTGGTACGTTCCCCGGGATCGCGGTCCTGTTGGCGCCGGTGGCCGTGGTCAGCTCGGCCTTCGGCCTCAGCGAATCGATCTCCCCGGTCTTCCTTCAGCCAACCCACATCGTGGTGGCTGCTCGGACCAGTCATTCTGTTGCTGGGTTCGACGTGTCTCGTGGCTTTTGACGCCATGGCCGAGGAGCTCGGGGTGAGTGGCCTTCGTCGGATTGTGCTCAGCTTCATGGAGGCGGTTGTCATTTTCCAAGTCGTTACCCTGTGGGGTCACCCCGAAGACCTGTTGGCGTTGACCTTCTCTTGTACGCACTCCTGGCCATGTTCCGCGGACGGTGGTCCCTTTCGGGGTGGCTCTGGGGGGCCGCCATCGTGATCCAGCCTCTCGTCATCCTGATGTTCCCTTTGGCATTCGTCCGGACACCCAAGCCTTCACGCTTTCGCTTGTGTCTCTACGGGGCCCTGCCCTCCGTCGCGCTTCTCAGAGTGGCCCACTCGTAAGGCAATGGCATCAGACGTCAACGGTCCTCTTCCATCAGGCGAACGCCAGGTTCCTCGATCATCCGACACCTTGGATCGCACTGTCGCCGACGCTGTCACGGAGCAGCGTCGGCGCCGGACCCGGACGAATGATTGCCATCCTCGTGGGTGTACTGATCGGCTACATGGCCTATCGAAGACCCCCGTCGATAGTCGGCCTTCTGTGGTTGTGTGCTCTGGCCCTCAGCCTCCGGTGCTTCTTCGAATCCGTGATGGATGTCTTCTACGTGGGACCTCCCTTGGCGCTCATTGTGTTGACGGCTGCCACTTGCGCCAGGCCAACACGGCTGATCGGGGCCTGGGTGGTCGCCGTTGTCGCGACCGTATTTGCCTTTCACCGTGCTTCGGAGTGGGGATACTGGACCGGCATAGTGGTCTTCCTCGCCGTCGGGTTGGCCTGCGCGTGGCCTGGCCGCGCTGAAGTTGGCATTTTCGGCGCCGAGACTCAGATTGGTCTTGCCGCGGTGGATTCGTGAGTCAACGGACATCCCCTCTTGCCACAGCGGCCCGCCAGTGCGCTTGCGGCCGGGCAGGTATTCCGGTGCTGCCCCCGGGGGAGCCGGACGGTCGTCCCACCAGTACCTATTGGATTCGTAGTCGGAGTGGAGGGGGCCGTGAGTCGGTTTCCGACCGCTGACCTGCAGCGAAATCTCACGAAACCGTCACCGTCGATCAAGACACTGACTAAAGCCCCACCCACGACCGGACGATAAACGTCTCAGAAGCTACAGTATGGATCCATCCGCTCGGCTTCGATCTCTCCGGGTCATGGCCGAGCACGACGTGCGCCAGATAGGGGAAGAAGGCAATGCGGTCACCAGCGATCGAACGCTTCAACGAGAAGCGTCGAAACACTGGGGAAGTCGGCGAAGATGCCGGGTTCACCCTCATTGAGCTGATGGTGGTCCTGTTGATCCTGGCCATTCTGCTCGCCATCGCCATCCCGACCTTCCTTGGGGTGACGAAGTCGGCGAATGACCGGGCTGCGCAGTCCAACCTGAACACGGCCCTGTTGAATGCGAAGGCTCAGTATCAGCAGAACAGCCAGACGTATCCGACTAGCCGCCAACCTGGTCACCGCGCTGTCGTCGGCCGAGCCGTCCCTGCATTTCGTGACGTACTGCGTCTACAGATCAGAACCACGTCTCGGTGTTTACGTCGACTGACGGCAATGCGCTGGTCCTGGCTGTCTATTCGGCACAGACTCACAACTGCTGGATGGTCGTGGACACCCCAGCGGTGACTGCTGCGGCAGCCCCGTTCGCTGCGGCGGCCGCCCCGACGTCAGGGGGCTGTTAGCGCTACAGCCAACGTTGCGTTCCTGGACACCCAGGTCGGTCCCACCTACGGTGAGATCAAGGGAAACAGCGTCGCTACGGCGACATTGCAGCCCGCCTGCATGGCGAGTGCAGCCCAATTGCGACCGCTGGTACGAACTACGGGACGTCCACAACGCAGTTCCCGGCTCTCTGATCGGAGCCTGAGGTTCTCGGATAGCTGGCCAGTCCGGCTGCCTGAGATAAACGGCCCGGGCAGGTCGCTTCGCCAAACTGCCATTTCGATCTCGAGATACCCCAAGCACCATCACGACATCACCAACAGCCCATCGGGTGACTGGACCATCCTCAAGCTCCTTGACGACGAGCAGGTTCCGGAGCTCGCTCGCAGCATTAGGAGCGTTCACAAGGACCCGCTGGCGGCGCCATGGGAAGACGGATGTCTGGTCAGTGGGTCCAAGCCGACCAGAAGTTCTCGGCGATTGTGGGCTGTGAGCATCCCGCTCTGGGAATGGCACTGTCGCGCTCGACCATGTATGCGAGTTCTCCACCCGCTCGGTGACAGAAGCTGTGTCAGAGCGGCCGCCCGTGTGCTTCCGTCCCGGTAGATGCTCTCGAGAAGTTTCGAGCGTCCGGAGCGCATCGATGACCATCTGCCGGGTTTGGGCGGGGTCGATGACGGCGTCGACGAAGCCCCGCTCGGCTGCCTCCCACGGTGTGAGATAGCGCTCGGCGTACTCGTCACGAAGGGCCGCTTGCTCTTCGGGTTCGGCACGGCGGTGGAGGATCTGCACGGCTCCTTCTGCACCCATGACCGCGATCTCGGACCCCGGCCAGGCGAAGCACAGGTCGTTTCCGAGACCCTTCGAGTCCATCACGATGTAGGCCCCGCCATAGGCCTTGCGCAGGATGACGCACACCCGGGGCACGGTGGCTTCCGAGTAGGCGAAGGCGAGCTCGGCGCCGTGGCGGATCATCCCGCGCCACTCGAGGTCCTTGCCCGGAAGGAAGCCGGGAGTGTCGACCAACGTGATCAAGGGGAGGTTGAACGCATCGCAGAAGCGCACGAACCGTGCGCCCTTCTGTGATGCGCTGATGTCGAGGGTTCCGGCCAGTGCCTGCGGCTGGTTGGCCACGAATCCCACCGGCCGGCCAGCGATCCGCCCCAGTGCGGTCACGAGCTGCGGCGCCCAGCGGGTCCACAGCTCGACGATCCCGTCGTCATCGGCCAAGCACTCGGCCACCCGGCGGACGTCGTACGAGCTCGTCGTGCGATCCGGCACGATGTCGTCGAGTGCATCGACGATCTCGTTCCCGACTTCTGGGTACGGGCGTTCCGGAGGGGCGCTCGTCGGTGTGGGCCGGTAGCAGGTCGAGGATCGCCTCCACGTGAGCCATGGCGTCTTTCTCCGAGGTGGCCTCGATCGAGCAGAGCCCGCTCGAGCGCGCGATGCATGGACGTACCACCGAGCTGCTGGATGCCGATGCGAACCCCGGTGAAGTCCTCGACCATGGCCGGACCCGACACGAAGGCATACGCGTCCGAGGTCATCACAGTGAGGTCGGACAGTCCGACCAAGAGGGCCGGCCCCGACAGCGCCGGGCCGGTGACCACGGTGAGGAACGGCACGATCCCCGAGCACGAGGCGAGGGCACGCGCCGCACGACCCCAGCCGTGCAGCGAGGCAACGCCCTCCGACACGTCGGCGCCGCTCGAGGCCAGCACGAGGACAATCGGAAGCCGCAACGCACAGGCCGAGCGTGCCGCTTGACAGATCGTCTCGCCATCCTCGAAGCCCAGAGCGCCCCGGTGAACGTCGGACGTCGTTCGAGCGACAACCACCGGACGACCCGCCAGCTCCTCGATGCCGGCATGGATGTTCCCCGAGACCAGATGGCGGAACACCGGGGCTGCCGGTGCCGATGGCGTGTGCACGGTCATACGGAGGGTGTGCACGGTCATAGGGCCATGGTAAGGACTCGGGCTCCTCGAGGTGGACGATCCAGTGCGGATGGTGGGCTGCAGGCTACGGACCTCGATCGCCGTCTGACGTCGGCCCCTCGTGTCGGTCGTCGTGGCGCCGTCCCGGACCAGGCCGAGTGGGCCGGTCGACGCCGGACGCCCCGTCCGCACGAGGCTCGGCCGTGTCCGGGCTGGCCACGGCCCGGCGATCTCGTCGCCGGTCGACGCGTTCGAAGGCCCGCTCGACGTCAGCCCATACCAGAGGCTCGTCCAGCAGGTCCTCCTCCGATCGTGACGCCCGGGCCAGTACCACCGAGCCCACCGTCAGCAGCACGATGAGCATGGTGAGCTTGGAGACGAATCCGGCCATTTGCTGATCGGTGAGTGGTCGCACGTGGAGGGCGGACCACGATCGGGAGAATGTCTCGTAGAGGGGGTGTCTCGAGAAGATGTAGATGAAAGAGAGGAAGGCGGGCACGACGGCCTGGAACACCAGGTAGCCGAAGCGGACGATCGGTTTGGGTCGTGGAATGCCGGGTAACCGCCCGATGACCGGCAGCCAGAGCACGAGGCCGGCGAGGAGGACGGCGGCGTCGATGAGACCGCGGAACACCGCGCTGGCGGCCTGGGCCCGCACGAGACCGGGGGTCATCGACCCCACCAAGACCACCGTCACGATCACGACGGCCACCGGTGGACGCTGCACTCGGGCGAGGACGGCATCGACGACCGTCGGTCGGGTCATGCGGCGAAGCACGTCATCGGGGAGGCCGAGCCAGAGCATGGGGGCGACCAACAACAGGAGCAGGAGGCGCTGGACGACGAGCACGGTGAGCGACCAGTGGGCGGCCAGGTCGGCGACCGGCCAGGTGAGCGCTACGACCAGCCCGACGACGGCGACAGCGAAGCACACCAGACGCTTCCGTTCCCAGGTGGCTGCCGTCTGGCCGGCGGAGCGCTCGAGACGCAGGTGGGTCAGTACCACCGTGGCCACGCCCACCGCGACCACGGCCCACGCCGCCACATGGGCGTCCCAGGCGTAGGGTCCCGAGCCGGCCACGACCGCTAGTCCTCGCTGGGGCGCACCATAGAGTGGCCGGAATGCCTCAACTGGACCGGCTCGAGCGCGTCACCGACCTGCTCTTGGTGCTGTTGGACACGGGCCGGCCGCTCAGCTTGCGCGAGATCGCTGACCGCGTCCCCGGCTATCCCGAGGGCCATGACGCCCGTCGCCAGGCATTCGAGCGGGACAAGGCCTTGCTCCGCGGCGAGGGGGTACCTGTTCTCACCGTCCCGGTCGAGGGAGAGGACCAGCAGGGGTACCGGATCGAGCCCGACGCCTACTACTTGCCCGACCTCGGCCTCGAGCCCGACGAGCAAGCCGCTCTCAACGTGGCCGTGGCCGGGGTCCACCTCGGCGAGCCTATCGGCAGGCGGGCGCTGGCCAAGTTGGGTGTGGGAGGTGAGTCGCCCGGGCGCGAGACGGTCGTCCCGCTCGTCGACATACCCTCGCCCGATCAGCTGCCGGCACTGCCCGTGCTCTTCGACGCCGTCCGGCAGGCGGCCCTGGTCACCTTCACCTACCGCGGCGCCCAGCGCCGGCTGCATCCGGCCTCCCTCCGCTTCCGCAACGGCCATTGGTACGTCGTGGGGTTCGACTGAAGACCGGCAGGCAGGTCGCACGTTCCGGGTCGATCGCTTCGAATCGACCCCGCGACCAGGTCCGGCCGGCTCGGCGGCAACGCCCGAGGACTTCGACCCCGATGCGGTGTTCGCCCGCGCGACCGTGGCGGTTCGCGGAGGGCGACGAAGTGGAGGTCGACGTGCTGGTCGACGGAGCCGAAGCCGGCCGGGTCATTGCCGAGCTCGGCACCGACGCGGTCCGAGAGCATCGGGAGCGGGGAGCGGTTGTCGTCCGCCTGGCCGTGACCGACACCGAGGCCCTGGTCACCTGGGTGCTCGACCTGCTCGACCATGCCGAGGTGCTGCGCCCGGACTCGGTGCGGGCGGCCGTGGTCGGGCGCCTCGAAGCGCTGGCCGCCCGATGACTCCCGAACAAGCGGATCCGACCGCCGCCCGTGGCGAGCCACTGCCGCGGCCAGTTTGCTCGGCCCGTCTTCGTACCGTGACGAGACCTCCTGACACGGCCGGTCGCCTCCGCCGCCTGTTGGCCATCCTGGCCTGGCTGGCGCAAGTGCACGAGGCGTCCGCTCGACGAGGCGGCCGCCCGCTTCGACATGTCGGCCGAGTCACTCGTGAGCGAGCTCGAGATGGCGGCCTGCTGCGGGGTGCCGCCCTACACGCCCGACCAGCTCATGGAGATCGTGGTGACCGACACGACCGTGTCGGCTCGATTCGGTCCGGCCCTGGCTCGACCCCGTCGGCTGAGCCCGCACGAAGGGTTTGCCCTGGCCGCCGCGGCACGCGCCCTGGTCGCCACGCCGGGAAGCGACGAGGGCGGGGCACTGTCACGCGCCCTCGTAAAGCTGGAGCGGGCCCTCGGGGGCGAAGAGGTGGCCGATTGAACTCGACAGCCCGCCCCTCCTGTCCGAGGTACGGGCCGCGGTGGAGGACGGGTCCACGGTCACGGTGACCTATTACTCGGCCTCGACCGATCGGGTCTCCGAGCGAGACATCCGACCGTTCCGGCTCTTCGCGGCCGAGGGTCACTGGTACGTCGACGCCTGGTGCGGGGTTGCCGGCGACGTGCGCCGTTTCCGGGTCGACCGCATCTCCGAGGTGCGGCCGGCCCCGGTCGGAGCCGCCGTTCCGCGGGCAGATGAGGTCGCCGTCGAGGCCGACGGGCAGAACGGCGTCCGGACGGCCGACGCAGCCGACACCGGTCCACAACCGGGCGAACCGGGCTTTGCCGTGTTCGTCCCGGGCCCGGACAACCGCCGGGTGCGACTTTTCCTCGACCCGGCCTCGACCTGGCTGGTCGAGTCGATCCCCTCCGCCGGCCGCCCGGAGCCAGTCGACGGCGGCGTCGAAGTCGAGGTGTTCGTGGGCGGCACGGCATGGCTCGAGCGGCTCTTGCTCCGGCTTGGGCTCGGGGCGCGGGTAGTGGACCCGCCGGAGGACCGGCAGCTCGCCCGCGACGCGGCCCGGCGCATCCTGCGGCGCTACGGCTCCCCGGGGAGTCGGCTACCCATTGAGCGAGCCGCAACCGCGTGCGTAGGATGCATCGAAAGTACATGAAGAGGCGTCTCATGCCGGCTCGCCGAGCGGCTGAGGCAACGACGGCCCTGCCGAGGGTCCACGTAGAGATAGAGCATCGGGGCCGCGGCGACGATCGGCTGGCTCGAGGAGCGGCAGTCGACCGAGGCGTCGCAGAAGGGGCCGCAGACAACTCCGGTGGCAGGCATCCGCCGGCCGGCCTCTCGGAGCGGGTTGCTCAGGATCCACGTCCTCCATCGTGGCGGCCACGCCTACTACGTCGACGACCTCGTGCCCGGGCGGGCCGAGGGCACGCGGCTGTCCGGCGAAGCTCCCGGCTTGTGGGCGGGGCAAGGGTCGTGCCGACCTCGGGTCTGGGCGGCACCGTCGCCGGACCCGACTTCGCCCAGCTGCTGGCCGGACGCCACCCAGGCAGCGGGCGGAGCCTCCGACGAGGAGCGGCCCAACGGGACGGCCGGCTTCGACCTCACGTTCTGCGCTCCGAAGTCGGTGAGCATCCTCCACCTGCTTGGCCCGCACCGAGATCGCCGCCGCAAGTCGGAGCGGGCCACGCGGCGGCGGTGGCCGACGCCACGGGCTACCTCGAGCGGGCGGCGGCCGGGGTCCGCCGGAGGCGTGAGGGTGCAGCAGGTCCGCCTCGACGCCACCGGATTGGCCGCGGGCGCCTTCCTCCACCGCACCAGCCGGGCCCTCGACCCACACCTTCATACCCACGTGGTGGTGGCCAACGTGGCCCAGGGGGTCGACGGGGCGTGGTCGTCCCTCGACAGCCGGCGCCTGTTCCACCACGGACCGGCCGCCCAGGCCGTCTACCACGCCCGGCTCCGCGAGGAGCTCACCGAACGCCTTGGCGTCGCCTGGCAGCTGCGACCGTCGGGCATGGCCGACGTCGTGGGCGTCGACCCCACCCTCTGTCGGCTGTTCTCCGGGCGGACGGCGACATGGAGGAGCACCTCCACCGACAGGCACGCTCGCGACCCGACCGGGCGGCTCGCGTCGCGCGTATCGCCGCCCTCGTGACCCGGCCGCCGAAGGACCGGACCCGCACGGTCGACGAGCCTCAGTGGCCGATTGGCGGGCTCGGGCCTCGGACCTCGGGTTTGCCCCGAGCGAGCTCACACGGGTGGTCGGGCTCGGCCGATCGGTCGTAACCACACTCGGCCGCGACGTCGGAGGGCCCGGACGCGGAGCACGGAGTGCCCGGCGGCCGCCGGCTCGACGGCGGAAGAGGCCTCGACTCCGACCGTCTGGCTCGTCGGCTACAAGAGCTCGCCGAGACTGACCGATCACTCACCCGGCGCGACCTGGTCGTCGAGGTGGCGGCCGCCTGCCCGACGGGCGCCCGAAGCGCCCTGGTCGAGTCGGCGGCCGTTCGCCTGGTCGACGGCGTCCCCGTCGTCGCCCCGGTCGAGGCCCAGAGCACTCGGACCCCGGGCGACGAGCCACGGTGGCGGGCCGGGAACTCTGGTCGAGCGCCTCGTCGACCTGCCCGGTACGACGCTCACGACGCACGGACGCTCGATCGTTCGGGTCGCGGCCGAGGAATGCCCGGCGCAGGGCTCGAGCCGACGCTTCGGTGCGCCGATCGAGCGTCCGCCCGATCGCCCCGAGCACGGGCGCTGTCCGACCTTCGGAGGTCGCGGCCGCGTCCTGGCGGAGCGTCGGCAACCGGATGTGGGCAGCCGGTGCATCGAGCCAGGGACCCCGAGACCCGGCTCCGCCGTTGACGGGCAGAGAATGCCTCAGCGGGACAGATCGGGACTACGGGAGATCGCGTCTGCGGCGAACTGGGCCTCGGTCGGCAGCCAGTCGGCGGTCGCGCTTCGAGCCCGCGTAGCGAACGCCACGGCTCGGCGGCATGGGATGGGCGAGGGGGACCCACGAGGGCCGGTTGCGCTCGTCGAAGGCGACGGCGTGACCGGGCGATCCCTGGGCCAGCACATCGACGGGAAGCCGGCGTCGCCACTGCGTGGACACGCTCTCGCTCACGTGCGGTCGGCCGCCCGTCACGAGGTCGATGACGGGATGGTCGCTCGAGGCTGCGGCCGGCGCTGTACGTGCGGCGTCGGCACCTCCTCGTCGCCGGCCAGTTGCGAGAGCGCATCCAGCGTGCGGACGTCACCGATGCCGGGCAGCACCACCGTCGTGCCGAACAACGACGGGAAGCCGTCCGCGTGGACGGGCCAGCGTCGTCGAGCCTGTGTGAGGTCCTGGAAGCAGGCAAGGGTCGTCACTCCCTGCCCGCCTCCTTCACTGACCATGGCCGGCAAGTCGGGGAGCGGCGCGATGTTGGCCAGCTCGTCGAGAGCCAGGAGGACCGGACCGCGGCTGGAGGCGCCAGCCGAACCAGGAGACGCTCGGCATAGGCCGCCCGGCGGATGTCCTCGATGAGGCCGACCACCATGGGCGCCACGAGCGACTGCCGATGGGCCGGGGCCGCGATGTAGACGGTGTCGGTCGAACGCACGAAGCGGACCCGGGTCGAAGGTGGGGTCGGTGGTGGCCTCCGAGGGCCTCGTGGAGCGGAAACCGCTCAGCGCCCCGGAGGCGGTCGACCAGATCCCGCTCAGCTCCCGCTCGTCGGTGGCGGTGATCCCGTCGAGGAGGTTGCGGGCCAGCTCGGTGGCTCGGCCCGGCTGTCGCCGAGAGGACCTGCTGGGCGGGCAGCGCCAGGCGTCGGTCCACCCAGGTGAGCACGGTGCGCATGTCCCCGCCCTCCAGAGCGGCGGCATGGAGAAGCGGCGCGAGCAGGGCTTCTGCCCGTTCCGTCCAGTGGGAATGCTCGACGGCGCGCTGGCTGCCGACGAGGCTGGCACCGCCGGTGGTCACGAGCGACGCGGCCGTCGTCAACGAGCCGAGCCAGGTCGTACAGCTCTGCAACGGCGACCAGCGGACCTCAGGCAGGCCGTGGCGGCCGTCAGATCGAGCCTGAAGGGTCGAAAACCAAGCACTGACCGACCTCTGGCGCATGCCGACCGTGGCGTCGATGACGTCGGGCTTGGTCGACGTGGAGACGACGGCGCCGGTGGCAGCGAGGATGTTGGGGATGATGAGCGACGGTCGTTTTCCCCGACCGCGGCGGCCCGAGCACCATGACCGAATGCTCCGCGGCAGTGAAGCACCATCCCCGTCGGTCGTGTCCGAGGTAGACAGCCGTGGAACGGCCGCGGAGTGCTTCGAGCAGCGCGCGATGGCCGTTCGCGGCGGAATTTCGGCGAATTTTTTGCAAAAAAATTTCAGACACGGTGAATCGGCCTTCTGACGGTGGATTGGCGACAGCGGCGGTGTCCGCGTCACACGGCCACGAAGGACGACGGACGACCGTTGTCGTAAATAATCCTTGCAAACAAACGGTTTTTTGTCCACGGGCGGTTTGACGCGTTGTTCGACACAACTGCAATGTCATGTGACGCGACCGTCGACCGACGGCGACGCGCATGGCCCCAATCGCGTGCCTGCCACCGGCGCAACGCTCGCACAATGCTTGACCTGGGGCGCGAAAGCCATTTGGCTGTACGAATGGCGTATCGCTGAGGAGGGCGATTCGTGAACAGGTCTCAACTCGTCCGAGCGGTGAGCGAGACGACATCGTCGTCTCGTCGCGCTGTCGAAGACATGGTTGAGGCGCTGTTTGAAGTGATCGTCTCCGAGGTTCGGTCCGGGCGAAAAGTCACGGTCGTCGGGTTTGGCTCGTTCAATCCCGTCGAGCGTGGTGCCCGCGTGGGTCGAAATCCACGGACCGGTGCAGTGGTTCCGATCCCTGCGTCGAATGGAGTCCGGTTCGCCACCGGTTCGGCGTTCAAATCGGCGTTGAACCCCAAGGAGGGAGAAGCGATGGCAGTAAGAAAGGCAACCGCAAACGCACGGCCAAGAAGGCGCCAGCTCGGAAGACGGCGGCTCGGAAGTCAACGGCCAAGCGGACGACAAAGAGGGCTCCGGCTCGCAAGCGGACAGCCAAGAAGGCCACGGCCCGCAAGGCTCCTGCTCGCAAGCGGACGGCCAAGAAGGCTCCGGCTCGCAAGCGGACGGCCAAGAAGGCCACGGCCCGCAAGCGGACGGCCAAGAAGGCTCCGGCTCGCAAGCGGACCGCCAAGAGGGCCCCGGCCCGCAAGCGGACGGCCAAGAAGGCTCCGGCCGCAAGCGCACCGCCAAGCGGGCCCGGCCGCAAGACGGCGGCCCGGAAGTCCACGGCCAAGCGCACGACGCAAGCCCGGGCTCCGGCTCGTCGTCGGCGGGCCAGCAAGGCCGCCAAGTAGCTGACGCCGGGCCGGCTCCGTTGCCAGAACGGCAACGGGACCGGACGCCGGCGTCGCAGTGATCAGAGCAGGCGGCCGGTCATCGGTGGCCGTCGTGAAGGGGTGGGTGGGGATCCTTGCGCGGTCCCCGCCCACCTTTGCTCGCTCGTTGGGTCGACCCGCTGGGTCAAACCGATCGACGCAGCGTCAAACCCGATCGATGAGGTGGAACGCCTCGCCCAGCGCGAGCCCGGCCAGCGTCCGTGGTCGGCCAATTGCCGGCGGACGCGGTCGGCGAAAGCGGCGGCGCGCCCATCGGTGCCGTCGTCGTCGACGGCGTCAGTCGTCGATACCCATGGTCGATTGATGCTGGCTGCGGTGGCAGAGCAGTGCCTCGATCTTCGTGCCATCGAACCCGTCGGCGTCCTCGACGTGATCGGGTAGGTCCGCTTCCCAGAGCAGGATCAGGCGGGGCCGGTGCGGCTCGGGGCCGATGTCGGGGAAGAACAGCGGGTCGCGAGCGGCGACCACGGCATCGAGGGAGAGGAACCCGGCCGTTCGATGGTCGGGGTGGAGCCGGTAGCGCCGCCACGGGTCGTGGGCCAACACCACTTCGGGACGCAGACGGCGAAGGTGGGCGACGACCGCTCGTCGTGTGGCCTCGCTCGTTTCGCAGCTCTCCGTCGACCTGCCCGAGGAAGAGCACCCGGTCGTCGGCCATGGCTGTGCCCGGACGCCCGTCGATGACGGCAGCAGCGGCTCGGCTCTCGGCCTGGCGCATGGCGACGAGCGCCGACCGGGTCGGTCGTTCGCTTCCCAGGTGCCCTTGGATCCGTCGGTCAGCACGAGATGGTGAATCGCGGCAGCCCTCGGCTCGCCCAACGGGCCAGGGTCGCCCCGCACCCGAACTCGATGTCGTCGGGATGGGCGCCGATGGCCAGCACGCTCGGACGGCACCTCGAGTCCGGTGCGTGACCTGGCCCAGAGAGGGCAGGTCACCGACCGGAGCCCTCGTCCGCCGGCCAGCCGACGAGGTGTCGACGACCCGGCGTGCTCCTCGTCGGTGGTCACCGGCGGGTCGAGGTCGGCCGCGGCGACGGGACGACGTCGGCCGGCTCGTCCACGTCCCAGGCCAGGTCCGGACGGTCGAGGATGCGGACGCCGATCCCGATCCGCTCGGCCTCGGCGCGGTGCCGGGCGAACGAGCCGGGACCGTAGGAGAAGCGGAAATCCGATGCCGGTGGGAAGGGCCATGACGTTGGTCCCGTTGCCGTACCGGTCCGGAGACGAGGGTGATGCCGGGAGCCAGACCTACGAGGGCCAGGTCGGCGGCCCGGGGTAGATCGGCATGGGCCACCGTGACCTGGGTCACGCCGGCTGCGGTCAGGTGGTCGACTCCGGCTTCCACGGCACCGTTCAGCCCACGCCCGGCTCCCACACGACGAGGGCACCGTGGCGCCGGGCCCAGCTCGCCACCTCGGTGTCGTCGCAGACGACGGCCACCGGCAGGGGAGCGGCGGCCTCGAACACCCGGTCGGCCATCGATCGGGCCAGTTCGGCGCGCGCGCTTCGGGATCGAGTGCGGTGGTGAGGCGACCTTTGGCGTCGCCGAAGGCCTTCACCGGCACGAGGACGGCTCGGGGACCGAGTGGCTGTGCCCACGCACCGTCCG
Source organism: uncultured Acidimicrobiaceae bacterium (assembly GCA_963774915.1). Classification (GTDB taxonomy): domain Bacteria; phylum Actinomycetota; class Acidimicrobiia; order Acidimicrobiales; family RAAP-2; genus CAVSNH01. Next base: position 231,921 of record CAVZGR010000008.1, on the reverse strand, counting down.
ACGGCCGCGGCGACCCGGCGGGAGGCACCGAGCCAGTGTAGGCAGCGTGGCTCGTCCTGCCCTCCGGTGTCTTAGGGTGGCGCGGTGCGGCCACCACCTCCGTCGAGCGGCCCGTCGCGGGCCGATGACAGTCAGGGCGATACGGCAGGCGCCGACGGCGCCGTGCCGGGACGCGTGACCGGCGAGGTGGGTTCCGGGCGTGGGCCGGAGGCCAGCGCCGATGACGACGTCGAGCGGAGAGAGGCCACTGGTCCGAGTCCGCGGCCATGCTCCACGATCTCGGCTGCACCGACGAGGAGATCGACCAGGCGGTCGAAGGACGATGTCGTCGACCTGCTCATGGTCGACCGTCTGCTCGTCCCGACCAGCCATCGTCTGACCCAGGCCGAGGTGTCCGAGCTCACCGGTCTGCCGACCAGGACGTCGCCCGGCGGTTCTGGCGGGCGCTCGGGTTCCTCGACGTCGACGACGACGACCCCGCCTTCACCGACATGGACCTCGAGGCGGCGCAGACCTTCCGACACCTTGTCGCCATGGGCCTGACCGACACGGAGTCGGCCGTGCAGATGGCGAGGGTCATCGGTTCGTCGATGGCACGCATCGCCGAGGCGGAGGCCGGGCCCCGCACCAACCCGGTTCTCTTCACCTCGTCGGGTGACAGCGTCATCGATGCCGACCGCTTCGCCGCCCGGGCCTCGGAGTCCATCCCGGCCATGGCTCGGATGCTCGAGTACGTGTGGCGGCGCCATCTGCAGGCGGCCACCCGCCGGGCCATGCTCGCTCGAGCCAGAGGTCTTTCCGAGGGCACCCGCCCGGTCATGGCCGTCGGCTTCGCCGACATGGTCGGCTTCACCGTCCTCAGCCAGCACCTTGGTGACGAGGAGCTGGCGGCCATCGTGGCCCGGTTCGAGGAGCTGGCTCACGACACGGTGGTGGCGCTCGGTGGCCGGGTGGTCAAGATGATCGGCGACGAGGTCATGTTCGTCGTCCAGAGCCCGGTCAACGCGGCGCGGATCGGGCTCTGCCTGGCTGAGGCCTACGCCGGCGACGAGCTGATCTCCGACGTGCGAGTTGCGCTGGCCATCGGTCCGACCCTCCTCCAAGAGGGCGACTACTACGGCCCGGTGGTCAACCTGGCCAGCCGTCTCGTGGCCGTGGCCCATCCCGGGACGGTGCTCGTCTCGGACGAGCTGCACACCGAGCTGGTCGAACGAGGGGCAGACGAGTTCGAGACGCGGCCGCTCCGTCCGCGCACGCTCAAGGACATCGGCCGGGTGCAGGCCTGGAAGCTCATCCGGGCGGGGAGCGAGCCCGGAGCCGACCGTCGACGCAACGTGCGCTGGGAGCGCCTCTCCGAGGTGCTGAGCCAGCTCGACGAGGTTCGAGATCGAGGCGAGCGCCTGGTCGTCGAGCGGTCCCGCCCAGCGGCGCAAGGACCAGATTGCCGAGGACGGTGCCGACGGTTCCGAGCGGAGCCGCAGGGTTCCGACGGAGCCGACGGTTCAGTCGCCGTCGAGCCGGGCAGTGGCGATGGCGAATCCACCGAGGGGGAATCGGCCCTCGAAGGGGGCCTGCGCCCGCCCTCGTAGGTCGACCAGCCATCCTGACCGGCCTGTCACCTCGACTTCCGTTGGCTCTGGTCCGGGGTTGAAGACGCGGAGCTCGAGTCGACCGGCGTTGCGCCGAAGTGACGAGACCTGCGCGCCGCGGACGGTGAGTGCAGAGCCGCGGCCAGGCCGCTGCCCTCCACCGAAGGAGGCCATCGTCTCGAGGGGCAGAAGCACGTCGTCGGCCGCCCGATAGGCACGCTCGATGTCGTCGCCGAGCACCGACCGCGTAGTGCGCCTCGACGGGCCGAGAAGCTGGGGCCCGACGACTGGGATGAGAGGCCCGGCGGGGAAAGGGCGGGTGGTCATGCCGAGGCCGTGACAGCATGCCGGTGGCTCGGAGCAGGGTGAGGGCGAGGGTCCTCGCCCGCGTTGCCCTTGGCTTCTTGCTGTCCCCTCCAGGGTCCCGTCGGGACCGGACAGGTCGACGAGCTCGTACTCGAGCAGGCCTTCGTGGACGACGGTCAGCCCGCCGCTCGTCACGAACCGCCGCGACGGGAAGGTCGGCGTCGGCGTCTCCTCGGGCCGGCCCTCGGCGGTGAGGCCCCGCTCGACGACGGCGAAGGCGCACTCGGCCCGTGACGAGGATAGCCGGTTGCGGCAGCGGCAGATGGACGCGCAGTCGATGGTCCCGGGCCGGGTTGGTGAAGGAGGTCCGCACCCGGACGATGCGCTCTTCGGCCCGCAGCTCGATGGCGGTCGTGACCTCGGCCGTCACCGTGCCCACCCGGGTGCTGGTGACCTCGTTGACCCGCTCGGGCCACCGGTAGGTGGCCGACAGCTCGACGATGGCACGGACAGGGCCCCGCTCGCGCACGGTGACGACGACCGACTCCGGGCGGTCGATGATGGTGTCGTGCACAGGCGGCGAGTAGTTGTAGGTGTCCCCGAAGTCACCGCCGTCGACCAACTGGCCGTAGCCGGGGTGCCCATCGAGTGAGAAGGTGCCGGCGTCGGCGTCCACGGCCACGGTGACGAGCCCGTTGGCCACGTACCGGCCCATCGTGCGCCTCGGCGACGGTCACGGGATGGACGAGACCTCGGGAGCAGCGGTCGACCACCCGAAGCCCGGGACCACCCCCTGTCGGATCAGCTGGCGGCGGACGGGGGCTGGTCGATGTGCAGGCGCACCTCGGTCTCGGGTCGGGCCACGAACCGGGTGAACAGCTCTCGCTTGACCTCCTCGACCGGCACGTCGTCCCGTGGCTCGCTTCCGACCGTGATCGAGATGTCGAGCCCGGTGCCGTCCTCTTCGACATCGACGGCGGTGATGAAGGCGTCCTCGGCAATCCGGGTTCCCTGGATGAGCCCGAGCATGTTGCGCACGGTCTGCCCGTCGAGGACGACGGTCCCCGGCAAGCCGCTCAGTTCCGAGAGGACCTGAACGTCGGAACCGGGAGTGCCGGTGGCCGGCACCACCACCTCGACCATCCCCCCGCGGTCGTGGGCGGAGGGGTTGATGACGAAGGTGCCGTCGTCGGCCATCGACCGGGCCAGCGAACGGAGGGCCTGGGTGGCGAGCCCCTCGCCGATCTGGCGCGCCTCGGCGTAGCGATGGAGCACGGCGTCGGTCACTTCGTCCACCGAGCAGGCACAGACCGAGTCGTGGGCCGCATTGCGCAGGACCAGCTTCCAGGCCAGGTCGAAGTAGGGCTCGGGCCAGTCGGTGGCCGGCCGGTAGAGAGCGGAGAGGGGCTCGGCCCGGCGTTCGATGGCCCGTTCGGCCCGGGCCGCGGCCAACTTCACGTCGACCCGGTTGGAGGCCACGCCCATGAGCAGGTTGGTCCGCCAACCCGATCGCAGTTCACCGTGCCATGAGGGCAGACCGTCGACGGTGGCCGTCTCGAGGTACTCGGCCAGGGAGGTGATCTCGCACTCCACCTCGGTCTCGAGCTCGTTGACCTCGGCCACCACTCGCCCGAGCCAGGGCTGCGCGTGCTGGTGGTCCGTCCCGTTCATGACCAGGACAGGCTGGTCGTCGGAGAGGAAGGGGCCGAACTCCTCGACCAGGGACCGGAGACGTCGGAGCAATCCCTTGGCGTCGTCGGGCAACGCCGCGCCGTTGCCGTAGCCGGCCACCAGGTACTCGGCCCGGACGGCGGAACCGTCGGGGGAGTGCCAGTTGAAAGCCGTACGGTCGACGGCAGATGGCACGCCCCGCCAGACGACAGCGTGGGCCAAGCCCGCCTGGCGCAAGATCTGCGGCATCTGGGCTACGTGCCCGAACATGTCGGGTAGGTAGCCGACCTCCATCGGTCCCCCGAGGGAGGTGGCCCGACGGATCCCCGTCTGCAGGTTGCGGACGATGGTCTCACCCGAGACGAGGAACTCGTCCATGAGGATGTACCAGGGTCCGACCGAGATGCGGCCGGCGGCGGCCAGCTCGCGGAGCCGCGATTCGGACTCGGGGCGGATCTCGAGGTAGTCGTCGACCACGGCCAGCTGCCCATCGAGGAGGAACGAGCGAAAGGCGCTGTCACGCTCCATCGTGTCCAGCAGGTCGTCGACCAAACGAACGAGCTCGAAGCGGAACGTCTGGAACGGCTCGTACCACTCGCGGTCCCAGTGGGTGTGGGGCACGATGGCCATCCGGCGCCGACCGGTGCCGGGGCGGACGGATCCCGACCGGTCGTCGGCCGGTTGGCTGGACTCGGTGGGCGACGTCGCCGGCTGCCCCTCGTCGGTTCCGGACGGCGCCACCGGGCTCACGGGGTCAGGGGGCCGTTCTCCGCCTCGTACGCCTGCAGCTCACCCACGATGCGCTCGGCATCGGCGGTCGTCTGTGCCGTGCCCCGCCCGGCATGATCGGCCCACACGGCGGCACCGAGGTCGTGGAGGAGACCATCGGCCTTGTGCTTGGCCTGGGCGGCGTCGAGCTTGGTCTGGCCCGTCTTGGCTGCGTCCTGGGCCTTGGCCAGCCCGGCTTCGGCCTGCGCCTTCACCCGGTCCATGAGTCCCATGTCGGTCTCCTTTGCTCGTGTGCATGCGGTTCTCTCGACTCGACGGATCGAGCGGCCTCGGCCGAGAGCCGCGGCATCGCGCCGGCTCGAGGGCCATTGCCGCGGTGCCACCACCGTCGTCGTACGGGTTTCCGCTAAGACTAATGACGTGGCGATGGAGGGTGGTCGTGTTCCGCTCGCGCCCGAGGCGGTAGCGGCAGAGCCGGCCGTGCCTTTGGTCGTGGCCTCAGGGGACGCAACAGGCCTCCGGCCCTGGACCGACCATCGCCCTCGCGGCGACCTGCGGGGCGCCGACGTGCTGGCCAGCGAAGGGACGCTGGTCCACGCCTTTCTGCGCCGGTGGGCCGCGGCACCCGACGATCCCCTCTGGCTCGACCCGGCCGACGGTCAGTGGTGGACCAACGCCCGCTTCGAGCAGGCCACCCGACGGGCCGCCGGCGCGCTGCTCGGTGCCGGGCTCGAGCCAGGCGACCGGGTGCTGTGGTCGACGGCTCCGTCGGTTGAGGCATTGGTCGCCAATGTGGCCTGCCTCCGGGCCGGCCTGGTCGTGGTTCCCGTCAATGTCGCCTACTCGGAGCCCGAGGTCGCCTCGGTCATGGCCTGTACCCATCCGCGCGGCGCCATCGTCGACGACGAGGAGCGGTCCAACTGGGTGCGGCGCTTGGCCGACGGGCTGGTGGTCACCGGTCCTGCGGTCGACCTGCCCGAGGTGGCCGGCGGCGTCGCTTTGATCGACCGGGCCCGACCCGACGACGCGGCGCTCATCGGCATGACGTCGGGAACGACCGGCGCACCCAAGGGTGCCGTGCTGCGTCAGCGCCACCTGCTCGCCGGCACGGAGGCGTTGCGCTGGGCCTGGCGCTGGACGCCGGAGGACCGTCTCGTGCATTGCCTTCCGCTCTTCCACTCGCACGGGCTTTGTGTCGGCGTCTACGGCACCATGATGGCGGGCGCGTCGGCGGTCATCCTCGGTCGGTTCGACCCGGGCGAGGTGGCAGAGACGGCCCGGCGCCAACGGGCCAGCCTCTTCTTCGGCGTCCCGACCATGTACCACCGGCTGGTGGGCTCGGGTGCCGCCTCCGGGCTCCGCGGCCTCCGGCTCTGTGTCTCCGGCTCGGCACCGTTGCCCGCCGTCTTGCATGCCGAGGCCAGCGCGGCCCTTGGTGCGCCCGTTCTCGAGCGCTACGGCATGACCGAGACGATGATGCTCACCTCGAACCCTTATGACGGTGACCGCCGGGCCGGGACGGTGGGCTTCCCACTGCCCGGGGTCGAGGTGAGCCGCGACGACCACGACGAGGTGCTGGTGCGGGGCCCGAACGTCTTCGACGGCTACCTCGGCCAGCCATCGGCCACCGCCACCGCTTTCGTAGAAGCGGAGGACGGCGGCCCGCCGTGGTTCCGCACCGGCGACCTCGGTGTCGTGAGGGACGGGAGCCTCGTGATCCGCGGCCGCTCGAAGGAGCTCATCATCTCGGGCGGGTACAACATCCACCCGGGCGAGGTCGAAGACGCACTGGCCTGTTGCCCGGGCGTGGCCGAGGTGGCGGTCACGGGGACGCCGTCCGACGAATGGGGCGAGGTGGTGACGGCCTGGGTGGTGGCCGATGGCCGTGCCCCGACGCTCGACCAGCTGTGTGAGGCCGCGTCGAGGACGCTTGCTCCGTACAAGCAACCGCGCCTCCTCCGCGTCGTCGACGCCTTACCTCGCAACGCCATGGGGAAGCTCGTGCGCAGCCGCCTCGGTGACGAGCCGGGCGGGCGGGCCGGTGGAGGGGCCGTATGACCGGGCCCTCGCGGCCGGGCCCGGACGACGTGTGGGAGCGCGCCGTGCTGGCCGAGGGGTTCGGCCTCGTGGCCGGGGTCGACGAGGTCGGACGGGGAGCATGGGCCGGTCCGGCGTCGGTCGGCGTCGTGGTCTACCGGCCCGACGCCCCGCCGCCCGAGGGCTTGCGCGACTCGAAGGAGGTTCCCGAGGACCAGCGCGAGCTCCTCTATCCCTTGGTGACGGGATGGGGCGTCGATTGGGCCGTCGGCCATGTCGGACCGGATGAGTGCGATCGCCTGGGCATGACGGCGGCGTTGCGCCTGGCCGCCCGCCGGGCCCTCGGCACCCTCCGGGTCCGCCCCGAAGTGGTGCTGCTCGACGGTCCGTTCGACTACATCAGCGATCCGGTCGCTGCTCCTCCGGACGGCAAGGCAGTGCGTCCTGAGCCCTCGAAGCGGAGTCGACGACGGCGGGCCGGGCAATCGACGCCGCCGGTGCGTACGGTCGTCGACGGCGATGCGATCTGCGTGTCGATCGCGGCGGCATCGATCGTCGCCAAAGTGACCCGCGACCGACTGATGCGCGAGATGGCCGAAAGCTTCCCTCCCTTCGACTTCGACCGCAACAAGGGGTACCCGTCACCGACACACAAGACGGCCCTGGCCGGCCACGGCCTCTCCTCGGTTCACCGGCGGAGCTGGGCCTTCGTCGAGGGGATGGCCTTCCGCTAGGCAGCCGAGGCGGCGGCTCGGGCGACGTGGCCCGCGCCTCCGGCTGGTCAGGCGGGTCGAGGCTCTTTCGGCAGGCCGAGGACGCGTTCGCCCACGATGTTGCGCAGTACCTCGTCGGTGCCCCCGGCTACTCGCATGCCAGGGACGCCGAGGATGTAGTTGGACCACGAATACGTGCCCCACTGTCCCGAGTCAGCCACGAGAGCCGGGCCGAGCACGAGGGAGAGGAGCTCGTTGGTTCGCAGCATGGCCTCGGTGAGGGCCATCTTGGCCAGCGACAGCTCGGGGCCAGGTGCCTGGCCGACGGACAGGGCGGCCATCGAACGAGCCGTCGAGTATTGGGCCACCCGGCTCTGGATGATCACCGCCGCCAGCTTCTGGCGTACCAGCGGGTCGGTCGATCGGCCCATGGCCCGGCACAGCTCGATGAGCCGGTTCATGCCGGTCGGGGTGGCGCCACCACCGCCACCACCGATGGCCGCCCGTTCGTTCATGAGCGTGGTGAGGGCGACGGTCCAACCGCCGTTGACCTCTCCCAAACGATGGGAGTCGGGCACCCGCACGTCGGTGAGGAAGACCTCGTTGAAGGAGGCCCCGCCGGTCATCTGGCGCAGCGGCCGGACCTCGATGCCTGGCGCGTGCATGTCGATGACGAAGCCGGTGAGACCGCGATGCTTCGGGAGCGTCGGGTCGGTGCGACAGATGATCTCCCCGATGTCGGACAGCTGCGCGCCCGACGTCCACACCTTCTGGCCGTTCAGCACCCATTCGTCGCCATCGCGCTCGGCGCGCGATTGCAACGAGGCGAGATCGGAGCCCGACCCCGGCTCGCTGAACAGTTGGCAAGCCACGATGTCGCCGCGGTGCATGCGCCCCAGGTAGGCCTGCTTCACCTTGTCGGTGGCGTGGGCGAGGATGGTGGGCGCGACCATTCCGAGGCCGATGCCGTAGACGGACTGAGAAGGGAAGCGGTAGTCGGAGGCGGCCGCGTCGTAGATGCGCTGGAACCGGCGGGGCAGCCCGCGCCCGCCGTAGATGGGCGGCCCGGTAATCCAGCCGAAACCGGCGTCGAAGGTGAGCTGGGCCCAGTGCCGGGCGACGGCCAGGTCGGCCCGCTCCTCCTCAGGTGTCCGCTCGGCGAACAGCCCGACCTCGTCGGACCCTTCTCCCCACACGAACTTCTCCGCTTGCCGGCGTTCGCTGCGTTGCTGTCGAGGAAACGGCGCACCTCGCGCTCGAAATCGGCATCGCTCGGCTCAGGCTCCGATCGGCCACCGTCGACCAGGGTGCTCACCGTCGTCGAGCTGCTCATACGGAATCAGGCCTCCTCGGGCACCGTACCGAGGTCGGTTCGGCGATGGGCTGGTCCCAGCGTACCGGCCGGTCGTCGGTCTCCTCGGGCGTCGGGTGTGCGTCCAACCCGGTGATCAGCCCTGGTCGAGGACCCAACGGAGGGCGGCGTCGACGACGGGATGGGCGAAATGGAAGCCGTGTGCGTTCAACGCGGCGGGAACCACCCGCTGCCCGCCCAACAGCATCTCGGAGGCCATCTCGGCGCCCAGGGCCAGGCGGAGGGCCGTCGCCGGCACCGGCAACCGGGCAGGCCGGTGAAGGGCGCGCCCAAGGCTTCGGGCGAAGTCGGCATCGGTGACCGGCTCAGGGGCGGTGAGGTTGACCGGGCCCGACATGTCGTCGTCCTCGAGGCAGCGGACGAGGGCCGACAGTTCGTCCTCGAGGCTGATCCAGCTCCGGAACTGCGTGCCGGGCCCGAGGCGACCACCGAGGCCGAGCCGGAAGAGTGGCAGCTGACGGCTGAGGGCACCGCCGTCTGGAGCGAGGACGATGCCGCTTCGGACCATGACCGTTCGGATGCCCGCGTCGGCCGCCGGGGCGGTCGCCTCCTCCCACTGGCGGCAAAGACCGGCGAGGAAACCGGTGCCGTTGGTCGACGTCTCGGTGAGGATTTCGTCGCCGCGATCGCCGTAGTAGCCGACGGCCGAGGCATTCACGAGTGCCCGGGGACGAGGACGGCACTCAGCGAGCAGCTCGGCAACCGACCGTGTCGAGTCGATCCGGCTGTCGCGGAGCTCCTGTCGGCGAGCGGGCGACCAACGGCGATCACCGATTCCGGCACCGGCCAGGTTGATGGCCGCGTCGATCGGTCCGAGCTCGGCGAGGGCCTGGCGGTCGTAGGAGCCTTTCGCGCGGGTCCCACGTGACGGCCGGGGTCGTCGACGGTTTCGGATCGCCGCGGACGAGGCGGATCACGTGTGTGTTCGCCATTTTCGAGTCGGTTGACCAGCGCAGTCCCGATGAGGCCGGTGGACCCTGCCACCAGCACGTTCATGGGTGGGAAGGCGACGGCGCGGCCGTCCGGGCGAGGGCGAGGCCGGACCATGGCCGCGAAGGCGTCGGGGTGGGTGAGGTGGGCGCCGTGGCGGGCGCCGGGGATCTCGAAGAGCTCTCCTTGCGGGGTGTGCTCGACCAACCAGGCCACGGCGCGGCGGTGATGGGGGAGGGAATCCTCGCCCCGCCCGTAGACGACCGGGATGCGCAGTGCGCCGACATCGAAGGGCGGGTGGGCGACGCGGATGGCGCCTAACTCGGCGGCCAGCGCCGGGCCATCGGCCCGACGGTCCGCCTTCTCGTCCTCGGACAGGCGGTCCCACGACCGGTCGCCGACCATGCGACGAAAGAAGCGCTCGGCTGCGGCTGCCGGGTCTTCGTTTCCTGGCGGTGGTGCGGGCGCGGCGCCCGGTGGTTCGGCGCTCCCGCCGCTCTGGATCCGGAGCCACGGTTGTGGGGGCTCGTAGGCGGCCACGGCGCGGATGCTGGACGACCGCGGTCGTCGAGCGCGGCCGCCAGGACGACGTTGCCGCCATAGCTGTGGCCGACGGCGACTGACCCGCGCCCGTCGATGACGTCGAGGAGGTCATCGACATGCTCTTGCAGCGCCTGTGGCCACCGGCACGACTGCCGCGAGCCCTGATAGCCGCGACGGTCGTAGGTCACGGTGTCGAGGTCGGGGAGACGCCGCCATACCCGGGCGAAGCTCGAGCCTCGGTCGAGCGAGCCGTGGACGAACACCACCATCGGCCACGGCGTTGTTTCCGGCCCTTCCGCCGGCCGCTCGCTGATGGCCAGTCGGGACGAGGTCGGCACGCGCCCAGCCTGTCAGCGACCTCCCGACAACCGCCATTTGACGAGTACAGGGGGCATGCACCCGCTGGCGGCCGGTGTCGTGCATTGTGGTGGCTCCTCGCACGACGAGCACCCAACTAGGAGGATCACGTGCCCCTGACCAAGTCCGACCTCATCACCGCGGTGGCCGCCCACACCGGTTCGACGGCGAAGGACGTCGCCACCGTGCTCGGTGGCTTCGAAGACGTGGTCGTGGCCAACGTGGCCAAAGGCGAGAAAGTCGTGATGACCGGATTCCTGACTTTCGACCGGGCGAATCGGCCAGCCCGCTCGGGACGCAATCCACAGACCGGCGAGGCCATCCAGATCAAGGCGTCGAAGAGCCCCAAGGTGGCGGCCGGCGCGTCGTTCAAGAAGGTCGTCAACGGTCAAGCCCCGGCCCCGAAGGCTCGGCAAAGGTCTGACATTGCGCTCCGACCTCGATGGCGCTCGGCGCTCGCCCTTTACAGCTGGCCGATGGCTTTATGCGTCTGGGGTATCACCCGCACGCGTGGGTAACGAGCGAGTGCCCGGGCCTGGAGATCGAGGACGAGCTCCGGACTCGGTGCTTCGGTCACTGTGGCGAAGGGCGTGACCGGCTGGAGGAAGATCTCGGGCCCGCCCGCAGGTGTCGGTGACTGCGGGCGGGACCCCTCGATCCCGGTTCGGCCGCCATTCGTCGACTGTGCCGCGTCGGCCACCATGTCGACCGCCTGGTCGAGCTCGGTGTTGTCGGTCGTCGGCCCCACCACGATCTTGACCCAGGTGGTGAGGCCGGCCGACAGGGCCGCGTCGAGGAACCGTCGTTGGCGCTCCGGGTCAACCTGCTCGCCGTCCACGCTCGGACAGCTTGACGTCCATGCTCACGTAGGCGAGGTCATTGGCCATGCCTCCGAGGGCGGCAGGCAGCGTGCCGTTGGTCTCGAGCATCACCGGCCAGCCGCGGGCAGCCAGACCGGCGGACAACCGGGCGGCCCGACGCGACTGGAAGAGTGGCTCACCGCCGGTGAGGCTCACCGAGTGGTGGGGGAGCTGTCGGCCCAGCGTCTCGACCATGTCCACCACGTCCCCCACCGGAAGGGGACTGCTCAGGACCCGCCAGTCGCGCCGCTCCGGCGGTCCTCTCGACGCGGCACGGGCCAGGGCAGGCGCTCGAGCGCCTCGGGTTGGTCGCAGTAGGCGCAACGGATGTTGCAGCCGGCTCAGCCGCACGAAGACCTGGCGGGTTCCCACCAGTGCCCCTTCGCCCTGGATGGCCGAGAAGACCTCGCTCACGTAGACGTCCTCGGCCTCAACGTCGGTCATCGGTGGCACGGGGCGCGGGTTCGCAGACGGCATCGTCACTGGAGGGCGGGGTCGGGGACCCCGACCTCGGCGAAGCCGCGGGCCCGAAGGACGCACGCGTCACTTCCTGACAGGGATGGTCGCCGCCCTGGTAACAGGACCAGGTGAGGTCGAGGGGGGCGCCGAGGTCGAGCCCGGTGCGCACGATGCCCGCCCTTGGTCGACTCGATGAGCGGCGTCACGATCTCGATGGGTCGACCTTCGACCCCGCGTTTTTGGCCCGTCGCCGCCACCCGCCGGAACGCGTCGATGAACTCGGGCCGGCAGTCGGGGTACCCGGAGTAGTCGATGGCATTGACACCGATCCAGACGGCGTCGAGGTCGCGGGCCTCCGCTACGCCGAGCGCCACCGACAGGAAGATGCTGTTGCGAGCAGGGACGTAGGTCGAGGGTATCGACGAAGAGGGGTCGACAGGGTCGCCGGCTCCGTCGGCGGCACGGGGTACCTCGCGGGTGAGGTCGGTGAGGGCGGACCCACCCCAGGCCGACGTGTCGAGGTGGACGACGAGGTGCTCGGACCGGTAGTAGCCGGCGACCCCGGCGGCCCGGTCGATCTCGGTGCGGTGACGCTGCCCGTAGTCGAAGGTGAGGGCCAGGGGAGACCGCTCCGCACGTCGTGCGGCGAGGGCCATGCAGACCGTCGAGTCGAGACCGCCCGACAGGATGACCAGTTGTTGGTTCATGGGCCGCCGAGCGGCGATGCGGTGAGCATCGACCGAGGCGTCGGAGGTCTCCCACAGGCGCAATCCCTCGAGCGACAGGCCGGCGTCCTCGAGCAGCTCCCACACCCGGTGGGCGATGAGCTCGGCGGTCGGGTTGTCGAGGATCTGATTGAGATCACGATGATCGAAGCGGGCCGAGCACCTCGCGCTCGACGACATCGTTCACCTCGTCGAAGTCGACGACGACGCCGCGCTCGTCGAGCGGTCCCGCCAACGTCACCTCCAGCCGGTAGGAATGGCCGTGGAGGTCTCGACAGCGACCCGGGTGCCACGGGAGCCGATGCGCCGCCTCGAACGTGTAGCTGCACGTCACGCGGGTGGTGGGCGGAGCCACACGCTGACGCTAACCCACGTCCTCGGGCATCCGTCGCGGGCCGTCGAACGTGAGGGGTGCCGGTAGGCTGGACGTCAATGGACGCTGGTGAGGGTCACGACCGATCGATCGGACCCGACGACCATCCCATCCGTTCGGATACCGGGTCGTTCGGGCCGAACGCCTGGCTCGTCGAGGACATGTTCGAGCGCTTCCGCGCCGATCCGACCTCCGTCTCGGAGTCGTGGCGTGAGTTCTTCACCGACTACCGACCGGCCGTCTCGATGCCGGGCCCGACAGCGCTGACTGCCTCGGGCGCATCCGGAGACGGCGCCGATCCCGCGGCCCGCCGGTCCACGATCCCGGGCCCTTCGCCTTCGCCTGCGCCCTCGCCCTCGGCCTCGCCGTCTCGTCCGACGGCAACGGCGACCGTGTCGGTGCCGACCAGCGCAACCGTCGGCACCCGACCGGCGAGCGATGTCCTGCCGGCGGGCGGTGACACCGACGGTTGGGCACGCCCGAGCCCCGTTCCATCGATCCCCCCTGCCCGATCGCAGCCGAGCGATCCAACGGCGCTAGCACCCGTCGACGGGCACGCCCCGGCATCGGCCGTCGCCCCCCAGGCCTCGACGCCCCCGACATCTCCCACGACCGCGACACGCCCGACGTCGGCGGGGACGCCCCCGACCTCATCGAACCAGCCGACCCAGCCGACCCTGCCGGCTCAACCGGTCGAGTCGACTCAGGCCGAAGATGCCGACGTCGCCACACCCCTTCGCGGGCGGCGGCGCGGATCGTGTCCAACATGGAGGCGTCGCTCGGGGTTCCGACGGCCACGAGCGTCCGGGTGGTCCCGGCCAAGCTGCTCGAGGTCAACCGGACCATCGTCAACAACCAGCTGTTCCGGACGACCGGGGCCAAGGTGAGCTTCACTCACTTGATCGGCTTCGCCGTGGTCAAGGCGCTTGGTGCTGTCCCGGCCATGAACGCTTCGTTCGTGGCCGATATGGACGGCAAGGGGACGCCCGGTGTGGTCCGTCATCACCACGTCGGGCTCGGGCTGGCCGTCGACCTCGAACGGCCGGATGGCACCCGTTCGTTGCTCGTGCCGTGCATCAGCGACGCCGACACGCTCGACTTCCGCAGCTTCGTGGGCGCCTACGAGGACTTGGTGCGCAAGGTGCACAGCAGCCGCATCGCCGCCGATGACCTGGCCGGCACCACCGTGACGCTCACCAACCCGGGCACCCTCGGCACCGTGCAGTCCGTCCCGCGGCTCATGCCCGGTCAGGGGTTGATCGTGGGCGTCGGGGCGCTCGGGTTCCCGCCCGGGTTCGAGGCATCCGACCCGCACACCCTCGCCGACCTGGGCATCGGCAAGACGGTGACCCTCACGTCGACCTATGACCACCGGATCATCCAGGGCGCCGAGTCGGGCGTGTTCCTCGCTTACGTAGCCGAGTGCCTCATGGGTGGCCACGATTTCTACCGTGAGGTCTTCGCATCGCTCGACATCCCCTACTCGCCGGTGCGCTGGGAGAAGGATGCCAACGCCTTGGACGAGGCAGCCGACGGCGGGCACCTTCGCCTCACCAAACAGGTGCACGTCCAGACCCTCATCAACATGTACCGGGTCCGTGGTCACCTCATCGCCCACCTCGATCCGTTGGACGCCGAGCCCCCCGTCCTCCACCCCGAGCTCGACCCGCTGCACTACGGCCTGACCATCTGGGACCTGCCTCGTCAGTTCGTGGCCGACGGACTGGCGGGCAAGGACGTCGCCACCCTGGACGAGATCCTCCACATCCTGCGCGACGCCTACTGCCGGACCTTGGGCGTCGAGTACATGCACATCCAGGACCCCGAGCAGAAGCGCTGGATCCAGCAGCAGCTCGAGGGTGTATCGACCAACCTGTCGCACCGACGAGCAACGCCACATCCTCGACCGGCTCAATGCCGCTGAGGTCTTCGAGCGGTTCCTCCACTCGCGCTATGTGGGCCAGAAGCGGTTCGGCCTCGAAGGAGCGGAGTCGGCCATCGTGATTCTCGACACCATCCTCGACGAGGCGGCCCGCACCGGCTTGGTCGAGTCGGTGATGGGCATGGCCCATCGAGGCCGGCTCAACGTGCTGGCCAACATCGTGGGCAAGTCCTACGGCGAGATCTTCGAGGAGTTCGAGGGAAACCTCGACCCCGACTCGGTGCAGGGCTCGGGTGACGTGAAGTACCACAAGGGCGCAGAGGGAATCTTCACCGGTCGATCGGGTGCATCGATCCCGGTGTCCATGGCCTCCAACCCATCCCACCTCGAGGCGGTCGACCCGGTGGTCGTGGGCATGGCCCGGGCCAAACAGGACGCCTGGCGCCGGGCGAACGGCGTCGATGTGTTGTCACCCGACGTCGTGGTCCCACCGTCGGATCGGTTCCCGGTCCTTCCCCTCCTCGTCCACGGGGACGCCGCCTTCGCCGGCCAGGGGGTGGTGGCCGAGACCCTCAACTTGTCGCAGCTGGCCGGTTACCGCACGGGCGGGACCATCCACGTCGTCATCAACAATCAGCTCGGCTTCACCACCGCGCCCGAGGCGGCCCGCTCGTCGCTGTACCCGACCGACGTGGCCAAGATGGTCCAGGCCCCCATCTTCCATGTGAACGGGGACGACCCCGAGGCCTGCGCCCGGGCCGCTCGGCTCGCCTTCGGCTTCCGGCAGGCATTCCACAAGGACGTGGTCATCGACATGGTCTGCTACCGGCGCCACGGCCACAACGAGGGCGACGACCCGAGCTACAGCCAGCCACTCATGTACGCCCTCATCGAGGCAAAGCGGCCGGTGCGCAAGCTCTACACCGAATCACTCGTCCGGCGGGGAGATATCTCCATCGAGGATGCCGAGGCAGCACCTCGATGACTTCTCGGCCCGCCTGCAGACGGCGCTCGACGAGACCCGAGCCGAAGTGGCCAGTGAGCCTGTGCCTCGCCTGCCCGCCTTCGTCGTCCCTGATCTCCAGATCCCCAGCGTCGAGACCGGGGTCAACGCCACCACGCTCATCCGGCTGGCCGCCGTGGTGCGCTCGGTGCCCGAAGGCTTCGTGCTCCATCCCAAGTTGGCGAATCAGTTCGAGCAGCGGGACAAGATGGTGGCCGACGGCCAGATCGACTGGGCCCTGGGTGAAGCCTTGGCCTTCGGCACCTTGCTCGAGGAAGGGACCAACGTCCGGGTGACCGGCCAGGACACCCGCCGGGGGACCTTCTCGCAGCGCCACGGCGTGCTCGTCGACAACGTCACCGGCGCCGAGTACGTGCCACTGGCCGGTCTCGGGCGGGGGTCATTTACGCTCCGCGACTCGCTCCTCTCCGAGTACGCCTGTGTGGGCTTCGAGTACGGCTACTCAGTCGAGGCCCTGAAGGATCTGGTGGCCTGGGAGGCGCAGTTCGGCGACTTCTGGAACGGCGCCGAGATCATCGTCGACAACTTCATCGTCGCCGCCGAGGACAAATGGGGTCAACACTCCGGTCTCGTCATGTTGCTGCCCCATGGCTACGAGGGCCAAGGCCCCGAGCACTCGTCGGCGCGCATCGAGCGTTTCCTCACCCTTACTGCTCGCGGCAACATCCGGGTGACGCAGCCGACGACGGCAGCTCAGTACTTCCACCTGCTGCGGGCCCAGGTCCGTTTGGGCGTTCCCCGTCCGCTGATCGTGTTCACGCCCAAGTCGCTTGCTGCGGGCGCGCACGGCCCGCTCTCCCGTCGGCGACTTCGTCCAGCGGTTCGTTCGCCGAAGTCCTCGACGATCCGGCGGCCGCCCTCGACGACTTCGACCCGGGAGCCGTGCGCCGGGTCGTGCTCTGTTCGGGGAAGGTGGCCTACGACGCGCTCGGGCGACGTGACGAGTTGGGTGAGGCGGGAACCGGCATCGTGGTGGTCCGCCTGGAGCAGCTCTATCCGTGGCCGCACGTCACGATCGAGCGCCTCCTCGAGCGCTACGCCAGTGCCGAAGAGGTGGTGTGGTTGCAGGAAGAGCCGGAGAACATGGGCGCCTGGAACTTCGTCCACAGCCGGCTGCACCGTTTGGTCGCGTGACTCGTTCCGTCTGCGGCACGTCAGTCGCGCCGAGTCGGCCAGCCCGGCAACGGGCAGCGTGGCGTTGCATCGCCTGGAGCAGGAGGATCTGCTGAGCCGGGCCATCGGCTGACGCTGCCAACCCGGCCGCCTGCCAACTGGCCGCCCACCACCTTCGATCGACGTCAGTGTTCGTTCCGCGCCACCCAGGCCGCGACCTCCACCCGCGAGGACATGCCGAGCTTGCGCAGGATGTTGGACACGTGCACGGACGCCGTCTTGGGCGAGACGTAGAGCCGCTTGGCGATGTCGCCATTGGTCAGGCCGTCGGCGACGAGATCGGCCACCTCGCGTTCGCGGTCGGTCAGCGCCCCGCTCGGTTTCGGGCGCCCCCGGGGGCGCAACCGGCCGAGGAGGGCGAGGGCGTCGTCCCGCCGCCAACCGGGCCAGTGTTCGAGCAGAGCGAGCGCGATCTCAGCCTCGCGTTGTGCCTCCTCGGGATCGGGTGGGTCACCAGCGAGGAGAAGGCGGGCGATCCCCAGGTGGGCGCTTGCCAGAGAAGCCGGTGTGCGATGGGCCGGCACGGGCCTCGACGCGGCCCGATAGCCCTCGAGGGCGGCGGCCGTGTCGCCTTCTGATTCGGCCAGGGCTGCACGCAGGTGCAGCACCCAACCAGAGTCGACGCGATGATCGTTTTCCTCGGCGTCCCAGACGGACAACGCGTCGAGCGCGGACCGGGCCGCGTCCGGAGGCATTCCGTGGCGGAGCGCCTCGGACAGGGCATTGGCGGACAGGTTGGCACTGTCGTGGATCAGTTGGACCGAAGCGTCGGAGAGCAGCGAGGCCACCTCGTCGGCCGCCCCGGCCGCGGCAGCCAGGTCCCGACTTCCCTCGCCCACCGCGGCACGAAACAAGCGAAGTGCGGTGTGATGGGCGCCGCCCTCCGTCCACTCCGCGGTGGCGTGGAGCAGCCGGTCGGCGGTTTCGAAGTCATTTGACTCAATGGCGAGCTCGGTGGCCATCAGGGCCGCCCATCTGGTCTCTCGCAGCTCGTTGATCGGCATGTCGAGCTCGGCGCGGGCGCCGGCCAAGTCTCCGACCACCCAGGCGAGGACGCCGGCTCGCCAGGTGCGTTGCGCACCGGCCCAGTCCCTTCGGCCGCTCATGGCGATGAGCTCGTCCATGCGACCGACCAGCTCCAGGCAGGGTTCGCTCTCCCAGCAGGAGATGGCGAAGGACAGCAGGTTGTTGAGACCTCGGAGGGCGGACAAATGGTCTCCGACGGCGGCGGCGTCGTCGATGCCTTGACGGAGCAGGGCCGCGCCCAGCTCGCGCTGGTCGCCAACCTCGAGCATGGACGAACCGCGGTTGACGAGTACCGCAGCTTTCAGCTCGGCACTCGGATGCGGCCCGGCCACGGCCAGGGCTTCGTCGGTCAGTCCCAATGCCTCGTCACAGCGGCCGGACAGGTACGACGCTTCGGCAACCAGGTTCACCACCCATGCCCGCTCTTCGCCGACGGGGAGGAGCTCAGCGACCTCGCGGGCGGTGCGCACCGCTTCGGCGTGGGCGTCGCGGTCACGCGCCTCCCATCGGAGGCGGGCGAGCACGCGGAGTGCGCGGCAGAGATCCACCGGCGAGTCCGCCGTCTCAGCCATCCGGCGCCACGTTTCCGCCCGTTCGAGTGCGGTGGCGAGGAGGCCGACGGCCCAGGCCGCCCGGGTGGCGAGCTCGAGCAGCTGGAGGTCGGCGTCGGCTTCGGCCACCCCGAGGTCGGCCAGCCAGAGTGCCTGGTGGGTGGCCCCGGTGTGGAGGTAGTGGTGGGCACCCCGGCGGGCGGCGTCCACCACGTCGTCGGGGCGCCCGGCCCCGGCCGCATGGTGGGCCAGCGCGGCCCAGTCTTCGCTGCCTGAAGCCGCCAGTGCGGTGAACGCTGTTTCGTGCAGCCGTCGCCGCTCACGCCCGAGCAGTCGCCCGCGCACCGCTTCTCGGGTGAGTGCGTGACGGAACGAGAAGACATCGCGAGTGTCCTCGACCAACAGGCCGTTTCCCACCAGCACCCGCAGCACGTCGACCATGTCGTCCTCGCCCACGCCGGTCAAGGTGCACAGCAGGTCGAAGGGAATGTGCTGAGGGAGGACCGAGGCGGCGTCGATGACTCGCCGTTGGCTGGCGTCGAGGCCGTCGAGGCGGCGCACGACCGCCTCGGTCAAGGTCACCGGCAAGGGCAGGTGGGAGACGACCTCGACGGGGGCGTCCCCGGCGGCGAGCAGCAGCTCCTCGATGAAGAACGGATTGCCACCGGTCCGCCGATGGACGGCTGCCGCCACCTCGAGGGAGACCGGTTCACCTCGCACGGCGGCGAGCAGCTCAGCGACCTGATCGATGGTCAGCCGGGTCAGGCTGACGTGCTCGACCCGGCACTGTCGCTCGAGGGCGGCCAGCACATCGGTGACACGGCGCCGGTCGAGCGCCTCGGGTCGGTAGGTGCCGATCATCACCACGTCGAGATCGGAGGAAGCCAGCCGGTTGAAGGCGGCCAGGCTGTCGGGGTCGGCCCAGTGGAGATCCTCGAAGACCACGATCCCGCGCCGGTTGGTCAGAAGGTGCCGCAGCAACTGGACGGCGGCAGCGAGGAGCTCGTCGGATCCGTAGGCCCGACCGTCACCGTTGTCGCCCGCTCGCGGAAGCGGCGAAAGGCCACGGCCGGCCGGGCCGAGGAGGACTCGGACAGCGTCCTCCATTGGTTCGAGGTCAGCGGGAACGGCTTTCCACGACTCGATCTCGGGCGCCACTGCGTCCTGGAGCAGTTGGAAGGGCCGGCCCATGGCGGTGGGCTCGGCCTGGGCTCCGAGGAACGTGGTGTCGGCTGACAGTCCGTCGGCCAGCTCGACCAGCAGACGGGTCTTGCCGACACCGGCTTCGCCACTGACCAGGATCACGCGGGCACCCACCCGGGTTTCCTGCAGACCGGAGCGCAGGGCAGCCAGTTCGGCGCTGCGCCCGACCATGACCGAGGACAGGCCGGGTCGCGGGACCAGCACGGTGTGGACGGTACCCCCCATCAACTGGCCGTATGGATCTCCTGACCGAGCCTCGGCCGGATGCCCTTGTTGGCGAGGGGGGCGGGGTCGGCCGTCTTCGAGGTCATGCCGGCGGTCAGCGCCCGGAGCATCGATCGGTGCTGCCGCTTGGAGGGCGAGCGGGCTACTCGACCCCGTCGGGCGTCGACGGCCTCGTCGTGACGACGCCGGATCCGATCCTCTGCGGCCACGGCGGTGGCGTATTGGGTGAGCATGCGTCCATGGTGCGCCCCTAAGGCACCCACCCACATCGGGCAGACGCCCTATCCCGGTGCTCGATCACCCCGAATAAGACGTCCGAAGAATTCGGTTCAGTCCAGGAAGTCCCTGGCCAGGGCCATCCACATCTCGGTCGAGAGGCGCAGGGACTCGACATCCACCCGCTCGTCGATGCCGTGGAACATGGCCCCGTATTGCTCGAAGTCGATGGCCTGGCTGTGGAGCCCGAACCCGTAGGCCACGGTGCCGAGGGTCCGGGCATAGCGCGCATCCGTGGCGCCGGTCGTCAGGAACGGGATGGTGAGCGCCCCGGGGTAGAACTGCTGGCTCGCCCGGCGCAGCGCGTCCCACAGGGGCGTGTCGATGGGGGAGGTGGTGGCCTCCTCCTCGGACCGGAACTCGACCTCGACCTCGTCGGCCATGTCATCGAGGGCGTCGTCCAGCATGTCCCGGACGTCGGCTGCGTCCCATCCCGGCAGGGCCCGGATGTCGACGTCGAGCTGGACACGGTCGGGGATCACGTTCGTCTTGGTGCCCCCGTGGATGATGGTCGGGGCCATGGTGGTGTGGGTGCAGGCGTGGGCTTGGCGGGCCAGTCCGAGCAGCGGCAGCTCTTCGCAGTACTGGTCGATGCGGGCCGGGTCGAGCAGTGGATCGGCCACCTCTTCCGGAAGGCCGAGGCCGGCGATGAAGCGAGTCCAGCCCTCGTGCATCTGGGCCTCGGGGCGGTACTCGTCGATGCGACGCACGACCTCGGCCGCCTTGACCAGCGCGTTGTCGGTCCGGAGGGGCTGTGAGCCGTGCCCGGGCGTGCCCCGCACGGTGAGCGTGCACCAGAACACACCCTTCTCGCCGGTGATGACCGGAAGGCGCAAGTAACCGTCGGTGCCGGCCATGGGAAAGCCACCCGACTCCGTGATCAGGTAGTCGGTGCCGATCTCGTCCGCCTTGTTGCGGCAGAGCCACTTGGCGCCGTAGGTACTGAGTGCCTCTTCGTCGGCGACCGCGATGTAGGTGAGCCCGCCCTTCGGCCGGAAGCCGGAGGCGGCCAGGTGGCGGAAGGCGGTGGCCATGGTGGCGGTCAGGTCCAGCATGTCGATGGCGCCACGGCCCCAGACGACTCCGTCGACGAGCTCGCCGGCGAAGGGGTCGCGTCGCCAGTCGTCCGGGTTGGCCGGGACGACGTCGGTGTGTCCGAGGAGGGTGAGGGACGGCGCGGTGGGGTCCGAGCCCTCGAGCTTGGCCACCAGTGAAGCCCGTCCCGGAGCCGGCTCGTAGAGCTCGATGTCCGCTCCCGAGCCCTCGAGGTAGGTGGCGAGCAGGTCGGCGCTCCGGATCTCCTGACCCGAATCGCGGCTGCCGTCGTTGACACAGGCGTTGCGGATCAACTGCTGCAACAGCTCGGTCACTTCGTGCAACCGAGTCGTCTCCGAGACCACCACGAGGTCATCCTACGGTGCCGGACGTGCCCTTCCGAGTAGGCGGGAAGAGTGGAATCGGCGAGCGTGGCGATAGGTCAGCCGGCTGGCGATGGCAGCCTCTTCGACCCGACAGAGAGGGGCCATGACCCGGATACCGCTGGTTGGATGGTTGACTGGAGCGCAGATGAGCGCCACGACGCCAAAGCGCCGCCGAGTGGTGGTGGACGGTTCCAACATCGCAACCGAAGGTCGGACGGTGCCCAGCCTGGCCCAGCTCGACGACGCCATTCGGACCTTTCTCGAGGAGTACCCCGGCTTCACGACCGGGGACGTGACGGTCATCGTCGATGCCACCTTCGGCCACCGGATCGATTCTTCGGAACAGGCCGCCTACGAGCAGGCCTTGGAGCACGGCGAGATGCTCACACCCCCGGCCGGCGCCGTCGGGCGGGGTGATGGGTTCATCCTCCGCATCGCCGAGAAGTCCGACGCCATCGTGCTGTCCAATGACTCCTTTCAGGAATTCCACGCCGAACGGCCCTGGCTGTTCGACCCCGGCCGTCTCATCGGCGGGAAGCCGGTTCCGGGGGTCGGATGGGTCTTCACTCCCCGCACGCCAGTGCGCGGGGCCCGGAGCCGGTCGGTCACGGCGCGATCACGACGGGGCGGCCACGGCGATGGGGCTGGCGCCGAAGGGGCGGACATCGTGGAGCTGCCAACGCTCACGGCAGACCGGTCGGGCATGGCCCAAGGACGCGGACCGGCCGAGCGGCCAAGGCCGGCCCATCGGCGGCGGCCAAGAGCACATTGAAGGCGGCCACTCCTCGCGGAGCTTCCCGCGCTTCCTCCGAGGCGGTCACCGACAACCAGGCTGCCGGCTCGCAGGCCACCTCCACCACCAAGGCGACCAAGGCGACCAAGGCCGAGAAGGTCCCGAAGGCGACAAAAGCGGCGAAGGCGGCGAAGACCACCAAGTCGGCCAAGACGACCAAAGCCGCGACGTCCACCAAGGCGGCCACATCGACCAAGGCGGCCACATCCACCAAGGCGGCCAAGGCCACCAAGGCCAAGGCGGCCACATCGACCAAGGCCACCAAGGCCAAGGCGGCGCCGACGGCCAAGGCCAAGAAGACCTCGCCGGCCAAGAAGGCGCAGGCTGCTCAGCCCCGCGCCGAGAAGGCGACCGAGACCCCGGCGTGCTCCGGTCGCTCCGAGCCACGTCCGGTCGCCGGCAACGACCCGGTCACGTTCCTCAACTTCGTCGCCGATCACCCGGTCGGCAGCACCGTGGAGGGGACGGTCGCGGCCTTCACCTCGCACGGTGCGCAGATCGACGTGGACGGGATGCAGTGCCATGTGCCGTTGCGGGGGCTGGGCGACCCGCCGCCACAACGTGCTCGCCAGGTGCTGGCCAAGGGCGAGACCCGGCAATTCCGCCTCGTATCGCTGGATGCGGCTCGGCGACGGGCCGAGCTCGCCCTGGCTGGCTGATCCTCGAGCGACGACCGGTGTCGTCTCGACGTCGGCGCGGAATCGACCCACCACACCAAGTGGCCTGCTCCCGTCGGTTGGCCGGCCGGTAACCTCCGCTCCGTGCGCGCCGAGGACTACCTGCCCCACCGGCCTCCGTTCCTCTTCGTCACCGAGATCCGATCGCTCACGCCGGGCGAGTCAGCCACCGGCGCCTGGCAGCTGACCGGCGACGAGGACTTCTTCGCCGGTCACTTCCCGGGTCACCCGATCCTCCCCGGCGTCCTCATGGTCGAGTCCCTGGCTCAGCTGGGCGGCGTGGCCGTTCTCGCCGACCCGCGCTATGCCGGACGGCTCCCACTCTTCGGCGGTATCCAGAAGGCCCGGTTCCGCCGACAGGTGGTTCCCGGCGACCTGCTCGAGCTCGAGGTCCATCTCGGTCGGATGTCGGCCCGGGCGGGGACGGGGATGGGACGGGCCACGGTCGACGGGGAGCTTGCCTGCCAAGCCGACCTTCTCTTCGTGCTGGTCGACAACGTCCTTTCCCCGCCGGCATGAGCGGCTCGACCCGGTTGCGGCTCGCCACCTGGAATGTGAACTCCCTCACGGCGCGGCTCCCGCGGGTGGAGGAGTGGCTCGGTTACGCCCAGCCGGACGTCCTCTGCCTGCAGGAGACGAAGCAGTCGGACGCCACGTTCCCGACGGCCACCTTCGACGCTCTCGGCTACGAATCGGCTCACCACGGCGATGGGCGCTGGAACGGAGTGGCCATCTTGAGCCGGATCGGGCTCTCCGAGGTGTCGACGGGGCTCGGATCCGACCTCGACGAGCAGGGGAGCCGCCTCATCGCCGCCGACTGCGGGGGCGTCCGGGTGCACGCCGTCTACGTGCCCAACGGGCGCAGTCTCGACAGTGAGCACTACGTCGCCAAGCTCGAGTGGCTGGCCCGGCTCCGGACCATGCTGGAGGAGACGGCCGACCCGAAGAAACCGGTCGCCGTGTGCGGTGACTTCAACGTGGCGCCCGAGGATCGGGACGTGTGGGACCCGGCCGCCTTCGTGGGCGCCACCCATGTGAGCGCACCCGAGCGAGAGGCGCTCGCCCGCTTGGAGGAGTGGGGTTTGGTCGACGTCTTCCGTCGCCTGTACTCCGAGGACGGGCTCTTTACGTGGTGGGACTACCGGGCCGGCAACTTCCACAAGCATCAGGGAATGCGCATCGACCTCGTGCTGCTGACCGAAGTGCTGGCCGACCGGGCGACGTATGCGCTCATCGACCGCAACGCTCGTAAGGGTACGAAGCCGTCCGACCACACACCGCTTTTCGTCGACACCGAGGTGCCCTGACTCAGCATCGGGCCGAAACGCCGGCGCCTGCCTCAGCGGTTTCCGTGCAGCTCGGCTCGCAGGCCGGCGAAGCGACGTGGCGACGCCGTCGCGGCGCGGCCGGCCACTCGTCGAGGCCGATGGCCAAGGCCGCGGCCGGCGTGCCCTCCAACCACGGTGAAGGTTGGCGCTCGACGACACGACCGTTGGCCGTCGTCCGCCGACGTCGCCCACGAGCAGACGAGGGACGTGCCGGCCCGGGTGAGGGCCACGTAGAGCAGGCGTCGCTCCTCGGCCAGTGCCTCGTCGTCGACGGCGTAGACGATGGGCACGAACCCTTCCTCCAAGCCCGTGACGCAGACCGATGCCCATTCGGCCCCTTTGGACCGGTGGAAGGTGGCGAGCTCGACGGCATCGATGTCGCCAACGCCGATCTCGATCTCGCCTCCGGCCGTCTCGCCGCCTCCCGCCTTGTCGCTCGCCACCGAGTCGCCGACCGGCCTCGCGTCGCGTCCTCTGTTGCGGTCGTGTCTCCATGACCGGGAAGGCGATGCTTCCGGAGCCGGCGTGCGTCGATGGGGGATCCCCGATTGCTCGAGGGTTCGGGCGATCGTGGACAGTTGGTCGTTGGTTCGGGCCAGCACGGCCTGTTCCGACCAGGACAGCGCCCTCGTCATGGCGCTCGACGAGGGAAGCGACCACTCCCTCGGCCTCTTCGCGCTCGTCCTCGTAGGCGATGACGCTCGGCTGGGTCCATCGGCGACGACCGACCGGGACTGATAGCGGCGCTGGTGACCGAGGACGGCGTCGGCCATGGCCACGATCTGCGGGGTCGAGCGGTGGTTGTCGGCCAGCTCGAGGACCGTGATCGGGCCGAGGAGCTCGCCCAACCGGTCGAGCAGCGAGGGGTCGGCACCGTTCCATCCGTAGATGGCTTGGTGGGGGTCGCCGACCACGCAGAGGTCTCGTGCGTCACCGAGCAAGGAACGGATCAGCCGGAACTGCGCGGGGTTCACGTCCTGGAACTCGTCGACGGACAGGTGACGGTATCGCCATCGCATGCGCTCGGCGAAGCCCTCGTCGTCGGTCAACAGGTCGGCTGCTCGGATCAACAGGTCGTCGAGGTCGAGGCCACGGCGCTGGTCGAGGGCCGCTTGGTAGGAACGGAATCCCACGACCACGGTGTCGGTCTCCATCGGAATGTGTCGCGAACCAGATGCGACCGGCGGAGCGTAGTCGTCGGGACCGAGGCCGCGGGCCTTGGCCCATCCGATCTCGCCGGAAAGCACGGCGGCGATCGCCGGGATCTTCGCCCAGCTGGCGGAGAATGCCCGAGCGGTGCTCGAAGACCGTCGGCAGCTCGGCGCCCGAATCGAGGCAATGGCGGCGGATGAGGGTGAGGGCGAGCTGGTGGACGGTGCCGGCCCGCACGCCGGCCGTCGGGATCCGGCCCGGACCGGAGGTGGAGACCGGGACGCCATAGGAGTGGAGGCGATCGCGGAGCTCGCCGGCCGCCTTCCGGGTGAAGGTGGCGACCACGGTGTGATCGGCGGCGGCCAACCCTTGGCGGATGCGATGGGCCACCCGTAGCGTCAGCACGCTGGTCTTGCCCGAGCCGGCCCCGGCCACGATGCACAAGGGGACGGAGGGGAACTCGACGGCAACCCGCTGCGGTTCGGTGAGCCGGGCCATGGCCAGCTCGAATTCGCGGTCGCGCGCGTGGGGACGGCAGCGCCGCCTCGCCGCGCGGTCGTTCCATGTTCGCTGAGGCTATCGGTAGGGTGTGTCGGTGCTGAAGTCGTTCGCCGGCGGCCGCCTGTTCGGCGCCACCTGGGGATCCAGCCCGGCGACCGTTCTCGCCCTCCATGGCTGGCGCCGATCGCACACCGATTTCGACCCGGTGATGGCGCTGGCCGGTCCGGCCGTCGCCGCCGTCGCTCTCGACCTCAGCGGGTTCGGCGCCACGCCACCTCCCCCCGAAGCGTGGGGGAGCCCCGAGTACGCCGAGAGCCGTGGCCGCCGTGTTCGAGGCTCGGTGCTCGCCGAGCGGGTCACGGTCGTCGGCCACTCCTTCGGTGGACGTGTGGCGCTTCATCTGGCGATGCTCGTGCCCGACCGCATCGGGCGCATGGTGCTCACCGGTGTCCCTCTGCTCGACCGGTCCGATCGGCGATCGCAGGTGCCCACTCCCTATCGGGTGGCGCGACGACTGCACCGGTGGGGGCTGCTCGGCGACGAGCGCATGGAAGCCCTTCGCCAGCGCCACGGCTCGCCGGACTACCGGGCCGCGAGTGGCGTGATGCGTGACGTGTTCGTGCGGGTGCTCCATGAGGACTACCACGAGGTCGATGGCTGGCATCTCGTGTCCCGTGGAGCTCGTCTGGGGGACCGCCGACACGGAGACGCCCGCTCGAGGTGGCCGAACGCGGCGGTCGGGCTCTTCCCGTCCGCCTCGCTCACCGTGCTCGACGGGGTCGGGCACCTCGTACCGACCGAGGCACCGGACGCGTTGGCCCGGGCCATGGCGGGCGACCCCCTCGGGCAGGTCCGGACGTCGAGGGCCCAGCGACGTCGGCGGCCATGACCCACCGGCGTCTCCCGTGGCGGGCGGGCGGCGGTCCGGCGGCCCCAGGTGAGGGGAGCAGCGACACTCGCATCGAGCCCCTCTGCCATCGTCCACGCCCAGCGGTTCGGGACCGCCGGTGCCTGGGTGGCGGTGGGCCTCTGCCTCCTGGCCACGGCGGCGGCCGGAGCGCGCTGGCTCCGCGTGGCCCAACGCGAGCACTACCTGCCGGGTTCCGTGCTCCGTTTCGCCGGTCGTTGGTGGTTGGGCTCTCCGACTCGACGGCGCTACTCGGCGTCGCAGCCGTCGCCGCCGCCGTCGCCGCATGGTGGTGGCCGGTCGTCGCCGTCGTGACCGCCGCGGCAATAACAGTGGCCGCCCCTCGGCCTCGGCGTCCGGGGTCGGAGCGCGCCGCTGCGTTTCACGACGTCGGCTGCGGACCCTGGGCGCCATCTGGGTGGTGCTGAGCGCGGCGATCGTGGTCGTCGGCGTGGCTGATCGGCGTCGCACCGGTTGTGGCCGCGGCCGTCGCCCTCCTCGCTCCGCTGCTCGTCGACGCGGCCGCCGCCCTCGTCGCTCCGATCGAGCATCGGCTGGCCGACCGCTATGTGCAAGGCGCCGCGGCCCGCCTGGCCCGGGTCCGACCCACCATCGTGGCCATCACGGGATCGTTCGGGAAGACATCGACGAAGAACCATGTGGCCCAGCTGGTCGGGTCCTCCCGTCCGCTCGTCGCCTCGCCGGCCAGCTTCAACAACCGAGCGGGCCTGGCTCGTGCCGTCAACGAGAACCTGGCCGACGGCACCGAGGTCTTCGTGGCGGAGATGGGCACCTACGGGGTGGGGGAGATCGCCGAGTTGTGCCGGTGGTGTCCACCCGACATCGCCGTGATCACCGCCATCGGGCCGGTCCACCTCGAGCGGTTCGGCAGTGAGGAGCGGATCGTCGAGGCCAAGTCCGAGATCACTCGGCGGCGGCCACCGCTCCGTCCTGGCCGTCGACGATCAACGCCTGGCCGCGCTGGCCGATCGGACGCGCAGTCCAGGGCGTCCGAGTCGTCCGTTGCTCGACCGCCGATCGGACCGCCGACGTGTGCGTCGAGCGGACCGGGACGCCCACACCTCCGTGCATGTCGGTCTACCTGTGCGGCGAGCCGGTGGCCAA
The DNA here is from genome assembly GCA_963774915.1 of uncultured Acidimicrobiaceae bacterium. Lineage (GTDB taxonomy): Bacteria > Actinomycetota > Acidimicrobiia > Acidimicrobiales > RAAP-2 > CAVSNH01. The sequence continues at coordinate 203,993 of CAVZGR010000008.1, read as the reverse complement.
GGACGTGGCTCTGCCGGCTGGGGTCCAGCCGTCGAACCTGGCCTGCGCGATCGCCGTTGCCCTCGAGCTCGGCCTCGACGCCCGGACGATCATCGAACGGCTCCCCGCCGTCCACGTCGCCGACCACCGGCTGTCGGTGGCCCGCGCCCCCTCGGGCGTCATGGTGGTCGACGACACCTACAACGCCAACCCGAGCGGAACCGAGGTCGCCTTGGACGCCTTGGCGTCGGCGGTCGATGGTCGGCCGGCGGCCTCGCCGAGCGCGCCCACGACCGGCACCGGCGGCAATCCCGCCCCTCGACTGGCCGTGGTCACACCTGGCCTCGTCGAGCTGGGTCGGTCGCCAGTTCGACGAGAACCGGCGTTTCGGCGCGGCCGTGGCCGAACGAGCCACGGACCTGTTGGTCGTGGGGCGCACCAATCGGAGGGCGCTGCTCGCCGGGGCCGGCTCCGTCGACCGAGTCGGGTTTCCGGGTGCGCCGCGTCCGGCACCGGGACGCCGCCGTGGCCTGGGTCCGCGAACACCTCGGCCCCGGTGACGCCGTGCTGTACGAAAACGACCTGCCGGACCACTACCCTTAGCCGGACCCGCAGCCCGTCCGGCCGCTGCCGTGCCGACGGCTGTGCCCCGTTCCGTCGATGGAGGAGCTGCCCGCCGTGCCTGATGTCGCCGTCATCTTCGGTGGCCCCTCACCCGAGCACGACGTCAGCATCCTGACCGGACTGCAGGCGTGCCGAGGTCTGGCCCAGGACGGGGCGACACCGGAGGTCCGAGCCCTCTTCTGGTCGAAGACGGGAGATTGGTTCGAGGTCGACCCGACGCTCGAGGCCGAGGCCTTCATGGACGGCCTGCCCGGCGGGGCCAAGCCCCTCCAGTTCTCGGTCACAGCCGGTGGCGGGTTCTCGGGTGAAGCCGGCCGTTTGGGTCGAAACCGGCCCCTCGTCATCGACGCCGCCCTTGTGTGTTGCCATGGCGGTCCCGGTGAGGACGGCACCCTGCAGGCCGCACTCGACCTGGCCGGCATCCCCTACGCCGGTCCGACGGTGGCCGGCGCCGCCCTGGGCATGGACAAGCTCGGCTTCGGGGCGGTGATGGCCGCCAATGGGCTACCCACCCTGCCCCGGGTCCAGGTCACGTCCGAGGGCGCACCCGCCGGACTTTCCGGGCCCCTACATCGTGAAGCCGCGCTTCGGCGGGTCGTCGATCGGCATCGACGTCGTCGAGGACTGGGACACCGCCCGTGCCCGTCTGCAGGCCAACACCCACCTGCGGTTCGGAGCGGTGGCCGAGCCCTACCGGCCCGATCTCTACGACCTGCAGCTGGCCGTCCGCAGCTGGCCGTCGGTGGAGCTTTCGGCCATCGAACGACCCCTTCGAACCGAGGAGGGCGGCCGACATTCTCGACTACCGCGACAAGTACGTGGCCGGCGAAGGCATGGCCGGCGCCCAGCGCGAGCTGCCGGCTCGACTGCCCGATGAGGTGGCGGCGGAGCTGCGATCGGCCGCATCGGCCGTCGTGCGACCTGGCCGGGGTGAGGGGGATGGCTCGCATCGACTTCCTCTCCGACGGTCGCGATCTCTTCGTCAACGAGATCAACACCATCCCCGGTTCTCTCGCCCGCTATCTCTGGGTTGATCCGCCGGTGCCATTCTCCGTCCTGCTGGCCGACTTGCTCGACGAAGCCGTGCACCGACCGACCCACGCGTATTCGGCGGCCGGCGCCGACGGCTCGGTGCTGCGCTCGGCAGGCTCCATCGCCGGCAAGTTGGCTTGAAGCCTTGGCCGGCCACCGGCTCGAGCTCGATCCCGGTGAGCGGTTGCTGGTCGACGTGCACCCTCATTGGACCTTCCTGACCGGGCCCCTGCTGATTGCCGGCGTGGTGGCCGCCATCGGTGTGACCCTGGACGTCGAGCTTCCGCACACCTCGGTACCTCTCCACTGGCTCGAGGGCCTCGTGGTCGCCGTTCCCTGTCTCTGGTTGGTCGTGCGGGCGGTCCGGTGGCGCACCACGACGCTGATGATGACCACGCACCGGTTGGTCGAGGCCTGGGGCATCGTGCACCGCCAGGAATGGGACGTCCCCCTCGACCGGATCGCCTCAGTAGCCGTGGCCCAGTCTCTGCCGCGTCGGATCATCGGCAGCGGCCGACTACAGCTCACCCTTTGGGAAGACAACCGGTCCCATTGGATCGATGACGTGCGCAAACCGGCCGTGCTCCGCCGGGTCATCAAACGTCGTCTGGGTACGGTCCCTCCTCCGCAGACTGTCGTAGATCCCTGGACCTGATCATCGGACGACGTCGTCCTCGGTGGCATAGGTCCCGTCCGTGGGGAGAACCCGCCACGCCGGTCGCGAGAGCGCGCTCACCTCGAGAGCTCCCGGTCGGCTGAGCGCGACTACGCAGCCCCCGAAACCGGCGCCCGTCATGCGGGCGCCGAGGACGCCCGGACGGGCCTCGAGATCGGCGACCAGCTCGTCGAGCTCGGGCGTCGAGACCTCGAAGTCGCGAGCCAGGCTTCGGTGACTCTCGCCCATGAGGCGACCGGCCTCGATCAGGTCAGAGGCGGCCAGGGCCTCGGCCGTGGCCCAGACCCGGGCGCACTCGGAGACCACGTGGCGGGCCCGCCGGCGCAGCACGGGATCACGGAGGCCGGCCAGGTCGGCGCCGGTGGCCGAGCCGAGGGGCCCGATGATGGCCTCGGCCGCCTCGCACTCCGCGACCCGGGCCTGGTAGGCGGATGACCGGACGGCTCGAGGACGGCCCGAGTCGACGACCACCACCTCGACATCGGAGGGGATCGGCACCCTCGTCGCCGTTTCGGCCCCGAAGTCGAGAAGTAGCGCGTGTCCCGAGCGCCCGCCGGCGCAGACCCAGGGGTCCATGAGACCCACCGGGGCGCCGACCCGGTGCTCGGCCTCGCGGCACAGGCGGGCCACGGTGAGCGGCGTGCCGTCCACGCCGAACACCCGGGCGAGGGCCACGCAAAGGGCGGCGCTCGAGGAGAGGCCGGCGCCGGTGGGCACCGTCGTCGTCGACGCGTAGGGAGCCGCCCGTGACGGGACGGGCCAACTCGACCAGAGCGGCCAGCAGTCGTGTCCATTCCGGAACCCCACAGCCGTCGGCATCGGCCGAGGGCTGAAGGGGAACGGTGGCCCGGCCGAAGCCCTCGGACATCACCTCGATCACCTCGCCTCCGGAAGGAGTGAAGGCGACGGTCACGCCCAGGTCGATAGCCATGGGCAGGGCGAGGCCGCCGCTGTAGTCCGTATGGTCTCCGATCAGGTTGACCCGTCCGGGACCGGAGGTGGTGATGGTCTCGCTCGGCACTGGGTGCGATCCTCGCATCTCCGCCCAGTCGAGGTCGCTCGCTCGGAGGGCATCGTCGGCTCTGCCATGCTGGCCGCCGTGCTCGACGACCTCAGAGCGGCCAATCGACGCTACGCGGCGAGCTTCGACGGCCAGGGCCTGACCGCGCCTCCGACGCGCCGCTTGGCTGTCCTTACCTGCATGGACAGCCGCATCGATCCGGCCGCCATCCTCGGGCTCGCCACGGGTGAGGCCAACGTGGTGCGCAACGCCGGCGGACGGGTCACGTCCGACGCCATACGTTCACTCGCCCTCGGCACCGGCTTGCTCGGGCTGGAGTGCGTGGTCGTGATGCACCACACGGACTGTGCGCTGGCCGGGGAGACCGAGGAGTCTCTGCAAGCACGACTCAAAGCCGCGGGCCTGGCCCATGCCGAGGCCTTGGAGTTCATGGCCATGCCGGACCCGGACGCGGCGCTTCGTGACGACGTCGAGAGGCTGCGTCGTTCGCCACTCCTTCCTCGGTCGCTCCACGTCGTCGGGTGGCGCTACGACGTGGCCAACGGGCAGGTGGTCGAGGTGGTGTCGGCCGGTGACGGCTGACGTCGGCCGACGAACCATCCCGATGATCCGCCGGGCATGGACGCCACGGGAAGCTCGCGTGCTCTACTTGACCAACGTGACCACGAGCGACCACCATCCCGCCATGCCTTCCCTCCAGTCGTCGGCGATATGGGTCGGTGCCAGCCAGGACCGGCGGGTCCGGCCGATGAGCGGCCCGCTCGAGGGCGTCCGCATCATCGAGCTTGCCGGGATCGGGCCGAGCCCGTTCGCCGGGATGATGCTGGCCGACGCCGGCGCCGACATCGTTCGCATCGACCGTTCCGAGAGGGCCGTCCACCCGCCCCACAACGAGCCGCACGTGGACCTGCTCGAATCGCGGGCGCCGATCGGTGGCTGTCGACCTCAAGCATGCCGACGGCGTCGAGCTCGTTCTCCGGCTCGTCGAGCGTGCCGACGCCCTCACCGAAGGGTTTCGCCCCGGGGTCGCCGAACGCCTGGGACTCGGTCCCGACGTCTGCCTGTCGCGCAACCCGCGATTGGTCTATGGCCGCATGACCGGGTGGGGACAGGATGGCCCGTGGGCGACGACGGCCGGCCACGACATCGACTACATCGCGCTGGCCGGAGCCCTCGAACCCATCGGTCGGGCCGGTGAGCGACCGGTGCCCCCGCTCAACCTGGTCGGTGACTTCGGCGGCGGCGGGATGATGTTGGCCTTCGGTGTGGCCGCGGCACTCGTCTCCGTCCAGAAGACGGGCAAGGGTCAGGTCATCGACGCGGCCATGGTCGACGGTGCCGCCGCCCTCATGACCATGACCTACACCTTGCGGGCCGCCGGCATCTGGAAGGACGTTCGAGGAACCAACATGCTGGACACGGGCGCCCCCTTCTACGAGGTGTACGAGACGTCCGACGGCCGCCACATGGGGGTCGGGGCCATCGAACCTCAGTTCTACGCCGAGCTGCTCCGGCTTCTCGGCTTCAAACCCGACGAGCTGCCGGATCAGATGGACCGAGAGGCGTGGCCGGAGATGAAGAAGCGGTTCGCCGAGGTGTTCGCCACCCGCAGTCGTGACGAGTGGGAGGAGATCTTCACCGGCACGGACGCCTGCGTGGCTCCGGTGCTCTCACCGGGGGAGGCGCCGGAGCACCCGCACATGCGAGCTCCGCGGCACCTTCACCGAAGTGGCGGGTGTCGTCCAGCCGGCTCCCGCACCACGGTTCATGGGAACTCCGGGTTCGATCCGGCACCCACCGCCCAACCCCGGACAGCACGGTGACGAGGCGCTCCTCGATTGGGGCCTGACCCAGAGCGACATCGACGGGTACCGGGCATCGGGCGCCATCACCTGAGTCGACCAGCCACCTGACCTTCGTGCCCAACGGCGGACGGCGCGGTCGCACGGCACCGGGCGCATGGCGCGTGATCGCGATCAGATGTTCACCACTGGACAGGTCACGGTGCGGGTGATGCCCTCGATGAGCTGGATGCGGCCGACCACCATTCGACCGAGCTCGTCGACGTTGCTCGCCTCGCATCGCACGATGACGTCGTAGGGACCAGTCACCCCTTCGGCGCCCACGACTCCCTCGAGTCCGGCCGCGGCTCGAGCCACCGTCGCGGCCCGACCCACCTCGGTCTGGATGAGCACATAGGCATTGACGGACATCTCGACACCTCCTGACCTGGGCAGTGCGGACAACCGACGATAGCCCCCGGGTCCCTGACGCGTACCATGCCGGAGGTGAGCGTCCGCCAGCGAGGCGATCAATTCCGCCGGCTGGCCCGGTCCGCGCTCACTGACCTCTTCGATCAGCGCCGCCCGTTCGGTCGCCTCGCTCTGACCCACGTTCTCATGACGGCGGGGGACACCCTTTTCGCCGTGTCATTGGCCGGCTCACTCTTCTTCTCGATATCGCCGGGAGCGGCCAAGGACAAAGTGATCCTGTACTTGCTGTTGACCATGGCGCCGTTCGCCGTCGTGGCACCGGCGCTCGGGCCGCTCATCGATCGGAGCCGTGGCGCTCGGCGGGCCATGGTGGTCACCTCTGCGCTCGGCCGGGCTCTGCTGTGTCCGTTCGTCGCTCGGGACATCCATTCCTTGCTCCTCTTTCCCGAGGCCTTCCTCATGCTCGTGCTGTCGAAGGTCTATCTGGTGACCAAGGGCGCGATCGTTCCCGAGATCGCGGCCCTGGACATGGCGGTACCAGGGCTCGCCCGGAGTACGACAGAGGCCCCGGCGCCCAGCTCCGACTCGAGTTTCCCGGGCGCCAGCGGGCCGTCACCGGGTCAGCCGCCCGCCGCGCTACCCGGCGCCCCCGACCCGGTCACCGGCGCCGCATCGGCCCGAACACCTCCCTATGGCACGCCCATCGTGCGGGTAGAGGACCCGGTGACCGGGGTCGAGATCGACCGAGCCGGACCTGGCCACCCTGAACGCCCGGCTCGGTCTCCTGGCCTCGCTGGCCGGGTTCGCCGCCGCCTTACCGGCCGTCGCTCTTCTACAAGCTCGGTGGCTCGCCGACGGTCCTGTGGGCCGATGTGGCTGTCTTCTGTGGCGCAGTGGCGGCCGGTCTCCGGCTGCCGGTGCGTGGCGGTCGCCGGCGACGTTCGAACCCCAACTTTCCGCCCCCTCTTCGTCCTCGGTGGCCACCGCCTCGGCCCCGGCTCCGGCAATCGACGACCGTTGGGCCGGCGACGCCGAAGACCTCGCCGCCGTTGCGCCCGCTGGCCGACACCGAGGTGATGTTGGCTCTCGTCCCCATGTCCGTCGCTCAAGGCCCTCGTCGGCTTCATGACGTTCCTCGTCGCCTTCGGCCTTCGACGTGAGGCGGCCGCGACGTGGTGGTTCGGGTTCCTGCTCGGCGCGCTCACTGCCGGCGCACTGGTCGGAGTGCTGCTCGTCGCACGCGCCCGTCGCTTCCTCAGCGAACAGCAGATGCTGAGCGCGGCACTGTGGTGGGTGGCGGCCGTCGCTGGGCTCGGCGCGCTCTTCCCGTCGCGGCTCATGCAGGCCTTGTGGCCTTCGCTGTTGGCGTGGCCGGTGCGGTGGCCAAGCCATCGTTCGACGCACTCGTGCAGCGCCACGTCCGCGAGGCGGACCAAGGACGGGCCTTCGCTCGTTTCGAGACCCAGCTCCAGCTCATGTGGGTGCGTGGGCGCGTTCGCTGCCCGGTCGTGCTCTCGCTCCCCGTTTGCAGGCGGCGACGCCGTCATGGCCATCGCCGCCGCGGCTGGGGCGCCATCTCCTACCTGAGCTCGCCGCCGCACGCAAGGCACGCAGGGGTCGGCGGCTACCGGCTCGACAGAGTGTCAGCCGAGCTCCCGCTCGAGGCGGTCGACCTCGTCGCCGAGGGCCGGTGGCAGCCGGTCGCCGAAAATGGCGAAGTGCTCGCGGATGCGGGGCACCTCGGCCCGCCATTCGTCGGGATTCGACGGTGAGCAGCTTCTCCATGTCCTCATCGGACACGTCGAGCCCCTCGGTGTCGATGGCGCCAGCGGCGGGAACCCATCCGATGGGCGTCTCCTTCGCCTCGCCCTTGCCGCTCACCCGCTCGAACACCCACTCGAGCACCCGCGAGTTCTCGCCGTAGCCGGGCCAGAGCCACTTGCCGTTCTCGTCCTTGCGGAACCAGTTCACGTAGAAGATCTTGGGCAGCTTGTCGGGGTCGGCATCCGCTCCCGACCGACAGCCAATGGGCGAAGTAGTCGGCCATGTTGTAGCCGCAGAAGGGGAGCATGGCGAAGGGGTCGCGGCGCAGGTTGCCGACTGCCCCGGCGGCGGCCGCCGTCGTCTCCGAGGCCATGATCGATCCGAGGAAGACCCCGTGCTGCCAGTCTCGGGACTGGAAGACCAGAGGCACGACCGAGGCCCGCCGGCCGCCGAAGAGGATGGCGTCGATGGGAACGCCGGCCGGGTTCTCCCACTCCGAGGCGATGGCCGGGTCCTGGCTGGCGGGCACGGTGAAGCGGGCATTGGGGTGGGCGGCCGGCTCGCCCGACTCCGGCGTCCAGTCCTCGCCCTTCCACGAGGTGAGGTGGGCGGGCGGCTCCTCGGTCATGCCCTCCCACCACACGTCGTCGTCGTCGGTGAGCGCCGTGTTGGTGAAGATGGCGTTGCCGTCGAGGGTCAGCATGGCGTTGGGATTGGTGTCCATGTTGGTGCCGGGGGCCACGCCGAAGAACCCGGCCTCGGGGTTGATGGCGTAGAGGCGACCGTCGGGGCCGAACTTCATCCAGCAGATGTCGTCGCCCACCGTCTCGACCTTCCAGTCCGGCAGGGTGGGGATGAGCATGGCCAGGTTGGTCTTGCCGCAGGCCGAGGGGAAGGCGCCGGTCACGTACCGGGTCTCACCGGCCGGCGACGTGAGCTTGAGGATCAGCATGTGCTCGGCCAGCCAGTTGTCGTCGCGGGCCATGACCGAGGCGATGCGAAGGGCGAAGCACTTCTTGCCGAGCAAGGCGTTCCCGCCGTAGCCGGATCCGTAGGACCAGATCTCGCGTGTCTCGGGGAAGTGGACGATGTACTTGTTCTCGGAGTCGCACGGCCACGGAACGTCGGCCTGCCCGTCGGCGAGCGGCATGCCCACCGAATGCAGACACGGCACGAACTCGCCGTCATCACCGAGCACCTCGAGGGCACCGCGGCCCATACGGGTCATGATGCGCATGGACACGGCCACGTACGCCGAATCGGTGATCTCCACGCCGATGTGGGCGATCGAGGACCCGAGCGGACCCATGGAGAAGGGGACGACGTACATGGTGCGGCCGCGCATGGACCCGCGGAAGAGCTCGGTCAGCGTGCTCCGCATCTCGGCCGGGTCCTGCCAGTTGTTGGTCGGCCCGGCGTCGGATTCCTTTTCGGAGCAGATGAAGGTGCGGTCCTCGACCCGGGCCACGTCGGCCGGATCCGAGTGGGCCCAATAGCTGTTGGGCCGCTTGGCATCGGAGAGCCGGGTGAAGGTCCCGTTGTCCACGAGAAGCTGGCAGAGGCGGTCGTACTCCTCGGCCGAGCCGTCGCACCATTCGACGCTGTCCGGCTCGGTCAGCGCTGCGATCTCGTCCACCCATGCGATGAGCTTCTTGTGGTTCGTGGGGGGCATGGGCTGGGACATCCTCCTCGGTCGATCGGGAGCAGCCGATCCGGGTGCTTGCAGCGACCCGGGCGTCGGACAATCCTACTTGGCGCTCCTTCGGCTCATGCTAGGCAAGCACGGTGCGACGGCCCAACTCAGAGTTGGCTGCGCGACGGTGGTGATCACTCGCCCGACGACCAGCACCGGAGCGTGCCAATGCTCGCAACGGACGAGTTCGCGGTCATTGGACGGCTCCGAGCCCTGTTCGAGTCCGCGGCCACGTCGCGGGGATCGGGAGGCCGTGCCATCCGCCCGGTGAGATCGTGGATCGGAGACGATGCCGCCGTCATGGCCGCCGATGGGCGAGGTCGACTGCTCGTGTCCGCCGACCTTGTCGTCGAGGGCGTTCACTTCGACCTTCGCTACGGGGACCTCGACGACGCCGGCTGGAAGGCGCTCATGGTCGCCGCATCCGACATCGCGGCGATGGGGACACGACCGGCCTTCGCCGCTGCTGTCGTTGGCCGCGCCCGCGGGCACCGACGTCGACCGGTTGGCGGCGGGTGTGGCCGAGGCCTCGGCCGTGCTCGGTTGTCCCGATCGTGGGCGGCGACCTCTCGGCTCGGGCCGGCCGTCGTCGTCTCGGTGACCGTCGCCGGCTCTCTGTCCGAGGATGGACGTCCGCCGTTGCTGCGGTCCGGAGCCGTGCCGGGCGACACCCTCTTCGTGACGGGCTCGCTCGGCGCATCGGCTGCCGGCCTGCGGCTGTTGCGCCAAGCAGGCGGCCTGGCCGGAGCAGGCGGGACGTCGTCGACCGCAGTCGTACCGGCGGAGTTGGCTGCTGCCTACCGTCGCCCGCGGGCCCTGGTCGACGAAGGCGTCGCCGCCCGCCAGGGGGGCGCCACGGCGGCCATCGACCTCTCCGATGGTCTCGCCTCCGATGTCCGCCGTCTGGCTGACGCATCGGGAGTGGGGGTGGTCATCGAGGCCGTGCCCGTGGCCCGAGGCGCGACCGAGGACGAGGCGATCGGCGGGGGAGAGGACTACGCCCTTCTTCTGGCCGTACCCGATCCAGAGCGGCTGCGCGCCGCCTTCTCAGCGGCGGCGCTGGTCGAGCCAACCGTCATCGGACGGTGCACCGACGACCCCGGAACGCTGCTGCTCGACGGCCGCCCCCTTCCGAACGCGGGCTGGCACCACCGGTTCTGAGCCGACCGGTGAGCTGGTGCCGCGGCCCGGCCGCGGGTCACGTGCCCGGCACCACCAGGGGCGACGTTGATTTCCCCAGCCCAACGGCCTGCGTGATCTCAGAAAACTCTCAGCATCGGGGATCATGATGGGTGTGATGAGTCAGCCAGACCCGGGGCCGCAGGCGGTGACCCGCAGCGCGTCGGTGGCTCCGTCGGCGCCCGTGACCCTGTCCGGGCGCCGGATCGTGGTCGTCGACGACGAGAAGAGCATCACCGACCTCGTCAGCATGGCGCTCAAGCTGCACGGCGCCACGGTCGAAGTCGCTCACCGTGGAGCAGACGGCCTCCGGCTCGTGGAATCCTTCCGGCCCCACCTGGTCGTCCTCGACGTCATGCTGCCCGACCTCGACGGCTTCGAGGTGCTGAAGCGCATGGGCTGGGACCGGCAGACCGCCTCGCGTCCCGGTGCTCTTCCTCACCGCCCGCGGCGAGCTCGACGACCGCCTGCGCGGCCTGGCCGCCGGCGGCGACGACTACATGGCCGAAGCCGTTCAGCGTCGAGGAGATGCTGCTCCGGATCGGCGCCATCCTGCGGCGCACCGACGAGTTCTCCGAGGTTCCGGCCCCGCCTGTCGGTCGGCGACCTCACGCTGGACGAGGAGAGCTACGAGGTGTGGCGGGGGAAGAGTGCCATGTCGCTCACGCCCGACCGAATTCCGCCTGCTGCACTACCTGATGGTGAACGCCGGCCGCGTCGTCTCGAAGATCACAGATCCGCGACTGGGTCTGGGACTATCACTTCGAGGGCAAGGTCAACATGGTCGAGGTGTACATCAGCTACCTCCGCAAGAAGCTGGACGCACTCGGCCCGCCGATGATCCGGACGGTCCGGGGCGTCGGCTACTGCCTTCGGGCCGCCGATCCCGCGGAGGCGGCGTCCTCGGGGGCGTGACGTGACCCTCCGCCTGCGCCTGCTCCTGTCGGTGGTGGCCATCGTGGCCGCCGGCCTGGTCATCTCCGACGTGGTCACCTACAACGCCCTTCGCTCCTACCTCGATCACCCGGGTCGACCAGCAGCTCGAGGGGTGCTGCCTACCCGGTCACCCGGGCCCTGCTCTCGTCGTCGGGCATCGGTCCCAAGCTGCCCGAGGCACCACCGCCCAGCACCAGCCCGACCGGTGCCGGGTCGGCTTCGACGCGTCCGCACTTCGACGACGCCTTCCGGGTCGCGCGTCGGGCACGCACCAGATCATCTTCCGCAACGGCGGCGGCACCTCGACCGGGTCGGCCACGCGGCGTCCTTGTCCCGCCGGGGACCTATGCGCCAGCTCCGGAGCGCCAAGGGCGCTGCCCAGGCCCATCTCTTCTTCAGTTACGGCGGGAAGGCGCCGGCGGCGCCGGCCGTCCCGCTCCCGCCTGCCCGGCTCCGGCCTCTCGTCGACCGCCGACCTCTACTTCTCGACCGTCGAGCAGCGGGCCGAACGCGGTGGACTACCGGGCGGTGGCCAAGCCTCTCGTCGGCGGGGGCGTGATCGTCATCGCCGTGCCGCTCACCGACGTGCAGAGCACGCTCAGCCAGCTCCTGCTCATCGAGGTCATCGTCTCCGCCGTGCTCCTGGCCGGGCTCGGCATCTTGGCGTGGGTGATGGTCCGCGCGCGACCTCCGCCCTCTCGAGGAGATGACCGAGACGGCCGGGGTCATCGCCGGCGGCGACCTCACGTCCCGTGTGCTCGGAGGTGATCCGGTGGTGCCGAGATCGCCCAGCTGGGTCGGTCGCTTCAACTCGATGCTGGATGAGATCGAACGGGCCTTCGCCGCAACGGGCCGCGTCGGAGGAACGACTCCGACGCTTCCTCGCCGACGCGTCCGCACGAGCTGCGGACGCCCGCTGACCTCGATCCTCGGTTACGCCGAGCTCTTCGACCTCGGGGTGCGCGATCGTCCGGAGGACCTGGCTGCGTCCATGCACCACATCCGGGACGAGGCGGCGCGGATGGGCACGCTGGTCGACGACCTCTTCCTCTTGGCCCAGCTCGATCGTGAGCGCCCGCTTGCCCTCGAGCCGATTGACCTCGCCGAGCTGGTCCGCACGCTCGGTGGCGAGCGTGGGGGTGGCCGAGCCGGATCGCCCGGTCACTGTGACCGGCGACGACCGCCGGTCTGGGTCGAGGGCGACCGCTCTCGCCTGCGCCAGGTCGTCGACAACCTGTTGGTCAACGTCCAGCGCCATACCCCGCCGGGGTCTGCCGTCGAGGTCAGCGTCCGGCTCGAGGGACGGACCGCCGTCCTCGCCGTCCACGACGACGGGCCGGGCATCGACCCGGCCGACGCGGCCCGCATCTTCGAGCCCTTCTACCGCTCCGACCCATCGCGTTCGCGCAGTTCAGGCGGTGCCGGTCTCGGCCTCGCCATCGTGGCCGCCATCGTCAACGCCCACCAAGGAACAGTGAGCGTCGAGCCCGGCCCGGGCGCCACCTTCGTCGTGCGCCTGCCAGCCGTTGGCGTCGCCGCCCGCAGCCGCCAATGGGGTCGGGGACGACTCGGACTGGCGCATGGGCATCCCGACCCGGACCGCTCCTTTGACGACGTCGATTCCAGCTCGTCGACCGTGCCCAGTCCGCTCGAGGACGTGTCCAGCGTGGCCTCGACCACCGGCCCACCCGATTCGGGCTCGCCCGGGCGCTGAGGACCGCAAACAGTCCCGCCCGCCCGATCCGATTCTCAGCCTCCGCTACGAACCTGCCCGCCGAAGCCGCCGCCGAAGCCTCCGCCACCCAGACCCGCACCACCCATCCGCGCCCGCCGAACCCGCCGCCACCGAAGGTCCTCGTCGTCCCCGTCGACGACGTATTCGATCCGGGAAGGGCTTCGTTGAGATCGGCGAGGACGAGCTTCTGGCCAGGGGAAACGCCCGATGGATCTGGGTCAGAACGTCACCGACGACGCCCACGGTCACCCGGACGGTCGATGCCTTGCCGTTCTCGTAACGGGTCACCACATGGATCGTGCCGATGGCCCGGACCGCGGACGAGGGACGGTCGTCACGTCGGTCACGTGCTTGGTGACGAACGCCACTTCGGCCTCTGCTCCCGAGGTGAGCTGTAGTCCCTCCGAGTTGCTGAAGAGCGATGGTGACCGGATAGGTGGTCGAGTCGTCCGACGTCGTGCCGACCAGCCCGATGGAGGTGACCGTGCCCTGGAGCGGGTCGTTGGTCGAATCCGGTGTCACCACGGCGGTTTGGCCCACCGTCACCGAATGCACATTGGACACGTCGACGGAGGTACTGACGATGAAGGACCCGGGCCCCAACACCACGATGGCGGCGTCGGAGGCCGACGGGGTTCCGCTGGCCGCTGAGACGGCGCTGCCCGGTTGAACAGAGATCGAGGCGATCGTGCCGGAGATGGGGCTCACCAGCTTGGCATTGCCGAGGTCCTGTTCGGCGTAGGAGACGCCAAGGTTGGCGCTGTCAACCGCGATTTGGTCCGCAGCTAGCTGTTGGGGTGAGGCGACGACACCGTCGATGTCGGCGAAGGATTGCTGTGGCTTGCGCCACTGGTTGCCGGTTGGTCGTCGGTAGTAGTTGTCGGCGTGGCCTCGCTCGCCTGCTGGCTCAGCGCCGCGGAAAGGGCGGATTCGGCGGCGCTCACCGCTTGGAGGTCGGCCGTGACCGCGGCTTCGTCCTTCTGTAACTGAGCGAGGGCCTGCGTGCATGCGGTGTTCGTCCCCGACCGCCGAACCGCCCGAGCCACCGGAGCCCGAACCGAGCCCGAGCCCCGGAGCCGACCCGGACCTTCGGTTCGAGTCTGGTGTGGTCGCCGGGGTAGAGGTCGTGTCCGTCGGTGCCTTCGACGCGACGGACGGCCCGGGAGTCGTCGTGCTCTCACAGGCGGTGACGGCCGTCGGTGAGGTCAGCCGCCGCTTGTCGTTGATCGGCGTCGACCTTCTGTTGGGCGGCCAGCAACTGGGCTTGCGCTTGCTGCACTTTGGAGGCGCTCCCGGAGGAGCCTCCCGACGGCGAGCGGTCCCGCCGCCTCCGCTTGGATAGGCCGCCTCCGTGATTCGGACCGGCGTCATCAGCGAATCCTCGACCTCGGTACCAGAGGACATGACATTGGCCGCGTCGATGTCGGATGAGGCGTCGGCTGTCTCGCTCGTGTCAGTGGCCGTCGCTCCGCTCCCAGATCCAGAATTCGAAGCCGTGGTCGAGCTGGCGGAACCCTTCTGGCTGTTCTCGTCCGCATGTCAATTTGGCCGATGCGGAGGTGACTGTCGCCTCAGCCGAGGCCAGCGCGGCCCACAGTGGTGCCGCGTCGAGAGTGGCAAGCGTCTGCCCGGCCGTCACCGTCTGGCCAACCGAGACGCCCACGCTCTGGACCGTGCCCGATGTCCCGAAATCGAGGTTGGCCTGATTGGACGGTGTCACGGTGCCGACTTCGTCGAGGGTTTGGCTGACCGAGCCGGTGGCCACGCTCACCAGGCGATACTGCGGCCCTCCTGACTCGGTGACCTCCCATGTGATGGCCCCGGCCACGACCAGGACGACGGCGACGACGGCCACCGTCCACCACGGCGATCGCTGACCCTTGCGGGAGCGAGCGCGCAAGGGTCGCAGTGGTGCGGGTCCGCTCGACGCCTCCACTCGAGGCTGATCGGCGGCTTCAGGCGGCCGGCGGGCCAGTTCAACCACTGGCGCCCCCGCCGCTCCCGTCGCCGCCCCCTCCGAATCCACCGCCGCCGAATCCGCCGAAGCCCGTGCTGCAGCCGCTCGCTCCGGGGGTGCTGATGGCGATGGTCCTGGCCGTGATGGCTCCGGTGCTGCTGGCCGTCCCGACGCTGCGCACACACTTACCAACGGCGAGGTCTGACGAGCTCGCCGATTGCTCCATCGTGACCGTGGTGGACGAGGTCGTCGTGACGGTCACCGTGCTCGCGGCGTTGGTTCGTGGATTGGTCTCTTGCACGACGATGGTGGAGCCACTGACCGAGGTGACGGTGCCGAAGGCGAAGTTGAATCCACCGGCGAAGCGTCCTCGGAAGCCGCCACCACCACTACCGCCGCCGAACCCTCCGGACGGCGCTCCACTGCCGGAACCCGGTGTCCCGGATCCGCCCGGGCCTCCCGCACCGAAGCCGCCGCCCCCGGTGGCGCCGCCGAAGCGAGTCGCGCCTGTGCACTTTCCTGATACTGGCTGGCTGACTCGGACAGAGGTTGCCGTCACCGAGGTCGGCAGAGTGCTGGACGTCGATGACGTTGACGATGGTGACCCGGACGAGCCCGTGGGTCGGGCGCCGGTGGCCGTCACGCACGAACCCACGGTTACGTTGGCCAGCGAACCGTTGATCGTCTGGCTGAACGTGGTCGCTGCCGTGTACGTCACCGACGTTTGACTGCTCGACCCCTGCACTTCGAGGGTCTGGCCGTTGATGGCGGCGACCGTGCCTGATCGCGCCGGGCAGTGTGCTGGGCGGCGTGAAGGATCTGGGGGCGGTGGTCGTGGTCGACGTGCTCCCGGCCGAGGACGCGCCGCCGCACGCGGCGAGGGCAAGCAGGCAGCCACCGAGGAGCGCGGCGACGGTGACGCGGCGTCGACGACGCCGGGCAGGCTCGGAATGGTGATCCGGACCTTCCGTGTTGCGCAGTTGATGGTGGGTGGTCATGAGCTCTCCTTGCTCTCTACTCGGTCCTCAAAGCGTCGATGGGCGCCAGACGGGCGGCTCGGCCGGCGGGATAGACACCGAAGATGACCCCGATGGCGATGGCGATGAGAATTGACCCGGCGACGGCCACACTCGAGATGGCGATCGGATCACTGATGAAGTGGGGGAGGACGACGGCTCCGATGAGTCCGAGGCCGACGCCGAGCACCCCGCCGACGAGCCCGAGGACCGACGCCTCCACAAGGAACTGGCGAAGGATGATGCGGGGCGCGGCACCGAGCGCTTTGCGCAGGCCGATCTCCCGGATCCTCTCCGTGACCGACACGAGCATGATGTTCATGACCCCGATGCCGCCCACGAGCAAGGAGATCCCGGCGATGCCCCCGAGCAGGACGGTCAATGTCTTGTCCACCGAGGTGGCCGTCGAGACGATCTGTTGCTCGCTGGTGATGGTGAAGTCGGCGTCAGCGGGCGGTGGTGATGCCGTGCAGGGAGAGGAGCTCGGCGTCTGCCTCTTGGTAGGCAGCCGACAGCGTGCTCGCCGCTGGTTGCCTCGAGAAGGATCTCCTGCACTTCGTTCCGGGTTGTGCCGCCGAACAGCCGGTCAGAGGCGGTGGTGATGGGCACGATGGCCTGATCGTCCTCATCCGTCGTGCTCGATGCGCCGGCACGGGCGAGCACGCCGACCACGGTGAAGGGGACTCCGTCGATGTTCACCGTCTGGCCCACCGGATCACGGAAGCCGAACAACTCCTCGGAGGTCTCCGAGGCGAGCACCGTGACCGCGGCACGGTTCTCGACGTCGGAGGGAGCGATGAACCGGCCTTCGGCGATGGTCTGGGCCCGGACCGACATCCAGGCGGCGTTGCTCCCCACGACCGACGTCGTCCAGTTGGACGATCCCGCCGTCAGTTCTTCGTCCCTCGACGTGGTCGGCGCCACCGCCTTGATGTCGGGTGCGACCGTCTTCGACGAGAGGGCGTTGGCGTCGCCCATGGTCAAGGTCGACGCGCTGCCGAGCCCGCCCCGGACACCTGATCCCGAGGTCGAGCTGCCGGGGGAGACGATGAGGAGGTTGGCACCGAGCGACGAGACCTCCGAGGTCACCTGCGCCTGCGCGCCCTCACCGAGTCCGACGGTCAGGATCACGGCGGCGATCCCGATGAGGATCCCGAGAATGGTGAGGCTGGAGCGCAATCGGTGGGTCACGACCGCCTCGAGGCCGGTGCGCATGGTCTCGAGCCAGCTCATCGGGTTACCCCGGTCGTCACCGGCCGGCGGGTCTCGTCGGACAGGATGTTCCCGTCGAGGATGCGGATCACGCGATCCGCGCTTTCGGCCACGCCGGCATCGTGGGTGATGAGCACGACGGTCCGCCCCGCCGCATGGAGCTCGGAGAGGAGGTCGAGGATCTCGCCGCGCCGCGGCGGAGTCGAGGTTGCCCGTGGGCTCATCGGCCAGGATGAGGTCCGGCTCGCTCACGAGGGCCCGGGCGATGGCCACCCGCTGCTGCTGTCCGCCCGAGAGCTCTCCCGGACGGTGGCTCGTGCGATCTTCGAGCCCCACGCGTGCAAGGGCCAGCTCGGCCCGCGGCCGCCGGTCGGCCCGGTCGATGCCGGCGTAGGCCAACGGAAGCTCGACATTCCGTTGGGCGGTGAGGGAGGGGAGCAGGTTGAACTGCTGGAACACGAAGCCGATGCGCCGGTTCCGGATGTCGGCCAGGTCGGCCTCTGACATCACGCTGACGTCCTCACCGGCCAGGAGGTAGGTACCGGAAGTGGGCACGTCCAGGCATCCGATGATGTGCATGAGGGTGGACTTGCCCGATCCCGAAGGTCCCATGAGCGCGCAGAACTCACCCTGGTCGACCGACAGTGACACCCCGTTGAGAGCGTTCACCTCGATCGTCCCCATGTGGTACTGCTTGGTCACGTTCTCCAGCTCGAGAAGGGCTGTCGTGACGGCCGGGTACATGCCCGTGTCGATCACCGGGACGGGCTGGGTGTCGTCCTCCCCCGAGACGGTTTCGGCGCGGTCACTCATCCGCCACCGAACCCGCCGCCACCGAACCCGCCGCCACCGAAGCCGCCACCACCGAACCCGCCGCCACCGAAGCCACCGCCACCGAAGCCACCGCCACCGAAGCCGCCGCCACCGACTCGCGTCGCGCCTCCTGCGCCTCGGGCGAAGGTCAGAACCGGGACCTCGATGCGCTGTCCGGCGCTCAGGCCGCTCGTGATCTGCGTGTCCCCACCGGACGCGGTGCCTACGGTCACCGTCTGGGCTTTGGTGGACCCTCCGGAGACGACGTCAACCGTGATCGAGCTTCCGTTGTAGTGCAGCGCAATGGTGGGGACGACGACGACGTTCTGCAGTTGCTTGACGATGATCGAGACATTGGCGGTGGCACCTGAGTAGATGCCGCTCGGGCTGCCGGTCACGTTGACCACGACCGGGAACGACGCAACTCCGGTGCTGGTCGAGGCCAGAAGTCCAATGGAGCCGACCGTGCCGTACACATTGGTGGTCGCGCCACTCGGGGTGATGGTGGCCTGATCTCCGACCGCGATCTGGCTCAGCTCGGTGTCGTCGACGGATGTGTTCACGATGTACGACTGGGTGGTCACGATCTGGAATTGGGCCGTGGAGGAATCCGAGCTGGATGAGGAACCCGTGCTGGAAGAAGAGGCCCCGGTCCCCGTCGAAGAGGCGCCAGTGCCGCTCGCGCCGAACCCGGAGCTTCCTGTCGATCCTGTCGAGCCGGTCGATCCCGTCGAGGTCGAGCTGCTCGACGAGGAGCCGGTCGAGTACTGCCCGCACTGACGTCTTGACCGACGGCCACATTGACGGCGGCGACCGTTCCGGCAATGGGCGCGGTGAGCGTCGCATCGGCCAGTGCCGACTGGGAGCTGTCCACCTGCGCTTGGGCCGAGGTCACGGCCGCCTGGTCTGCCGTGACCTGGGCGCTCGTGGCGTTGGCGGCCTGGTCGCTCGCGAGCTTGGCTTGGTCGCTCGCCAGGGTTGCCTGGTTTTGGGCATAGGTGGCCCAGAGGGAGGTGGCGTCAACGGTGGCGAGGGTCTGGCCGGCGGCAACCTGCTGGCCAGTGGTCACGTCGACCGCGTTGATCCGACCGGAGACGGCGAAGGAGACGTTGGCCTGGTTTGCAGGAGCGATGGTGCCGGTGGCCGAGACGGTCTGGGTGATGGTTCCGAGGCTGACCGTCTCGAGTTGTGTCGTGGCTGCCGCACTGGCCGGCCCTGACCGCGTGGCGAGCCATGTGCCGATGCCTGCCCCCGCGAGGAGCAGGACAACCACACCCACCCCGATGCGGCGCGCGGTGATTCGTCCTCGTCCTCGTTCCTTCACGTCCACTCACCTCCGGCCGCGCCGAGCATCGACGCGCTCTCGACGACCTCGGCCGACGTGGTCCATCAAAGACCAGGCATCTAAGAATGAGCGGAGAGTTTTCTGAGAATTTCCTTGGAACTCGAGGAGAACCCTGGTCACGAGACTCGTGCGCATAGCCCTCGGGGTGCTCCATCAACGGCCCGACCCCAACGGGTTCACGGCCTGGTCCATCGACGCCCGTCGAGCGCTGTTACCCGTCGGATGGTCGGGGGCGCTCGGGGTGTGTCGGCGAGGGCGGACTCCGGCGGTTCAAGCGATATCCGGCCTCGCGGGCTCCGAGGGGAGGATGGCGACTCAGAGACTCAGAAGGGTGGCGCGTCCTCAGGAAGGAAAGGTCCGCACCGGTCGCTTGACGACCTTGCCGGACCTGATGCAGGAGGTGCAGGCGTTGACGCGCTTCGGCACGCCGCCGACGAGTGCCCGGACCCGCTGGATGTTGGGATCCCAGCGCCGCTTGGTCCGGCGGTGCGAGTGGCTGATGTTCATACCGAACGACGGCTTCTTGCCGCAGATGTCGCACACCGCTGCCATGACGCGCCAAACCCTTCCAAGAGACTCCTGAGCAGGGCCAAAGGTTAGCATCGTCTCGTGGTCCGACAGTCACTCGGTGCGGCGGAGATCTGCCGTTTGATGAGCACGTTTCGAGATGGGCTCCGGGCCCACCAGGAGATCATCAACCGTCTCAACGTCTATCCGGTGCCCGACGGCGACACCGGGACCAACATGGCCCTGACCCTCGAGAGCGTCGTTTCCGAGCTTGACCAACTGGGGAAAGAGCCCGAGCTCGGCGATGTCTGCCGGGCGGTCACCCATGGGTCGCTCATGGGGGCGCGAGGCAACTCCGGCGTCATCCTCTCCCAGCTGTTGCGTGGCTTCGCCGATGGGCTCGACGGCGGCACGCCATCCGGTTTGGCGGACGGCTCGAGATCTTGCTCGGGCCCTGGTCATCGCCGATGAGCTCGCCCGCAAGGCCGTCATGCGCCCGGTCGAGGGCACCATCCTCACCGTGGCATCGGGCGCGGCCGATGGGGCGCGCCGCGCCGCGGCGGACGGTCGGCCCCTTCTCGACGTGGCCGAGGCCGCCCACGCCGGTGCCGGCGAAGCCCTGGCCCGGACGCCGTCCCTGCTTCCTGTCCTCGAGGAGGCGGGGGTGGTCGACGCCGGCGGAGCCGGATACGTCCTCCTCTTCGATGCCCTTCTGCACGTCCTCGACGACCGGCCCATGCCCGAGCCTCCCAAGGCCACCGTGGCCAGCGTCCCCGACAATCGCTCCGGTGCTGACCGGCGGGCCGATCCGGCTCGGGACGGGTTGTCCGGCCCCCGCTACGAGGTCATGTACCTGCTCGAGGCGCCGGACGAGACCATTCCCTCGTTCAAGGAGGTCTGGGCGGGTGTGGGCGATTCCATCGTCGTGGTGGGTGGGGACGGCCTTTGGAACTGCCACATCCACACGGATGACATCGGGGCTGCCCTCGAGGCGTCCATGGACGCCGGGCGCCCGCGCAACATTCGGGTAACCGATCTCCTCGAAGAGGTCGAAGAGGAGCGGTGGGTTCGTGAGGCAGCCCTGACCGCCGGGAGCGGGCCGGCCGCCCGGCGACCCGGGCCGGCGCCGGCGACCGGCGTCGTGGCCGTGGCCAGCGGTGACGGCATCGCTCGCATCTTCCGGTCTCTCGGGGTCGAAGGCCTCATCGCCGGGGGCCAGACCATGAACCCGTCGGTGGCCGAGCTGGTCGAAGCGGTCGACGCCCTGGGATCGAACGAAGCCGTGCTGTTGCCCAACAACGGCAATATCCGCCCGGTTGCCGACCGTGTCGCCGAGCTCTCCCACAAGCCGGTCTGGGTCATCCCGACCGAGTCGGTGGCCGAGGGATTCGCCGCCCTCCTGGCCTACGACCCGGAGGCCGACGGCGCGTCGAACGCCGCGGCCATGGAGGCTTCGGCCCAGCGGGTGGTGGCCGGAGAGATCACCCGGGCCGTGCGCGACGCCGAGAGCACGGCCGGGCCCATCGCCCGCGGCGACTGGCTCGGGCTCTCTCGTCAGGGGATCGAGGTGGTGAACAGTTCGCTCGGCGAGGCGGCGTGCGCGCTGCTCGAGGCGCTCGTGACCGAGGGCCACGAGCTGGTCACCATCATCGAGGGTGAGGAGTCGGGGACGGCCACCACGCGGCACATCACCGAGTGGTTGCGGGAGAAGCGACCCGAGGTCGAGACCGAGGTCCACCACGGTGGTCAGCCCCTCTACCCGTACCTCTTCTCTATCGAGTGACTCGTCCCGTCTCGCCCGCTGGGGAGGGCCGACGTATCGGGCAGCTGGCCGCGCTCGAGGTCTCGGTGCTGGCCGGTGTAGGGACCTCGGCGGCGAAGGAGCTCGGCGCGCTGGGCATCGACACCGTCCTCGACCTGGTGGGCAACTATCCGCGCCGGTACATCGACGGGACGCGGCTGGCCTCGATCGCCGAACTAGCCGAGGGGGACCGGGCGTCGGTCCTGGCCGAGGTGGTCCGGATGTCCCAGCCTCCGGTCCGGCGGCAGGGTCGCGGGCGCCGCGCCCCGGCCCGGGTCGAGCTGGTCGTCGCCGACGAGAGCGGTCGGTTGTCCGTGGTGTTCTTCAATCAGACGTGGCGGGCCCGACAGCTCCCAGTCGGCACGCTCGCCTTGCTGTTCGGCACGATCGGGTCGTTTCGGGGGGCGCTTCAGATGGTGAGTCCGGTGGTCGACGTCCTACGCACGACGGACGATCGCGACGAGGTGGATGAGCCACGCACCGGCCGGATCTTCCCCGTCTATCCGCTGAGCGAGAGGGCCAACCTCACGTCGGCCCGGATCAGCAGATTCGTGCACGAGGCCCTCGACCGGGCCGGCGTCCTGGCCGACCCCCTGACAGACGGTCGTCGCCAGGCCCTCGGGATGGTCGATCGCACGGTCGCCTTCAACGACATCCACCGACCGACGGCCATGGCCGCGGTCGAGCCGGCGCGCCGCCGGCTGGCTTTCGACGAGTTGCTCCGTCTGCAGCTGGCGCTCGTGCTGCGCCAGCACCGCCTCCAGGCGGACTCCCGCGGCATTCGCCACGTGATCGCCCGTGACGATGGCGCCCCGACCATCGCCGATCACTTCGTCGAGCGGCTTCCTTTCACGTTGACCGGCGCGCAGCAGCGAGCCATCGAGACCATCGGCCGCGATCTGGCTCGGCCGCTGCCCATGCACCGCCTTCTCCAGGGCGATGTCGGGTCGGGCAAGACGGTGGTGGCCGTGTGGGCCATGTTGGTTGCCGTCGAGGAAGGCCGTCAGGGCGCCCTGATGGCGCCGACCGAGGTCCTGGCCGAGCAGCACGCCACGCAGGTGCGCGCCCTCCTTCGCGACCTCGAGGTGGCCGACGACCGGACGTTGGCCGGGACCCGACCATTGCGGGTCGCGCTCCTCACCAGCCGGACGACCGGCACGGAACGAACGTCGATCGTGGACGGGTTGGCCGATGGGTCGGTCGACCTGGTCATCGGCACCCATGCACTGCTCACCGAGGACGTGACCTTCCAGTCGTTGGGTGTCGCCGTCATTGACGAGCAGCACCGTTTCGGAGTCGAGCAGCGAGCCCAGCTCCGAGACAAGGGTGCGCCCGGGCCGACCGGTGGAGACCCCGACCTCTTGGTCATGACGGCCACTCCGATCCCTCGAACGGCGGCCATGGTCGTCTTCGGCGACCTCGACATGACGGTGGTCGACGAGCTTCCACCCGGACGCCAGCCCATCGAGACGGTATGGGTCCGCCCGGGTATGGATCCCCACGAGGCATGGGACCGCGTCCGACGTGAGGTGTCAGCCGGCAACCGCGCCTTCGTCGTCTGCCCGTTGGTCGAGGGCTCGGAGCGTGTCCAGGCTCGTTCAGTGACGTCCGAAGCCGAGCGGTTGATGGCGGACGAGCTCAGCGGACTGCGGGTCGGCATCCTGCACGGGCAGATCAAGTCGGTCCAGCGCGACCAGACGATGGAACGTTTCCGTTCCGGTGACCTCGACGTGCTGGTGGCGACCACGGTCATCGAGGTAGGCGTCGACGTCCCCGATGCCACCGTGATGGTCATCGAGGATGCCGATCGTTTCGGCATTGCCCAGCTGCACCAGCTGCGTGGTCGAGTCGGCCGAGGGTCGGCGCCTTCCTGGTGCTACCTGCTCTCCGACAGTGACACCCCCGAGGCGGAGACGCGCCTGTCCGCCCTCGAGCGCACGACCGACGGCTTCGAGCTGGCCGACGTGGACCTCGAGCTACGGGGCGAAGGAACCATCCTCGGTGCCCGTCAGAAAGGGCGCAGTGACCTCAAGCTCGCCCGGCTCACGACCGACCGCGACCTCGTGACCCAGGCCCGAGCGGTAGCCGAAGAGTTGGCGGCCGAGGACCCGACCCTGGCCAGTCACCCGCTGATGCTGGACGACCTCTCGGTGTTCATCGACGAAGAAGAGGCCGAGTTCCTGTTCAAGAGCTGAGTCGCTTCCACCTTGCCTGTCCTCGACCGTTGCCTGCGCCCATGGCCGGCAAGGTCGGACGGTGGTCACGAAGCCAGGTGGGCCTCGACCCCCGACAACCGCTCGACGAGCGTCATGAGCACCGTGTCTTGGGCCAGGAGGTGCTCCTGGAGCTTCACTGACTCATGGAGCACCGCATCGGCATCCATGTATGTCTCCTCCGATCGCTTGTCTGCCGCTGATGCCAGCAAGTTCTGACCGACGATCACTACCGAGAGCAGGACCAGTTGGAGGAACGTCTGGGAGATCCACGAGACAAGGACGACGGCACCGTGAGCGCGGATGGCGGCCGGAAGGCTCACACAGGCCACGGCCGCGAAGAGGTACGCGCACCACATCGTGCCGACGGCCTTGGTGACCTTGACCGCGAACCAAGAGTTGAATCGATCCGCCGCGCTCCCGTGCGGGAACTGTTCGGCGACCTTCACCGGTCCATGGACCGGATCCCCGAGTTTGACCTGGGTTCGTCGGTGAGGCAGGTAGGCGTAGATGGGGAAGTCGGGCATGGAGGCACTCCTTCGAGGCACGAGCCGGTGACGCTGAATCTTGGTGGTGATCGTCCGGCCGCGCCAGCACACAGGTGGTCAATCGTCGGGTCGCTGCGAGGCCGTCTCGATCCGACACCTTCGACGAAAAATGAGCACACGGGCCGCGGCCACGAGCTCGCTTCGCCTTCCGAACCGTGTGCTCACCCGCCTCCCGACTTCCCGACCGGGGGGCTCCCGTGACCACTTCGACGCAGGCCCTGACTGGTACCGTCGCTCATGGCACGACCTCCATCGGACGGGGATCGTCCGATGGAGCCGGCTGCGCCTTCGGGGGAGAGCTCCCCGGCACCGCCGGAACGAAGAGGCCCGCGGCATGCCAAAGCCCGGCGCTTCAAGAAGACGAAGCGGGCGCTTGTCATTTTCGCCGTTCTTGTCGTTCTGATGGCCTCGGGAGGAGCCGCCTACGGGTGGTATCTGAACCACAAGGTGACTCGGATCGCGGTGCGGAACCTGACCAAGGCCCCCGCCAAGGGCCCGGACCTCGGCACCGAGAACATCCTGTTGGTGGGCTCCACCTCGCGTTGTTCGTTGAGCGTGCAGGCCACGGTCTACGGGCTGTGCGCACAAGGCGTCACCGGCGTGAACAGCGATGTCGTGATGATCATGCACCTCAATCCGAACGTGCCGAGTGTCTCCATCCTTTCGATCCCGCGCGACCTGTTCATCCCCAATGCCCGGACTACGGGTGCGTACAAGATCGACGCCGCCTTGGAGGAAGGGCCCAGCCAACTGGTCGCGGCAGTCGAGGAGGACTTTGGGATCCCCATCCAGCACTACGTGGAGCTCAACTTCGACGGATTTGGAAACGTGGTGAATGCACTGGGCGGTATTCACATGTACTTCCCGGAGCCGGTCTTCGATGCGTATTCGAACCTCAACGTCACGACCACGGGGTGCAATTACCTCAACGGGTGGGAGGCCCTGGCCGTCGTGAGGGCCCGCCATCTGCAATACCGGCCGCCCGGCGACACCGACCCGGACCCCCACGACTGGCCTCAAGAGGGTCAGAGCGACCTGGCCCGCATCCGTCGGGACCACGAGTTCCTGAGGGTCATGGCCACGTCTCGAAGCAAGGCCTTGGCAACCCAGTCACCGATCAACAACTCATCTCCGGGGTTGTCGGTCAGCTGACGGTGGACAGCGGCTTCAACCTCTTCGACATGGTCAACCTCGTGCTCACCTATCACAAGGTGAACATTGAGAACGCGCCGCAGCTGACCCTGCCCGTCCAAGTCGACCAGTTCGGCAACTACTATTACAAAGGCAGTAATTACCGGAGACATCGAGTTTCCGGTCCAGCCGATGGACCAGCAGGTCGTCGACCAGTTCCTCGGGGTCCCGACCGGCTCTGACACGTTGAACGGGGGTGCGCTTCCTCCGGCCAGCAGCGTGACCGTTTCGGTGCTCAACGGATCCGGCGCCTACAACCAGGCCACCACCACCGCTGCCGCTCTCGGACAACTCGGATTCAAGGTTGTCGGCGCCGGTGACACCGAGATCGTGGCCCAGCAGACCGAAACGCTCGTCACCTACAGCCAGCGGACCCCGGCTGATGAAGCCGCCGCTCAAGCGGTGGCGGATTCGATGTCCGGCGCGGTGACCCTGGCGTATGGACCGACCGAGGATGGTGCGGAGGTGACCGTGACGACGGGCAGTGACCTCACGGTGAACCCGCCGGCGCCGCCGCCGACCACGACGACGACCGTACAGGGACCGGCAGCCACCACGTCGACGGTCCCGGCGTCGTCCACCACCACGAGCACCACCACTCCGTCCAGCGCTGACTTCAGCACTCCCACCCCGTCGGTCGAGCCGCTGGCGCCGTGGGACCCTCGTTCGTGCACCGCATCGGGTGGGCCCGGTCCGTGAGGTCTTTCCCGACCAGGGGTCTTCGACCGGCGCACCCGGCCGCGGTCTGCGCGGTGTGGTCAGCGGGGCTCGGCGGCCGACCCATCGTCGACCGGTAGCGTGGGACGAGTGCGAGTGATCGGGGGAGAACTCCGCGGCCGTCGCTTGCGCGTGCCGGCCGGGTCGACGGTTCGCCCAACCTCCGATCGGGTGCGCGAGGCCGTCTTCGACATCCTCTACAGCCTGGGAGGCGTTGACGGCCGCCAGGTTGCCGATCTCTTCTGCGGGACCGGCGCGCTGGGCATCGAGGCGCTGTCCCGTGGGGCGGCGGCCGCCACCTTTGTCGACCGCGACGCCTCGGCCATCGGGGCCGTGCGGGAGAATCTGGTCGCTGTGGGGCTCCCGATGCCGAACGAGACCGGCGAAGCGACCTGTGTCCGCGCCGACGTCGACAGCTGGGTGAGCCGGACGGCGGCACGATTCGACATCGTGTTCTGCGATCCCCCGTACGACTACCAGGGCTGGGAGCAGCTGGTCTCCCGGTTGCCGGCCGACCTCGCCGTCCTCGAATCCGAGGGGCGCCTCGACCTGCCGGCCGAATGGGCAGGTGCTCAAATCGAAGCGGTATGGCGATACCATCGTCACGGTCGCCCGTCCGGGGCGGGTCGCCCAGAAAGGCCTTTCGTGAGGATTGCGCTCATTCCCGGTTCGTTCGACCCTGTCCACAACGGGCACCTCGAAGTCATCGAGCGATCGTGCTCGTCTCTTCGACGAGGTGGTCGTCGCCACCCTGCGCAATCCGCAGAAGAGCGAGGCCCTCTTCTACGCTGGAAGAGCGCCAGGAGTTGCTCGAGAAGTCCCTCGACCACCTCGGCAACGTGCGCATCGTGTCGCTGTCCACCCTTGTGGTCAACGTGGCCCACGAGGTCGGGGCGAGCGTCATCGTCAAGGGCCTCCGGGCCGTCTCCGACTTCGAGTACGAGCTGCAGATGGCGCAAATGAACAAGCAGCTGTCCGACGTCGAGACCCTCTTCCTCCCGGCCAGCTCGGCCTACTCGTTCATCTCCTCTCGCTGGGTACGGGAGGTGGCACGTTTCGGCGGCGATGTCACCTCGTTCGTCCCGAAGGTGGTCGCGGCCCGATTGCAGGAGAAGTTCGATCATGAGTGACGTCTTCGAGGACCTCGACCGCGAACGGGCCGCCAACGAGCAGGGCGATGCCGAGTCGCCTGATCCGCACCGCCCTCGACATGGTCCAGACGGCCAAGGCCATGCCGTTGTCAACCTCGGTGCTCGTCTCGCGGGACGAGCTCTGCGAGGTGCTGCGAGCAGGCCCTCGACAGCTTTCCCGAACGAGCTCCGCCAGGCGCGCTGGCTGCTGAAGGAGCGCCAGGAGTTCATCGCCGAGAAGGAGCGCGAAGCCGACGCCCTGCTCGAGGAGGTGAAGGTGCAGGCCGAGCGCATGGTCCAGCGCACCGAGATCGTCCGCCAGGCCAACCACGTGGCCCAGCGGATCCTCGACGACGCCAACGAGGAGGCCCGGCGCCTGCGCCACGAGGCCGAGGACTACGCCGACCAGAAGCTGGCCAGCTTCGAGATCGTCCTCGACCGCACCATGAAGACGGTGAAGGCCGGTCGCGAGAAGCTCCAGGTGTCGCCCCTGCCACAGGTCGCCATCGGCGAACAGGGGGACACGAGCTGGGCCGGCGGATGCCGTCGCCTGGTCCGGAGGACGACGTCGAGGGCTTCTTCGACCAGGACCGCGACTGACGGCCGTGGCCACACGACGCCGCGCCCGGGGTCCGCCGCCGGGCGGGACGACGGACGCTCTCCCGCGCCCCGACCGCGTACGGCCGTCCCTTCGTGGTGCCCGTGGCCGCCCTGCGCAAGCAGCCGGGATCCGTCCGCCACATCGTGGTCGACGCGGCGGTCGCCGACCTCGGTGCCCTGGGTGTGCGGTCCCCGAGCGGCGCCGTGGTGCACGCCGACCTCGGACTGTGCTCCGACCCCGGAGGGCTGACGGCCACCGGCACGGTGACCGCCGATCTGGGTCGGTGAGTGCCGGCGCTGTGGGGGGCGGTCGACGGCCAGGTGGTGGCAGCGGTGCGTGAGCGTTTCGTGCCCGAGGACTCCGCCGACGAGGACGAGGACGCCTATCCGATGGCCGACGAGGTCATCGACCTCGAGCCCCTGCTTCGCGACGCCGTGCTCCTCGAACTGCCCCTGGCCCCGCTGTGCGCCGAGACCTGCCTTGGGCTGTGCCCGCAGTGCGGAACCAACTGGAACGAGTCGCCCTGTGACTGCCGACCTGCGGCTGACCCCCGGTGGGCCCCTCTCGACGAGCTGCTGGACCCGCCCGGCTGAGCCCGGGGCAGCCGCCGAGGACTGGCGCCGAGTCGGAGATGGGCGCGGCCTTGCCGTAGGATGCACCCCCTATGGCCGTGCCCAAGAAGAAGACCTCGAAGTCCAAGAGCCGGAGCCGCCGCGCCTCCAACTGGGTCCTCAAGGGTCCGTCCCGGTCGGTGTGTCCGCAGTGCACCAATGCCAAGCTCCCGCACGTCGTCTGTCCGAACTGCGGCTGGTACAAGGGACGCCAGGCGATCGACGTCGACTAGTGCCGAGAGCAGCCCGGCCGACGGGTGAGGATCTCGCCGCCCTTCCGGTCGCCGTCGATGCCATGGGTGGCGACAAGGCGCCCGATGAGATCGTGGCCGGCGCCCGGCGAGTCGCCGAGGAGAAAGGCATCTCCGTCGTCCTGGTGGGGCGGCCCGACGTCGTGGGCGACGTTGGCGGGTTGCCGGTGATCGCGGCTTCCGAGGTCATCGGTATGGAGGACGACCCGGCGCAGGGCGTCCGTCGCAAGAAGGACTCCTCGCTCGTCCGGGCAGCCGAGGCGGTTCGGGACGGCAAGGCCATGGCCATGGTGTCGGCCGGCAACACCGGCGCGACCATGGCTGCCGCACTCTTGCGGATGGGTCGCCTGCCCGGGGTGATCCGTCCGGCCATCGCCACCCCCGTCCCCGACCTCAACCGACCGTGGCCGACGGTCTTCCTCGACTCCGGCGCCAACGCCGAGTGCTCGGCACCCATGCTCGTCCAGTTCGCCCAGATGGGCGCGGCGTACGCCCGTACTCGTTACGGCGTCGATCGACCGAGGGTTGCCCTGCTCTCGATCGGCGAGGAGAAGTCGAAGGGCACGCCGCTCGTGAAGGAGACCCACGCCATCCTCGCCGGCGGGGCGGATGAGGAGAGTTTCGAATTCGTGGGCAACGTGGAGGGTCGCAACTTCTTCGATGACCTGGCCGACGTGATCGTGACCGACGGCTTCACCGGCAACGTGGCCCTGAAGACCGCTCGAGGGGTCGATGCGCTTCCTCGTTGGCGCGCTCATGGGCATCATCGGAAAGCCCGAGCTAAAAGAGGCGGCCGACGCCCTCATGCCGCACCTCTTACCCCTTGCCGCCACCCTCGATCCGGACAGCACCGGTGGGGCCATGCTCCTCGGGGTGGACGGGGTGTGCGTGATCAGCCATGGCTCGTCGTCGGCGGGGGCCATGGTCAACGCCATCACCGTGGCCCACGACCTGGCCGTAGCCGGGCTGATCGGTGACCTGGCCGCCTCCGTCAAAGCCGGCTGAACAGCAGGCGCCCGGGCGCACTCAGGAAACCACCGTCTCGCGCCGATAGGAAGGTAGCGTCGCCGCCGACCTTTCCCGCGGTGACGTGCGACGGGTCCCCGAGGAGAGCGCATGGCTGAAGCCGCCGGCGAGGTGCAAACGGACACCGCAGCTTCCTCGTCCGCACGACGTCGATCGCGTTATCTGATCGCCGTCGGGCTCGTCATCATGTTGGCCGGCGCCCTCTTCGGCTACGACCAGGGCGTCATCTCCGGTGCGCTTACCGGCATCCAGAAGCAGTTTCACGTCGGCACGCTCCTCCTCGAGGTCATCACCAGCTGGGTGACCCTCGGAGCTATGGCCGGCGCGCTGGTGGCCGGTTGGATGGCCGACCGGCTCGGACGACGGCTCACCATCATCGCCGCCGCCATCCTCTTCGTCATCGGTGCGCTCGGCGAGGCCCTGGCTCCGGGGACGCCCGTCCTCGTCATCGGGCGTCTCGTGGTCGGCTTCGGCGTCGGCGTTGCCTCGGTGGCGGCCCCGCTGTATGCCTCGGAGCTGGCTCCGGCCCGGATTCGCGGTCGGATGATCTCGCTCTACCAGCTGGCCATCACCATGGGCATCTTCGTTGCCTATTTCGCCGACTACTTGCTCACCCAAGGGGACCGTTGGCGGCTGATGCTCGGCATCTCGGCCGTTCCGGCCGCCTTGCTCTTCCTCGCCATCCTTCCGTTGCCCGACTCGCCGCGGTGGTTTGTGAAGATGGGCCGCCACGACGAAGCTCGAGCGGCGCTGGACAAGGTCGAGCAGGGGCGCGACATCGATGCCGAGCTCGCCGAGATGGAGGAGCTCAACCGGCACGAAGCCACCGGCGGCTGGAAGGCAGTCTTCGCCCCGACTTGGCGCAAGCCCCTGATGATCGGGGTCGACCCTCGCCGTCCTGCAGCAGTTCACCGGGATCAACGCCATCATCTATTACGCCGACAAGATCTTCGCCGCCGCCGGCTATGCGTCACCTGCCAGCCAGAGCCTCGCCACCCTGTGGGCCATCGGCGCCGTCAATGTCATCTCCACGTTCGTCGCCGTTGCCTGGGTCGATCGCTTCGGGCGAAAGCCCCTCCTCATCGCCGGATCGATGGGCATGTTCGTCAGCCTGGTGGTGGTCGGAGCCATGTTCGAGAAGCTCGGTTCCGGCTCGCACGCCGGAGGGGGCGAGTACCGACTGGCATCGTGACGCTGGTCGGGCTGGTCGTCTTCATCGCCTCCTTCGCCTTCTCGCTCGGGCCGGTGGTGTGGACGATCATCAACGAGATCTTCCCTTCCCATATCCGGGGAAAGGCGGTGGCCATCGCCACGGGCGTCAACTGGTTCTCGGCCTGGCTGGTGGCTCAGTTCTTCCTGTCGCTCGTCAGCCTCATCACCGAGGCCGGCACCTTCTGGCTGTTCGCAGCGTTCTGCTTGGCCACCCTCGTCTTCGTCCACCGCGTGGTGCCCGAGACGAAGGGCCGGACCTTGGAGGAGCTCGAGCTGCTCTGGCGTCTCCCGCGCAAGCGGCGGGCGGCAACGACAACGCCGATTTCTTGAGCCGTTCGCAGCGCTCCGACGCCGAGGTGCCGGGTTAGCTTGACCGGTTGAGTAGGTCCTTGGCGATGTGGGTGACCTGGATCTCGTCGGTGCCGGCGTAGATCTGGAAGACCTTGGCATCGCGGGCCAGTTGTTCGACCCGGAACTCGGCCATGTAGCCGTTGCCGCCGAACAGCTGCACCGCCTCGGTGGCCACGTCGAAGGCGGCCTTGGCGGCGTAGAGCTTCATGGCCGAAGCCTCGGCCAGGCTCAGGCTCTTCCCGGCCGCCGACAGCTCGATGTGCCGGAACACGAGGTTCTGGACGTTGAGGCGGGCCACCTCCATGTTGGCCAGCTTGAGCTGGATCAGCTGTCGATCGCCGATGGGCTGGCCCCAGAGCATCCGGTTCTTGGCGTAGTCGACCGAAAGCTTGAGGCATTCCTCGATGACACCGAGGGCCATGGCCGCCAGCCCGGCCCGCTCGGTGACGAAGTTGCCCTTGGCCGACTCCCGGCCTGTTCCCGGCCGCTCCTCCTCACTCTCACCGAGCAGGTGGTCCCGGCCGACCCGCACGTCGCTCAGGAACAGCTCGCCGGTCGGGGAGGAGTGCAGGCCCATCTTGCGGAACGGCTTCGACTGCTCGAGGCCGGGCATGCCCCGCTCGAGGACGAAGGTGAGCACCCGGCGGTCTCGAAGCGGGGTGTCCGACCCGTCGTCGAGCTTGGCGTAGAAGACGATCACGTCGGCGTAGGGGCCGTTGGTGATGAAGGTCTTGTTGCCGTTCAGGACGTACTCGTCGCCGTCGCGCCGGGCCGACGACTTCATCCCGCCCAGGGCGTCGGATCCGGAGTCGGGCTCGGTGATGGCCCAGGCCCCGACCTTCTCGCCGGTCATCAGGGGAAGGCCCCACCGCTCCATCTGGGCCGGGGTGCCGAGCTTCATGATGGTGCCGCCGGCCAGGCCCACGCTCACCCCCATGGCCGTGACGATCCCCGGGCAGTAGTGGCAGAGCTCGATGATGGGGATGAGGGTCATGGCTGCCGAGCCCCCGTCGCCACCACCACGTCGCTCCCTCGGCTGCATCTTCGTCGGATGGGCCGGTCGGCGATTCCTTGCGCTCGAGCTGGCGCTTGAACCGGTCGCGGGCCAGCTGGTCCATGCCGAAGGTGGAGTAGAGCTTCCGGATGATGTCGTAGGGCGGCAGGTCGCCGTGCTCGAGGTCGTCGATGTGCGGGACCACCTCCGCCTCGACGAAGCGGCGGATGGCGTCGCGCACCATGAGCTGCTCTTCCGACCACTCGTACATGGGCCTGATCTCCTCCGCTCGGTACGCCACGACCTGGGTCGAGGCTACCGGGCAGCGGTCGAACCCATACAGTTGAGATCGGTGCAGTTGCGACTGGGGCAAGGGCCCACGACCGTCCGGCTTCGACCGGTGGGGCGGTGAGCCCTTCTTCGTGGCGTTGGTGGACCGGTTCTACGAAGGCGTGGACAGCGACCCCCTGCTTGCGCCCGATGTACCCGGACGACCTCACCGATTCCAAGCGGCACCTCGCCCTCTTCCTCTCCCAGTACTGGGGTGGGCCGACCGTCTACAACGAGGAGCGTGGCCATCCGCGGCTGCGGATGCGCCATGCCCGCTTCGCGGTCACCCCGGCGGCGCCGACCGCGTGGCTTGGACACATGACCGCGGCCGTCGATGCCGCCGGACTGCCCCCCGAGGATCGCCAGGAACTGCTCGACTACCTGTCCATGGCGGCCGAGAGCCTGGTCAATACCCGGACCTGACCGGCTCGGTGTTCAGGCGACCGGTTTCTCCCGCGACATGTCGACGGCCACTTCGAGGGTGCCGGAGATGCCACCACCCACGATCGTGCCGGTCAATGGCGCGACATCCGCGTAATCCCGTCCCCATGCCGTGACTGCGTGGGTATTGCCCACGACGACGTTGTTGGTGGGATCGAGGTCGAGCCAACCCCAGTCGGGGATGAACACCGACACCCAGGCGTGGGAGGCATCGGCCCCGATCAGGCGCGCCTGGCCGGGGGGCGGTGACGTCTCGAGGTAACCACTCACATAGCGGGCGGCGAGGCCCATGGCCCGCACACAACCGACGGCCAGATGGGCGAAGTCTTGGCAGACCCCTCGCCGGAAGTGAAGGACCTCATCGACCGGCGTGGTCACCGTGGTGAAACCGGGGTCGTAGGTGAAGTCGGCGGCGATGCGGTTGGTGAGGTCGATGACCGCCTCCACGAGAGACCGGCCCGAGGGAAAGGAGCCGGTGGCGTAGGCACGGATGGCGTCGCTCGTTGCCACCAGGGGGGAGTCGAGACAAAAGAATCGGGCGGCGGCCGCGGTGCCGGTGACGCCGTCCGCAGAGAGCCGATCGTGGGCCGTCTCCCAGGTGACATCGGTTGAGGGCAGGGCCGGTTCGGTGACCACGACCGTGCTCGAGGCAGTGACGACGAGCTCTTGGAAGGGGTCGTCGAGGGAGAAGAAGTCGACGAGGTTGCCGAGGGCGTCCATCCCCTGGCTCCACGTCGCCGGGGCCGGTTCGATGGTGAGGTCCCTCCAACAACACTGTTGGTGGTCGGCGTCACGTGGCCGAAGGTGCGCCTCGTGACGGGAGCTCGACACCAAGGCGCTGTAGCGGTAGGTCGTGCGGTGGATGATCCGGTACCGGACGGAGCCATCGGGTTCGGAGGCCGTCCTCGACGAGCCTGGACGTTCGAAGGACGGGAAGAGGGGGGAGTGCGGGGAGTGCGGGAGCGCGGAGCGAGCACCATCGGGATGGCTCTCGGCGATCGCCACCCGACCATTTTCGTGCGTGCTGGTTGGTTCGGCGCGGACGGTCGCTGATGCCGCCCATCGGTCGTCGGCCGAAAAGAAGTAGGTGTCCTCGACCGAGCGGTGAAGATCGGCCAACGCTGATTGCAGGCTTTCGATCAGCCGAGCGGGACCGTCACCGGTGAGCCGCAGGGGAGCGGCGGACGACAGCACCATGGCTGCCGCCGTGCACCGTTCGAACGGTGCGTCCGAGTGCGGAAGCTCCTTCAGCGCCGCGGCCACTTCGGCCAGGCAGCATTGCACGGCGCGTGGGAACCGCTGGTTCTGGAGCAAGAACAGCAGGGTCGACCCACCCTGGGGTCGCGCCGGCATGGCCCGTCGGAACGGCTGGTAGGCAGCGAGCGAGCGGAGGACGCCCATCCAGTGGACGATGTCGTAGGGGGCGTCACCCCGGTTGGGGTGCAGATCACCGGAGCGGGTCGCGATCACCCGGGTGGTCAGATCGGCCCGCTCGATGTTCTCCCCGAGGGCGAGAAAGGACATCGTCTCGTCTCGGTTCATCGTGCCGCTGACAATCCCACCGATCTGCTGGCAGCCGACCAGCACCCGTCGGAGCCAAACCACACGGCCCTCGCGGGATGAGGCTTCGTCGAGGTGGTCACACACATCGAGCCAGAGGTTGTTGGCCGCTTCCCATGCCTCTCGGGGCACGACCGGACGGGCGGTCCGCAGATTGGCCCTGGCTGAGGTCACCGCGGAGAGAACCGACGACGGGTTTTCCGTGTCCGAGAGGAGGAAGTCGACCACCTCCTCCTCGCTCGCCCGGCGCCTCGCCCCGGCTCTCTGAGGATGACGCATCGAGAAGTCTGCGCCGAGCCCGACGACCGACAGCAGGGGCTCCCAACCCACGTCGCGGCCCACCGGCATGTCGATATGGGTGTCGGTGTGGACCTGGACGAGTCGCGCCGTCCCCTCGGCGCGCTCGAGATAGCGCCCGGCCCAGTAGACGGCCTCGGCCATGCGGGCGAGCAGCATGGTCCGCTCCTTTGCTCCACCTCGGTGCTCGGGGGCGCCACTCACCGTTCGTCCGCCTCGATCACGATTGGATCGTCCACGTGCTCTGTCCCCGGACCCGGCGGGCTCCCATCGCTGGCGCCACCGGCCCTGGGATCGGAGGGGGCCCCGCCATGGACGTCTCGGCCGAGGCGGCAACCGAGGTCGTGCCTTGGGATCGGGACGATGGCCGGCGGGGTCGCAGGGCCGTGTCCACGACCCACGTGTCCTTGCTCCCCCCTCCCTGTGACGAGTTGACGACGAGCGAGCCCGGCCGTCGGGCCACCCGGGTGAGCCCACCCTGGGTGACGTAGGCCCGCTCCGGACCGAGCAGTGTGAACGGGCGCAGGTCCACATGGCGAGCGACCACTTCGCCGTCACACAAGGTGGGGACGGTGGAGAGCGAGATGATCGGTTGGGCGATCCATCGCGAAGGGTCGCGTTTGATGGCCTTGACCGTGTCGGCGAGCTGGGCCGCGGTCGCCTGGGTGCCGACGAGGACGCCGGTCCCGCCGCTTTCATCGGCGGGTTTCATCACCAGACCCTCGAGGTTGTCGAGCACGTAGCGCCGGTCCTGGTCGTTTGCGCAGTGCAGCGTGGGGACAGAGGCGAGGATGGGGTCCTCGGCGAGGAAGAACCGGATGATGTCGGGGACGAAGGGATAGATCCGTTTGTCGTCGGCGACGCCCGACCCTGGCGCGTTGACCAGGGCGACCTGGCCCGAGCGCCACGCTCGCACCAGGCCCGGCACGCCCAACAGGGAGTCCGCCCGGAAGACCTCGGGATCGAGGAAGGCATCGTCGATGCGCCGGTAGACGACGTCGACTCGCTGCAGGCCCTCGATGGTGCGGGCGTAGAGGCAGTCGTCGTCGCCGACCAGGAGGTCGCGCCCCTCGACCAGCTCGACGCCCAGCTGAAGGGCGAGGAAGGCGTGCTCGAAGTACGCCGAGTTGTGGATCCCGGGCGTGAGCACGACGACCGTCGGGTCGCCCGTCGATGGCGAGACGGCCGAGAGCAGGTCGGCCAGCCGGCCGACGTAGGGGTCGACCGGCTCGATGCTGTAGTGACGGAAGAGCTCGGGGAACACGTGCTTGGTGACCATCCGGTTTTCGAGGAGGTAGGAGGCACCCGACGGGACCCGGAGGTTGTCCTCGAGCACGCAAAAGGTCCCCTCTTTGTCCCGAACGAGATCAGATCCGCAGATGTGGGCCCAGATGCCACCGGGCGGATCGACCCCGCAGCACTCGGGGTGGAAGGCGGGAGCTCCGAGGACGAGGTCGGCGGGCACCACCCCGGCGGCCAGCGAGCGCTGGTCGTGGTACACGTCATCGATGAAGAGGTTGAGCGCCGTCAGGCGTTGGACAAGACCCGCCTCGATCCGCTGCCATTCGGTGACCGGCATGATGCGAGGGATGACGTCGAATGGCCAGGGCCGCTCGACGCCGCCAGAGTCCTCATACACCGTGTAGGTAACGCCGATGGCCCGGATCTCTCGCTCGGCGGCTGCCTGACGGCTGGCCAGGGCGCCAGGCCCGAGGTCGGCGAGGTGTCGCCACAAGGTGGCGGCGGCCGGTCGGGGTCGACCGTCGGGACCGAGGATCTCGTCGAAAAAGGGCCCAGGCCCATAGGAGGGCCAGCCCTCAGGCCCGGCGGCACCGCCAGCCACCTCCTTCGACGAGGTCGAGACGGGCTCGGGGGGGTGACCAGCTGATCCTCGCTCTTCGAGGCCCGATGGCACCCGTCCGTGATACGCCGCCCATGAAAACGGCTGGTTGCGGCACTGTTTCCACTGGATGAATCCAGTGGTCCGGTATCATGCCGACCACCCAGAATCCGAGATCGGCGTTGCCGACTGGGATTGGCCCGTCGGGCCTTTGGGGGGTGAACAGGAGAAACGGTGCCAGCAGAGACCCATATCGAGAAGGGTCCTCTCAGTCGCCAGCAGGTTCTCGACCTCATTCGGGACCTTCTGGCCGACATCCTCGAGATCGAGCCGTCCGCCATCGGCGAGTCGGCATCGTTCGCCGAGGACCTGGATGCCGACTCCTTGGCCCTCATCGAGCTGGTCGAGGGGCTGGAAGAAGAGCTTGGCGAGCGGTCGGTGGGCTTTCGGATCGAAGACGAGGATCTCGAGGAGCTTCGTACCGTTCGGGACGCAGTTGACTACGTCTACGCCAAACTCGGGGGGACCTGAGGGGCGCCGATGTCGACCACTGCTGATTCGGACACCCCGGTGACCGAATCGGCTACACCGCCAGACGGAGCCCTAGACGTGGCCGATCTGGCCGAACGTCTCGGGTACGCATTTGGGGACCCGGCGCTACTCGAGCAGGCCATGGCCCATCGGTCGTGGTGCGCCGAGGACCTCTCCCGCATCTCCAACGAACGTCTCGAGTTCTTGGGAGACGCCGTCCTCGGGCTCGTCGTGGCCGAGGACACGTTCCGCAGCCATCCGGAGCTCTCCGACGGCATGCTGTCCAAGGTCAGGGCCGCAGTCGTCAATACCCACGTCCTCGGCGAGTTGGCGCTCGACCTCGGGTTGCCCGCCCATCTGCGTCTCGGCCGGGGCGAGGACCAGTCCGGCGGTCGGGCCAAGGAATCCATTCTGGCCGACGCCACCGAAGCGGTCATCGGCGCCGTGTACCTGGATGGTGGCCTCGATCCAGCCCGCCGGTTGATCTTGTCACTGCTGTCCGATCGCATTGCCGCCGCGGTGGGCGAGCCTGGCGAGTCGGACCACAAGAGTCGGCTCCAGGAGCGCTCGGTCCGACTCGGCAAGGGCGTTCCCCAATACGACGTCGAGGGATTCGGGCCGGACCACGCACGGCGCTACCAGGCCTCGGTGTCCGTGGCCGGACGCCGGCTGGGCTCCGGCGAGGGGCGCTCGAAGAAGGAGGCCGAGCAGTTGGCCGCTGCAGCGTCGCCGGCTTGGTCCTCGAACGTGAAGGAGGCGAAGGGGATGCCTGAGCTTCCCGAGGTCGAGACCATCCGGAGGGACCTGCAAGGCGAGGTCGTCGGCCGCAAGATCAAGCTGGTCGAGGTACGCAACGGCCGTACCGTGCGGCGGCACCCGAGCGCCAAGCAGTTTCGGGCGCAACTGGAGGGTCGTTCGATCAAGTCCATTGACCGGGCCGGCAAGTACCTCCTGCTCGCGCTGGACGACGGCGGCACGCTCGTCGTCCACCTGGGCATGAGCGGCCAGCTGCTCCGGGCCAAGTCGGCCAAGGAGCCCAAGGTCCCCCACACCCACGCCATCATCCACTTCACCCAGGCCGGCCAGCTCCGCTTCGTCGACCCGCGGACCTTCGGTGAGCTGTTCGTCTCGGCGCCACCGATCGACGGTCAGCGGCGGCTTCCCGAGCTCGCTCACCTGGGATTCGACCCGCTCGAGGACGTGATGAGCTGGGAGAAGTTCTGGGTGCTGCTTGTCCCGGCACAAAGGGGGGCTCAAGGCGCTCCTCATGGACCAAGAGTTCGTCGCCGGCATCGGCAACATGTACGCCGACGAGATCCTCTTCGCTGCCGGTCTTCGCTACGACCGGCAGGCCGACTCGCTGTCCTCCCAAGAGGTCCGCCGTCTCTACCGGTCCATGGTCGAGACCTTGGCCGAAGCGGTCAAACGGCGGGGCTCGTCACTGGCCGACGAGCAGTACCGGGACCTCTTCGGCGAGGTGCGGCGACTACCAGGACCAGCACCAGGCCTACGACCGCGAAGGCCAGGCCTGCCGGCGGTGCCGCGGGGTCATCGTCCGGGTGAAATCGGGCGGCCGGTCGACCTTTTTCTGCGAGCACTGCCAGGTGTAACCGTCGGCGCGCATCCGAACACCGGTCGACCTGCGGAAGGAGCCCCGGCAGGCTCCACTTGCCAGGCGACCACGACCGGTAGGGTGAGCGCGCCGTGTTCCTTAAGTCGCTTTCGCTGAAGGGGTTCAAGTCCTTCGCCGATCCGGCCGTGCTCGAGTTCGAGCCGGGGATCACGGTGGTGGTCGGCCCGAACGGCAGCGGCAAGTCCAACGTGGTCGACGCGGTGGCCTGGGTCCTCGGCGCTCAGGGGCCGCGGACGGTGCGGTCCCAGAAGATGGAGGACGTGATCTTCGCGGGCACCGCCAACCGTCCCGCCCTCGGACGCGCCGAGGTGACCCTCACCATCGACAACAGCGCCCGCCGGCTGCATACCGACCTCGCCGAGATCACCATTACCCGCACCCTGTTCCGCTCGGGTGAGAGCGAGTACGCCCTCAACGGCACCCCGTGCCGCCTGCTCGATATCCAGGAGCTGCTCTCCGATACCGGCGTCGGCCGCCAGCAGCACGTGATCGTGAGCCAGGGCAACCTCGATGCGGTTCTCGAGGCCCGGCCCGAGGACCGGCGGGCCATCATCGAGGAGGCAGCCGGCGTCCTCAAGTTCCGCCGGCGGCGTGAGCGAGCCGAACGGCGCCTGGCTGCGACCCAGGAGAACCTCGAGCGCCTCTACGACCTGGTCCGTGAAGTCAAGCGGCAGATCAAGCCGCTCGAGCGCCAGGCGAAGGCGGCCCAGTCCCATGCCGTTCTGGCCGACGAGCTGCAGGCGGTAAAGCTCTACGCCGCCGGGCTCCGAGCTGCGCTTGCTCCAGGGTCGCCAGGACGACGGCGGCCGACTCCGGGACGAGTTGCGGGCGACCGAGGAGGCCCTTCGGGCCACGCTGGCCGAGCTGGATGTGGCCAGCGAGCGCACGGCCGGGGAGCTGTCGGCCGAGCGTGAGTCCGACATCGCCGCCGCCCTGGCCCGAGCCGAAGGGATGGTCGAACGGGCCCGCGGCCTGATCGGGGTGCTGCGCGAGCGGGGGAGGACCGGTCGCCCAGGCTCTCGACGCGGCTGCCGACGTCGATGTGGTCTCCACCCTCGAGGCCGAAGCCGCCCGTCTTTCGGGAGAGCTCATCTCCACCGAGTCCGACCTCGATGCCCTCGAGCCCGACCACGAGGAGCTGGCGCTCGAGGAGGCCGCGGCGGCGGCCGAGCTCGAGGCCCACCTGTCGGCCGCGGTGGACGGTGCGTCCCTGCGTCGGACGGAGCGGGCCCTCACCGAGGCACGGGGCCAGCTGACCTCGCTCGAGCGAGCGGTCGATCGGGACCGCCGTTCCCTCGACCAGCTGACCGCCCGCCTGGCGACGGCCGAGCGTCGGGCGGTGGCCCTCGAGGGTGACCACCACGAGGTCGCGCGAGCGACTGGCCGAATGCGAACAAGCTCGCCATCGCCTGCAGACCGAGGTGGCCGAAGCCGAAGAGCAGCATCGTCGAGCCGCCCACCGTCTCGAGGTAGCCGACGCTTCGTTGCGTCAGGCCGAACAGGAGCTGCACCGCTCGGTGGCGCGGGCAGACGCGCTCGAGCGGGCCCTCGACGAAGCCAGAGGGGCCGCCGGGGCCGAGCTGCTCGCCGACCTCGACGGTGTGGTCGGCACCCTGCTCGACCTGGTCGAGATCGATGGCGGCTGGGAGGAAGCGACCGAAGCCGCCTGCGGAGCGTCGCTTGGCCGCGGTGGTCGTCTCCGGCAGCCAGCCTGCCCGTGCCGCCCTTGCTCGTCTGCGGAGCGGTGGGATGAACGGGCTTGTTCTGGCCCTCACCGGCGCTGGCGGCGTCGGTGGCGGTGTCGGCGCGGATGCCGGCGTGGGTGCCGGTGTCCGATGTCGATCTCGACGTCTTCGCCGACATGAAGAGGGACCTCGATGCCGCCCCTCTGGGGGCCGAGCCCGTACGCAACCATGTCCGAGCGCGGATCGGCCGCCCGGGTGGCGCCGAGCTCGAGCGCGTTCTCGACCGGCTGCTGGACGGCGCCTACTGCTCGTCTCGGGGATGGTCCGAGGCCATCGATCTGGCCCTGTCCCGACCCGACCTCGTCGTCGTCACCCGAGACGGTGACCGTTTCTCTCCGACCGGCTGGCGGGTCCGGGCCGAGGGCGGAACCGTGACGGCCGCGCTGGTCGACGAGGCTCGCTCCCGAGCTGAGGTGGCAGAGCGTGACGTCGAGCGGCATCTCGACAGAGCGGTCGGTGGCCCACGAAGAGCTCGAGGACGCACGGCAGGTTTTGGCCGCCGCCGTACGCGCCGACGACCGCAATGAGGTCGACCAGCAGTCGGCGCGAGCCGCGAGCCAGCGAATCGCCGACGACCTCGAGGCGGTGACCACCGAGATCGAGGAGACCCGAGGAAACCGGGCCGAGATCGAGGACCGGATCGAGCGCGACCACGCCCGTATCTCCGCCGTGCAGGAGGCGCTGCCCGGACTCGAGGCAGAGCAGGCGGCGGCCGCCGAGCGCAACGCCATGGTCGCTGAGGAGCGCCGTCATATCGACGCCCGGGCCACGGAGTTGGCCGGTCGCCGGCACAGCCCTCGATGCACGCCGGGCCGGACTGGCCGAGCGCCGCCGCGTCCTCACCGAGCGGATGGCCGAGGTCGAGCGCCGGTTGACCGGTCACACCGACGAGCGCCAGCTGGCGGCCGAGCGCCGGCGGCGGCTGGAGGGGGAGGCCACCGCCATTGGGCGACTCGCCGGGTTGGTCGAGTCCTGTCGAGAGGAACTCGACGTCCACCTGGCCGGCCTTCGCGAAGAGCATCGTCGCCGTCTCGACGCCGTGCGACTCGGCGGTGAGCGGCTCGAGTCGCTGCGTCGCCAGAGGACGGCCGACGAGCAGCGGATGACCGAGGTGCGGGCTCGGTTGAGCCAAGTCGAGATGGATCTGGTCGAAGCCTCGGTCCGGCGCGAGGCGGTGGTCGACACCCTGCGCCGAGAGCTCGGGGCCGGGCCGGAAGCGGCCACGCTCCGCGCCGCAGCCGGACTTGTCCGAGGGCGTCGAAGCGGCGACCCGGATCGAGCAGCTCGAGGCCGAGCTGGCGGCCATGGGCCCGGTCAACCCGCTCGCCCTCGAGGAGCTGGCTGAGCACACCGAGCGGCACCGCTTCCTCGAGTCACAGGTCGAGGACGTCCGGACAGCCCGGCGGGAGCTGCATCAGATCATCCGGACCCTCGATGACGAGATCATGCGGGTCTTCGCCGAGGCATTCGCCGACGTCAACGAGCATTTCTCCAACCTGGTGAGCAGCCTCTTCCCTGGGGGCATGGGCCGACTGACGCTGACCGACCCCGAGCAGTTGCTGGAGACCGGCGTGGAGGTCGAGGCCCGGCCGGCCGGACGCAACGTCCGCCGCCTCTCGCTCCTCTCCGGCGGCGAACGCTCGCTCGTGGCCATGGCCTTCCTCTTCGCCATCTTCCGCAGCCGGCCCTCGCCCTTCTACCTGATGGACGAGGTCGAAGCGGCTCTTGACGATGTGAACCTGCAGCGCTTCCTCGGCCTCGTGCACGAGTTCCGAGATGAGGCGCAGCTCATCATCGTGAGCCACCAGAAGCGAACCATGGAGGCGGCTGATGCCCTCTACGGGGTGACCATGGCCCCGGGTGGCTCGTCGCAGGTCCTGAGTCAGCGGGTGCCGCGCGACCGGCGACTCGCCGCGTCCCCGACGGATTCGGAGAAGGCATCGGCTCGTTCGGCATCGGTAGCCAGGGCAACGAGAAAGTGGACGTCGACGGGACGTTCGGACGTGGACGGCGGCGACCACGACGGAAGCAGCGGGTCGGCGCCGGTGGCCCGACACGACCGGCCCGACGGATGGACTGCCGCCGCGGCCGGTGCCAAGCGCTGACGAGGCCGAGGCCGAGGCGAGGCGCCGTTCCATCCCGAGTCCTTGGAAGACGCCGAGCCGCTGATCGGCCAGCCCGTCGGGGCGCAGTCCGTCGGCGCGCAGCCGGTCACCGGGCACCGGTCAGGGTAGGGAACCGGGTGATTGCCTCGGGGGCAATGACGGCATCCGACGCCGCCATTGCCGTGTTCGTCATCGTCCCAGTGGCGGTGGTCGCCGGCGGCGTGGCCGTGGGCCTCCGACTGCGGGGACGCGGTCCGAAGACCGCTGTCCCCCAGGCGAGGTGGCGTCCGACGCCGCGACCGATGTCGAATTGGCCCGCAGCGCGGAGGCCACCCGAGTCGCGGAGGGATCGCCGCCGAGCACGGCCGTCGCTGAACCGGCCGTCGCTGAACCGGCCGTCGCCCCTGAGGCTCTGCCGGCCGAGCCAGTCCTCGAGGAGGAGCTGGCCCCGACTCTCACCTACCGCAGCCGGCTCGGGAAGGCCCGCGGGTTGCTTGCCGGCTACCTCGG
This sequence comes from uncultured Acidimicrobiaceae bacterium, assembly GCA_963774915.1. Lineage (GTDB taxonomy): Bacteria > Actinomycetota > Acidimicrobiia > Acidimicrobiales > RAAP-2 > CAVSNH01. The sequence continues at coordinate 160,653 of CAVZGR010000008.1, read as the reverse complement.
CTCGGTGCGCAGCCGCGGCAAGATCGACGCCGAGACGTGGGACGACCTCGAAGAGGCACTGATCCGGGCCGATGTCGGAGTCGGCGCCACCGACGCGCTCCTCACCGATCTCCGGCGCCGGGTGAAAGACGGCGAGGTGGATGGGCCCGACGCCCTCGTCGACTGCGCTCAAGTCGGACCTCGTGGCCATGTTGTCGCCGACATCGGGGAGTGGGCCGTCGTTCCCCTCGGGGGTACCCAGAGCGGGGGGCGACCGGGTGCCCGAGGCGGCCAGGGCACCCAGGACGACACCGAGGAGCGCCAGGTGGACGTCTGGCTGTTCGTCGGGGTCAACGGCGTCGGCAAGACGACCACTGTGGGCAAGCTGGCGAGCCGGCTCCGGGCCGAAGGTGAGAACGTGCTGCTGGCGGCCGGCGACACGTTCCGGGCCGCGGCTGCCGACCAGCTGGCTACATGGGCGTCGCGGGTTGACGCCGACATCGTGCGCGGCTCGGAAGGCGGTGACCCGAGTGCGGTGATCTTCGACGCCGTGCAGCGTGCGGCGGCCAAAGGGCACTCGATCGTGCTCGCCGACACAGCCGGCCGACTGCACAACAAGGTCAACCTCATCGAGGAGCTGAAGAAGATCCGCCGGGTTGCCGACCGAGCTCCCGGCCGGGTCGTCGAAGTGCTGCTCGTGCTCGATGCCACGACCGGCCAGAACGGCCTGGCCCAGGCCAAGGTCTTTCTCGATGCTGTCGATGTGTCAGGCGTCGTCTTGACCAAGCTCGACGGCACGGCCAAGGGAGGCATCGTGGTGGCCATCCAGCGCGAGCTCGGCCTGCCCGTCCGACTGGTCGGCCTAGGCGAGGGGGTCGGCGACTTGATGGACTTCGACGCCGAGGCATTCGTGGACGCCGTTGTTCTGAGCCGGCGCTTCCGATGCTCGCGGCCCTCTGCGGCGGGCCGCAGCGACAGGTCGACCCGGTAGCCTGAGGCACCCATGTTCGAGAGCCTGACCGAGCGATTCGAAGGCATTGTCGGCCGCCTGCGAGGGCGGGGCCGGCTGACCGAGTCGGACGTCGACGAGGTCCTGGCCGAAATCCGAACCGCTCTGCTCGAAGCCGACGTCGAGTTCGGCGTCGTCCGGGGCTTCACCCAGCGTGTGCGGGACCGGTGCGTGGGACTGGAGCTGTCCTCAGCCCTCAGCCCTGGACAGCAGGTCATCAAGATCGTCAACGAGGAGCTCACCGGCATCCTCGGCGGTGAGACTCTCAAGCTCACCTACGCCGGCCGGCCACCAACCGTCGTTTTGCTCGCCGGCCTGCAGGGATCGGGAAAGACGACGGCTGCCGCCAAGCTGGCCAAGTGGTTCCGCCAGCAGGGACGGAACCCTCTACTGGTCGGGGCCGACCTCCAGCGCCCGGCCGCCGTCGAGCAGCTCCGGGTGCTGGGCGGCCAGGTGGGGGTCAATGTCTTCAGCGAGCCGACCGATCCGGTGGCTGTGGCGACGGCGGGCCTGGCCGAGGCGAGCCGACTCGGGCGGGACGTCCTCATCGTCGACACCGCTGGACGGCTGTCGGTCGACGAAGCGCTCATGCAGGAGATCCGGGACATCGCCGGGGCGACCGATCCCCACTACACGTTCCTCGTGATCGACGCCATGACCGGACAGGACGCGGTGACCACCGCCTTCGCCTTCCACGAGGCCCTGACTCTCGACGGTGTGATCCTCACCAAGCTCGACGGTGACGCCCGCGGAGGCGCGGCCCTTTCGGTCAAAGAGGTCGTTGGCCGACCTATCGCCTTCGGTCGACAGGGGAGAAGCTCGACGACTTCGACCTGTTCCACCCGGATCGCATGGCCGACCGGATTCTCGGCATGGGCGACGTCCTCAGCCTCATCGAGCAAGCCGAACGCACGCTCGACAAGGACGTGTCCGCCAAGGGGGCGGCCGCCATTCTCGAGGGGCGTTTCACGCTCGAGGACTTCCTCGAGCAGCTGCAACAGGTCAAGAAGTTGGGCTCGATCTCCGGCGTCCTCTCCCACCTCCCCGGGGTGCCGAAGGACGTGAAGGAAGCGTCGTCTGCGGTCGACGACGGTCAGATCGGTCAGGTCGAGGCCATCATCCGCTCGATGACACCGAAGGAGCGGATCGACCCCGGCCTCGTCGATGGCTCTCGGCGAGTGCGCATCGCCAACGGGAGCGGGACTTCGACGGCCGACGTCAACGCCCTGCTCAAACAGTTTCGGGAGATGCAGAAGTTGATGAAGGGCATGGGCAAAGGCGGGATGCCGTCCGCCCTCGGAGGGCTCTTCGGGCGTGGGCCCAAGCTCACGCCACAGGCCATGTCCGAGCTCGCCGCCCTCGGCGAGGGCGACGAGCTCGCCTCGCTGACCGGTGCGGGAGGCGGGACCATGATGGGCGGAGGCGAACTCCCTGCTCGTTCGGGTCGCAGCGGGTCGCGAGCCAAGGGCAAGGGGGGCAAGAAGGGTAAGGGTGGAGGCCGGGTGACGCCGAAGTCGCGCTGAGAGTCCATCGGCTCCCTGTCGAGACCGGCAGCCGGGGCCTACATGCCGGCCGCCGGCGATCGAGGCCGCATCACCCCCGGCGTGCACCTACTAGCTCCCAATGGTGGGAGACTGTCTCGACCGACCGGCACCAGCACACGACGACCAGCTGGACGAGACGACGCCGGCGGCGAGGACGCCTGGAAAAATGCAGAGGAGTAGAACGTGGCCGTAAAGCTCCGCCTCGTGCGGATCGGGAAGAAGAAGCAGCCCACCTATCGCTTGGTGGCGGCGGACAGCCGTTCGCCCCGGAACGGGCGGTTCATCGAGATCGTGGGCACGTATGCGCCGAGAGGGCGTTCGAAGAACGAGCCCGACGCCGTCGTCGAGATCGACAACGCCAAGGCCGTCAAGTGGCTGTCCCAGGGCGCCACCCCCACCGAGCGGGTCGAGAAGCTGCTCAAGCGTTCCGGGGCCATGGACGAGTTAGCCGCGGCCAAGACCAACCGATGACCGACGACATTGCTCTCGACTCGGCAGAGGACATCAACGTCATCGATGATGAATTCGATGACGATGATGATGATGCCGGCAATCGGATGTCCGGCGGCACGCCACTCGCCGTCGTGAGCTATCTGGTCAACTCGATCGCATCCCAGTCCGACGCTGTTGTGATCAATGCCGACGAGCGAGGTAACAGTGTCCGCTTCCGCATCCATGTGGCCCCAGAGGACATGGGGCGGGTGATCGGCCGCCGGGGACGGGTCGCCCAGGCCATCCGCACCGTCGTAGCCGCAGCCGGTGCCCGCGACGGGGTGCAGACCAGCGTCGACATCGTCGACGACTGAGACCGGGGGCATGTCGCCCTCCTCCGATCGAGGTGGGGTCGGCCGACGGGACGACCGAGTTGCTGCTCGGTAGGCGCCATCGTCAAGCCGCACGGGCTGCGCGGTGAGGTCGTCGTTCATCCTCACCTCCAACCGTCCGGAGCGACTGGACCCGGGCTCCGAGCTCCGAGACGCAGCAGCCGCACCTATCGGGTAGTGCAGCTCCCGGCCTCACAAGGACCGCTATCTTGTGGTCTTCGAAGGTTTCGAAACCACTCGAGGCGGCGGCCGCCGCCGCGGCACCGAGCTGTTTGCCCCGCCGCTCGCCGATCCCGACGCGCTTTGGGTTCACGACCTCGTGGGTTGCCGTGTCGAGGACACCGACGGTCGCGTCCTTGGTGTGGTGACCGAGGTCCAGGCCAATCCCGGCGAGCGACCTGTTGGTCCTCGACGGCGGCGGTCTCATCCCGCTGCGGTTCGTGGTCGACACCTCGCCCGGCGAGTGCAGTCGTGGTGTCCATCCCCGACGGCCTCCTCGACCTGGCCTGAGCGTGGACCGTTCGGGCGAGGTCGGAGCCGGAGCCGGATGCCGGTGACGCCGGTGAGTCCCTGGGCGGGGCCCCAGAGACCGACGACGGACGGGCTGCCAGTCCCGCTGCGGTCGACGTGTTCACCATCTTCCCCGAGGCGGTCGACGGGTTCGCCTCCGTGTCGATCCTCGGACGGGCCCGCCGCAGCGAGCTGCTGGCGCTCGGCGTCCATGACATCCGCGATGCCGCCGCCGGTGTCCACCGATCGGTGGACGACGCACCGTTCGGTGGCGGCGCCGGCATGGTGCTGGCACCCGAACCGCTCTTTCGCATCGTCGAGCACGTGGCGCTCTCGCCCGAGGGCCTGTCTCGGCCGCTCTTCCTGCTCTCACCTTCCGGTCGCCGCTTCGACCAGCGAGTCGCCGAGGAGCTCGCCGCATCATCCGGCTTCTCGCTCCTCTGCGGTCGCTACGAGGGTGTCGACCAGCGGGTGGCCGACCATCTCGTCGACGGAGAGCTATCCGTGGGTGACTTCGTGCTGGCCGGCGGCGAGTTGGCCGCCCTGGTGGTCCTCGAGGCGGTTGCCCGACTTCTGCCCGGTGTGCTGGGAACGACACCTCGACCGAGGAGGAGAGCTTCGTGGCCGGCCTCCTCGAGTACCCGCAGTACACCCGCCCGGCCGAGTTCCGGGAATTGTCCGTGCCCGAGGTACTCCGTCTCCGGTGACCACGAAATGATCCGTCGTTGGCGCCGTGCCCAGGCGCTGGCTGGACCCTGGAGCGGCGCCCTGATCTCATCGAGGCCCGTGGCGGGTCTCACCGACGAGGAGGTCACCTGCTCAACGAGTTCGGCGACGGCCGAAGGCCTGCGAGAGGGGGGCTATGATGGCTGAGCCCGAACGTCCCGGAACCGACGCCAACGATGGCTCGATGTCGGAGTCCCGAACCGGCGGGCTCTTCGCAGGATCGCCGCAGTCGGCGCCTGCCACGAACGGTCGACCAACGGCTGGGGAGACGCCTGCAATGAACCCGACGGACATCATCGACCAGGACAGCCTCCGGGAGGACGTGCCCGATTTCCGAGCCGGCGACACCGTGAAGGTGCACGTTCGGGTGGTCGAGGGAACCGCGCGAGCGCGTGCAGGTGTTCCAGGGCGTCGGTCATGCGTCGGCAGGGCACCGGCGCCCGGGAGACATTCACGGTGCGCAAGGTCAGCTTCGGGGTGGGGGTGGAGCGGACGTTCCCGGTCCACTCGCCGGTCATCGCCCGGACCGAGGTTGTCTCGTTGGGAGACGTCCGCCGGGCCAAGCTCTATTACCTGCGCGAGCGTCACGGTAAGGCCGCCAAGATCAAGGAGCGGCGGACTGCCCGGGGTTGACCGGCAATCGGTGAGGCCCATCGGCCTCGCCGCCCTCGGTCCGCTGGTCTGGCTACGGACGCTGCTCACCACCGTCGGTACCCGGCCGCTCTGCCACGCCGATGAGCGAGGAAGACCTCGAGCGCTACGAGTCCGAGATCGAGCTGGCGCTCGTCCACGAGTACCGGGCGGTCGTGCCTCTCTTCTCCTATGTGGTCGAGACCGAGCGTCGGTTCTACCTGGCCAATGAGGTGGACGTGACCGTGCGCTCGGACACTTCGCCGGCTTGCGTGGAGGTCAACCTGGCGGATGCCTGGGTCTGGGACATGTACCGCCCGGCCCGGTTCGTGCCCTCCGTCCGCATTCTCACGTTCCGTGACGTGAACATCGAACGGCTGCCGGAAAAGGACCTGTGACCGAGCGCGCCGGCATGTCCCGGCGCGACACCGGCCGCCTACGGCGAGAACCTCGTCGCCCGCTGGTACGCCGACCACGGCTACGAGCTCCTCGACCGAAATTGGCGATGCCGCGAGGGTGAGCTCGACCTCATCGTCTGCCGAGACCGTTCGGTCGTCTTCTGCGAGGTGAAGACGCGCACGACCGACCGGTTCGGAACGGGATCCGAATCGGTGTCGCCCACCAAGTGCCGGCGCATACGACGACTGGCCGGACGTTGGCTGTCGGAGGGCGGGTCAGGCGTCTCGGTGGGGCCGTCGATGTTCGGTTCGACGTGGCCTCGCTGACACTGGTGGAGTCCTCGAGGTCATCGAGGATGCCTTCTGACCACGGCGTCGCTGCTTAGTCGGCCGCCGCAGTGGCCGGCGCCCGAAGGCAGCGGATCTCCTAGGGTTGGCGAGATGTCCGACCAGTTCGAGACCCTGCTCGTCACTCGCCACGAGGGCGTCGTCATTGTCACCATGAACCGGCCGGAGCGCAAAAACGCGGCCAACGGCACCATGTGGCGAGAGCTGTTGACCATCTTCGACGACGTGGCCACCGACCGTGAGGCGACAGGTCATGGTGCTGACGGGCGCTGGAGACGCCTTTTGCTCCGGAGCCGACCTGGGCGACCCCACCGACGTCGCCGGGCGTCCCGGCGACCCGTACCTCGCTCAGATGCGGGCCCTCGGCGACGTCGCCCTCCGCCTCCACCGGATCCCCAAGCCCACCATCGCCAAGGTCGGAGGGGTGGCGGCCGGGGCGGGCATGAGCATGGCCCTTGGCTGCGACCTTGTGGTCGCCTCGGATACGGCCCGCTTCTCGCAGATCTTTCGCCCGGCGGGGCCTCACGGTCGACTTCGGCGCTGTCGTGGCTGCTTGCCCCGTCTCATCGGGCTGCACCGGGCGAAGGAGCTCGCCTTTTTCGCCGACATTCATCGATGCCGAGGAGGCGGCGGCCTTCGGCATCGTGAACCGAGTCGTACCGGCCGGTGAGCTCGACAACGTGGTCGACGACTGGGCCCGCCGCCTGGCCGCCGGGCCTCCACTGGCTCTTGTCCATGACCAAGACGCTCATGAACAACTCGCTCAATGTCTCGCTTGACCAGGCGCTCGAGGAGGAGGCACGGGCCCAGTCGGTGAACTTCGCCAGCGTCGACACCAACGAGGCCCTGCGGGCCTTCATCGAGAAGCGGGAGCCGCACTTCACGGGCCGTTGACCGCCGGTCCATGGCCGGCATCCGGAGCGGCCCGCTTGATTAATTTTTGAAGAGCCCCCATTTTGTCAGGTTAAGTACTGACATCCGTCAGGAAATACTGACAAAATCGCCATTGTCAAAATTCTTTTTACCGGCCTTTCGCGCCGTCCTGTTTACCTCGCCTTGTGACATCCCGCTCCGTAAGGTGCGTCCGGTGCCTCGAGCGGCCCGGCCCCTCCGACCATTCGCATCCGGCCCTCCATCGCTCTTGCGGCCGACGCCCACATCGCCGGCCCAGCGTCATGCGGAGTTGCCGTGATCGCCGCTATTTCGTCAGCCATGGTCCTCGGTGTCGAAGGCCGCCCGGTTTCCGTCGAAGTCCACGTCTCGAACGGCCTTCCCGGGATTCACCATCGTGGGGCTTCCCGACGCTGCTGTCCGCGAGTCCCGGGATCGAGTTCGGGCCGCCCTCCTGTCGAGTGGCCTGCCCTGGCCGCAGCGACGTACGACGGTCAACCTCGCTCCGTCGGGCGTGCGGAAGGGCGGCGCCGGCCTTGACCTTCCCATCGCCGTCGGATTGCTCGTGGCGTCGGGCACGTTGCCGCACGAGGCAGTTAGCGGGCTGGCCTTCTGTGGTGAGCTCGGCCTCGACGGATCACTGCGCGGCGTCCCCGGGGTGATGGCTCTTTGTGAGGCCGTCCGTCCCCTCAGCATGGTGGTGCCGGTCGAGGTCGCCGCCGAAGCGGCGATGGCGAACACAGGCGACCTGCGATCGGCATCCACCCTGGCCGGACTCGTGGACCAGCTGCTCGGCGCGGCAGCCCTGGCCAACGGTGTCGATCAACGATGTGGCCGAGTATGCGGCCAATCCGGCCGGGGCCAGACCGCCTTGTCCGCTCCCGACCTGGCCGACGTCCGTGGTCAGCGGGTCGGCCGGCGCGCGCCTCGAGGTGGCCGCGGCGGGAGGTCACCATCTCCTGCTGGTCGGACCTCCGGGATCGGGAAAGACCATGCTGGCCGAGCGGCTGCCCGGCTTGCTCCCCGAACTCGACCATGACCGGGCCACCGAGGTCAGTCGCATCCGCTCGGCTGCGGCCCTGCCGGTGGGTGACGGACGGCTGGTCGTGTGCCCACCGTTCCGGGCTCCCCACCACGGGACGTCGACCGTATCCATGATCGGGGGCGGCAGCCCCTCGCTGCGGCCCGGCGAGATCAGCCTGGCTCATGGTGGCGTGTTGTTCTTGGACGAGCTCGGCGAGTTTCCAACTGTCGTGCTCGATGTCCTCCGGCAGCCTCTCGAGGAGGGCGTGATCCGAGTCAGCCGAGCCCGAGGGACGATCGAGTACCCAGCACGGTTCATCCTGGTGGCGGCCATGAACCCGTGCCCCTGCGGAGAAGGAGGGCTTCCCGGCTCCTGTCGGTGCAGCGAGGGGACCCGATCCCGATATGCCCGGCGGATCTCTGGACCTCTGCTCGATCGCTTCGACATTGCCGTCCGAGTCGACCGACCAGACGTCGACGAGTTGCTGAGCGACGAGCCCCTCGAAGGATACGGCCACGGTGGCAGCCAGGGTGGCGTCGGCTCGTCGGCGAGCTGCCGAACGGGGCGTCCGGGTGAACGCCGACCTACCCGGAGCGGACCTCTCTCGATGCGCCCCGCTGTCCGATGCCGCGTCGGCCCTGCTCGAGCGCCGCCTCCGACGCGGGATCGCTGACAGCCCGGGGCTATCGACGCACCCACCGGTTGGCGAGGACCATGGCCGATCTCGACGACACCCCGTTGGTCGAGGCATGCTCATGTCGGCGAGGCCCTCGTCCTCCACGGGGATCGGGCCTTGCTGCTCGGGGAGCACCGCGATGCATGAATGTGTGGCGTGCGGTCCGAGTGGCGACGACGCGCCGGACTCGCGCGGGATGCGTCTTCGCCGCAGCGCTGGCCGGACTTCCGGGCATGACGCCGGTTCGACTGGCTCGGTTGCTCGACGGATTCGAACCCGCCATCGCGTGGCACGCGGTGGCGGCCGGAACCCACCCGTGCGACTCCGAGCGGAGATTTGAGTCGGCGGCATCGTCCACGGATGTCCCAAGGTCGGGGATGCCTACGTGAGGCCGGCGTGTCGATCCTGTTGCGAGACACCGTGGGTTATCCCGCCCGGCTGGTCGGCGATCGTCGGCCAACCGGCCGTCCTCTTCGCTCGGGGTGACCTGTCGTGCGTCGATCGTCGAGCCGAGCGCGGCCATCGTCGGGACCCGCTCGGCCACCCACTACGGGCGATGCATGGCTGCCGAGATCGCCGGCGATCTGTCGGCGGTCCGGCGTCACCGTTGTGTCCGGGCTGGCCAAGGGCATCGACGGTGCCGCTCACACCGCGGTCGTGCGTCAGCCACGATCGGGTCGGCGAGCCCGTGGCCGTGGTGGGTACCGGGCTCGACGTCCCGTATCCCGCGGAACCAGTCGGCTCTCTGGACGGCCGTCGGCGAGCATGGCGCCGTCGTGAGCGAGCAGCCGCTCGGTACGCTTCCACGACCGGGCGTGTTCCCGGCCCGCAACCGCATCATCGCCGCACTGTCCGACGTGGTGGTCGCTGATCGAGTGCCACCCGCAGGGCGGATCGCTGTACACGGCTGAGGCTGCGGCGCGCCGGGGCATCCCGGTGGGAGCCCTTCCCGGGTCCGTGCGAAGCCCGGCTTCGTCTGGGCTGCAACGGGCTCATCGCCGACGGATGCTTTCCGGTCCGCGACGCTGCCGACGTCCTGTGCGCCATCGAGCTCGCCCGAGTGGAGCCTGTCGCCCGTCCTCCGGCGCACCACCAGAACCACCAGCACCAGCACCAGGACCACCAGAGCATCGGTCGACGACGCGGCTGGATGGACGGGCTTGTCGGCCAACAGCGCCGGCCTCGCAGCTGCCGGCCGTCCGAAGGCAGAGCCGGCCAGCGACGAGCAGCGTCGAGTGCTCGACGCCGTCGACGACCATCCGACCGGGCTCGAAACCATCCTGCTCCGAACCGGTCTCCCGATCGCGACCGTCGCCCTGGCTTGCGAGGAGCTCGTCGACCGTCAGGCATCGTCGCCGGTCCGGCTGGTGGGCGCGGGCCTGACGTCATCCGTGCCATCAGGCCGAGGGGAAGCTGCTGGTCTGCCAACCGATGGCCGTCGAACTGACCGGTCCGGGTTGGGAGGCGGCCCGAGCGCCGGAGCGGATGCAACTGGCCAACGTGGGTCTGAGCGCCGTACCAGGTGGGGACGCCGGATGCGTGCCAGACCAGCCAGCACACTCCACCGGCCGAGGACCGGGTGGCCAGCGTCACGGCGCCGGCCAGGGACGGGTCTTCGGCCACGCTCACGGTGGTCGGCGACGGTCGTCGGCCCGAGACACGAAGGTGAGCGAGGGCTCGGCTGCCGAGAGCCGGGCGATGTCCGCGGCCGCACCGGTATTGGCGCCTCCGCCGACGCCCGAGCCCTCGAGATCCGGCCATACCGCCGCCCGCTCCCAGCGCCGAGGCTCGCAGCCGCCTGTAGAGCGGTGGACAACGACTGCTGTGCCTGGACGCTCTCGGCTAACGCCACTTCCGGATTTCCCGATGCCGAATCATTCGACGAGCTGGTCGTTCCGAGGGTTGCCTTGGCCGCAAGGAGGGCGAGGGCAGCTACGGCGACCATGCTGATGGCGACCACGACCATCGAGAACCCGGCCTCGTCGCGTCGCCGTGTCCCGCCGGGCCGGTTCGAGCCGAGCTGCGTTCCCCACCGCGCGCCTCCCTGTGTGGTCACGGACACCATGGTCCACTACAGGAATCGGCACCTTGATGCACCAGCTTGAGGCATCTCGGGACCCGCGTCATCACCCAGGCGGGCAGTGCAGCATCGCAGCGAAGCGCCGCGCGCACCGCCCCACTCGCCGGAGCACTGCACGGCGCCAGCGGGGGGTGGGGAGTCTGATTCGGCCGGCTCAGCGAGCCGTCAAGCGCCCTTAGCCTTCTGCCTGCATGACGACGGCGTCGGGGTGCACCCGGTACTTGACCCGGACTTCGCCCGGCTGCCGCATCGGGTACGTGTCCACATCCCAGGTATTTCTTGGCCAGTGAGTCGATGTGGGCGTCGGCCCCGTCCTCGGTGGCTCGGGCCGTGCCTCGCAGGACCAGCACGTTGTAGGGATCGTCGGGGTCGACGACCGAGATCGAGCCACATGCGGGTCGCGGCTCAGGTTCCGGTCCTTGGCCCGTCCCCTCGCCGTGTTGAAGACGACCTCATCGCCCTCGAGATCGATCCACACCGGTGTGAGCTGCGGATGACCGGCAGCGTCGACGGTGGCCACGTTGGCGATGATGGGTCGCTCGACGAGGGCTCGAGCCTTGTCCGACAGCGTTGTGGTTGCCATTCGGTTTCTCCTTTTCTTAGTCTCTCTCTCGGCGGTACCGGGGCCGCTGGCCCGACTCACCATAGACACTAGGGGCATGTGCCGATTCGGCACCTCCCGGTTCCCGCGCTGGTACCGTGCCGGACCATGCGCATCGGCGCCCACGTTCGGGCGGGGACCGGCCTGTTGCCCGCTCTTTCGAGAGGCGCCGACATCGGAGCCGAGGTCGTCCAGGTCTTCACCCAGAGCCCCCGCATGTGGAAGCCCTCGCAGTACAGCCGCGAGCTTCTCGATCGCCTACCGGACCGCACAGGACGAGCACCCCACGGTGCGACTCGACCTTCTGTCATGCCACCTATCTCATCAACGTGGCCGCGCCGGACCCAGGGGTGGCGGCGCGATCCCGCAGCTGCCTGGCCGCCAATCTCGAGGTGGCGAACGGCATGGCCGCCGATGGACTCGTCCTCCACGTCGGAAGCCACCGCGGGACCGGCTTCGAGCGTTCCCTCCCGGCCGTCGTCGAGGCCCTCTTGCGTCGCCCTCGATGGCGCGCCACCGCCGACGGCTGGACGTGGCCCCTGTCCCATCCTGCTCGAGAACACGGCTGGAGCCGGCGCCACCATCGGCCGTACCTTCGAGGAGCTGGCCGCGGTCATTGAGGCGTCGGGCGGCGACGAGCGCATCGGCGTCTGCCTCGACACCCAGCACCTGTGGGCATCGGGGACCTCCTTTGCCACCGGGGAGGAGGCCGACGAGGTGGTGGCGGCCATCGATCGCACCGTGGGCCTCGAGCCGCCTGCAGTGCCTCCACGTCAACGACTCGAAGGTGGCCCTCGGTGCGAACCGCGACCGGCACGAGAACCTCGGGGAGGGGACGATCGGTGAGGAGGGACTGGCTGCGTTGCTCGGGCACCCTCGCCTGCAGGGCCTGCCCGCCATCCTCGAGGTCCCCGGTGACGGCGAGGGCCCACGGGCGAAGGACCTGGTGCGGGCCCGCGAGATCTGGGAGAGAGGGCTCGCCGAGCCGCGGCTGACCACCAGGTTGCGCCCCCAAAGGCGCCGCCGTCCACCCCCTATTGTCTGTGAGGTGTACACCGCCTCTTCCGCCTCCGAGCACGTTGGCCTCCGGCCGTCTCGTTGCTGGCCTCTCGACCGGCGACAGCTCGATCGGCGCATCCAGGCTCGAACGGGCGGCGCAACAACAGGAGGGGACGAGAGAGGACTCGACCATGAGCGATGACATCCGCGTCGAGACCGACTCCATGGGAGCCGTCGACGTCCCCGCCGATCACTACTGGGGGGCGCAAACGGCTCGGTCGCTCCACCACTTCCCCATCGGTGACGACCGCATGCCGACGCCCCTCATCCGGGCCTTCGGCATCCTGAAGGAGGCGTCGGCCCGGGTCAATGCCGACCTCGGCAAGATGCCGGCGGACAAGGCCGAGCTCATCATGACGGCCGCCCGCGAGGTCGCCGACGGCCGGCTCGACGGCGAGTTCCCGTTGAGCGTCTGGCAGACCGGAAGCGGGACGCAGACCAACATGAACGCCAACGAGGTCATCGCCAACCGGGCCATCGAGCTTGCCGGCGGCAAGCTCGGTTCGAAGGATCCGGTACACCCCAACGATGACGTGAACATGTCACAGTCGTCCAACGACACCTTTCCGACGGCCATGCACATCGCCGCCGTCGAGGAGATCATCGGCCGTCTTCTCCCGTCTATCCGCCGCCTACGCGATGTCCTGAACGCCAAGGCGTCCGAGTTCGCCGATATCACCAAGATCGGTCGCACCCACCTGATGGACGCCGTTCCGTTGACGCTCGGACAGGAGTTCTCCGGCTACGTCGCCCAGTTGGACGCCGACCTGGTCCGCATCGAGTCCGGGCTCGGCGACCTCTACGAGCTGGCCCTCGGGGGCACAGCCGTCGGAACCGGGCTCAACACCCATCCCGAGTTCGGGGTCCGGGTAGCGGCCGCAATCGCCGAGCGCACCGGGCTTCCCTTCGTGTCTGCCCCCAACAAGTTCGCCGCCCTCGCTGCCCATGACGCGCTGGTGGCCATGAGCGGCACCTTGCGGGTGCTCGCCACCTCCCTCATCAAGATCGCCGACGACGTGCGCTGGCTCGGGTCGGGGCCGAGGAGTGGACTGGGTGAGCTCATCCTCCCCGAGAATGAGCCCGGCTCTTCGATCATGCCCGGAAAGGTCAACCCGACCCAGTGCGAGGCCATGATCATGGTCTGCATCCAGGTCTTCGGCAACGACACCGCCGTGGCCATGGCCGGCGCCCGCGGCAACCTCGAGCTCAACGTGAACAAGCCGGTGATCGCCCGCAACGTGCTGCACTCGGTCGAGCTTCTGGCCGATGCCTCCGGTACCTTCACTGACTTCTGCGTGGTCGGGATCGAGCCAGACAGAGAACGTATCCGTGCCCACGTGGAGAACTCGCTGATGCTGGTGACCGCCCTCACCCCGATCATCGGCTACGACAAGGCAGCCGAGGTGGCCAAGAAGGCCCACCACGAGGGAACATCGTTGCGGGAGGCGGCCCTCGCCCTCGGCTATCTCAGCGCCGAGGAGTTCGACCGCACCGTGCGCCCCGAGTCGATGACCCACCCGTGACCGTCCGGTCGGGCGCCCGGCAACCCTTCCGCCGCCGGTGACCCCGACCACGGTGAACCTCGGCGAGGTCGATCTCTGTGACCTCGACCTGTTCGCCAGTGGCTTCCCTGACCAGGTGTTCGCCACACTGCGACGCGAGGCGCCGTGTTGGTGGCAGGAGCCGAGCCCTCACACGCCCGACGGGGTCGGGTTCTGGGTTCTGAGCCGCCACGCGGACATTGCCGCCGCGGCCGCCGATGCGGCCCGCTTCTCCTCGGAGCGGGGGCCGGGGGCCGCAGGGGGCGGCACCATCATCCAGGACCTGCCCTACGGCTTTGCTCCCGGTGTGCTCCTCAACATGACCGACGATCCCCGTCACCACCGCATCCGGCGACTTCTGACCCCGGCGGTCGCGCCCCGAGCCCTCGCCACCATGGCGCCCGAGCTGCGGGCTCGGGCCGCCCGGATCGTCGATGCCATCGCCGAGCGGGGTCGCTGCGACTTTCTGGCCGATGTGGCCGTCGAGCTCCCGCTCCAGGCCGTCGCCGCCCTGCTCGGTGTGGACGAGGACGATCGCCACATGCTGCTGGCCTGGTCGACCGCCATCCTCGACTACGAAGGACGAGAGCTGGGCGAGACGAACGAAGCGGCGACCGCGGCTGCCGCCTCGTTGTCGGATTACGCCACGCGGCTCGTGGCCGCCCGCCGGGCCCGACCGGGGGACGACCTCCTTTCCACTCTGGTGGGCGCCGAGGTCGAAGACGATGGCGGCGAGGTGCGGCCGCTCAGCGAGCTCGAGCTCGTCATGTTCTTCAACCTGATGGTGGCGGCCGGCAGTGAGACGACTCGCAACTCCGTCGCCCTCGGCATGGTGGCTCTCATCGAGCACCCCGACCAGCTGGCCGAGCTCACGAAGGACCGCTCGCTCATGGACGGTGCCGTCGAGGAGATCCTGCGCTGGACGAGCGCGACGCTCTACAACCGACGGACCGCGACCGAACGCAGTGAGCTGCACGGCCAGACCATCGCCGCCGGTGACAAGGTCACGCTCTGGTGGCCGTCGGCCAACCGGGACGAGACCGTGTTCGACCATCCGTTCGACTTCGACATCCGGCGCAGCCCCAACCCGCATCTGACCTTCGGGCACCGCGCCCATTTCTGCCTGGGGGCGAACCTGGCCCGACTCGAGATCGGTGTGCTGCTCGACGAGTTGCTGGACCGGCTTTGCAACTTCGAGCTCGTTGGGCCCGTCGAGCGGGTGCGCACCAACAAGCACGCCGGGGTGTGGCGGGTCCCCCTCGCCTTCTCACCGCGGCGATCTGTCTGACTCATCGGCGGTCGTCGGGTCGGCCGGACAGCCGAGCGAGGTGACGCCCGATGCGTTGCTCAGGACAGCTGCGACTCCATGGCGCTCAATGACTGGGCACCGGCCGGGGCGGTGGGCGGGGTGCCCTGGTTCCAGTTCGTGAAGTAGACGACGCCGCCGCCCGTCCCGGTCTTGACCTCCTCGAGCGGGTAGGCCGGTCCGGTGAGGGCCACCCACAACGTGCCCGAGGACGAGTGCAGGGCCTGGGCCGACTGACCGTTGACGGTTCCGGTCACTCCCTTTGTGACCTTGCCCGGCGGGTTGGTGATCTGCGACGACAGGGTCTTGAGGGTGAAGTCGCTGCCCAGCCCCACTTGCGCGTTGGTGCCGTACACCCATTTGCCCGCCAGGAGCTGAGCGGCAGCCGCCGGCGCGCCGTCGGCCACATAGAAGCTCTTGGTGGCATTCAAATAGTCGGTGTTGCCAATCCTGATGAGCTTGACGGCGCCCGTTCCTTGGTTGACGGTGCCCTCGAAGTCGCCCTTCGAGAAGGTCGTGATGGCGAAGGCCCCCACCATGCCGCTCTGTTGAATGCGACCAGTGACCTTGACCGAACTGGCCGAGCCGAGAGCCTGCTTGACGGCCGCCAGGATCTGGGTCGGCGACTCCCCACTGATACCCGAGCTGCCGCTGGAGCAAGCCGCGGCCACGAGGGCCAGGACGCAGAGGGCGCTCGCCAGGACGGGCCGTTTCATGGTTTCTCCAGTCCGGAGCGAGACCCGGGTCAGTCCACCCACCGTTTCGCCTCGAGAAGTCGATGACGGCGAGCATAGAAGGCACCCGCGAACCCCACGGGGACCGCTCGTCCTTGTGAAGCACCTGGTCTGCGGTACCGGTCAGGGTCAGCCTCGTATACTGCGGCGCATCCGAAGCACGGTGACGCGACGCAGGGAACGATCGGATACGGACGGCGCCGTCATGGCACGACCGTCGTTGTGCGAGCGCGTTCGAAAAGCCAGAGACGATCGATGACTCGTCCTCCCGACGGCCTGCGCATCGCTCTTTGTGACGGGACCTTCTACGGCGGCGACCCGTTCCCGGCGTTCGCTTGGATGCGGGATCACGCTCCGGCTTACTTCGACGAAGAGGCCGGCGTCTGGGGGATCACTCGCTACCAGGACGTGAAGGACATCTCCAAGAGTCCGGAGACCTTCTCCAACGCCGGTGGTATCCGTCCGGACAACGATGCCCTGCCCATGATGATCGACTTCGACGCGCCCGAGCACGTCCGCCGCCGCCGCCTGGTGAGCGAGGGGTTCACTCCCGGCCGAATCCGCCAGTCCGAGGATGGGATCCGGGCCATCTGTGACGAGATCATCGATGAGGTGTGCGAGCGCGGCACGGCGGACTTCGTCCGCGACATTGCGGCCCCACTTCCCATGATCGTGATCGGGAACATGTTGGGGGTGGCCCCCGAGGATCGGAGCACGCTGCTCCGGTGGTCGGACGACATGCTGAAGGCCCTGGGCTCGCCCGATCCTCAAGCCATGGAGGTGGCCGCTCTGGCCGCTGCCGAGTACGCCACCTACATCACTGCGGTGACCGAGGAGCGCCGCAAAGACGGAAAGGCCGACGACCTGATCGGCACCTTGGTCCACGCCGAGATCGAGGGCGACCGGTTGGACGAATCGTCTCTCATCTACGAGTCGCTGCTCATCCTCATTGGCGGCGACGAGACGACCCGACACGTGATCTCCGGGGGTACCTACGAGCTGTTGCGTCACCAGGACCAATGGGTCCGGCTGCAATCCGACCGGTCGCTGCTCCCGTCCGCCGTCGAGGAGATGTTGCGCTGGGTCACGCCCATCAAGAACATGGCCCGGCGCCTGACGGTAGACACCGAGCTCCACGGCGAGCACCTTCGAGCTGGCCAGAAGTTGCTCCTGCTCTATCCCTCGGCCAATCGGGACGAGCGCGCCTTCGACGATCCCGATCGCTTCGACATCACCCGCAGTCCCAACGACCACCTGGCCTTCGGTTTCGGTTCGCACTTCTGCCTGGGCAACCGCTTGGCCAGAATGGAGCTCAGCGTGATGTTCGACCGCTTGCTCGACCGCTTGCCCGACCTCCAGCTCGCCACCGAGGCGGAGCCACCCAAACGAGCGGCCAATTTCGTCTCCGGCTACGAGACCATGCCGGTGACCTTCACCCCGAGCGAGCGGCTCGGCGCGCCGGCGGCCACGCCGACGCCGACAAGCGGTGCCGGGCGATGAGCGCGCCGGTCCTGAGCGAAGAGGAGATCGCCCGGGCCCTGGCGGCGCCGGACGGTCCCGCCTGGGAGCTGGCCGGCGGCCAACTGGTCAAGTCGGTGTCCTGTGGCGACTTCCAGCGGGCGCTCGCCTTCGTGAACGAGGTCGGGCGGTTGGCCGAGGAAGCCAATCACCACCCGGACATCGATATCCGCTACAGCCGGGTGACCCTGGCTCTCATGACCCACGACGCCGGCGGAATCACCCGCCGAGATCTCGAGCTGGCCCGAGCCATCGACGGCGTGGTGCCCTGAGCAGGACTGGTGTCTGTGCCCGGGAGCAGGACAGGCCCGCTCAGCCGACCGGCAGATCCCAGAGGGGGAACCACCGGTCGAGGTCGGGCTCGACTTCGAGGTCGTCGGAGACGAGGCTCCGAAGTCGCAGCTCCTCCTCGGTGTCCCGCTTCTCCGGGCCGATGGGCACGAAGGGGTAGAAGGTCCCGCGCTTGAACAGGTAGACGAGGTACGCGGTGGACGAGCGGACTTTTCCGGGTCCGACGGTCGGCTCGAGCAGCGCGTCGGCGGCAGTGGGGGAGGACGTCGCCGGCAGGACGTCGCCGGTTGTCAGTGAGTCAGGGTCCGCCGTGCCCCAGCCGGCATCGGTGCCACCGGTGTCATCGGTGCCCGCGAGCTTGCTGAGCCCGAACACCGAGCACAGGAGCTGCGGTCCCCAGCCGGCGTCGGCCAGCGAGGAGTTGACCATGTGGACCTGGGTGACGAGCGCCTCGATGTCGGCGTCCTCGACGACCACCCACTGGTAGCTGAAGCTGTCGGACACTTTGCGCAGCGTTGAACCGTCCATGTCGAGCAGTTTGACCACCTCCGCCTCCATGTCCTCGAATCCCTGTCCGCTCGGTGGCTTGTAGCAGACGCCAGCGCGGCCGGAGCAGGTCATGCCGGCCGCGCTCTGGAGGGTGATCGAAGCGGACGGCAGGGCGAAGAGTGCGTCGAGATTGGACGGGACGGGCTTGGTCCGGCCGAGGAGGGTGTCGAGGAGGCCCATCAGGCCGCCGGTGTGGGGTTCACCGGCGAAGCAGAGCTTGGCTCACGAGGGACGGCCGAGCTCGGCTTCGATGCGGGAAAGCTGGGCCAGTCGCTTGTCGAGCGATGGGTGAGTGGAGAAGAGCGTCGAGAGGCTGACGCCGTTCTTGGCGATGGCCGGGGTGAAGAAGAAGGCGTTGAAGCTCTCGGCCGACCTCAGATCGCGGGTGGGGATGCGCGACATCTCACCGGTGACCTTCACCAGCGCCGAAGCGAGGGCCGAGGGCCGCCCGGTGAGAAGGGCACCCGATCGGTCGGCCGCCAGCTCGCGGTAGCGCGAGAGGGCCATGGTGAGAAGGAAGCTGATGGCGTAGACGATGATCGAGACGAGCAGCACGCCCATCTCGATGAGGACCACGTTTCCCCCGCCACCCTGGTTGTTGTTGCCACCGCCCCGACCGCCGCCGAAACCGCCGATGAGCCCCGTCCAGAGCATCACCCGGGTGACGAGGCCAGCCACCATGCCGAGGAAGCTGGCGATGGTCATGATGGCGACGTCGCGATGGGCGACATGGGACAACTCATGACTGAGCACGGCTTCGAGCTCGGGCTCGTCCAGTCGGCGCATGAGGCCGGTCGTCGCGCAGACCACGGCGTTCTTGGGGCTCCGACCGGTGGCGAAGGCGTTCGGCATGTCGACGTCAGCGATAGCTACCCTCGGCTTTTTCATGTCGGCCATGGCGCAGAGCCGGTCGATCACCCCGTGCAGCTGGGGCGCCTGTTCCGGGGTCACGATCCGACCGTGCATGCCGAAGAGGGCGATCTTGTCCGAGAACCAGTACTGGACGAAGAGGATGATGGCGGCAAAGACCAGCACCACTGCGAAGTTGATGCCGACGGCGATGAGCAGCCCGATCACCACTCCGTAGAGGATGACCATCATGAGGCCGGTCATGAACATGCGCACGGACAAGCCGTGGTCGGGCGGGATGTGGCGGGCGGTGCTCATCGTTCTGCCCTCATGATCCCATTTGCGCGGGTCGTTCGGTCATCGCCCAACGGTGACCGGGACCGACGCGCTCTGCGCTCCTCCCGCCACTGCGTGGGAACGTCATGGTTCGTCAGTGTCGGCTTCCTTGGCGTCGGCCAACAGCTTCTCGGTCTCGGCCAGGGTGGCGTCGGTGAACGGGACCACCAGGTCGGAGGGAGCGAAGT
This sequence comes from uncultured Acidimicrobiaceae bacterium, assembly GCA_963774915.1. Lineage (GTDB taxonomy): Bacteria > Actinomycetota > Acidimicrobiia > Acidimicrobiales > RAAP-2 > CAVSNH01. Next base: position 141,042 of record CAVZGR010000008.1, on the reverse strand, counting down.
CGTCGTCGGGCACAGCCTGGCCCGCTTTGCGGACGCCGGCGGTCAGGGCCGCCAACGCCTTGGTGAAGGCATCCTCGTCATGGGTGTCGACGGCGGCGACCAGAGCACGGTCGAGGGTCTCCAAAGTGGCCTGGTCGCTGTCGGGCACGACGTACTGACCCTCACCGAGGATGCGGACGATCACGAGGCGCTCTCCGACCCTTCGGCCGAGCCCCCGTCGTTGGTCTGGTCGGCGGCCGGTGATCCGGAGCCGACCTCGGCGACCGGCGCGCCCGCACCGACCTGGGCCTTGAGCGCGGCCAGTTCGGAATCGACCTGCGACGAGGTCGAGGCCTTGTCCAGCTGGGCCTGGATGTCGTCGACCGGCTGAGTCAGGTCGGTGAGCGCACCCGAGGCCAGTAGCTCGTCCATGGCGCCGGCTCGGGCCTGCATGCCGTCGATCTTGTCCTGGGCCCGCTGCATGGACATACCGGCATCGCTCATCGACTCGGAGATGCCCGAGACAGCCTCGCCGATCTTGGTCTGGGCTTCGGCCGCCGTGTAGGTGGCCTTCATGGTCTCCTTCTTCGTCCGGAACGAGTCGACCTGGGCCTGGAGCTTCTGGGCGGTGGCGACGAGCTTCGCCTCCTGGCCGGCCACCTGCTCGTGCTGGGTCTGGAGATCGGTCAACTGCTCGGCGAGGGCCGCCCGTCGGGAGAGCGCCTCACGGGCCAGGTCCTCGTTGCCTTGGGTCAGCGCCGCCTTGGCCTGGGTTTGGAGCTTGTCGGCCGATTGCTGGATCTGGGTGGCCTGGAGCTCGATGCGCTTCTTGGCCGTGGTGACATCGGCGACGCTGCGTCGCACCTTCTGGAGGCTCTCGAGCTGCTTCTGGTAGGAGAGGTCCAGCGATTCGCGGGGGTCCTCTGCCTTGTCCAGCAACTTGTTGGCCTTGGCCTGGAAGATTCCCGACAGGCGCTTCATGACGCTCATGGGCACGATCCCTTCTCTGTGCTGCAACTTGCAGCTTAGGGCCTGCCTGCCCGGTAGCGTGATCCCATGTCGCCGTCTCCTTGCCTGCTCACGGTGCATGCGCACCCCGATGACGAGTCGTCCAAAGGTGCCGGCACGGTGGCCCGCTACCACGCTGCCGGCGTCCATACGGTGCTCGTTTGCTGCACGGGTGGTGAGGAAGGGGACATCCTCAACCCGGCAATGGACCGGCCCGAAGTGCGCGAGCGGATGGGCGAGATTCGGATGGAGGAGTTAGCCCGCGCCACCGAGATCATCGGCTACGACGAGGTGGTCATGCTCGGCTACCGGGACTCGGGCATGCCTGACTCGGCCGCCAACTCCCGTCCCGATAGCTTCGCACAGGCACCTCTCGATGAAGCCGTGGGCCGCCTGGTTGCCATCATCCGTCGCACCCGTCCGCAGGTCATGGTCATCTACGGCGACGAGCAGTCCGGCTACCCGCACCCCGATCACCTACGCGACCACGAGGTGGGCCTGGCCGCCTTCCGAGCGGCCGGCGACGGTTCCCAGTTTCCGGAGGCGGGAGAGCCCTTCCAGCCCGACAAGCTCTATTACACGGTCTTCTCGGTGGCGCGCTTTCGCGAGATCCACGAGAAGTTCGAGGAGCTTGGTCTCGAGTCACCGTTCAATGCCGAATGGCGTGCCCGATGGGAGAAGGTGCGGGAGGACCCGCCCACCACCTCCATCGACATCTCCGAGTTCGCCGACGTGCGATCGCAGGCTCTGTTGGCCCATGCCACGCAGGTCGACCCCACGTCACCGTTCTGGTTCGGTCTGCCCCCCGAGGTCATGCGGACCATCCATCCACATGACGACTACCAACTCGCGCTGGTCCGTCGGAGCGACGGCACCCTGGCCCCACCGGCCCCCGATGCCGAGGTCGAGACCGACCTCTTCGCCGGGCTGGCCGTGGGCGATCGCGTCGGTTGAACGCCGGCTCGAGAGTGGTTGATCGAAGACGCCCGACGATAGAGGCGCTACGCCGCGGACCCAAGTTTCACCCCGAGGAGAAGTCGTGAGCACATGGCTGTCGGCCGAGTGGTTCGACGAGACCCGAACCCTCTGGTCCGAGCTTCCCATCGGAGGCGATGTATCGGTCCGGCTGCAGTGCGAGATCACCGGCGGCCCAGAGGGAAGCGTCTCGTGTTACTGGGTTCTCGAGGGGGGGCGAGTGGTGGACAGCGCCCCGGGGGTGGTCGATGCACCCGACGCCACCCTCACGCTGACGTGGGACGACGCCTTGGCGTTGCACCGGGGCGAGCTCAATCCCAACGTGGCCTTCATGAGGGGCCGAATGAAAGTGGCCGGATCCATGGCCGCCATGATCGCCCTGTTACCCGCGGCCGCCACCGACGTCTATGGCGACGTCCGCCAACGAATCCTCGCCGTCACCGGCTCCTGACGGCTAGGCCCAAGCCCGCGACGGCATGCCGGCATGGGTGTCGATGGCCGACGCGCCGCCTGTCCCACCAAGGAAGGGGAGGTGAACGGCCCCCGTGCTCTGCAACAGGATGAGCGTGACCGCTGAGGCAATGACCACGATGAGGATGACGACGAAGATCGGCCGGAGGCGCTCCCACCCGGTCGCCGGTCGACCCGACCGTCGGCCGCGGCGCCCTGTACCGAGGGCCGTGGTGACCGATGAAGCCCCGGCCGCCCCGCGGTGATGGATGGCGATGGCCGTAATCCGTTCAGCCACCGTGGCCGGATCGGCGCGGGGGAGAAGGAAGCGGAAGGTCCCGCTCGGCGTCTGGATGTCGATGAGCGCCCCGGCTTCGACGTGGGGAAGCTGATCATCGGCCCGGGCGGCTCGGCCGGTTGTGCTGCCCGGACGGGCCCGATCTTCACGGCTGTGGCTTTCGGCGACCGCTTCGCGATGCGGTTCGACGGCTGAGACCAAACCACCTCCCGGGTGGCCATCCGATGGCCGGGGGTCCGCCCCGCCTGGCCCACGATGACCGGCGGATTTCACCCACCACCGAGGGATGGTCCCTCCCATCCATGGCTCGACGGCGTGCGTGGAGACCGACGCCCAAGGGAGGACCCGAGGGGGGCTGCCCTCCCGCCCGACGAGACCGATGCCGTCGTCACCGAAATGGAGGGCGTGGACAACGACGGGGTGGTTGCCGGAGGAGTCCAACAGCACCAGGCCGCGGAGCTCGAAGGAGCCTGCTTCGGCGGCATCCATCCCATCCGCCGTCTCCGCCGACTCCCCTGGTCCCTCTGGACGTCGAGAGGACGACCCCAGGGTGTCGCCGCCCTCCGTGTCCGGGCGTGGTGAGCCCGGGCTCCCCGTCGACGGCCCGTCTCCCTCGAGCACGTTCGTGGTCATGAGTGGTATCAGGATACCGACGAGGATTCGCTGCCCTGGGTCAGGGAGGAGACGGCGGACATTGGCGTCGGAGCCACACGACGAACGGACGTGGTCAGGAGCCCGAGCGGAGGCTCGCTCGTTGGCTCAGGTCGTGCGCATGGCGTCGCGCAAAGGTCGATAGCCGAGCAGGGTGACCCCGGCCTCGGTCACCATCTGCTCGAGGTTGTGGTTGCTGACCGCCAGCTCGTGATCGGCCACCCGTGACGACCACTCGGAGGTGATGGCCCGCAGCTCCGGGGTGTCGATGGCAGGGTGGAGGGCGAGCTCGGTGAGACCGCTCGGGAGCCCGGCCAACAGGTCCAGGAACGACTGGCGGGTGGCGGGGGCCGGCAAGGTGACGAACCGGTCGCAGAAGAGGATGCCGGCCTCGCTCGCCAATCGGCGCACCGGGAAGCCCACATTGGGCTCGGCCGCTGCACCCAGCAGCCCGAGCGGCAGCGCGAAGTCGACGGCCAGTTCCAGGTAGATGTCGAAGAACTCCGGACGCATGAGGAGGGCATCGAGCCGGCTGTCGAGGTGGCTGATATCGAATCCCCAGAGCACGGCGCGCTCCAGCTGGGCGCGGCATTCACGACGGACCTCGTCGAGGTCGGCATGGTCCCAGAGGTCGGTGAGCGTGCGCGGAAATCCGCCGTCACCATCGAGGAGCGACGGCGCTTGGGTCAGCGGTCCCCAGCGGTAGCGGTCGCGCTCGGCGTTGAGGGTCAGGCTCACGCCCACGTCGTCCCCGCGGAAGCGGCCGGCCGACTCGCGGGACCACGGCGCCGGAACGACGAGCGATGCGCTGGTGCCGATGCCGTTGCGGAGGGCGTCGTAGACGCCGACGTTGGCGGCGTGGCAGAACCCGAGGTCCAAGCAGTTGACGATGAGCAGCTTGGCCTCGGGGTCGTAGCCGAGACGTTCGAGCACGGACGTCATGCCTCGACCGTAGTGCCGGTGGTCAGGCGGCTTGGTCCTCCGCGCTTGGGGCTCCCTGCGCCACGCCCTGGTGGTCGGCGGCGGCGCCTGGATGCGGCGACGCCGCCCGGTTCGCCGGGGAGGTCAGGGCCGCCCGGGCGGCCGCCACGCCGGCCCGTCCGACCAGGCGGGTGTGCTCGTCGAGCCGCCAGTCGCCCGCTGGTGCCTTCCGAGGTGCCGATGCCACATCCAACGGCAACGCCGGTTGGTGTGCTCGGACGTGCCGATGATCTCTGCTCATGGGTCCATCATGCGCCGAGGGTGTAATACGGGCCCCGTGAGCCGAGTCGAACCGCCGCCTCCTCCACCCCGCGTTACGGGATCACCGTGCCCTTCGACGGGGTCGGCCTTCTCGAGCATCGCCGCTTCTACGAGCGACTCATCGAGTTGGGGTACACGGACGTGTGGTCGGCCGAGACCGACGGTCCGGACGGGTTCACCCCATTAGCGCTGGCCGCCGCCTGGACGCCAGCGCTCCAGCTCGGGGTGGCCATCATCCCGGCCTACACGCGGGGACCGGCGCTGCTCGCTCAGAGCGTGGCGGCCATGGCCGAGGCCGCTCCCGGCCGGTTCACCTTCGGGCTCGGCACCTCGTCGGATGTCATTGTGTCCCGCTGGAACGGGATCCCGTTCACCGAGCCCTACCGTCGGGCCCGCGATCTGCTCCGCTTCCTGCGCATGGCGCTCGCCGGCGAGAAGGTCGACCACGAGTTCGACACCTTCACGGTGCGTGGGTTCCGGTTGTCCCGTCCGGTCGAGCATCCGCCACCCATGTTGCTCGCCGCCCTCCGGCCGGGCATGCTCCACCTCGCTGCCCGCGAGGCCGACGGCGCCATCCTCAACTGGCTCTCGGCCGACGACGTGACGAAGGTGGTGGCCGAGCTCGGCGGCCGGGGCACGGTGGCCGCTCGGATCTTCGTCTGTCCCTCCGACGACCCGGACCACGCCCGCGCCGTTGCCCGGCGCATGATCGCCGCCTATCTCAATGTGGGCGTCTACGCCGAGTTCCACCGATGGCTGGGTCGGGGCCCGGAGCTCGAGCCCATGTGGGCGGCCTGGCAGGCGGGCGACCGGAAAGGGGCCTTGGCCGCCATTCCCGACACGGTGGTGGATGAACTGGTGGTACACGGGACCTATGACGAGTGCCGGTCACACATCGGTCGCTATGTGAGCAACGGCGTCGACGTTCCCTTCATGGCCGTCTACCCGGTGGGTGTGCCCCTCGAAGAGGCCATCGTCGGGCTGGCTCCACCATGGCCGGCACCGTGATGATCGGGGCCGTGATGGGCGAAACCGCGCCCGAACGACCCGTGTCGGTCACGACAACGACGGCGACAGCGCCAGCAACGACGGTCCGAGCCCGAAGGCCCACACCCTGACGGTTCCTCGTCAGTCGACCCGGTAGCGGGCCACCATCTCCGCGTCCATGTCCCGAACTTGATCGCCGAGCTCGCGACGAAATCGGTCGAGCTCCTGGGCCAGGCGCTCATCGGAGATGGCGAGAATGCGCACGGCGAGGAGCGCGGCGTTGCGAGCGCCGTTCACGGCCACCGTGGCCACCGGAACCCCCTTCGGCATCTGGACCATGGCCAGAAGCGAGTCGAGGCCGTCGAGGGTGGCGAGCGCAATGGGGACGCCGATGACGGGCAACGGGGAGGCAGCCGCCAGCACGCCGGCCAGGTGGGCGGCGCCGCCCGCCGCGGCGATGAGGACCTTGATGCCGGACCCGGCCGCTTCTCGGGCGAAGGCGATGGTGTCATCCGGCGTTCGGTGGGCCGAGAGGACCCGCACCTCGACAGGAACGCCGAAGGAGCGGAGGGTTTGGACGGCGTCGTCCATGATGGACGCGTCGGAGGAACTTCCCATGAGGATGGCGACGGACATGCATGCATTGTGACCGACCTGTCGGCCGTGGGCCATCGGGGGACGTGGGAGGCACGATCCGCCCGCAGTCCGACAGCCGCCGCCACGGCGATAATCGTCACCCGGGCGGCATCGAGGGACCGCCTGATTGCCGGCCATGCTTTGATGAGGGGCGGTCGACCCGGCTCGGGGGCGCGTTCGCTCCCTGCCGGCCGGTGGTGACCGATCCAGGGAGGAGAATCAGTGCGCATCGGCGTGATGTTCGACACGGAGCAGCCGTTCGACGAGATGGTGGGCCAGGTCACCTCCCTGCGCGACCGGGGCATCGAGACGGCCTGGTCCTCCCAGATCTTCGGCTACGACGCGCTGACCGCCCTCGGCATGATCGGTCGAGAGGTGGAAGGCATCGGGCTCGGGACGGCGGTCGTGCCGACCTACCCACGACACCCCGTGATGCTGGCTGGGCAGGCCCTCACCGTCCAGGCCGGAATCGGTGACCGGCTGACGCTCGGGATCGGCCTCTCCCATCAGATCGTGATCGAGAACGTCTTCGGGCAGTCGTTCGACCGACCGGCTCGTCACATGCGCGAGTACTTGTCGGTCCTCATGCCGCTGCTCGGCGGGTGAGCAGGTCACGTTCGAGGGCGAGACCCTCCGGGCGTCGACGTTCGGGCCCTTACAGATCACCGCTCCGGCGCCTGATGTCCTGGTGGCGGCCCTCGGGTCGACCATGCTCGCCATTGCGGGGCGGCAGACGGCCGGCACGGTGACGTGGATGACCGGTCCGGCGACGATCGAGTCGCACATCATCCCGACGATCCGCCGGGCGGCAGAGGCGGCTGGACGGCCCGAGCCGCGCATCGCGGTCGGCCTGCCGGTGTGCGTGACCTCCGATGTCAGTGGTGCGAGGGAGAAGGCAGCCGAGACGTTCTCGATCTATGGCCACCTGCCCTCGTATCGGGCCATGCTCGACCGCGAGGGGGCGAGCGGGCCAGCCGACGTGGCGGTGGTGGGCAGTACGTCGGAGGTGCAAGCCGTGCTCCGGCGCCTGCGGTCGGCCGGGGTGACCGACTTCTGCGGCGCTCCCTTCGGCTCGCCAACCGAGATCGCGGCATCGATCGACGCATTGACCGGGATGGTCGGCCTCCCCGCGTAAACGTCGTCCCCGATGGCCGGAACGAGCGGGAAGGCGCGGGCTGGCCGACTATCGAGCGTCAGGTCCTCGTCGCCGTGCCGGAGTGATGGTGCGCGACGTGTGCCGGAAGCGGTCGGTCCCGCCTCCAGAGCACGACGTCCACCTGAGGTGTCACGTTCCATTCGCGAATTGGCACAAAACCGGCATCCCGTGCCGCTTCTTCGATGCGCGATTCGTTCATACTCGGTTCGAAGGTCTGGGGCGAGGTGCCGGTGATGAGCAATTCGGCGCGTTGGAGCTTCGCCAGTCCAAGACTGGTGTCATTCGGCCCTTGGGGCGGCACGAGCAGGTCGGCCCGCTCGTTGGACTGCCACCTGAGGCCGTTCCAGTTCAGGACGCGATCGTTTTGGGCCATGAGCGTCGGGGTGGTGCCGATGGCTCGGGCGACTTGGGCACTCAGAAGATCGATGTTGGTCCGCGTGCTCCCTCCCGATTCGAGCACCTGTACCCGGTACGGTGGACCGTGCCACCACGAGTTCGTCGAAGTGGTGAACTGACTGGCTATTCCGACGATCAGCACTGCGATCACGACGGCCGTGACCATGGCGACGCCAGGCATGGCCTGCTGTCCCAACGGCACGGCGCAAAGCACGATGACGATGGCGATCACCGGCAGTCCGAACCCGGTCCCTCGATTGGTGCTGGTCGACAAGAGCGCAATGGTGACGAGAGCCCACACGGTGAGCATCCACAGGCCGGTGGTGCGTCGCTCACGCCAATGCCGCGCCACGAGCCAAATGCTGGCGACAATGGCTATCCCTAAGGCGATGGCTTGGATCCATCCGAGATTGGTCAGCTCCCAGTTCACGCGTTGTATAACGCCTGCGGGGGTGAGCGCGGGACCATGCTTGGCGAAGCCCGCCGACGGTTGATATCCGGCGCTGGACAGGTACTGCAGTGCCGTCGGGCCAGAGATGAGCCACCACGGTGCGGCGAAGACGAAGATAATCGCGAGCGCCCACTTGGCCGGACGGCCGAAGCGAAGACCGTGTCTCCGAGCCTCGATGATGAGGTCGAGCACGACGACGCCGACGAAGGGGATGGCGTACACCGGCGCCATCGACCTCGCCAACACAAGGGCGACGAATGCGACACCGAGCACGATCGACCAGCGAAGATCGCGAAGCCTGTTGCTTTTGAGATAGGCGGCAAATGCCCAGACGATCGCAGCCGTCGACGCCAGCGCAAAGTTCAGCATCATCGAGTAGCCCAGAATGGCGGCATTGAGCCCGACGATCGTGCACGTCACCATGGACGCACGAGGAGAGAGCCAGACCCGAGCCAGCACATAGGCACCGGCGACGAGAAGTAAGAGGATGGGGAGTTCCACGGTCATGATGCCGTAAAATCCGCCGATCAGAAAACCTGGTGCTCCCAGGGTGGGCACAAGGGGGGCGTTCTTCCCCGTGTCGAGAATCGCTCTGATGAAGTCACCGCTCTGGGCGATGTGTCGAGAGACGACGGCGTAGCCGTAATCGTCCGTGTTGGGCTGATGGGCACAGACCCGTTGAACAAAGAGGGGAATCCAAACGATCGTGGTCACGATCAGAGGTACAACCAGGTACCGGCCCCCAGCCGTTTCCGTCACCGTGACGGTTGCTTCCGCTTCAGGGAGCGGTGATGTGGGCGCTCCCACTTCCAGCATTGACCCAGCGTAACGAAAATTCAGCTGTATCTGAAGGCTGCGAAATGGCGAGTCATTTTGCAAAGTGGCCGATGCCGGTCATCGTGCACGCTCGTATGAACGGTGAGGTAATCCCAACCCCACTTGATCGAAACTCGCTCTTATTGGATGACAACTCGGGCGCCCCGCCGATCGCTCTTCGTCGGGGCCGGTGCGCCTGGTTGGGTGTGAATCCCTCGCTCGGCCACTCTCTCGTTGCCAGCGACCACGCTGCGTGCTCGCCATTTGGGGGCGTGAGCTCGATCGCGTGGTGAGGATGAAGGCACAAGCAACTCAGCCGCCGACGGGGCATGGACCAGCGCGACCCGCACTGGTTGTTGAGCGAGGCGCCCTTTCGGACGGCACCGCTTTGCTTAGCGGGCGATACGCGGGCGTACTTGAACTCGTTGAGCTCGGGATGACCCTCGATCAGGTCGAGCACCCGATCGATGCGGTCACGACCTCGGCCTCCGTCGCCCTCGGGACGGTCCATGAGGCGGACGAACACGGCGCGGTCATCGACTACGAACGTCGGTACGCCGAAGATCCCGAGGTCGGAGACGGCCTGCTCGTGCTCGTCGCGAATCGACCTTGGCCGGCCAGCCGGCGTCCACCTCGTCGAGAACGCCCTCGGCGTCCACCCCGGCCGAAGCCGAGCGCATCGGCGACCACGGCCCGCTCACGCAGGTCGCGCCCTTGGTCGTGGCGGGCGGAGAACAGGGCGAGGATGCACGGCGGGGAATTGCTCGGGCATGCGGTCGCGGGCGACCACGCCGGCCGCCAGGGCCACGAGGTCCGGCTGGGCGGCCGGATCCTCCCATGCCGGCGTGCCCCCTTCGGGCACGTGGGCCTGGTTGAGGAAGAAGGGGACGAAGGTCACGTCCCAGGGCAGCCCCGGCGTCGAGGCCGGCGAGCACGTGCTCGTGGCCGTTTCGGGCGAAGGGACAGCGGTAGTCCCAGGTAACAGAAAATCGACGACTAGCCATGTATTTGACAACGCCCGTAGGCCGAGCCATTCCTACTTGCCACCTGGGCCCGTCGAGCGCCGCCGAGTCCCGTCACGTGTTGCCCGTGTCAGCGCAAGGCGTGCCGCCCGACGGCTCCGACGGCCAGCCCGATGGCCATGCCGCCCACGACGTCCGAGGCGTGATGAGCGCGCAGATGGACGCGACTGAGGCCGACCAGCCCGGCGGGGCGAACCGGGCCGTGCTGGCCACCGGCCGTTTCGGCTATCGGCCATCACCGTGGCCGTGCAGAAGGCGGCCAAGGTGTGTCCGCTCGGAAAGCTGCTCGATGTCGGCTCGCGGACGGGAACGTTCCCGGCCCGGAGGTCGAGCTTGGTGCGATCGGGTCGCGCTCGCCCGACGAGCCGACTTGACCGCGGCATTGACGATGCTCGAGCTGATCCCGGCAATGGCCAGGTCGCGGACGACCCTGCCGCCGCCCGGCCCGGTCGGCGGACACGCCATGCTGCCTCGAGCGCCCAGACCAAGCCGTGGTCGCTCAGGGCGGCGACGACCTTGGCGGCGGTGTCGAGTGCCGGCTCTACCTCGGTAGGCTTCGAACCATTCGTCGACGGCGGCGTCGACTGCGGCGATCCATCGCCGTACGACAGGGGGGATCCTGCCGACGTCCGCCATCTCGTCGGACGGCTCGCCACTGTTCCGGCGGCACGGGCCTCCGGCGGCGCCAACTCGGCCGGTCGCCGCGGTGCTGGCGCCGGATTGGCCGGCCGCCGCTGGCCACTCCTGCCCGCGCCGGACGCGACCGCGCTTCTGGGTCGACCGCCGCATTCACCACGCGCGGTGCCGGGTGGCCCATGACCGTCCACGCGGCAACGGCTCACGCCGCACCACCCAGAGCCGGCTCGAAGGCGCGGGCGGCTTGCCCAGGTTCCCCGCCGAAGGCCGGGCAGAAGTCCGCGGAAGTCGCAGTAGTCGCAGAGCCGAGACGGCCGCGGCTGGAAGTCCTCTTTGGTACATGACCGCTCGATCGCCGACCAGACGGCACTCGCCTTGATCCGGTGGCCTCGTAGCGCCTGGTCGGTGGGCTCGGCCACGATGGCCAGCGGCTCCTTCAAGTGGAGGAGCTTCACTCGCACCGGTAGGCCGCCCGAGCACCTCCTGCGAGAGCAGGGCGTAGAGATGGACGCCGATGAGCTTCGACTGCTCGAACGTCACTGATGGGGCCCGACCCGTCTTGTAGTCCACCACCTCGAGCGAGCCGTCCGCCAACAGGTCGAGGCGATCGATGATCCCTCGGAGACGCATGTTGCCGATACGCGCCTCGAGGCTCAGCTCGACGCCGACCGGGGTGACCTCGTCGGGATCCTCCAGGCGGAAGTAGTTGGCGACCAGCTCCTCGGCCTCGGCCCGGAATCGTGCTCGCTCGTCTGGCCCGAGGACGAGGGTGGCGAAGTCGGCATCCGATTGCAGCGCGTCCCACGCCCGATCGAGTTCCCCGGCCGCCGCCGCCGGTGAACGCTGGCCGCGCGGGGTGGTTCCAGTAGAGCCGCTCGAGCACCTTGTGGACGAACGTGCCGCGCACCGTCGCCACCGTCGGCCGGTCGGCCAGGTGCTCGATGACGGTGAACCGGAAGGCGAGAGCGCAGTCGCGGAATGAGGTGACCTTGGACGGGGAAAGGGAGCGGGGCGGCTCGAAGGGCACGTCGCCCACACTACGGCCCGGTTGTGTCGGATTCGGGGAAGGAGCGCCGTATCGATTGCCCGACGGCGAGGGGGTCCTCGAGCGGCCCAAAATGGCCGAGTCCAGGCAGAGACCTCGACCGCGAGCCTGACGGAGTCGCCCGGCCTCGATGTCGAGGTAGGACGGCCCGAATGTGTCGGTTTGGGCGCCGCAGGCGAGCGTCACCGAGCACGACACCCCTGGAAGTCCGGCGAAGGCCCCATGCGACGCGCCGGTGGCGTAGATGGCGGCTTCGTCCTCTCGCCTGCAGCGGAGCCGAACGGCGCGGCCGTCACCGCCCTCCGCCTCGGGGATCACACTGAGCGCCTCTTCCACGTAGAGCTGGAGCACTTCCGGGTCGAGCTTGGAGAAGGGCGGCTTGACCGAAAAGTTGACGAAGGCGTCTTCGGCCGAGGGAAATGTCTCACGACGACGGAGGGCCCCGATGGAAAGTGGGTTCCCGCGCGAGACCGACGGCCGGCTGCTCCTCGATGAGGATGACCGGCTCGAAGCAATAGAGAGCGGCAAAGGTCCGAGGTCGGGCCTCCTCGGCCAGGACGACCGCCGCCCCACCACAGGAGTGGCCAAAGGCGAAGGGCCGCTCGAGGCCGAGGTACTCGATGGTCGAGGCGACATCGTCGGCGAATCCCGACCAATGGAACTCGCCGTTCGGTGGTGGCTCGGAGCGGCCATGGGCACGCAGGTCGATGGCCCAGCAATGGTGACGATCGGCCAGCTGCGCGGCCAGAGGGGCGAGGACGGCGGCACAGAAGCCGGTGGCGTGGAGCAGGATCAGGTCACTCCCCGTCCCACCGAAGTCGTAGGCGGCGATACGAACGCCGTCATGTGCGGTCACCCACGCCACCGGGTCGAGGTTCGACCCCGGGCGCCGTCGTTCGGGACCCACCGGCGGCACGGTAGCCGACGAAGCGGTGCCAGGTCGCGCGCCAATGTCCACCCGGCTGGTCGCTCAGCGTAGCCGAGCCAGCCATGGGTCGGCACCCGCGGAGCCAGCGACTAGAAAGTGGGCGGCTATGGAGCACTTTCTCGAGACGTGGGGCTACCTGGCCGTCTTCGTGCTGAGCTTCATCTCTTCGATGGGGCTCCCGGTCGGCGCCGAGGTCGCCATCATCTACGGCGGCGTCCTGGCCAGTGGTCAGATCCCCAATGAGCCTCACCATCTGACTCTCTGGGCCGTCATCGTGGTGGCCGTGGCCGCCGAGCTACTGGGCTCACTGGCCGGGTACCTCATCGGGTTCTACGGAGGCCGGGCGCTCGTCGACCGGGTCGGCAAGTACGTGCTGCTCACCCACCGAGACCTCGACCGCGCCGAAGCATGGTTCGCCCGGCGCGGCGAGCCCTTCGTCCTCGTCGGCCGGTTCATCCCGCTGCTGCGGTCCTTCGTCTCCTTTGCCGCCGGCCTCGGCGAGATGGCCATCGGCAAGTTCATCGTCTTCACGGTCATCGGGTGCGCCATCTGGTGCACTGCCCTCACCAGCCTGGGCTACTCGCTCGGGTCGACCTACCGGCACGTGCTGAACGCCTTCAGCTACGCCGGCTACGCGGCGGCGGTGCTGGCCGTCATCGCCGTGATCCTCTTGCTGGTTCACCGGTTCCGGGCGGTGCGCGAGGAACGCCCGAGCAGGAGTGTCTGAGCCCCCAAAGAGCGGAGGCCGAGGGCGCCGACGCCAAGGTGGGTCGGCGAACAGCCAATGGCTCCGATGACGATGCCGGGGTCACCCATCTCGTGCGCACGGAGCAGTGGAACGGGCTCCGACCCGGTGACCCCGTCCGGGTGGCAGACCTGCCCATCCGCGGGGCCAGCTGGCAGTTCCGGGCCTATGTGCGCAACCTTCGCAACGGTCACGAATCCGTCGAGGTGGTGGGCGGCCGGGACGGGGACCGCACGCTGCGGTCGTTCGCACCTGGGCGCATCTTCCCGGTCGAGTCTCGCGTCGGTCGGGCAAGAGTGGGCGAGCCGGCGCTCAGCTTCCATCCCTCGCCGAGGCTCCTCGACTTCCACTCGAATGACTGACGCAGACCGAGCCGCCCTGCGGGGCGAGTCGACGTGCCCGGATAGGGTGCCTGCTCGATGGCGAACGTGATCTTCTTCCACGCCCATCCCGATGACGAAGCCATCGCCACCGGTGGGACCATGGCCGCCTTGTCGGACCGCGGGCACCGTGTCGTCCTGGTGACGGCCACGGGAGGCGAGCTCGGAGAAGTTCCCGAGGGCCTGCTGGCCGAAGGAGAGACGCTTATCGACCGGCGTCGAGAGCGGAGCTAGCCGAGGCCTGCCGGATCCTCGGTGTGGACCACCAAGTCGAGCTCGGCTTCCTCGACTCGGGCATGGCCGGCGAGGACAGCAATCTCCGACCCGGTTCCTTCGCGTCGGCGGACCTCGACGAAGCCGCCGGCCTGCTGGCCGACTCGGTTGCGCGAGGAGCGTGCTGATGTGCTCGTCATCTACGACGAGCACGGTGGCTACGGCCATCCCGACCACGTGAAGGTCCACGATGTCGGGCGACGGGCGGCCGAGCAGGCGGACACCCCGGTGCTCTACCTGGCCACCTTGGATCGTGACCGGCTGGTTGCCCTGCGGGCGAACTCCGACTTCGGTCCACCTGAGGGCTCCGGTCCGGAGCTCGAGACGATGGGCGAGCCAGGTTGGCGGATCACCACCGAGATCGACGTGCGCCCCTGGATCGGACGAAAGCAAAAGGCCATGGCCGCCCATCGCAGTCAGATCTCGCCCGACAGCTTCTTCCTTTCGATGCCAGACGACGTATTCACCGACGTGTGGGGAACCGAGTGCTACATCCGGGTGTGGCCGCCGATCACCGACCCTGGCTCCGGTGGGCGGGAGACCGACTTCGTCGTCGAGCGGGAGGTGCCGGCGCCGGATGCAGGACTCGGTGCGGTCGAGGACCGGCCATGACCACGCTCCACCGCGTGCTCCGAGTGCATGGCGGCCGTCTGGTAGTGGGGGAGCGCCGGCTCGAGCTCGAAGGCGAGCTCGACGCCGCGGCCGCCGAGGGCTATGTACTGACCAACTCGTTCACCGTCGACGACAACGTCTACCTGGTGATGGTCAACGTAGGTGCCTCATCGAGCGATCAGAATTCGGTGTAGGCCTGGATGGACACCACCCGGTTTCGGCCCATCTCCTTCGCCCGGTAGAGAGCCTGGTCTGCCCGTTCGATGAGGGACGTGGTGTCCTCCACGCCATCCCAACTGGTCAACCCGGCCGAGAGGGTCACACCGAAGTCGGACACCAAGTCCCGACCCCCGCAGCGGAGGCTATCGAGGAGGTGGTGAGCACCGACGAGATCGGTCTCGGGGAGGATCATGCAGAATTCCTCACCCCCGTAACGAGCAACCATGTCCTGTCCCCGGACGTTGGACACCATGACCGCGGCCACCGTTCGCAACACCGTGTCGCCGGCTACGTGTCCGAAGTGGTCGTTGAAGTCCTTGAAATGGTCGAGGTCGATCATGGCCAGCGTAAGAGGTGTATCGGACCGGAGAGCGTGGGCCATCTCCACCTCGATCCGCTCGAACAGCCGTCGACGGTTGGCGAGACCGGTGAGGGGATCGGTTCGGCTCTCGTTTTGCAGGCCGTAGACGAAGTTGGCGCGACTGGTGGCTCGGAGGAACGCAGAGGCAACCAACTCTGCCGCCTCGGCAATGCGCGGGTCACCCTCCATGTCGGTTCCGTCGTGGGTCAGAACGAGGACGAGCTCGCCGTCCACCGAGTACCCGATAGGAATCATGCAATAGTGCGAGTCGCATACGAACGAGCCGGTGCGCATTGCATCGGCCAATCCGGGCAGGACGGCCAACTCGGCGCACGTTGCGGCGGCCTCTTCTGGCCAGGCCGTGACCATCACGAAACGATCGAGCGCGGCGTTGCGTACGAAGACGGCGGCGTGGTCGACCGGCATCACCGTGCTGAGGAGCGGTAGGCCCTTGGCCAGAACCTCACGAATGGTGTCGGTGTTGGAGTCCGCGCTGAGCTCGACGTCGTCGAGCACTTCGGTCAAACCTTGGATGGCTTGACGGACGTTGACGTCACCGGCCAGTGAGCCGACGGTACGGGTGCAGATCACGGTGATGATGGCGACGGTGCAGGCATAGATGATGAGGAACGTGGCCAGCGCAGTGCCGCGAAGTCCCTCCTCCCAGCCAATCCAGGCGATAAGGAACAGGACGTAGAGGTCGGTCACCACCCGCATTCGAACGTCACCGATGACGCAGACGAACACCACGCCGATCAACATGGCCGGGGTGTAGAGGCCGACGCGGTCGGAGGCGGCCAACTCGATGCAGGCCAGCGCCGTCAGCGCCATACAGATGATCCCGAACCAGAGATTGGCCCGCGAGTGAAGCCCTGCCTTCCCCCGGGTGATGGCCGCGAACATGGCCAGGTAGAGGATGGAGACGAAGATGCACGCTCCCGGCGCCGGCGATGTAGCCCCAGCGGACAGGTTGGTGATCGAGCAAGGTCACAAGGACGAGGACGGGGATGACGATCGACTCGGCAATGAGCCCGCACGTGAGCCCTTCGTGGAGCTGTCGCTCCGTGGGCCGCTCGAGGTCGAATTTCACCCTCTAGGTATCGGCGTTGGCCCAGGTCACCTTGACTACCGGGCCTCGTGTGGCCGTCCAAGGCGATGAAAAGGCCAGGTCAAGCCCGTGCGAGGAGCTAGCCTCTGACAGGTGGCGAGGTCATCTGGTCGGCGACGATGGGGCCGCTCAAGCGGTCGCGGTGGCGAAACGGGCGTCACTCTCGGAAACCGTGCGATCGCAGAAAGCGGCAATGCCCAGGTTTCTTGCGCATCGCGCATGGCGGAATCGCGGACGCCGTTGTTACAGTCCTTCGTGGCAGGTCAGAAGAAGTTCGGCTGTCCGAGTCCTATCGACACGGACAGGAGGGGGGTCCGAGGGACGCACGAGGGGCGCCGGGTGTCGGGCCGTGGCGAAGGGCCACGGTTCGTGCAACGTGCCAGTTGGGCGGCGATGAGCCCGAGGGAGGCACCGGTTCGCCGGACCCCTGCACCTGTGGAAAACCCCCACCACCGAAGCCGACGTCACAGCAGTGTCGGTCAGGCGCGGTGAGCCCGAGCGACATCGGGGAACCGACCGGTCCGATGCGGACTAGTCGGAACGAGAGGGCCGGCCCACGGGCCGCCTGGGAAGTTGAGGAGACCGTTGATGAGTAGAGACCGATTCTCCGGGGTTCGGGTGGCCGGGATGCTCGGCGCCGCCGCGTTGGTTGTTGCCGCCGTGGTCGGTGCCGAGGTGACCCTTCCGACAACCGCCTCGGCTCAGGGGGTCACCGAGAACTTCGCCGGGGATTATGTCCCCTACGGGTTCGTGCCGCTCCAGGTCAGCCCGTCCGTGTCGCAGCCGAGCACCGTCTCGACGGGCAGCACCTACACCATGAATGTGGCCGCCACCACCTTCACCGTTCCAACCACCCTCGCCGGTCAGACTCTCAACAGAGTCACCAACCTGCAGTTCATGTTCCCGGTGCCGGCCGGCGCCACCTATGTGAACGGCCTGTCGCCCAGCCTCCGCTGGACAGACTCCGACGGCAACCATGGGATCTACACCGCCCGACTCTGCCAGCCGGGCGACGCCAACGGGACGACGTGTTCGGCCGTCACCACTTCGCCGACCTTCCTCGGCGACACCACCTCGCCCTATATCCAGGTGTGCACCGGGTCGACGCAGTCGAACCCTGCCGGCGCCACCATCTACCTGCCGGCCTGGTCGGCGAACTTCAAAGTCACCGGTGCGACAGGCAGCTTCATCAACCAGACCTTGAGCCAAGTGTCCGCCAATGTCTTCAAGCAAGGTGTTGCTGGACCTACCTCGGTCGACTGGTACCCGTCGGTGTACTTCACCAGTACCCGACCAACGCCGCCGCCTTACCAATTCCAACCACTGGCGTCGAGCAGCATCGGCGTGCCGGCTCCGACCGTCAACGCGGTGCTGCCCAGCTCCGGACCGGTCAGTGGCGGCACCACCGTGGTTATCCATGGCACCAACCTCTCGAACCCGACCGGCGTGCGGTTCGGCTCGACGCCGGCGGCCAGCTTCGTGGGTGAGACGGCCGACGCAGTCGAAGCCGTCGCACCTCCGAGCCCCATACCGACCACGGTGAATGTCTTCGTCGCCACATCCAACGGAGAGTCCGATCCGAGTCCGCCCGGCGATGAGTTCACCTATACGGAGGCGCCCGTCGTCACTGGCGTGAGCCCTCGTACGGGGCCACCCGGCGGTGGTACCCAGGTGACGATCACCGGAGCTCAGTTCACGGCCGGCGCCTCCGTTGAGTTTGGGGGCACTCCCGCTTCGAACGTGGTGGTCCAATCATCGACGACGATCACGGCCACGTCGCCGGCGCAGGGCGCCAATGCCCAAATCGTCAATGTCACCGTGTCGAACGCACATGGAACCTCGTTGCAGACAGTGCTCGACCACTTCAGCTATATGGAGGGCTACTGGTTCGTCGCCAGTGATGGTGGGATGTTCGCCTTCCCGGCGAACACGCCCGGCGGTGCGCCCTTCTACGGTTCCATGGGCGGGTCGCACCTCAACAAGCCAGTGGTGGGGATGGCTTCGACGCCCGACGGCGGCGGCTACTGGCTGGTGGCCTCGGACGGTGGCATCTTCAGCTTCGGTAATGCCCAGTTCTACGGGTCCACCGGGGGTCAGCCTCTCAATGCGCCGATTGTGGGCATGGCTTCGACGCCCGATGGTTTCGGCTACTGGCTGGTGGCCTCGGACGGTGGCATCTTCAGCTACGGCGACGCCCAATTCTACGGTTCCATGGGCGGGTCGCACCTCAACAAGCCGATCGTGGGCATGGCCTCGACGCCGGATGGCAAGGGCTACTGGTTGGTGGCTTCCGACGGCGGCATCTTCGCCTATGGCGACGCCGGCTTCTATGGGTCGACCGGGAACATCCACCTCAACAAACCGGTGGTGGGTATGACCCCCACGACCGACGGTGGCGGGTACTGGTTCGACGCTTCCGACGGCGGCATCTTCGCCTATGGCGACGCCCAGTTCCACGGTTCGATGGGCGGCCAGCCGCTCAACCAGCCGGTTGTCGGCATGGCGGCTACGCCCGACGGCGGCGGCTACTGGTTGGTGGCATCTGACGGAGGGATCTTCAGCTTCCCGAGCACCGCGCCCTTCTACGGCTCGATGGGCGGGCAGCACCTCAATGCCCCGATCGTGGGCATGGCTGTCCCTGGCGGCTGACGCCAGGGGATCCTGTGACGAACGGACCGGGGGCTTCGCTCCCGGTCCGTTGTCGTTGCGGGCGCGGTTCGCTCACCCTCAAGTACGGGGAGTTGGAGTGACTGGGTTGTGGGCGGCCAGCACCTGAACCAGCCCGTCGTCGGGATCACGGCCACACCCAGTGGACAGGGCTACTTCGAGGTGGCCTCCGACGGACTGGCCCCTTCGCCTTCGACGCTACGTTCGCCGGCTCGATGGGCGGCCAGATTCTCAACAAGCCGATCGCCGGCATGGCGGCTGAGCCATAACGCGGCCCACCTTTTGGTAGGGGAGTTCTCAGAGCGGGCGAGAGAGAGCTGCTGAGTTGTCGTTATTCGAACCTCAGTGAATGCGACATCAGTTCGAGATGCTGGTTCGAGATCTGCCGCGCCCGTCGCCTCTTTCTGCGTGAGCAACGCCACAGAGCGTCACGGGCCCGGCAGCGGTCTCGATGGTCCTCTGACGTTGATGTCCGCCAGGGGAAACGCGCCTTCAGACATAAACCGCAACGCCTGCCATCCTCTTACCCGTGGTTTGCCCATGCGCCAGATCTCCTTCGCTGTTAGGTTTCGTGCCGGGCGCCCCATGGCGGGTGACTCTTGTACTAAGGGGATTAGGTGCATGGGTGATCGGCGGGCAGTGACCCTTCGCATGGCGGCAATCGGTGGCCCTGATTGTGTCTTCGGTGACGCTCACTGCCGGCTTGGGTCTCTTCTCCGGTTCGGCTGGTGCAACAGGTGCGAGCCTGACGGTAGTGCCAGGTGGCCCCGGGGCTGGCTCGGTGAGCTGCACCGGGCCGACCAACTGCACGGCCGTCTTCGACACGACTGTCCAGACGCTGCAGGACGGTGTGTGGCAGCCCCAGCAGTCCCTCGACTGCATTGAGTTCCCTGGCCCGGTGGAGCCTGGCGGTTCGTCCCAGATCAGCTGCTCTGACGCTCTTGACTGCACGGCAGCAGGCCAAGCGACCCTCCGGCCAACCCTCAGTCATCACCGAGACGAGCGGCACGTGGGGTCCGGTCCAGACGCTGAGCGAGTCCAGCGGCAGTGGAAATGGGCTCACCTCGGTGAGTTGCTCCGACGCCCTCGATTGCACCGCGGTGGGCTCGGCGGAATTCCCAGCACCAGATGGCAAGCGATTTCCTTTCCCGTTGCTGCAACTGAAACGAACGGCGTCTGGAGCCCCCTCATCGAGGTCACTGCGCCCTCAGAGGCTGCCCTGGCAACGCCTCATTGTTCACGAGTGTGAGTTGCACGAGTCCCGGAAACTGTGTCGCCGTGGGCTACGGCCAAGACCACCTCCATCGACCACGGGGATCATCCAATCGCCGCCGCTGAAACCAATGGCGTGTGGGATACCTACCAGGTTGGTGCGACTGACGTGAACGGCGAGCCCAGCGTGAGCTGCCCCGATGCAAGTGACTGCACAGCCGTGTCCGGCGACACCAGCGACGACGCCGTCGTCTTCTCCGCTGCAGGTGGGTCTCTCGGAGCGCCCACCGTCATCGGCTCCGGACTACTGATGGGAGTGGACTGCATCGACGCCAACGACTGCGTCGCCGTCAACAACAGCCCCGGGACCGACCTCTACATGGTCGAGTCCGACGGCACCTGGGCACCGGTGCCCGTCGTCGATACGACGGACCAGTGGTTGAGCAGCGTGAGCTGTACGAGCGTGAGCGACTGCACGGCCATTGGCACCTCGGGCACGTCCGTCACCACCAACACGCCGAGCGTTTCCGTGACTGACAACGCCCCCATCGTCGGCCATGACCTGACGTTCACGGCCACGGTGACGGGGACCGATGCTCCGGCTCCGACTGGGACCGTGACCTGGACGCTTGGCGGACCGGGCGGACCCTCGTGCTCATCGACAACCGGACCGGTGAGCGAAGGCAACGTCTCCACTTACACGTGCACCGTGACCGGGGAACCGAACGGCTCCTATAGCGCCACCGCCTCCTTCGGGGGCGATGCCCAGTACGTCGCCACCTCGGGCCAGGATCTCGACGCCACCGTGGCCAAAGCCGGAGGCACCCTGACCCTGGGCAAGAACACCGACCTCTATGGCAACGATGTGATGAAGAAGATCGCCGGGTCGGGGTGGAGTGTGAACGAGGACAGCTCGGTCACCCTCTACCAGTGCGCGACCGACTCCTACCTCTCGGCCACCTGCGACCAGGGGACGAAGGTGGCCGTCACCCTCGGCACCGGCAGCAAGGCGGGCACGTTCAAGAAGGCGAAGCTCCGACTCACCGTCGGGCCGATGGACACCCGAGGCGACACCTGCGGACTGGCCGCGTCGGGTTCCTGCTATGTCGTGGCCGTGGGTTCGACCGGTGACGAAGCAGCCAGCAGCGCCCTTGCTTTCAAGCCACCGTTTGCCACATTGAAGTCGACCACGAGCGTCGTGCCGAACACCTCCGACAAGGTCACGGCTGCGTCGTTCCCGGCTGGCGACACCGTCATCGCCGAGGAGTGCGACTCGTCGGTCACGGTCCCGGCCACGCTTGCGTCCAGGTGCGATTCGGGCACGAAGATCACCGGCACCGCCAACGCCAAAGGCAAGGTGACCTTCTCGCCGCCAGGTGTGACCGTTGTGGACGGATCTTCCTACACCGAGTCGGGAACGGGAACCGTTTCGCCAGGTGGGCATGCCGACATCGTCATCGACGACACGACGACCAGCGATGCGTTTGTGGTGGTCCCAATCACCTTGCACGGGTAGGAGGGTCCGGCAGACCGAAAACGGGCACCTAACCCCCATGGTGCACCCATCGTCTTCCTGAACATTGAGGACACGGGAGCGCCTGACACGAGAGCGGGCGAAGTGAGAGCGGCTGACGGGAATCGAACCCGCGTCATCTGCTTGGAAGGCAGAAGCTCTACCATTGAGCTACAGCCGCACGGATTGCGTTGGATTGTACCGCCGTGCCTGCTTCCGCAGGGACCCCTGCGCCTCCGTCCGTCGGGTGAACGGTCCGTCATGCACGGCGGGCGTGGCTCCATGCGAGGAACCAACCTGCTCGCCGGTTAAGGCCCCGGCCAGAAGGGTTGTTCGACGTGGAACCCCACCGGTTCGCCCCACTGGTTGCGAAAGCTCACCTCGTGCACAGGTCGCCGCGGCGCTACCCCCCAACGCCCGGTCGGATAGCCGAAGCTCACACAGCAGGCCATGACCCAGTGCTCGTCTGCGGGGACACCCAGGATCTCGCCGACCTCGGCCGGATGCAGGAAGCTGAGCAAGATGGTGAGCGCGCTGCCGATCCCTTGGGCGCGGGCAGCCAACTGTGCGCTCCAGATGGCCGGGAAGATCGAGCTTCCCGTCGGATCGGCCTCGACAAAGCCGAACAGGAAGAGGGGCACGTCCTCGAAGTGGTCCGCAAGCCACTGGGCCGAGCGCTGGACGGCAAGCATGCTCTGGCTCTCCGGGGTATCGGGTGTGGCGCGGGCGGCCGCCAACCGCTCGGCGTAGAAGCTCTTCCACAGCTGGTCCAGGCCGTCGCGGTAGAGCGGCGCGATCTGACCGATCACGTCGTGGTCGTCGACCAACAGGAACCGCCAGTTCTGACTATTGCCGCCGGAAGGGGCTCGGATGGCGGCGTCGAGGATGCGAGCCTGGAGGTCCATGGGAATCGGATCGGGCCGGACCCTGCGCATGGCCCTCGTGGTGTAGAGCGCTTCCTCGATGTCCATCGCTTCTCCTTACTGTCAGGACCAGCGCCCTGTCATGACTCGGTGCCGCCGATGTCGCTACGAGCGCACCTGTCTTGGCGCCGAGGTGGCGTCCGTGCCCACCGTACCGTGGCGTCCCTTGCGACGACCGAGCGCCGGTCGTCGCCGAGGCGTGTGACCGTTCCCGGTCGGACGTACCTTGCCGTCCAGTGGACCGGAGCGACGAGGCGGTGTGCACATCGACTGGTACCCTCCGACCGTGCGCCGATCGAGCCTCCTCGTCGTCGTCGCCGTCGCCGCTCTGGCTGTGATGGGTGCTGGCTGTTCGAGCGGGTCGCCCAGCGCCTCAAGTAACACCACGTCCACGACCGGGCCTCTGCCGGCCGGTTCGACCCCGTCGCCGCTCGCCGTGCAGATCTGCGCGACAGAAGCTCGCGAGGACATCGCGTCGTCACTCGGTGAGGCGGCGACCGTCTCCACTCCCACCTGGTCGGCCGCCGAGCACCTCTACTCGTGTGCGTACCGCTATCCGTCGGGGTCCTTCACATTGTCCATGAAGGAGCTCTCGAGCTGGTCAGAGACCTACGCCTACTACGACTCGCTAAAGGCGCAGCTGGGTACGTCAGAACCCCTCCAGAACCTCGGCCAGGGCGCCTTTCAGGCCGCAAATGGGTCGGTGGTCGTTCGCAAGGACTGGAAGGTGCTGCAGGTCGACTCGTCCGGCTTGCCGGCTCAGTTCGGCGTGCCGCCCACGCCGTCCAGCGACATCGCCGTGACCGTGGCCGACGTCATCCTGGGGTGCTGGTCGGGCGACTGATCGCCCCCGAGGTGACTCTACTGACCTCGGGCCTCAGATCTGCGTGGTCTGGACCGGTGCCGTGCCGGTCGAGGGTTGTGCCCCGGCCGGGGCCTTGATGCTGAGGATGAGCGCCAGGCACATCTCGTCCGACGACCCGTCGCCCCAGGTCACGAAGTGTGGCGGGAGCTTGCGCAGCTGCGGCAGCTCCTGTCCCAACGTCGGGTCATAGGTGCAAGTCACCTTGATGCTGTCACCGGGCGCGGTGATGACCGGTGTCTTGAGGTTGTACGGCGACTGGTTGTTGAAGTCGTAGTTGGTCACGTTGAGCAGGGTGCGCGCCTGTGGCGTCCCCGGATTGAGCACCACCTGCAGGCCGCGACCGAGCAGGTGCATGTGCGCTGCCACCCGAAGGATCTCGCGTCCGCCGCCGATCTGCCATGTGCACGACGTGGAGTCGCCGACCGGCGGATTGAGGGGGTTGCGTCCACAGATCGTCTCGAGCCCGGCGACGAAGCCCACTTGGTCGGCCCCGGTGCGCTTGGCCACGCTGGCCAGCTCCGCTTGCCGGTTACAGAGTGGGCCGGTAACGCCGGCGGCGCAGGGGATGTCCGGCGGCGCGGGCATGAGGTCGAGTCGGAGCGGACTGAGCGGGTCCGAGGCCGGCACAAGCTTGAGCTTGAGCTTGACGCGAACAGGCTTGTCCCCCTCGAGCAAGTTGTAGTGCACCTGCATGACGACCAAGCTTCCGGCCGGGAACTGGACACCGGTGCCGGCCGGCTCGGGAGTGTAGGGAACGCCGGGCGCCCAGGCCGCCAGCCAGGGGGTGCCGGTCTGGAGGGACATGTGCGTGCTGGCGGTGAAAGTTCCGGGAAGAGCGGTCTCGCCGAAGCACGTCCACCCCTTGCCGCCCTTGTCCGCGGCTTGGGCCTGTGCGGCGAACTGCGGCGGCACGAGGAAGAGGATGGCGTGGTGGACCTCTTGCCTGCCCTTGGGATCGTTCGGGAAGAACTGGTCGCCGACGATGAACTTGTTGGATGTGAGGTGCGGGTTGACGAGGGTGCAGTGGTAGTCGTCGGTCCCACCCGGCGGGGCCTTCGGAGTGTACGTGTTGCCCTGCAGGGTGACGTAGGTCGCCGATGACGAGTTCGCACCGGCCGCCGTCGATGCGATGATGCCGATGCCGACGGCCGTGATGACCATCGCGAGCGCGGCGAGCAGGCGAATTGTCCGAGTGACCATAGGGTCAGCCTACTGAAGGCGGGCCCGTTGAGCGGGGCGGTACGAGCGTGATCCCTCGCCTCCTGCTGGTCGCCGCCTCCGCACGGAGGGTGACCGACGCGTTGCAGGCGGTGCTGCCCGGCAGACCCCTGGGCGTGCGGGGAGGGCGAGCGGCTCCCAGGCAGAGTCTCCCCGACGACTGGATCAGCGCACCCTGAGGTGGATGGTGAAGGACACCGTGCGGCGACCGAAGGGGCTGGTCACGTCGAAGGCCCAGCGTCCCGGGGCGAGCACCACGATGTCGCTGAAGTGTCCGGTGCTGACCCGGAGCTGGCGAAGGAAGAGGCCCGGGCCGCCGTTCTGGCTGGCCCTGACCTCGGGATGGGTCGAGCCGACGGCGCCCACTGGCCCCGAGAAGATGAGGTGGAACTGGTTGACCCCCGGGGTACCCGGGTCGAAGTAGGTCTCGACCGAGCCACCGGCCGGCAGCGCGGTGGTGGTGATGGAGGGAAGGGCGGGCAGGAGAGATTGGCCTCTGGCCGGTGACACCAATTGGCTCACGACAGTGAGGCCGGCAAAGAGGACGATGGGCAGGGCCACCGACAGAGCGACCGCTCGGCGGCCGCGGCGCACCGTGGGCACGGCCGCTTGCCGTCCTGCCCGGGCCCGGCCGATCCGAGTGAGGCGCAGGCTATTGGCCACGACGAGCAGGCTCGAGAGTCCCATGGCCACCGCGGCCACCAGAGGGTCGAGGAAGCCGATGGCGGCCAGAGGAAGGGCGGCGGCGTTGTAGCCCATGGCCCATCCGAAATTCTGGACGATGACGGAATAGGTCGAGCGCGCCAGCCCGATGGCGGATGGAACTCCCCGAAGGTCGTTCCCCAACAGGGCGACGTCGCTGTTGGCCAAGGCTGCATCCGAGCCGCTCCCGACCGCGCAGCCGACATCGGCCGCGGCCAGGGCGGGCGCGTCGTTGACGCCGTCGCCGACCATCACCACCCGGTGGTCGGCGGCCCGCAAGCTGCGCAGCTCGGTCACCTTGTCGGCCGGTGACAGCGCGCCGGCCGCTTCATCGATACCGAGCTCGGTGGCCGCCACCCGCACGGCGGGTTGGGTATCGCCACTCAACACCGCCGTGCGCAGCTCGAGGCGGTGCAATGTTGCCACGGCATCGGCGGCCTCCGGCCGGAGGGGTGTGGTCACGGCGATGGCCCCAACCAACTCGTCGTCGCACAGGACGGCCACCACCGTCTCGCCGCGTCGCTGCCGCTCGTCGACGGCCTCGCCGATCGACGCTCCTGCCCCCTGGTCCAGGTACTCGCGCTCGAATCGTCGAACGGCCACGAGCTGTCCCTCGACCGTCCCGCCTGCACCGGTGCCCGGGACGTCTTTGACGTCGTGCGCGGTTGGCAAAGGACCGGAGGCTGCGTCGACGATGGCCCGGGCGATCGGATGGTCGCTGTCCAGCTCCACCGCGGCAGCCACGGCCAGCACACGCTCCTTCGACCAGTCGGGCGCGGCGATGACGGAGGTCACCGTGGCCCGATGCTCGGTGAGCGTCCCCGTCTTGTCGAAGACCACGAGGTCGACCTTGGCCAGCTGCTCGAGGGCCTGGCCGCTCCGGATGAAGATTCCGAGGGCGGAGGCCCGGCCCGTGCCCACCATCATGGCCACCGGCGCGGCCAGGCCCATGGCGCAGGGACAGGCTACGAGGAGAACAGCGAGGCCACTGAGGATTCCCTTGCCGAAGTTGTCCACCACCAGCCACCACACGAGGAAGGTGGCGAGTGACCCGGCCAGGACGGCCGGGACGAACACCCGGCTGATGCGGTCGGCGACCGCCTGCAGAGGGGACTTGTCGCGCTGGGCGTCCTCCACCATGCGCTGAAGGGAAGCGAGCACGGATTCGGCGGCGACGGCAGTGACCCGCACCACAAGGACGCCGCTTCCGTTGCGGGTGCCTCCGGTGACCGGGCTCCCGGGGCCGCGGTCGACGGGCAGCGGCTCGCCGGTGAGCATCGATTCGTCGACCGCTGACCATCCCGCCACCACTTCGCCGTCGAGCGGGATGGCTTCGCTCGGACGGACCCGGACGAGGGCGCCGACCGGGACGCTCTCCGGGCTCACGAGCTCACCCGACTCGTCCTCGGGACCGGCGACCACCCGGGCAGTGGGGGGTCGGAGGGAGAGGAGCGAATGCAGGGCATGGGTCGCTCGGGCCCGGGCCCGGGCTTCGATGGCACGACCCGTGACCAGGATGGCCACGATGAGGGGCGCCATGACGCCATGCAGGCGGGCGGCGAAGGCGCCGCTTCCTCCGAGATGGACGTGGCGGCCACCGAGGGCGATGGCCTCGACCGCGCTGACCGAGAGGGCGGCCAGCGTCCCGAGGGAGATGAGGGTGTCCATGCTGGTGGCCCCATGGCGCAGCAACCGGGCCGCGTCACGGAGGAACGGCCAACCGCCGGCCAGCTCGACGATCACCCCGAGGAGGAGCACCGTCCAACCCGCGGCCGACGTCTCCGGGGCCAGAACAGAAACGAGGAGGGCGACCACAGCCAGGGGCCACGAAACGGTGGCTCGCAGCGCCCATCGGTCCGGGTCGGCCCCCCTCGGCCTGCGTTCGGGTCGTTCATCAGTGACCGGCGACGCCTGGTAACCGGCGTCGGTCACCGCCTGGCACAGCTCCTCGGGTCCGACGCGGGCGGGATCGTAGGCGACGAAAGCCCGGTTGGTGGCCAGGTTGACCGACGCGCTGGCCACCGCCGGTAGCTTGCCGAGGGAGCGTTGGATCCGTGTCGCGCAGGAGCTGCAGTGCATGCCGCCAACGGTCAGCTCGGCCGTGTCGAGAGCAGGCTCGAGATGATCGGCCAGGATCCCTGACTCGGGCGCCGTCGTGGCCATGTGGCGCTCCTAGCCGGTCGGTGTCGCCGAGTAACCGACCTCCGCGATGGCCGACTGCAAGGCATCCGTCCCGAGGATGGCGGGATCGAAACGCACGACGGCGGTAGCGGACGCCAGGTCGACCGAGGCCGACCGCACACCGGTCTGCTCGAGGAGGACCTCCTCGATGAGTGCGACGCACGACTCGCAGTGCATGCCGTCGATGGCGAGCTCGAGATCGACTGTCTGGCCGTCTTCGACCTGGCCGCTGCCGGGCGACGGCTCGGCGATGCTCATACGACCAGCCTATTGGCTACCGAGCGCACCGAACGTCGCGCCCCCGCAGGCTGGAAGGGGTGCGAGCCCAATCGAAGCCGCCTGCCTAGCCGTCGACCAGCCGCTGGAACTCCTCGTCGAGGACGCCGGCTGCTTGCTTGTCGGCCAGTTCCTCGAGCCACTGACGAGCCGGCTCGCTCTGGGCCGCTTCGACCATCTGCTTGGGGATGGCCCGGATGACGTAGTCGTCCGGCATCGTCGACGGCGGCCGCGGCCGTCGGGCCAGCGCCCGCTCGACGACGGGTTCCAAGCGGCGAGCCTTGGCCGCCACGGCCGCTTCGTCTCGCTCTGCGAATTCGGGAAGCACCTCGTTCCCGAATCGCTCGATCGATTCCATGATGTGCTCGTGTCGGTTGTGACCGGCCTGCATGACGAAGATGAGCTGGTCCACGCCCGCTTCTTCGTACCGGCGCAGGAAGTTGCGGAGCTGTTCGGGCGTGCCGATCGCTCCTCGCAGTCCG
This sequence comes from uncultured Acidimicrobiaceae bacterium, assembly GCA_963774915.1. Lineage (GTDB taxonomy): Bacteria > Actinomycetota > Acidimicrobiia > Acidimicrobiales > RAAP-2 > CAVSNH01. Next base: position 112,629 of record CAVZGR010000008.1, on the reverse strand, counting down.
GTCTCGTTGCCGGCGGCCACCTTGGCGCCGAGGGTCTCGCGGCGCATGGCCAAGGCGGCCTCGGGTGAATAGCCATGCTTCCCTCGGCGCTCGAGGAACTCTTCCCAGACATTGGTCGTAGCCGGGACATGATCACCGAAGACGTAATAGTGAGCGAGCGAGTATCCGAAGAAGTTGGCCCCTTCGAGCCCCCGGGCCAGCGCGTCGTCCTCGTTGGCCGCGCACATCATGGGCGTCACGCAGGCCACCTGCGGATTGACGGCCAGGCCCACGGGGACGCAGTCCTTGGCCAGGACGGCCTCGTAGTCCTCGACCCATTGTCGGGCGTCCTCGGGCTCGATGAAGGCGAAGCTCAGAGCGCCGATGCCTTTCTCGGCTGCCAGCAGGATGGTGTCGCGCCGACTGCACGCCACCCACAGCGGCGGATGCGGCTTCTGGACGGGCTTCGGCACCACGTTGCGAGGCGGCATGGTCACGAAGGCACCGTCGACGCCGGCGAAGGGCGTTTCGGTCATGCAGCGGATGGCTACCTCGAGGCCCTCGAGCCACGCCTCACGCTTGGTGACACGATCCACACCGAAGCCGCCGAGCTCGGCCTCGGAGGAGGACTCGCCCGATCCGAACTCGACCCGTCCGCCGGACACGAGGTCGAGAGTGGCGATCCGCTCGGCCACCCGTGCCGGATGGTTGTAGCCCGGCGCCGTCTGGACGATGCCGTGCCCGAGCCGCATGCGCTTGGTGCGTTGACTGGCCGCGGCCAGGAAGACCTCGGGCGCGCTCGAGTGCGAGTACTCCTCGAGGAAGTGGTGCTCGACCTCCCAGAGGTACTGGATGCCGACGCGGTCGGCAAGCTCGATCTGGTCGAGGGCGTTGGCCATGAGCCGCTGCTCGCTGTCCTCCTCCCACGGCCGCGCCATCTGGTGCTCGTAGAAGATGCCGAACCTCAACGGTCCCCCTGACCCGGGCCAGCCGGTCGACGCACGGGCGGCCGCCGACAGCCGTCGCGATGGCTCGGTCATCGGCTCGAGGGGCTGGTCTGAGGATCGGCCCGTCGGCCAGCGAGCCGTCGGCCGGCCGCACCACCGATCCGAGCGACAGCATCTCTGCGATCAGGTCAGTCGGCGTCGGGCCGACCCTCGACAGCCAGCTCGATCTCCCCCATGAGGAAGGTGAGGTTCTCGCGGCGGCGAACGTTGAGCGAGTCGGCGAGCGCCCGGTCCCAGAGCCGTCCGATCATCTCCGTTCCCTGGTAGCGGCGCCCGCTCGTTCCGATCCAGGTGCGGTCGCGCATCTCGGAGAGGGCGGTGCGCAACCAGGCGACGTGCGGTGTCTCGTCCGAGCGGATGTAGGAGACCAGGGTGGCCGCCTGGCCGTCGCCGGCCACGAGGTCGCGGTCGGAGAGGACGGCCTCGGCCCAGCGAAATCCGTGGAAGGCGCTGATCTCGATGAGGAGGAGGCCGATCATGCGGGTGGCGATCGTCTCGAGGGCGGGATCGATGTCGTCGGGCAGGATGCGGGGCGCCGTCGTCCGTGCCGGCAACGCTCCCCGGCCGCCGGAGGCCGCACCGGCTCCGATGCCCATCCGGCTCAGCATCCGGGCCGTCTCGTCCTCGGTCCACGGGTGCTCGAAGGCGATGTCCCGGGCTACGAACCACATCCGGTTGTGCCCGGCCTGCTCGCCGTGCCCGGCCTCGTCGCGGGCGTGGGCTTCGAACAGTCCGCCGTCGATGTGAGCGATGGCGGTGCCGTCGACGTCCTCTTCGAAGCAGGACCGCCAGTCGGGGACCTCGATGAGGCGGAGCATGCCCCCGAACCCCTCGACCGTCCCGATGCGGGTGAGGGAGCTGATGGTCGGGCCGGGCACGCCCTTTTGCAGCAGGAACTTGGTCTGGTCGACGTTCGGGAAGTTCTCGGGCCACGTCTCGAGCGGGACGTCGAGGATGGGTGTGCCGAAGGTGCGCCGACCGCTCGCTCCTCCCACGCCCGGATGGCCGGCCACCGGTGCTTGGTTCGAGGTGAGACGTAGGTGCCGTCGTCGAGGAAGCCGCCGTGACAGCGAACATCGCCCACGACGAGCGGCTCGACGAAGTCAGGATCGGCCAGCAGCTCGGTGGCCGTGTAGTCGATCTGCACGCTGGTCATGACGTCGTCCACCCGACCCGGACGCTGCTCGGCGCCCGTCGCGACGAGCCGAGCGGTCAGGTGAGGGCCGCGCCAGCGTAGTCGGCCACCAGCGAGCGGGCATCGTCTCGATCCAGCGGATGGGCCATGAGGAACCCCTGGCCCATCTCGCAGCCGAGCTCGATGAGCCGGTGGAGCTGACCTTCGTGCTCGATCCCCTCGGCGATGACTTCGAGTTCGAGGCTGCGAGCCAAGCCGAGGATGGCGATGACCAGCGCCGAGTTGTCGGGTCGAGAGCTGGTCAGCGGGTCGATGAACGACTTGTCGATCTTGAGGACGTCGACCGGGAAGCGCTGCAGGTGGCTGAGCGAGGAGTAGCCGGTCCCGAAGTCGTCCACGCCGATGCGGATGCCGATGTCGCGGAGGTCGCGCAGCGCGAGCTCGGCGCGCTCGGGGTCTTCCATGAGGACGCTCTCGGTGATCTCGAGGATGAGCTGGTGCGGGTCGAGCCCACTGAGGGCCAGCGCCGTTCGGACCTCGTCGGCCAGGTGTTGGGAGGTGAGCTGGCGGCGCGACAGGTTGACCGACAGGGTCAGCTCTTCGCCCGACTCGCGACACCATCATGGCCAGCTGCTCGCAGGCCTCGGCCAGCACCCATCGACCGAGGGGCACGATGAAGCCGGTCTCCTCGGCGATGGGGATGAACTGCAGCGGAGGGAGCAGTCCGAGGGTCGGGTGGCTCCAGCGCACGAGAGCCTCGAACCCGTGCAGCTGCCGGTCCGAGAGGGAGACGATGGGTTGGTACTGGAGGAAGAGCTCGGAGCGGCCGAGCGCCCAACGGAATCCGTTGGTCATCTCGAGGCGCTCGAGCATGCGCGACCGCATGGACGACTCGTACACCTCGACCCGGTTCTTGCCCTTCTCCTTGGCCTCGTACATGGCCGAGTCGGCCTCGCTCAGCAGCTGCTCCGTCGACTTGCCGGGCTCGGCAAAGGCCACGCCCACGCTGATCGAGAGACCGACCTGCTGACCCTCGAAGTCGGGCGCGTCGCGGAGGACCGAGACGATGCGGTGGGCGAAGTCGACGGCGGCCTCCTCGCGTTCGACGTCCACCATGAGCACGGCGAACTCGTCACCACCGAGCCGGGCCACCGTGTCGCCCGGGCGCACGATCGGAGCTCAAGAGGCGACTGGCCCGCCGCAGGACGTTGTCGCCGATGTCGTGGCCCATCGTGTCGTTGACGGTCTTGAACCCGTCGAGGTCGCCGAAGAACAGTGCCACCGTGTGGGCCCGACCGGCCCAACCCGGCCAGGGCGTGCTCGACCCGGTCGTGCAGGAGGGCTCGGTTGGCGAGCCCGGTCAGCTCGTCGTGGAAAGCCAGGTGCCGCAGATCAGACTCGAGGGCGTCGCGCTGGCGGTGCGACGCCTCGAGGGCTCGGGCGTGGACCTCGAGCTCGTTGGTCTGCCCGGTGATGCGGCCGATCAGCCACATCATGCGGAGGTAGATGAGCGTGGTCACGGCGAGCGACAGAGCAGCCATGAAGGAGACGTCGACCGGCAGGCTCAAAGCGCTCGTCACCACCAAGATGCCGGCCGGGACGAACCCCGCGAAGGCGACGAGGGGCAGACGGCGTTGCCCGGCCATGTCGCGTTGGTAGACGTTCGGCACCCGTTTGGGCTCGATGCGGACGGGCTCGCCGACCGAGGGATGCAGGGCGGCCACGCCCATCAGCACGAACCCGAGGAGGTACCAAGCGTCGGCCGGGCTGCCCGTTCGATAGTCACCGTGTACGGCGAGGATGCCCGTAGGTGAAGTCACCGGCGAACAGGTCGAGGAGAGCCGCGGCGATGATCGCCCTGGTAAGGGCGAAGCTCGAGCCCGAAGACGATCGCCCGGAAGACCACGAAGATGAGCAGGATGTCCATGACCGAGTAGGTGACGGTCACGGCCAGGGCAGGAGGTACGAGGGAGGGGTTGTGGACCTCGGGGCCCATCACGAAATACCACATGAGCCCAGGGCGCCGATGGTGACGATGGCGGCGTCGGCATAGTCCTCGCGGCGGGCTGACCGGTTCGGGTTTCGCGACAGGCGCAAGACACCGATGAAGGTGAGCACGTACCCGCATCAGGTAGAGCCCATCCACCAGGGAGGGGAAGCGCGATGGGCGCGTGGTGGACGGCGCGGGAAGGTTCCAGAGGCCCTCGGCGGCGAAGAAGCAGAAGCCACCAGCGGCCAGCAAGAGCCAGCTGGCCCGGTCCTCGGGCCGATGGAGGACGACACCGCCCACGATGCAGAGCACCGAGACGAGCCGATGACCGCGCCGGCGACGTACTGAGCGTCGCGGCTCGGGAGCGCGAAGTAGCAGCCCACGGCACAAAGGCCCGCGACCAGCATGAACTTCCAAAGGTGAGTTTTCGTCTGCTCCATCCCGGCCCTTGTCTCTGTTGCCTCCTATCGGCTCCGTTTGCCGTTTGGTTGAGCAGGGACGATGACCATCGAGCAACCGAGCCGCTCTCGAACCGGCACCGATCGCTCGTTCGGGCGGTGGCGGGGGTCGGGAGCCGGGAGTTTCGCCCAGGACTACGGTGACCACGGTGCCCACCGTCGTTGACCGAGATCGGACCATCGAGCTCCTGCGCGGCGAGTTCGCGGCCATCGTCGACTTCTGCCGAACGCTGACGTGCTGACGCAGTGGGCGCAGCCGAGCTCCCTCCCCGGCTGGTCCATCCACGACGTGCTCGCCCATCTGGTGGGAACCGAGTCGGGATTGTGCGGGATCTCGCCACCGATCGTCGAGATCTCCGGTCGGGACCACCTCCACAACCCGATCGCCGAGGCCAACGAGGTCTGGGTCGGAGTCCCTGCGATCGTTGCCTGACGAGCAGCTGCTCGACCGCTTCGGGGAGGTGACGAACCAACGGCTGGGCGCCCTCGAGGCCATGGACCAGGCTGCGTTCGATGCGCCGTCATGGACGCCGGTTGGCCGCGACGAGAGCTACGGCCGGTTCATGCGGATCCGTCACTTCGACTGCTACATGCACGAGCACGACATGCGATTGGCCCTCGGTGTCCCGCCCCGCAACGACGCCGCCGACCTCGAGTCGTGCCTCGACGAGGTGACGACCGGGTTGGGTTACATCGTCGGACGCCGAGCCGCCCTTCCCGACGGCTCGAAGGTCCGCATCGAGCTCACCGGGCCGGCGTCGCGCACCCTTCTCGTTTCCGTCGACGGGCGGGCGACGGTCACCGACGCCCTCGACGGGCCAGCCACGGTCGAGGTCACCATGCCGGTTCCACTCTTCCTCCGACTGGTGGGCGGGCGTCACGACCCCGAGTCCGACCGCCTCGGCCGTGCCGAGCTGGGTGGTGATCGCCAACTGGCCGAGCAGCTCATGGCCAACCTGGCGTACACAATCTGATCGTCCAATCTGATCGTCGCCTCCACTCTGATCATCACGGTGGAGCAATGAGGGGCGTGTGCGCATGAGAGAGAGACGTCGCTCGATTGCGATGGCCCTTGCCCTGGTGTGCGCCACGGTCACGGGGGGCGTCGCATCGAGCTCTGGGCCTGCATCGGCCGCGTCCCCCGGGCGCCCCGGATCCGTCGCCCGACCTCGAGCCGATGCGAGGGCCGCCCGACCTCGTCGGGAACAGACGGCTGTTTCGAAGCAACGGTCGGCGCCGATGTCGGGCCAGCTCGACGTCGGCACACAGACCCTCGTGCGCTGCGGGTCGTCACCGCTGGCCTACTGCGGTCACCTAGCCGTGCCCCTCGATCACCTTCACCCGGACGGCGTCGAGATCAAGGTGGCATACCGCTGGTACCCGGCCGTGGATCCCGGCCCCACTCTGGGCACGGTGATGCCGGTCGAGGGCGGCCCGGGGTATCCGTCCGTCGGCTCCGTCGGTTGCTGCTACCGCCCCATGTACGGTCCTCTCCTCGAGCACCGGAACCTGCTCGCCGTAGACCTACGGGGGACCGGCAGCTCGACGCCTCTCGACTGCCCGGCCCTCCAGAACTTCAAAGGCCAGGCCAGCGGAAGCGCCTTCCGACTGGTCGTGGGTGCCTGTGGCACGTCGCTCGACCACCGTTGGCGAACGCCGTCGGGCGACTGGGTCGACGCGTCCGACCTCTTCACCTCGGCCGCGGCCGCAGAGGACGTGGCCGCTGTCGTCCGCGCTCTCGATGTCGGGCCGGTCGACCTCTATGGGGACTCGTACGGCTCCTTCTTCGCCCAGGTGTTCGCCAGCCGCTACCCGAACCTCGTACGGTCGGTGGTGCTCGACTCGACCTACGCCGTCCAGGACCTCGATCCGTGGTATCGCAGCACCATCCAGTCGATGCCCGCCGATTTCGACGAGGCCTGCAGCCGGAGCCCTGCCTGCGCCGAGGCGGCGCCGGGGAGCTCCTGGGCGAGGATCGGTGAGCTGGCCGCCCGGCTCCGACGCGCTCCCGTCGAGGGGATGGTGCCAGGCCCGGACGGCAGGCGTGAAAGGGTCACCATGGGCGTGGTCGGCCTCGTCGATCTGGTCAACGACGCGGCAGAGGACCCGCTCATGTACCGGGGCCTCGACGCCTCGGCCCGCGCCCTGCTCGACGCCGATGACCCGGCGCCGCTGCTCCGCCTCTACGCCCAGCGGCTGGGCGTCGACGAGGCCTACTTCGGGATCCCGGCCGGCTCGTACTCGGGCGACCTCTACTTCGCGGTGTCCTGCCTCGACTATCCGCAGCTGTTCGACATGACGGCGCCGACGAGCGTCCGCCTCGAGCAGCTGGCCGCCGCCGAAAGCTCGTTGCCTTCGTCGACGTTCGCGCCGTTCACCACGGCCGAATGGCTGGGCCAGGACGAGAACACCGAGGCCTACACGGCCTGCGCGTCGTGGCCCACTCCCGTCGACGCCCAACCCCCGACGACCAGCACAGCGCCACTCTTGCCGGCTGACCTCCCGGTGCTCATCCTGGGGGGCGAGTTCGATACCTGGACGCCGCCATCGGGCGTCTCCCAAGTCATGGGCGAGCTCGGTGCCGACACCCGATTCGTCGAGCTGGCCAACGCCACCCATGTGGTCGGTGAAGGCGATACGGCCTGCGGCTCTGAGCTGGTCCGTCAGTTTGTGGCGGCGCCCTCCGCCCTGTGGCACCTCGATGTCTCCTGTGCGTCCGCGGTTCCTCCCATCGACACTGTCGGCATCTACGCCGAGTCCATCGGCCAACAGCCCCCGCTCACCGCCACGCCAGGGAACACTGCGCCGCTGATCGCCCTGCGGGCCGCGGCGGCGGCCGTGGCCACGGTGGGCGATGCCCGGTCCCGCAACGAGGCCATCGACGCCTCCCTCGACCACGGGTTGCACGGCGGGACGGTGCGGCTTCGAGACGGTGGAGCGGTCCTCGAGCTGTCACGCGATCAACTGGTGGCCGGGGTGCCCGTATCGGGGGAGGTCCGGGTGACGCAATCGGCCGTCACGGCAGAGGTCGACGTCCCAGTCCCCGGCCTCGGTCAGGCCCGTCTCACCATCCGCTGGAACCCCTTGGTGGCCGATCCGCTCGCTCTGGTCACCGGTCGGGTGGCCGGCGACTCGGTGATGGGGTCGGCCTGGGCGTCGTGAGCGGGCCCACGGGGCCGCCCTGAGCCTGGCTTGGCTGGGGCTCAGCTGCTCTGACCTGGGCGAACTCTCGACCACCGCCGATGCCGGCCCAGAACCGGCGCCTTCAGCGGCGCCGGGGGGTTGCCGATAGAGAACCGTGGACATTCGCCCTCCGGGAGGCACGCGTTTCGAGCGCCGAAGGCGCACTTCGGAAGCCGCTCCCGACGAGGCCACCACCACCGTCTCCGCTGTCCCCGACGAGCCCGAGGAGCCCGAGGACTCCGGGAAGGGACTGTCGCCGGTCGTGCTGGCCTATGTAGTGGGGCCGCTGGCTCTGGTTGTCTTGGCCGTCTTCCGCCAGTACGGGCTCATCGCCCGATTGCCCATTTGGTCCTACGTGGCCGTCATCGTGGGTACGGCCGTCATATCGGCCCCCCTCGAGCGCTGGCGCGATGCACCGGTCGGTTCGCTCAAGCTGCATGCCCGGATCGCCTTCCACATGGCGAGCGTTGCCGTCGTCATCTACATGACCGGCTGGGGCCCGGTGCTCGGCATGGCCTTCGTCTTCGTGGCGCTCGAGGAGCTCGAGCAGTGCGGCGCGGCCCGCTGGCGGGCCACCCTCGGATGGACCCTCTTCGCCATCGTCGTCGCCCAGCTCCTGGTTGGACTCGGCGTGACACCGTCGTTCCTCCCTCGGCTCGACGCCGAGGCCATCGGCGCCCTCGGTGCCTGCGTGCTGGTCATCGTGGTCCGCATGGCCGGCGCTACCGGAGCGGTGAAAGAGAAGGCCGAGGCGCGCCTGGCCTATCAGGCGCTCCACGACATCCTGACCAGCCTGCCCAACCGGGCGTACTTCTACGAGCGGACCGATGAGGTGCTGGCGGAGCTGCCCGATTCCACCACCGCCGTCCTGTTGTTCGACCTCGACCGATTCAAGGAGATCAACGACACGCTCGGTCACCAGTGCGGCGACCGGATTCTGGTCGACGTCGGTCCTCGCGTACGCAACGTGCTACGGGCAGGCGACCTGGTGGCCCGACTGGGTGGTGACGAGTTCTGTGTCCTGTTGCCCGACATCGACGCATGTGAGGACGCCGTTCGCATCGCTGAGCGGATCGTGGCCGTGCTCGAGGAACCGTTCGAGATCGACGCTATCGAGCTGGCCATCGGCGCCAGCTGCGGCATCGCCATTGCCCCCGACAACGGCACGAACGCCGGGCAGCTGCTGCAGCGTGCCGACGTGGCCATGTACGCGGCCAAGGAGGCGAAGGGCAAGGTCGTCGTCTATGCCGACCAATTCAACGTGAACACCCCGGCTCATCTGGCCCTACTCGGCGATCTGCGCACTGCGCTCGCTCGTGACGAGTTCCTGCTCCACTTCCAACCCACCGCTCGCATGCGGACCAACGAGGTGTGTGGTGCCGAGGCGCTCATTCGCTGGCGCCATCCCAACCTCGGCCTGCTCCAGCCCGACCGGTTCATCGCCGACGCGGAGCGCAGCGGTCTCATCGAGCCCATCACCGTGTGGGTGCTCGACGCCGCCTTACGCCAGTGCCGGGCTTGGCTGGAGGCGTCGATGGAGCGCGGGACCGAGCCGCTTGTCGGTGGCCGTCAACCTGTCTACCCGGTGCCTGCTGGATTCCGCCCTCCCCGGCACGGTGGCCGACGCGCTCGAGCGATGGCAGGTGCCCGGCTGGTTGCTCGAGCTCGAGATCACCGAGACGGTGATCATGGCCGACGCCAAACGAGCCAGTCGGGTCCTCGGCGAGCTGGCCGAGATGGGGGTGGTGCTGGCCATCGACGACTTCGGAACGGGGTACTCGTCCTTGGCCTATCTCCGCGACCTACCCGTCGCCGAGCTCAAGATCGACAGGTCCTTCGTGATCGACATGGGAAAGGACCACGACGACGCCGTCATCGTCCGGTCGGTCATCGACCTGGCTCGCAACTTGGGCCTGCGCACCGTGGCCGAGGGGGTGGAGGACGAGCAGACGTGGTCAACGCTGGCCGAGCTCGGCTGCGACAAAGCCCAGGGTTACGTGCTGGCGCGCCCGATGACGGCCCAGCAGTTCACTCGCTGGCACTACCAACGGACCATCGGTGCGGAGACGGCCGCGGCCGAGCTCCCACCTCGGGCCAAGTGGTCAGGGGCGCCCGTTCGCTGAGAACGGACCACCACTGGCCCGTTGGCCGGCCGAGGCGAGTGACGCGACGGTCGAGAGTCAGGCGTCGGCCGGAATCGACTGCTGACTGTCCATGAGGTCAGTCATGACCGATCGGATGAACTCATCGGCCTCGCCGGTCATGCCCCCAGCCACCCCGCCGTAGATGGCCCCGCTCTGCGGTTGCTCGGCGGCATGGTCGCGCCCGTAGGCGACGGCCTCCGCCAGGTCGGCCGCGAACCGCTCGACGACTCCGGGCTGCGTCTGTGGGCGGGTGACCGCCATGTGCAGCGCGTTCGGGTATTGCTGCCCGTTGAAGCGCCATCCACGTCGTCGCATGAAGTCGTTCACGTGGTAGACGTCGAAGCCCTCGGCCGTGAAGCTGAACAGGAAGGTCGGCTCCCCGAGGAGTTGGAGCTCGGGATGCGAGGTGACGGCGGCCCGCATGGCTCGGGCCGTCTCGAAGATGGCCCGGGCGTAGCCGAGGTAGCCCTCGCGGCCCGAGTTGGACCATGGACGCCCAGGTGGCTGCGATGAGCCCCCCTGAGCGTGATCCCTCCATTCCCGGGGAGCAGTACTTACCTCCGCTCCAATCGGTCTGGAAGAAGTACTGGGCGTTGCGCAGGGATTTGTCCCGAAAGGTGAGCACCGATGTGCCCTTCAGGGCGTAGCCGTACTTGTGGGTGTCGGCCGAGATCGACGTCACTCCGGGCACGCGGTAGTCGAAGACCGGGATGTCGTAGCCCAGCTCCTGTCCGAAGGGGAGGATGAAGCCACCGAGACATCCGTCCACATGGAGGCCAACCCCGCGTTCGATGGCGATGTCGGACAGCTCGGCGATGGGGTCGATCGTTCCGTAGCCGTAATTGCACGCCGATCCGATGACGGCCACCGTGTCCTCGTCGATGTGATCGGCGACCCAATCGACATCGACGAGCGTCGACTTCGGATCGACCGGTGCGCGCCGCAGCTCGATGCCGAACAGATGGCAGGCCTTGTCGAAGGCGGGATGAGCCGTCTCCGGCTTGACCACGTTCGGGCGAGTCGTGCCTTTCGTCTGTGCGGCGTGGTCCCGATAGGCGAGGAGGGCGTGGGCGATGCTGCCGGTGCCACCCGTCGTGACCAGACCGGCAGGCTCTCCATCCTCGATGACCTCGGCGTGCAGGAGGTCGAGTGTCATGGCGATGATCTCGGCCTCAAACTTCGTCGCGCTCGGACACATGTCCGCGTTGCAGCACGTTCACATGAGCGAAGAGGCCGAAGACTTCGGTGAGGAAGTGGTAGTGGTCGTGGTCGCCGCAGTACATGGTCCCCGAGCAGGTGCCCGACTCCCAGCCCGCGTCCTCTTCGCTGGCCATGGCGGAGAGCTCCTCGAGGAGGTCTCGCCGAGGCGTGCCCATTTGGGGAAGCTGTCGGTGGATCGGGAATCGGTCGGCGTAGGGAAAGGTGCTCATGGCTGCTCCTCACGTTCGCCGAACGGCGTCGACGACCGGCGCACCAGCGGTGTGGCGCACCTGCTTCGCACCGTACACGGCCGGATCTCCCGACCTGCTCGAGCGGACTGGGGAAGGCAGAGCCGAAGGGCCCGTCTCGACCTCAGGTGCCGACATGCCCGCTGACGCGGGCCTTCGGGATCAGCTGCTCAGGGTGCGGGGACGAAGATCGGGGATCGGTCCGTTCAGGGCCGGCGTCCGTTGGGCATGAGGTTGTCCAAGCCCCACTGGCCGATGGTGTTGAGCTGTACCTGGTCGCCCGTCGCCTCGACGATGTCGTCCCCGCCCACGTAGATGGCGGTGTGGTACACGGTCGTCCAGTCGCTTTGATTGTCACCCCAGAAGACGAGGTCACCGGCCTGGAGATCGTTCAACGCCACCGGCACTCCGGCCGTCTCGTATTGATCGTCCGCCACCCGGGCGAATCCAATCCCGGCCCCGTGCTCCCACGAGGCGAGGGCCAAGCCCGAACAGTCGTAACCCACCGGACCGTTGCCACCCCAGATGTAGGGCTTGCCGAGCTGCTGAAAGGCGAAGAGGACGGCATCGTCACCCGGAGTGATGGGTTGGAGCAACAGGATCTGGGGTGGGAGCTGTTGGTCGGTGGCGTCGCCGTAGGCGAGGGCGGTGCCGTTCTGCTCGAGCACCCAGTAACCCAGTCCGTCGCTCGTTGACACCAGCTTCTGGACCGGTTCGCCCGTGGTACCGGACGCCGACCCGAAGAACCGGGCGTCACCGAAGCAGAAGACGCCGCCGTCGGCGGCTACGAGCCAGTAGCCCTTGCCATCGGGCGTGGACTCCATCCCCACGATGGACTGGTTGAGAGCGATGCTGCCGGTCGAGCCGTAGAAGGCGGCGTCGCCATAGGAAAAGATGCCGCCGTCGGAGGCGACCAGCCAGTATCCCTTTCCGTCCGGGGTCACGGCCATGCCCACCACCGGCTTGTTGAGCACGATGCTGCCGGTCGAGCCGTAGAAGACGGCGTCGCCATAGGAAAAGATCCCGCCGTCGCTTGCCACCATCCAGTAGCCCTGGTCGTCGTGGGTGGCCGTCAAGCCAACCACCGGCTTGTTGAGCACGATGTTGCCGGCCGACCCGTAGAACGCGGCGTTGCCGTAATTGAAGATGCCACCGTCACCGGCCACCAACCAGTAGCCGTGATGGTCGTTGGTGGTCGTCGTCCCGACCAGCGGCTGGTTGAGAGGGCCAGTGGGCGAGCCGTAGTCGGGCACGCCGTAGGGCTCGACCGCACCCGATGGGGTGGCGAGCCAGAAGTTGTCGATCACCCCGGGGCCAACTTCGGCCGACGCCGAGGGCGAGGAGAAGGCGCTCGTCACGACCAGCGACCCGGCCACCGCCACCAGGACTCCAACGAGGCGTCCCCACCGTGTCCAGCGTGCACGCGTGCCAACAGTGCCTTCTCTGATCATCCCCTGCCCCTTCATGTCATCTCCGCGCGTTTCACCATTTGCGACGCGTTCGCTCTGCGCTGAGAGTGATCAGTCTGCCACGCAAAGTGTTGAACGGCAAGAGGTGGGAAAGCGCGACGACACCGGGAAGCTTCGATGCGCCGACGGTATGGTGACCAGCCACCGCCGAGCGGCGGAGAGGAGTGGAGGTGCAAGCCGTGGCCCACCAAGGGATGGCGGTGATCAGCCAGTTCCTCCGCGAGTCAGGGATCCTCACCGGCTCGATCGAGGCGCAGCGTCGAGGCATGGACGAGCTGGCGGCCAATGCGGAGCCACCGGAGGGCTGCACGATCGAGACGGCGTGTTCTCGGCGGTCGTCCGGTCGAGCACATCGTGCCGAACTCCTCGAGCGTGGACCGGGCGGTGCTCTATCTCCACGGTGGCGCGTACTGCCTCGGTTCACCGGGGACGCATCGCAACCTGGCCGGTCGGCTTGCCGTCGCCACCGGCTGTCCCGTCTTTACGCTCGACTACCGGTTGGGCCCCGAGCACCCGTTCCCGGCCGCGGTCGAAGATGGAGTGACGGCCGTGGACGCCCTGGTGGCGGATGGCATCCCGGTGACGAGCATCGCCTTGGCCGGCGATTCGGCAGGTGGCGGACTGGTGATGGCTGTGCTCCTCGCTCGGCGACGGATGGGATCGGAGCTTCCGGCCGCCGCGGTTTGCTTCTCACCGTGGGTGGATCTCACCCAGTCGTCGGACTCCTACAACCGCCTGGCTGACAGGGACCCGATGGTTTCGAAGGACAACCTCGACATGATGGCCGCCGCCTACCTCGGACCGGCCGATCCGCGAGACGAGCTGGCATCGCCGCTCTTTGCTTCCGACTTCGTCGGACTCCCGCCCGTGCTCATCGAAGTGGGCTCCAACGAGGCTCTGCTCGACGACGCCACCGCGCTGGCCGAGCGTCTTCAGGCCGACGGGGTCGACGCCCCCGTCACCGTCTGGCCGGAGATGATCCACGTCTTCCAGGCGTTTCCGGGTCCGCTGGTACCCGAGGCCGACGCCAGCATCGAGAAGGCGGCCGGGTTCCTCCGCGGCCGCCTCGGTCTCAGGGAAGCCAGGCCGGCCGTCGACTGAGTGGCGCTCCGTCTGGCTTTGGATCCCGCGCCGGGGCTGTCGTCACGTGCACGCGCCCGTCGCCGTCGACTCGTGCGAGAAGGGAAGCAATCTGCAGGTGGGCGATGGACCGGAAGTACAGTGACGCAGGTCACCGATGACCGTCCGGATGCGACGATCGGCGGAGCCGAAGAGAAGCGGTCACAACCGCGTGGATCAGAGGTGGACATGAAGGGCTACGTGCTGACCGTGGAACGGCTCATCGCCGCCCCGCCCGAACAAATCTTCGAACTACTGAGCGACGCATCGAAGCATTCGCTGATTGACGGCTCGGGGACGCTCCAGGGCCTCAGTGACATCAACGGCTCGAAAGACGGCAGAGAGCCGCTCGGCCTCGGATCGACGTTCGGCATGGGCATGAAGATGGGCGTCCGATATCAGACGCTCAACCGAGTCGTCGAGTTCGAGCCCAATCGCCGCATTGCCTGGCGGACACAACCTGATGGCACGTGGGGTCGCTTTCTGGCCGGACGGATCTGGCGTTACGAGCTCGAGTCGACGACGAAGGATGGCACGCTCGTCCGCGAGAGCTGGGACATCACCGACGATCACCAACGCGTCCTGCTGAAGCTCGGGGGTATCTATTCGGGCAAGACGCGGCGCAACATGGAGCAGACGCTCGCTCGTCTGGATGCTGCCATCACCGGGTCGGTCGCTCACGACTGAGCCGGCGGGCATCGAGCGCGCCGTCTGAAGGAACGGATCGGCGGCCAGAGTTTGGCGTCGGCCGGATGCACTAGCCGACGGTGGCGATCCCCCCGTCGACGGGTATGACTGCGCCGGTCAGGTAGGACCCGGCTCTCGAGGAGAGGAAGATGGCCACACCGGCCATGTCGTCGGGACGCCCGATGCGCTTGAGGGGCGCGCTGGCCGCGATCTGCGCGCCGAAGGCCTCGAGTGTCGCCGCCATCATCTTGGACTCGAACGGCCCAGGGGCGACAGCGTTCACCGTGATCGTGGGGGCCAACTGCTTGGCCAGGTGGCGGGTCAGCTGATGCACGGCCGCCTTCGAGGCTGCATAGGAATACGTCTCGAGGGTTGGCACATGGATCCCGTCGATCGAGCCGATGTTGATCACCCGCGACGGCTCTTCGGCGGTGGCACGGGCCTGGAGCAGCGGGAGGAGGGCCTTCGTGGCGTGGAACACCCCCTGGACGTTGAGATTGAGGACTCGCTCCCATGAGGCGGCGTCGTGCTCGACCAAGGGCGCGCCCCACGTGGCTCCCGCGTTGTTGACCAGGATGTCGAGGTGATCGTGATCGGCGGCAACGGCCTCGGCCAGGGCGTCTGCCCCCGCCTCTGTCGAGAGGTCGGCTACCAAGCCTGAACACGCTCCCAGCGCTGACAGGGCAGCCACCGTCTCATCCACGGCCTCGGCCTTTCGTGACGCGACGACGACCTCGGCTCCGGCCCGGGCGAATCCGGAGGCGATCATCCGCCCGATGCCGCGGGTTCCGCCGGTGACCAGGGCGGTCTTGTCGACCACCGAGAAGAGCTCGGTCGGTGGGGTGGATTCGTCGGTCACGGCTCGACCGTAGTGCAGGCCGTGACATGGGTGATCGTC
Organism: uncultured Acidimicrobiaceae bacterium; assembly: GCA_963774915.1. Classification (GTDB taxonomy): domain Bacteria; phylum Actinomycetota; class Acidimicrobiia; order Acidimicrobiales; family RAAP-2; genus CAVSNH01. Next base: position 97,112 of record CAVZGR010000008.1, on the reverse strand, counting down.
CGACCGATGATGAGAACCGGGCCCGAGTGAGGACATGGTCGGAGCGATCGGCGAGCGCCCGAAGCCATCGCTGACGATCGCAATTCGTCACTACCAGTCAGGAGCGGTGACACCGCGTACGCCTTTCTACGTACGCAATTGGCACGTTGTGGGCGGGTGCAACCGCGGAGCGTGTGATGGCGTTTTCGCGAGTTCCTATGGCGCTTGCAATCAGATACGGCCTGCAGTTGACTGACGCGTAAGTGCGGGCGGTGGGTCCTCGGCGAACCCCGACAACTTCCTGCCCGGTCGACGGCATCGATACGAGCCCTGGAGGGGGAACATGATCGGAAATATGCGGAGGCCTGCCGCGGCGCTGGCCATTGCACTCGCATTCATCGGCACGACGGGCATCGTCACGGTGGCCACGGCGACACCAAGTGCGGCGCTGCCTACATGCGGCGCGAGCACTGACAACTGGCTGACTGGCGCCAGCGGCAGCTGGAGCACGGCGGGCAACTGGAGCGCGGGCGTGCCGACCAGCACGACCAACGTCTGCATCAACGCGATGGGCACATACACCGTTGACATCTCCGGGTCGGACAGCGCGGGCACTCTGCAGATCGGCGGCGCGTCGTCCGGTACCCAGACACTCGAGATCGATGGGACGTCGACGAGCTCCGTGCTGGACCTCTACGGGGCCGCGGCGGTGGACGCCGGTGGCGTGATCAGCCAGTTCGTCTCCCCGAATGGCTACTCGCTGATCGAAGGCAGCGGGACGCCGTCGATCACCATCGCCTCGGGCGGCGAATGGACCACGTCCGGCACCAGCACGAACCAGGCCTACATGCGGGTACCGGTGACCAACGACACCGGCGGCACCGTGTCGCTGGGCGCTCCCGACACCACCCAGGACAGTGGCACGCTGACCACCAACAGCGGGAGCTTCTCGGTGACGGCCGGCGCCTACGCCCTCTCCTCCAGTTCGGGCTTCACCCAGTCGGCCGGCACCCTTGCCCTCACCGGCACCATGGACTTCAACGGGTCGGGCACCTTTACGGCGGGAGGTGGTGCCGAGTCGGGGAACGCAGTTACCGTCAACGACGGCACCATCACCGACTCGGCCATGACGGGCGCGTTCCTCGTCAGCGGAAGCGCGACCCTCTCGGGCACCATCCCGGCCAGCCAGACGGTCACGCTGAGCGGCGCCTCGACGAGCAGCAGCCTGACCGTCTCCGGTGCTGTCACGGTCGACGGGACGCTGGCCCAGGTGGTCTCCCCGAACGGCTACGCGTTGGTCGAAGGCACCTCCACGCCCTCGCTGACCATCGCAACGGGCGGGCAATGGACCACGTCCGGCACCAGCTCGAACCAGGCCTACATGCGGGTCCCGGTGACCAACGACTCCGGCGGCACCGTGTCGCTGGGCGCTCCCGACACCACCCAGGACAACGGCACACTGACTTCTAACAGCGGGAGCTTCTCGGTGACGGCCGGCACCTATGCCCTCTCCTCCAGTTCGGCCTTCACCCAGGCGGCCGGCACCCTTGCCCTCACCGGCGCCTTGGACTTCAACGCGTCGGGCACCTTCACAGCATCGGGCGGTGCCGAGTCGGGGAACGCAGTCACGGTCACGAGCGGCACCATCGCCGACTCGGCCATGACCGGCGCGTTGCTCGTCAGCGGGGGTGCGACCCTCTCGGGCACCATCCCGGCCAGCCAGACGGTTACCGTGAGCGGGGCCTCGACTAGTACCACGCTGGCCATCCCCAGTGCCGTCACGGTCGACGGGACGCTCGCCCAAGTGGTCTCTTCGAACGGCTACACGATCCTCAACGGCGCCGGCTCGGTCACCGTCGGCTCGGGCGGCACGTACTCCACGTCCGGCACCAGCACGAACCCCGCCTACATGCGGATCCCGGTGACCAATGACACCGGCGGCACCGTGTCGCTGGGCGCCCCCGACACCACTCAAGACAACGGCACACTGACCACCAACAGCGGGAGCTTCTCGGTGACAGCCGGCACCTACGCCCTCTCCTCCAGTGCGGCCTTCACCCAGTCGGCCGGCACCCTGACCATCACCGGCGCCATGAACTTCAACGCGTCGGGCACCTTTACGGCATCAGGCGGTGCCGAGTCGGGGAACCCAGTCACGGTGACGAGCGGCACCATCGCCGACTCGGCCATGACCGGCGCGTTGCTCGTCAGCGGGGGTGCGACCCTCTCGGGCACCATCCCGGCCAGCCAGACGGTGACCGTGAGCGGGGCCTCGACCAGTACCACGCTGGCCATCCCCAGTGCCGTCACGGTCGACGGGAGGCTCGCCCAAGTGGTCTCTTCGAACGGCTACACGATCCTCAACGGCGCCGGCTCGGTCACCGTCGGCTCGGGGGGCACGTACTCCACGTCCGGCAGCGGTAACCCCGCCTACCTCCGTGTCGCGCTGACCAACCAGGCCGGCGGCACGGTGAGCATCGGCGCGCCAGCCACCACCCAAGACGAGGGCACCGCCACGAACAATGCCGGGACCCTGCAGGTCACCGACGGCGGCCATCTCGGGCTGAGTAGTAGCTCGACGCTCACCAGCACGGGCACGCTCGGCGTGACTGTCGATTCGAGCACGGGTGTGTGGGGCGTCTCCTCGAGCACGACGGTCACCGTGTCGGGCACGATCGCGGTGACCACAGTGGGCTCGCCCACTTTGGGTAACACCTACGCCGCCATCAGCGGACCGATCTCGGGTACCTTCAGCAGCTTCTCGTTCGGTCCCGACTACTACGTCGTGAGCTACCCGGCCAACGAGGTCCAGCTCAAGATCGAGCAGGGCTTCACCTCGTCGGCGACGTCGTTCGCGCCGAAGGAGAACCAGTCGATCACGCCTCAGGTGGCCTCGATCGGTGACGCCAACGACGAGCCGGGTGCGTATTCGGCCACCGTCAACTACGGGGACGGCAGTGGTGTCCAGACGGCCACGGTCAACATCACCGGCACGACCGGGACGGTGACCGGACCGACTCATACGTACACCACGCCAGGCACCTATCTGGTGACCGTGGTCATCTCCAACACGAGTGGGACGACCGAGACGGACACCCAGAACGTAACCGTCACCGGTCCGACCATCACCGGTTTCTCCAAGACGAGCGTTGCCCCCGGCAAGAAGCTCACGACGGTCGTCTCCGGGACCAACTTCGACGGGACAGGGAAGCCGAGCGGGTTCTCGACCTCCGACCCCACCGAAGTAACGGTCACCAAGGTCACTTACAAGAAGGCCTCGAAGAAGAAGGGCGCCAGCTACACCGTGCATCTGTCGGTGGCCAAGGGGGCGCCGGCCACGACGGTGAGCATCACGCTGACCCAGACCGGTGCCGAAGCGGGCACGTACACCGCCGCCAACGCCATCACGATCACGTAGCGTCGCATCAATCGCGTTTCTGACAGAGGCCCCGCCGGAACTCGGCGGGGCCTCTGCTCGCGTGGCGGCAAGTGATCGGGCCAGCACCTGAGACTGGCAAGCGACCGGAGGCAATCGCCCGGCAGTCGTTATTGTGAGCGAGGCATAGCGGGTCAACCCCTGAGCGAGGCGCAGCGGTTCAGCTCCGACGGAAAGGAAAATGGGTGGAGGACGAGGAGATCATCGGTCGCATCGGAGAGCTGGCCGACGAGGAAAAGCAGCTCGAGGAACGGCACGTCGGCGAGGGTCTCTCTGATGAAGAGCAGGTCAGACGGGCCCAGCTCGAGGTGACGCTCGACCGGCTCTGGGATCTGCTCCGGCAGCGTCGAGCTCTCCGTGAGGCCGGGAAGGATCCCGAGGCTGCGGCGACCAGGTCGGAAGGCACTGTCGAGGGATATCTGCAGTAGTGCGCTAGGAAGGGTTTGGCCGCCACTGCCGGAGATCGGCAAGGGTTCGCCATCAGACTGCGTCGGTACACCGGATCGATGGCGGGAGGTCCGCCTCGACACGGCCGGTCAGGAGGCAGTCCATCCCGGCCACCCAGGACAGAGGAGATCCAGTGGATCTGGCAGCGGTCAATGGCCAGACGATCGCCTATGAAGACAGCGGGGGATCCGGTCCGGTCGTTGTGTTCGCCCATGGCTTTCTCATGGACCGCTCGATGTTCGCGCCGCAGGTAGCCGCCCTGCGGGACCGCTTCCGGGTGGTGACCTGGGACGCCCGGGGTTTCGGAGAGACCGCCTTCGACGGGAACCCGTTTAGCTACTGGGACCTGGCCCAGGACTGCTTCGGTTTGCTGGATCACCTGGGCATCGATCGAGCCGTGGTGGGCGGCATGTCCCAAGGCGGTTTCGTTGCCCTGCGAATGGCCTTGCTGGCCCCTCAGCGGGTCGTGGCCCTCGTCTTGCTCGACTCGCAAGCCGGCACCGAGGATCCGGCGATGATGCCCGCCCTGCAGGAAGGCATGGATGCCTGGACTGCCGATGGGCCCTCCACCGAGCTGATCGAGGCGGCTGCGAACATGATGCTCGGTGACGCCGACCTCAACGGACGTGGACCCCCGATGGATGGCAGAGAACCGCGGACCTTGATCGAGCCGGGCCGCGCCCTCCTCACCCGCGACGACGTCACCGGCCGGCTCGGGGAGATCGACGTCCCCGCGCTCGTCGTCCACGGAACGGCCGATGCCGCCATCCCCATGGACCGCGCCCAGGCCCTGGCCGACGGGCTCCCAGGTTGCCGCGGTGTTGTCGCCATTCCCGAGGGAACGCACACCGCCAACCTCACCCATCCGGGGGCCGTCAACGACGCCATCGTCACTTTCCTGGACGAGTTTGTCGCCGTAGCTGGAGCCCCATCCGGCGAGGCTGTGGCCACCACTCTGGTGCCATCACGATCAGCGAGAAGCATTCCCGCCGATTTGAAGACAACCGCACGGTGACGGTACAAACGATTCGGTGACCGACGAGGGGCTGAGCGTGGTTGCCACCGCCAATGACCGGACCCGCTGGTGGGCGCTGGTCGTGGTGTGCCTGGCCATGTTCATGAACGCCCTGGACTCGTCCATCGTGAACGTGGCCCTGCCCGCTATCCAGCGCGACCTGCATTTCACCCAGTCCGGCCTCACCTGGGTGGTCGATGCCTTCCTGATCACCTTTGGCAGCATGCTGTTGATGGCCGGTCGCCTCGGCGACCTTGTCGGCCGCAAGCGGGTCTTCCTGTGCGGCATCGCCTTGTTCACGCTCTCGTCGGTGATGTGTGGGGTCGCCGCAAGACCAAGCCGTGCTTGATCATCGGGCGGTTCCTCCAAGGGGCCGGCGGCGCCCTGTCCGCCTCGGTCATCGTCGCCATCATCGTGACCGAGTTCCCCGGGCGGGCCGAACGGGCCCGGGCCATGAGTGCCTACATCTTCGTGGCGGTCGGGGGTGGTTCGATAGGCTTGTTGGTCGGTGGCATCATCACCCAGGCCCTCAACTGGCACTGGATCTTCTTCATCAACGTGCCGGTGGGTGTGTTCACCTTCATCTTCGGACGAGCCCTCATCGACGAGAACGTCGGATTGGGGCTCCGAGACGGGGTAGACGTAACGGGCTCGGTTCTGGTTACCGCGGCGCTGATGGTGGCGGTGTATACCATCGTCACGACGACCCAGAACGGGTGGGGGTCACTGCACACCCTCGGTTTCGGGGCATTGGCCATCGCCCTGCTCGGGTCGTTCCTGGTCCTCGAGGCCAAGCTGCGCAACCCGATCATGCCGCTGCGCATCCTGCGGATCCGATCGCTTACGACCTCGAGCATCGTCCGCGGCTTTCTGGCCACCGGGAATGTTCTCGACGTTCTTTCTTGGCGCTCTGTACTTCGAGAGGGTGCTGGGCTACTCGCCTGTCGAGACCGGTACGGCCTTCTTGCCTCTGTCACTGTCCATGGCCTTGATGTCGGCCGGAATCACCGCACGACTGGTCGATCAGTTCGGTGTGAAGACGAGTGCTGGTACCGGCCACGTTGGCCGCCGCCACCGGGCTCGTCCTCCTGGCCCGAGCCGGAGCCCACCCATCGTTCGTGACCGACTTCTTCCCGGGCTCTTTCTCATCGGTCTCGGCGCGGGTGCATCCTTCATCCCGCTGCTCACCATGGCCATGGCCGAGGTGCCCCACCAAGACGCCGGCCTCGGATCAGGGATCGTGAACGTCTCCATGCAGATGGCCGCGGCTCTGGGCCTGGCCATCCTCAGCACGACGGCAACCGAGCGGTCACGGTCGCTGCTCGTGTCGGGGTCGACCCGAGTGGACGCCCTGGTGGGTGGCTACCGGCTGGCCTTCTTATTGGCGGCCGGCTTCGTGCTCTGCGGTACGGTCCTTTCCGTCGTGGCCCTGCCGCGTCGGCGACGTCGATCCGGTCGAGTCGTCGCTCGGGGCAGTCCATTGACCGGGGAATGATCACCAGAGCGGCGACCATCGGCTGGTGCGCAACAGCTTGCTCTCCCATTGATCCCGAAGTTCGAGACCCTTGGCCATGTAGGAGCCCGGCCAGGTCGTGGGGTCGTAATCGCGGGTGTTGGTCAGGAGATGTCCGAGGAGCTCGGGGCTCACGATCTTCTGCATGAGGATGGCCTCCGGGCGGATCGCCTGTGCCGTGGGCCACCTGGAAGCACGCGATCACGTCGAGAAGCCGATGCTCGGCCGGGGTCTCTTGCATGATGGCCCAGTAGTCGTCGTTCCAGAGGTCGACGTAGTCGTCGAGTGGCGCATCCGGCCAGCCGGTGTCCTGCATATAGAGGGTGAGCTCGTGCTCTCGCCCGTCCGTCGCCACCTCTGACAGATGGGACATCCTGCAGAGCGGACCACTCGACGGGGGTGAGCAGCTTCCCTTCCGACTCGTAGCGGCATACGTCGATCTGCTCGCACAGTTGGCGAAGGTCACCGCCGAGTCATCCGCGCGGACCAATTCCTCCCAGGCCGGCCATCGGCCAGGGCCGTCACCGTGACCACCTGGTAGGCGGGCCCGCTGCCCATGGCATGGTTGAGATACCAGACCAGGCGGGCATCCGACGAAGAGGCCAGAGCCGCGGCATCCACTCCTCCCGATAGAGCGATTCGAACCTCGGCAAGCGTGCTTGCCCATGACTCGGTGGGTCTCGTGCATGTACAGCATGGTCAGCGCTTCGACTCCCACCGTCGCGGTCATCGGATTGCATCGGTCCCTCCGTCTCGGAGCCGGCACTTCACCACCGCGGTGACCACGTCGCCGTGCGCAGCAGCCGACTGCGCCACTGGTCTCGTAGCTCGAGGGCCTGGTGCATCCACGAGCCCGGGCCGGTCACTTCCTCGGGAATGTCGGAGGTCAGGAGGCGCAAAAGGCGCGGCAGGCTAGCGAGCTTCTGAAGCAGCACGACCTCGGAGTACCGGCCCGCCCCGGGGACCGAGCGGAGCGCCAGCGTCGACGTGCATCTGCATCTGGGCGCCTTCGGCGGCCAGAGCCGGGGCGTAGACCTTGCCGGCCGCCTCGATGTAGTCGGCCAGGCGACCGGGGAAGGGCCACATGGTGTCCTCCATGTAGAGGACAGCTTCGTGCTCGATGGCCTCGACCGGGACGTCGTCGAGCGTGGCGACTCGAGATCGGACCAGGGCAGGGGAGTGAGCACCTTGGCCTCCGACCGGTGCTGCACACGGTCGAGGTCCCGGCGCCCAGGCCCGGAGGTCGCCGCTCGCCACCCGCTCGGACGAGCCGCTGCCAGGCCCGACCGTCGGTCACCGCCGTGATGGTCACGACCCGGTAGGACAGGCCGCTGCCGTGGGCCAGGTCGAGGTACCAGAGCAGCCGGGCATCGCCACTGGCAGCGAGCGCCGGCATCCAGCCGTCGCGGTAGGCGGCCTCGAAGGCCTTGGCCTCCTTACCCACCACCGAATGGAGCTCATGGATGTAGAGCACGTCCTACCCTTCCTGGTCGCCGACCCGACCAGGGCAGAGTAGACGGGCACGATCGTCGCCGCGCGCAACGGCCCGCACGTTGGGGACGTGAGCGACCAAAATGCGTCTGATGACCGCGGGGGAGTCGAGGGGGAGGGGACCGGCGGCCGCCGCCATCCGTCGAGCCCGGCAGCTGTCGTCGATGGCTCGCCGAACCGGGTGCGGGATCGACGAGGCCGAAGCCTGGCTCGATGAGCGCCTGTCCCGTCGCCGATTCCTCCACGCAGGGATGGTGCTCGGAGCCGCAGCGGTGCCCATGGCGACGGCGGGCCGGCGCCTCCAGGCCTCCGCTCGAGCCCGTTCGCGGTCGGCCGGCTCGGGCACGGAGGGGGGTCGTGATCGTGGGCTCGGGCATCGCCGGGCTGGGCTGCGCCTACCGGCTCTGGGCTCGGCACGGCATCCCGTCTCGCGTCTTCGAGTACGACACCGTGCGCCGGCGGCCGGATCCGGACGCTGCGTGGGTACTTCGACGATGGACAGCACGTCGAGGAACACGCCGAGTTCATCAACCCCGAGCACACTGCGACACTGCACCTGGCGTCCTCGTTTCGGTCTCAGCCTCGACAACGCCGATCATTATCCGTCGGGCACACATCCAGACGACCAGGTCTACCGCTTCGGCGGCCGACCGTGGTCCCAGGCCCAGGTCAACCAAGACTGGCACGACTGGGGATGGAAGCTCTTCCACGACGCCGCGTTCATCGACCGCTCCGTGGCCGCAGCTCTACAACCGCAACAACGCTGGCGGTCGGCACTTCGACCGAGATGTCGGTGACCGAGTGGATCGAGCACCTACGTGCCGGGCGGCGTTCGGTCGGATTTCGGAGCCCTCTGCGTCTCGGCGGTGCTCGACGAGTTCGGCGGCCCTCCCGACGAGGAGTCGGCCCTCAACCTCGTCTATCTGCTGGGCCAGGACGACAGCACGGGGCGACGATGTGCAGCCCCGCGGTACGCCGCAACTCGCCGGCGCCGACGAGAAGTGGCACATCCATGGGGGCAACGACCAGCTGATCAGCTGGCCTGCTCGAGCGCCTGCCGGACGGCACGGTCAGCCTCGGTCAACGGCTGGTCGCCGTTCGCGTCCAGGGAAGCGGCTTCGTGTGCACCTTCGACGAGTGACGGGTCCACCCACGACGTCGTCGCGCGACCACGTCGTCCTGGCCATGCCCTTCACCACCCTCCGGTTGGTCGACCTCTCCGGCGTCGAGATCTCCCCGCCTCCATCGCCAGGCCATCGAGGAAGAGCCGCTCGGCAGCAACGCCAAGTTCTTCGTGCAGTGCGCCACCCGGGTCTGGAACCGGCCCGACCACGCCACCGGGAGTCGTACTGCGGCGGGGTCGTCCAGGGCTCGTGGGACACCACCAACTACCAGCCGGGCGACAGCCGGGATCCTGGTCGCCCTGCCCGGGGGGTGACGGTGGGCACCGACTGGGGCAGCCGCTACGGGCTCGACTCCTACCTCGGTGCGCCCGCCGCCGGCCATGCTGGCTGACTACCTCGACCAGTTCGACCGGCTGTTCCCCGGGGTCAAGGCCGCCTACAACGGCAAGTCCTACTACGTGTGGTCGTCCGGTGACCCGCACCTCCTCGGGGCCTACTCGTACCTCAAAGTCGGCCAGTACACGGGGTTCAACGGCATCCAGGGACAGCCCGAGGGCAACCTCCACTTCGCCGGCGAGCAGACCTCGGTCAACTTCCAGGGCTACATCGAGGGGGCGCTGCGCAGCGGCTACCGGTGCGCCACCGAGGCCCGGATCGGGAGCTCGGGCGCAACGCCGCCCGCCCGGGGACCTTCGCACCTGACGGCCGGCTTCAGCGTGTGCGCTGCATGCTGTCGGTCGACCACCCAGCGAGGAGCCAGAAGCCGGATGCCGGAGATCAAGCTGGACTCGCACCACCGGGCCACTGTCGAGAAGATCTTCTCGCATCCCACGAGCCACAACATCGATTGGCGAGACGTCCTGTCTCTCCTCGAGGCAGTGGGCTCGGTCGACCACGAACACGACGGGCGCTCAAGGTGACGCTGGGGCCGAGACCGAGATCGTTCCAACCGCCGACGGGCCATACGACATCGACACGCAGATGGTTGTCGACTTGCGTCGAATGCTCAAGGGCGCAGGCATCACGTCGGCCTGATCGACCGCGTCGACGCCTTCGTCGCCGCAACGGTTCATTTTCGACGGCTGACGCAGCGCTCAAGGCGGTACCGGTGGTGACACCTCGGTGCTCGGCCCGGTACGTTGCTCGTCATCGGCACCTCGCAGAATCCCGACCGGCCCGTGCGACGGCAACGGGCCAGGCCGGTCTGGCGGTCGTCCTGTTGGGACTTGCCACGGGCGCCAGCGACGCGTTCAGCTTCCTGACCGGAAGGTGTCTTCGCCAGCGTGATGACCGGCAACCTCGTTCTGCTCGGCCTCAGCGCGTCGACTCGAGAGGGCACTCTGGCCGTCCACGCCGGCTTGAGCCTGGCCAGCTACGTCGGCGGCGTACTGGTGGGCGACCCGGATCTGTCGGCCGACGTCGCTCCACCTGGCCGCCGAGGGGTGCGAGCGTCCTCGTATCGAGCTGGCCCTCTTACTGGGGGTCGCCGTTGCCCGCAGGGCAGTGGCGGCACCGTTTCCTCCCCGCTCGTGTTGACCCTGCTGGCGGGGACGGCGGCGGCCATGGGCCTCCAGAGCGCCGTCGGTCGGGCGGCTCCGCTCGTGAAGGGTTCGACCACGTACCTCACCGGCGCCCTCACCGAGGTCGTCGCCTCTGCTGGCCACGGGCCGCGGCCTGGCGCCGCGAGCGTCAAACGCTCCTTGTCCTCGGAGCCGCCGTTGTCGGGGCCGGCGCCGAGGCGGCTCTCGTGCTCTTCGTGCCTCGGGTCGGACCCTCTGCTGGCCGTGGTGGCCGTCGGCTGCGTGCTGCTGCCCGTGAACGCCGGCGAACGGCACCCTCGGGGCGGCCATTGACCAATCTCGGGCTGCAGAAGCACGAGCGGCCATTCAAGCGTCGTCCCCAGACGAAGGATGACTCCTCGTCGAGTCCCTCATCCGGCCATGCTCCGACGACGGCCGTCTGAAGGTTGCACCATCCCCGCCCACCTCCGACCGGATCGTCGACGCGCACCACGGCATCGCGTATCTGGTGGATGCGGCGGGCGACGACCGGGTCGGTGCAGTCGGGAACGTGCTCGCCCTCGATATGGAGGGCACCCCGCCATTCGCCGTGATGGTGGCCGTCCAGGCCGAAGTAGAGCCCGAGACCGAGATGGAAACCGGTGTCGCCCATGGACTCGATGTCGACTGGTCGCATCGTGCCATCGGCCATCGTGAAGTGGAGTCGGCCGCCTCGCACCCGTCGGTTGTCCGGGTCGAAACGGAGCTCTGGGTGGATGATCGGCAATTCGTTCGAGCCGAGCCGTCGGGATGCTCGAACGTGCCTTCGGACCGGCTCTCCTCGTAGCCGAAGGCGGAGAGGAGCCGATGCTGATGGTGGATGGCGTAGCGGCTGCCGTCCTCCCGCTCGAGGAGCATCGGGCTCCACGAGAAGCGGAAGTTGACTCCCGGACGGAGCCCGCCGCCCTTCGAGATCGGCGAGCCGGCAGGCCCGACGTCCTGACGGACGCCCCAGGAATGGTCGCGGGTGGAGAACCACTTGTTCGGGAGTGATCTCGGTTCGGCGGCCGTCGATCTCGACCCATCCGGACGCCAGGCCGACCTGGTGATAGCGCAGGACGTCGATGTCCCGGCGGTAGCCACGCCGCGAGTACTGCTGGTCGGGTTGCTCGAGCACCGGGGGGACCACTGCCTCGAACGTCCACTCGAACGAGAACGGGCCCGCCTCGTTCTCCTCGCAGAGAAACCGCATGCGGCGGAAAGGCTCGATCACCTCGTAGTGAAGAGGTCCGACGCCGAGCGAGTCGACCTCGTCGCCCAGCCGTCGGCTGGCCCGTACCACCCATTGGGCCCGGCCCTGCGAAAGCCCTCCGTACCCGTCGAAGACGTTGCGATTGGTGTACTTGCCCATGCCCATGCCGATCTGAAGAGATCCATCTCGGGCCGCGGCCATGGCGCAGATCTTCTCGGTCCACGACTGATCGGCATCGGCGACCCGAGCATGGGTCTCGACGATTTGGTGGCAGAACCCCTCATCGGCTGCAACCAATGGCCCGGTCGTCATCGAGGCCCGTCCCGAGTGATCAGCAAGCGGGATCGGCATCGGACATCACCGCGACGGCTGCACGCTCCTCCACGCGGTGAATTGAGGCACGTCGGCACAGGGCGGACTGTAACGTCATCCGCTGTGAGCCCAGGCGAACAAAGCCGTGCCGGCGGGACGACCTGGGAGTGGCCGAGGGTCTGACCGCCTGGGGGGCCCGCTACTTCTCGAGCCCACAGTGGAAGGTCGTCGACCTTGTCCGTCCGAGCTCGGGATGGGCCAACGAGACAGTCGTGATCACCGTTGAGGGTCATCCCCAACGTGAAACCGCTGAGCGATTCGTTGTGCGGATGCCGGCCCTCGTCCCGGTGTTCCCGGCCTACGACCTCGAGGCCCAGGCCATGGTCCTCAAATCGGTCAAAGGGGAAGGAGTCCCAGCTCCGAGCCCGATTGCCGTCGAGGTAGACGAGGACTGGGTCGGAGCACCGTTCCTCGTGATGTCCTACGAAGAAGGTCGACCCGGCCCGGAGGTGCCAACCCTCGACGGTTGGCTCATCGACGCACCGGTCGACAACCAGCGGCGGTCTGCACGAGTCGTTCGTGCAGACCATCGCTCGGATCCATGGCGTGGATTGGCGCCCCGCCGGCCTCGGGAGCGCTCTCCGCGGCGGCGGAGGGATCGCTGGTGGACGAGGTGCGATGGTGGAGGTCGTACGTCGAATGGGCCACCGACGCGTCGCCACCGTCACTCCTGGCCGACGCCCTCGACTGGTGCAGGGCGACGGCGCCATCCATCTCGTCGCCGCTTTCCTTGTGCTGGGGCGATGCCCGAATCGGCAACGTGCTCTTCGGTGAAGCCGGCGAGATCCGAGCCGTGCTGGATTGGGAGCTGGCCTCCATCGGGGTGGGGGAGATGGACGTGGGATGGGTCGTTGCGCTCGATGGCCTGATCGAACGGTTCACCGGCCGTCGAGTCCCCGGTTTCATGCGGCGGGACGAGTTCATCGCCTGCTACGAGCGAGCCGCCGGGCGCGAGCTCCACGACGTGCGACTGGCACGAGCTCTTCGCACTGACACGCTCGGTGGCGGTAGCTGAACGACTGTCGATCGTTGCCAACCTCGGAGGCATCGAGTATCCCGGGCGGTGGCGGCAACGAGGACCCTGTCCTTCGGGAGCTCGCCCGAAAGATCGACGGCTATGCGGGGGAAGCTCCGCCGTCTGGCTGAGCTGATGACGCCCTTGGTGCAGCAACGTCGGCGTCGAGGGTGACACGATGCCGATCCACGCAGGTGGCAACGTCGGTGCTCTGACGCGGTCAGCCTGAATCCGTGACTGGAGGGTTCACCGCTACTGACCCGCCATGCCCCTCACGTGGGCTCCGGCTTCCGGTGTTGCTCAGACCGGGAGCGAGGCTGCGGTGGTCGACGGCCGGGCCTTGGATGGGAGCGGATCACGTGTCGGCGACACAGCGTCACGTCCATCATCCAGTCCCGGCAGGCTGGCGCGATGCTGCTTGGCCCACCCCGGCCCGCGGACCACGTACGAGAGACGCTCGGCCCATCCCTCTGGCCGGGCCACATCGCGGAGCATCTCGACGTACTCGTGGGTGGCGATGCGACCGACATTGAAGGTCTCGATGTTATTGGTGAGTCCGTAGACGACGGGGTCGACCTCGGGCTCGAAGGTGCCGAAGAGCCGGTCCCACAGATGAGAATGCTCCCATGATTTCGGTCGAGGTACGGCTGATTCGAGCCATGGTGGACACGATGGTGGGACGGAGTGTTGAGCACGACTTCGGATCGTCCGAGGTGACCGATCGTCTCGGTATGGATCCAGTACTGGTACAAGAGATTGATGTCGCGAGCCATCTTGATCAAGCCCGGCGGGAATGCCGAACAGACAAAGCGCGCCATAGGGAACCGAGGTGCCGAAGGCATCGGCCACAGGCTGTCGCAACGCGGTCGATAGGTTGTAGTGCTCGCTCGAATGGTGCACGACGTGGACAGCCCACATGTACCGGCTCTGGTGCATGAACCGATGATTCCAGTAGTAGATGAAATCCCATGCGGCAACGCCACTGCCAAGGCCAGTGGTCCACTCCTCGACGGAGGGCAGCACCGTCGTTTCCAGAGCCGCTCAGGTTCGGTGTGCGTCGCCCAGACCGTGGCCAGGGCTACGCCACCCATGACGACAGTGGTCACACCGCCGTCAGACGCCGCGCGGCGGCGGCCACGTCGGAGACGGCTTGCTGCCGCCGGTCGGCCGCTGGTCGGGTAGTGCTCCTCGCCGGTCTTGCTGTCGTCGTCACCCCAATCCCGGGCTCGATGCGGATGTCGTCGCCGGCGGCTGCCCATTCTCGATGCCCGGAGGAACCACCGCCAGGCGACGACGGACCAAATCCGCTCCGGTCGTGACCACCGCGGCACCGGCTGCCACGCCGACGACGACCTTCCCCCAACGTCCCCGTCCAGTGTGAAGGGTCGGAGAAGCTTGGGCATGATCAGCGGCACGACCAGACTCCCGACACCCATGCTGAGGCTGGCGATGGTGTCGCGGCGTTCGTAATCGCCGGCGCCCCCGCCTCGAGCGGCGGCTCGTCGGCGCAGCCATAGGTGCTCGGCCGCCATCGTGACGAAGTAGAAGGGGACGGCAAGGACCGTGAGGTCTCGCTGCCCTCGGGCTCGGTCACCCACGTTCTGCATTCTCGCCGCCGTCCGACTCGATGTCGACCTTCCTCGTCCGGGTCCCGCCCCGAGTGGTCCGAACTGGCCCGATGACCTCGAGGTGGGCTGCTCGAGCTTGCGAGCGATTGCCAACCCTGACAGCTGCGGAAGGCGCATAGGGTGACGGCGTGACCCGACTTGGCTATCAGATCCCGAACTTCACCTACCCGGACACCCCGCCAACCGGAATCTTCCCGGCTGTTGTGCGCCAAGCCCAAGAGGCCGAAGCGTCCGGGTTCGACACCGTCCTCGTGATGGACCACTTCTACCAATTGCCCATGCTCGGTCCACCCGAGAACGAAATGTTCGAGTGCTACACGCTGTTGTCGGCCCTGGCTCAGCACACCCACGACGTCCGTCTGTCGGCACTCGTCACGGGCAACACCTACCGGAACCCGGCCTTACTGGCCAAGGAGATCACCACCCTCGACCATGTTTCCGGCGGCCGGGCCCAACTCGGGATCGGAGCGGGTTGGTTCGAACTCGAGCACGACAGCCTTGGATTCGAATTCGGCACGTTCACGGACCGTTTCGAACGGCTCGAAGAGGCGTTGCAAATCATCAAGGGGATGCTGGCAGGTGAGCGACCGACCTACCGAGGCCGCTGGTACTCGGTTACCGACGCCGTCAATTCACCGGCGCCGTTGTCGAAGATCCCCCTCCTGATCGGCGGCGGGGGTGAAAAGAAGACGCTTCGCCTCGTGGCCCAGTATGCCGACGAGTCCAACCTCATCTGCCAGTCCAATGAGGTCCCACGGAAGCTCGAGGTACTGGCCAGCCATTGCGAAGCCCTCGGTCGCGATCGCTCAGAAATCGTGGTCACCGTCGCAGGCCAACGCCTGTGTGGCACCAACTCATGAGCAGGCTGTGGCCGAGGCCGACGCGTTCCTGGCCAGTCGAGGCATCGACCTGGCGTCGATGAGTGCCGAGGATGCCGATCAGATTCGTTCGATGATCAATCTGGGAGATCCCGACGAGATCGGAGAGCAGTTCGCGGCCCGCATGGCCGCCGGGCATCGATGGTTTCACGGTCAACGCCGCCGCCAACGGTCATATTGAAGGCCGGGTGGCTCTTCTCGGAGAGGTGCTCAGGAAAGTAGTGGGCACCTAACCCATCCGGGACGTTGCTCGACCGCCGGACCGTTTGCCGTCGGGCTGATCACCAGGCGGCTCCGCATCGGAGCGGCAATCGGTAATCCCCAACCCGGCGAGGCCGGCCTCTTACGCTCTCGGCATGAGGCGACGGGTGGGTGGCGTCCCGCGATCGATCTCGTCGGTATTCCGTGTTGGCCTCGCCGTTTGGGCGACCGGCACCATGGTGGCAGCTTGCGTTTCGTCCTCGGCCGTTCCGCAGTCTCCGTCGAGTGCTCCGCCCAAGGTCTCGATCCGCCCCAACGCGCGGCCTGGACAGATCCCGCCGTCGCCCTCGACTCGATCCGCCACGCTCGGATTGCGAAGCCTCGACCCATCGAGGGACGACGGCGTGCAGCTCGACGTGCTCTCCGGCCTCGAGAACGACAGTCCTATCTTCGACGGTGACTTTGCCGATCCATTCGCCTTGCGCACGGCCGACGCCATCTACCTCTATGCGACGAACACGGTGAAGACCAAGTATGCGCCGGCAGCCCACATCCCGACCATCGTCTTGACTCGAGATTCGGGATTCGAGGGCCAGTATCTGGGTGATGCCCTTCCCACGCTGCCGAAGTGGACCGCCTCCGGATTCCAGTGGGGTCCATCGGTATGGGCTCGTCCCGACGGGACCTACGTGCTCTACTACTCGACACCGGCGACCCTTCCTTTGAATTGCCTGGGCCGCAGGCCGACGGCCGACTGCGTCTCCACTGCGATCGGCCTGAGAACACCGTATTGCATCTCGCGAGCGACAAGCGCAAGCCCGGCCGGTCCTTTCGTCGACGATTCGTCATCCGCGTTCGTCTGCCCGGTGTCGGAAGGTGGGGCAATCGACCCGAGCGTGTTCGTCGACTCCAAAGGGACGCCATGGCTCCTGTGGAAGAGCGATGGCGATTGCTGTGGCCTTGCAACCACGATCTACTCGCAGCAGTTGTCAGCGGACGGCCTGTCGGTGGTGGGACCGCCCCACCGGTTGATCGGCGCGTCCCAGACCTGGGAAGACGGCCTCGTCGAGGCTCCGTCCATGGTTGAGCAGGGCGACAACTACTGGCTCTTCTACTCGGCCAATCTCTGGGGCAGCGACGACTACGGCATCGGCATCGCCCACTGCGCGTCGGTGATCGGACCGTGCAGCAAGCCGCTCGCCCATGCATGGTTGTCCTCGACATCGAGTGACGGGCAGAGCGATCCGGGACCGGGCGGTCAGGAGTTCTTCCAGGTGGGTGGTCTCATCTGGATGGTCCACCACGGTCTGGCACCTGGTCAGACCGGTAACGATGCGCAGCGTCGGCTCTACGTCGACCTCGTGGCCTTTCCGAAGGGTGGACTTCCCCGCATCGCCTCGAGACCGGTCGCGGCGGCACTTGCCGAAGCCATCCTCTATTACGGAGATCCCAACCTCCCGGCTCGGCCGACAGAGGCCTACCTCACGCTCGTCCGGAAGGTCGGTGATGCGTTCACCGGAGATAGCGACGCCAGCGTGGTGAGCGACGGAAAGCTGGTGTGCGCGGATCTCTCCAGAGGGCAGAGCACTGCCCAGCTGGTGGACGCGCTCCAAAGCCGACGTCTGACCCTGTTCGAGTCATACGTGGTCGCCATCTTCGCCGCCAGTTATTTCTGTCCTCAGAACGGACAGCGGGCACTCAGCGACCTTCAGCACGTCCTCGACCAACCGTCATAAGCGTGCCGCAGACTTGAGCCTCGGGCTCCAGGCGTTGCCGCAACGCCGTCGACCGACGATGACCAGTGTTCTCACGGCCGATGCCATCGGTTGCTGCGCTCTGATCGCCGGTGCCTCTCTCACCTCGCGTCGCGCCGTGCAACTCCTCGAGGGCTACGACCTGCGGTCCGACTCCCGCCGCTCAGGAAGCCACGGCGATTCCTCGGAGTGTTCCGGGCAGTGAACCTCGCCTCGTGCCACCGTCCAGCCCTCGAGCTGCTTGGCCCGCTCCTCGCGGTCCAACCTTGGATCGAGCGACACTGCGTTGGCACAGCTCTCGATCTCGCAGGACAGGGTATGGAGGTGGCCAGTAATTGTCCCGTTCTTGCGCACGAAGTGTCTGTCGGCGTGCCAGTTCTCTATCTTGAGACCCGACCCAGACACCCATTGTGACCAGGAAAGACGCCGGAGCGAGGGTCTACCAGGGTCGACCGCCATCGTGGATATCGGGGTGACCGACCCGGGCGCACGATCAGCTGTCACCGTGGTCGATGGCCACGGGTACCCGTGAGGTCTTCGTAAGACCCGGCTAACTGAAATCCTTTCGTGGTCCGACGTTTCTGGACCGTCGGAGAGGGGTAACTAACCAGCCTCCTCAGTTGTTATGCATGCGTCCGGCCCCGGTAAGCGCCGGGGCTGGTTCGCGTCGTACCCACGACGGCGATTGAGGCCGCCATGGGACTCCCGGTTGGAGAAGGCCGAGGGGGAGCCGACCGACCAACCAGGAAGACCCATACCGTAGAGACACGGGGTGTTGCGAACCGACGAATCGCGTGACGGTTGGCCGACGATCTCGTGGCGGCCCCTGACCTGTTCTGCTGCTCACGGCACCCGAACCCTCAACCGGTGCCGGAGCTTCAGTGGGCAGTGGGATGGGCGGGCGGAATGCATCAGCGGGACCCCACGTGTCACGATCCTCGTGTCACGATCCTCGGTCGCCGCCAGCACGCGGCGTGTGAGGTTCGGGTCAAAGCGGGTCTGTCGACCGAGTGGTTCAGAGGCGCCGGGACTCAGTCGGTTCCAAACGCACGTCGACAGGGTGGCTTCCTCACGTGCTCGGAATCTCCCGAGCGGGCCATCGACTCATGACGTGACCGAGGGAGGACCGAGGCCTCCCTGTCGCTCGACCCGGTGGGAACTGGGTCGATCTCGGATTAGCTTGCGGCGTCAGGCTGGTAGGCCCCGAGGCTGCAAAACGTGTTCTTCCGCTACCCCTTGTGGGTGGTCGGCCACTGGTGGTCGAATCCGGTCATAGCGGATTGCGTCCTTCCATAGCCCCTCATAGCGTTGGGCCTCAAGACAATCGGTGGAAGGGGAAATCAAATGAAGCAACGACTCATACTCTCCGCGGGTTTGATCGCGTTGGGGACGATCGCAGTTTTGCCGGCGGTGGCCTCGGCGAGTCCAACAAGCGGCACAGAACGGATTCAGATCACAACCGTTAACAGCAACCCGGGGGCCGTCCTGGCGCGAGGCGTGTTCACGGCGAGCGGCATTGACTATCCGAAGGCGAAGAACGCCGACCTGTTCGTCTTCTCGGGTGGGGCGTTCTCGGTGCACCATGTGGTTAGCAGTGAGACCTTTACCTTGAACCCCAAGACTTGCTTGGCAAAAGGCGACCTCGCCGGTTCGTACTCCTTGAAGGGCGGCGTTGGCGTCTACCAGGGGATCACCGGTTCGGGGACGTTCAAGGGCGTCGACACATTCGTTCTTCCTCGGAATGCCAACGGGACGTGCGACGAGAGCAACAGCGCCCAGCCCGTCTCGTCGGTGACTCGCATCTCTGCAAGCGGGCCGCTGTCTTTCAAGGCGTAATCCTTGGTGGCGACTCCAACTGCGCTCGGAATGACGGCTGGAAGTTCAAGCGAGACGGAGCCCCCGATTGACGCGAACCGGCCCCGGCGATAGCCGGGGCCGGACACCTGCAAATAGGCACCAATATTGTCCTGGAACGACCGGGGTTAGACGCCGGCGTCGATAACTTCATCCGGTGGTCCCCTGTTGATCAGTGCTTCAAACAGCTCCGGGAGCTTCGTCGGAGCAAACCGCTCATGCTGCGCCGCTCTCAACTCCGCCAGTGTCCACCAGCGAGAGCTCGTGACCCCCTCAGCTCGTAAGTCCTCCCCGGACAACGCGGGGTCAGTGCCCGGCTTGCTGGTGCGCACCAGATAGAAGACCTCATGCTGCCCGTCGAACTCCGTCGTCAACATTGGAAAGACGTGGGTCCGCTGCCAAATCAGTGGGCCGAGGTCGACGTCGTTGAGTCCAACCTCCTCACGCAACTCTCGCCTGATGGCGTCTTCGGTGGTCTCCCCATCTTCCACCCCACCACCCGGCGTGAACCAAAGCGGACCTCCCTGGCCCTCAAATCGGACCAGAAGAAGACGGTAACTCTGGTCCACGACGACCGCTCTGGCTGCCTTCCGTAGGGGGCGTGCGATGTGTCGAATGGTAGGAGCTGGGACAGGCCGCCCAGAAACCGGACGGTCCCGCCGTGATTGCTGCAAGGGCAGGCTCCCTCCATCGCACCGCCAGACCTGGATCGTCACGTTCACTCGGAGCACGATGAACGGAGAAGCCCGGAGGGACGAAAGCGCGCCTTCGCATGCCATGATGTGGCCAACTGGGCGTTGAGCGGGGGAGGACTCATGAAGAAACCTGCGGCGAACACCACGGCACATGCTGACCCCGGCGGGTACCTTCTAGCCAAAGCGGACGAGGGTCAGTTGGCCTTCGGCAGCCCGCACCTGTTCAAGGCCGCCGCTCACGACACCGCGGGACGCTTCGATTTCCTGACTATGGCGCTAGCGCCGATGACCGGTCCACCGTTGCACTACCACGAGGAGCAGGACGACACCTTCTATGTTCTCGAAGGGCTGTTGACGGTCCAGGCTGGCGAAGAGATCCTCGACCTCGAGCCGGGCGACTTCCTCAGCATCCCACCTGGTGTGGCCCACACCTTCGACAATCTGCACAACGGGGACGAGTTCGTCCGAACCATCAACGTCATGACGCCGGGAGGACTGTTCCCCACCATTGAGGACATGGCTCGGGTCCCTCCCGGTCCCGAACAGGCTGACGGCATCGATGCGGCCACCAGGCGCCACGGCACGGTTATCGTCGGCCCGCCATTGCGTGTCACGCTCGGACTTGATTGAGGTCAGCCGTTTTCCTCGATGAGCTTCGTCGGGACGCCGGAGGTGCCGACCTATCCGGCGGCAGCACCCAGTCATGCGACTCGAGCCACTCCATTCGCGACTATCAAAGCCTCCCCGTCACGCAGGGTTCGGTAGCCCAAGCCTGACTGACGGAGATGCTCCACAGCCTTTTCGGCATCGAGGCTCTCGGGGTGATCCGACCGCCAGTGAGGAACGATCCGCCACGGCACGAGGTGGAGGGTCTGCGGAGTGACGTTCGCCGAATAGCCGTGAGGAATAACGTCGGGGTCGTCCATCAGGTGAATTCCTTCGAGATCGGGGGCTGCTGCACAGGATCCTGCGCTGTAACCGCCGTAGACCAGGCGACTCTCCGACAGTGGCCCGTGGAGAGCCTCTCCGAGTCTGGACTGTGTCATTGCCCGCGCCAAGACGAAGGAGTTCCCGCCCACCACCCACAGGAACTGCAGATGGCTGAGGCGCTCGCTGAGGCCTTCTCGGTCATTGAAGTACGAACGAAGATCCAGTTCCTCACACTCGAAGCCGAGGGCGCTCAGGTCGTCCATTTCCCGAGCAAAGATGCGCAGACGATCGGCGAACCCATCAAGGGCATTGAAGACGATCCCTGCCTGTCCAGGTGTTTCAACCAGTTCAACCAGGGCGTTTCGATCGGCGCCGATGCGATAGGAGCTGAGATAGAGCTTCATAGGCTTCACCTTCCCACTGAAACCCTTGGCCCGACGCGATCTCAACCCGTAGCGATTGGGGACACCCTTACTTGGGCAATCCCAGAATCGAGCGAGTGCTGCGAAGTACTTCGAGCAATGCCGGATCTCCCGACGTCCTAAGCCCCGCCTGTCGTTCCGGCGACAGGTTGTTGGAAAGCAATCTCCAGGCTTCGTCGGTGGTCATCGCAATAGTGGCCACTTGATAGCTCGGTACCTCGGCAAAGGTCCATCCCTGTTCCGAGGAAACGAGGTGCCATGTTTCGGCAACGGATCCCGAGATCTCAATTGTCACCGTGTCTCCGGGCGGTCGTATCCACCTGGCAAGCCGGTACGGATAGGCCCATCGAAACCCGTTGAAAACAGGTCCGAGGACGTCACTTCGCAGGTCGGGCTCTCGGTCAAGGGCATCGAGGAGCTGCTGCCGGTGGATCCAGAACTCCGACAGCTCCCGAACTTGGTTCAACCATATGGGGGACGGCTCGGGTCCTGCCCACTGGACGTGCGCGATTCGTTCCATTGGGTCCTGAGCGGCGAAGTGGTCCACCACCTGTGGTCCGCTCCAGGCGAGCAGGTCAATGGCCATCCTCGGGCTCAGTCCCCTGGTGGCCGACACCCACTCCTGCATGAGTTTGTCCAGCCAATCGATGAACTCTCGCTCATCGGCACCATCAGGAGGCCGCGTTCCGAGGTAGTTGTCCCGGTGTCGTGACAGCATCCCGAGGTCGCCATTGACCAGATGGCTCACGAGCCCGAGGACGCTCCATCCCGGACACGGAGTCTCTCGATGCCAATCGGTTGGCTCCAGTGACAGCAAGAGGCCCAGCAGACGCTCTCTTTCGAGTCCAAATAGCCGGGACAAGTCTCCTGGAGGACGGCCCACGACTGCCATTCGTCAATTCTGACAGGCTGCGTGCGAGACAGAGGACTGCCCCCCTGGTGCCTGATCGTGGGCGGTTGGCCGCCGGGCAAGTACACCGCTCGAGATGACCGACCCGGCCCCGATGTGCTTGGACACCGTATTCGCCCAGGATCTGCACCTCTGTCGTGGTGGGCCGCCCGAGGGGACTTCGCCAGGCGGTGGCCGCAGCAAGCCGAGGTCCGCCACAACAGCAATGATTGCACCATGGTGAAGCCGCTCGATTGGAACCGACTGCTTGTCGACGGCTACGAGCCCCTCAAGGTGGCGCAGCGCGTCTTTCGGCGGCTGCCCCACGACCCCCGCTGCAAGCTGTGCCAGAACCCGTTCGGGGGTATCGGCGGCAAGCTGGTTGGGATCATGGGGCGCAAGCCTTCGCGGAAGAGCCCCAATCTGTGCCAGGCCTGCTTCGACCACCTGCCGAGCGGAGGCATCGAGATCGACATCGGCGTGGTGTTTGCAGATGTGCGGGCATCGACGGGGATGGGCGAGCGCTCCACAGCGACGGAGTTTGCGGGGCACCTCAACCGGTTCTATGCAATCGCAACCGACGTGCTCGTCCACCGCGACGGGCTGGTCGACAAGCTGATTGGCGACGAAGTCATGGCTTTGTTCATCAGAGGACTCGCCGGGCCGGACTACCGTCGTAAGGCCGCTCTCGCCGCCCTCGACCTCGCGATCGCGCTCGACGACCTACCCGTGGGCGTGGCCGCCAACGCAGGCGTGGCGTTTGTTGGAAATGTCGGGTCAGGAACAGTCATGGACTTCACTGCGCTCGGAGACGCAGTCAACGTCGGCGCTCGCTTGCAGTCGTACGCGTCGCCGGGAGAAGTTGTGCTCGCCTCGGATCTGTACGCTCTTGTTGCCGACGACCATCCCGGCGGGCGGTCCGAAAGCATCGAGGTCCGTGGCCGAGGTGAGCCAATCGACGTCCACATTGTGTCCACTTGATCCTTGAGATCGCACGGGAGCCTCAAGAAAGACTCGATGCGGACAATGGGGCCGGCATCCGCCCCTTCGCCGGAGATGCGCTACTGCTCGACGGCAGCTTTACTCTCCCCTCTTGCCCAACGACCTGCGGGACTTGGTCGCTCCGTCCCGGTTCGCCACCGGCGAGCCTATGAAGAGCGCTTCAACCAGCGGGAACGTCGGCGCCCCGCTCCCTGTGGTCTGGGCACCCCTCCTTCTACCGGCGCAACTGGAGGTGCGCCGGCCGGCACGAGGAGATTTGGCAGTGGCTCAGTTTGAGGTTGGCGGGAGGTCGAACAAGGCCAGCTCGGCAGCATCGGGCGCCTGGAAGACGCGTAGCCACCCGTCGAGGTCAGCGCGGCGGATCGGATAGCTGTCCCAAGGTGGCTCCGAGTTCCGAGCCTCGATACGCCGCCAGAGTTCGTCGGTAGGCACGTCGAGGTAGTGCAGTTCGACGCCGACACCAAGGCCGCGAGCCGCGGATCGCATCTCGTCACGTTCGATCCGCGCCCAAAGCCCGAAATCGAGGACGACGCTCACGCCGAGGCTCAGGATTTCTTGGGCGAGGCGCCAGAGTTCAAGTTCGACCTTCTCCCGGATCGGCTCGTCCCAAGGGGTGGAGCCGAGGGCCCAGAGCCATTCGTCCTTCGTGAGGCGTATGGCGCTCCGGCCCGCGGCCAGCTGGGTCGCGAGTTTGGTTTTCCCTGCCCCTGGCAACCCGCAGGTGAGTATCAGTCGGGCCTCGGTCACAGTGTCTTCGTCCAGCAGTTCTCGTGAAGGACTGGGACGAGCCGGTCTGCTCCCGGAACTCGGAGGGAGTGAAGCAAGTCCCCTGCCATCAAAATGCGACACAGTCTGTCACTCCCCAGATCCGTCGATATGCGCTATCACGTAAGGCGTGGCGAACCCGCTTGTACAGAGCATGGCCAGCAACTTCGAGGAAGCGCTACGGCTGATGGAGGCGGCGCTTACTGATTGTCCCGATGATCTGTGGGAGAGAGACCTGTGGCCGGACGAGGCGCCCACGAGTCCGATGCCGCAGGGAGGATTACACGGCTCAGCCCCGTGGTTCCTGACATACCACGCGCTGCTTACCCTCGACTACGACCTCAGTGCCGAGTTCGAGCCGTGGGAACCGCCACAGCCCTTTGACGAGAACACCTACGCCTTTCCCAACCGTATGTTCACCAAGGCCGAACTGCTCGGTTACATCGACTACTGCCGCGGGAGGGTGCGCCGAACGCTTGACGCACTTACCGAGGCCGCCGCGGCTCGGCAACTCCCTGCCGCCCATCGATACCACGGCATGCTGTATGGAGTGATTGTCGGCCGCATGCCTTTGCACGTCGTTGAACACGCCTCCCAGATCCGCCAGTTTCTGACGGCCGCCGGAGTCGACGTGCAAGCCATGCCCGGCGATCGCGGATACGCGCGGTGACCGGTGGCGGTCGCCTGGTCATACTCCGTGATGACCCGATCGCTCGCGAGGTTGATCCGGCGGAGGATCGGTGTTACGCGTGTGCTCTCAATGCGGACATGGGGGTCGGAACGAAAGAGGGCGCAACCGGAGTCGTGCCGTCGGCGTAGCCGTGCAGGGCGGCCCTGGCGCTTGGCGCACCTACCTGTCGCGGGGGTCGCCAGCGTCGTCGCGCTGGTTGTCTTCGCGGGCGTGGGCTCGACATCGGCCGCCGGTGCCGCCACGCCGGGAGCCATCGCGCCGGGAGCCACCAGCTCCACCACCAGCGCCGAAGTCCGAAATCCAGCTTCGCTGGTGAATTCCTTCATCGGCACCGCCAGCGGCGGCAACACCTTCCCCGGAGCTGACGTTCCCTTCGGCATGGTCCAGTGGAGCCCGGACACCGCCTACCGCCCCGATGGCGGCGGCTATGACTACGGCAGCACGTCGATCATCGGGTACAGCCTGACCCACCTCTCCGGACCCGGGCTGCCCGGCCGAAGGTGATGTTCCCGTGCTTCCGACGGTCGGGGCCGTCGGAAGCGACCCGGTCGACGCCACCGAGCCGCTGTTCACCGCAACGAGAGTCGGCCATCTCCCGGCTACTACCAGCTCGACGCCGGTGGTGTCGACACCCAGCTCACCACCACGACGCGGTCGGGTATGGCCATCTTCACCTTCCCTTCCACCGCACCGACCGGCAACCTGCTGTTCAAGTTGTCCGACAGTGAGACATCGGTCACAGCCAGCCAGTTCAGCATCGTGAACGACAAGGAGGTGGACGGCTAGGTGACGACGGGGTACTTCTGCGGCGCATCCAATGCCTACACGCTCGACTTCGACATGGTCTTCAACCATCCCTTCTGCGTCGTCGGGGTGCGTGGAGCCGCGGCGGCAGCGGTGACTACGTCAGTTTCGACACCGCCTCCGACCCGGCGGTGAAAGCGAAAGTCGGCATCTCCTATGTGAGCGCCGCCGATGCCGTTCTCAACCGGAGCACCGAGAACCCCGGCTGGAATTTCAACTCGGTCGAGGGCGGCGGCAGAGACGTCGTGGCAGACCATGCTGGGCAAGGTCCAGGTGGGCGGCGGCAGCGCCGGCGAGAAGGCGGTCTTCTATACCGCGCTCTACCACTCACTCCTCGACCCCAACGTCTTCAGTGACGTGAACGGCCAGTACATGGGCTCCGACGGGCAGATCCAACACGTGTCGGGCCCCAGAATGCCCAGTACGCCAACTATTCCGGCTGGGACATCTACCGGGGCGAGGTCCAGCTCGAGGCTCTGCTTGCGCCGCAGCAGACGAGCGACATCGTCACCTCCATGCTCAACGACTACGCCCAGACCGGACAGTTGCCCAAGTGGGCCGAGGACAACGGCGAGGCCTACATCATGGTGGGCGATCCGGCCGACAGCATCATCGCCGACGCCTACGCATTCGGAGCCACCCGACTTCGATACGGCCAAAGCGTTGAAGGACATGGACGACCGAGGCCACGTGCCAACAACATCCGTCCCGGTCTGAGTATCTACGAGACGGACGGGTACCTGCCGATCGACGGCACCTACGGGTGCTGCAACTTCTACGGCCCGGTGTCGACCCAGGAGGAGTACGACACCGCCGACAACTCCATCGCCCAGTTCGCCGCCGACGCTCGGGCGACAGACCAGGTCGGCGCAGACCTTCGCCACGCGGGCCCAGAACTGGCAGAACGTCTTCAACCCGGGATCCGGTTTCGTGCAGCCGAAGGAAAGCTCGGGCAGTTCCAGCCCGGGTTCACGCCCGACCTCGCAGACGGGCTTCGTCGAGGCCGACTCCTATGTCTACACGGCCATGGTCCCCTTCGACGTCGCAGGGCGTCATCGCCGCCGAGGGCGGCGACGCGGCGTGGATCGACTACCTGAACGGCCTGACTTCGAGCGTCACGGCCGGCGGTCCCGACGCAGATCCAGATGAGCGACGAGCCGTCGTTCGACATCCCCTGGGAGTACGACTACGCCGGCGCTCCTCGCAGACCGAGCAGGTGGTGCGCCAGATCCAGGACCAGCTCTACACCGACACCCGTCCGGGCTGGCCGGCAACGACGACCTCGGTGCCATGAGCTCCTGGTACGTGTGGTCGGCCCTGGGTGCCTACCCCGAGACGCCGGGCTCGGCCGAGCTGGCCCTCGGCAGCCCGCTGTTCTCGGCGCCATCGCCATCCACCTGGCCGACGGCAACGTCATTTCCGAGACCGCCCCGGCCGCCGGCGCTGATGCGCCCTATGTCGAGAACCTGACCCTCAACGGGGCGGCGTGGCCGGCCACCTATGTGCCCGCCGGCATCTTCGTCAACGGTGGCTCCCTCGACTGGACCCTCGGCTGGCGCCGGTGCGCCTGGGGCGTGGGCGTCGGCTGACGCCCCACCGTCTAGACACCGCAGGGCCTGCTGCCGGCGCTCGGATACCTGAGCGGCGCCACCGACGGTACCGTCGACGTGAGTCCCGGCGGACCGCCAGCTCACCTTCGGCGTGCAGAGCATGTCGATCTGCGAGCCAGCAGATCGGCTGGGCAGCGTCCAGTCCCAGTCCGGTTCGGGCATCGTGGTGGCACCGGCGACCGGGGCATTGACCGTGCCAAGCGAGGTCAAGGTCACTCAGTCGGTCAAGGTCACGGTACCCTCAGATCTGGTGGCTGGGCAGTACACCGTGACTTTCGCGCTCACGTCGCAAACGGGTGTGTCTCTTCCGGCTTTGGTCGCTCTTATCGACGTCGCCTGACTTTCGCGCTCCGTGGGCACTTCCTAGAGCAGGCGGACGAATCAGAGACTCGTCGCCACCTCCAACAATGTGTCTCATGAATACTGAGGCCTTGATTTCATGAAGACCCTTTCGTGGATTGTTCATGAAACTCCGAGGGCAGGGGCGACGTGACACCCGCGGGAAGTGACGCGGTCAGGCGCCAGGCCTGGTGGGTTCGGAGCCGAATGGGTCGTCGGCGAGCATGAGGCCGACTCCTCCGACTTCGGCCTCATCTTCCATCATCTCCTTGAGTCCCCTGGGCAGCGGTGGCAGTCCCCCCGTGTCGACTTTCCGGGTAGCAGGTAGCTGAGCACGGCGGTCAAGGACGCAGAGCACAGTGGCGATGATCAACGTGACCCGAAAGCCCTGATAGCTGGGATAGGTATCTCCGGGTGCGGTATAGGTGATGAGCACTGCGGCCGCGAGGGCGCTGCCGAGCGAGAGCCCGATGCTGCGCAGGACCTGATAGAAGCCCATGGCACTTCCGGTCTCCGATGCGGAACGGCGCGCACGATGAATCCGGGCATTGCGGCAAACGTGAAACCTATTCCGATGCCCGCCATCCCCGCCGCCACGAACGCCTCCCACAGGGCTCGGTGTTCGACGGTGAAGAACAGGGTCGATGCCGCGAACATCAGGGAACCGAAGGGAATCATGCTTCTGACCCCGAAGCGCTTCGTGTAGGCCGTCAGACAGCGGCTGGCCACGAATGAGCCGACGGACAAGGGGACGAAGACCAGGCCCGAGACGAGGATGGAGGTGCCGAAGCCGTAGCCGCTCGCCACCGGGATCTGCACGAACTCGATGATGATGGGAAGGAACAGGTACATGGCCACCGCGATCAGGAACGCGGATGCGTCGGCGGTGAGAACGGAACGGTTCCGCACCTGCCGGACGTCGATGAGCGGGTCGCGGACCTTCAGTTCGTGCGCGATCCACAGGCCCACCATGACCACGCTGAAGGCGAACAGGGCGAGGGATCGCAGTGACGTCCATCCCCAGCCTCCTCCTTCGCTCAAGCACGACGGACACCCCGATCACGGCCGCACCGAGAGTGGCCATTCCCAGCCGGTCGAAGCGTCGAGAGCGGCCGTCAGATCGGTTGGGAAGAACGATCACCACCAGGACCAGCGCCGAAGCGACGGTGATCGCACCGAACCAGAATGCCGCCCGGAAGTCGAGAAACTGAGCGATCAATGACGTGATCGGATAGCCGAGTCCGGCCCCGACCGCCGCGCTGACGGAGAGCGTCGCGATGGCCCGACCTGCCTCATCGGGCGAGAACTGACTCCGGGCGATCGCCATCGTCACCGGTAGCAGCCCAAGGCCCAGCTCCCTGCAAGCCCCGGCCAAGGATCAGAACGAAGAAACTGGTCGACACAGCCGAGAGCACACAACCCGCCAGCACCACGGTGAGAGCGACTTCGATGACCCTGCGCTTGCGAGGACCGTCAGCCAGGCGGCCCATGGCTGGCGTGGCCAGCGCTCCCGTCATCAGCGCGGCCGTGAGCACCCACTCCGCCGCGCTCAGAGAGACGTGGTCGGACCGCGCGATCGACGGGATGAGGGGGGCACCCAGGCTGGAGATGATCGCCACGAGGGCGGCGACGGTGACCAGTACAGGCAAGGTCCCTCGCTGCCGCCACGTTCGGCTTTCAGTCTCAAACGTTGGACGTGAACGCGCTGCCATCTGCACCATCGGCATACGTCACCATTTGGTGACATCCATTGCCACACTGCCTCCCCGTGTGTCACGTTCGTGTCACAGCGGGTCTGTCGACCACGCCGTGACCGAAAACACAACGCCTGACCTGCGGGAAAACAGGTCAGGCGTTCGTGGAGGTGGCGGGAATCGAACCCGCGTCCTCCAGCTTCTCAATGGGCCTTCTCCGAGCGCAGCCGATCAGAGATTGTCGGGATGGCCGCCTCGATCGGCGTTGGTGGCCTTCCGTATCCGACTGAGATGTCCCCGGCGGCCAGTCGGCACGACCATCCGGGTGAGCCCCACTAACGGCGCCCGAATCCGATCCGTGGGGCTAGGACCGGTCAGACGTCACTGCGCTTTAAGCAGCGATTGCGAGCTGAGGCTCGGCATTTGTTTTTGTTTCCGGCTCTTTAACGTGGCTCCGGAGACCACGGCTCGCTTCTCCCATATCGACGACCGGAGTCGAAGCCTGTCACCCCCGTGGTTACACATCGGGCCCAGGTGCCCGGTTGTGGAAGTTTCAGCATACCCACCGCTTCCCATCGAGCCTGCTCAAAAGAGGTTTCCGGCCCTGGTCAGGTGATCCAACTCTGCCCGGGACCAGCTCAGCGGTTGCCCGCCCGACTGGCCGCTCGGGCCTCCCGTGCCGCTTCGCGGCCGGCGTCTCGGGCTGCGATGGCCCGGCGCTTGTCGTAGTGGTGCCGGCCACGGGCGAGTGCCAGCTCCACCTTGGCCTTCCCGTCCTTGAAGTAGATGGAGAGGGGCACCATGGTGAGCGACTGCTGTTGCGTCAGCCCCATCCATTCGTCGATTTGGCGGCGGTGAAGGAGCAGCTTGCGGCGTCGATCGGGGTCGTGGGCACCGAACCCGGTGGCCTGCGCGTAAGGCGGGACGTGAACGCCGAACAGCCACGCCTCGCCGTCGACGATGCGAGCGTAGGAGTCCTGAAGGGCGATGCGACCCTCCCGGAGCGATTTCACCTCGGAGCCCTGGAGGACGAGGCCACACTCCACGGTGTCGAGGATCTCGTAGTCGTGACGGGCCCGCCGGTTCGACGCCACCGGTCGGTTGGCCGCCCCCGTGTCCTTGGCCGCTGACCCCTTCGAACCGCCCGAGCTGCCAGCTCGTTTCTTTGCCGCGGCCACTCAATGGAACCTACTTGCCGACGCAGCGCTCGACGCCCGTCGCGGCCGTCCAAGCCTCCAGAAGGTAGAAGCGGTCATTCAGCGGAGCGCTCTCTCATGGGCATCGGCACGCCCTCGGCCGAGGCTCACCAAAGGGCGCGGAGCCCGGCGCGGACGCCGGAGAGGGGCACGGTCGCCGTCTGACCGGCCGCCGTCTTCTACCGTGGTCGCCGATGCTGTCGCTTCCACAACACGTCCACGACGAGATGGTGGCCCACTGCCTGAGCGGGCTACCCGAGGAGGCATGCGGGCTGCTCGGCGGCGATCCGGCCCGCGATAGGGCCGTGACCTGTTATCCGACCCGAAACCTGGCCGCATCGGCCAAGCTGTACACCGTGGATCCGAAGGACCACCTGCGGGCGGATCGCGACGCCGAGGCTGCCGGTTTCTCGATCATCGGGGTTTTCCACTCACACACCCACACCGAGGCCTTTCCCTCACCCACCGACGTGGCCCAGGCGCCGGACCCTTCATGGCACTACGTGCTCGTGTCGCTGCGGGACGTGGTGCCGGTGGTGCGAAGCTTCCGCATCGTGGACGGCCAGATCTCCGAGGAACCGATGGCCCTCCAGCCCAGTTAGAATCCCAACCAAAATGGTCATCTTTTGACCGGCCAAGCTCGAGCGCTCCGGGCCATCCGGGTCTGGGGCGCTCCTGTGTGCTCGGGGTACCGTCCCCGACGGCGGCCCGGCTCGCCGGGGTCGGTCGGTTCGAGGACCGAAAGGAGACTGCGTGTCCGTCCAAGTGAACTTGCCGACTGTCCTCCGCTCCCACGCCGGAGGCGTGAAGTCGGTATCGGCGGATGGCTCGACGGTGGGCGAAGTGCTCCGCCAGCTCGAACAGCAGTACCCGGGCCTATCCGGTCAGGTCATCGACGGTGACGGCAATCTCCACAGGTTCGTGAACGTCTATCTCAACGACGATGACATCCGGTACCTCTCGGCCTTGGACACGGCGGTGGGTCCGTCCGACGAACTCTCGATCCTCCCGGCGGTGGCCGGAGGGTCAGCCGGCCCACCTCGAGGTGACCGGTCGCGGTGACCGCGTACGGCTCCGTTCTGGAGCTCATCGGCAACACTCCGATGGTCGACATCAGCGCGCTGAGCCCGAACCCGTCGGTGCGCTTGGTCATCAAGCTCGAAGGCGAGAACCCCGGCGGATCGGTTAAGGACCGCATCGCCCTGGCCATGATCGAGGACGCCGAGCGTTCGGGCGTGCTCCGGCCTGGCCAGATTCTTCTCGAGTCATCGTCCGGCAACACCGGCATCGGGATGGCCCTCGTGGCGCGGCTCAAGGGCTACCACCTGAAGGTGGTGCTCGCCACCAACGTGTCCATCGAACGCCGCCAACTCCTCGAAGTCTGGGGGGCCGAGATCATCGACTCACCCGGCTCCGAAGGGTCGAACGGCGCCCTCCGCCGCGCCCAGGCTCTGGCCGCCGAACACCCCGAATGGGTCTTTCTCTACCAGTACGCCAACCCGGCCAACCCGAGAGCCCACTACGAGGGGACCGGCCCCGAGATCTGGCGTGACTGCCCGGACCTCACTCACTTCGTGGCTGGCCTCGGTACGTCGGGGACCCTCGTGGGCGCCGGGCGCTTCCTCAAGGAGCAAAACCCGGACATCAAGGTGTGGGCCATCGAACCGCCGGCCGGAGAAATGGTTGACGGCCTGCGGAACCTCGACGACGGCTACGTGCCACCCATCTTCACCGAGAACCACGGGTTGGAGCTGCTCGACGGGAAGCGCATCGTGCGTCCTCGGGAGTCCATTGAATGGACCCGGAGGCTCACCGAAGTGGGCATCTTCGCTGGGATCTCCTCGGGCGCGGTGCTCGCCGGAGCGGTGAACCTGGCGAGCTCGATCGATCGCGGCACGGTGGCCGTCGTGGCCGCCGATGGTGGGTGGAAGTACCTTTCGACCGGAGCCTGGACCGAGGACATCGACGTCGTCGAGAAGCGGGCCCACTCGATGACCTTCTTCTGAGGGTATGTCGCGACGCGCGCCCCCGGTACGTCGCCGACATCGAATGGCGACGACGCCGAGCCGGGGGCGGCGTTCTCGCTCACGGTCCTTGGCTGCGACGGCAGCTGGGTGGGGCCAGGTGGTGCTGGCAGCTCCTACCTGGCGCGGACACCACGGAGCGCACTCGTCCTCGACTGTGGGCCGGGATCGTTCGCCCAGCTGCAGCTGGCTGTCGATCCGGCTGCCGTGACCGCCGTGATCCTGTCCCACCACCATCCCGACCACTGGACCGACCTGCACACGCTGGCCACTCACGCCCGGCTCGTCCTCGAGCGTGAGGTGGACGTCTACGCTCCCCCCGAGTTATCTGATCGCACCGGGCTCGTTCAGGAGAAGTCCCTGCGCTGGCACGCCGTCACCGGTGGTGACGTGGTGCAGATCGGCGACGCGACCTGCACCTTCCGCCGGACGGAGCACGTGGCCGAGACGCTCGCCGTCCGTCTCGAGGCCGGCGGCCGGGTGCTCGGGTACTCCGCCGACTCCGGCCCGGGTTGGCCGCTCGCCGAACTGGGTCATGATCTCGACCTCGTCCTCTGCGAGGCCACCTATTTGGCCTCGGACGAGGGCACGGCCCACCACATGAGCGGTCGTCAGGCCGGGGACCAGGCGCGGGCGGCAGGTGCCGCTCGGGTAATGGTCACGCACCGGTGGCCCACCGTGGCAGCATCGTCCCTCGCGTCGGAAGCGACGGCCGCCTTCGGGCGGCCCGTCGAGCAGGCAGTCATGGGAAGGACGGTGGTCGTGTGAGTGAGCGAGCGGGAACAGGTCAGTCCCTGGTCCGGGCCGATGGGCGGGCTCTCGACGACCTGCGTCCGGCCACCTTCGTCCGCGACTTCACCGTGTTCGCCCCGGGATCAGTCCTCGTCTCTATGGGGCGCACCAAGGTGCTGTGCACCGCGTCGATCGAGGAGCGAGTCCCACCGTGGATGCGGGGGAGCGGGAAAGGCTGGGTCACCGCCGAGTACTCGCTCCTTCCGGGGTCGACGGGTGAGCGGGTCACACGAGAGGCGACCAAAGGTCGCCAATCCGGTCGCACGCAGGAGATCCAGCGCCTCATCGGCCGTTCGCTGCGTTCGGTGTGCGACATGGTGGCACTCGGTGAAGTGCAGGTCACCGTCGACTGCGACGTGCTCCAGGCCGACGGCGGCACCCGGACCGCCTCGGTATGCGGAGCCTACGTGGCGCTGCACGACGCCATGACTCGGCTTGTCCAACAGGGCATAGTCCGCTCTCATCCACTCACCGAAGCGGTGGCCGCCGTGTCGGTTGGCGTGGTGGACGGGGTCTGCATGCTCGACCTCCCCTACGAGGAGGACAGCCGTGCCGAGGTGGACATGAACGTGGTCATGACCTCGTCCGGCCGCTTCGTCGAGGTGCAGGGCACGGCCGAAGGAGATGCCCTTCTCCAAGTCCGAGCTCGACGAGATGCTGAGTCTGGCCGAGCACGGCATCGCCCTGCTTGTTGGACCTGCAGTCGGAGACATTGGCCGAGCCGCCGCCACCTCGATGACCACCGTCCGCATGGTGCTGGCGACGGCCAACCCGGACAAAGCGGCGGAGATCGCCGATCTCCTCGGCAACGTCCCCGGGCTGGTCCTCGAGCCCCGTCCGCCGTCCGTCCCCGAGGTCGAAGAGGATGGCGAGACGTTGGTGGACAATGCCCGGTTGAAGGCGCGTGCCCTTTCGCCGGCCACGGGGCTGCCCGCGGTGGCCGACGATACCGGCCTCGAGGTCGCCGCTCTCGGTGGGGCGCCGGGTGTCTACTCGGCCCGGTTCGCCGGTCACCACGCCACCTATGCGGACAACGTGCCGCAAGCTGCTGACGGAGCTCGAGCGCGTCGGGGCCAATCGATCCCGGCCAACGGTCGGCCGTGTTTCGGTCCGTGGCTTTCGTGGCCTACCCCGACGGGGCAGAGCAGTGGGCGGAAGGGACGGTCGACGGCACCATCGCCACGGAACCGGCCGGGACGTCCGGATTCGGCTACGACCCGGTGTTCGTGCCCGCCGGCAGCCGGCGGTCGCACCTTCGCCGAAATGACTGCGGCGGAAAAGCACGAGGTCTCCCATCGCGGTCGCGCCTTTCGCGCCCTGGCCGAGCAGTTGCAGGCCGGAACCGCATGACGGCAATCGTTCGACCGGGCGGCTCGAGGGCGCGGAGGTAGTCTCCGGCCATGCCGCGGGCGACACAGAAGGCCGCCCTCGAGCGGGTGCAGCACGTCATGGTGTCGATGGCGGCGCGGCACCGCCGGACGAGGCGGGTCATGGCCGGAGCCGGGCGCCTGCTCTCCGATGCCGCCGAGCGGGGGAGTGCCCTGGCCGAGGCCCGGGCGGCCGGTGTGGCCGACACCTACGACGGGAGCTACTTCGGTGAAGGCCGCGACGCATCCGGGGACCGGGCCGGACGATCCGGCTACGCCCGTTACGACCGCATCGCCTCCAACGCCGACATCGCCGGGTGGCTGCTGTGGCGCAACTTCCGGGTGGGCAACGCCCTCGACGTCGGGCTGTGCCACCGGTTTCCTCGTCGAGGTCCTCCGCGAGCTCGGCGTCGACGCCGCCGGCTGCGACCTGAGCCCCTACGCCGTCGACCACGCCACGCCCGGCGCCGTCGGGCCACATCCGGGTGGCGAGCCTCTTCTCCGGGCTGCCCTGGCCGGACGGCCACTTCGAGCTGGTCACCGTGCTCGAGACACTCGAGCACCTCCCGCCCGACCAGCGTGCCCATCGCCCTGCGTGAGCTCCGGCGGGTGTGCGGGGGCTACCTCTACGCCACCATTCCTTCCTTCGGTGGCAACGTTTCGGGCCCCGACGGGCACTTCGAAGGAAAGGTCCGCCCCGAGCGGGTGGTCGAGTACGTGGCTCGCGGACCGGACTACGCCGGGCCGGTGCCCGAGCGAGGACCTGGAGGTCGATGCCGACGGGCCGCCCGATCGAGGGTCACCTGACCATCGCCTCCTTCGACTGGTGGACGGACCGGTTCGCCGAGGCCGGGTTCACCCGCTGCCCCGACATCGAGCGGCGTCTCTACGCGGACATCGAGCCCGCCGACCTCGCGCCATTCTGGAACCTCTACGTCTTCCGGGTGCCGGGCGCGTCCGGAAGAGCTGGCCGAGCCTCGTGAGCCCAACCGCACGCTGGCCGAGCTCGGCCTCCGACACCCGCTGCTCGAGGTCGATCGATGACCCCGCTCGGGCACCGACTACCCGGCGACGCTACGAGACCTTCGCCCATCTTCGCTTCGAACGCCCATCTGCAGGAGTCCTGCTCATCACCATCGACCGGCCTGAGGTGCTCAACGCGGCCAACGAGCAGCTGCACCGCGAGTTCTCGGCCGTTTGGCCGGTGGTCGACCGCGACCCGACGGTGGCCGTGTCGGTCATCACCGGGGCCGGGCCGGGCGTTCTCGGCCGGAGGAGACCTCGCCATGGTCGAGCGGATGACCCATGACCACGGCACGGTCGTCGAGCAGTGGCACGACGCCCGGGCCGTGGTCGAGTCGATGGTCGCCTCGGTCAAGCCCATCGTCTCGGCCGTCAACGGTGTGGCCGTGGGTGCGGGCCTGGCCGTGGCCCTGTTGGCCGACGTGAGCATCGTCGCCGAGTCGGCCCGCCTGTCCGACGGGCACACGCGCCTCGGCGTGGCCGCCGGCGACCACGCCGCCATCCTCTGGCCGCTGCTGTGCGGGGTGGCCAAGGCCAAGTACTACCTGCTCACCTCCGACTTCATCGACGGCCCGGAAGCCGAGCGGATCGGACTCGTGACCCGCTGCGTTCCCGACGACCAGGTGGTGGCCGAGGCACTGGCCATCGCCCGTCGGCTGGCCGAGGGCTCCGCTACGGCGGTGCAGTGGACGAAACGGGCCATCAACCGTGGCTGGTCACGGCGGCTCCGGCCTTCGGCGAGTCGCTGGCCCTCGAGATGCTCGGCTTCCTCGGGCCGGATGCCAAGGAGGGACTGGACGCCATCCGGGACCGGCGCTCACCGGTCTTCCCCTCGACGCGCCGGATGCGCCACTGACGGCGAGCGGCGAGGTGTGCCTACGAGACGGTGACGAGGGTGCCGATGGGTGTGAGCGGCCAGACCACGGCGGCGTTGGCCGGGGGCATCTCCACGCAGCCGTCGCTCTGGGGGAAGCCGTAGCTGCCTCGCACGAACCCGTGCAAGGCGTCCCCGCCGTTGAAGTAGCTCACCCAGGGGATGCCCGGGTCGACGTAGTGCGAGCCGTCGGGGTTGGTGCCCGCTCATGGTGGTCACCCGGAAGCGCTCGTAGACGGGAAAGGTCCCCGACGCGGTTGGCGCCGCGGCCACGCCGGTGTTGGCCAGTGTCGTAGTAGACGGCCGCACCGTTGCTGTAGACGGTGGCCGTCTCTGGTGACCCCTTGGACACGTAGACGTAGTTGTACGGCGCCGTGTTGACCGTCCCGGCGGCGGCGTCGGCCAGGAGCTGCGCTCCAAACCTGCGGGCCGGCCTGCGCCGTCGGTTGTGAGGTTGTGGTTCGACTCGAAGGCCATGATGGCGCCAGTGGTGATGATGTTCATGGTGCCGACGGTCCACTGTGAGCTGAGGCGAGGCCGGTTCGTTGGACCGCCAGGTGAATGCGCCTTGCTGCGGGTCGGCCGCCTCTGACAGGAGAGGCGAGCGGCCTCGCCGGCGTGAAGCCGAGCGGGAGGTAGCCGAGCTGGGCCAGCAGCTGCTGGAGCCGCAAGCACGCTGCCGGCGGCCACGCTGAACTTGGCGGTCGCCGTGTCGCGGAGGCGCTTGCCCGTCGAACTCTCCACGCCGCTGCTGCCGCCGGGCACGGTAACCGTCTCCGAAGACGAAGGCACGAGCGGGGCGCTGGCCACGAAGGCGAAGGTGGTCGGGGTCGACCTCCTGCCACGAGCCGGCGACGGCCGGGGTCAGGCTGGGCGTCGGCGACTGTGCGCTCAAGGGGTCGGTGAAGCGCACCTCGATGGGTGCGTCGCTCGGCACCTGGGTCGCCCCGGCGGTCGGGCGTGACCGATTGCACGAGGAAAGCGCCGCGGTCGGTCGCGGCATCAGGGTTCGAGGTCGGGGAAGCGGCCGCCCGCCCGGTCGAGCCACGGAGCGAGGAAGACGCCGGCTACACCGCCAACGACCACCACCAGCACCGCCACCGGCAGGACGAAGGTCAGCAACCGGCGACCGGGCCCCTTGGTCTTCGCTGTTGAATGAGCGCCCGGCATCGCTGGTCTCTCGGGATCCTCTGGTGAACAGAACCTACCAGTTCATCGGAACATTCCCAGGTCAGCTGTACCGACGGACCCCGTGCGGCCCAGAGTCTTTACCGAATGGTGGCCGTTCGACCCTCAGCCGGATGAGCGACCTCGGCCCGTGGTCTCCGCGTCTGCCTCCGACCTCCCCGGCCTCGGCGATGCGGGTCGCCAGCGCCCGCTCGAGCGCTTCGATCGCCGCCGGGTCGGTGACCTTGCCACCGTCGGCGACCCCGGACGTAGAAGGCGTCGACCACCGCCGAGCCGAACGTCGAGACCTTGGCCGAGGCCACGTCGAGACCACGGTCGACGAACGCTCGGGTGATGCGGTGCAGCTGGCCGACGACGTCCTCGGCCCGGACCTCGACCACGGTGGCCACTTCGGAGGCGGCGTTGTCCACCGTGACCTCGGTCGACACCAGTTCGGGGGCCGCCGGCCGCTGGCGTCCGATAGGTCCTCGTCCGCTCGGCCAGCCGTTCCTCGACGGCAAGGCGGCCGTCAGAAACGGCCACTAGGTCGTCCGACAGGCGGGCAACCGCTGGCCACCGCCCGTGCTCGGGCTCGGCCGTGAAGATCTCGACGGCCACTCCGTCCTCCCCGGTGATTTCGGCAGCATCGCACGTTGAGGCCGTGGAGGGCGAGAACGGCGGTGACATCGGAGAGGAGGCCGGGACGGTCGGGCGCCACCACGGTCACCAACGGTTCCTCGATGGCCAGCGCCGGGACGCCACGGGACACGGACGTCGTCCATGATGACACCGCACGTCGTCGGTGAGGCGGGGCCTGGTCGGCGAGACGGGGCTCGCCGGCCAGGAGCGTGCGGGTCCGCTCGACGAGGTCGGCGACGAGCCCTGCCTTCCACGCACCCCAGGCCGAGGGGCCGGTGGCCAGGCTGTCGGCCTCGACCATGGCGGCCAAGAGGTCGAGGGTGCGCCGGTCGCCCACCGCCTCGGCCACCCGCTCGGCGGTGGCCGGGTCGGTGAGGTCGCGGCGTGTGGCCACGTCCGGGCAAGAGCAGGTGATGCTCGACGAGCGAGACGAGCACGGCGCGGTCGTCGGGCTCGAAGCCCATCCGCTCGGCCACCTCGGCGGCCACCACCATGCCCGCCTCGGTGTGGTCGCCGGGAAACCCCTTGCCCGAGGTCGTGGAGGAGCGTCCCGATCAGCAACAGGTCGGGTCGATCGACCCGGTCGGCCAAGGCGGCGGCGTTGGCGCAGGCCTCGAGCAGATGCCGGTCCACGGTGAAGCGGTGGTAGGGGTTGCGCTGCGGCTTGTTGCGGACCGACGCCCACTCCGGCAGGTAGCGGTCGAAGAGCTGGCGGCGGTCGAGCGCCTCGAGGGCGGCGATGGCCGGCCGGCCGCTGGCCAGGACCCGCACGAGCGTGGCCCGGAGTGACGACGGCCAGGGCTGCTCGGGGACCGGGCGCCTTGCGGGCCAGCAGGTTGAGTGCGTCTCGGGCGATGGGCAGCTCAGTCTCGGCGCTCACCGCGGCCAGGCGGAGGGCCGAGGGACGCATCGCCCTCGGCGTCGGCCGTCGTCGGCCAGGACGACCTCCTCCTCGCCGATGGCGATTCCGGGCTCCTCGGGCACCTGGACCGGGCCGTCGTCAGCGTCGCTGGACGCTCGGCGATCAGACCGCCGACGCCGAGATCCATCCGGCGCTGTCCACGGCGACGCTTCGGCGGCGCCAGGCGTCGTCGCACTCCCAGGCGATGGTGCGACCGGCGGTCGCGATCGTGCTGCATGAACGCATCCGAGCTCGGCTCACCGAGGGCTGTGCGGCCACGGCGTCCTGCTCTTGGAGCACGAGCCGGTCGAGCTGTCGCCCAGCGCGTCGGTGTAGCTCGACGCGGGCGGCGATGAGCACCGAGCGGGCGTCGTCGGTCGCTACCGCATCGATGTAGTCGTCGAGGGCCGGTACCGCCCGCATCAGGGCAGCGGA
Organism: uncultured Acidimicrobiaceae bacterium; assembly: GCA_963774915.1. GTDB lineage: Bacteria > Actinomycetota > Acidimicrobiia > Acidimicrobiales > RAAP-2 > CAVSNH01. Next base: position 57,395 of record CAVZGR010000008.1, on the reverse strand, counting down.
GGACGGCGACATCGCGGAGACCGCCATGTGACTCCTTGAGGTCGGGCTCGAGGAGGAACCCGACATCACCGAAGACGGCGTGGCGCTCCGCCACCAGCGTGGCCAGAACGCCCAGCCATGGTGGCTTCTGACGGACCCACCGGCGGGCCGCCCCGTCCAGCACCGGCTCGGCCACCTTGGCGTCACCGCACACGACGCGTGCGTCGAGGAGCCCGAGTGCCACCTTGAGGTCCTTGCCTGCCATCTCGAGCATGTCGCTGGGGCGCCGTACGCTGTAATCGAGGGCGATCCCTTCGTCCCACACCGGGTACCAGATGCGGTCGGCCGTGGCCGTGATGTCGCGCCGCCCGCGGTGGACGAGGACGACGTCGAGATCGCTATAGGGACACAGCTCCGACCGCCCATACCCACCCACGGCGATGAGCGCCATGCTCCGTGCGTTGCCGTCGGTCGCGCGGTCGAAGAGGTCGGACAGCCACTCGTCGGCCGCCGCCGCGTAGGCACGGCAGAAGGCGTCTCCTTGGAGGTCGCCGCTGGTCGAGGAGCGACTGCCGGCGCTGCACGCAGCGTCACGGCGGGACCGTACCATCGGCCCGGTGCGCGACCCATCGGACCTGCCGCCGAAAGTGGCGATGTCCGGTCTTCTGGCAGCCGTCGATTAGCCTGGTGGCATGGCCGAAGAGGAACGGCCAGGCATCAGCGCCTTCGATGTGGTGCTGGTGGTCGGGCGGTGGCCTGATCGCGCTGTTCGTTGCCTTCTGGCTGCTCGGGTTCGTGGCCAGTCTGATCTGGACGGTCTTCAAGGTGCTCATCGTGGTGGCCATCGTCGTCCTGCTCGTCCGCTTCGTCTTCGGCGCTGGCAGCCTGGCGAGCTCCGGCCGCACGCCAGGCAGGGCTGAGGACCGGTCCGACCGGCCCTAGGTCGACGCTCCTCAGGCCGTCATCGACTCGAAGAGCTCGATGTGTTCGGCCACCATACGGTTGGTCGAGAAGTATCCCTCCACCGCTCAGCCGGCAGGCCCGCCGGTCGATCTCGCCCAGGCGGCCGACGGCGTCGACCATGGCCGCCTCATCCTCGCAGAGGAAGCCGGTGCGCCCGTCGTCGACCACCTCCGGCGCCGCCCCTTCAGGAAAGGCGAGGACCGGTGTGCCACAGGCCATCGCCTCGACCATGACCATGCCGAAAGGCTCGTTCCAGCGGATGGGGAAGAGGAGCGCGGAGGCCGCGCCGAGAAGCTCCAGCTTGCGTTCGTGCGATACCTCGCCGAGGTACTCGGCGTCCGGTGCCGAGGAGCGGCTCGACCCGCTCATGGAAATAGTCCTTTTCCAGTGCCTCGCGCATCTTGCCGGCCATGAGGATCCGCATGCCGACCTTGCGGGCCACCTCGACCGCCCGATGGGCCCCCTTGTCGTCGGCCATTCGACCGAGGAACAGGAGGAACGGGCCGTGCTCGTCGCCGGCTCCGTCACCGACCGGGAACTGGGTGGCTTCGACCCCATGGTGGATGACCCGGGCGATGGGGATCTCCGGCGCCGATCGGCGCTGCGCGTGGGAGATGGCGACGATGGGGACACGATTGGCGATGGACCGATAGAGGTCGGTCAGCTCGGCGTTGAACGGTCCGTGGATGGTCGTGGCCACCGGGAGACCGGGGTAGCGCTCGGCATAGAAGGGGCCCATGAGGGTGTGATCGTGCACGACGTCGTAACCCCGCACGGCTTCGTAGGCGTGGAGCACATGGCGGATTTCGGGGACGACCATGCCAATCCGCCGACCTTCGGCTTCCTCGCAGCACCCATTTTCGAGGCACGGGGCAGGTCGAATCGCCGGTGGCGAAGAGCAGCACCTCGTGGCCGGCATCCTGGAGGCCACGGGCCAGCTGGTCGACGACAAGCTCGATGCCGCCATAGAGGAGCGGCGGGATGGGCGTCCAGGGCGGGGCCACCAGTGCAATCCTCATAGACCGATTCAACCATCCCGGACCGACGGATAGGATCGCTCGGCGCCCGGGCGGCGTGGCCGAGTGGTTTAGGCAGGGGCCTGCAAAGCCCCGTACGGCGGTTCGATTCCGCCCGCCGCCTCCAAGCAGAGTGCCTCGTAGGTGGGCACTGTGCCGCCGGGCGAGCGGATGCGTCGACCTGCCACGGCACATCCATGGCTCATCACATCGCGGACGACCACGGGCGTGTGCGGACGATGACGGACTACTCCCGGTAGCGTCCGTCGACATGCCCGAACTTGCTCCCGGCTTCTACGTCGAGGAAGGCCAGTATCGCTTGATGCGGACCGGCGTCGGTCACCCCAATCACTGACCAGAGCCGCCGCCTGGACAATCACCTCCGTGACCCGAAGGGCAAGTGGTGGCAGGTGTGGAGTTGCCAGGGACACCTCGAGGAACTCACGGAAATACGGGATAATCAGGGGTCAGTCCCAACTCCATCGTGTGACCCAACATGGAGTTCGACCGGCCCCACACAGCACGGCGCACGTCGCGCTGCAACAACGCACCTACCACTACGGGGTCAGATTGTTCACGCAGGTGCCTCCGTCATTGTTGCTGTTCGTGTTGTCGGGACATGTCGTGTTATTCCAGGTGTCGTTGTCCAGCTCGCTGTTGATCACGGTGGCGCCGTTTAGGTAAGCGCCGGTCAGGTTGGCGTTGGATAGCTCGGTGTTGATCAAGATGGCGCTGTTCAGGTAAGCGCCGGTCAGGTTGGCACCGCTCAGGGCGGCGACGGAGAGATTGGCCCCGTTCAGGTAAGCGCCGGCCAGGTTGGCGCCGGACATGCTGGCGTCGGAAAGGTTGGCGCCGGACAGGCTGGCGTCGGTCAAGTCGGCATTCCCCAGGGACGCATAGGTCATGTTGGCGCCGGTTGCATTGGCGTTTTGCAGAGTGGCAGGAACGTTCGAGCCATCCTCGTTCATGTCAGCGCCGGTCATATTGGCGCCCGTGAGAGACGTGTCGTTGAGGTTGGCTCCTCTTAGGTTGGCCTCGGCGAGGTCGGCGCCGCCCAGGTTGGTAGACGACAGGTTGTCGTCGGTCAGATCGCAGTTGGCAAGGTCGACTCCGGCATAGGGGGTCACCGAACAGTCATAGGTGATCCCATTGGCGCCCGGAGGACCCTGTGGGCCGACAGGACCCTGGGAGTTCCAGGAGATCAACTGTTTGCCCCCGGTACAGGTCGGAGCCGAAGTCCCCACCTTGGACAGGGCACCGTGGGACGACAGACAGGCGTAGTAGGTGGTGTTGGGACCACCGGCAGCAGCCTGAACTCCGAAGCTCAACCCAAGCGCGAGGGCCGCTCCAACCACAAGCGCGAGCAAAATCCGCAGTTTGGTCATCTCTCCCACCTCCCGCCGGGGACCCCCGTCCGCCGACCGGCGAAGGCTACTTCGATCGCCGGGCAGCGCGCCGGGCCGTAGCCCGCCATCCGGCGAACCGTGAAGCACGTTGGACCGGGCCATGAGGGTCACGGCCCGCACAGCTACCCCGTTCGCGGTGAAACGTTCCGATAAGGGGATCGAGCAAGAACCCACCGGGCGCCTCCACCACGTTTGTCGATGCGCGTGACGAGCGCTTGCCGACGCCAGTTGCCCATGCGATCAGAAACGTGACACGGACCCCAACGGGTTAGGAAATTGCATCGGCGTAGGAGTGTCTGACTCCATTTCAGGGTTGGCCATCTCCGCATACGAGTAGACCTGTGGTCGCTCAGGGTTGCGAGCCGAACATGTCCCGGGCTGCCCGCGAGGTCATGCAGGAGTCGCGCGGGTGGAGCGTCGCGTCCTCGTTGCGCTGCCACGCCGTCGGCGGATCCAGGTTGACGAAGCGACAGCCCTGAAACGACGAGTTCCGGATTGACCTTGTGTGAATCAGTATCTAGACGCGGGAACCGGGATCTCTTACCCAGCGTCCCGCGTCGTGCCCGGAGAGTGACGGTTGACGGTTCGGCGTCGGAGCAATAAGCGTCACGTGCTCGCCACTAATCGGATCACCGCTCGGTGGAATCCACCAGTGCCGCGGCTTTTGCCGAATCAGCAATAACGCAGTCCCTACGACGACAGATGCTGCGACCCCAACCCAAACGACGGCTTGCCACACAAGGCATCCGCCCTTTCCGCCCCTCCCGACACGTCTCAGCCAACAGGGCCCAAAACCCCTTGCCTGATGGCTAGAGGTTGCTCCACTTGGCTGAGTCCTGCAAGTTAACTCTTGGAGATCGTGCTGACTGCCTGCTCAGGGTGCCCGACAGTCGCCAATGGAATTGGAGATCGAGGCCGGGGGACGGGTGATTCCACCCGCTTCGTCATGACGAATCCCCCGTGAATCAGTTTCGGATCTCACGTCGATCATCGGCACCAGCTTGACGGCGAGCGTCCGCGTGAGCACTTGCTACGAGATGCTCACCTCGAATGCGGCTGATCGCGGACCGGTGGATGTCAAGATGAGCAGCCGTGGACCTGTCCGGCATCCCTGGCCACGTTCGGTCCGGGCCCGGACCGCCGACGTGACCCTACGACGGTCATTCAGCCGTACGATCCCGATCATCGCTCGCTGCAGAAGGCCGGGCGCACAGCGCTAGTCATGACTACCGTGTTCCTCTTCGGGCGATACGTGGTCGACAACTCGCAGTTCGCAGTCATCGCCAGCTTCACGGCGGCGGCCATCCTCGCTGCAATCGGTCGAATTCAGAACGGCGTTGCGGACGTCGACGAAAGTCCCTGTGTAGCGGTGGGGAGAGAGTTGCGCTAGACGGAAGCAACGTCGGTGGCTTCGTCGCCCGACTGTGCGTAGTCCCAGATCATCGGAGTGTCGGCCTCCGATCCGAGCAAGAGCTTGGCTGGGACGTTCTTGTCGATATGGCCGATGAGCCCACGGTAGAGGCCGAAGCCACAAAGCTCCTGCAATCGCGGTTCGAAGGTCTTCACGAGATCGAGCGGGAGTCCGAGCTGCTGGTTCTCCTGCTGTCGGATGTACCCGGCGCAGTAGTTCATGGCAATCCCGATCCGCCGTTGATCGGTGGTGTTGGCCCCGCCGCCGTGCCACAGGCTGCCGTGCCAGATGAGGACGCTCCCCTTGGCCATCTCCGCAGGAATCGACGGATACGAGCGCAGAAGGTCGGGCGAGTCGGGAGCCGTGTGGGTTCCCGGCACGATCCGGGTCGCACCGTTGGCCTCGGTAAAGTCGCTGAGCGCCCACATCGTGTTGCACACGGTCGGTGGGTGAGGCTTCGGAATGGGGATGACCTGATCGTCGGCGTGGATGGGCTGTGCCGTTTCGTTCGGACCGATGGCGATCGATGACAGCGACGAGATCAGGAGACCCGGATCGAGCACACGTTCGCAAATGGGCAGGACCGACGGATGAACGGGTATCCGTTCGAAGTTCCTACCGTGCGCCAGCAGATTGTAGATGCGCACCGTGTGCTCGCCTTCGAAGAAATTGTGAGCGGGGGTGACCCCAAGCACGCCCTCGAGCCGCGAGAGATCGGCATATAGCGCGTCGATCAGGGCGAGATCAATGGCATCCTCCACGATCGTGTAGCCCTGTTCGCTGATGCGCTGGACGTGGTCTTCAATCGTGGATCCCATGACAACCCCTACGGCTGGTCCTGCGATGTCGGGCTCTATTCTGCCAAGGTGTCCCGAAGGAGGCGACCGACCAACCGGTACGAGCTGATCACCTGTGCGCTAAAGGGTCATGAGGTGATCGGAACTGACGCCCGCGATATCGAGCCGGCGGATGCCATCTTCGTTCGTGAGAACGAGGGGATCCGGTGGCACCGCTGTCTCCGCTGTGACGCTTGGATCCCACTGCCGCCACCCGCGGAGCCGATTCGAGCGAATGTGCCGAATCGGGATGAAGTCGAGCTACCGGCTCGGGGCCCGGCCCTCCGTGATCGCTACATCTTGCGCCTCATTGCCATCGACCGCGCCGTCCATGTGCTCGTTCTCGGAACGCTGGCCGTTGCCCTCTTCATGTTCGCCCAGCACGACGCCGTCCCTTCACCGAGACTACGTGGCCATCATGAACGACCTCTCCGGAGGTAACCCGGGGGAGAAGCAGGCCCGGGGGATCCTGGGCTATTTCGGGCGGGCGTTCAACTTCTCGCCGCATCGTTTGGTGCAACTGGGCTTCGCAGTGACCGCCTATGGCGCACTGGAGGCCTGCGAGATGGTTGGCCTCTGGCTCAATAAGCGGTGGGCCGAGTATCTGACCTTCGTTGCCACCACCCTGCTTGTCCCCTTCGAGGTCTACGAGCTCACTCTCGGTGTGAGCGCCTTCAAGGTCGTGACAATCGTGATCAACGTGGCCATTGTCGTCTACCTGTTACTGGCCAAGCGGCTCTTCGGCCTGCGGGGAGGGTACCAAGCCGAGCGGGAGCGGCGGCGGGTTCTGTCCGGCTGGGATGCCGTGGAGCGGGCCACACCGGGGTTCGGAGTGCCGCTCGACCGGGCCTGACCAAGCTACGACCGCACTTCGGCGAGGAACGCCAGTGGTAGCGTCAGGCGCCACGGGCCGTTGGCGCAGTTGGTAGCGCACTTGCATGACGCGCAAGGGGTCAGAGGTTCGAGTCCTCTACGGCCCACCGGTTGATCTGCAAGAAAGGCTCTTGAGATTGGCTCCAACTCGCCGACTCGGCAGGAGCGTGGTTGGCAGAGCGCAAACACCCCGGACGATGGCCGGTATCCCTGATCGATTGACACGGGCCTCTCGACGGGCGAGGGGGGAATCGCCGAGCCGAGCACACCAGCCACGTGTCGTCGCTTGCGTTCGCACCCTCTTTCACCACCACCCGACGCATCGCAGGTCACACTGGCGTTTACATTGAGGATTGTGCGATGGCGGATGGTGAGGCTGGCCACAGTTTCGATTGGATTGGCTGTCATTGCACTGGGCCTAGCTTCCTGCACCACAAGTAGCGAGTCTCAACAGCGGCCTGCGCTCCTTTCGGCTCCATCACCATTCTCAGCGCGCTGCGTCGGCCGCGACGCCATTGAACCCTGTTATACAGCCCTCCAGTTTCAGGAGGCCTACAACCTGAGGCCTCTTTACGCCAAGGGTTTCGACGGCGCCGGGACCACGGTTGTGGTGTTGGCCGCCAACGTTTCACCGACTCTCGTTCACGACCTTGCGATCTTTGACGAAGCGTTTCACCTCCGGACGCCAAGCATCCGCATCGTGTCACCGGCTGGCACCGTGGCAACGAGGTTTGATCCGCACTCGATCCAGGGTGCTCTCGACTTTTCAGCCGAGTCGACGCTCGATGTCGAGGCCGTTCACACCATCGCTCCCGGAGCCAATATCGTTGTACTTGCTGGTCCTTCCGGTGCGGTGTCGTCGAACCTCTCCGATGTTGTCTGGCAGGCAACGGCGGTGCGCTATGTGGCAACGCATCACTTGGGAGCGGTCATCACTTCGAGCCTGGGCAGTGTGGGTGAGTCAGCGATCGGTAGCTCGACCATCGACCAGTTGCATGATGACTACCAATACGCCGCCACGCACGACATCACCATGATCCAGGCCTCTGGAGATTTCGGAGCGTCCAGCCGCGATCTGGTGGGTGTCTTCACTCACCGAATGAGGGGGTACCCGGCTTCGGACCCGCTCGTCACCGCAGTTGGAGCAACCCGGCTCCATCTTGATGCCGAAGGCAACCGGACAAGTCCAGATACCGTCGCTTCGGGGCCCAACCTCGGATTCGCCAGTGGTGGCGGGCTGTCTGAAGTATTTCCCCGACCCAGCTACCAGAACGCAGCGGAGTCCGTCGTCGGAGACCACCGAGGAGGCCCCGATGTCTCCATGAGTGGCGATTCCTACGGTGGATTCGAGCTTTACATCAGCTTCCCCAAGGGAAGCATCGCTTCGTCAGTTCAAGGATGGGCGTCAGCCGGCGGAACAAGCGAGTCGGCGCCTCTCTTCGCTGGTGTCGCCGCGATTGCCGACCAAGTTGCCGAACACCCCTTGGGTTCTCTCAATCCATACCTCTACGAGGCTTACCAATTCCCGAATCATGGCGGTCTCGTGCCGGTGACATCCGGCGATACAACAACGGTCCAATCTTCGGACGGCACATCGTCGACAGTCCGAGGATATGAAGCCACCGCTGGCTATAACCTGGCGACGGGTCTTGGTACGGTGGATGCCGCGGTACTGATCAGAACCCTGGCCGAGCTTGCGACCAAGGATCGATCATTGTGAGCGTCGCAGTGGCGGCACCTGCGCGTGGACGACTGCACACGGGTTGCCGAGTCCCATCAGCGGATTGCACCCCGGCCGGAACCGGGGCCATCGCGGATCAGGTGATCGTGAGGGGAATCGTCGCCTGGACGGTCGTTAAGGTTTTGACCTTCCTCTTGCCCTTGAGGCTGGTCACCGTCTCGGTCACCTTCACTGTGACCGAACTCGAACCGGCGGCCAGGTCCTTGTTGGGTGTCCCCGATAGGACCCCGACCGAGGACAGCTTCATCCCCTTCGGCAGGGTGACTTTGGCCCACTTCAGCGTGGTCGTGTACGGACTGGTGCTGACTCCGAGGTTGGTCGCCTGGAGAGTGACCGGGCTGTAGGGCTTACCCGGTGTCGCGGAAGCCAGAGTCGGAATGACGATTGCGAAATCGGGTTCGCCGTAGTCGTATGGCAGAGCCTGGAGCTGGTTCCAAGGGAAGTTCTGCATGATGGCATTTTGTGACCCGCCATCGAGCAGTCCTTCGGTGCCGACGCCGTCGACCCCTGGGCCGCTGGTATAGGGATTGGCCAAACCAGCCGTGGTGTAAGTGGTCGGATCACCCAGCCGCATCGAGAGGGTGGGGGTGGGAGACGAGTCGTTGACGATGAACCCGTACTTCTGGGCGGCCACGGCGATCACCTTGGCGATCGGGGTCAGGTCGTAGTTGTTCAGATTCAGCGACGCCGGGAGCCGGAAGCGGGTGCCCTCTGGGATGGCGTTCGCATTGCTGCTTCCGCCGTCCCCGTGGGTTGCGGGTAACGACACGCCCGGCTGTGAGCCGTTCGGGTCGGTCACATTGGCCGGGTCGACGCTCGAACTCAGGTTGGCGGTGGCATCGTCCCCGATCACGAGGCCGATGGCGTGGTCGATGGCCCCGGCTTGGAGCTCCTCGATACGGACGACGGAGCCGAGCAGGGGGAGCGACGTGGCGGTGGCGCCGTACTGGTTGGGGAACACGCCATCAGAGCTGGACACGTTTTTCATCTCGCCGCCCCAACAGGCGCTCCAGCCAGCCGTGGCAGAACCCTCGAATTTCCAGAACTCCCAGTACTCGTTAGTGGAGGGCTGGTAGATCTGGATCTCGTGATCCGAACCGGCGGCACCGTGGGCGAAGGTTGGAACCGGCACGCCGCCGGAGATGGTGTCGAGGAAGTCGGTGCTGCGACCGCAGTTGTCCGTCAGCGTTACGTCGGGTTGGTTCGCCGGCACCACGTAGAGGGGGGCGCTGAACGTGTTGATGTTGAGGACCTGGTTGTTGATGTTCGGGCTGCAGTTCGGCGCCGACCCGGGCGTGGCCATTGATTCACCGCAGGCGTTGTCCTCGATGGCGTTCAGGTAATCGGAGTTATCGGGGTTGGCGGGAGTGTCGGTGGGCAGCGGGGTGTTCCAGACGCTGGTCGAATCGAAGGGCGTGCCCGGCTCGTCCCAAGCCAGTGCCACATTCCCGTCCATCGGAACGCTTCCCGTTGTGTTGTCGATTGAGCCGGAGGTCTGAAGGCTGGCAGCGTGAGCAGCTGGGGCAGCACCGATCAGGATCGCTGGTATGGCGATGATGACGGTTGCCAGTACGGCGAACGCCACGACGGGGGGGCGCCAACGACGAAGCGATCTGGGGGGAGTGGGACACATCGACATCACAAGAAGCCCTATGTAAGCCGCTCGTTGTGATCGAAGTGTCAGCGCCAGGTGTCCCCAGAGTAAAAAATTCCTTGGCGGTCACGCTTCGTAACCGTACCGATACGCAGCGGGTCGAAATTGAGCTCTGGCAGTTCGACAAGTGGACTGAGCGGAGACATCTGGGATTGCCGGGCGAGTTATCGAAAACGGGCTTTGTCACCTCGGTCGATCAGACGTGCTCCGCGCCGGCCATGTCGTCTACGACCGCCCGTGACCTTCCCTTCTTGGTGAAGTAGCGGCCGATGAGGATCGATCCGACAATGCCGAGCGCGATCGCGACCACAGGCAGAACTTGGTCGTAGTTGTAGGCGGAGGCGTAGTCGGTGCGGCGAATGATCAGCGCGGTTCCAGCCGCCTGGATCAGGAACAGGGTCGCCCACAGATAGCTGGTTACGTACATGCCTTTGCGGAAGTCGGGGTAGGCGTCCCACATGGCGTCGAAGAGCGACATCCCATCATGGGTGCCGTCCGTGCCATACCGCTGAGCCAAGTAGAAGGCGATTGGTTTGTGTACCAGGATGCATGAGCCCAGGAAGAGCAGACCGATCAAGGCCGTTGCCGCACAGTCCTTGTAGAGCAACACCTTGGGGGTAGTACTGCCGACAAGGGCAATGACCGAAGAGACCAAGGTGAACGTGAAGATCGCGGCCGAGGCTCCGCTGAACTTGCGGGCTTTGATCCAGATCGCGAACCCGCCGAGGATGGGGGCGATGCTCCCGACCAGGTAGCTGACAACGTCACTGGCGCCCATTCGCTGAGCGAAGTGGAACAACGTGATGCTGCCACCAATCTCGAGAACGGTGACCAGGAGGTTGAACGGCAGACCCTTCTTGGCCGGATGGTCTTTGAGCCCAAGAGCAATCTGATCGTGCACGGAAGGCGCATTCGAGGCCACGTCCGAAGTGTACGAGCCGGCTTCTAACCGCCGGTGTCTGGGCCCGCAGGGGCCCTCGTGGACTCGTCGAGCACCTCGATCGCCGACTGTGTGTGTTATCGAGTGCGGGTGTTGTCGATCGCTGCACTGCCACTGGCCCCACATTCGGGCGGGTGGATCATGCTCTACCGATTGATGGTGAGTGTCAGGGTCTGTAGCCCCTGGGTCTTGTGTGAGTGACTGGAGTCCAAGCACTTCACCGCGATGGTGTACGTACCGGCCCGCTTCGGTGTGCCCGAGATGAGGCCGCTCCGCGAGATACTCATACCGACGGGCAGGGTGCCCATCCCTTTCGGCCCGTACTTGTTCCAGGTATAGGGCGGTGTGCCCCCAGTGGCCTGGAGCTGGAACGAATAGGGCTGGCCGAGCGTGCCGACGGGCAACGAGGTGGTGGTGATGACGACCTGGGGTCCGGCTGGGTTGACGGTCCAGGTGAAATTGGTCGACCCGGCAAACCCGGCGTTGTCGGTGGCCGTGACCTCAACTGAGGAGGATTCGGTCATCGACGGCGTGCCCGAGATGATGCCCGACGACGGGTCGATGCTGAGACCGGATGGGAGGCCGGTAGCGCTGAAGGTCAAGGTGGCCACCGATGACGTGTCACTGGCTACCACCGGCAATGGCGTGATGGACAGGCCCGAGGTGCTCGCCTGATCGCCGGGGTTGGTCACGGACACGTTGTTGGTGATGGTCCAGTTGAAGGTCACCTCGGAGGCGAAGTTCTGGCTGTCCGTCACGGTGATGGTCACTGCGCTGGTCCCGGCCGTAGTCGGCGTGCCGCTGATCGCTCCCGAGGAGGGGTCGACCGAGAGGCCGGCGGGCAACGTCCCGTTGTCCGAATAGCTCAAGGTGGCCGAGGACATCGAGTCCGACGCCAAAATCTGCACCGGGTTGATGGCCGATCCCGACACGTCGCCCTGTGCGCCCGGGTTGATCACGGACACCGTGTTGGTGATGGTCCAGGTGAAGGTGGTCGAGCCGTGGTATCCAGCGCCGTCGGTGGCGGTCAAAGCGACCGAGCAGGAACAGGTGGTACTGGGGGTACCGGTGATCGTGCCGGTAGCCGAGTCGATGGACAATCCGACCGGCAGCCCGATGACCGACCAGGTGAACGCCGCACCGGGCTCTGAGTCGCTGACTGAGTTGGTGAGGGGAGTGATGGCCGAGCCCGTGGTGTTCGTCTGGTTCCCGGGATCGGTCACTGAAACGGTGTTGGCCTCGACCGCCCCAATCGCACACGATCCGCTGCTTGCCACCCCTCGCTGATCGGTGCGGGGGCAGACCAGGACTCCCCCCAGGGTGGTGTTTGGCGAGATGACCCCCACGGCCGGGCTCGAGGCGGCCGGAAGCTGGGTGTCGGTCGGACCGCCGTAGAGGGCCAGCGGCCCGAGGTCGGGGCTGACACCAACCAGATCGGTCGGCTGCGTGAAGCCGCAGTTGGTTCCGGTCGAGTCGTCGGTCAGGTTGTACCCGAGGCTGGTGAAGCTCCCACCGAAGCCCCCGCCGTAGCAGCTCGGCGAACCATAAGAGCCAGTATTGCCAGCCACAATGGAAGCAGCGATGGTCGTCGTGCCCATGTTGGAGATGCCGCCGCCGAGGCTGGCGGTATTCGCTGACACGGTCGAGGAGTTGATGGTCAGCGAGCCATTGCTGGAGATGCCGCCGCCCACACTGGCGGTATTCTCCGACACGGTCGAGGTGTTGATGGCCAGCGTGCCACCGTTGTTTTCGATGCCGCCGCCGAGGCCACCGGAGGAGGCGGTGTTCCCCGACACGGTTGAGGTGTTGATGATCAGCGTGCCGCTGTTGTAGATGCCGCCGCCGAGGGCGCCTGAGTCGCTGTTCCCCGACACGGTCGAGGAGTTGATGGTGAGCGTGCCGCTGTTGTCAATGCCGCTGCCTCTGGCGTACTTGCCCTTTGTGACGGTGAGACCCGAGAGGGTCACCGTGCCCGAGTTGACGGTGAAGACGGAGTTCAGCCCGGCGCCGTTCACGGTCGTCGCCGAAGCTCCCGAGCCAGCAATGGTCAGCGAGTGGAGGGACGAGGCGTTGATGGAGTCGTTCTCGGTGTAGGTTCCGCCCGCCACCTCGATGGTCAGGTCGTCACTGTTGTAGGCGCTGCCCTCCCCCAGAGTTATCGCCTGCTGGATCGAGCCGCACGGGGTGCCCGCTGCACAGTTGCCAGTCCCTGCCGGCGCCACATACAACGTCACCATCGTGCTGGCCGAAGCGGGGAGCGATCCAGCAATCACGGAAACTCCGATGAGGCCTCCGAATATGAGAGTCGCCCCGAGGCCAACGCGAACAGTTCTCCCGATGCACGTGCGCACAGTTACCCTCCGCCCTGGAGTGCCGCGCACTCCCACCGGCTCCTCTTGTAACACCGATCGGAGAGCCCTTCAATCGATGTCACCCAACCGTCACCTAACGCTCGGTGGGTATGTTCGCACAATCCCCGATCCCGGGTTCAGGCTCAAACAACGTCTCGGAGGCTGAGTGGGGTATCCGGAGAGTCCCGAACAATGATCCTACGGACCATCAAAGGGTGGTTGGGGAAGCTGGGGAGACACCCCAGGGCGACGAGGTGAGCGGTTCTGTGGTTCGACCAGGTCGGTTCCGCGGCCGCCATTCCCGTGGGCCCGCACCGCCTCACAGATCGTCGAGGAACTTGAGCAGCAGTTGGTTGGTCTCGGCCGGGCGTTCCTGTGGGATCCAGTGGCCACAGCCGGCGAGTACCACGTTGCGGGTCATGCCCGGCATGAGCCGATCGCCGAGGGATTCCGCGTGCTTGCGGAACCCCGGCCAGTTCAGCACCGGATCTTTGTCACCTCCGACGAAGATCGACGGGGCCCTGATGGGTGCTTCGTGCCACGCGGCCATGAGTTCCCAGTTGCGGGCGTGGTTCCGGTACCAGTTAAGGGCCCCCCGGTAGCCAGTGCGAGTGAACTCGGCCACGTAATATTCGACATCGAATGGACTCAACCAGGGAGGTAGAGCTTGGAGGTCGCCGCTCGGCATCGGTGCGTCCAGGTCGAGGTCGGTCGTCGAGTGCACCTTTGCCGCATCGCCGGATATGGCGAGGAGCGACCCGATCACCGTGGCCTGCACGTCAGCTTCGAAGACTGACTCCGCCAGACCTGGCTCCTGGAAGAACCGTTGGTAGTTTTCCGCTCCGAGGCGCGCCGTTAGATCCGTGAGGAAGTCCACCGGCCCGCGTGGGGAATAGGGCGTCGACAGAAGAGCGATGCCCTGCACCAGGTCGGGTCGGCACAAGGCGAGGGTCGTCGCCGCCGGTGATCCCCAGTCCTGCTCGACGACAACACATCGTTGTGCCTCAAAAGACGCAAGCAGACCAACAAGATCGCCCGCGATGTGCAACAACGTGTACAGGGCGGGATCTGCCGGAGCCGCGCTGTGGCCATAGCCACGGAGGTCTGGTGCCAGAACGCAGTAGCCCGCGTCTGCCAACTCCGGAATCTGATACCGCCACGAGTACCACAGCTCCGGAAAGCCGTGGAGGAGCAGCACCACCGGCCCGCTGTCGGGTCCGGCCTGGGCGACGTGCATGTCAAGCCCAAAGGCATCGAGCTGGTGATGCACGACGGCAGGCCCGGCCAGCTCCGGATACGACGGCACAGCAGACTCTATGACGAGAGGCCGAGACAGACGCTGCTGACGCCGGACTGATAGAGGTCGGTCGGTCCGCCGAGAGCAGAGCGTCGCCACAAGGCGGGTCAGAGCCCGACCCCCTCCACGGCTGAGAATCGAGGTTGTCGATAGCCTTGGCGCGTGCACCTCTCGTTGCGGGCAGCTTTTGGTGAGGTCAGTTGGGACCGGCACACTCGCAGTGGCGCATCTGCGTCATGAGCGGAAGACGTTCCGGTTCTCTCCTCGTCGCATTTCTCTCCGTCGTCGCGCTGGTTCTCCTGACGCTCCCCGTCGGTCCGGCCGGCGCGGTCGACGCTCGAGCGACGACCGACCGGTCGCCCGTGGACCTCGCCACTCCGGTCGACTTCGGCGCTGGCGTGGCCGAGCCATCGGCGATCGTCAATGCCGGTCCGGCGCGATTCGAGGTACTCACGCCCACTCTTGTCCGTCTGGAGTACTCGTCCGCGAAACGGTTCGAGAACAGCCCGACCGTCAACGTGGTCGATCGGCGCATGGCCGTGCCTCGCTACGTCGTGCGACGAAGCGGAGGATGGCTCACGATTCAGACGGCGGGGATGGTGCTGCGCTACCGATTGGGATCCGGGCCGTTCACCGTCGCCAACACCACGCTGCAGTTCTCGGTCGGCGGGACGTCGACCATTGTGCACCCCACCTGGGATGACGAGTGCACGTTCGACCAGGTCTGCCAGGCAGGCGTGGCCGCGCTGGCTGGCGGTGCCGTCTTGAGCCAGAGCCAGGTCGGTTACCTCAGCACCGCCGGTTTCGTCGGATACATCAACATGGCCGGTGCCAGGGCGACCTGGTCCGTGCTCGGAGCGCCGGCGGGCCCGGCGGTGCTGACCCTTCGCTACTCGAATCTCCCCTTTCGTGCCGGCGATTCGGTACCCCGCACCTTCGACCTCGTGGTGGACGGCACGGCGACCCAGGTGACCGCAGCCCCGACGGCTCTCTCTACTCCCTGGTCGACCCTTCGTGAGCCGATCGTTCTGCGCTCCGGCACCAACGTGGTCGAGCTTCGTTGTGCAACGGGCGAGAGCTGCGCCGACGAGTTTGACAACCTCGAGTGGGACACCATTTCCCTGGCTCCGATCGGGTCCCCGGCTCCTGCGATAGCGCAGACCGATCCACTCGGGGGTTGGATCCGAGGATTCGACACGGCGACCTACGCGACGAACCCCACCTGTACGAATGGTGAGCAGGGGGACACGTGCCAGGCCGGCCTCGAGCCACTCAACACCGACGGATTACTGGACGAGGCCGGGTGGCGGTTACTCGACGACAGCCAGAGCGCGGTGTGGACCCCGGGAGGTTGGGTGGCACCGCGGCCACCAGGCGGTGACGTTCAAGATGGGTACCTGTTCGCCTACGGACACGACTACACGAGCGCCTTGCAGGAGTTCAAAGAGCTCACGGGTCCCGCGCCACTGCTCCCTCGAGCCGTCTTCGGCGTCTGGTACTCCGACTACACCCCTTACTCGAGCGCTGACATCGAGAACTCCGTCTACCCGGCATTCGTCGCCCATCAAGTTCCACTCAACACGCTGTCACTGGACACCGATTGGAAGGCGCCCAACGACTGGAACGGCTGGGAGTGGAACGCGTCACTGTTCCCCACCCCCGGTTCCTTCCTGAGCTGGGCTCACGAGCACGGCATCGATGTGACGCTCAACATCCACTCGAGCATCGACGACAACGACCCCGCACTCCCTCGTGCCGAGCGGATCGCCGGTGGAGGCCTGGCCGCCTCGAGCTGCTCGGCCGGGCCGTGCAAGGTGTGGGATTGGAGCTCCATTGACCAGGCCGAATCCAACTTCGCATTACAGCAGTCCTTCGAGCGACAGGGCGTCGCATTCTGGTGGCTCGACTGGTGTTGCGACGACTCGGTGGCGTCCATGACCGGTATCACACCGGACTGGTGGATCGACCATCTTTACGCCCAGGAGATGGTCAACCGCGGGGCTCGGGGATTCGTCCTGGCCCGCATCGGTGGATCGAATGGGGAGCCCGAAGAGGTCTATCCAGCGGGGCCGTGGTCGGCACACACCACCGGCATCGCCTTTACCGGTGACGCGTGGGGAACGTGGAACACGCTCGCCCAGGAGGTCGCGCTCACGCCCGCAGAGGCAAGCATTGGCGAGCCCTATGTCAGCGACGACATCGGGAGCTACCTCGGACCACCGCCCACCCAGTCCGGGGCTGACCCGCCCGATCTCTACGACCGATGGGTCCAGTTCGGCACATTCCAGCCGATCCTCCGTCTCCATTCGAACGACGAAGACCGATTGCCATGGGAGTACTCCGAACCGGTGCAGTCCATCACCGAATCGTTCCTCCGACTGCGAGAGGAACTCATTCCTTATACGTATACGTTGGCCGCCGAGTCGCACGAGACCGGCGTACCCATGACTCGTCCGCTCTACCTGGACGATCCAGGCGACGCGGCCGCCTACACCCATTCGGACGAGTACCTCTATGGGCCAGACGTGCTCGTCGCTCCGGTCACCGCACCGGGCGATGACCCGACGGTGTCGGTGTGGCTCCCTCCTGGGCGTTGGATTGATTACTTCACGGGTGCGACGTTCACGGGCCCCACCACCGTCTCAATGGCGGTTCCCCTGTCCCGCCTTCCGGTCTTCGTACGGTCAGGAGGAATCGTCCCCGAACAGGAGACGGCGGCGACGAGTGGTGATCCGGACGCTGCTCTCAACATTCGGGCCTATGCCGGCGGATCCGGCTCGTTCGATCTCTACGACGACGGTGGGTCCGGTTTGGGCTACACGAGGGGAGAGCGGGCCGACACTCACATCACGACGTCATCGACGAGCCAAGGTGGCGAGGTTTCGACTGAGGTGACCATCGCCGCTACCAGGGGCCGCTTCTCGGGCCAGGTTACGAATTCCCACGATCGAGTCCAGATCATCGATGTCTCGCTCCCATCGTCGGTCACAGTCGACGGGAGAGCGGTACCCGAGCGTTCTGTCGGCAGTGCTCCAGGGTGGTCCTACCAGGCTGCCACTGCGACCGTGAGCGTGGTGCTGCCATCGACTCCCATCACGTCGGCGACCACCATCGTCGAGCGCGGCGGCTCGCCGGTCGGACGCGCCGAACCTCAGCTCGGGACAGCCGCCTCGTAACCGAAGACGGCCCGACCGTCCCGGCGCCGAGAGCGCGGATCGTTTTCCGCCCCGACAGGAGGTCCACGATCCGGGGACGATCCGACCGGAGTGGTCGCGACGGACGCGGGTCGAAGCCCGAGGTTGTCGTCGTGTGACCATGACAAGCAGGTGCCCAACCGGCCGCGTTGCTGCCGTCAAGACCTCGGCTCGTCGGACCGAGGAGTCGTTGCCCAGTCATCGGCCAAAGCCCCGAAGGGCGCGCCCAGTCGACGGGCACGGTTCCTCTGGTGCTGCCGCTCGAACGCCGGGCTTTCCGCCCTCGACCCCTGGGTAGGCTTTGGCCGTGGTCAGTGCCCATTCCCGCCTGCCATGGCCACGGTAGAGAGTTCAAACCGAGCTCGGGCCCATTTCGAGTTCGGGATCCTCGGGCCCCTCGATGTGCGGTTGGGCGGCCGACCCTTGCCTGTGCGGCGGGTCAAAGAGCGGACCCTGCTTGCCATGTTGCTCCTGCGGGTCAATCAGGTCGTGTCGCTGGACCATCTGGCCGCCGGGCTTTGGGAGGACACCGAGACGCCCCGTCCGCCGGCGACCCTTCGAGTGCACGTGTCGCGGCTGCGCCAGGCGCTTTCGCCGGAAGGATCGGCGATCGACTCAGTTCTCGTCACCAGCGGGCGTGGCTACTCGCTCCAGGTGCCCTTCGAAGCCGTCGATGCATGGCATTTCGAGCGCCTGGCGGCCGATGGGCGCCGGCAGCTGGCAGCCGACGACCCGGCAGGGGCGGCGGAAGCCTTTTCACAGGCGCTCGCCCTGTGGCGGGGCCGGATACTGGATGACTCTGACCCTCTCGCCGGCCGTCGAGCCCGATGTCGCTCGCCTCGAGGAAGCTCGCCTATCGGTGATCGAGGACAAGGTGGAAGCCGAGTTGGGCTGTGGGAACCACAACGGACTGGTCGGTGAGCTCGAGCAGCTGGTGGCGGAGTATCCCCTGCGCGAGCGACTGTGGGGGCAGCGGATGGTCGCCTTGTATCGATGCGGTCGCCAGGCCGAGTCTCTGCCGCGCCTACGACGAGCTGCGCGTCTTGCTCCGAGACGAGCTCGGGATCCCCCCGAGCCCGTTGGTACAGGAGCTGAACCAAGCCATCCTCAATCAGGACTCCAGCTTGGATCTGCACCTTCCCATGCAGGTGCAGACGTCCCGGCGCCAACAGCGGCGCTGGAAGGCCGATTTCCCGCCGACGGTGAGGACGACGGATTCACCGTTGTGGTCGGTACCGAGGAGAGCTCGGGGCTCCACGACGACAACCTTCGGTTCCCGAGCAGGCTCGTGTTGCAACCCCTCCTGCCGTTCTCCGGCCGCGAGCCGCAGTTTGCCCCCTTGCTCCAGGCCTGCAAGGAGACAGCGGGCGAAGGTCGCCGGGTCGTGTTGGTGTCCGGCGAGGCCGGCATCGGAAAGACCCGCCTGGCGGCTGAAGTCGCCCGCCGCGCCTACGACATGGGTGTAGCGGTCCTCTTCGGCCGATGCGACGAGGACATGGGCGTGCCCTTTCAACCCTTCGTCGAAGCGCTGTCGCAGATGGCGTCGTCGAGCCCGACTGCCGAGTCGCTGGGTCGACACGGCGGCGAGCTGGTTCGGTTGGTCCCCGAACTTGCCCGCATCGTGCCCGGTCTCGAGCCACCCTTGCGGGCCGATCCCGAAACCGAGCGGTATCGGCTTTTCGACGCCGTCGCCAGCTGGCTCGGGACCATCTCTGCCGAGACGGGCCTTCTCTTGGTCCTCGATGACCTGCACTGGGCCGAAAAGCCCACCCTTCTCTTGCTGCGGCATCTGGTGCGTTCGGCCGAGCCCATGCGAATGCTGATCGTGTGCAACTACCGGGACACCGAGTTGGACCGGACCCACCCGCTGGCCGATGTGCTCGCCGACCTGCGGGCCGAGCCTTCCGTGGAACGCCTGGCGCTCGCCGGTCTCGACATCGGTGGCGTACTGGAGATGCTGACGAACGCAGGTGGCCAATCCGGAGATGCGCCAACGGCCGAGCTCGCTCGGCTGCTGTGGACGCAGACCAACGGCAATCCCTTTTTCGTGCAGGAAATCCTGCGGAACTTGGTCGAATCCGGTCGTCTCGTTGAGCAAGACGGTCAGTGGATCGCGGCGCAGAAGATCTCCGACCTCGCCATACCCGAAGGTGTGCGGGAGGTTATCGGGCGCCGCCTGAACCGGTTGGCAAAGGGCACCAACGAGATCCTGACGACGGCAGCGGTGATCGGAGCTGTGATCGACTTTGACGTTCTCGTTGCCGTCTCCGACTCGAGCGAGGAAGCAGTGCTCGACGCCCTGGACGAGGCGACGGCAGTGTCGCTCTTGCGAGAGACGCTGGCCGGATCGTACGAGTTCACCAACGCCATTATTCGCTCCACCCTGTATGACGAGCTCAGCGTTGCTCGTCGATCTCGACGCCACCGTCAGATAGCTGAATTCCTCGAGGCGCGCGGAAAAGTGGACGACGACGCGGCCGCCCTCGCCTATCACTTCCGGCGGGCCGGGGTCGCCGAAATACGAGCCGTCGACTACGCCGCCGCCGCCGGGGAGCAAGCGCTCGAACGGTTGGCCTTCGACCAGGCCGTCGCCTTGTTCTCTCAAGCCCTTGAGGCGGCCGAAGCCGTTGACGCGGGATCTGATCGGCGATGCCAGCTACTCATTCGGTTGGGCACTGCCCAACGTCTCGCCGGAGTGCCCGCTCATCGCGAGACACTGCTCGAAGCGGCCAGGTTGGCCCAGAGCCTGGCCGACGCCGAGTTGTTGGCCGAGGCGGCCTTGGCCAACAGTCGGGGGATCGCCAGCATCGCTGGAGTCTTGGACGAAGAAAGGGTCGACGTCATCGAGGGTGCCCTCGATGCCATCGGAAGTGACGATTCCCCAACCCGGGCCCGGCTGCTCTCCCTGCTTGCCGTTGAACTGATGTGGCGGGACCCCGAGCTACGGCGACTCGAGCTCACCGATGATGCCATCGCCATGGCCCGGAGGATCGGTGACGATGCCTGCCTCCTCGACGTGTGGATGGTCGCCTACGTGGCTGGCTCCGTCGACCGAATCCCAGGCTTGGTCGCCGACCTTCCCGCGTTCTTGGACCTGGCCGAGCGGGTCGGAGACGCCCAGAAGCTCTTCCTTGTCTATGGCCTGGGGGCTCGGCACTGCATGGAGATGGGTGACCTCGAGCAGACCGACGGCTTGCTCGAGCGCATCGGCCGACTCGCCGCCCAGGTTGACAATCCATTCTTCCGGTGGCTCGACGCCAACTACCGATGTTGCCGGACGACAGTGACGGGGACGGGCGACGAAATCGAAGATGCCGCCCTTGCTGCTTTCCAGATCGGACAAGAGGCGGGTCAACCCGATTCCTTGGTGTGGTTTGCTCCGCAGCTCTTCGTGGCCCGCTGGTCGCAAGGTCGCCTTGCTGAAGTGGCGGATTCCATTCGTCAGTTTGCCGAAGCCGGTGGGATAGCGGCGTGGCGTGCCGCATCGGCGTTGACCCTGGCGCAAGGCGGCGAGCTGGCGGAAGCCCGATCGATCATCGACGGCCTGATGGGTGGCCCGGCCGATGCCTTCCCTCCGGATGTTGCCTGGCTGCTCGCCCATTCGGTGCTGGCTGAAGTCGTCGCTCTGGTGGGCACCGATGAGCAGGCCGCCGCCGAGTACCGGCTCCTCGTGCCCTACGCGGGGCGGGTGCCGTGCCTCGGCAACATCACGCGCCCGTCGATCACATTGGAACTGGCCATGCTGGCCGTCCGGGCCGGATGGGACGAGGAAGCCGACCGGAAGTTCAGCGATGCCCACGACCAGCACCAACGACTGGGGGCAGGCGCGTGGCTGGCCAGGACCCAGTTCGAGTGGGCGCGTTTCCTGCTCGGTGTCGATGAGCCGGATCGGGCCAATGTCCTGCTCGCAGAAGCAAAAGAGGGCGCAGCCCACATGGGCGCCGCAGATGTGACCGAGGCCATCGGCTTGCTCGACGGTGAAGCTGTCAGCCGACGCCAACCCGACGCGCCGAACGCCTGACTCGACGTGGGCAGCAGCCCCGCATGGTCGATCAGGTTGATGAGGAGCGGACTTCCGTATGGTCGAGGCTTTGCACGTCGAAGAAGATGGGCAGCATGAACTTGACGTAGAAGGCGTGCACGGTGAGGCCTGGGTACTCGAGATCGTCGTAGCGAACGATGGTGACCCGGTCATCCTTCTCCTGGTAACGCTCACACGCGACCAACAGGTCGTCCACCTCTTCTCGCGAGTTCTGCAGCAACCCCAGATGGTCATAGCCGGGCGAGGACATGGGTTTGGGGCTCTCGGCCAAGAGGATGAACTGGTCCGGATCCGGCATCAGAAGGTGGCACATCTGCCCGACCACTTCGGTGTCCAACGACGACCATCCGAAGACGGATCCGTAGAACGCGTCGACCTCCTCGCGAAACTCCTTCGTGAGGGTCCCGACCGGGAAGGTCAGCTCCATGTGGTTGAAGCGCATGGCGGCTCCTTCGAACGAGAAGCTGCAGATCAGCTCGCTGCCCGATGGTAGCGCCCACGACTTCGCTCAGCCCGGCGCTCGGCCGATCGCCACCCGGCCGGGGCGGTCGCGTGTGCCGAGATGGCCCACAGGTCGAGACCGACGAACACCGCGGCGGCGCCGACAGCGACGGCCGTTTCGGTTGGGCCGAGCGACCGTCGAGAGAGCAAGCCGGTGACGGCGTCCATCGCATCGCTCTTGAGCCCCGTCTGTAGCCAGCGCCGCGTGTCTGCCTCGGTTCCGGCTCGCCCCGCCGAGAAGGTCCCGAGGCCGATGACGATGTCGCGGATGCCGATCGTGCGCATCAACAGGACCGAGGCCCCGGTTGGAGGTTCGCGTCGGGACAAGCCGAGGGCTGCGGCGGGGGCGGCGACGAGGACGACGCCGACCGCCGTTCTTGCCAGGCCCATGACGGTCGCACCGTTCACATCGGGTATCCCAGCTCAACGCGCGAAGAAATGCCAGCCCACCCACATCCAACCGAGGAAGAAGGCGGCCAGACGAAGCCGGCCGTCGCTCCATCGTCGGAGCAATGCCGCCAACCCGATAGAGCGGCGCTTGGTCGCCACCGAGAGGACCTCGCAGCTGATCAGTAGGAGTGCTCCGAGCGCCCACGCCGCGAGGATCAGCGTTCTCGTCATGGCCGTCCGGCGTGTGCCCGTGCGGTCACGCCCGATTCTCGATGGAACAGCGCCCATCCGAGCGCCATCCATGCGAACACGATGGCCGCCTTCGCGGCTTGGGATTGGGCGGCCGTGTCGTAGAGCGAGCTGATGGTGGGGAAGTCGTGCCGGTTCCCGGATCCTGCGAAGTACGTCAATAGTTCCAACGAGAGAATGAATAGAAACGCCGCCACCCAGGCTTCGCTTCGCGCTGTTGGCTGGTCGTCGATGGGAGCGAGCGGGTGCTGAAGGTTCTCCGATGAGACGCTCCGGCGATTTGAACCCGTCCCGCTTCGAACGATCGATGTGCCGGCGACGACGGCCATAACGACGAACCCGACGGCGACCGCAACATCGGCCCCCGAGGTGAACGGAGTCGTCGACGACACCCACCAGGAGTAGACGGCGCCCACCGCCACGAGAACGGCGAGACGAGCGGTCCTGGTCAGAGCGGGCTCCCGGCACGGGCTGACCGGGACACGTGAGCCCACCGGTCATCGCTCGCGGCGCGAGTGGATCTCAGGGTTGGAACCATCGGATTGTACGCTCGCGGGGTCGCGGTTCGTCACATCATCTGAGGTGCCGGCGCCGCCGATGGCGGTCCCGTGGGCTCACCCGTCAGGCAGAAGCGAACTTCGGCCCACAGAGAGGGAGGCGCGGTGCCAAATCCACTCGACCACAACGTGGACCCGACCGACGAAGGGCGCCACCCACCGGGCGCCGAGGACCTGTGGGGCGAGTCCTACTACCTCGACTTCACCTCCGGCGGCGGTGAGATCGCTGGGTACACGCGCCTCGGCGTCTACCCGAACCTGGGTGTCACATGGTGGACGACCGCCATCGTTGGTCAGGACCGGCCGCTCGTCTCCTCTATCGACCACCACCTGTCGTTGGCGCCAGAGCCCGGGCCGAGCGACCGAAGGGTGGTCACCGTCAGCTCGAACGGGCTCTCGATCGAGTACATCAACCGAGATCCACTTCGGACGATGTCGGTCCGGGGCCGGGCACCGGCACGGATGCTCGAGAAGGCCACGGATGTCTATGCCGGAAGCGATGGTGTGTCGACGTCGCTCGAGCTCGACCTGACCTGGCGGACCGACGGGGTGCCCTACCACTACGACGTGACGACCCGCTACGAGATCCCGTGCCTGGTCACCGGTGAGATCCGGGTCGCCGGCGAGGTCCTCCCCATCGATGGGCACGGTCAGCGTGACCACTCGTGGGGTGTCCGGGACTGGTGGGCGTTCGGCTGGTGCTGGGCGGCAGCCCGGCTCGACGATGGGACGCGCGTGCACTGGGCCCACATCCGCTTGCCCGACGGCCCGGTGGCCCTCGGCTACGTGCAGCGCGACGGTGCCGTCGACCCGGTCGAAGGGGTCGCTGTCCAAGAATCCCTCGGGCCCGAGGGGGTGCCCACACGAGCCGCGGCACGAGTCGAGCCCGGTGGCATCCGCCTCGACATCGAGCCACGCTGGTTCGCCCCGGCGCTGCTGGTCGCTCCCGACGGCCGGGTCAGCCGGTTTCCGCGGGCTTGTGCTCGCTTCTGGTCCGACGACGGCCGGTCGGGAACCGGTTGGATCGAATGGAATCAGCCCGAACCGCTGCCAACGTCGCCATAGTCCATGCGCCTGTCGCTTCGACCGTCGACGCAGCCCACCGACTACCCCTTCACCCATCGCCTACGAACCAGGTTCGCCGAGACGGACGCCATGGGGGTGATCCACCATGGCGCCTACGCGCCCTATCTCGAGGAAGCGCGGGCTGCGTTGCTCGACTGGCTGGGCCATCCGTATACACAGGTGCCGGCGGAGGACGGTGTCGATTTCAGTGTGCTCGAGCTCTACATCCACTATCGGCACCCTCTGCGGTTTGGCGACGAGGTCGACATCGGTGTGGCTGTGGACCGTGTCACGCGAACCACCTTTGAGGTTCCGTACCTGCTGACCGTGGGCGGTGAGGTGCGATCGACAGCGGTGACCGTCCACGCAGCGGTGGATGGGGAAGGCCGGGCCACCCGGCTTCCCGTGTGGATGGCCGACGTGGCCGTTCGGGCCGGCGGCGGCTGAGCGATGCTCTTCTCCTATGGGCTCCCCACCCATCGGGTCGACCGTCCCTCGGAGTTCCTCGAGGCGGGGGCCGTCGGTGAGCTGGCCGCGGCGGCCGAGCGGGCCGGGTTCGCGGCCGTCCACACCACGGAGCATCCCTTCCCACCCGACGACTGGGTGCACCGGGGAGGCCACCATGCCCTCGATCCCTTGGTCGCTCTGTCCTTCGCCGCTGCCGCCACCACTCGGGTGCGGTTGCACACCCACCTCATGGTCGCTCCCTACCGGAATCCGTTCCTGGCTGCCAAGGGGATCGCCACCCTCGACGTCCTGAGCGGAGGGCGAACGATCGTGGGACTCGGTGCCGGTTACCTCGAGGGCGAGTTCGAGGCCCTCGGCATTCCCTTTGCCGAGCGCAACCTACGAATGGACGAGGCCATCGCCGCCATGCTCGCGGCATGGACGGGGACACCGGTCACCTTCGAAGGACAGTTCTTCCAGGCGTCGGGTAACTCCATGCTGCCTCGGCCGGCCCAACAGCCGCACCCGCCCCTGTGGATCGGGGGCAACAGCCGAAAGGCCATCCGACGGGCGGTGACGCTCGGCGACGGCTGGTGTCCATTCCCGGCTCCGGCGCGTCTCGCCGCCCACATCCGGACGGTGCCCCTCGAATCGGCCGACGCGTTGGCCGGTGCCCTCGATTACGCACGTGAGCTGGCGACCGAGGTGGGTCGCAAGGATCCCCTCACCATCTGCTTCATCCCCGCCGGGTTGTCGATGGGCGCCGATCAGCCGATCGACGTCGAGCAAGTGCTCGGCTCGGTTGAGGAGCTCACGGCGCTGGGTGTTGACTGGGTGACGGTCGGCCTTGCCGGAGAAAGTCGCGACGCACAGCTCGCCGCTCTCGAGGCGTTCGGCCAGGAGGTGATTGCGCCGTCCGGCCAGTGACCCTTGGGTGTTCCCATCATGAACGCACTGGTGCGACGGAGGCCGGAATCCGGTTGCCCAGGCCCGCCGTATGCTGCGGGCAGACACCACGACCGGCGAGCGGTCGTGACCATCCGGAAGGGGATCCATGACCATTGCCGTGGGCGACACCATTCCCGACGTGAGGGTGATGACCATGGGCCCCGACGGCCCCACCCCGGTGCAGACCGCTGCGGCGCTCGGCACCGGCAAGGTGGTCCTCTTCGCCGTCCCCGGCGCGTTCACGCCGACCTGCTCCGACTATCACCTCCCGAGCTACCTGCTCCGGAACGACGAGCTCAAGGCCAAAGGCGTCGACTCCATCGTCTGCCTCTCGGTCAACGATCCCTTCGTGATGGGAGCCTGGGGCGAGCAGCAAGAGGTCGGTGACCGAGTCACCCTCCTCGCCGACGGCAACGGGGAGTTCACCCAGGCCGTCGGGCTGGAGATGGACGGGAGTGCATTTGGCTTGGGCGCTCGCTCGCAGCGCTACGCCATGGTCATCGAGGACGGTCGGGTGACCGGGCTGTATGTCGAGCCCGGTCCGGGCCTGTCGGTGAGCGCGGCCGACGCCGTTCTGGCCGAGCTCTGAACCTCATCGGCACGATTGTCGCCCCATGGAGCTGATCGAGGCGCTCCGCACCACCGGGGCGGTGCGAGAGTTCACCGACGAGCCCGTCGCTGACGACGTGCTCTACCGGCTTGCTCGACGTCGCTCGGTTCGCGCCGAACGGGGGTAACCGACAGGCCTGGCACGTCATCGTGGTCAAGCACCGAGAGGTGCGGGCCCGACTGCGCGATCTCTACCTCGAGAACTGGTACGCCTACCTCGCCCAGATGTCGGCTGGGCTGACGCCGTGGGCCGCCGTGACCGACCGCCGGGCCGAGCTCGACGCCATCTCCGAGGCACCACTGCTGGCGGAACGGGCTCAATCCGGAACCCCCGGGTTCGCCGAGCGTTTCGACGAGGTGCCCGTCATGCTGGCGATGGTCGCCGACCTCACCAAGCTCGCCGCGGTGGACCGAGACGCCGACCACTACACCCTGGTGGGCGGGGCCTCGATCTATCCGATGGCCTGGAGCATTCTGCTGGCCGCCCGGGACGCAGGTCTGGCCGGCGTCATCACCACCATGGTGGTGCGGTCCCAGCACGAGGCGCGCGCCGTCCTCGGTGTCCCCAGTCACTGTGTCGTGGCCGCTGTTCTCGCAATCGGCCACCCGGTCCACCAACCCACCCGACTCCGTCG
Source organism: uncultured Acidimicrobiaceae bacterium (assembly GCA_963774915.1). GTDB lineage: Bacteria > Actinomycetota > Acidimicrobiia > Acidimicrobiales > RAAP-2 > CAVSNH01. The sequence continues at coordinate 30,291 of CAVZGR010000008.1, read as the reverse complement.
TTCCCCGGTCGAATCGTTCGCCACCGTGGACCGGTTCGACGGCGCGAGCTTCACTCCGTGACGCTCGAGGATGGCGGGCGCCCCGTTCGCCACCTGGCCCAACCGGCCCAGCCGGTCACGGTTGGCACATGAAGGTCCGCATCGGAGTCGGCCTCGGGACGCTGCCGGCATCGGGTGGCAACGGGTCCACAGCGACCGGGGCGGGCGGATCAAGCGGGTTCGCCGGGGTCATCGACCGTATGGCCGAGCTCGGCTTCGACTCGATCTGGCTGCCGGAAATCCTGACCGCGCCGACCCTCGATCCGCTGACCGGCTTGAGTTTTGCCGCCGCCCGGCATCCCCGGCTCAAGCTCGGCACCACCATGCTGCTCCCCGGTCGCAACCTCGTGCGGCTGGCGAAGGAGCTGGCCACACTCGACGTGTTGTCGGACGGTCGGCTTCTCGTCACCCTCGTGCCGGGCATCCCGCGGTCCCGCGAGTCGGCCGCCGCCGGAGTCAACTCGGCGGCCCGGGGCGAGCGCATGGACGAGATGCTCCCCCTCCTGCGTCGACTGTGGGCGGGCGAGACCGTGACCCATGACGGGCCGGCGGCCCGGCTCGAGGACGTGCGAGTCGAGCCCGTACCGTTCCAACAACCACTCGAGGTCTGGACGGGCGGACTGGCGCCGGCGGCGCTCGAGCGATGCGGTCGCCTGGCCGACGGATGGCTGCCCTCCGCCTGTACACCGGAGGAAGTTGCCGATCGGCGCCCGGCGGTCGACGAAGCCGCGGTCACGAGCCGGGCGAAGCATCAGCCCCGAGCACTTCGGCGTCTCCATCGGCTATTCACGCACCCCCCTCGATGCCGCCACCACCCAGCTGTTCTCCTCCTTGCGGAAGGGTGTCGATCCCGCCGAAGTAATCCCTGTCGGGCTCGACGGTTTGCGGACCACCCTCGAGCGGTTCTTGGACGTGGGCTTCTCGAAGTTCGTGGTTCGGCCCATCCGGCCGCCCACGTCGTGGACCGAGGAGCTCGATCACCTCGCCGCCGCCGTGCTCGACCTGCAGACCTGAGCCGATGACCCGCAGCCGGCCGGCGGAGATCGAATTCACCGCCTTCGATGATCCTGAACTGCTCGCCGCCGTCTCGAGGACCGAGGATCGGGGCCTCGGATGGATCAACCTCGAGCCCATCGTCGAGGAGGAGAACGTGCCGGTCCACGCCGGCCCGTTCGCCTTCCTGGCCGGACCGCTACATGAGATCCCGACGGCGACATGGATCCCCGGACGGCACATTCCCGGCGGGGAGACGAAGCCCACCACCATCGGCCTCCAGCACGCGGCCGGCGGCCGGGTGGTCTGGAAGCTGCGTGACCTCGGGGTGTCCCGTGCCCGACGGCTGGCGAGTCAGTCAGGACCATCCACGGCGAGGCTTGGTGGTCTCGGTGCCAGCTGCAGACGACAGCGCTTCGGTGATCGCCGTGGTTGCTCCGAGCCACCGAGGCCATCTGCGCCGTGCCCGCCACCGGGCGTTGGCGGGCCTCGATCCACGCCGGCATCAGCGGGTAGAGCCCCCCGGCCGGTGACCGGCGGTCTCTTCGTCGCCGAACCTTCGACGACGAGCACAGCGCCCGTTTGGAAGGATGCGGGACACGGGGGGCTCCAAAGGAAGGAGACGGGCATGGTCAAGGAATTCAAGGAGTTCCTCCTACGGGGGAACTTGCTCGAGTTAGCGGTTGCCGTGGTGATCGGCCTGGCTTTCAACGCCGTTATTCAGGCGCTGGTCAAGGACCTCATCACGCCGCTCGTGGCCGCAGTCGGTGGCCAGCCCAACTTCGCCAACCTCTACTTCGATGTACACGGCTCGCGGTTCTTCTACGGGGATTTCGTGAACGCGCTCATCTCGTTCGTGATCCTGGCCGCGGTGGTCTTCTTCCTGATCGTCAAACCGGTCAATCACATGCTCGATCGCTTGGGCCGGACGCCGAATCCGAGGACCCGGTCCGCGAGTGCCCCGAGTGCATGTCGAAGGTGCCGGCGGCGGCCTCCCGCTGCGCTTACTGCACCTCGTCGCTCACCCCCGTCGCCTCCGAGGACGGAGCCGCATCGGCCATCCCGAGTTGGATCGACTCACCCCACACCGGGCGGGGTCCGGCCACTGCGTCCGCCGGCGGGGCTGGTGCCGGGCATGACCCGGCCGGGTACCGGCGCCAGATAGCCACCACGGCCACGAGGCCGATGCCGGCCAACGCCGCCACGGTCACGAAGGGGAGCCAGCGAGCAACGGCGAAGGCCGCCCCCGCCCCGGCCGCGGCCAGGGCAGTGAACCCGGTTTGGCAGGTGGCGAAGATGCCCTGGACCCGGCCGGCCTCCTCGGCGGAGGAGCCCTGCGTGAGGAGTGATTGGACAGCAGGAAGACAGGCGGCGAAACCGAGTGCCTCGAGTGCGCCGAGGACGATGAGCGCGCCCACACTCGTGAGGAACGGGTAGGAGGCACAGAAGATGGCGGAGACGCCCACCCCGCCCACGACCAGAACCCGGCCGGTCCATGTGGTCGGCCAGCCAGCCGCTCGGGCGCGCCGCCACCAGGAAGGGAACGGCGAAGAGCGTCCACGAGATGCCGATCTGCCAGCCGGTTGCGCCTCGACTCACGAGCAGCAGGGTCCAGCAGATGTCGTAGACGCCGCTGGCCAGACCGAGCGCGGCGGCCGTCACGAAGGCGCCGGCCATGGCCCGGTTGATGCGGACAGGGGCAAGGCGCGGTGGCGCCATGCTCGAAGGTTCGTTCGGGGGAGAGACCTTCGGGCTGCGCCCGGGGTGCTTCGCTTCGGCCAGGCGCAGCGCGGGCACGCACGCGGCGAAGGAGACGACACCGGAAGCGAGGAACATGGCCGACATATGGGCCACCCCGACGATGCTGCCCACCAGCGGACCGACGGCCATGCCGCCGATCTCCCCGCCATAGACGGCGGCGAAGGCTCGCCCACGGCGCTCGCTCGGCACCGATCCGGCGATCATGGCCAACGAGGCCACGGCCGCAGCACCGGCACCGAGACCCTGGACGGCGCGCAGTCCGACGGCGGCGGCCGGTCCGACCGGCGCCAGGAACGACAGACTGGCCACGCCGTAGGTCACGAGACCACCGACGAGCACGGGACGGCGTCCGATGCGATCGGCCAAGCGTCCGACCGGGTACTGCGACACCACGCCGGCGGCGAAGAACGCAGCCATCACCATCCCGGCCAGAGCGTCGGATCCGCCGAGGCGCCGGATGTAGATAGGCAGCATGGGCACGATGGCCGTCGCCCCCAGCCACTGCAGGAAGATGGTGATGGTCAGGGTGCGGATGAGAGTTGCCGATGCGTCGCCCGTCGGAGCGTTGGCCCCTTCGGCGTGTTCGACCTCCGGTCCGGTGGTGCGGTCCGTCGCAGGATCGGGCCTCGGTCTGACTCATGGAAACCTCGTCGGGTAGATCGGGCGGCACCGGACGACGGAGCCTTCCCTTCCCCAGTGTGCCCGCCGCCGGTGACCCGCTGGCCCGGTTCTCCGTCAGCGGTCGTGGCTGGCCAGGTGCCAGCCGTTGCAGTAGGGGCACGGATAGGGGTCGAGGTCGAGCCCTTCCTCCAGGCGCAGCTGGAGGGTCGCCCGGTTGGCGTCTTCGGCCGTGGGGAAACGCCGCTTCTCGGTGCCGTCGGCCCGCCAGTGGGCCCGCAGTGATTCGGTAGCCGCTGGTACCGATCGCCCGGTGCGGCGGCGTCCGCGCCGGGCCTTGGCCATCACTCGGTGTAGACCGGCGGCCGTTTCTCGCGGAAGGCGGCTGACGCCTCGTTGAGGTTGCCGGTGTGACCGGCCAGCAGCTGGGTGCGGTTCTCGAGGTCGACAGCGGCGCGAAGACTCCCGACCTCGAGCGACGCCCACATCGTCTCCTTGGTGAGGGCGAGGCCGAACGGGCTGAACGTGCACATGGCCGTGCCTATCTCGAGGGCGACGTCCATCACCTGGTCGTCATCGGTGACCCGGGACACGAGCCCGATGCGGAACGCTTCCTCGGCGTCGACCCGCTTTCCGGTGAGCAGCATCTCCGCCGCGTGGGAGGTTCCGACGGCCCGGGGCAGCAGCCAGCTCACGCCGAGCTCGGTGCCCGAGAGCCCGTTGTTGACGCCGGCGCCGCAGAAGGTGGCCGAACGTCCCGCCAGGCGGATGTCGGCTCCGAGCGACAGGCACATCCCGCCGCCGAACGCCGGGCCCCGGATGGCGGCGATGATCGGCTGGGGGATCGCCCGCATGGCCGGCACGATGCCACCCATGAACGACATGGCGCGCATGCCCATGCGGTGGCGCCCGAGCTCCTCTGCACCGGGGGGCAGGCCCGCATGCTCGAGCTCGAGGCCCGAGCAGAAGGCCCGGCCGGCCCCGGTGAGCACCACCACCCAGCACTGGCCATCGGCGGCGACTTCCTCGAGGGCGGTGTAGAGATCGCCGACCAGGGCGAAGGAGAGCGAGTTGAGTCGCGACGGGTTGTCGAGGGTCACGACCGACACGTGGGCGTCGGCGCGCTCGACCGAGACGAGGGACATGGCCAGAGCCTCACCTACGACGCTGCTCTCCGCCACTCGTGTGGCCGCCTGCGCCATCATCGGAGGGGTGCCCACCCGGCCGTTCAGCGAGTTCGATCCCTATGGAGGCGCCGACCCGCCCGAGACGCTCACTGGCTACCTGCTCGTGGCCACGCCCCGCCTGGCCGACCCGAACTTTGCCCGGTGTGTGTCCTGCTCGTTCTCGACCACGGCATCTACGGCGCCCTCGGCGTCGTCCTCGACCGCCCGGGCGGCTTGGCCGTCGACCGTCTCCTGCCGCAATGGCACTCGCTGGCCACGGCACCAGCCGAGGTGTTCACCGGTGGTCCGGTGGCCCGGAACGCGTTGATCGGCCTCGTGCGCCAGCGCAAGGAGGCGAGCCGGTCGGCCGCCCCTGCCGGCTGGCGGCTTCTGGTCGACGACGAGCGGCCGGTCGGGACCGTCGACCTATCGGTCGACCCGATCGAGATGGCCGACTCGCTCGAGGGGGCGCGGCTCTTCTCGGGTTACGCGGGTTGGGACAGCGAACAGCTTGAGGCGGAGATCCTCGAAGGGTCGTGGTACGTCGTCCCAGCCGAAGCCCGCGACCCGATCTCGGCTGATCCCGAGGGTCTCTGGCGTCGGGTGTTGCGTCGACAAGGTGGCGCATTGGCCGTCCTTTCCGGGTATCCGTCCGACCCTTCGGCCAACTGACCGAGGGCTGGCTACCATTCGCCGCCGTGGAGGGACGCTCGCCGGGCCCGATCGTCCGCCCGGCCACTGCCGCGGAGATCCCGGACTTGGTCGAGCTCTGCGTGCGCGCCTTCGACGACGACCCGGTGGCCCGTTTCATGTTCCCCGGGCCGGCGTGCCGTCGGGCCGGTCTGCGTTCGTTCTTTCGCACCCAGCTGAAGCGTCAGTACCTGCCGCTCGGTCACGTCTTTACGACGACCGACATCGGAGGCGCGGCGATCTGGGGGCCCCCGGACCGTGTGCGCCATGGGCTGCGCGAGCTCTTCGAGCTGCTGCCGACGGCGCCGTTCCTCGTCGGCGGCCACACTCACCGCGCCCTGCGTCTGCTCTTCGAGGTCGACGGCCTGCATCCGAAGGAACCCCACTGGTACCTGGCGACACTGGCCGCCGATCCCGCCCGGCAGGGCCGCGGCATCGGCTCCGCCCTGCTGGCCGACAAGCTGGCCGAGGCCGACGAGGCCGGAATGCCCGCCTACCTCGAGTCCTCGAAGCCGCGCAACGTCCCGCTCTACGCCCGGTTCGGCTTCGAGGTGGTCGAGGAGTTCCGGTCCAAGGCGGCCGGTCCACCGATCTGGCGCATGTGGCGGGAGCCTCGAGTACCGGAGGCTCGCTGACGCGGGGGCTCGATGGCGGTGGACGATTGGCTCAGGTGGAGATGTGGAGCCCGTTCGGGCGCCCCTCGGGCCACGCCACCACCTGGACGAGCAGCTCGATGAGCGCTCGGGTGGGCGCCGAGGGCAGGCCGCGGCTGCGTTGAGCCACCCCCACTCGGCGGCGGGGGAGTCCGGCGACGGACACCGGCCGGAATCGCTCGGCGAGGAAGCCGGGGATGGCGGTGGCCGGCAGAATGGCCGGCCCGTAACCCTCGAAGGCGAGCGAGGCGATGAGACGGAGCCCGTCGATCTCGGCCGCCGGTTGCAGGGTGATGCCGAGCGGTCGGGTGGCCGAGTCGAGCTCGTCTCGAAAGCTGGTGCCCGGCAGCGGCAACAGCAGCTCCATCTCGGCGAGGTCCTCGAGGGTCAGTGGGCGGTCGGAGTCGGCCATGGGGTGACCTTCCGGCACGACCAACATGAGGTCCTCTTCGAAAAGCTGTTGCACGACGAGGTCGCGAGAGCTGAGCGGGAGGTTGAGCAGGGCCAGGTCGAGCTGCCCGGAAGCCAGCTGCGGCTCGAGGCCGGTCGTGGTCCCCTCGACCGCCACCAACCGAAGCTTCGGATGGCGGTGCCGGGCCGCATCCATGAGCCGTGGGACGAGCCAGGGAGCGGTGGTCGCGATCATGCCCACCCGTACGGTGCCGCTGACCTCGTCCTTGCAGGCGGCCACATCGGCCACCAGGGCATCGAGCTCGGCCAGGATGCGGCGGGCTCGGGCCAACACCACCATTCCCTCCGCGGTCAGCCGACCGTCGCTCCGGTCGATCATGGGAGCGCCCAGCTCACGCTCGAGGCGAGCCACATGGGCCGAGATGTTCGACTGCACCGTGCCGAGGTGCTCGGCGGCAGCCGAAAAGGTGCGGTGGTCGCTGATGGCGGCGAGCGCCTGGAGGTGTCGGAGCTCCATCACTTTTTATGATAGCCATCATCAAAACAAGCTGCTTGACTGATGTCACCGCCCGTTCTACAATAAATTTTGGACCACAAGGAACAAAGGATTCCCCCTCCTTTCTTGTTGAGTCAGAGTGAAGGGACCGCCTTCCCCCCCTGGCGGTCCCTTCACCGTGTAAAGGCTGGATTCGCCGCCTGCGCACTGCACGCAGAACCCTCCCGTCCGTAGACGCCGCAGTAGCGTGAGGACGATGTCGGACCAGCCGGGTGCCGTCTTCGTCGACCTCGACCGCACGCTCATTCGTTCGGCCAGTGGCCCGGTCTTCCACGAAGCCCTGGTGGCCGAAGGTGTGCTGCCTGCCCGGCCGGCACCTACCGGGTGAACGGTTGCATCTACGGGATCTACAACCTGCTGGGCGAATCGATCCCGTCCATGTCGCTCGCCCGGGCTGCCGCCCCACTGATGCGGGGACGGCCGGTCGAGGCCACCCGCCAGGCCGCCAAGCGGGCGGTGGCGCCGCTGCTCGACCTGGTGCAGCCCTGGGCTGCTCAGGTACTCGATGCTCACCGTCGAGACGGGTTCCAAATCGTGCTCGCCACCACCTCCCCCTACGACCTCGTGTGCCCCCTGGCCGAAACCCTCGGCTTCGACGGTGTCGTGGCCACCCGCTACTCCGAAGAGGGCGGTCGGTTCACCGGTGGCATCGAGGGCAGCTTCGTCTGGGGGTTCGGCAAGCGGGCCGCCGTCGGACAGTGGGCCGTCGACCACGGCGTGCGTTTGTCGGCGTCGCACGTCTATTCGGACAGCTTCTTCGACCTGCCCCTACTCAACGCCGTGGGCCATCCGCATCCGGTCAACGCCGACGCTCGCCTGGCTGCCGTCGCCGTGGCCCGGCGATGGCCGCTCGAGTACTGGGATCGCTCGCCGGGAGTCCCGTCGCTCGTCGGCCTCGAGCCGTACCACGTGGCCCGGCTGCTCTTCCGGCCGGCCGCCTTTCCCTACGCCCGCTTCGACATCTCGGGTGTCGAGCACATCCCCGAGCATGGGCCGGTCCTGCTCGCCACCAATCACCGCAGTTACTTCGACGTGGCCGCCCTCGGACTGGTGGCCGCCCAACTGGGAAGGCCGGTTCGCTTCTTGGCCAAGCAGGAGGTGTTCGACGCCCCGGTCGTCGGTCAGCTGGCTCGGGCCCTCGGCGGGATCCCGGTCGACCGCGGGGTCGAAGGAAGCACCCCGATGTCGAAAGCGGCGGCGGCCTTGCGGGCGGGCGAGGTCGTCATCGTGCTGCCCCAGGGGACCATCCCTCGAGGCGCGGCCTTCTTCGATCCCGTGCTCACGGGTAAGACGGGAGCGGCTCGGTTGGCGGCTGAGACGGGTGCCCCGGTCATTCCCGTCGGCCTCTGGGGGACGGAGGCGGTGTGGCCACGTTCACAGAAGGTGCCACTGGTGACCCAGATCGCCCATCCACCGCGGGTACGGGTGGTGGTCGGTCCGCCGGTTCCTCTCGGGCACGAGGACGCGGTCGCCGACACTCGGACCCTCATGGCGGCCATCGTCGATCTCCTCCCCGACGAGGCGCGCACCTTCCGGGCGCCCACCGAGGAGGAATTGGCCCGCACCAAGCCCTCGGCGTGACCGCCGGCCGGCGGGCGAGGCTGGCCACCGCCGTCGTCCGATCGCATCAACTGGGGCTCACGCACCCTCGGACGGGGGAGCGGCACGGTCATCGGTGGTCGGGCCGGCCTGGCCCTCGATTCCCAGCTCTTGCGCGAGTTGAGCCAGGACCGGATCGTGGCCGTGGTCAGCGGGACCAACGGCAAGACCACGACCACCAGGATGCTGGCCGTGGCCATCGCCGACCGGTTGGGCCCAATCGCCACCAACGCCACCGGTGCCAACATGCCGGCGGGGCATGTGGCCGCCCTGGTCGCCGATCCCACCGCCCCGACCGCGGTGCTCGAGGTCGACGAGGGCTATGTCGACCGCATGCTGGAGGCGGTCCATCCATCGGTCGTCGTACTCCTCAACCTGTCCCGCGACCAGTTGGACCGGGTGGCCGAGGTCCGCCTCGTGGCCGAGCGCTGGCGCCGGGCCCTGAGTCGATTGACCGACGGCGCCGAGGCTGATCTGCCGGCGCCGGTGGTGGTGGCCAACGCAGACGATCCGCTCGTGGCGTGGGCCGCCGCCGCCGCGCCCATCCGTCCGGTGGGTGGGCGCCGGGCTGGTGTGGCACGAGGACGCGGTGGGTTGCCCGGCCTGCGGGGGCCGCATCGTCTTCGGTCCGCTGGGGGCTTGGGCCTGTGATCGCTGTGACCTGCGGCGCCCAGACCCTGACGTCTGGCTCGATGGTGACGTCCTCGTGTCGGCCGACGGGTCGCCGACGCTCCGTGGACCTGCGGGTGCCCGGGTGGTTCAACCGGGCCAACGCGGCCATGGCCGTCGTGGCCGCCTGTCTGTTGACCGGCGACGACGCCCGCTCGGTCGGTACGGATGCGCAGCCTCCGCCGTCGACCGCATCGCATGCCATCGGCTCGGTCGAGGGTCGCTTCGGCGTCGTCCACCGGCGGGGGCGAGACGTCCGCCTGGTGCTGGCCAAGAACCCGGCCGGCTGGGCCGCCGTCTTCGACCTCCTCGAAGGGTCGGCTGCCACCGGTGACGGCGGCCGTGGTTCTTTCGATCAACGCCCGGACGGCCGACGGACTCGACCCGAGCTGGCTGTGGGACGTCCCCTTCGAGCGGCTGGCCGGTCGATGGCGGTGGCCACCGGTGACCGCCACCGGGACCTTGCCGTGCGGCTGCGCTATGCCGAGGTGGAACACGAGGTGGTGCGCCGACCCGCTGGCTGCGCTGGACCGGGCCGTCGACCTCGTGCCGCCGACGTCGGCCGACGCCATTGCGGCGACCGAGACGCTCTTCATCGGCAACTACACCGCCTTCGCCGACGTTCGGCGACGGCTGCGATGACCCGACCGGCTCGAGCCCGCTGGTGGTGGTCGTCGTCCATCCCGACCTGCTCGGGACCTACGGCGACGGCGGCAACGGGGTCGTGCTGGCCCGGCGTGCCGCCTGGCGGGGGATCGACGTCGAGCTCGCTCCAGGCCCATTCGGACGAGGTCGCTCCCGAGCGGCGATCTCTACTGCCTGGGGGGGGAGAGGACGCGCCGCAGGTGCGGTCGGCCGAGTCCCTGCGGTCGGACGGCGTGCTCGAACGGGCCCATGCCGATGGCGCCGCCGTCTTCGGGTTTGCGCCGGTTACCAGTTGCTCGGCGTCGAGTTCCCCGACGCCGCCGGCACCCCGCATCCCGGCCTCGGTCTGCTCGACGTCGCCACCCGCAAGGGCACGGCACGCCGGGCCGTGGGGGAGCTCGTGGCCACACTCCGTCCCGACGCGCCCGTCCTTCCCGGCGGCACGCCCCTGCCGCGCACTCACCGGATTCGAGAACCACGGCGGGGTGACGACCGTCGGCGCAGAGGCCACAGCCCTGGCCGACGTGGTGACCGGCATCGGCAACGGATCAGGCGACGGCACCGAAGGTGCCTGGTCGGAGCGCGTCCTCGGCACCTACCTGCACGGGCCCGTCCTCGCCCGCAACCCGCGGCTGGCCGACCTGCTGCTCGGTTGGGCGATGGGTGGAAAGGACGCGTCCGGTTCCGCCCTCGACCCGCTCGATGACCGATGAGATGGAAGCGCTACGAGCCGAGCGGTTGCGCGCGTCCGCGTCGCCGTCGACGGCGGTGGCGATTTCACGCCCGGCGCCTAGCTGGCGCCCCCGCGGTCAGGCGTCGGGAACCCAGTTGCCGTGGAAGCCGTAGGGCACGCGCACCGGCAGGTGCACGATGGCCGACGGGGTCACCGGTGAAGTCCTGGGCGTGGAGGACGACGAGGTCGCTGGCCTGACGCTCGGGGTCGTAGACGAGGCTGAGCACATAGCCGTCGTCCTCGGCCGACGTCGGCGCGGCCGGGAACGAAGACGGCCTCGCCGGCCCCACCTCGGAACGTCCGGACTCGCTTGTCCCCGCTGGCCAGGTCGTGCTTGCACGAGGCGCCGAGCCCATGTGCGAAGCCAGGCTCGTCCGCCCTCGTCGGCGATGGCGGCGCTATAGCCGAAACGGTGCGGCCGCCCGACGACCCGCTCGTCCACGCGGGGAACTCCTGGGCCCGGTCGTCGAGGACCTCGGTGACGACCTTGCCGGCCGTCGGGTCGATGTCGCCACCGCTCGAGCACGGGGGCACCCTCGTCGGGCCCGATGAGGTGGGTGGCGAACATCTTGGGATGGCGCACGAGGTCGACGACCACCGCCGTCGCCGTCGTCGTAGGCGTTCATCGGGTGGAAGACGTAGCAGGGCTCGACGTCGCACCACGACCACGTCCTCGGCCGTCGCCTCGAGGGGGAGGAGCCCCACCCGGCTCTCGTAGTCGTCGGACCATCGGTAGGGGAACGAGGAGCCCTCGGCCAGCGCCTCGGTGCTGAAGACCACCGGCAGGTCGTAGATCACGGCGTAGCGTCGGCGTGAGCGACATGTCGTGGATGGACACGGTCCCGCCGACCGGGACGTCCACCACTCGTCGCACCCGCCCGTCGACACCGGTCACGGTGTACTGCACCTGGTTGCCCCACGCCCAGTAGTAGGAGATGGCGTGCAGCTCGCCGGTTCGGGGTCGCGCTTGGGATGGGCGGTGTATCCGCCGGGCAGCGTGCCGCCGAAGTCCGACGGGCCGACGGTGTCGAGCTCGTCGGTGAGCTCGTAGGGCCGGGCGCCGGCCTCGACGATGGCGTAGGTCCGCCCGGCATGGCCGATCACGTTGGTGTTGGGCGCGAAGTCCATGCCCTCGACGACGGGTCCGGGTCGGACGCGGCTCGCCCAGGGCGGCGGCCACCTCGGCAGAGCGGACCCAGCGGTTGCGGTACCAGCGGGCACGCCCGTCCTCGATGCGGATGCCGTGCACCATGCCGGTGCCCGCTGAACCAGTGGTAGGTGGCCGGGTCGGGCGGGGTGATCGGGTTGGGCCCGTTGCGGAGGTAGCGGCCGTTGAGCACGGACGGAAGCGTGCCGGTCACCGGCAGGTCGGTCACGGTCTCCTCGGTGGTGACCGGCGCGTTGTTGCCCTCGAGGTACGGGTTGGTCTGTGGCATGGGAGCCTCCCGGCGAACGCCTTGTGCTGAGGTTGGGCGGTCTCTCCATGATCCCCGATTTCTCGGTTCCTCGCATGCTTCTCACGCACGTGGACGGCGGTGGGGCAGGGGGCCGGTCGTCGATAGCGTTTCACTGATGGCCGACCGGAATGTGCCGAGGACAACAGGGGACGAGCGCCAAGTCCTCGTGGACTTTCTCGACTACCTCCGCGAGTCCGTCGTTCTCAAAGTCGTCGGCGTGTCGGAGGAAGATGCGCGGAGACCCATGGTTGGCTCGGGAACGAGCCTCCTCGGCATCGTGAAGCATCTCGTACGGGTGGAGATCGCCTGGTTCCAGTTCTCATTCGCGGGCAACGACGTTCGCGTGCCGCCGAGTGAACTCTCCGACGCCGACCGCGTCCAGCCGATCGTCGAGTCCTATCGACAGGAAGTGAACCGGAGCAACGAGATCGTCGGTGCGTGCCGCCGACCTCTCGCAGCCGGGTCGGCGCGCCATCCGTACCTCGGATCCGATGCCCTTGCGCTGGGTCCTCGTCCATATGATCGAAGAGACGGGTCGGCATGCGGGGCACGCCGACATCCTGCGGGAACAGATCGACGGCGTGACGGGCCGCTAAGCGAGTGTCGAGCGTGCGTCGACCGGCCTATCCGGACCGAGGCCTCCAGCGTTCAGCGCGTGACGGAGGTGCGCGGCCAGCGGTCGGAGGTCGCTCGCTGAGCCATCGCTGGCATCGAGGGCCCACGAACGGCGCCAGGCGCCCACGCTCGGGCCCTGCAAGGAGGGCGTCGTGCCGGCCGCGGCCCGCTTGCGGGCAGTCCACCAGTCGGAGTCGGTCTCGTCGGCCAGAGTGGCGATGGCCGTCTCGATGCGAGCTCCGAAGCGACGGGCGTTCTCCGTCCGCACGCGGGCGGAGCGGCAATCCGAAGGTGATGGTCGTGGCCGTCCTCTGCAGGCGGGTTCTACCCTTCGGCAGTATGCGACGGGTGCCCTCGAGGTGGACGGGCACGACCGGGACACCGGTGCGCAAGGCCAGATAGGCGGCGCCGCCGGTGAAGGTCTGGCCCCACCCGTCCGGTGAGCGACCACCTTCGGGGAAGATGACCAAGTTCCAGCCGTCGGCCACGAGGTCGGCGGCCAGCTGGGCGGACCGGCGGTTCACCCGCGCCCGCTCGATGGGAATGACGGCCAGCAGGAACGACCACGTCGCCGCCTTCCACGTTCCGGTCGAAGAAGTAATCGGCGGCCGCCGCCACCACCGTCCGATGGCGGAACCGCAGGGGCAGGCAGCTGATCAGGAGGGGTGTGTCGGCGTGGCTGGCGTGGTTGGCGGCGAAGATCACCGGCGACGGGAGGTCGCACGAGCGCGTCCTCGCCGCGGACCAACGGGGCAGCCACCAGACGGACGATGGGCCGGGCCACGTTGTCGAGCACCATGGCCCGGGCCAGGCGGACGCCATAGCGGCGGGACCAGGCGGTGTCGTAGTCCACGCCGAGCGCACTGTCGGGCTCGGGACGGGGGATGGACTCCGGCCAGTCGGGAGCGGCGAAGGGGAACGAGCGCCCGCCGGCCACGGCCCCGATGGCGGAGGGCCCGAACCGTTCACGCAATGCCGCGAGCGGCGAGCGCCCGGCCGTCCCGACGGCGGCATCGGCCCGCACCGACCGGGCAGGGAGCAGCGAACGCGACGGTCGGCGGGTGACCGTCATTGGACGTCGGCCATCAGGATGGGCGGGTTGTGCAGGTGGGTGACCGTGGGGCTCGGCCCGACGACGTCGGTCGCCATCTCCAGGGCGTCGGCCAACGTCGTGGCCGGCCGGAACCCGAGCCGGTGGACAGCCTTGCGGTCGCCGCCCACGACGATCACCCCGCCCACGTGTTGGAGGGCGTGCGCGCACCAGTACCACATGTAGAAGGGATGGACGCCGTGGTAGGCGTGACCGGTTCGGTAGAGGTGCACGTACCAGGGGTCGGTGGCGAACGACTCCTCGAACCGGTCGGAGATCTCGATCGGGTCAGTCGTCTCGCTCAGCACTTCTTCGAAGAAGTCGATGTAGCTCGGGTGGTGCACGGGGTTGAACTCCCACGGCGTGGGGTGGGCCATGATGACCACGCCCGCCCTCGCGGACAAGAGGCCGGCCGCGGTACATGTTGAACAGGTACCCGAGCCCGAGGCAGGCCACCAGGATCGGGTTCATGATCGAGTTCACGTTGTACGGGCAGATGTAGGGCAACCCCATGGTCAGGATGTCGGTCTGGCCCTCGACGGGAACACCTTGCTGGCGCCATACCTGCTCGGTGGTGACTGTGTGCACAGCCTCGACCTCTCCGGCCTGCACCGAGGTCATCCGGTGAGGAGCGCGTACACGCTGCAGGATCGACCGGGCCATGGCCGGTGGCGTGCGGTCGAGGGCGGCCGAAGCGGCGAGGAACTGGGCCCGGTCGCGCACGCCCCACTCCCATTCGCGCTTCTGTAGGAAACCGAAGGCCGGTGGGAAGGCATTGTTGTTGAGCGTGGTCTCGATCTGGAAGACCTTGACACCGCATTTGGCGATGAGTCGGCCCATGCGCCAGTTGGAGGAATGCAGCTCCGAGTGGTGCTGGTCCATGAACGACCGGCTCTTCTGCATGGTGACCGGATTGTGGTGATGCCGGAGACTTCGGTAGCTGGCCAAGCCCGGTGGCCACGCTCTTGTGTCCGCCATCCATGGCCACCAGGTTGATGTTCACGTAGACGAGGAGATCGGACTCGGCCGCTCGCCGGTTGATCTCGACGTCCTCGTCCTCGTCGGTGAGGCCGAGGTGCACGAGGGCGTCGGGATCCTCGGCGTCGTGTTGCGTGAGTAACCCGTGGGGGCGAAGGCGTCGTAGATGCGATCGCCGAGCATGTGGCGAAGCTCGGGCTCGGTCATCCGCCGGTGGAGTGCGAGAGCGGCGATGAGGGCGACGTCGTCCACCCCGGCCGTCGCCGCCCGGTCGAGGACCTCCTCGATGACCAGCTGTCGGTTGTCGGGTCGCTCCATGGGGGGAAGAGGAAGGGAGATGTCGTCGAAGGCGATGGTCAATCGCATGCCCGGGCGGAGGAGGGCGCGACGAGCGGTTCGCTGTCGCCCAGCGGGTGGTCGAGGGCTTCGGCGATGGCGGGGCGCGGGTCGTCGAGGGGGTCGAGCGGCTCGGGGGCGTAGATCACCCGGCTGCCCTCGGGTAGTCGCTCGAGCCCGAAGCGCTCGCCTCGCCAGAACAAGGTGGGGGGTGTGGATCGGTCGATCTCGAGGACGAAGCCGGGCCGCGGGCTCATGCCGCCGCTCCACGCCGTGTCCGGAGGTCGAAGGCGATTTTGGTAGCGCCCCGCCGGCCGGCGGCACCGGCATGGGCGATGGCCTCCTCGAACCGCTCGAGCGGATAGCTGGCCGACACGAGACGTCCGAGCCCGGACGCGGCCACCACGTCGAAGGCGAGCTCGAAGCTCCGCCCGCCCGCCTGCGCTGCGCCTTCGGACCCGTAGGCGTAGGCGCCCACCAAGGTGAGCTCGCGGTGCCAGAGCGGAGCGAGGTCGAGCGTGGTCGGCCCGGGCATGCCCACCACCACCACCCGGCCCCTCGGCCGGACCATGGCCAGCGCCTGCTCGAGTGAGGCGCTACTGCCCACGCAATCGAGGACCACGTCCGCCCCTTCGGTGAGCCGGCCGCCGAGTACGAGCGAGCGAGACCGGGCGCGGACGGCCCGGGCCAACTGATCGTGCGGCACTGCGATGTCGGCGCCGAGGTCGCGGGCCAACTCGCGCTGGTGGCTCGTACTTGGCCCCGACGACCAAGGTGGCTGGACACGTCGGGCGCACCAGCCGGTGGAGGGCGGCCACCGTGGCCAGACCGAGGGTTCCGGCTCCGACCACGGCCACCACGTCGTCGGCCTGGATGTCGGCAGACAAGGCAGCATGCACGGCGCAGGCCGTGGGCTCGACCATCACTGCATCCTCGTCGGAGAAGGCGTCGGGGACCTGGTGGATCTGGGAGGGATGGGCGACAAGACCGGCCGTCGACCAGCCGCCGCCGGTATCGGCGCAGAAGCCGGTCTGCAGTCCCGGGGCGAGATCGCCGAAGGCCACGTGCGGGCAGAGCCCATTGTCACCGCGCGCGCACCATCGACAGGGTGGCCGGAGGTGTCGGGGCACACAGCCGAGCACAGGCTCGATGACCACCCGAGTGCCCGGAATCGAAAGGTTGTCCGGTGTGATCGCGCCCGGCCGTTTCCGCCACCGCGGCGACCTCGTGGCCGGGGACGAAGGGGAAGCTGACCAAATCCTCGAAGTAGCGGGAGCTGCGCCCGTCGAGAGTGGCGAGGTCCGACCCGCAGATGCCCGACAGGAGCGGCCGAAGCGGGACCCAGTCGTCGGCCGGGCAGCTCGGGAGGCTCGCGGTCGAGGAGGCGGAGGGGCCCGATGCCGGCGCCCCGTCCCGAGCCCATGGCCGATGCCATCCGGGCCGCGGCGAAGCGCGGGAGGTTGCGCTCGAAGACGAGGGCCTTCATCTCGGCGCCTCCGTTGTCGGACGGCGGTGCCGGCCACCGGCGAGGACGGAGTGGGCGCCGACGCCGGCGGGGTCGGCGACCCGTCGAGAGCGCCCCCGGTTGGCGCTGGATGGCGCGTCGAAGGGCCCGAGCGGGAGGAGCGGGCCGGGCACCACCTTCCGCCGGCCGCCAGTGCTCGACGTGCCAGCCCCGCCGTCGGGCGATGGCGGCCAGCTTGGCCTCGGGGTTCACGGCCACGGGGAAGCCCACCGCCTCGAGCATGGCCAGGTCGCTGGCGGCGTCGGCGTAGGCCATGGACTGCTCGAGCTCGAGGCCCTCGGCCTCGGCGTAGTCGGCCAGCACGAGAGCCCGGGATTCGCCGATGGGTGGAAGCTCTTCGAGCCGGCCGCTCAGGCGGCCGTCGCGCTCGCCGAGGTGGGCGCAGACGATGTCGTCGAACAATGGCCGCAACGGCTCGACCACGAAGTCGAGGGCACCGGTGATGAGCAGGGTGCGGTGTCCGAGGGCGCGGTGCCGCCGCACCCGGGCGAAGCCGGCCGGGAACGATCTGGCCAGGATGAGATGGTGGAACAGCTCGACGCTGTCGGCCCGTCACCTGGTCCGCCGGCGCTCCCTCGTAGCGGCGGTAGAAGGAGCGGAGGAAGTCGCCTCGGTCCTGTCGGTCGAGGAGCAGCAGGCCCGGGGCCCGACGCAGGAGGTCGGCCACGAACGCCCACCCGCTCGGAGGGGTCGAGGTGCCGAGAGGCGAGCCAGGCGTAGGACTCGACCACGTTGGAGGCGATGAGTGTGTTCTCGAGGTCGAAGGCGGCCAGGTGCCGGTCGGGGGAGAGGATGTTGGCGAGCGCCCGGCGCGTCACGGCTCGGCTGGCGAGACCTCGGGTCGGTGAGGTGCGCACCCGGGCGTGCTCGATGACCGAGGGCAGGTGGACGTCGCGCACGTAGGTGTCCCAGTCCACGACGGCCGGGTCGAAGCAGAAGGCGGCTCGGTCGTCGGCGTCCAGCCCGTCCCACAGCTCGATGAGGTGGTCGACCCGGTAGCGGGCCTCCGTCTCGGTGTAGGCGCCGTAGAGCTCGACGTAGCCGAGGGCCCGGTCGGCGAGCAGGTGGCGTTCCTCGAGGGCGGCGATCCAGTCGGCCTGTCGGCCGCGGATGGGCAATGACCCGACCACTCGCTCGGCGAGCTCCATGGTCCGTGTCGCCCGGACCAGCTGTCGGCGTACCCGGCCGCGGCCGGGGAACGACCACGCCGGCACCACGATGGGCTGCCCGTCGGAGTCGTAGAGCGGGTGCTCGGTGAACCAGGCCTGGACGAGCTCGACCAGCTGCCCGTAGTAGAGCGGGTTCCGCACGCCGGAGGCCACGTGGTAGACGCTCGGGACCCGTCACCGAGCGGCCTCGCGCCTCCCGGCTCGGTCGGTCGTTCGTTTGCCAGGTGCTCGCCGGCAACGGCCAGGATGGCGGCGGCCACGAGGTCGACGGGGATCACGTCGACCACCCCTTCGGGCACGCCGGGGAACTCGCGCAAGCAGCCCCCGGGCGTAGGAAACGATGATGGGCTCGGCCATCCGGAACCCGCGGATCCAGCCGGGCTTCGGCTCGGCCAATGCCGACTCGATGATCGAGGGCCGCACGATGGTCATCGGCGAGCCGGTCGCCGTACTGACCGACCAGCGCCTGCTCGCCGAGCGCCTTGGTGTAAGGGTAGGCGTCGGGCCACCCGAGCGACTGGGCTCGGGCCTTGCCGGCTTCGACCATTCTGACGCCGCACCCAGTCCTCGCGCAGGCGCTCGGCCCGCTCGGCCAGTAGGTGGATGCCGGCCCCGCCGATCTCGTCACGGGCGGCTCGCAGGAAGGCGGCCAGGCGCTCGGGCTGGCGGGACTCGGCGTCGCGGTCACCGCGTTGACGACGGGCCGCCGCCGACCTCGGCACGCCAGTCGACGTCGACGTGGAACCGGTCGCGGCCGACGAGTCTGCTCGCGAGCTTCGCCCTGATGGGTGCCGGCCACATAGGCGGTCGAGACCGGGACCAGGTGCTCGGGGCCGGCACGGCCCTCGGATGGCCGCCAGCTCGCGTCGCCTGTACGATGGCCGCGGCAACCCGGGACGGCCCGAGCAGGTTGACCTCGACGGCGGCGTCGAGTGGGGCGTCGAAGCTCACCGTGGCCGCCGAGTGCACGACGACGTCGCATTCGGACAGCGCCCGGCAGCCCCTCGTCGTCGAGCCCCAGCCCGTCGGTGCCCACGTCGCCGGACACGGCGGTCACCCGGGCCGCCATCTCCTCGGCGAACGAGGCGCCGAGCTCGTCCCGGAGGCGGTCGAAGCAGTCGTTGCGCAGCACCTCGCGCTCGACCCGCTGGGCGGCGGATGCCCGCCGACCGGGTCGCACGAGCAGCACCACCCGGCTGTCGGGAACGGTGCGGAGGAGCCGCTCGACCAGCGCCGTCCCCAGGAAGCCGGTGGCGCCGGTCACGAAGAAGCGCCGTCCGGCCAGGGCGTCACGCACCGTGGTCACCGGATCTGTCTACCATATGGTAAGTGAGCGCGTCGAGGAAGGCCGGGGCCGCCCGCACGCACCCCGGAAGCGGCGCCCCGCCGGGCTCCGGGCCGGAGCCGGGAGCCGGCCGCTCCGCCCCCGGGGCCGTGCACCGCGGTGCGCCAGTCGACGACGAGCGCAGCACGTCCGAGCGCATCCTCGACGCCGCCCTCGTCTCGTTCGCCGACCGCGGCTACGAGGCGACGTCGCTCGACGCACTGGCCGCCGGGCTCGAGGTTCGCAAGCAGACCATCCTCTACTGGTTCCCCTCGAAGGAACGGCTGCTCGAGGCGGTCGTCGACCGGAGCGCCGGTGAGCTGTCCGGGGTGCTCGAAGAGGCGCTGGCCGGGGCCGGTCCCGGGTTCGCCCGCGTCGAGGCGGTCGTCCGGTCGGTCTTCCGTCTCGCTGCCCGCCGCCCCGAGCTGCTCGGCCTGTTGCGCGAGATGGGACGGCTCGGCTCGCCGGTGGCCAACCGTTTCATCGAGGCCATGGATCCGCTCGTGCAGCGGGCGACCGAGTTCCTCGAGGCCGAGATGGACGCCGGCAACATGCGCCGGCACGAGCCGCGCCTGCTGCTGCTGGCCATCTACTCGACGGTGATCGGCATGGTCACCGAGGTCGAGGTCTTGCGGGCGCTGGGTGAGGAGCCAACCGCCCGCTCGCTCGTGCGACGACGCACCGAGATCATCGAGCTACTGCGCTCCGCCTTGCTCGTCGACGACCGGCCGACGCACGGCCTGACGGCCGGCGTCGGCGGCCCTCGCTACTCCTTGGCCTCGGCCGCCTTTCGCTCCCGTCGCGACGGCTTGGGCGCCGGCGGGGGCGGGCGCTTCGGCGTGTAGCGCTTGTTGGCAACTGGTCTTGCCGGCGTCCTTGCCCCGGCCCGCCGGCTTCGGACGAACCGGCGTCGATCGCTCCGGTGCCGCCTTCGAGCGAGGCGCGGGCTCGCTCGAGCCCGGACCTCGTGCCCGAGGCTCTCGGCCAGCGGTGGCAGCCGTCGCTGCGTTTGGAAGGAGCGGTAGAGGAGCCATCCACCGAGAGCCGATGAAGGGGAGGCCGATGACGATGGATCCGGAACCGTTCGAGAAGATGAAGAAGCTGAACAGGCAGACGAAGGCGACGGGCGGCCCGACGATTGAAATAGGTGGCCACGGCCAGGAGCACGAACGCGCCGAGGCCGAGGAGCGAGCGTCGTCTGGGGCGTGAGCTGGCCCTTGGCCAGTTTGAAGTGGTGGTTATGGGTTTCGCGATGTAGATGGCGACGGCGAAGGCGACTGCCGCCAGAGCCCGCGCTGTAGGCTAAACGGCGCTCCCGCTCGTCGAGCCTTCCATGGCCTTGCGCCGGCCTCGCGGCGTGCCCGGCGAAGCTGGCGCGAGGCGGTGGAGCACCGCTCATGATGCGCTCGATCCATCGCGGTTCGGGCGCGACCTTGCCGGACGCTTCGGCCTCTCTCGGCTCGATCGTCGGTCGCGTCGCCGGTGGAGCCATCGTCTGCAGGCTACCGGCCCCCGGTCAGGCCGATCCGTGGGCGGCGCGTCCGCGATCCGGGGATCGGCGGGCCGTCAACACCAGCCGGAGCCCCTGGTTGGTCGGACGCCGGGACTTCCCAGCGCTGCTCGCCGGCTTGCCCGCCGACGAGGCAGAGCGGATCGGTGGCTGGGTCGCGTCCGGAACGCCACCCGGCTCGTCCGACCCGAGCTCGAGGTGGTGGACCCGACCCGGCCGCCCTCCCAGCCACTCCGGTCAGCTTCGGGCCCGCTCATCTCGATTCTCGGCTGCGTCGATGGCAGCGCCGGCCGTGTCGTCGATCGCGGCCGGCGACGGCGGCCACAGCAACCGGAGGCCGAGTGGGCCTCCCCACGAGAGGTCGGTCCAGCCGAGACCGTCGCTGTCGCCGCCGCCGACGACCTCCCTCCCAGGAGGCCCACGAACAGTGACCGGGCGAGGCCGGGATCGGCGACGGCGTGCACCACCCAGCTCCAGGTGGCGGGGATCGACCGGCCCGGAACCGTCACGCCGTGGCCGGCGCTGTCGGTGGAAACCCTTCCGGGCGGGGGAGTGGCCCACAGCTCCAGGCGTCCTCCGGGCAGATGACTCGGCGAGCTGGACGACGACGCCGGTGGCCTGCCTTGGGGTGGAGGAATGCCTCCATCCATTCGGGATGGGAGAGGTCGATGCCGATCGGGCTCGAAGCCGGCCTGACGTGCTTCGTCCAACGCAACGCGGATGTCGGCGCACCTTGAAGGTCAGGTGGTGAGCGCCGGGGCCGCTGCGGTCGAGGAAGCGGGCCAGGAAGTCGTCGAGATGGGCATCCCACGGCATGAGCATCTCGATGCGGGCGCCGTTCCCGAATCGGACCTGGCCGGGGGCGAAGCCACGGTTCGTGCCACCCGACACCCAGTGCGGCCCCCAGGTCGACTGCGTAACGTCCCCAGAGATCCCGCCAATGACAGGCGGCGTGGGCGACGTGGTCGAGCGTGACGGTTCGGCGGGCGGCTGGCGGCAGGCACCGGACAGCCTGGTTTCCGGGTCCGTCCGGTTGTCGAAACGAGGACTCGTTGGCCCTTCTCCGGTCGTGCGCCGGTGGGCTACCGTCGAGCCGTGGACTTCCGCCGGCAATCGGCTTATCGACCTGGCCCAACAGGTCCGCAAAGGTGAGATGGCCGCGGCCGACCTCGTCGACCACGCGCTCGAGCGGATCGCTACGCTCAACCCCGCGCATCAATGCCTTCGTGGCGGTCGACGCGCGAGCGGCGCCCGGGCAGCCGCGGCAGCGATGGACGAGGCCATTGCCGCGGGACGCGATGTCGGGACCGCTCGCCGGCTCCCCATCGGCGTGAAGGACCTGGAAGACGCGGCCGGCTTCGTCACGTCTCATGGCTCCAAGGCGATGGGCGATATCCCGCCGGCCACCAAGGACTCGGCGCTGGTCGCCCGGCTGGTGGCGGCCGGCTGCATCGTGGTCGGCAAGACCAACACGCCGGAGCTCGGGTGGAAGGCGGACACCGACAACGCCCGTGTTCGGTCGGACGGCCAACCCATGGAACGTCGATCACAGCCCCGGGTGGATCCTCGGGCGGCAGCGCCGCCGCCATCGCCAGCGGGATGGTGCCCCTGGCCACCGGCTCCGACGGCGGCGGATCGATCCGGATCCCCTCCGCGTGCTGCGGGCTCTCCGGCGTCAAGCCGTCACTTGGTCGCGTCCCAAGCGGTGGGGACCGAACCGCCGGACTGGCACGACCTCTCGACCACGCGGCCCGATGGCTCGCCGGCTGGAGGACGTGGTCGCCGCCCTCGAGGTGGCGGTCGGGCCCGGATCCCACCGACCTCCGTTCGTTGCCACGTCCCGAAGCGTCGTGGTCGGCTGCCCTGGATGACCCGAGGCCTCCGAACCGGGTGGCCTGGTCGCCGACGCTGGGTATGCCGACGTCGACGCCGAGGTGCTGGCCATGTGCGAGCGGGCGGTCGAGGTCATGGCCGGCCTCGGTACCGAGATCGTCGAGGTCGACACCGTGTTCGACTAGGATCCCGTCAACGACTGGCTCACCTTGTCGGGCGTGTACAACCTGCGCACCTATGCCGATCTGCGGGGAACGGCCGCGTGGCAGCACGTGGACCCGATCCTCGCCATGGTCATCGAGGGGGCGGCATCGATCTCCGGCGCTCGATCTCGTCCGGGCGCTGGACGCGTGCCATATGATGAACCTCCGGC
Source organism: uncultured Acidimicrobiaceae bacterium (assembly GCA_963774915.1). Classification (GTDB taxonomy): domain Bacteria; phylum Actinomycetota; class Acidimicrobiia; order Acidimicrobiales; family RAAP-2; genus CAVSNH01. The sequence goes on along the minus strand of CAVZGR010000008.1, from coordinate 7,548 downwards.
TGGTGGAGCTCTTCCGCGAAGTGCGGCTGCTCGCTCACGCCGACCACCGCCGCGGCGGCCCCGCCGCACCGCCTTGACGGCTCGGCCTCATCAACGGCACGCCCGACGTCAACTGGGTCAAGTTCACCTATCCCTTCAACATGACGAGATCGCCGGCTGCCACTGTTTGCGCCGGGCTGACGGCGATGGGCTCCCTGTCGGCATCCAGCTCATCGGCCCGCAGCACGCGGACCTCGTCGTCATCCGGTCGGCGGCCGCGCTCGAGGCCGCCATCGGCTTCGACGCCGTGGCCCCCGATCCGATCTCACTGACACCGACGCCGCAGTCACCGGCACCTCGCGGTTGGCGAGGCACCCGGCGCTACGATGGGCGGCCGTTCGGCGTTGCCGCTGTATTCGGGCGTTTAGCTCAGTTGGTTAGAGCGCAGCCTTCACACGTCCCGCGGCTCAAACGGTGTGCTAACCAGGACTTTTGCAGGTCCGGCCCCTGCTAAAAGGGCAAAGTTATCGTATGACGCAGGGCCTTGAGTAGGGTTGACTGCACCACGACAGTTTCCATAGGGTCATTGTAGATGTAGACCTCGCGTCCCCCAGGCCATCGTCAGTGCAGTCACCGTCCCCCTAGTCCCACCCTGATGAGCCAGACCACGCCCTGGAGGGCCCGCATGCCGCTCACCCCGGAGCAGCGGTTTTCCGCGCCCGAATTGCCGCTTACACATTGCACGCAAAGCGTGATCCCGTGAGACGACCGCGGCCGCCCGCAGTGCGTTCCTTGGGCGATTTGAGCATCAAGGTGTGGTCCGGACGGCGTCTCCCTCCGCAAGAGCGCGCCCGTCGTGCCGACAGCGGCCCTAAAGGCGCACATGAGTTCACTCGCCCTGAAGAGTTCGAAGGCGAGGGGAGAAAAAGAGTGAGCGCCCTGTTCTTGTTCCCGATTGCCAAACAAAAGGAGAAGCCCATGACAACGGAAACGCGTGACTATCCCGACTTCGGCCGGTGCTCTGTCGAGGAGTTAGCTGCAGGCCGCGCAATACCGGGCGCTGGAGGCAGAGTCCCCGCATTGACTGGAGGGCGGCTCGAATGGCGAAGAACCGTCGTTCAGGCCATTGGCGACCGCCTAGAGGCATGGGAATTGTTTGAAGAGGACATCAAATGGCTCGCGACATCCTCTTCTATGCCCAAGAAAATGGTCTGAACGCTAACCGCCGCAAACGTACCGCTGACTAGGGCGTTTGGTTCACGCTCCCATAATGCCTTAGAGGGACTACAACGCTTGTCAACGGTGTCCCGCACGTCAACACCAGCACTGCGCAGGGTATTTCCGGGCTTGGCCAGTTGACAGCCGTCGTGATCTACCTTTGGGAAGCAGAGTGCTTTGACAACGACTGTCATCCACGTCCCAACCATTTGGACTCCCTGCCCACTACGCTTCTTCTATTACAATCATATTACGATGGGCTTGGACGCGTTATTGTTTTGGACCTCATTTGGGGCCGTTGCGACACATAAGACCTGTTCAGTGGCACTATCGCCCCCTGTTCCCCCTGACAAGCCCGTTGTTATAATACCAATAAGGGGTAAATCAATCGTACATCGCTTGCGAATAATCGCCGTAAACGTAACCTGCGGAAACGGCAATGTTCCCCTGCCCGTTTGTAGATGACTACGGATAGGCGCATATCGCTCTACCACGTTCTTGGCGGCAATGCTAAATATTTCATCAGGGCACGTTGAGGCGCACCCGATCTCTTTCCCGTATCGCCCACCTTCCCTTGGAGGCTGTAATGCCCAACACTGACCGTCGACTACTAGGCCGTGTACGCCGCCGCAGAACACTCGGCACGCGATCCCGACTGGACCGCTGCCACTGCGCCGATGCGTGCGGCGCGCGATGCCCAGTTCCAGCCGGTCGTCGCCGTGTCGCCGGCTCAGGGCGCGCAGCTCTCCGAGGCGGAATCGAGAAGCGGGTTGCTCACTTGCGCAAGGCGCGCATGCTCGCCTTGCCACGAAGAGCGCAGAAGTTCGACGGGCCAGGAAAGAGGGTCGGCTTCCGACGATGTGAGCAGAACAGCAAGCGCCCGGCGATAGGACGCCGAGCGTTGCGAACAACCAAGACGAAAGTGACAACGGCGTCTGGCAGAAACATCGATGGAGGCAATCGTCCTCCATAAGTTGGCAGCCCTCGACGAGGGTGCATACCTCCTCCCGCACACCTCGGATGGCGGCTCGGAGGCGATGACCTCCCCAGGCCCGCCGACAGATTCGGCGGACCCTGGGCGGTCTCTTGACTCGCACGGGCAAGCTCGAACGGCTCATCATCCACTCATCGGGACGAACAAGGATGACGTGCGTTCGCATTGACCATGGTCGCATCGCCTGCGCTGGGGCGGTGCGTCATCATGTCAAGCCCAACATCCTGGACGACTGCTGCGACAAGTGGGCGCGCTACCATTCCTGATGGGCAATTACTCACCCAGGAGTAGCGGCGCCGGCGTTTCGCCTCTTTGCCCTTCTCGTCCTGTTTTCCGACAAGACCACTGGGCTTACCTACAACGTCAAGCGGTCGACGCTTGCTGGAAAGCTCGGAATTGCGACAGTGTGCGGTCAAGTGGATCACCGCGCTGAAGGTCTTGGAAGAGATCGGGTGCGTGGCGAAGATCAAGAATCCCCGCATGGTCTTCGACGCCGCGGGGCAGCCCGTGATGGGAAAGAACGGCAAGCAGTCCCATCTGGTGGGGTCCGTCGCCATACAAGGTGACTCTTGCCTCACCCGCTGGGGATGGCATGGAAAATTCGGCCACCTATCCTCTCAGCAGGGGGTAGTGCAAGATTCTGCACCAGGGGTAGTGCAAGATTCTGCACCAGGGTGGCGCAACAAGTTGCACGGGGGTAGTGCAGAAAGTTGCTCAAATAATCAAGAGGTTTCAATCAAAAACCTTTCATCATCATCATCTTCTTCTGCGACAAGCTCTAACGGACACTCACCCCCTCTTCCGCCAAGAACTGATGATGAGGATGATGTTATTGATGTTCCAAGAACGTAGGGGATCCAACGACAGACCCGGACGACCCACTCATGATTTTCGTTGCCAGTGAAGCCCGCTTGCCAAGTGGCCCCGCGCCCACACCTGACAAGCGAGCCTTGCCGTTCCTGGACGAGTTCGATATTGAGTTGATGGGCTACTGGGGCGGTGGCTACGAAAACAAGATCGGTTGATTACGACTCGGAACTGTTTTGGGACGACGTGGCGAGGGAAGTACGTACTGCACGGGGCAGATGTCGAAGAACTGGCTCAACGGCTGGCGACGGTGGGCCGAAGGCCGTCGACCGTGGAACGCAAGCGATTGGCGTCAGCGCCAAACGGCTATTCGAGTTGGTCGATGAGAAATACCTACTGATGATGACGGGCGACCTGCGAGCCATCGTGCGCACCTCCAGCGGAATATTCGACGTCGAGCGCATCGACGACCGCTGGATCTGTTCGTGTGGCTCGCCAGATTGCTGGCATGCGGCGCAAGTTCGAATTGGTTTTGTTGGAACCCGAAGAGACAGGAGGACGACTGAAGGAGGCACTAGGCGGATGACAGAAGCTTCTCAATCAGCGGCAGTGGCGAGTTTCCGTCACACGTACCTGGATAAGTGCATTATCCTCAAGCTCGGTCGCATGCCCGATGCTCAATCGGTACAGACTTCGACCTGACGCAGCTCCACTACAGCGGTCCCCGGCGCGAACAGCTTCATGACGACCATCGATCCTCCAACGGTGAGGGACAATGAGATTCGTTGGGTCGTTCCGATCCATCTCAAGGATCAAGCATTGGAGTACATCCAGCAACGGATCAACCACACGAAGACAACGAGCGTGCTGCTCATAGACTGACCGACCGTTGCCCCTTGAGTGCCCTCTAGAGGGTACCTGCGGCCGTAGAAGGCCCACAATAAACAATCTGGTACTAACCAGCGCTCTTTATGGTCGCTATTCACATAACCGCAGGTCAGCGCAATGGGTCAAACGATTCCGTGAAAACGCCCGAATCTGTGCCGACGGCGAGCAAATAGCCGACCTTTTTTGCGCAGCCGACGCACCCCATGAAAAGACCGAAGGCGAAAGCAGAAACTTTCTAATCGCCGCAGGTCAGAGCGTTGAGCGAGGCGTTTTCGGAGCCTTCTATAGACGCTTTTCAGGGGCGCTAACAATAGCAAGCGGACCTGAGTCGCCGCTAACTGGCTTAATGCCAAATCGACTGCTGGCGAGCCGGTGGCCGGTCCGCTTCTATTGTTAGCGCCCCTGAAAAGCGTCTATAGAAGCTTGGAAAACGCCTCGAAACGCTCTGACCTGCGGCGATTAGAAAGTTTCTGTGGGTCTTTTCATGGGGTGCGTTGGCTGGCGCAAAAAAGGTCGGCTATTTGCTGCGCATTGGCGCGGATTTCGGCATTTTCACGGATGGTTTGACCCATTGCGCTGACCTGCGGTTATGCAAATAGCGATCCCATAAAGAGCGCTGCATTATACCAGATTGTTTATTCGCGGGCCTTCTTTACGGCCGCAGGTACCCTCTGAGGGCACTGAGGGGCAACGGTCGGTCAGTGCGTCAGCAGCACGCTGAGCCCGCGTGGTCGATCCGTTGCTGGATGTACTGCAACGCCTGATCCTAGAGAGATGATCGGAACGACCCAACAAATCTCATTTATCCTCACCGTTGGAGGATCGATGGTTGTCATGAAGCTGTTCACGCCCCGGGACCGCTGTGGTTTGGAGCTGCGTCAGGTGCTACCCTTGACCGATTGAGCATCGGGCATGCGACCGAGCTTGAAGGACAAGCCGACTGATCGGGTCGGTGTGACGGAAACTCGCCAGCTCCACTGAGAAGTCTTCCGCCATCCGCCGAGTGCCTCCTTGCAGTTGGTCACCGCGCTTTTTCGGTTCCAACAAAACCGAATTCTACTACGCGCCGCATGCCACAATATGACAAGCCACACGAACAGATCCGGCGTCGTCGTCTCGACATCAAATATTCCGCTGTAGGTGCGCACGATGGCTCGCAGGTCGCCGTTCATCATCAGTAGGTATTTTCTGCATCAACAAGTCCCTGCACCGATTTCGGCGCTGACACCAATGGCTTGCATTCACGCGTCGACTGCGGTCTTTGCCCACTGTCACCAGCGCATTAACCAGTTACCGAACGATCTACAAAAATGATGGTGCCACAATAAATTACCTCGCCACACTCGTCGTACCCCAAAACGGTCCGAGCTGTAATCAACCGTCTTCTTTTTCGTAGCCACCGCCCCAGTAGCCCATCAACTCAATATCAAACTCAGTTCCAGGAACGGCAAGGCTCCGCTTTTGTCAGGTGTGAGAGGACACGAGCGACTTTGGGCAGCGGGTCTTCACCGGCAATCAAAAATCATCCATCGGTCGGTCCCAGTGTGTAGAGAATTCAATTGCCTACGTTCTTGGAAAATATCAAGAAACGTCATTGCCTGGTCAAAAATAAGTTCTTGGCAGAGGGGGGGTAGATCTGCGTTTAGAGCTTTCTCACGGAATTGACGATAATGAAAGGTTTTTCAATTGAAACCTCTTGATTATTTCAAGCGACTCTACAGCTACCGTGCAACTTGTTGCGCCACCCTGGTGCCAGAATCTTGCCGCTCCCCTGGTGCAGAAATTGTTTTCACTACCCTGCTCTAAAAGGAAGAGGTGGCCCAAATTTGGAAAATGCATGCAGCAGGGTGAGGACAAAGAGTCCGTACTGCAACGGACCCCACAAGATTCGACTGCTTGCCGTTCTTTTTTCCATCACGGGCACTCCACAAGTATGCAAAAAACCATCAGGAGAAGAAATTTGATCTTCGCCACGCACCCCGAAATTGCTTCCAAGACCTTCGCGCTATCAACTGACCGCACACTATTCGCGAAATTAGACTTTTCCAGCAGACGTCGACCGCTTGAGTACCTGCCATGGTGCCTTGTCGGGAAAACAGGACGAAGGGCAAAAGAGGCGAAACGCCGCACTCGCAGTTCATCTATTCATAAGTAATACGCCGATAGATTATCAGTACCCGCTTGTTCGCGGCGGTCAACATACAGGATGTTGGGCTTCTCGGCACTATCACGACGCGCCGGCCAGACACGGGGCGGCGATTCGGACCATCAAGGTCAATGCAAACGCACGCATAGGTTCGAGTCCCCGATGAGTGATCGTGGGCCGGTTGGAGAGCTTGCCCGTGCGGAGAATTAGAAATCACCCGCAGGTTCGCCCGGATACCTCGGCGGGCCGGGAGGTCCATCGCCTGCAAGCTGCATCCGAGGTGTGCGGATGTACCTACAACCCCTCGTCGAGGCTGTCCAGACTTATCAAGACATTGCCTCCATCAATGTTCTCCTGTATGTGTGTCACTTTTCAGGTCTTCCATTGTCGCAACGCTCGCATTATTATCGCCGGGCGCTTTATCTACTACGTGCTCCGTCGGAAGCGACCCTCTTTCCTGGCCCGTCAAACTTGTGCGCTTCTCGCGGCAAGCGCGGGTACAGGTGCACCTTGCGCGAGTGAGCGACCCGCTTCTCATTTCTGCCTCGGAGAGCTGCGCGCCCTGACTGGCGACACTGACCGCGACCTCGGCCCGGAACTCACAGATACACGTGCTCCGCGCGGCATCGGCGCAGTGGCAGCGGTCCAGTCGGGATGGCGTACAGCGTTCTGCGGCGGCGATTACGCATATTAACAGTCGGGGTGACTGGTCAGTAAGCCTCCAAGGGAAGGTGGCGATTAGGGGAAAGAGAATCAGTGTGGGCTCGAACGCGCCCTAATGGGGCATCGAGAGCGTCCGCCAAGAACGTGGGACAAGCGATATGCGCCTCCTCGTAGGTCGTTGTTCCAAACGGGCAGGGGGAACGTTGCCGTTTCCGCAGGTGGCCCGGCGATTATTCGCAAGCAATGTACGATTGATCTACCCCTCTATACCTAATTCTAACAACGGGCTTGTCCGAGGGGGACAGGAGCAATAGTGCCGCTGAACAGGTCTTTATGTCGGCGACGGCCCCGAAATAAGGATCCAGAAAACAATAACGCGTTCCAGCTCATTGTAATATGATTGTAATAGAAGAAGCGTAGTGGGCAGGATGCCAAATGGTGGGACGTGGACTACGAGCATTCTAGAAGCACTCTGCTTCCAAAGGTATATTACTCGCTGTCAATTGGCCCTAAGCCTGCCTCTGAATTCCCTCGCAGTGTGGTCTTGACCACGCGGGCACACTGTTGAGCAAGCGTTGTAGCCTCTGCAGGGGTCCTCGGAGCGTGAACCAAACGCCCTAGTCAGCGGTACGTTTGCGGCGGTTAAGCATTTCAGACCATTTCTTGGGCATAGAAGGGGATTATAGCGCAGCCATTTGATGCTCCAGCCATGAGCCATGGAGAGAGAGAGAGAGAGGCAGGCAGAGAGAGAGAGAGGAGAGAGAGAGAGAGAGAGAGAGAGAGAGAGAGAGAGAGAGAGAGAGAGAGAGAGAGAGAGAGAGAGAGAGAGAGAGAGAGAGAGAGAGAGAGAGAG
>CAVZGR010000007.1:0-128899 GCA_963774915.1 uncultured Acidimicrobiaceae bacterium | reverse complement strand
ACCATCTCGCGCAGCACAGCAAGTTCTGCCTGCTCTGTCGCGGTTAACTGGCTTTCATACCCGATTCCGGAGGGACCTATAGTGGCCACTGACCTGATACGCCTCGATCCCCAATCCGATTGTTGATTCATTGGCGACTCCTATCTCCTTGCTAAACTATATCATTCCGGCCAGAAGTCAATAGAGTCTGTTGAAGTCTCCAGAAGTAGCCAGCCCGCAACTCTGAGTAGCGCAAGATTCGAGAATCACTGTCCCAAGCATATCAAGCACGTCAAGTAATACCGAGTAACGAGAAACCCCGATCGACAACCTGTGGTTTTGCAGCATCTTCACAAATACGTGAGTGACGATATCGCAGACAATGTCAACCATGTCAAGTTGACCCGCAAAGAGATGTCGATCTCATGTGCGATGACATTAATATTGACCATCATTTTTCGCTTGACTCGTTCATCAAAACCAACAAAAGCTGACGTCATCGTCAACAAGGGAGCGCGAAAATGAGCAATAACGGGAAGAACGGCAAGGGGAGCGGGTCGCCAAGGCACAGGCCACCCGCGACCGCAAGAAGAGCGAGATGCGTGATCACTAATTCGAGACCGTACATGCTCCGTCCGGCCACGGGTCTCGAATAAGTGATCACGCATCTCGCTTTTCTTGCCGGTCGCGGGTGGCCGAGACGCGACCCGCTCCTTCCCGTTCTTCCCGTTATTGCTCATTTTCTCGTGTCTCCCTCGCTTTGACCATGACGTCAGCTTTTGTTGGTTTTGATGGAACCAGTCAAGCGAAAAATGATGGCTTTATCTCATGTCATCGCACATGCATCGATATCTCTTCGCCTCACTCGACATGGTTGACATTGTCTGCGATATCGTCACTCACTGATTTTTGTGAACACGGTCACAACCCAGGTTGTCAATCAGTGATTCGTTACCTCGTATCACTTGACGTGCTTGATAATGTCGACAGCTATTTTGGCAATCTTGCGCTACTCAGAGACGGGCTGGCTACTTCTGGGACTTTGACAGACTTCTATTGACTTCTGGCCGGAATCGACAGCAGTTTAGCAAGGAGATAGGGACTGTGAAAATGAGTCCACGATCTGATTTGGATCGAGGCGTATCAGGTCAGCGGCCACTAGGGCTCCCTCGGAATCGTATGAAAGCCAGTTAACCGCGACAAGCACACAACTTGCCGGCCGCTGTGCGCGAGATGGTCGAGGAAATTCCGCATAGCATCCAACTAACTGCCGCTGGTCGATGCGTGTCACTATCGACCAGCGGCGGTTAGGGTTGGATGCTATGCGGAACCCCTCGACCATCTCGCGCAGCACAGCAAGTTCTGCCTGCTCTGTCGCGGTTAACTGGCTTTCATACGATTCCGGAGGGGACCTATAGTGGCCACTGACCTGATACGCCTCGATCCAAATCCGATCGTGATTTACTGGCGACTCCTATCTCCTTGCTAAACTATATCATTCCGGCCAGAAGTCAATAGAAGTCTGTCGAAGTCTCCAGAAGTAGCCAGCCCGCAACTCTGAGTAGCGCAAGATTCGAGAATCACTGTCAAGCATATCAAGCACGTCAAGTAATACCGAGTAACGAATCACTGATTGACAACCTGTGGTTTTGCAGCATCTTCACAAATACGTGAGTGACGATATCGCAGACAATGTCAACCATGTCAAGTTGACCCGCAAAGAGATGTCGATCTCATGTGCGATGACATGAGATCGACCATCATTTTTCGCTTGACTCGTTCATCAAAACCAACAAAAGCTGACGTCATCGTCAACAAGGGAGCGCGAAAATGAGCAATAACGGGAAGAACGGGAAGGAGCGGGTCGCCAAGGCACAGGCCACCCGCGACCGCAAGAAGAGCGAGATGCGTGATCACTTATTCGAGACCGTGAGCCAGACGGACGTCGCTCGTTCGGATTGGCAGTATGGCTACATGCTCGACGTGACGGAGCAATCGGTCCGCCTCGCCTTCGGCGAGGACCCGCGTTTTGTGAACTTGATGCGGGTCGGCAAGATTGCGGTCCCAGACCGTTCGACCAGATACCCCAAATGGTCAGAGGCGCTAACCGACGATGAGCGGAAAACGCTCCCGAGGATTTCACGAGAGGAGAAACTGCCTCGCAGTCTGCTGCCGGTTCCTGCGACGGGCAACGATGCGTTTGACGCTGATATCTCGACGCTTGAAGACAATGCGGTCGAGGCCAATCGGCGGATGCCTGCACGCCGTGCCCGCGCCAAGATGGACGACGAGACCATGATTTTCGGCCGCCTGATCGGACAGCACACCGAGAAGGTGGACGAGAACAAGGGCCTCAAGGACAGCAACAGGGCACTGGCGGCTCGCCATAACGAGATGGAGAGCCAGCTTTCGCGGACCAAACGGGCACTCACTGCTGCTGAGCAGAAGCTCGCCAGGGTGGAAGGGTCTGCCCCTCTCCCACCGAGTGGACAGGGCGAGGAAACCCATCCAGAACACTAATGACAGCCGGCACGGCCACGAAGCGATGGGAGCCTTGCGGCTCCCATCGCATGTTGGAGAGGTATCATGGACGCTGATGAACGTCACCGTTTCGTAACGATGATTGACATGACCTTGCGCGAGACAACGTCGCCCGAAGAAGCGGGCCGCAGCGGTCAGTCGGATCATGGCTATTGCCGAGGGCAAATCCATCGCAGATGTCCTCAAGGCAGAATTCACGACCGAAGCCGAGCCGGCGTCGCCTATGCAAGACGTCGAGCAGGCATTGCGCCAACTGATCAAGCATCACGGGATCGTGCGGGTGCGCCGCGTGTTGACCGAGATTGACGCCGAAGATGGTATGTCGTCCGCGCGTGAGCGCCCATGGCGCGAGTGGAAAGCCAAACACGAGGAGACTGTCGCGGAATGCGAACGACTTCGTCGGCGGGTCAGCATCCTAGAGTCGCCGAAATACGAGAAGTGGCGGCTGAAACCCGACGCCGATGGCAATATCCCGTACCACGTTCCTGATCGGGCTGCTGGCAGCGCGCGACTGGGAGTACGTGACCGCGCTGTACGATTTCATCCGACTGGCCGAACTCGACACCATGGAAGTCACCCACTGGCGTAAGCGGACCAAGGTCGCATACTACTACTATAAGTTGCTGTTCTCACTGCCCCTGGGCGATACGCCGCGTCCCGATTTCGTTGTCTGGACGGAGCTTGAAGTGACCATGCTGCGGGGATATTACGCGACCAATCCAGTGCTGCCAGACAACGAAATCGCGAAGGACATGACCAAGCGTCTTGGCGCGGAGGTGTCGCAACGAGCGGTGCATGCCAAGGCGCATAAGCTCGGGCTGCTGACAAACGTCACGCGGGTCGGTCGGCGTCTGAAGGCGACTGGACGTAGGCGCCCAACGTTCCGTTAGCCGGGCATAGTCCGCCTTGAGTTCGATCAACGTGGCGCATCGCTGATGCTGGGCGGCGACGAGACCGGTTGTGCCCGTTCCAGCGAACGGATCGATGAGACGGCCACCTACCGGGCACGACGCCAGGACATCCGCCCCGAGCGATGAGGTACACGAGTACGCCGATGTACGGAATGATGATGACAAAGAGGACCCAGAGCTGTTCTTGGCCAGTCCGCCCAGATCATGGCTCCGGAAGATGTCGCCGAAGATGACGATGAGCAGCCAGATCCAAAGGAAGAAGACGAGAAACTCGAGCATCGTCCAGAAGATGCTCAACAACGGATACGTGTATGCGACCATGGCAACTCCCGCTCCTTGTTCGATCGAAGTCCGAGCAGATTAAAGCCGAAACCGGGCACCGTCGTTTTGGTGGGATTACCACGGAGGCGGTGGCCATTTTCTCTGACAGAATCACGTTCCACCCGCCCTCCAGGCCGTAATGTTCGAGGCCAGGTGACCGTCGCCGACCTTGCCCTCCTCGGGCTTGCTGTGACACTCGGGCCGCTGCCGATCATGGCCCCCTTCATCCTGGTCCTGGCGAGTCGACGCGGCCCACAGAAGGGCTTGGCGTTCATCGCGGGCTGGATGGCCTGCCTCGTTCTCGTGATCGCGATCACATTGTTGGTGACCGCTGGCCGGCCCCCCGAACCCCTCCACCAGTCCAACCATCGGGATTTCGGCGGCCAAAGTCGCCATCGGCGTGCTGCTGGTGGGCTTCGCGCTGATCGCCACCGCCATCCGCGCCCGGCGGTTGGGCCACCGAAGTGGGCGGCCCGGCTCCACGGGCTCTCACTGTTCATGTGCGCGTCCCTCGGTGCCTTCCTCCAACCCTGGGTCCTGGTGGGCGCAGCGGCCGGCGTGGTGACCGGGATCAACGCCTCCTTCGTCATGGGTGTCCCTGCTTGTCCTCGCCGGGTTCTGCCTGCTGGCCACGGCCACGTTGCTGGGCCTCGAGTCCCCGCTGTCGTGCTTTCCCCTGCGGCGTCGGACCCGCCGGCTCGAGCGTCTGCGCCATTCTCTCGAGGTTCACCGCGATGGCGCCATCGTCGTCATCGCCGCCATCGTCGGGCTCTGGTTGCTCGGAGACGGGTTGTCGGCCATCGTGTCCTCGTTCTGACCGGCAACAATCGTGTCCTCAGATCACCGACCAGCGCCATGCTGCGTGGCCACCGCATGCCGACCGGCCCCCCGTCCAGTGATCGTCGCCCAGGCCGTGGCCGCGCTCTTCGGCGTCGCGTCGACCCCCGGCCGTCCTCGCCTCGGCCCTCGAAACGGTTGTCTTGCCCCGCAAGGGGTTCACCCGCATCGCCCGGGCCGTGTTCGCCCTGGCCGACCGACTCCTCGTCCACGGCTGGCGCAACCCGCGCCGCATGGCCCACATGCGGGCCCTCTACGCCCCGGTTGCCTTGGTGACCCTTCCCCTCGTGTGGATGCTGTCGGTCACGGTGGCTTTCACCTTCATTTTCTGGGGTATCGGCTCGGATCCCCGTCGCTCATTCCTTCGAGTTGAGTGGTTCCTCGCTCACCACCCTCGGGTTCTCGAAGCCAGATGGCCCTCGGCCCGGATCTGGTTGAGCTTCATCGAGGCCATCATCGGACTCGGGCTCATCGCCCTTCTCATCGGCTACCTGCCGACGATTTACTCGGCCTACGCCGGTCGCCAGCAAGGGCATGAACGGCGCCGCCCCTTCGCCTGGACCCCCACCCTCTCCCGTCACCCTCGTCCAGAACCTGCACCCTCGTTCCGGCAGCCTCGACAACGTCGGGGTGTGGAGGTCGGCGGCCGACTGGCCCTCCTCACCCTCGACCAGACCCACACGTCGTTCCCCGCTCTCTGCTACTTCCCCGACCCGCCCGACCAGTCATGGGTGGCCTCCCTCGGCAGCCTGCTCGATGGAGCCGCCCTCCTGTTCTCCGGCCGCGGCGTTCCTCATCGACCAGGACGCGCCCGCCGAAGTCAAGGGCCCGACGCTGACCATCATCTACGGCATCCCGGCCATCGGACGGATCGCGGTGGCCATCGGATTGCCGGTCGAACCGATGATGCTGCCCTCTGCGCTCGCCACCAACGACGGGCCGCCGCCCGGCATCTCCGTGAGCCGTGCCGAGTACGAAACCGCCCTCCACGACCTGGCCGCCGTGATGGCCGTCCCGGCCGACCAGCTCGACGTGCGCTGGTCGCGGTTCGCCTGGCTGCGATCGGGCTACGACCAGCCTCTCCGCGGCCTGGCCGGCCTCAATCTGGCTCCGCCGGCCCGATGGACGACCGACCGCTCGGTGGCGGTAGGTCGGCCACGCATCCTGAGCGGCCAGACGCTGACCGTGGACTGGGGAACAGCGACAGCAGTCGACGTGGGGATCGAGTGATGCGCCCGCACCCTTGAGCGACTCCGCTCAGAGATGACTGAACCCGCCCGACTCCTCCTTGGTCATGGGCACCGCCACCGGGTGGGAGCCGAAGTGGTCGAGGGCGGCTTTCAGGTCTTGCAGAAGGATGGTCGCCAGGTCGCGGCTCACCCCCTGGCGAACCAGGATGCGTTGGACGGCGATATCGGAGACCTCGCCGGTCAAGGGGTAGGCCGGCACCTGCCAGCCGCGGACCCGAAGCCGGTCGGCGATGTCATAGAGGGTGTAGCCCGGATCCTCCCCGTCGCGGATTCGCCAGGCCACCGAGGGGATGCCGGTGAGCGGGTTCGACTCGCACAGCAGCTCGAAGGGACCGAGCTCGGTGATTTGATCGGCCAAGAAGGCGCCCGTGTCGTAGCAGGCCATGTGCACGGCCCGGTAGCCCTCCCGCCCGAGACGTACGAAGTTGTAGTACTGGGCCACGATCTGGCCGGCCGGCCGTGAGAAGTTGAGCTGGAAGACGGGCATGTCACCGCCCAGGTAGGTCACGTGGAAGATGAGCTCCTCGGGAAGATCGGACACGTCTTTCCACAGGACCCACCCCACCCCGAGCGGGGCGAGACCGAACTTGTGACCGGAGCTGCTGATGGACTTGACCCTCGGCACCCGGAAGTCCCAGGCGAGGTCCGGGGCGCAGAAGGGGGCAAGGAAGGCGCCGCTTGCGCCGTCCACGTGGATGGGCACATCCAGGCCCTTCTCCTCGTGGAGCTGGTCGAGTGCGTTGGAGAGCTCGAGCACCGGCTCATAGGAGCCGGTGTAGGTCACGCCGAAGGTCGGTACGACCATGATGGTGTTCTCGTCGACCCGCTCGAGCATCTGCTCGACATCCATGCCATAACGGCCCGGCGCCATCGGCACCTCGCGGATCTCGACGTCCCAGTAGCGGGCGAACTTGTGCCAGACGACCTGCACCGGCCCGCACACCATGTTGGGCTTGTCGGCTGGTTTGCCCTCAGCCTGGCGGCGCTTGCGCCAGCGAAACTTGGCGGCCATGCCACCGAGCATGCAGGCCTCGGACGATCCGATGGCCGAGCAACCGATGGGCGTGCACTCACCCTCCGGTGCGTTCCAGAGGTCGGCCAGCATCTGGACACACCGACGCTCGACCTCCGCGGTCTGCGGGTACTCGTCCTTGTCGATCATGTTCTTGTCGATGGACAAGGCCATGAGGCGGAGGACCTCGGGCTCCTCCCACGTCTGGCAGAAGGTGGCCAGGTTCTGGCGGGCGTTGCCGTCGAGCATGATCTCGTCGGCCACCGCCCGAAAGGCCTGGTCGGGACGCATCTCATCGGTGGGGAAACGATCGGTGGGGAGACACACACCGAGCTCACGCCCGGCGTAGGTGGAGTCGAGTACCTCCGATCGGGCAGATGCCCGCCGGTGCAGGGTCACAGTCGGTGTCCTTTCTCGATGCGGATCTGATGACGCATGGCGCGGGCGGGGATCGTCAGGGGCGCTCGAGAAAAGGCCGCCCCACGGGGACTCACACCCCGGTGACCGCCTTGATGCGTCCGTCGGCGACGGCCTTTTCCAGCTTCTCGTAATCGCGCTGGTTCTGCTCCGCGTAGTCGGAGGCGAACGCCACCATGGCGGCATCGAAACGGTCGCCCTTGCCCAGATAGGCGGACATGGCGATGGGGTCACCGGACCGGGCGTGGGCGCTGGCCAGCGTCCAGCCGCACATCTCGGCGTAGAGGCCGAGCCGTTCGGGATCCATTCGTTCGAGATCGGCGGAGACCTTCCAATCCCAGAGCTGGCGGACGTAGAAGTCGCGTACGATCCCGTCCACGCCCGCCACTCGATCCCAGCCGAGGAAGATGTCGCTCGCACTCTGCATGAGCAGCTGACCCTCGACCACCCGCTGACCCTGGTTCTCGAACGGGGAGGCACCGAGGTACTGCTCGGCCACGGCCCGGTCGGCCTCTTTGATCTGGAGGACCAACGGGTCCTCCTCGTCGCGGCCCACGAAGAGGGCGACCCAGCATCGGGTACCCACGCTGCCCACGCCGACCACCTTGCGGGCCAGGTCACAGAACCGGTACTCCCCGACCAGGTGTTGTTTGTCACCCGCCAAGGTCTCCTTGTAACTGGCCAGCCGCGGCAACCAACGTGGTCAGCGTCTGCTCGGTCGGATCGCCGCCGACGACGTCGTCCACGCGCACCATGAGGGGCGGGTCACTGATGAACCGGAGGGTGCCGTCCTCTTTGGTGGTGAGCTTGGCCACTGCAGCCAGGTGATCCTTCGACCGGCCCTTGTTGGCCCGACGTTCGAAGTCATCGACCAGCTGTGGACCGGCTTCGGGACCCCAGCGGGCTCGCACCGTCTCGGCGTCGAGTCGCGCATACCAGATGTCGAGCGTGCCCTTGGTGGCGAACTCCTGCATGGCCGTCCGGTAGGCCCGAGCGGCGCGACCGACGACGGCCAGGCGATCGCGATCGGCGAAGGACTGGCCACGGGCGGCAACGTCGACGCTGGCCGCCAGTCGTTTCACGTCCCACTCGAAGGGACCGCGGATGGTCTCGTCGAAGTCGTTGACATCGAAGATCAACTCGCGTTCAGGCGACGCGAACCCGCCGAAATTGGTGAGGTGCGCGTCGCCGCAGAGTTGGACCTCGAGGTCGGTGCGGGGAAGCGGAGCGAGATCGGCCGCCATCACCGCGGCCGCCCCACGGTAGAAGGCGAAGGGCGAGGCCAGCATGCGGCCCCAGCGGATGGGAACGAGCTCGGGGACGCGGGTCGCGTTCTGGGCGTCCAGCACGGAAAGCGGGTCCCGGCGATCCTCGGGTGCCTTCCAATGACCGAGCTCGGAACGTGACACCGAGGACCGGGCCTCTCGCCCCCGGGCCGATCGCTCGCTCGGGGTGCCCAGGTCCATCGGCCCATCATCGCATCGTTGGACGGACGTGTGCCGGTCGCAATGGTGACGTCAATCCCGGGCCCAACCGCGGGCCCGATGGCGGGGCGCGTCGGCCACCGCTGAGCCCTTCGGGCAGCTGGGGCCCACCGGGAGCGAGCCAGAGCCCCGGAAAGCGCCCAGGCACCCGCGGGTGGCCGCGGGCTCAGATCGAGCGCGCTCGCTTCGACCTGCGTCGGGCCCGCAACAGGATCACCAAGCGGTCGACCGCCGCGCCGAGCACGGCGGCGATGATGAGGACCCAAATGAGACTCACGTTGGCGCTGAAGAGCACGAACCCGACCCTCACCGTTTTACTGTTGTCGAGCACAAAGGCGACCAGGAGCACGAGGCAGATGGCCGCCAGGCTGATGCGTGCGATGTCGCGGTTCGAGCGCTTGCGTTCGCTCGGGCCGCCTGTCCTTCCGTAGTCCGGAATCCCCGCGTTGGCCATGATTGTGCTCCTTCGCTCTGGATCCGTTCCGTCGGGTCATACACCGACACCACGACAGTACCGGCCGCCTCAGCGCCTGCCGTGTACCGAGGCCCGGGCGTCGAAGTCCCGCGCCCAGGCCTGGCTGACGCCGGTGGTCGATCTCAGATGAAGAGCAGGGTGGCCTGGTGGGCGAAGTCGAGGATGGGCCCGGGGATGATCCCGAAGACCACCGAGAAGGCCACACAGATCCCGATGCAGAGAGCCGAGAGCGGAGGCACGGGCACCACGCCGCGCTCGGTAACGGAAATGGTCGGTGCCTCATCGGTCAGCGCCTCGAGAGTGAAGTCCCCTTCGGACGACGGGCGGGCACCGAACGGCTCTCCCACGGCCATGGCCCCCGGGCCGAAGCTCCCGGCGCTCGCCAGAGCGGCGGAGCCGGTGTCGAACTCGGCCGAAGGAGCCACGTCACCGGTCTGGCCCACCGGCGAGTACATGGTCACCGTCAGTCGCAGGTAGAAGAAGGCGGCGATGGCGGCCGACACCATGGCCACGACGGCCAGCGTGTCGCTGTGGGTGGCCACCGACGCCTCCACGACCCCGAACTTGGCCAGGAAGCCGGTGGTGAAGGGCACGCCGGCCTGGGCGACGAGCAAGACGGCGAAGCCGCCGGCCAGCCACGGTTGTCGCGTGGCCAGCCCCCGGTAGTCGGTGAGGTCGTGGCCGGTGTCGCCCGCACGGCCCATGAGCGAGATGACCGCGAACGAGCCGACGGTGAGGAAGGTGTAGGTGAACAGGTAGTAGAGCGCGGCCGCCACCCCCCGGGCCGAGGCCGCCTCCACCCCGAGAAGGATGAACCCCACGTGGTTGATGGACGAGTACGCCATCATCCGCTTCACGTCGCGCTGCATGAGGGCGACGATGGCGCCGAGCAAGAGGCTCAGGAAGGCGAGGGCCCACACCACCGGTTGCCAGTCGGCGCGAAGGGTCGGGAACGTCGAGACGAGGACCCGGAGGATGGCGGCGAAAGCCCCGACCTTGGCCACGGCGGCCATGAACCCGGTGACCGGAGACGGCGACCCTTGGTAGACGTCGGGCGACCACATGTGGAAGGGCACGGCCGCCATCTTGAAGCCGAATCCGACGAGGAGCAGGGCGAGGCCACCGAGCAGCACACCGTTCGTGGCCACCACGTTGTGGGACAAGAAGTCGGCGATCTGAGGCAGGTTGGTCGAGCCGGTGGCGCCGTAGGTGAGGGCGATGCCGTAGACGAAGATGGCCGAGGAGAAGGCGCCGAGCACCCAGTATTTGAGGCCGGCCTCGCCCGACTCACTGCGCTTGTGATTGGTGGCGGCCAGCACATAGAGGGCGATGGAGAGGATCTCGAGACCGAGGAAGATGACGATGAGGTCGTTGGCCGCCCCCATGACCATGGCGCCTCCGGCCGACATCATGGCCAGGACGTGGAACTCGGGGCCGTCGACTCCCTCTCGACGCAGGTACCCATCGGCAGCCAGCGCGGTGAGCAGCATGGCAATGGACACCACGATCTGGACGAAGACGTCGAAACCGTCATAGGCGATGGCCCCGGCGATCGTCACCTTGGCGCCGTGCGTGGCGACGTCGTCCCACTGGAAGAGGGCGGCCACGAGGGCGGCGATCGAGACGACGGACGCCCACAACGTCCCCGATCCCACCCCGAGCACCCGTCGGAACATCGACGAGGCGCCCATGAGCACGACGCCCCCGCCCATCATGATGAGCAGGGGCAGGATGCTCAGGTAATCGATGTGCGGGATGCGGATGCGATCCGTTTGGGAGGCGGCCGCGGCGAGGAAGACGAGGGCCGTCACGGCGCCGAGCTCCCGGCGGCCAGCGCTCCGCCCGAACCGTCGTGGGTGTGGGAGGCGGCCAGGGGCGGGTCGAGCGACGCTGGCCCCGGCCGGTTGGTGACCTTGTCCACGTGCTCGATGAGCTGGTTGACCGAGGGCGTGATGCGGTCGAGCACCGGCTTCGGGAAGACGCCGAGGAAGACGATGATCAGGATGAGCGGCGCGATCACGAGGCGTTCCGTCCAGCCGAGGTCACGGGTCTTCGTGTCGACCTCGGTCGGGCGGTGATGGAAGCTCTGCTGGTAGGCCCACAGCAGGTAGATGGCGGCCACGATGACCCCGGTGGCGGCCACCACCGCCCACCATCGGTGGGCCACGAACGTCCCGATGAGGATGAGGAACTCGCCCACGAAGCCGTTGAGGCCCGGTAAGCCGATGGACGCCATCATGGCCACGGTGAAGGCCCCGGCCATGATGGGCGCGGGGCGCTGCAACCCGCGCAGCGACGTCAGCTGCCAGGTTCCTCGGCGTTCGTAGATCCAGCCAACGAGCAGGAACAGGGTGGCGATGATGAGGCCGTGGTTGACCATCTGCAGGACGCCGCCGGCGAGGCCCTGGCTGTCGAGAGCGAAGGTCCCGAGGGCGATGAAGCCGATCTGGGCCAGCGACGAATAGGCGAGTAGGCGCTTGAGGTCGTGCTGGGCGCAGGCCACCACCGCCCCGTAGATGATGCCGATGGTGGCCAAGGTGAGCAGGAGCGGCGCCAGGGTCCGGCTGGCCTGGGGGAAGAGGTTGAGGTCGAAGCGCACGATCCCGTAGGTGCCGAGCTTGGCCATCACGGCCACCAACAGAACGGACCCGGCCGTCGGGGCCTCGGCGTAGGCATCCGGCGACCAGGTATGGAAGGGGAAGAGGGGTGCCTTGACGGCGAAGGCGGCGGTAAAGGCCAGGAAGAGGAGGACCCCCTCCGTCCCGGTCAGACGGGTGTTCATGAGCGTGGGCAGCTCGAAGCTGAGCACGCCGGTCTGTGACTGGTGGATGAAGGCCAGGGCCAGGATGCCGACCAACAGGAACGCCGAACCGGTGAACGTGTAGATGAAGAACTTGATGGCCGCGTAGCCGCGCCGGGCGTAGCCCCATCCCCCGATCAGGAAGTAGGCGGGGACCAAGGTGAGCTCGAAGAAGAGGAAGAAGAGCACGAGGTCGAGGGAGACGAAGCTGCCCATGCAGGCCGCTTCGAGGACGAGGAGCCAGGCCACGAAGGACGCGCGGATTGCGCTTGCTACGGGCCCCGATCATGGTCAAGGGGAAGAGCACCGCCGTCAGGGCGACGAGGAAGAGGGAGATGCCGTCGACCCCGAGGTACCAGCGGATGCCGAGCCCGCTGGCCCAGTTGTGGTTGGAGGTGAGCTGGAAGCCGCCGTCGCCCGTCTTGAACCGCACGGCGATGGTGACGGCCACGGCCAGGGTGACGACGGCGATGGCCAGTCCCAGGGCTTCGTGCAGCCAGGACGGCACCTTCTTGTCGGGAACGAGGGCCACCACCGCGGCCCCGATGGCCGGTGTCAGGACGAGGACGGTGAGCAAGGGGAAGGGCGTGGGCATCAGTTCCACCACAGCCGGGTGAGCATGAAGGCGAGCACGAGCACCGTGCCGAGGGCGATGCCGAGCACGTAGTTGCGCACGTAACCCGTCTGGGTGCGGCGCACGGTGGCCCCCGCCCCTCGGACCAGGTCGGCCGTCCCGTTGACGGCACCGTCGATGACCTTGGGATCGACCACCTCAGCGCAGAACGAAGCCAGCCGCTCGGAGGGCCGGCCGAAGACGGCGTCGTAGAGCTCGTTGATGTACCAGGCGCTCCGGAGGAACGCGGTCTCGAGGGCCGGGTGCTCGTCGCGGGTCATCCACAACCGAAGGCCCACCCCCACCCCGGCGAAGGCAATCAGGCTGTCGACGATGGCGAGGATCCAGATGGAGGAGGTGGCCAGGTGGTCGTTGAACAAGTTGGCCCCGAAGACCGGGTCGACGAAGTTGGCCAAGGAGAGGGGCCAGTCATTGATGGCCATGGCTCCGGCCACTGCCGCGAAGAAGGCCAGGATCCAGAGGGGCACGGTCATGACCCACGGGGACTCGTGCGGGTGCTCGACGCGGTGCTCGGCATGGGGGATGCCGGGCATGGCCGAGACCCGGCCGGGCGGGTCCTCGCCGGTCGACCAGCGGTCGGAGCCGAAGAAGGCAAGTCCGGTGAGCCGGCTCATGTAGTAGGCGGTCAGTGCGGCGGTCACGAGACCCACGGCCCAGAGCGCCGGGCGGGCCACGAAGGCGTTCTCGAGGATGTCGCCCTTGGCCCAGAACCCCGACAGCGGCGGCACGGCCGCGATGGCCAGCCATCCCACGGCGAAGGTGATGAAGGTGATGGGCATGTACCGGCGCAGGTTGCCCATGCGCTTGAGGTCCTGCTCGTCGTCGAGCCCGTGGATGACCGAGCCCGAACCGAGGAAGAGCAGCGCCTTGAAGAAGGCGTGGGCCACCATGAGGAAGATGGCCGCCTCGTAGGCGCCGCAGCCGATAGCGAGGAACATGTAGCCGAGTTGGGACACCGTCGAGTAGGCCAGCACCTTCTTGATGTCCTGTTGGGCGCAGGCGATGGAGGCGGCCACGAAGGCGGTGGCGGCTCCGACGATGGCCACCACCAAGGCCGCGTCGGGGGAGGCGTGCAAAAGCGGGCTCACCCGGCACAGTAGGTAGACGCCGGCCGTGACCATGGTGGCCGCGTGGATGAGGGCGGACACCGGGGTCGGGCCTTCCATGGCGTCGGCCAGCCACGGGAAGAGCGGGATCTGGGCCGACTTCCCGACCACACCGACCAGCAGCAAGAGGCAGACCGCGGTGGTGTTGGCCGCGCCGAGCTGGCCGAGGTGGGAGAAGATGGCCGAGTACTCGACGGTGTGCAGCTTGTCGAAGATGAGGAAGATGGCGATGAGGAACCCGACGTCGCCGATCCGGTTGTAGATGAAGGCCTTTTTACCGGCGCTCGCCGCCGAGTCCCGCTCGAACCAGAAGGACACCAGCCAGTAGGAGCAGGCCCCCACCCCCTCCCAACCGGCGAAGGTCACGACCAGGTTCGACCCGAGGACCAAGATGAGCATCGAGGCCACGAACAGGTTGAGGTAGAGGAAGAACTTCGGAAAGTCCTTGTCACCCTTCATGTAGCCGATCGAGTACAAGTGGATGAGCGAGCTGACCCCGGTCACGAAGAGCACCATGGTCATGGACAGGGGGTCCACCAGCAGTCGGGCGTGGACTTGGAGGGTGTCGACCGGGATCCAGGTCCAGAGGTTCTGAGTGAAGGTCCGCACCGGTGCGTGCACGGTCAGCAGATCGAGGTACACCCCTACGGCCACGACGAACGACCCGCCCACGAAGGCGGTGCCCACCACCCCGGCCAACGGGTCGCCCAGGCGCCGACCGAGGAACACTTGGACGGCGAAACCGATCAGGGGCAGGGCGATGATCAGCCAGGTGACGTGGAGCACCAGGTCAGCCCTTCATGCCGTGGAGATCGTCGGCCACGGCAGAGGCCCGGCGACGAAAGATGGCGACCACCAGGCCCAGCCCCACGACGACCTCGGCCGCCGCCACCACCAACACGAAGAACACGAGCACCTGGCCGCCGATGTCGTGCAGGGTGAGCGAGAAGGTGGCGAAGGTGAGGTTGGCCGCGTTGAGCATGAGCTCGACGCACATGAACATCACGAGCACGTTGCGTCGGACCATGACGCCGACGGCGCCGATGGCGAAGAGGACGGCAGCGAGGCCGAGGTACCAACCGGGGTCGATGGTCACGGGGCCGCCTCTCTGGACGCCGTCGGCGACTCGGCTCTGGTCGGGCCGGCTGGGTTGGCGGGGGCTTGGCGGGGTTGGCGGGGGTGGCCGGCTCGTCGGGAGCGACCGAGACGGAACCGCCATGGCTCGAAGCGGAGCCGTGAGCACCCATCGGCTCGCCATCGGAACGGGCAGCCCCTGGCGGACGCCGGGCCAACACCACCGCCCCGACGACGGCGATGATGAGCAGCGCCGCGGTCGCTTCGAAGGGGAACAGATAGGTCGTGTAGATCGACTTCCCCAACAGGGCCACGTTGGTCTGGCCGTTGACCGTCGAAGGCCCCGCCACCTGTGACTGACCGGTGGTCCAGCCCGACACCTGGCCGAGCAGCAAGAGGCCGGTCGTCCCGAGCAGGCCGATGGCGATGGCCATCGGTCGTTGGCCGCGCAGAGGTTCGGTGGCGATGTTCTCCTCGCGGTCGACCCCGAGGAACATGATGACGAACAGGAAGAGGACGACGATGGCCCCGGCGTAGACGATGACCTGGACGGCAGCGAGGAAGGGCTCCCGCAGGAGCGCGAAGAGGACGGCCACGCCGAGCAGGGTCATCACCAGCATGAGGGCGGAGTGCACCGCGTTGCGGGCCAGCACCACTCCGGTGGCTCCGGACAGCACCATGGCCGCGGCCACCGAGAAGGTGCCGACGTCGACGGCGGACGGGTGGACGCTCACAACCGGCGCGGCCGCGGCGAAGGTGGCGCCGACGAGCCCCCCGGCCACACCCGTCATTCGTGCTCCTCGTCGGGTGGCTCCGGGCCCGAGCTGGGCTCGAAGTGTCCGCCCTCGGGGCCGTCGGTGTCGGCCGCGGCCAGCGACGCGGTGTAGGCGGCATCGGCATGGGTGCGGTGCTTGCGTCCGGCACCGGGGGCAAACCGCTCGGCCTTCTCGATCATGCGTCCGATGGCGCCCCGGGGTCCGCGCTTGGCCGCGGGCATGTCGGCGGGTCGCAGATGCCGCTCGAGGGTTTCGCGCAGCGGGAGGGTGCCGGTGGCGGCGTCGTCCCGGTGTCCGTGCTGTCCGGCTTCGGGCGCCCGCACGCCGTAGCCGAGCTCGCCCGACCACTGCACCTGACCTTCGAAGGCGGCATCGCCCGAGGGCGACGTGGCCCGCATCCAACCCGAGGTGTGGAGATCGTCACCTTCCCGCCAGTCCTCCCAAGGCTGAGGGCGGGGACGGCCGTCGTCATCGACCAGCAGCTCGTTCTTCGTATAGATGGCGTCGTTGCGGTTGGTGAACGAGAACTCCATGAGCTTCGTCTCGGTGATGGCCTCGGTCGGGCAGGCTTCGACGCAGAGGTCACAGTGGATGCAGCGCAGATAGTTGATCTCGTAGACGTAGCCATAGCGCTCACCCGGCGAGACGGGATGGTCGGGCGGGTTGTCGAGGCCGCGCACGTAGATGCAGTCGGCCGGGCAGACGCCGGCGCAAAGCTCGCAACCGATGCACTTCTCCATCCCGTCCTCGTAGCGGCCGAGCACATGGCGGCCATGCTGGCGGGGCTGCTTTGGCTTCTTCTCCTCCGGGTACTGCCGGGTGACGGGGGGCCGACCCAGGTGCTCGAGGGTGAGTTTGAACCCGCCGAGGAAGTTCTGGCGCTTGCGTGGGACGTCCGGCGTGGCCATCAGTCGCCTCCCCGGTCGCCGGTGATCGGTGCCTCGGACGTTGACCGGGACGGAGGTGTACGCACACCGCCGACCGGCCCGGTCGCCAAACTGGTCATGCCCGATCGGTCGCCGGTCACCCGGTCGGCCGGCCAGTCGGCCCGGGCCCCGACCGGCGAGAGGAGCGCCCGGCTCTCCTCTCGCTCGGCGCCCACGGCGAAGGCCCGGGTGATGAGCACGGCACAGACGAGGACGGCGGCCGAAAGGCCGACCCCCCACCAACCCTCGACCACGTAGCCGGCCACCATCAGCAACCAGGCCAGCGACAGTGGGATGAGTCGCTTCCACCCGAGGTCCATGAGCTGGTCGTAGCGAAGACGAGGAAGGGCCGCCCGCAGCCACACGAAGATGAAGAGGAAGACGATGGTCTTGCCCAGGAACCAAAGGATGGGCCAGAGCCACTGGGTGTGCGGGATGTGGGGAATGGGCCCGTCCGGCCCGCCGAAGAAGAGGGTCACCGTGATCGCCGACATGGTGATCGTGTTCATGAACTCGGCCAGGAAGAACAAGGCGAATCGAATGGACGAGTACTCGGTGTGGAACCCGCCGACCAATTCGGAGTCCGCCTCGACCAGGTCGAAGGGGGGCCGGTTGGTCTCGGCGATGATGGCCATGAAGAAGATGAGGAAGGGCACGAACGCTAACCGGAAGGCGTTCCACTGCCAGAAGTGGTGTGCCTGCGAGTCGACGATGGCCCGGGTGCTGAGCGAGCCGGTGATCAAGACCACCGTGACCACGGTCATGCCAAGGGCGGCCTCGTACGAGATCATCTGGGCCGAGGCCCGCACCGACCCGAGCAGCGGGTACTTCGATCCCGACGCCCAGCCGGCCAGCATCACGCCGTAGACGGCGATGGAGGACATCGCCAGCAGCCAGAGGATCCCCTGGGCGGGTCGGCCAGCTGGAGCTCGAAGGTGTGGCCGGCGATGGTCACGACCCGCCCACGGGAACGATGGCGAAGGCGAGGAAGGCCGGAATGATGGTGAGGTACGGGGCCAGCTTGAAGACGAACGGGTCGGCCTGATCGGGGCTCAGGTCCTCCTTGAAGAAGAGCTTGATCCCGTCGGCCAGCGTCTGGGCGATGCCGAAGGGGCCGGCGCGGTTCGGCCCGATGCGGCTCTGCATGTCCGAGATGACCTTGCGCTCGAACCAGATCATCAGCATCACCGAGACCATCAGCGCGGCGAAGACCACGACCACCTTGATCACGACGATGAGGAACACGACCCAGCCGACGCCGTTGTTGTAGAGGGGGTCGTCGGCCCCGAGCAGCGCATGGACGGAGGCGAGGACCGGAGCGATGGCGGCGGTCACGGCGTCTCCATCCGCAGCTCGACCACCGGGCTCGAACTGTCGATGAGATCGGCCACCGTGCTCTCACCGAATGGGACATTGAAGTTGGTGGCCACCACCCGGGTGGGAAGGGAGGAGTCGGGGATGGCCACGACCACGGCCTCGGCGCTGGCCGTCCGGATGCGTACCTCGCCACCCGGAGCGACCCCGAGGTCGTCGAGGTCGGAGGGGTTCACCCGCAGGGCCGCCGGTTGCACCAAAGCGGCCAGGGCCGGCGATGCCGAGTTGGCCGCGCCCTCGTCATAGAGGGTGCGAGAAGCCACCAGGCGCAACGAATAGCTGTCGGTCGGGCCCACGTGCGGCGCCGCCACCGACGGAGGACCGGACAGGACGGTCGGTCGCATCAGCTCGCGCTGCGACGCGGGATCGGATCCACCGAGCTCGTCGGCATCGTTCGGGAGCTCGGCCAACCCGGCACGGGGTGGTGCCCCCTGACGCTCGACCGACTCCACCCCGGGGATGGCGATCGGGTCGATGGGCGACGGCCGTCGGCCGTCGGGTGCATGCGAGGATCGGCCAGTGGGGCGAGGACCCCGTCGGCCGCGCCCACGGCGTCGAGCACGGCCGCGGTCATGCCGGCGTGGGAGGGCGCCAGGCGCTCGATCTCGTCCCAGACGGCGGCCAGCGAGTCGATCCCGAGGTCACGGCCGAGGTGGACGGCGAGCTCGGCCGCGATCATCCAATCCGGCCACGCCTGTCCGGGGGCCACCAATTTGTGGCCGAGGCGGGTGACGCGGCCCTCGATGTTGGTGGTGGTCCCGCGCCGCTCGTGGGCCTCGGCCGCCGGCAGGATCACGTCGGCGACCTCGCACTCCCCCCCGGGTTGGGAGGTGACGGCCACCACGAACTCGGCACCGTCGAGACCTCGGCGAGCCTGTCGACGGTCGGGGAAGTCGGTGAGCGGCTCGGCGCCCAACAGCACGAGGGCGCGGATGGGTTGGTCAGCGGAGCCCTCCCCGGCGGCGGCGGCGAGGATGCCGGCCGTGTCGAGGCCCCGCTCGCCCGGCACCCGGCCCCAGGCGGCGGCAAACCACTCGCGTCCTTCCTCGAGGCGAGACCCGACCGGGCAGGACACCGGGGGCGAGACCCATGTCCAGCGCGCCCCGCACGTTCCCGCGGCGGAGGCCGCAGAGGAACCGGGCTTTCGGAAGGGCGCCGGCCAGGGCGCCGAGGGCCTCGGCCACGAGCGCCCCGTCCTCCGCCAACGACGGCCGACCGGCCACGACCACCACGTCGTCGGCCGCCACCAACCGGCGCGCCTCGGCCAGCGACGGGTCCTCGGTCGCGGTCGTCTCGAACAGCGATCGCACGAGCTCGGTGGCCTGGCCCGGGACATAGCGCAACGAGGTGGCGGCGTACGAGGTGAGTGAGGTGCTCCGGGGCGAGAGCTCGACGATGGAGGTATTGCCGGACAGGGCAGCGGCCCGCAACCGCAGGAAGAGGACGGGGAGCTCGTCACGGACGTCGCCGGTCAGCAGCACGACCGTGCCGGCGTTGACCGTCTCGTCGATGGTGGCGCCGGGCAGTCCGAGCACCAGCTCGGCCGGAAGCCCGTCGCCCAGCTGTGCATCGACCGAGTCGGTGCCGAGCACCCCTTTGGCCACACGGGCCCAGGCATAGGCGCCCTCGTTGGTGAGACGTGCGCCACCGATGACCCCGACATCGGCGCCGGCCTCCGACGGCCCGGCCGCGCCGCTCGTGGCCCCTCGCAACCCGGCGGCCGCGGCGGCCAAGGCCTCGTGCCAGGAGACAGCAACCAGCTCGCCGTCCTTGCGGACGAAGGGTTCGGCGATGCGCTCGCGGCGCGTTGGTCGATTCGTAGGCGAAGCGGCCCTTGTCACAGAGCCAGCTCTGGTTGACCGGGTCCGAGTCGAGGCCCAGCAACCGGGTCACGCGGTTGGCCGACGACTGCACCGCCGTGCGACAGCCGAAGGCGCAGGTCGTGCACGTGGTCTCGACCTGGTCGAGGTCCCACGGTCGTGCTGTGAACCGATACGGGGTGGCCGTCAGCGCCCCCACCGGGCAGATCTGCACGGTGTTCCCCGAGAAGTAGGAAGAGAACGGTCGCTCGAAGAAGGTGTTGACCTCGAGCATCTCGCCCCGGCCGTGGAAGTCGATCTGGGCCTCACCGGCCACCTCGTCGGCGAACCGGGTGCAGCGGCTGCACTGGATGCAGCGCTCGCGGTCGAGGAGGACGAGCTCCGAGAGGGCGATCGGCTTCTCGAAATGACGCTTCTCCTCGACGAAGCGCGTCTCGCCCGGGCCATAGGCCAAGGTCTGGTCCTGCAGCGGGCACTCGCCGCCTTTGTCGCACACCGGGCAGTCGAGCGGGTGGTTGATGAGCAGGAACTCGAGCACGCCGTCTTGCGCCTTCTTGACCTTGTCGGAGTCGGTGGTGACCTCCATGTCCGGCTGCACCTCGAGGAAGCAGGCCGGCTGCAAGGTCGCGCCACGGGGGCCACTCACCTCGACGAGGCACATGCGGCACATGCCCACCGGGCGCATGCGCGGGTGATAGCAAAAGCGCGGGATGAAGGTCCCGGCCCGCTCGGCGGCGGCGATGATCAGCTCACCCTTCTTGGCCGTGGCCGGCCGGCCGTCGAGCGAGAAGGCCACCGTGTCCTCGGGTGGCACCGGCGCGGCACCCGATTGGTCCGTGCCCGCCCCCGGCTGTCCGGTGGGCTCACTCATAGGGGCAGCCCCCGTCCTTGATGTGCACGAGGAACTCGTCGCGGAACATGTCGATGGCCGAGTGGATGGAGGACGGGATGGAAGGGCCGAGGACACAGATGGTGGTCTGCTGCGGTGGCCAGGCCAGACCGGGAGAGATGTTGTCCGAAGCGTCGAGGAGCAAGTCGAGATCCTCCTCGCGGCCCTGGCCTCGCTCGATGCGTGCCAGGATGCGTTCGAGCCAGCCCGATCCTTCGCGACAGGGAGTGCACTGACCGCACGACTCGCGGGCGAAGAACTTGGTGATGCGCCAGGCGGCCCGCACCACGCAGGTGTGGTCGTCCATCACGACCACCGATCCGGATCCGAGCATGGACCCGGCCGCCCCGACCTCGTCCTGGCCCAACGGAAGGTCGACCTGCTCGGGCCCGAACCACGGGGCCGAGACGCCGCCGGGGATGAACGCCTTGAGGGCCCGCCCGCCACGTACGCCGCCGCCCAGGATGGGCGCGTTGATGAGGTCGGCGAAGGTCGTCTTCACCATCTCGACCTCGAAGACACCGGGGTTGTTCACGTGCCCGGCCAAGGCGAACAGGCGGGTACCGGCCGAGCGCCCCTCGCCCAGCCCGGCGAAGGCAGCCCCACCATGGAGCACGATCCAGGGCAGGTTGGACATGGTCTCGACGTTGTTGACGACGGTCGGCGCGCCGTAGAGGCCGATGGCGGCAGGGAAGTAGGGCGGCTTGATGCGGGGGAAGCCACGCTTGCCCTCGAGGGACTCGAGCAGGGCCGTTTCCTCACCGCAGATGTAGGCCCCGGCCCCGGGGTGGACGACCACGTCGATGGAGAAGCCGGAGCCGAAGATGTCGGTCCCCACCGCGCCGTAGGCGTAGGCGTCGTTGAGGGCGGCCTGCACTCGTTCGAGGCCGAGGGCGAACTCGCCGCGGATGTAGATGAAGGCCTGACTGACCTGCAAGGCGTAGGCGGCGATGAGGACGCCCTCGATGAGCTGATGGGGGTCGCGCTCGATGAGCAGGTGGTCCTTGAAGGTGGCCGGCTCGCTCTCGTCCCCGTTGATCACGAGGTAGGTGACGGCCGCCTTGCGCAGCATCGACCACTTGCGCCCGGCCGGGAAGCCCGCGCCCCCGCGACCGAGCAGGCTGGCCTGGTCGACCTCATGGGCCACCTCTTCGGGCGTCATGGAGAGCGCCTTGCGCAAGCCGTCGTATCCGCCGGTCGCCAGGTAGCGCTCGAGGCTGTGCGAGTCCTCGTACTCGAGGCGCGACGTGACGATCCGGGGCGGGTCGGTGATGGTCACGATCCGCTGCTTCCGGCATTGCTCGCGGCGGCAGCGGCGCGCCCCTCCTGGGCCTCGGCTATCTGGGCGCGCTCGGCGACCACGCGCTCCCGGTCGGCCTGCAGGCCGACCGTCCGCTCGACGCGGTTGAGAGTTCCGTGGGGCGGGATCTCGTGTCACGGGCTCCCGACCGCAGCTCCTCGACCAGCCGGTCAAAGGACCCGGGCGTCTGGGCCCCGACGAAACGATGATTGACCTGCACGCAGGGCGTCCGGTCGCAGTCGGCCAGGCACTCGGCCTCTTCGAGGCTGACGAGACCGTCGACCGTCGTGCCACCGACGCCGATACCGAGCGAATTCTCGGCGTGCTCGAGCAATTCGGTCGCACCGTTCAACAGGCAGGCGATGTTGGTGCAGACGGACACCATGTAACGGCCCACCGGCTCGGTGTGCAGCATGTCGTAGAAGGTGGCGGTGCCGAGCACCTCGGTGGGATCGACGCCCACCAGGACGGCAATGTCGTCCATGGCCTCGGGGGTCAGCCAACCCTCTTCACCTTGGGCGAGGTGGCAGAGGGGGATGAGGGCCGAACGGCGCTCGGGGTAGAGGCTCACGATCTCGCGGGCCTTGGCCAGCGTGGCGGGAGAAAGGTGGCGAGGTGCCTTCGCCTGCTCGGCGGGAGCGGTCACCGGTCCACCTCCCCCATCACCGGGTCGATGGAGGAGCAGACGGCCACGGCATCGGCGATGAGCCCGCCCCGCATCATGAGCGGGACCGCCTGCAGGTTCACGAAGCTCGGCCCTCGGATGTGCATCCGGTAGGGCTTGGGCCCGCCGTCCGCCACCAGGTAGCACCCGAGCTCGCCGCGAGGCGACTCGATGGCCACGTAGGTCTCACCTTCGGGCACCTTGAAGCCTTCGGTGAACACCTTGAAGTGGTGGATGAGGGCCTCCATCGACTCGTCGATACGGGCCCGTGGCGGTGGCGTGACCTTCTTGTCCTGCACGCGGTAGTCCCCGGCCGGCATCTTCTCGACCACCTGGCGGATGATGCGGATCGACTCGCGGATCTCGTTGAGGCGGATCGAGTACCGGTCGAAGTTGTCGCCGAAGGTGCCCACGACGACGTCGAAGTCGACCTCGTCATAACGGAGATACGGCATCGAGCGGCGCAGGTCCCAGGGCACCCCGGTCGAGCGCAGGATGGGCCCGGTCAACGAGAGAGCGAGGGCCTCCTCGGCCGAGATGGCCCCGACGCCCTCGGTGCGCTGGCGGAACACGGGCTGACCGGTGAGCAGCTCGTCGTACTCGTCGCAACGCGGGAAGGACGGTGTCGCAGATGATGGTGACGTCGTCCTCCCAGCCGTCGGGCAGGTCGGCGGCCGTTCCGCCCGGTCGGATGAAGTTGTGGTTCATCCGGAGTCCGGTGGCCTTCTCGAAGAAGGCGAGGATCATCTCGCGCTCGCGGAACCCGTAGATCATCATCGACGTCGAACCGAGGTCCATGCCGTTCGTGGCCATCCACATGAGGTGCGACGAGACTCGGTTGAGCTCCAACAGCAACATGCGGATCCACTCCGCCCGGGCCGGCAGCTCCACTCCGAGCAGGGACTCGGTGGCCATCGAGAAGACACACTCGTTGGCCAGGGGCGACAGATAGTCCATGCGGGTGACGTTGGTCGATCCCTGGACGTAGGTGAGCTCCTCGCCGGTCTTCTCCATCCCGGTGTGCAAGTAGCCGATCACCGGCTTGGTGCGCAGCACCGTCTCGCCGTCGAGCTCGAACATGAGACGCAGCACCCCGTGAGTGGACGGGTGCTGGGGCCCCATGTTGATGATCATCGTCTCGTCGTCGCGCAGCTCGATGTCGATGTCGGACGGGTCGACGGCCACCCCCTCGGGCAGGCGGAGGACGGCGCCGACCTCGCGGCGCAGCTCGTCGGGAGCGGTGCCGTGGCGAGCGCCCAACTCTTGGGAGCCCTCCGACGTCTCGGCCACGATCCCCCGCGGCTCGCCGGACTCGTCGCGCTCGTAGAAGGCCTCGCCGCTCACCGGGGGCGCGATCACCGAGTCTGGATGCGGCGTCGCGGTGCCGGTGTCGGCGTCGGTACCGGCCGGGGTCATCGAGGACCCGGAGCTTCCTTGAACTGCACCGGCACCCGCCCGACGCCATAGTCCTTGCGCAGAGGGTGCCCCTCCCAGTCCTCGGGCATGAGGATCCGGCTCATGTCGGGATGGTCCGAGAAGACGATGCCGAAGAGGTCGAAGGCCTCGCGCTCCATGGCCTCGACGCCGGGATAGACGGCGAAGAGCGATGGCGCCACCGCGTCCGACTCGGGCACCTGCAGGCGAACACGGACCCGGCGGGCCGCACTGAGCGAGAGGAGGTTGACGACCACCTCGAAACGCTCGGGCACGACACCCTCTGGCAGACGTCGTCCGGGATGGGTGAGGTAGTCGACGCCACAGAGGTCGGCGCACGTCTCGAACCCGCCGTCGCGATAGGCGGCGATCATGTCGAAATACTGCTCCCGCGTCGGGAAGGCCACCTCGTCGGCCGCACCCCGGGCCGACCGCGGAAGTGTGCCGCCGGCCTGGCTCACCGCCACGGCCGCGGTCGCCGAGACGTCCGGTTGCGGGTTGGAGGCGTCGGTCACCACGGTCACAGCGGCTCGCCCACGCTGCGGGCGATGATCGGGTTGCGACGAGGCGTGGCCAGGCGCACGGCGTCGGGCCGGTCGGGCGTCCACCCGGAGGTGTGCTCGGGGGACTGGTCCTGGGCGTCGTCGGTGTCGACCCCTTCGTCGCTGCCGAGCCTGGCTGCCTCGACGGGCGTGAGGATGCGGCCCGGGCGGGTGATCTGGTCGGTCCGCACCTTCTCGTGGAGGGTGAGGATGGTGTGCATGAGCGTCTCGGGGGTCGGCGGGCATCCCGGGGCGTAGGCGTCCACCGGCACGATCTGGTCCACGCCCTGGACGATGGCGTAGTTGTTGAACATCCCCCCGGTGCTGGCGCACACCCCCATGGACAGGACCCACTTGGGCTCCATCATTTGGTCGTAGACCTGGCGCAGCACCGGCGCCATCTTCTGGGACACCCGCCCGGCCACGATCATGAGGTCGGCCTGTCGGGGCGAGGCGCGGAAGACCTCCATGCCGAAGCGGGCGAGGTCGAAGTCGGCCGCGCCCACCGACATCATCTCGATGGCGCAGCAGGCCAGCCCGAAGGTGGCCGGCCACATCGAATACGTGCGCGCCCACTTGACCAGGTCCTCGAGCCGCCCGGTCGGGAAATTGTGCTGGAGGTCCTCGAGACCCACGGCGCCGCCCGCCTACGCCGCGCGGCCGGGACCGCCCGGTACCCCCGTTGCCGGCTCTCGGCTCCGCCACTCGCGCTGGCGGCTGCCGCAGGCACGGTCACAGGCGTGGGAACCCCTTCCGACGATGCCGGGCGGCCGGAGATGCGCAGGATGGTCGAGTTCGAGCTTCTCGACGGCATGGCGTCGATCAACAGCTTGGACGGCCCCCACGTCAGAGCACCGTTGCTCACGAGGAACAGGAACGAGATGAAGACCACGGCCGCGAAGACCACCACCTCGATGAGCCCGAAGGAGCCGAGCTGACGGAAGATCACGGCCCACGGGTAGAGGAAGACGATCTCGATGTCGAAGATGATGAAGATCATGGCCACGAGGTAGAAGCGGACCGGGAACCGGCCCGGCGGCTCGATGGCGGGGACGATCCCGCACTCGTAGGGCGCCGTCTTGGCCGCCGTCGGACGCTTCCGGGCGCGAGAGTGACGAGGCGACGAAGGAAAGGCTGGCGAACAGGAGGCCCACGACCAAGAGCAGCACGATGGGCAGATAGTCGTCCACTGCAGGAAGTTTCTACCACGCGCCCCTTCCAGCGGGCACATCCGCATCCGCCCTCCGGCGCCCTCCGTGGGCGTGGAGCCTCCGACGTCCTCACCCGGGAGGCCGGCGCGATGGCCGGGCAACCGAGGAGCGCCGACATGAGGGCCGGCCGCGAGCCGACGGCACCGGCCCGAGGTCGACCGCCGGGCCTGGGACGTGCTCGTGGTGGGCGGTGGCCCGGCCGGCTCAGCCTGCGCCTACTGGCTGGCCGAGGCCGGTTGGGACGTGGCCGTGGTCGAGAAGAAGGTGTTCCCCCGGGCCAAGACGTGCGGCGACGGGCTCACCCCGCGGGCTGTCCGCCAGCTCGCCGACATGGGTGTCGAGGGTGCGCTGGTCGGCGCCCACCGCTACCGGGGCCTGCGGGCCTACGGCTTTGGTCAGAGCATGGAGCTGCCCTGGCCCGAGCACCCGAGCTTTCCCAACTACGGCTACACGATCACCCGCCACGACCTCGACGGCATCGTGAACGAGCGAGCCGCGAAGGCGGGCGCGACCGTCTGGCAGGGCACCGAGGCCGTCGAGCCCATCGCCCCGACGGAGCCGGCCGATCCCGGGTGGCGCCGACCGGCTTGGGAGCGCCATCGTCCCGCGGTCCTGCGGCGGGGCGCCGTGCGCAGCGCCGGGGATTATCGAGCGGCCAGTTCGAGAGGTGCGGGCCCGTTACGTGGTGGTGGCCGACGGTTCGAACTCGCGCTTCGGGCGGGCGCTCGGCGCCACCCGTGACCGCGGACGACCGCATCGGCATGGCCCTGCGCGGCTACTACCGCTCCCCGGGGCACGACGAGAACTTCATCGAGTCACACCTCGACATCCGCGACGGCGAAGGAGCGGTCGTCCCCGGCTACGGCTGGATCTTCCCGTTGGGTGATGGACGGGTCAACGTGGGCGTGGGCGTGCTCTCCACCGAGCAGCGGTGGAAGGGCATCAACACCACGACGCTCATGGACCACTTCGTCAAGGGCGCCCCGGCCCACTGGGAGCTCTCGCCGGAGACCGCCCTCGGAGCACCGACGGGTGGCAAGCTGCCCATGGGGCTGGCCGTCGGCCCCCGGATCGGGCCCACCACGGTTCTCGTCGGGGACGCCGGCGGGGTCATCAACCCGTTCAACGGCGAAGGCATCGCCTACGGCTACGAGACCGGACGTCTGGCCGCCGCCGCCCTGGGCCAGGCGTTGTCGGGCGGCGGGCCGGGCCCCTCGTCGAGTACGAACGACGGCTCGAGGAGGCCTACGGGCTCTACTTCCGGGTTGCCCGGGCCTTCGTCCGCATCATCAGCCGGCCCGACCTCATGCGCGTGCGTGGGCACCGGCCTTCGCTCGGAATCGATCATGTCGTGGATGCTGCGCATCATGGCCAACCTGTTGCGACCGGACGAGACGGGGCCGGCCGAAGCCGCCTACCGGGCGCTGGCCGTCGTGTCCCGCCTGGTTCCCGAGTCCGTGACCAGCGCTCCCGACGAAGTCAGGCCCGAGCCGTGCTGCGGGACGCGAGGTCGCCGGGCGACGGCCACGCCGGATCGCGGCTGTGGCTCCTACTTCTCGACGTCGGCGGAAACCCGTCCGCTCACCCCGTCGTAGGCCGAGGTGAAGTCGGCCGACGGGATGGCCGGACCGTTGGTGGCCGATGAGATCGGTCACCAACCGGCCGCCGATCATGAATGCCTGACCGAACTGCTGTGTCCCTTCGGTGACGTCACCGTGGTGACGAAGCCGTAGGCCTTCACCCCGGACGGCTGCGGCAGCGTGACGAGTTGAACGGTGGCCACTGCTCCCGAGACGGCCGAGGCGGCGACCGTCCGGGAACTGCCCGTAACAGGTGGCGAAGTTCGGGCTCTCAAGGGCGCGGCGTAGGCCGTTGCCTCGCCGGGGTGGCCATGGCCGTGCTCATGGAGTGCATCTGGATGCCGGGGTCGGCAGTTTCCGAGAAGGTGGGTGAGACGGCGACCGCAGTCTGACCAGGAAGCGTCCCTCCGGCGAACAAGCCGGCGGCCGTCGTCACGGGCACGCCCAGACAGGATGCCAACGCCTGAGTGGCTTGCGACTCGACCGTCGAGTTGGCGGCGGGCAGACGCAGAGGGGCCGCCGAGTTGGACGGTGTCCACCCCGCAGGAAGATCGGCCAGCTGCAGGTTGACCGAGGAGACCAACGCGTTGTCCCACGGCAGTGCCCGGTCGGGGCCGGGGTCGGAGCCGACGAGGCGGTCGTCGCCGGACTGGGCGTCGAGCTTCCGTTGCGGCTCAGCGGCGTAGGCGATACCGCCGATCACGACGAGCAGGACGGCGCCCAGGACGGCCAGCCGAGCCGTGCGTCTCGGTCGCGGCTCGGCGTCGTCCTCTGTGGTGACGACGGGTTGCGGACGAGGTCGTCACCTGGGGCCCGGGTGTCCGATGCGGCCCATGGGTCGGGTGCGTCCGGTGCGGTCCGGGTAGCGGGTCCGGAAGCCGGGCCCGACCCGGCGGCCTCGGACCGGCCATTGACCGCCGGTTCGGTGATCGGCGCTGCCGATTGCCCGGTCGACGGCTCCACCGGTGGCACGACGGTCGGCGAGGGCGCGGACGCCGACGCGGCAAGTGCGGAAGCCGGCAGCGGCGGTGGCGGCCGTGGCGGCAAGGGGTGCGGCGGGGGCCTTGGCCTTGCGCCATCCCCACCGTTTCTTGGTCGCGGGAGGGGCTGAATGGCGAGATCCTCGCCGAGCGGGGGGTTGTCCCACGCCGTCCCCTCGGGCATGGGGTCGACCGAAAGGACCCACGTGGCGGTGCCCGGCATGGTTGGCGGTGGCGGCACCGGTGGTGGCACGGGCGGCGGTGGTCCAGCACTGGGTGACGGCGGAGGTGGTGCCGTCGTCGGCGCGGGCGGTGGGGGCGCCGACGGGCGACTCGCCGTCGCCGCCATGCTGGCGCTCGAGGTACCTCCCGATCCGTTGAGCGTTCCGGTGGCAACCGACCCCGATCCCGCCCGAGCGGCGGCAGGTTGCGGTGTGGGCTGCGCAGTGGGCTGAGGAGAGGGCGCCGGCGACGGGCGGGTTGTCGCAGGAGAAGGGGATGACGCGGCAGGTGGTGGAGGCGCAGGGGATGACGCGGCAGGTGGTGGAGGCGCAGGGGATGAAGCACCGGGCGGCGGCGGGGCCGGGCGCGATGCCCCTGGCGGTGGAGGTGCCGGGTGTGAGGCCGCCGGCGGCGGGGGTCCCGGACGCGGTGCGGCGGGCGGGGGCGGTCGGTGCTCGGTGACGACGGCCCCCTCCCCCGGCTCGCCCTCGGTCGAAGGGTCGCCGTGGCTCGCGCCGAGCGGCTCGTCGTTCCCCCGGTAGCGGGCCAACCAGGCGGGCAGGGCCTGATCCAGATAGGCGGCTTGACCGGGAGAGACGGTGTCGGTGGGAAGAAGGAATCGAATGGACTGGCCACCGGAGGTGAGCTCCATGACGGCGGCGTTTCGCCCATCGGCCATCGCAATCTTCTCGTTGCAGGTGGCTGAATCGAGTCCGGACCAGACGAGGAGTCGCTCGATCTGGGGCTGGGGACCCTGCACGGTGATGCCGGCGGTGGTGAAGAGCAGGCTCAGGCCCTCGGTCGTCCGAGTCCCCCGCGCTGTGTCGCCGGCCAGGACGACCCCGCCCAGTTGCATCCCCTCCGGCGGTAGCTCAGTGATTCCGATGGTCATGGGCGCTCCTTCATAACTGCCTCCGCCGGCGGCGCACCACGCGTCACCACAGCCACTCCTCACAGATCTCGGCCAACAAAAGGATCGGCTTGACCGAACGGAGGGGGCGCGTCCGGGCGCCGCGTCCGCGTAGACCACGGCCTTCATACTTACCCACCGAGCGGCCTGATGGTCGGACGGTCGGCCAGTCACTCGCTCAACTCGGTAACGGCCTCCCTGGCTGCCCTCAGGGTGCGGTCGAATTCGGCATCGCCATGGGCCAGGGAGGGAAAGGCCACTTCGTAAGGGCCGGGTGCGATGGCCACTCCCCTTCGCAGAAGGCCGTGGAAGAACCGGGCGTAGACACCGGTGGCCGCCGCCGCGGCCGCCCCGTCGAAGTCCCGCACGGGAGGTGCCACGACCGGGGCGAAGAAGACACCGAAGATCGGCCCGACCACCGGAACCCGGGCCACGAGCCGCCGGCGAGACCTCACCGCGGGGCGGCCGGGTGACAAGCGCCTCGTTGAGCACCCCCTCGAGCTCCCCCGCGAAGGCCGAGACGCGGCCGGCGAGCGTCTCGTAGGACTCCTCGTCGAGGGCTTCGAGGACGGCGATGCCCGCCGCCGTGGCGAGTGGGTTTCCGGACAGCGTGCCCGCCTGATAGACGGGCCCGTCCGGAGCCAGAACGGCGAGCACGTCGGCCGTGCCGCCCACCGCACCGACAGGCAGGCCACCACCGATGACCTTGCCGAAGCACCAGAGGTCAGGTCGCACGCCCAACTTCCCCGAAGCGCCGGAGGGCCCGAGGCGGAACCCGGTGATGACCTCGTCGAACACGAGCAGGGCGCCCGCCGCGTCACACGCGGCGCGCAGCCCCTCGAGGAAGCCGGCCTCGGGGGGGACGAGTCCCATGTTGGCGGCCACCGGTTCGACGATGACGCAGGCCACGTCCTCGACCCACTTCGGGAACGATGTTGTAGGGGGCGACGATCGTCTCGGCCACGGACGCTCGTGGCACGCCGGCCGAATCCGGTAGGCCGAGGGTGGCCACGCCGCTCCCCCTCCTGCCAGCAACCCGTCGGAATGGCCGTGATAGCAGCCGGCGAACTTGATGATCCGGCTGCGGCCGGTGAAGCCTCGTGCGACGCGCACGGCCGTCATCGCCGCCTCGGTGCCCGACGAGACGAGACGAACCCGCTCGCACCCCTCGACCCGGCCACAGATGAGCTCGGCCAGGCGGACCTCGCCCTCGGTCGGCGCGCCGAAGGTGGTGCCATCGGCCGCCGCGTCGGCCACCGCCTTTACGACGGAGGGATGGGCGTGACCGAGGATGGACGCCCCGTAGGACTGCACATAGTCGAGGAGCCGGTTGCCGTCGGCGTCCCAGACGTAGGCACCGTCGCCCCGGGCGACGAAATAGGGGTGGCCGCCGACCGAGCGGAACGACCGCACCGGCGAGTTGACCCCGCCGGGGATGACCCGTTGGGCTCGCTCGAAGAGGGCGTCCGACCGCTCGGACGCCGCCTCAGCCACCGAGGATCTCGGCCAGCTCGCCGGCGAAGTAGGTGAGGATGAAGTCAGCCCCGGCCCGTTTGACCGCGGTCAGTTGCTCGAGCGCCACCGCGGGACCGTCGATCCAGCCGCGCTCGTCGGCCGCCTTGACCATGGCGTACTCCCCACTGACGTGATAGGCGGCCACCGGAAGATCGAAACGGGCGCGCACCGCAGCGATGACGTCGAGATTGGGCAGCGCCGGCTTCACCATCACCGCGTCGGCTCCCTCGGCCACGTCCAAGGCCACCTCGGCCAGCGCCTCGCGTCGGTTGGCCGGGTCCTGTTGGTAGGCCCGGCGGTCACCACCGCCGGCGATGGTCACCCGGGCCGCGTCGCGGAACGGCCCGTAGAGAGCGGAGGCGAACTTGGCCGCGTAAGCGAGGATGGCCGTCTGCTCGGCGCCTGACGCGTCGAGAGCCGAACGGATGGCCGCCACCTGCCCGTCCATCATCCCGCTGGGAGCGACGACGTCGGCTCCCGACTCGGCCTGCAGGCAGGCCAGCTGGGCATAGAGCGGCAAGGTGGCGTCGTTGTCGACCGTCCCGGTGGCCGGGTCGAGCACACCGCAGTGCCCGTGATCGGTGAACTCGTCGAGACAGCAGTCGGCCATGACGACCATGCTCTCGCCCGTCGCGTCTCGCACGGCGCCGAGGGACCGAGCCCAGATCCCATCGGGACGGAGCGCGGCCGTGCCGGTGGCATCTTTGTCCTCCGGCTTGGGCAACCCGAAGAGGATGACGGCAGGGACCCCGAGGGCGCTCAACCGCTTGGTCTCGATCACGAGTGAGTCGAGGCTGTGCTGCACGACGCCCGGCAACGAGGCCACCGGTTCGCTCTGAGTGAGGCCGTCGCCCACGAAAAGGGGGGCGACGAGGTCGTCGACGAGGAGCCGGGTCTCGGCCACCAGACGGCGCAGGGCCGGGGTGCGGCGGAGACGCCGGAGGCGGACAGCCGGATATCCGGCCCGGTGCGCATCGGCGTTCGACACCAGGTCAAGCCTACTGGGGGTCGACCACCTCATTGTCTCGGGCGAGATCCGGCTGCGCCCGGGCGGGTCTGGCGCTCATGACCAATGAGGCCACAAGAAGGTCGTGACCTTCGGGCCGGTCAGAGAATGCTTCCCGCCAGCGGCTCGATGCGCTTGCCCACGACCGTGTACATGGGCATGTCCGTGTAGTCGGCGGTGGCCACATGTCCCAGCCGATGCTTCTGCGTGTGCTCGCTCACGGTCGTGTCACCGAACCCGAGTCGTTCGAGCATCGAGACGACGGCTCCCGGATAGATGGACCACCAGTTGGTCAAGTCGTGCTCGGCGGCCGGCGAGAACCGCATGATGTTGCTCATCGGAGGTGACTCGCGGTCTTGCAGGGACTCGGTCACGATCATGTACTCGGTCGTCCGGCTGGCCGCTTCCACCATCGCCCCCCAGGGGTCGCGGGAGGTGGAGAAGGATGGCGCCGGCGAACGTGACGTCGAACGTCCCGAGGTCGGCCGGCATGTCGTAGATGTTGCCTTGGACGAATTTGACGGATGATCCGTAGAGGTTGTGGAGGTACCACCAACCCTCGTGGTTCCGATCGACGGTCTCGGTCATGAGCTGCACCTTGGCACCGAGCGTCTCTCGACCTCGCACCGGGAGGAGATCGTTGCTCACGTCGAAACCGGTTTCGAAGGAAACGACCTCCGCACCCTGTCGTTCCATGTAGAGCGAGAGGTAGCCGGTGGCCGGGCCGAGTTCCAGCACTCGTTTGCCCCGCAGCTCGACGCCACCGAAGTACGGAACTTCCTGCCCTCGGAGGTCCCATGCCCCTTCCACCACCCGACCGTCGGGAAGCTCGAAGGAGTGGTACCAGGCGATGTCGTCAGGATTGATGTGACCCCGTCGCCGAGCGATCGACTCCTGGAATTCCGGGTTCAGTTGACCGAGGTAGTTGCGAGGCGGATAGCCCGGGAGGAGTGACGGCGACCGAGGCACGACTTCGGGGGGTGCACCAGGTTGAGGTGGACGCCGTTGCAACCGGCTTTTGAGGTTCATCGGCTCATGATGACACAGAGGCACCTCGGCACCGATGTGTCCGGTCCGCCAACGCGCGTCCACCTGCCGGTTAACGCGTGGATGGAATACTCGGGCTCGATGGACGACGACAGGGAGGCGATGAGTTCGCCTGGGCGTCGGCCCAACGAGATCTGGACGATTCCTGAGGGAAGGACGGCGGGTCGCGACGGTGTCGGTGCGGCCGTGGCTGCGATCGCCACGTATGTCGTCCTCGCCGTCGTCGTCTATTGGCACGTCTGGAGCACGCACCCGACGAGCGTCTCGCAGCTCGGCGGCGACCAGTTCAGCACCATGTGGTTCCTCAAGTGGGTCGTCTACTCGGTGCACTACGCCCACAATCCACTCTTCTCGAACTATGCCAACTACCCGTTCGGGATCAACTTGCTCAACAACACCAGCTCTCTCTTCCTCGGCGGGCTTCTCTCGCCGGTCACCGTGATCTGGGGGCCCGTGGCCGCCTTCAACACCTTGAGCACCCTCGCTCTTGCCGCATCCGGCACCGCCGGTTACTTCTTCGTGGCGCGCTTCACACGGTGGCGACTGGCGGCGTTCGTCGGAGGGTTGGTCTACGGGTTCGGGCCTTACGAGATCGCCCAGAGTGCCGGCCACACCAACCTGACCTTCGTCGTCTTTCCCCCACTCATCCTCCTCGTGGTGCCACGAGATCGTGGTCCGACAGCGGGGCAGGGCCGTCACCTGGGGCATCGTGCTCGGTCTCCTTCTGACCGCGCGAATTTTCGTGGCCACCGAGGTCTTCGCCTCGACGTTGGTGATGACGGTCGTGGGCGTGGTCGCCACCTGTGTCATCGGCCGTCACCAGATCGGGGCACGACTTCATTACGCGGCGACGGGCGCAGCCTGTGCGGTCGGTACGAGTGTTGTGCTTCTCACCTATCCCGTCTGGTTCGCACTCCGGGGCCCGGCCAGTGTCAACGGACTTCTTCAGCACGTCCCCGAGGCTTATCGAGCCGACTTGCTGGGACTGGTGGTGCCGGACGCCAACCAACGCATCGCCCCGGCACGAGCGGCACGGGTGGCCATGCACTTCGCCAACAGCCCGACGGAGAACGGCTCGTATCTCGGCATCACCCTCGTCGTGCTTCTCGCCATCGGTATCGTCGTGCTGTGGCGCCGCTCGACGGTGGTGCGGGTGGCGGCCGTCTGTGCTGTCGTCGCCTTCGTGATCTCGTTGGGCGGCAGCTTGGTCATCAAGAACGAGCCGTCGGCCCAGCCAACTGGCTTTCCCTTACCGGAACGGATCTTCACGAAGCTCCCGTTGCTGCTCAACACCATCCCGGTGCGCTACTCGCTGTACGTGGCGCTGTTCGCCGCCCTCCTCTTCGCTGTCGTTCTCGATGCGCTACGCGACACCTTCGGGATCAGGAGCACCGGTCGGCACAGCACCCAGCGTCGGCGCCAGAGGCGCACCGCCCTCGGGTGGATGGTGCCCGGTGTGGTCGCCGTCGTGGCCCTCGTGCCCCTCGTGCCCAACGTGCCCTTCACCGCCCTCGGGCCGGTCGGCACGCCGCAGTACTTCTCGACGGCTGTCGATCAGATCCGCGCCGGCAGCACCGCCATCGTCTATCCCTATCCGTCGTCGCGCACTCCCAACGCCCAGATGTGGCAAGCGGTCGCCAACATGCGCTTCCGGATGCCCGGCGGCTACTACCTCGTCCCGCAACCGCCGAGCAACCACATCGCCTACTCGCCGGTCATCGGATATGGCCGAACCACCCTGACCGCGACCGTGCTGACCGAGCTCTACGAGGGCAGTCCACCACCGCTCACACCGACACTCCGCCGGACGCTGCTCGCCCAGTGGCAGGCGTGGCACGTGCGAACCGTGATCGCCGTTCCCGATGGGTCCGTCCAACCCGGCCAGGCCGTTTCCTTCCTCTCGTCACTCCTCGGCCGTCCGCCCCGGCGCGAACCGGGCGGTGCCGAGGTGTGGGACCACGTCACCGAAGGGAAGGGATAAGAGCAGAAGGCTGCGGGGGTGGGCACCGGCTCCAGCTGCTCATCGCCTCGGCGATCGTGCCCCTGAGCGAGCCAACGAGACGAGGGCGTCGATCAACCCATCGCCCGAATGGGGATCGGCCTCGGCGGCCACCTGCAGTCCGGCAGCCCTCACCGCCGCTGACGTCGACGGGCCGATGGTGACGACGAAGGGCGGCACATCCTCTGCGCCGAGGAAGGAGACGGCATGCTTGACGGCCGACCCCGATGTGAACAAGACGGCGTCGGCACCACGAGCCGCCTCCCGCGCCAAGGGATCAGGGGCGGCGGCGCTCGTGCGGTAGGCCACGACGTCGTCGACGACCCAGCCGGCTTCGGAGAGACGGGCGGCGAGATCGCTCTGCACACGCTCGGCGCGGGTCAGAGCGTGTAGCCCGGCGTGGCCGTGGCCACGAGCTCGGTCGCCAACCCGTCGGCCGTGGCGACCGATGGCACCAAGTGGCAGGAAAAGCCGGCCGCCTCGATGGTCCGACCGGTCGACGGTCCGACCGCGGCCCATCGGACCGCGTCGGGCACACCGCGACCGGCGAGAGCGCGCTGCAAGCGGTCGACGGCGTTGGCCGAGGTCAGGATGACCCAGGCGTAGTCCCCCGCCGACAACCGGCTGGCCGCCGCCTCGAGGCCGGCACCTCCGTCGGGGGCGGGCTCGATCGCCACCACCGGCAGCTGGACGACATCCGCTCCCCGCTCGGCAACCCGCTGGCCCAGTTCCGAGCTGCGATGGGCGTCGCCGGTCACGACCACGCGCCATCCGGCCGAACGCGGAATCGTCGGTCGGTTCGTTGCCCGGCACCTGGCCCGGCACCTGGCCAATCGGTTCGTTCCCTGGCCCTTGGCCGGTCACTCGTCCCCCCAGAGCAACTGGCGCCCGCCGGCGTCGAGCAGCCAGGCGGCCACGTCGCCGCCCAGCTGCACGGGGTCGTCACCTTCGTCGATGTGGCGCAGGACGATGCGCCCGTCAAAGCTGGCCATCATTCCGGTCAGGCGCAGGATCCGGTTTCGGCCGTCCGCAGCCGGCGCGTCGCTCCGCCCACCAGCCGTGGGCACCCACGGGCAGCGTGCAACCACCCCCGAGCCCGGCCAAGAAAGCCCGCTCCGCCTCCACGAGCGGCCTCGAGTCGGGATCGTCGATGGCGGCGAGAGCGGCCAGCACCTCAGCGTCGTCGCTCCGACATTCGACGGCGAGGGCACCTTGGGCCACCTGGGGGACCATGGTCGAGGGCTCGAGGACCTCGGTGGCCATACCCGGTGGTGGGGACCAGCCGAGGCGGTCGGCAGCAGCCTTGGCCACGACCACGGCCGTCACCCCCTCGGTGCCCGCCCGGGCCAGTCGCCGGTCCATGTTGCCTCGGAGCCCGGTGAAGACCAGATCCGGTCGGAGATTGGCCAATTGGGCGCGGCGCCGGATCGACCCGGTGGCGACCGTCGCGCCGGTGGGCAGCCCCTCGAGCGTCGAACCCACCAGCAGGTCCCGGGAGTCGGCTCGCTCGGGGATGGCGCCGATGGTGAGACCGGGAACCGACAGCTCGGACGCCGCCGGCAGGTCCTTGGCCGAGTGCACCGCGGCATCGGCCTCATCTCGCGTCACGGCCGCTTGCACTTCGCGGACGAACACGCCCTGGCCGCCGAGCTCCTCGATGGGGATCGCCGACCGTCGGTCGCCTTCGGTCTCCACGACCATGACCGAGCAGTCCACTCCGGTGGCCGCCAACCGCGCCGCCACCCGGTCCGCCTGCCAGCGAGCGAGCGGCGATCCACGACTGGCCAGCCGGAGGTGCCGTGCCGGGGGCGCCATCAGCGATCCGGCATGGAGGTCAGAGGTCGAACAGCGTGCGCAGCGCTTCGACCAGGCGCTCGCTCCGAGGGGTCCCGGACGCCTCCTTGAGCGCCACGGTGGGGTCGTGAAGGAGCTTGGCCACCACCGCCCGGGTGGTGGCGTCGACCTCGACCCATTGGGCGTCACTGAGGTTGGACCGCTTCTGGCGCCGCCGTTCAAGCTCGTCGCGGCGCAGGGTCTCGACACGTTGTCGCAGCGCGGAGACGACCGGGGCGGCATCTCGGGCCCGCAGGTCGATCCGGTGACGCTCGACCTCATCGCTCACGATGACCTCGGCCCTGGCCATCTCCTCTCGCCGCCCGGTCAATGCGTCGGCGACCGACGCCCGCAGGTCGTCCATGTCGCAGAGCACAACGCCGTCGAGGGATGCGGCAGCCGGCTCGACGTTCCGAGGCACCCCGAGGTCG
Source organism: uncultured Acidimicrobiaceae bacterium (assembly GCA_963774915.1). Lineage (GTDB taxonomy): Bacteria > Actinomycetota > Acidimicrobiia > Acidimicrobiales > RAAP-2 > CAVSNH01. Next base: position 91,599 of record CAVZGR010000007.1, on the reverse strand, counting down.
ATGATCACCATCGGTGAGGTCGACGGGCGGGCGGCCAGCGCGTCGGCCAGCGTGGCTCGGTCGATGAGCGGGTGGGCGGTCCCGACGGTGGCGAAGAGGACGTCGCCTCCACTCAGCTCGCGCTCCAGGTCGGCGAGTGGGCACGTCCGCACCACGGCCCGCAATTCCTCCGGAAGTCCGCGGACGAGCGCCTCGGAGCGCTCGGACGTCCGGTTGACGACCACCAGCGATCCGACGCCATGGCCGGCCAGCGCCCCGACCACTCCCTCGGCCATCTCTCCGGCCCCGACCACGACGACCCGGGCGCCGCGCAACCCGTCGGTCCGTTGTCCGACGGCGAGGGCCACCGCCGCGTGGGACAGCGAGCGTGATGCCCCGGGCGATACCCGTCTCGGATCGGACCCGCTTGCCGGCCTCGACGGCATGACGGAAGAGGGCACCCAGGATGGGTCCGGCGACGCCTTCGCTCTCCGCTTTCTGCCAGGCACGCCGGACCTGACCGAGCACCTCCGACTCGCCGATCACCGCCGAGTCGAGCCCGGCGGCCACCGCGAATAGGTGACCGGTGACGTCGTCGTCGAAGCGGACCGTCTGGTGTTCCTCGATGGCGGCGACCGGACATCCGCTGGTCGTCGAGAGGAATTCCTGGAGCTCGGCGACGCCGTCGTGGAATCGCTCCACCACCGCGTAGATCTCGGTGCGCAGGCAGGTCGAAAGAATGACGGCCTCGGCCATGTTCGGATGGTCACGGAGCCGACCGAGGGCCTTGGGCAAGTCGATATCGGGAACGGTGACCCGTTCGAGGAGGTCGAGTGGGGCATGCCGGTGCTCGAGACCGACCACGATCACCGACACGGCGAGCCCCCTCGGACATCTGGTCCCCGATGCATGCCCAACCAGCGTAGGGCGGGACGGCTCTCTTCCCTCAATCAGGGCGCCCGCCCGCCCGCAGCGAGTGACCGCCCGGGATCAGTCGGTGGCGCCCGAGGTGACCCCGATGGAGCGGATGATGGGGATGCGATCGGTGGGAGGACGGTCACCCGATCGAGACTGGTAGAAGCTCATCACCTGAAGCTCGATGCTGAGGTCGACATAACGCAGGAGCACGCCGGGCGGCACTTCGAGCACACGGGGGGCGAAGTTGAGGATGGATCGCACGCCCGACGACACCAAGAGGTCGGCCAGCCGCTGTGCGGCAGATGCCGGGGTGGTGATGACGCCGATGGCCAGATGCTCTTCCGCAGCCAGCCGAGGCAAGTCGTCGGGGTGTCGGACAACCACCCCATCGAGCTCCTCACCAATGATGGCGGTGTCGGTGTCGAGCAGCGCCGCGATCCGGAAGTTGCGCGCCGCGAAGCCCCGCGAGTGAGCGAGGGCTCGACCCAGGTTGCCGATCCCGGCGATGACCACCGGCCAGTCCCGATCGAGGCCCAGTTGCCGGTCGATCTGCTCGATGAGGAAGGCCGCGTCGTAGCCGGCGCCCCGGGTTCCGAAGGAGCCGAGGAGAGAGAGGTCCTTTCGAACCTTGGCCGCGTTCACCCGGGCCGAGGCGGCCAACAGCTCGGAGGACACGGTGGTCGTCCCGGAACGAAGGAGCTCCTCGAGGATGCGCTGATAGACGGGGAGGCGGGCCACCGTCGCCTCGGGGATCCGCCGCGACGAGCCGCCCCCTCCTCCGACCCCGGACTCGTCGGCTGCCCCCAGTTCCTCCCTCGGCACGGGCGAGATCGTACGGCCCGCCCGCTCTGAGCGAAAAGCCGAGCCTGGCAGCAGCTGGTCCGGGCACCCCTGCCGGTGCAGCCCGATGGCTAGCTGGCGCCCGGAGTCCGGGCCCGCCGGATGTGCACCCGATCGCCGACGGACGGGCGCCCGAGGGCCTCGGCGGCCGAGGCGCGGTCACAGACGAGGGCGAGTCGACCGGTGGCATCGGCCAGCAGTCCGACCTCGCCGGGCTCGAGAGCGGCGAAGGCCGCCACCCGACGGACTCGTTGGCGCCACGGCGGGTCGGCACCCGGTGGCCGCCCGGCGTCCGGTGCCCGTTCGACCTCGACCTCGGCGCCACTGACCACGTCATCGGGGGCGCCCACCAAGCGGTCGAGGACCGCCGGCTCGAGATCGAGTTGGACGTTGCCGAAGCGGTCGACCCATTTGATGACAACGGCCAATCCGGCACTATCGAACGGCCCATTCGGTTCGAGGTCCGGCCGCGCTGGAGGCGGAGCTGGCGTCAGGGTGTCGGGATCGCGCACTGGCCCAAGCACCTCTGGTGACCCCCCGGATACGAGGTGGGCGGCCGCCGGCCCGAACAGGTCGCGACCATCGAACGTCCGTGCGTCGGTCACGGCCGACCACCCGCGCCGCCGAGCGGCTTCGGCATCGATCTCGCGTACCTGGCGGATGCCAGCGGCCGCGGCGAGCGGGACGAGCAGCCCGTTGTCCGGCCCGACCAGCCAGTCGGGGCCGGCGCCGGCCATGAGGGCGATGGCGACGGCCCGTCGCGCCGATCCGACTCCCGGGTCGACGACGGCGAGGACGACGCCCGTTCCGAGGACCGGCGCGCAGCGCACCAGGAGGTCGGCACCGGCAGCGACGTCGAAGGGCGGCACCTCGTGGGAGAGATCGATGACCGGTACGCCCGGCGCGTGCCGGTGCACGACGGCGTGGACGACGCCCACGAACTCGTCGGCCGTCCCGTAGTCGGAGGCGAAGTAGATGGCGGGGTGCTGGTCTCGGTCGGCGGGTGGGGACCCGTCGGTCACCGGCCGAGCTGCCGCGATCGCTCGGTGGCGGCGGCCACCGCTTCGATGAACGCCGAGCGCACCGCCTTGAACTCGAGGCTGCGCACCCCCGCAGTGGTGCGTGCCTGCCGGAGAGGTCACCTCGGCTCGCAGCTCAGCGGGATCCATCCCCGTCTCGTCCAGCATGCGGGCCGAACCCACCATGGTCCCCACCACCAGCTGTCGGCTCACCTGGTGGGAGAGCCCGGCGGCCACCCCTGCCTCGATGAGCGCCTCGGCCACCAGATAGAGATAGGCCGGACCGCTGCCGGACAACCCGGTGACGGCGTCGAGGTGGCGCTCGGGAAGACGCACCACGGTCCCGAGGGCAGCGAGGATGCTCTCGGCCCACTCGAGGTCGGATGCGGTGGCTGCGCTCCCGCCGGACATGGCCGCCACTCCCGCGCCGATGAGCGACGGACTGTTGGGCATAGCCCGGATGACGACATCACCGGGGGCGAGGGCCGTCTCGAGGCGACCCGTGCTCATGCCGGCGACGATGGAGAGCACGCGGTGGATGCCGGTCACTCGCAGGCTGGCCAGCGCCGCCTCGGCCGCATCGGGCTTCACGGAGAGGACGGCTCCGTCGGCGGCCGTCGGTGCTTCGTGGACAGCGAGGCCGGGGTGGCGGTCGGCCAACCGATCCCGCTGGACCGGGTCCGAGTCGCAGACGGCGAGGTCGTCGACGGACGCCCATCCGGCCCGCAGCAACCCCCCGATCAGGGCCGACCCCATGCGGCCACCACCCATCACCAGCAGTTTCGGCGTCACCGTGGCCATCCGCGGGACGCTACCAACCACGATGGGTCGCCACTGTCACGCGATCGCCGCTGTCGGACGACGGCCCTCGGGCCGAGTCTCAGGCCGAGGCCCGGCGCTGGCTGGGTGGCCGGCGGCGGTACATTCCCTCGTAGCCCAACGACATCGCCGTCGGGAAGCACTCGTCCACATAGGCGAGGGACGCACCCACGATCCGGTCGAGCTCGTCCTCGTCGACCCGAGCCACCGGCACCCGCCCGATGAGGTAGATGGCGTCCTCAGGGCCGAGAGCGAACGTCATGCCGAGCAGTTCGGCATTGCGCTTGAGGAGATACTCGAAGGTGGCGGCGATGTTGGTCTCGGGAGCGGGCATGAACTGCGCCTCGTGATGAAGCGTGCGCTGCCGGAGGGTCAACCAGACGGTCACGTACTCCTTCTCGTCGCCCTTCAGCCGCAGGTACCACCGCGGGGCGCCGGTGATTGGGTCGCCCCCGGCCTGTCGATCCACGGCGACGAGGGCCCCGTCGGCGGCCAGCTCGCGGGCCGACCACCGATCGATGAGATCACAGATCGCGTCGCGCTCAGCCGGGCCGAGGATGCCCGCCCAGCCGTCGGTCACGAGCACTCGACGAGCCGACCGGTGGTCAGCTCGGCGTAGACCTCCTGCAGCAGATGGGCGGCTCGGGCCCAGGTGTAGCGGCGTGCCCGCAACACGGCGGCGGTGCTCATCCGCTCTGAGAGGAGTGGCTCGTCGAGGATCTGGATGACCCGGCGAGCGAAGGACCGCGGCGAAGCGTCGGCGACGAGGTAACCGGTGTGGCCGTCGTCGACGAGGCTCTGAAGCCCGCCGACATCGGAGGCAACCACCGGCGTGCCGCAGGCCGCGGCCTCGAGCGCGACCAGCCCGAAAGATTCCGAACGGCTGGGCACGAGGCACACGTCGGCCGCCCGGTAGTAAGTGGAGAGCAGCTCGTGCGGCTGAGGCGGGACGAAGATGACGCGGTCGGAGAGGTCGAGCCTTGCCACGAGGTGGCGGGTCCGCTCCAACTCCTCGGCTCCGTGCGGTCCACTGGGGCCGCCCACCACCACCAGGCGAGCGTCAGGGTGGCCGATGGACACCTCCTCGAGGGCACGCACGGCGGTGGCCAATGACTTGAGCGGTTGGATGCGTCCGACGAAAAGCAGGAGCGGGCCAACCGTCGGCAACCCGAGCGCCCGGCGCGCCTGTTGTCGGTCGCCCGGCCCGAAGAAAGCATGGTCGACGCCCGGTGCCACGATGCGGATGCGGCTCGGATCGGCCCCGTAGAGCTCGGAGATCTGCCCCGCCTCGACGGCGCAGGAGGCAAGCACGGTGTCCGAACATCGGATGACCTCGGCCTCGGCCTCGGCCCGCCGGTGGGCGGCGTCGGCGTGGACCTCTTCGGGCGTCGACTCGGCCTTGACCCGGTCGAGCGTGTGGAACGTGCAAACGAGCGGCAGGTTGAGCTGGTGCTTGATCCGGTGTCCGGCCACCCCGCTCAGCCAGTAGTTGGCGTGCACCGCGTCGAACGACGGATCGGCCTCGGGCCCGAGGTCTCCGATCGACTGCATGCGCTTGAGGACACCGTCGGCGAACTCGTCGATGACGGTGGGCAGGTCCTCTTTGGCCATGGCCGCCGGCGGGCCGGCCGAGATGTGGTGCAGGCGGAAGCCCGGCTCGATGGGCTGGACAGCCGGAAGGTCGTCGCTCGAGGCCCGGGTGAACACGTCGCAGGTCACCCCGGCTCGGGCCAGAGCCGAGGAGAGCTCGCGGACGTAGACGTTCATTCCGCCGCCATCTCCGGTTCCGGGTTGGGCCAGCGGCGACGTGTGCAGGGAGAGTACGGCGAGACGCCTCATGCGCCGTCGATCCTATCGGCGGGCCTCTTCGGCCCATCGGGGCCGAATCAGCCGGCGGGTGGGTCGGAGACCGGTTCCTGCCTGGCCGACCCGTTGCTGGTGCCACTGTGCCTGCTGGAATCGCCGTCCGCATGGGTGGCGGTGGACGGTGGTGGCTCAGCGGCTGCCACGTCCGGAGGGTCGTCGTTCTCGTGCCGGAAGGACAGATAGATGCGGAGCAAGGCCTGGCGCTGCTCTTCGGTGAGGTGGCGGTCAGCGAAGATGTGCCGGCTCAGGTCGGTATCGCCGTCGGGCTGCTCGAGGATGCCGGCCTGCACGTAGAGGGTTTCGGCGGAGATGCGCAGGCCCTTGGCAATCTGCTGGAGGATCTCGGCCGACGGGCGACGCAAGCCACGCTCGATCTGGCTGAGGTAAGGGTTGGAGATGCCGGCCAGCTCGGAGAGGCGCCGCAACGAGAGACGGGCCGAATTGCGTTGCTCGCGAATGAACGAGCCGAGGTCGGTGAACCGATCGGGGAGCTCCTTAACCAAGGTGTCCCCTCTGAGCGTGTGGCTCGTCAGCCCAGCAGGCCGTCGACGGAAGCTTGACCCGTCTTGTGGCGCTGGACGACTTCGGCCTGAAGAGCGTCGATCCGCTCGTGGAGGGCCCGGCGCACTCCGGACACCCGCCGCTCGATGGCGTTCAGTCGAGCCGAGAGATCCTCGAGCTCCTGGCGTTCCAGCTCGGCCAGCCGGCCGATCTCCTCGGCGCCGAGCACGCTGTCGAGCTCGGCCATGAGCTCGTCGGTGAGCTCCGAGTCCTCCGTGTCGGGACCGATGAGCATGGGCAGGTGCCCGAAGCCGGCGGCTCTCCCCGGACCCGCCGAGAGGATGCCGGGTAGGTCCCGAACCAGCGCGCCGAGGTCGGGTGACCGGCCGACGGGCGGGTACTCGAGGAAGGTGTTGACGATGTCGAGGCGACCCTGGATGAGGCGCCGAACGTAGGACAAGGCGACTTCGGCATGCTGGCACTCGGTGCGCATGGACCGGATCTCGTCGAGGTCTTTGTCACTCAGCCCGGCGAGATAGTCGTCGACCAGCAGTGAGGCCAAGGTTTCCTGGGCGCTGGTCATTGCCATGATCGTACCTCCGCGGCCTGAGCTGGCATCAGCGCTCCCGATCGGCGGGATCGCACGCGGCACATCGCGTGGCCGTCGGCGAGGCGGCGAGGCGCTCGTCCGTCATGGGCGATCCACAGGACACACAGACCCCGTACGTGCCCTCGTCGAGACGGCCGAGCGCCGCCTCCACACCGTCCAGCAGGCGCTCGATGTCGTCGACCGACCGACGCGCGGTCGATGAGTCGACGTGTTCGGGAGCCTCGCTGCCGCTCTGGTCGCTCCGGTCGCTCCGGTCCCTTTGGTCGCCCGGGTTCTCCCGATCGGCCTGGTCGGGGCCGTCTTCATGGCTGTCGTGGTCGAGGCCGGCCTCGTCGCCGTGGTCGTCCGCCAGAACATCGGTCATCGGACCGCCGGCGTGGCCAGGTGCCCAGGTGGCCTCGGGTTGTGCATTCTCCATCGTCGAGCGAGCGTATCCGCCGCCGGTTGCGACAGCCCGTATGGTGACGCGGCCATGTCCGATGTGCCCGACACCAGCGCAGGGGCCGGCCCGGACCAGTCGGCACCGCTCGCCGAGCTGGTCGGTGCCGGCACCATGGTTCCGTGCATCGACGGCGTCGAACGGCGGGCCGTCGAGCTCGACCAGGCGGCGTCCACACAGGCACTGCGCCAGGCAGCCGACCGGGTCAGCACCTTCCTGCCGTGGTACTCGAGCGTCCATCGGGGCACCGGCTTCCGCTCACGGCGAGCGACCGCCGCCTACGAAGCCGCCCGACGCTCCGTGCTCGAGTTCTGCGGTCGCGATCCCGAAGGGACCGATGTGGCCGTCCTCTGTCGCAACACGACGGAGGCCATCAACCAACTCGCCTACCGGCTGCGGTTGGCACCAAACGACGTGGTCGTCACCACCGTGGTGGAGCACCACGCCAACCTGCTGCCCTGGGGCCGGGTGGCCCGGCGGCGCTATGTCGAGTGCACTGGGCAGGGGACCTTCGACGTCGACGCGGTGCGTGCGGCGCTCGACGCCGGAACGGAACGACCCGCACTCCTGGCCGTCACCGGCGCGTCCAACGTCACCGGGTGGATGCCGCCCCTCGACCTGATCATCGACGCGGCCCACGAACGTGGCGTTCCCGTGTTCGTCGACGCCGCCCAGCTGGCCCCCCACCGCCCCCTGCCGGTGTCGGCCGACTATCTCGCCTTCAGCGGGCACAAGCTCTACGCCCCGTTCGGGTCGGGAGCGCTCATCGGCCCTCGGCATACCTTCGAAACCGGCGATCCCTTCCTGGCCGGAGGCGGCGCCGTCGACCTGGTCGGCCTGGACGAGGTCATCTGGACGGCGCCACCCGACCGAGAGGAGGCGGGCTCGCCCAATGTGCTCGGGGCGGTTGGCCTCGAAGCCGCCATGGTCGGTCTCGAGGCGATCGGCTGGGATGCCATCCGAGCTCATGAAGAGGAGCTTGCCCGCCGCCTCTTGCCCGGCCTCCGGGCCATCGAAGGGGTTCGCGTCCTCGGCCCGCACGGTTCGAGCTCTACCGGCGCCGCCATACCCGGGCCGGGGTCATTGCCGGTCGTGTCGTTCACCGTCGAAGGCATCCACCACGCCCTCGTAGCCGCCCGGCTCAGTGCCGAGTTCGGCATCGCCGTCCGTCACGGTTGCTTCTGTGCGCACCCGTACGTGGTCCGCCTCCTCGGCCTCGATCCCACCGCCATCGATCTCTACCGCCAAGAGGTCCTCGAGGGTGATCATCGCCGGACGCCGGGGGCCGTTCGGGCCAGCGCCGGCCTCGGCAACTCGGCAGCGGACATCGACGCGCTCGTTGGCCGCGCTGTCCGCGCTGGCCGGTGGGCTGCCCGCCCCCGTGCCCTACGAGCAGGACCAGGCCACGGGTGATTTCTTCCCGCGCACCGACGAGCCGGGTTGGCGGGACGCAGCCCACGAGCTGGGTGCATCGTGCGCTCGAGGCTGAGGATCGGGCCGTCGGTCGTCGAGTGGAGGGCCATCCAGTTCGACAGGTTGGCCGTCGTCACGTCCCGATGACGGTCGACACTCGGAATGGTCGTCGCGGCCGACGGGTCTTCCTCCTCTTCTCTGTCTTCTTTGTCACCGCGGTGCTGGCCGCCGGGTGCACGTCGGGCTCGGCCGCCGTGTCCCCCGCGACGCCCACCGCCTACGTCGTGACCGGAGCCAACGTGGCCAATCCAGGCGACACGGTGGCCGTCGTCAACCTCTCGGGCCGGAAGGCGCAGCCGCCCATCACCGTGGGCACCTTGCCCGCCGCCGTCGCCGTTACTCCCAACGGGCAGGACGTGCTTGTCGCCGTCAAGGGCGAGGACGAGCTGTCGGAGATCGACGTGGCCTCGGGAAAAGTCGTGGGTCAGGCAATGGTCGGTGTCGAGCCCGACGCAGTGGCAGTGACACCCAACGGATCCTTGGCCCTCGTGGCCAACTTCGATGACAACACGGTGACGCCGGTGGCGCTGCCTTCATTGCGTGCCAGCCGACCGATCCCGGTGGGTCGACAACCGGTCTCCGTCGCCGTGTCGCCGGACGGCCGCCTGGCCCTCGTGGCCGACTACGAGGACGACGCCGTCACACCCATCAGCCTGCCGGCGCTCGTCGCCGGGCCGCCGATCGCAGTCGGACAGGAGCCGGTCGACGTCTTCATCAGCGCCACGGGCACCCGCGGCGCACCCGGTTCCACCGCTCTCGTGGCCAACTTCCAAACCGACACGCTGACCCCGATCCCACTCGCCACTCGCTCTCCGGGTCCTCCCATCGCGGTCGGGGCCAACCCCACGGGCATCGATGGATGGCCCGGTTCTCCCATGGTCTACGTAAGCGGTGGTGACACGGTGACACCGGTTGATGTGGCGACGGGGCAGTCGGGCACCCTCATCTCCATCGGCACCACCTCTCGGGCCCTGGCGCTAGCCGACGGTGGCCGATCGGCCTGGGTCTGCGGAGGGAACGGCAACCTGATCCACATCGACCTGTCGACGGGAGCCGTGCTCGGGCACGTTGCGGTCGGTGGTCAGCCGGCAGGGATCGCCATCGCCAACCAACCGGTGGTGGCCACTTCTCCTTGAATTTCCGTCGTACGCCGCTCGGGGGGCCCTGACCGTCGGCGGCCGGCGGTCGGTCGGCGTCACGGCGTCACGACGTCACAACGTCACGACGTCACGACGTCACGACGTCACGACGTCACGACGTCACAACGAATTGCCGGGAGCGCGGAGGAAGCGAAAGTGAAGCTCCTTACGGATGCGGAACCCGAGCGCGGCGTAGAGGCGGATCGCATTCTCATTCTGGGCCGCGACGTTGAGGAAGGGCACAGCGCCCTCCTCCACAATGCCGGCGGCGACCGAACGAACGAGCATCGCCGCCAGGCCCTGTCGTCGGTGACTCGGGAGGGTGGCCACCGCGCTGATCTCGACGTAGCCCGGGAGGCGCAGGCGCTCGCCGGCCATGGCCACCAACTGCCCGCCATCTCGGACGCCGACGTAGCGACCGAGCTCGTGGGTTCGGTCGCGGAACGGTCCCGGCCTCGCTGCCGCCACCAGCGCCAGCATGTGGGGGCCGTCGTCGTCGCTCAGGAGACTCGGAGTGAGCGCGGTCGCGGCGGTCGCGGAGTCCGACGGCGCCTTTGGCGGCGGTTCGAGCCGCTCAGCCACCATTTGGATGCCGGGACCCTCGAGGACCAGCTCCCAGCCGGTCGGGGGGCCGTAGAGACCGTTGCCCATGAGGACGACGTCGGCCCCGGGCCCGGCCACATCTGCCAGCTCATCCCATTCGCCTGACGTCGGAGGTCGTTCAAACGCGCCGAAGGGCGAAATGGCTGGGTCGAACAGAGCCACGCTGCCCCGAACCGTGCCGAACCGGCGTTGGGCTCGGGTCAATGCCCACCAGACGGGATTGTCGAGGACGCCCTCGCCGGCAGTGTTGTGGGTCCTCGGATAAGAAATGAACGGCTCCTCGGCTGTCGTCGCTCCCCCGCAGCGACTGTTCTATCCAAGCGTCTCACCCAACCGCCGATACGCTCCTCGGCGGGCCGTTAGCTCATCGGGTAGAGCAGGGGACTTTTAATCCCAAGGTGGCGAGATCGAGACTCGCACGGCCCACGCAGACAAGCAGGTCAGGCCGGCGCTGCGACGTCAGAGCGGTTCAGCGTGCCGCCATTCGCGACCAAAACGCGACCAGAGGAGGTGGCAGCCGCGCTCAGGCGTTGCCCATTCCGCTTCCGCAAAGAGGACCTGCCGCAGAAGCCTGACGCCATTACCTGACATCGGAGATCGACCCGGTTCCCGCCACGTCGGGGCCGTAGCTCCGCCGACTGTCGGCATGTGTCGACGTTCGGGCTTTGCCTCACGGCCGCAGGGCTACCCGGCCGGTCGAGCGACACACCGAAGGCCTGGTTAACGCCGGGATCGGTCCGCGACGATCTGGACTACTCCCGCGCTGAAAAGTGACGCCCTCTCGCGGGCTCATTGCCCCGGGTCCGGTGTTGCGTCTTGTGACCGGGCCATCACTGTCTGTCAAACCACTTGCGTTAGTGGAGACCTGGCCTTCTACGATTTGGTGATTGGTGGGAACCGACTGGGCGGCGGTTTCGCAATGCAATATGGTCCCGGCTTCTCGGCCGGGGCCTTGTTGCGTGTCAGGTCATGCCTCGAGCCGATGGTCTCGTCTCGCCCGTCAAACCAGCGTCTAGCTAGGTTGTGTCGGGATGGGTTGGGGCGGCGCATCGCACATGCAACTGGAGGCGGAAATGAGGAAGGCAATATTGGCCTCTTGGCGGTTACTGCATTGATGGCGGCTACGGGTGCCGGACTTGAGTTAATGACGTCATCGGCTTCGGCGTCCGCGCATCCGAGGATCGGTGCGAGTTCCAGCGTTGCGGCTCGATCGATCCACTCGGACACCGTCACTGCAGGGAGCACATGGACCATGTATGACTGGCAGGACGGTCCCGATGCGCCCTGCGAGATCCTCACCTTCGACTCCCATGGCGCGTTCACCGGAAGCTTTGGTGACAGTGGAAAGTGGTCGAGCAACACCAAAAAGACAACCCTTACGTACGCCAGTGGTGGCGATTTTTCTGGCAAGTTCGTAGGAGTTCTCGAAGACCAAACTGAACCCGCAGCGACCTACGGCGGCAACTTCACAGAGGAAGGCGCGCCGTATGGGCCAGGCAGTCCTATGTCGGGCAGCAATCCCCTCAGCGACGCCTACTGCTGAGTACAGCCCTAGTTAGTCGCTAGGCAGCCGGACGTGGATCGACCCAGCTCCCACCCGGTCGAGTGACACGCCTCGCTGCATCAACCCGAAGGGGCAAAGGTCCAGATACGGAGCTGCGAGGCGCATCTCGAGGCGCTCGACGATGTACAGCCGTATCCGTCAATCCCATGTCACGACGGGTCGACCAGGGGCGAGACGCCAGCGGCAAGGCGTCGAATTGCGTGGACACCTGTTGCTTTCGGCGTTCCTCCCAGCGACAGTGTTGATGGGTCCAGTTTTCAGCCACTTTGCGCACGGCCGAAAGGGGATCCCGCCGAGCTATGGCCGATGATCCGACCCGCCCCCCCTGGCGTCGAGTCGGCGCTAGCTCGTGTGGATGGTCCGGAGACCCTCATCCCCTGTCGTTAGGCGAGGCTCCGGACCAATTCCGTCGTCGGGGAAGATCGAAAAACGTCTGGCGGAGCCTTCAAGATACGAGCGAAGCTCGCAAAGAATCGGCCGAACCCTCTTGTCCGACTTGGCGTCGATGAGCTCGCCCAAGCGCGGGAAGAGCAGGTCGATCGGATCAACGTACGCATCGCAGAGCTCGGGGCAGCTGTCGGTGGCTCGTGAGGAGCGTCCCAATGTTCGGCGCCTCTCGATGGCCCCTATCTCGGCAATCAATCATTTGACGCACGCTGTTGCAGAGAAATTTGCGCGGTTACAAATACAATCAGTCACAACAGGCCCGTAGAGCCGCCGGTTCCCGCCAACCGGTCGCTCCGGGCCTTGTTCGCGTCGGTTGGGTTAAGAGTGGGGTCGAGTGATGAACAAGGCGACTCGTCTCTCTTGGCCACTGCTGTGACCAAGACTGCGACAAACGGGTCGCCTACTCCATCGGACGGATGGAGATCGTCGTCGGGTCTCGTCCCGCCAACATCCAGCCGATGATCATGGCAACGGCGGGCATGGCGATCACGATGAGGACCAAGTTGCTCCAGGGGATGTGATCGATGATGTCCGATAGGCCGCCTTCCAGTGAATTCGAGTAGAACCACCCGGCGAGCCCGATGTAGGCCGCCACCGTCCCGAGCAATGCCCCGAGGAACGCCAGGCCGCCGGCGGTGACCGCGGTCAGGGTCCGCCGAGTGCGGGAGCTGGCCCCGGTGGCCGTCAGCGTGCGCAACTCGCCTGCCGTCTCGCTGCGGATGAGGCCGATGCTCATGGCCAGAATCCCGAGAGCCAGCGCGATGGCGAAAACGGTGGCCCAGTTCACGATCTCATGCGATGTCGGGGCGTCGTTCCTCGACTCGATGCTCAGGTTGTTGGGTGCCGCCTGTGCCTGGGCGTTGGTGACCTGGGTGGAAGTAACTGGGCTGTTTGCTTCGATGATCCAGCCGTCGAGACTGCTCTGGCTGGCCAGGTGCAACCGGCGCAACGCGCTCTCGGTGATCACGGTGTTCGGTGCGTCCGTGCCCGTTGGCAGCTGGCTCTCTTCTTGGACGACGGGGTGGGCAATGCATCCTTGCGATGAACAGGTGTTTGTGTTTCCCGGGCCGGGACCCCCGCTACCGCCCGGGCCGGGACCCCCGCTACCGCCCGGGCCGGGACCGACCAGTTGGCCGCCGCCCTTTCCGCCTCCCCCTCCGTAGGTCAGCTGCACCCCTGAGCCCGACAGGCCGGGGCGCGAGCTGAGAACGTCGACGTCGGAAGGAATGGTCGACGGGTTGATGCCGTAGGCCCGCAGCAGTGAGGGCGTTGCCACGTAGATCTGTCCGTCCCACTGCCGACCCGAAGCGCTGGGGTTTTGGAGGCCGACTGAAGGCGCTGGATTCTCGAGTTCCACGACGTCCTTGGCGCCGACAGCCGAGGCGATGGAGTGGACGCTGGCCTCCTGCGAGTTCATCTCCTGCAGCGTCGGTGCGCCGGAATTGGGGTTGTTGCCGTTCTGGCCGTTGGGACTCCAGATGGCGAGCTCGTTCGAGGCCAGATTCGGGCCGACGTAGTCGTAGACGTTGCTGTAGCGGGCGATGGCGGCGGCGCAGATGACCACTGCAATGAGAACTCCGACGCTGATGGCCGAGAGAGCCGACCCGGATCGGGCCCGATATCGCGACAGGTCGCGCAGAGCCAGGCGGGTGGCGATGGGTGCCCTTCGTCCAACTCGTGCCAGGAGAGCGAGAAAGAACGGGGCCATGAGGATGATCCCCGCCACCAGCGCCACGAACCCAGGTATCAGCCAGATCACGCCGCTACTGCCGGACGCGCCCGAAGCAACGAACATGAAGAACCCCAAAACGAGCGCGATCACGCCGGGAACAAACGAGCGGTGGATCTGTCGGGGCGGCGCTGGGCGTCCAGCCAATGCGGCAACGACCGGAACGCGGGTGATGGCGCGGGCGGGGTGGCCGGCGGCCAAAAGGGTGGCCACAACCGCCAGCACCATTGCCACCACGATCACGGTCCATGGCAGGGCGAACATCGGGATGAGGTGGTGCGCGCTCTGCTCGTTGTGGGGGCGGTACGCCAACCACGCGACCAGGCCCAAAGCGAAGCCCACCAGAGCACCCGCCACCCCAACGATCACGCCATTGGCCCGAAGTACGAGCCGGACGTTTCGGTCGGTCGCTCCCATTGACTCGAGCACCCCGAGCGATCGCAGTCGACGCTGCGCCAGCACGGTGAAGCCGCCGACCGATACCAGCGCGATGAGCAGCATGCCGACGGTCGCCAAGGCCAGAACGATGGTCTTCGGATTGATCGGGTTGGAGATGCCGTTCTGTGCCGGTGTGTTGACGTTGGCACCGATACTGCCCGGGTTCACGCCCGGTGCGTTGAAGAGGACCGTCACCTGGGTCGGGTTGATGACCTGCCCTGGCGGAACCAGCGCGAACTCGTCGAGCAGGCTCTGTGGGTTCTGCACGATGCCGACGACTGTCTTTCCGCCCGGGGACCAGGTGTCACCCACCCGCAGGTTGAGCTCGGTCGCCAGGCCAGGGGTAAGGGCGATCTGGTCTGGCCCCGTCGGATAGTGCCCGGAGAGCAGCTGGAGCATCGGCCCGCCGTAGGGGCCGTGCGGGTCCTGGGACCGAAGTTGGTAGGTCTGGGTGCTGCCCGGGACATGGAACGTCTCGTTCTCGATGACCTGGACCGTGCCGAAGCGATGCTTCAGCGCGGTGATCTGGGCTTCCGCCGACTGCAGATCGGATTGTTTGCCGGTGTTCACGAAGGTGGCCATGTCCTGAGCGGTGCCGAACCCGAAGTTGGCCGGCTGGGGCGTGTTGACCGCGACGGCCGAGCCGACCACGACGGCAGCCACGGCGACGATGACGAGGAGCAGGATCAGCAGCTGTTGGCGCCACTCACGCTTGAAGAGACGCCAGGCCCAGCGCGTCATGGCTCGGCGGGCGGGGACCCCGCCGGTGGTCGGTTCGGGCGTCGATCCGGTGGTCGGTCGTTCGAGGACGCCGACGGTCATTGGTTCGGCAGGTTGGCGAGTATCGCGTCCGGACTGGTGACCGGGAGCGTCTGGTCGACGATTCTGCCGTCGCGCAGAAAAATCACGCGGTCGGCCCACGAGGCGAGCTGGGCGTCGTGGGTGACCACGACGGCGGCCATGCCGCGGTGACAGGCGGTCAGGATCAGGCGCATGACGGACTCGGCGTTGGTGGAGTCGAGAGCGCCCGAGGGCTCGTCGGCCAAGAGCAGCTGGCGGCCCCCGACCACGGCCCGGGCGATGGCGACTCGCTGGCGTTCGCCTCCCGACAGCTGGTCGGGGTAGTGCGACGCCCGGTCCTTCAGTCCGAAATCCTCGAGCGCCTCGAGCGCGGCCGTCTGGGCCTTGCGGGCCGAGATGCCATCGAGCTCGAGTGGCAGGGACACGTTCTCCACCGCGCTGAGTCCGGCGAGCAGGTTGTAGTCCTGGAAGACGTAGCCGATGGACTGTCGGCGCAACTGTGCCTTGGCGTTGCGTGACAGCGAGGACAGCGCTCGGCCGGCGACGTAGACCTCGCCGTTCGTGGGATCTTCGAGGCTTCCGGCAATGGTCAAGAGCGTGCTCTTGCCCGATCCGCTGGCGCCCATGACGGCCACCAGAGACCCGGCGTCGACCGACAGATCAACGCGGTCGAGGGCGTGCACCTCTGCGGCCCCTTCGCCGTAGACCTTGGAGATGTCGCGCAGTTCGAGGTAGCTCATTCGGGAGCTCCGACCTTGCGCCGGGCTTTGGGGAGGGGAAACGCCCGGGGGCCGGCGCGTCACCCTCCGCCGCCGCTCTCTTCAGACGGCCGTCGGCCGTATCCAGCCACCTGACCAACGAGTCGAGCCGGAAGAGCTCGGCGTCGACAACCAGGGCGAAGGAGAGGTCGAACCGGGACCCGTCCTCCTTCAACCGCGTCCACTGCTGCATGAGCTCGACGAGGTAGCGCCGGTGCACCTGCACCACATCGTGGACGTCGACACCCGGCAGCTCGAGCGCGACCAGGACCTTGATCACGAGTTCGTCCCGGGGCGGGGAGGAGAAGTCGGGCGGGGTGCGCAGCCACTTGGTCAACTCCGCCTCACCCTCCTCGGTGATGTGGAAGCCCTTCTGCGGGCCGTCGTCGGCCGAGTCGTCGGCTTCGACGAGCCCGTCCCGCTCGAGGCGCTGCAGGGTCGTGTACACCTGCCCGACGTTGAGCGGCCACACCTCGCCGGTCCGGGCCTCGAACTCCTGTCGCAGTTGAAGGCCGTACTTCGGGCCCTCACTCAGCAGCGCCAGCAAGGCGTGCCGAACACTCACCAGGTTCTCCGGTTGCTTAGCATACTGAGTATCTTACTCGATAGCTCTACGAGTGTCCAGAGCCACACGGCCTGGCCCGTCTGGGTCGAATCGCGGATCGGCTGAAAGGGCAGCAGCGCTCGGTGAGTTGCCGAGAGCTTGGCGCTCGAACGGCGAAGAGGAGTTCATTCGGAGCTGGTCGCTCCGTTTTTATCGTTTCTGACGACGAGAGGACGCTCGCACGTCGAGCCTATGAAATGCGGGCCCGAGCACGGTCGCCCCGAGCAGCTATCCATGGCGTCCCTGCTCGGGCTGGGCTAGGTGGTGCGATGCCCTTTCGAAGCGGAGTGCTCTTCGGCTGCCTGCCGAGCGTCTTCTTCAGTCGTGAACCCCTCGTCCTCGACCGAGCAACGCGAGCACAGGACGAGCCAGCCTTCTTGGGGGAGCTGCAACCTCCGGAGGCAACCGGTCTCTCGCCTGTGCTGTGCGATGAGCTCCTCGATGTCGGCCTCGCTCCACGTGAGGTCCTTCACCGTTGTGGACCAGTGGCCGCAACCACATCGGACGGTGATCCACGGGCAGACGGACATCCCAGCTTGCTCGATATCCCAGTCGGTTGTGGTCATCACCGATTCCATCGGCACGATGGCCTTCAACTTGACCTCATAAGGGGTCTTCAACGGCTTGGGCGACCGCAAGGCAAAGAGTGTGACGTGACCGGCTCGCCCGGTGGGACCGGCTCGCCCGGTGGGACCGGCTCGCCCGGCGCTTGGAGACCCACCGGAGGCTCCCCGGGGTTGGTCGGGCTTCGAACCTGGGGCGACCTTCGAGACCACGATCCCGTTCAGGAGACCCCACTCGTCCGGCGCTGCAGCCGACCGCCGCCAATTTGGGGACCCTCGACCGGCGGCCCGGGTATGACTCTGGGAGTGATCGCTCCTAGCATTGGTTCCATGAGCGGGGCGCAGGAACCACAGATACGAGTCGAGGAGCTGGCTGCCCGGGCCGGCGTGTCCGTCGACACCGTCCGCTTTTACCAGAAGCGAGGCCTGCTCGACCGCCCCGTGCGCCAGGGCCGCATCGCCCTCTACGCCGAGTCACACCTCGAGCGGCTCGAGCGGATCAAGGCGCTCCAAGCCCAGGGGCTCACCTTGTCGGTCATCAGCCGGGTCATCCGTGGCGAGCTGGACGACGCTGACCTCCCGCTCGCCGCCGTCGTGGCCCGGGCCCGCGTCGACCAGGGCGAGTCTTCGATCACCCTGCTCACGCCCAACGAGCTCAGCCGGCGCTCGGGGGTCCCCGTGGAACTGGTCGACGCCGTGATGGGCGACGGTCTACTGGTTCCGCGATGGGTCGACGGCGTCCCCTACTTCACCGACGGCGATGTCGACGTCGTACGGGCCGGCCTGGCCTTCCTTGGCGCAGGAATTCCACTTCCCGAGCTCCTGGCCCTCGCCCGGCGCCACGACCAGGCCGTCCGGCAGACCGCCGAAGAAGCGGTGGAGCTCTTCGACACCCACGTCCGACGGTCGTTGCGGGAGACCGACCTCTCGCCCGATGTCCGAGCGGAGCGGTTGGTCGAGGCCTTCGACCTCCTACTGCCGGCAGCCACGTCGCTCGTCGCCCACCACTTTCGGCGCGTCCTGCTCGAGGTGGCTCAGGAGCACCTCGAGTCCGTGGGCGAGCCGGCCGAGATCGCCGCCGCCGCCCAGGAGGCAAAGCGAATGGCGGAGCAACCGTGACCGCTCCGCCGGCACCGACCGACCCAGTCCTCCCGGCGCCGGAGGACAAGCAGGCGGCCGTCGAGTCCATGTTCGACCGCGTGGCCACCGACTACGAACGCGTCAACCGAGTGATCTCGCTCGGCCTCGACCGCCGCTGGCGACGCAAGACGGCGGACCGACTCGGACTGGAGCCGGGGGCACTGGTCCTCGACCTCGCCTGCGGGACCGGTGACTTCGGCCGCATCCTCTGCACTCAGGGGATGCGCTCGGTCGGTGTGGACCTGTCCGCCAACATGTTGGCCGAGGCCGCCCCGTGACGCTCGGGACCATCGCCCCCTCCGCCTCATCCGTGGTGACGCCTGTCGGCTGCCCTTCGCCGACGCCAGTGCCGACGGCATCACTTGCGGGTTCGCTCTGCGCAACTTCGTCGACCTTCGGGCCTTCTTCGGCGAGTGCGCCCGGGTCCTACGAAAAGGCGGTCGCGTGGCCATGGTGGACGCGGCGACGCCTCACGCCGCGCTCGCCCGATCGGGCCACCGCCTGTGGTTCGGCCGGATGGTGCCGTGGCTCGGCCGACGGATGTCCGACCCGGATGCCTATCGCTACCTGGCCGCCTCCACCGTCTACCTGCCGGACGCCCCGACGCTCCGATCGCTGGTCGAAGGAGCCGGATTCGACGACGCGTACGTCTCGCAGATGACCCTCGGAGCCGTTGCCATGGTCACGGCGACCCGCCGATGACCATCGGCATCAGAACCGATCGGCTGGTGGCGCGGACCCGTGCCCTCGGCCGTCAGCCCGACGTCGGTCGTTGGCTGGCCGGCGCCAGCTTCGTTTTTTGGCACGAGGGTCGCGGGCTTGTCTGCCAGGGCGTGGCCCGCCGCGTGCGAGTCGGAAATGTCGCAGAGGTTCTCAGCGCCGTCGACATCGACGTTGAAGGTCCGCAGGAGGCGCCGGGCCGTCCGGTCGCCGTCGGCGCGCTGCCCTTCGACCCGGTCGAAATGCCGGAGGCGCAGGTGATCATCCCGGCCCGCGTGTGGCGCATGGACGACGAGGGGCAAGCCTGGGTCACTGAGATCGCACCGGTCGGTGGGCGACACGACGTCGGCGGCACGGGCACCGATGGTGAACGGGCGAGCCCCGACGCGGCTGCCCGCCCCATGACGCACGCCGCCTGGGCGGAGGCCGTCGGTACCGCCCTCGCCGCCATCGAGTCGGGAGGGCTCGAAAAGGTTGTGCTCTCTCGCGACCGCGAAGTATGGGCCGACCATCCCATCCCCGCCACCGAGATTGCCGCTCGCCTCGTGGCGCAACAGCCCGGCTGCTTCGTGTTTCTGGCCGACGACGTCGTCGGCGCCAGCCCCGAATTGCTGGTCGAGCGGCGCGGTGCGCAGGTCCGCAGTCGGCCCATGGCCGGCACCGTCGCCGGGACCGAGGCCGCGGCCGTGTCGTGGCTCGACCGGTCCGACAAGGACCGACGCGAGCACCGACTGGTGGTCGACGCCGTGGTCGAAGCCCTCGCTCCATTCGCCACCGAAGCGCCATCGGTCTCGGGACCGATGACCACCCGGCTCGTCGGCCTTTCCCATTTCGTGACCGACATCGAGGCGCGCCTTTCCAACACCTCCGCCTCGGCGCTCGACCTCGCCCTCGCCCTGCACCCGACCCCAGCCGTGGCCGGCGTCCCCACCGAGTCGGCGCTGGCACTGATCCGCCGGCTCGAGGGAGGGCCTCGCGGCCTCTACGCGGGACCGGTCGGCTGGGTCGACTCGTCGGGAGACGGCCAGTTCGCCGTCGCCCTTCGGTGCGCCCGGATCAACGGCCACCACGCCGTTCTCCACGCCGGGGCGGGCATCGTCGCCGGGTCCGACCCGGACCGCGAATGGATGGAAACGGCAGCGAAGTTCGGTCCCATGTACGCCGCACTCCGCCCCGGTACCGGCGAAGACGACGCCGGCGTCGACGGTCCCTCTCTCACTCCGTAAAGGCGCGCTCGACCTCGGCCACGACCAGACGATGGCGGTCCACGTTGTCGGTCCGGTCGGTGCGCACGTACACGACCCGCACCCCTCCGGCCTCCACCGCGTCGGCGACGGCCGGGGCGAGACCGTCGGCCGCATCGACCGCGGTGTGCGGCACGTCATAGGCGTCAGCCAGTCGGGGCAGGTCCATGTCGACCGGGGTCCCGAACAGCGTCTCGAAGTGCTCGGGTAGCCGGGCTTGCGGCAGGAACGAGAAGACGCCGCCGCCGTTGTTGTCCACCACCACGAAGACCGTGTCGACCCCGCTCCGTGCTGCTCCGCTCAGACCGTTGCTGTCGTGCAGGAAGCAGAGGTCGCCGACAAGGGCGACCGTGGTCGACCACGGGCGGGCGGCGGCCACCCCGAGGGAAGTGGAGACGAAGCCGTCGATGCCGTTGACCCCGCGGTTGGCGAACACGGTCACCCCGGCGCGTGGCACGGCGAAGGACTCGAGGTCGCGGATGGGCATGCTCGAGGCCACGACCAAGGCGCTCTCCTCGGGCAGCGCCCCCATTACGTCACGGGCGACTCTGCCCTCGAACGGCGTGGACCAGCCGTCCAGCACACCGTCGATGGCCGTCCGGGCCTTTCGCTCGGCGCTTTCCCATTCCTCTCGCCAGCCCACGTTGATCAGAGGCGCGTCGATGCGTTCGGCCACTGCGTCGACAAACGCTTGGGCGTCGCCGAGAACGACGGTGTCGGCCACGCCTTCGGGGTCGGCCCACGACTGGCGGGGATCGACGACCACCGTGGGCGCCGACGCCAGCCACGACATGGCCGATTTGGAGGTGAGGGGAGCCCCGACTCGGAGGACGAGCTCGGGCCGGAGAGCAGTGGCGACGCTCTCGACCCGGGCGAGGGCGTCGTAGGTGGAGATGGCGTGGGGACCGGTGCGCAGGTTGGAGACAGGGTCGGCCAGTATCGGCCACCCGGTGACCCGGGCCAGGCCGTCGAGCCCGCCGGGCCGCAGCCCGGCGCCGAAGCCGGAAACGAGGACCCCGCGCTCCATCCCCTCGAGGCGCGACGCCAGCCGGGCCACCACTTCCTCGTCGACCCCGCGCCCTCGATCCACCGCCATCCACGGGCGACCGTCCGGCCGGCCGCCCAACTCGAAGGGGGGGCGGTCACCGTCGTCGGGGACGAGCGGTTCGCGGAACGGCAGGTTGAGGTGCACCGGGCCTGCCGGCGGTCCCTGCGCCTCGGCCCAGGCCCGGGCGGCGAGCGACCGCCACGTCGACGGTTGCTGCCCGACGGCCGGCGTCTCGGGCTCGGCGTACCAGTGCGTGGCCCCACCGAAGAGATGCGCTTGGTCGACCGTCTGCGGCGCACCCACCCCACGCAGCTCCGGCGGCCGGTCGGCCGTGCACACGAGGAGCGGGACCGACGCGTGGTGTGCCTCGAGGACAGCAGGATGGAAGTTGGCCGCGGCCGTGCCCGAGGTGCACAACAGAGCCACGGGCCGACCAGACGCCTTGGCCAGGCCGAGGGCCAGGAACGACGCCGAACGCTCGTCCACGTGGACGTGGAGGTTGACGCCCGGGTGCTCGGCCAAGGCCAGCGCCATCGGGGCCGAACGCGAGCCCGGAGAGAGCACGGCGTGGACGAGACCGGCCCGCCACCACTCGTCGGTGAGACAACGGCTGAAGGTGGTGTTCGGATCCCCACTCATAGGATCACCTCCTATGCGGGCGGTGCTGGTGCACGGCTTCACCCAGTCGCCCTCGTCTTGGGACGCGGTACGCGGCCGGCTGGCCCGGGCGTCGCGGGCCTCGGCTCGACGTCATCACCGCGATCGTGCCCGACGATCTCGACTTCGTGGCCACCGCCGACCACCTGGCCCGAGCCCATGGTCCGGCCGTCTTCTGCGGCTATTCCATGGGCGGTCGGTTGTGTCTGCGCGCCGCCCTCGACGCCCCGCATCTCGTCCGCGGCCTGGTCGTGGTGAGCGCCTCGCCGGGCATCGAGGACGACGACGAGCGAGCCGCCCGGGCCCGGGCCGACGACGAGTTGGCCGGTGACGTGGCCCGAACCGGTGTCGAGGCCTTCCTCCGACAGTGGCTGGCCCAGCCGCTGTTCGCCACGCTGCCGGAGGGAGCGGAGGAGGCTGGCCCGACGGGCTGAGTCCACGACGGTCGCACCGACTCCAGCACCAATTGCGGGCGCTCGGCCAAGGAGCCCAAGAACCGCTTTGGTCGCGGCTGTCGGAGCTCGACATCCCCGTCTCGGTCGTCACCGGCAGCCGCGACGAGCGCTATGGAAGCATCGGAGACCGCATGGCAGCCGACGTCCGTGGCGCGGTCCGCGTGCGCGCCGAGGGCGGCCACGCGCTTCCACTCGAGGCGCCCGGCACCGTCGCCGATGCCGTCCGTCAGACGGTGACTCGGGCGGCGGCTCACGATCCACCTCGCTGACCGGCGGCGTCGAGCGCCGATGTCAACCGATCGAGGTCGGGCACGACGCGCCGGACACGCATTTGGCCCTGCTCGGGCACGAGCGGCCGATTGGTCACGTCCGCTCCTATTTTGGGTGCCGTAGCCAGGCCGCAGGAGTAGGGAAGCTCGTCGAGGGACGCCGCCAGGTAGAGAGCGACAGCGATGCCGACCGACGTCTCCATCATGGAGGTGACGACGGCCGGGAGGCCGGCCATCTCGGCGATCTGTCGCGCCCGCTCCGTTCCCCCGAGCGGCTGGACCTTGAGGACGACGGCGTCGGCCGCCTCGAGCCTGCGGAGCAGCCGGGCATCCTCGGGAGAGCGAACGCATTCGTCAGCCGCCAGCGGGACCCGCACCCGGCGCCGCACCCGCGCCATAGCCGAGATGGTCCGCACCGGCTGCTCGACGAGCTCGAGGTCGAAGTGGGACAGGCGTCCGAGCATGGAGACGGCAGTCTCCTCGTCCCAGGCACCGTTGGCGTCGACGCGGAGGGCGACCCGCGGTCCGACGGCGTCTCGCACCGCGGCGACGAGGGCGAGATCGCTTTCGGGGTCGGGCCGCCCCACCTTGACCTTCACGCAGGCGAACCCGGTGAGGTCCGCCGGCCGGAACGCCGCGTCGGAAACCAGGGCGTTGACGGGAACGAACTCCCGCACGGGAGTGGGCCAAGGACGAGTGGCCGCCTCGAGGGCGGCGCGCAGAGCGGCATACGGTGCGCACGGGTACCCCACGAACGGCGATGCCTCGCCCCACCCGCAGGGACCGTCGGCGAGGACGACCCGGCGACCCCCGAGCCGGAGGCGGTGCCATCGCAGATCGTTCACGCCAGTGCCAGCCCCACGGCCAGCAGCACGGCCAAGACGACGGCCAACCGCACGGTGAGGACCAGCACGTGTACCAGCACCGGCGGGCTGTCGTCCGCCGCGAAGCACCCGCCGGGCCGGAGCGACGGCCATGGGCGCGGCGGCCAAGGCGATGCTTGCGGTCGGGTGCTCGACGGCGATGGGTATCGAGGGCGAGGAAAGCAACAACGAGGAGGCCGACGACAATAGGCGGCCCGCGTGCGCCGTCCTCCAATCCGCACCGCCAAGGTCCGTTTGCCGGCGACGCGATCGGTCTCGATGTCGCGGAGGTTGTTGACGACGAGCACGGCGCAGGCCGGCAGGCCCACGACGAGGGATCCCCACCAGGCAGCCGACGGCAGCGTGCGATGCTGCACGTAGGCCGAGCCGAGCGTGGCCACGAAGCCGAAGAAGAACAGCACAGCCACCTCGCCGAATCCGTGGTAGCCGTAGGGGCGGCGCCCTCCGCTGTAGAGCCAGGCACCAGCCACGCACAACACCCCGAGACGAGCAGTCGGAGGTCGACGGCGACGGCCAGCCCGGTGCCGATCGCGGCCGCCGTGGCCAGGGCGATCGCAGCCGCGCCCGCGCACCGACCGGGCCGAGGCCGTGCCGCTGGCCGTGAGCCGCATGGGTCCCCGTCGGTCGCTGGTCGGTACCCCGGAGCCCGTCCGAGTAGTCGTTGGCGTAGTTCACGCCGACCTGCAGGGCCAGCGACACGCCGAGGGCGGCGGCGAACCGCCACCAGATGGTGGGACCGACGGTCGAGGCCGCGGCGGTGCCCACGAGCACCGGCCCGACGGCGAGCGGCAGCGTCTTCGGGCGGGCGCCGGCCACCCATTGGCCGGCGGTGGTCACCGACGGGTCCGGTCGCCGGCCCCGGGCGGCGCCGAGCTCACGGCCGCTTCGGGAACCGGCCGAAGTCGGGAGGCCGCTTCTCGAGATAGGCCCGCTTGCCCTCCTGGGCCTCCTCGCTCAGGTAGTAGAGCAGCGTGGCGTCGCCGGCCAGTTGCTGGATGCCGGCCAGACCGTCGTCGACTGCGTTCAACGACGCCTTCAGCATTCGCATGGCCAGCGGGCTGTGCTGCAGCATCTCCCTGCACCAGGCAACGACCGTCTCCTCGAGCTCGGCCAGCGGCACCACTGCGTTCACGAGGCCCATGGCGAGGGCCTCCTCGGCGCCGTACTGGCGGCACAGGAACCAAATCTCGCGCGCCTTCTTCTGACCGACGATCCGGGCGAGGAGTCCCGAGCCGTACCCACCGTCGAACGAGCCCGACTCGGGGCCCCGTCTGGCCGAAGACGGCGTTGTCGGCGGCGATGGTCAGGTCGCAGACGAGGTGCAGGACGTGGCCGCCGCCGATGGCGTAGCCCGCCACCATGGCCACGACGGGCTTGGGCAGCCGTCGGATCTGGATCTGGAGGTCGAGCACGTTGAGCCGGCCCACGCCGTCGGCACCGACGTAGCCGTCGTCGCCTCGCACCCGCTGGTCGCCACCCGAGCAGAAGGCCTCGGTCCCCTCACCGGTGAGGATGGCACAGCCCACGTCGGGATCGTTCCGGACCCGTTCGACGGCGTCGGCAGCTCGAAGAGGGTGGTCGGGCGGAAGGCGTTGCGCACCTCCGGCCGGCAGATGGTCAGCTTGGCCATGCCGTCCGACCGTTCGTAGCGGACGTCCTCGTAGCCGGTGTCCAGCACCTCCCACTTGGCCCCAGGGCGAATGACCTGCGTCGGTTCCATTGGACTTGCAACTCTAGGAGCAAATGCTCCAATCGTTAAGCTGGCGTCGTGTCCGAGGACGGTGAATCCCCTCTCCTCCTGGTGCGGCTGCCCCCGCCGGAGGCCGCCGACGCCGTGCGTCGGGCCTGGGACGAGGGCCTCGCCGTGGGTGTGGTCGACCCCGATCAGCCCCGCCGTCGGCTCGACGCCGTGGTCGCCTCCCTCCGCCCGAACGCCGTCGTCGACCACTCCGGCACCTCGAAGCTGGATGGCGGTCGGCGGTTGCCGGCCGGCATTGCCGCCGTCGTCAGCACCTCGGGAACGACGGGGGGGCCCCGCTCCGTCCTCCTCTCCCGAGCGGCGGTGGAGGCGTCGGCTCGCGCGGTCACCGACGGCCTCGGCATCCAGCCGGGCGCCGATCGATGGCTCGCCTGCCTGCCGCTGCACGCCGTGGCCGGGCTCGCCATCGTGGCCCGGAGCTACTTCTGCGGAACCCCACTCACCGTCCATCCGGGCTTCTCGGTCGACCGAGGTAGCCAAAGGCGCCGGGACGTGCACGATCGTCTCGCTCGTCCCCACCCAGCTCGTCCGGATGCTCGAGGCGGGCGCCCCACTGTCGCGGTTCCGGCGGATCCTCCTCGGCGGCGGGCCGGTGGAGCCCGACCTACTCGACCGCTGCGTCGAGGCGGGCGGGTCGCCGACAACCACCTACGGCTTGACCGAAACGGGCGGCGGCTGCGCCCACGACGGCCATCCGCTGCCCGGTGTCGACCTCCAAGTCGCCGACGATGGCGAGATCCTGGTCGCTGGCGGCGTGCTCATGAACGGCTACCTCGATGACGAGGTGGCGACGCGGGCTGCATTCACCTCTGATGGTCGGCTGCGGACGGGCGATCTCGGTCGCGTCGAGAGCGACGGTCGCATCGTCGTCACCGACCGGAGAAAAGACATCGTCATCAGCGGCGGTGTGAACGTGAGTCCATCGGTCGTCGAGCGAGTCCTGTTGGGCCACCCGCGAGTAGCCGAGGTCTGCATTGTCGGCCTGCCCGACGACGAATGGGGTGAGCGCGGTCGTCGCGTTCGTCGTGCCACCGGGGCCCGGCGCGCCGCTGCGCATCGACGAACTTCGGGCGTTCGCCGCTCCCTACCTCGCCCGAGCCGAGCTGCCCCGCGAGGTCCAAGAGCTCACCGAGCTACCGCGGTCCCCGGGCGGCAAGCTGCTGCGTCGGCAGCTCCGCGCTCAGGTCGTCGCGGACCACTCAACGAGTTAACCGGCGGCGAGCGCCGCGCGAAGCGCAGCGTCGGTGGCCCGGGAAGCCCGCCCGAATGGCCAACGCTCCCGCTGGGTAAAGAAACCGCCACACAAGTCGGATCTCACAATGGGGGTGTGACGTAACGGCGCTCAGCGCTGAGGTGACGGGACGGGATCCTGGGGGCGGCGCTCGAGACGGGGTCATTCGGAGCCTGATACCGGCCCGACTCGACCGTTTGGGCTGGTCCCGATTCCACACCCGACTGGTGGTCGCTCTCGGAGTGGCTTGGGTCCTCGACGGGCTCGAGATCACCATTGCCAGCAATGCCGAAGGGTTGATCAGCCAGAAGCAGGCCCTCAACCTCTCGTCCTCCGAAGTCGCCTTTGCGGTCGGCACCGTCTATCTGCTGGGGGAGGTGTCCGGGGCCCTGTTCTTCGGACGCCTCTCCGACAAGTGGGGACGGCGCAACCTCTTCCTCATCACCCTGGGCGTCTATCTATTCGGTGGTGTCCTCACCGCCCTCACCTTCGGGCACTCGCCGGGCTGGGTCTATTGGGTGTGGCTGTCTCGGTTCATCGCCGGCGCCGGCATCGGGGGAGAGTACGCCGCCATCAACTCGGCCATCGACGAACTGATCCCAGCCCGCTATCGCGGCCGGGTGGACATCGCCGTGAACGGCACCTACTGGGGCGGCGCCCTCCTCGCCACCGTGCTCACCCTGCTGGTCGTCAACCACCTGCCGGTGAGCTACTCGTGGCGGGTGGCCTTCCTCTTCGGGCCGGCCCTTGGTTTCGTGATCATCTTCATCCGCAAGAACCTTCCCGAGAGCCCCCGCTGGCTGGTTATGCATGGCCGAGAACGGGAGGCCGAGGAGGCTGTCCGCGCCATCGAGGAACACGTGCAGCACTCGGGCGGCACTCTTGGAGAGGTCGACGAGGGTAAGGCCATCGAGATCACCCCGGCCACCGACATCGGCTTCGTCGCCCTGGCCCGCACCCTCTTCGTTCACTACCCGAGACGGGCCGTCCTCGGGGCCTCGCTGATGATCACCCAGTCCTTCCTCTACAACGCCATCTTCTTCACCTACTCGCTGGTGCTGATCAAGATCTACAACGTCCCGGCTACGGACACGGCCTACTACTTCATCTTCTTCGCGTTCGGGAATCTCATCGGTCCACTGACCATCGGGCGCCTGTTCGACACCATTGGGCGACGGCGCATGATCTCCGGCACCTACCTGGTCGCGGGCACCCACCTTGCCATGAGTGCCTTCCTGTTCCAAGCCGGTGTGCTCAACGCGGTGACGCAGACGGCGTGCTGGTGCGTGGTCTTCTTCTTCGCCTCGGCGGGAGCCAGCGCCGCCTATCTCACGGTGAGCGAGATCTTTCCCGTCGAGGTACGGGCCAAGGCCATCGCCGTCTTCTTCGCCATCGTTCAGACCTTCGGGGCCCTCGGGCCGTGGCTCTACGGCATGCTCATCGGCAACGGCCAGGACCACTTCAAGCTATTCATCGGCTACTTGATCGGCGCCTCGGTCATGGCCATCGGCGGGCTGGTCGAGGTCTTCCTCGGCATCGACGCCGAACGGAAGTCCCTCGAGGATCTGGCCCAGCCCCTGTCGTCCGTGCGGCCCGCGCACCTCGCCGCGGTCAGCGGTGCGCCACGAGCGCCGGCGGCCCGGACCATCGAGTACTAAGGGCTACGGACAGGCCAGCTGCCAGGGTGAACCGTCCTGGCCGTCGGCCGAAGCCAGTGGCACATCATCAATTCAACGATCGGAGGGCGGCGATGGCGCGCTGCTCGACCACTGCGTAGCCGTTCGACGAGGCAGAAGAGAGAGCCGCATCGAGGAGGTTGCGAGCCCGCTCGGCGTCACCGTCCCTCTGCAGCTTGGCGCACATTTCTCCCCAAGCCAGGTTCGTTCGAGCCCCGAAGAAGGATGCCCCGATTCGAGCGCTGAAGTCGGCCGCCTGGCGAAAGTAGTTCTCCGCATCGTCATAGCGGTCGAGCAGACAGGCGAGGCCGCCGAGAAAGTGGGTGACGGGACCAAAGACCGCGAGTCCGCCGGTGTTGGCCAGCAGGTGAGCCCAGGCTGTCAGCTGACGAAGGACTGGCTCGGCGTACTCCACCATGTGACATTGGATGATCGACTCGGCGTAGCAACTCATGTTGAGAAGCCAGATGGGGTCCATCGACATGGTGAAGTTCTGCGATGCGAATTCACGGAGGTACGGAAGCGCCTCCTCGGTGCGGCCCGCCTCGACATGGACCAGAGCAAAGACCGGGCCGAGGTCGAGGTTGGGCAGAGCCGGCTCGATCTGTTCGACCAGCGGGAGAAGGTCGCCCAAGGTCCCGCGCTGGAAGTTCACGATGATGAGCTGCGGACCGAAGAAGGAGAACGCGTCCTCTTGCCCAGCTTCGGTCCCGAGTTCGAGTGAGGCGTTGGCCAGACGCTCCGCTTCGTCGATGCTCCCCATGATCTGAGCTTGCCCGCCGCGCATCCACGCGATGAGCCAATCCAGCATGGGTTGGTTGAGCTGCTCCGCCAATAACGTCTGGGCATCGAGACAGCGAGCCGCTTCGTCGACGTCCCCGAAGTGGGTCGCCGTGCAAGCCCGAAACCCGGTGGCAAAGAACTGAAGGAGTGGATCACCCATCCGTTCGGATCGGGTCAGCGCTTCGGCGGTCCGAGTCCACGACTCCTCCATCAACTCCGGGACGCAGAGGGCGACGTACACGTGGTTGAGAACCCAAACGATGGTGGCATCATCCTCAGTGGCACCAGCGATGGCCATCGCCTGCTCAGCCAACGACTTGCGTCGATCCAGCGTGCTCCCGTAGGTCAGTTCGGAGCAGAGGCAGGCGAGCACCCTGGACCGGTCAGGGTCCTCGGCAGGCAGACGGTCGAGGGCCATCTCGAGTATTTCGATCTTGTTGGGATCAGTTGTGCCCGCCATGCTGAAGAAACCCCGGTCGTTCGCTAGTGCAGCAGAGACGAGGCGGCTCGTATCGTCGAGGTCAGCAGCCCGGCGGGCAGCGTCGAGCAACGTGGCCCGGAAGGCTGGATCGCCACATTGGCGCTGCGCGGTTCCCAGGCCGACCGCGAGGTCGATGCCCACGATGGGATCGGGCTTCGAGGTCTGCGAGAAGAGATCCACGGCCTGGGCGTAGTACCGGAGAGCGTCAGCAGGAGCGAGGGCACTGAGGGCGGCATCACCGGCCTGTCGTGAATAGTCGATTGCCTTCGACAGGTCGGTTGGCTGGGTCGCATTCATCCAATGCCGAGCCAGTTCACCGACACGGATCCCAGGACGATCGCCGCACAGTTCCTCCAAGGATTCGGCCACTTGGCGGTGCGCACGAGCCCGGCGATTCGGCCCCATGTCCTCGTACAGCGTGTGTTGGATGAGCGCATGGGCGAAGCTGTAGCGGCCGGAGGCGTCGGCCGGCTCTTGCACCAGGGCGGCGGCCGCCGCGTCCTCAAGGACGTCGAGAAGCTGGTCGTCGGTGGTGGATGTTGCGTGACACAAGAGATCGAGATCGAAGTCTCGTCCGATGACCGCCGCCACACCCAGTATCCGGCTTGCCTCCTTGCCTAACCGCAGCACGCGTGCGCCAATGACCTCTCGTATCGAGTCCGGGAGGGCCGTTCCCTCCAATGCGGGTTCCGCTTGCCAGAACCCCTCGGCGTTCTGGCGGATGCTCCCGGTCTCCACGAGGTTGCGAAGCACCTCGCTCACAAAGAAGGGATTGCCGTCCGTCTCTCGATGGATGGCGTGGGCCAGTCCCACACCGTCCTCGTCAAGTCGGTGGCCCGCCGCTGCCTCCATCAGATCCACGACCCCGACATCGTCGAGTCCTTTGAGCTCGATCCGGGTGACCCTCTCCTGCCGGCGCAGCGCGGCCAAGGCCTCGACCAAGGCATGGGAGTGAGGCAGCTCGCTGTCCCGGTAATTCCCGACCACAAGCAGGCGCAGGGAGACGGTGGAGGCGGCCAGGTAGCGGAGGAGTAGCAGGCTCCCGCTGTCGGCCCATTGGAGATCGTCCAGCACGAGGACAACGGCGCGGTCCTCGCTCATCGCCGACAGCAAACCAACGACGGCTGCGAAGAGGAGGTAACGCTCGCTGTCCGAATCGGTGATCGTCGACGACGGAAGGTCCGGAATGCGCCGGGTCAGGGACGGGATCAATCCTGCCAAGTCGGATCCCGTCGTTTCGACATGAAGGCGAAGCTGGTCCTCGGGGGCGTGCGTCACGTAGTGGCCGAGTGCTTCGGCGAAGAGTTGGTAGGGAGTGGCCAGTCCTTCCTCACAGTGCCCGAAGAGCACGCAGGCGCCCGATTCAAACGCCCACCGAGCCGTCTCCGCCACCAAGGTGGTCTTGCCCAGCCCGGCCTCGCCAGAGACGAGCACAACCTCGTGGTTCCCGCTCACGGTCACCCGCTTCATGGCTTCGGCAATCGTCTCGATCTCACCCTCGCGACCCACCACGCCGACATCGGGACGGACAGCCAAACGAGCGGGTAGGGGAACGGCCATGTCTCCGTCACCAGCCACCGGCTCCCACAGGACTTCGACCGTCTCGAGTGGTTCAGGCAGCCCCTTCAACGGCAATGGGCCAAGCGAACGGCACTCGGTCCGCACCCGGCGACCGGCGATGACGAGAACCAGTTCCGCGGCCAGTATCTGTCCACTCTCGCAACGGGCGCACAACCTGGCCGCTTCCACGACGGCATCGCCGAAGAAGTCGTCCTCCTCGCGACTCACCTCGCCGACACTCAGTCCGACCCGGAGGCCGACTACCTGTCTCCGCCGGCTGTTCTGATCAACTCCTTGCTGCATGGCGACGCCGCACGCCAATGCGGCCGAGGCGGCTGGAAACACCACCATCAACCCGTCACCGAGGTTCTTGACCTCGTTGCCGCCGTACTCGGCGATTGCCTTACGCAGGATGGCGAAGTGGTCTCGACGGACCTCGTCGGCTGCTTCGACCGAGAGCCCGAAGGACAGCTCGGTGGACCCGACGATGTCCGTGAACAGGATGGCGACATTCTCGGTGCTCACAGCAGTCCTTCCGCCTCCACCTTCTCAGAGTAGGCGAGGAGCGGATCCGCCTTCTGGGGCCCGGCCTTCCGACCGGCACGGTCGTGGGCTCCGCCCGCCGTCGCCTCAGGGATCCGATCTACGACCGCTTCAGGCGCCACAGCGCCAAGGGTGCGAACACGGCCACGATCCCGGCCCCCCAGAGCAGCGAAGGCACCAAGTAGTACGTCAGCGAATGGCCCAGTAGCGCCTGTGCCGCTCGACCACCGGTCAAGAGTCGCACCGTGTTGCACATCACGGTCATCGGCTGGTGGCTGGCGAAACCCTGCATCCACCCGGGCATCGTCGACACCGGCACATAGGCCGACGACACGAAGCTGAGCGGGAACACCAGGAAGGAAAGGCTTTGCGCGGCCTGCGGACTGCCGGCCATCAGTCCCAGCGCGATGAAGAGCCACACGAAGGCGAACCCGTAGAGCACCGTCAGTCCCAATGCGGCCAACGCGTCGGTCGTGCTGCCGGAGATTCGGAACCCGACCAAGAAGCCGACCGCCGTCATGGTGACGACACCCCAGGCGACGAGGGCCGAGTCAGCTCCGACTCGACCGGTCAGGATGGACAGGAGTCGGATGGGCAGGCTGCGCAACCGATCGAACAACCCGGCGTCGAGGTCATCGGCCACCCCGCTCGCCGCGCTCATCCCCTGGAAGAGGACGCCGGTGACCACGAACCCGGGGACCAGAAAGTCCACATAGTTGAGGCTTCCGGTATGGGAAACGGCGCCGCCGAAGACGTAGCGGAAGATCAGGAGGAAGAGGACCCCCTGCGCCGTCCCGGCCACGAGAAGGGCCGGCGTTCGGACGAACTTCTTGAGCGTCCGTGCGGCCACCTGGCGCGAGGCCACCAGATAGGACGCACCCGCGTTGTCTGCCGGAGGCCCCGGAGCGCGGGCCGGCCTGCGGGCGTCGAGCGTGATGTCCATGGTCATGCCGCACTCTCCTTGTGACTCGTGTTGGCCATCTCGTCGGCGCGCTTCTTCGTGCCGTCGGATGTCTTCGTGGTGCGTCCGGTTAGCGCCAGGAACACTTCGTCGAGCGTCGGCCGGCGCAAGGTGATGTCCTCGACCGCCACGGCGGCGTCGTCGAGCGCCCGGACGACAACGGGCAGGAGCCGGGGCCCGTCGGGCGCCGCCAGCGAGCACCGCCGTGTTGAGGGATCGGTCGTCGGTTGGCCCGCCCCCAGCGACGCCAGTACCTGGGCGGCCCGCTGCATCGCGGCGACGTCGTTGGTGTGGAGCTCGACCATGTCGGAGCCGGCTCGGGACTTGAGCTCGCCCGGCGTGCCTTGGGCGATGACTCGACCCTCGTCGATGATGACGATGTAGGCCGCGAGGTGGTCGGCCTCGTCGAGATATTGCGTCGTCAGCAGCATGTCGGTGCCGGCTTCGCCCATCTCTCGGATGCCATCCCACATCTCGTTGCGGCTCACCGGGTCGAGGCCGGTCGTCGGTTCGTCGAGGAGGAGCAGGCGGGGAGAACCGACCAAACTGGCCCCGAGGTCGAGGCGTCGGCGCATGCCCCCCGAATAGGTCTTGACCAGCCGATCGGCTGCGTCGGTCAAGCGCACCTGCTCGAGAATCCGAGCCGCGCTCGACTTCGCTCCCGACGCTCCCTGACCGTAGAGGCGGGCCACCATGACCAGGTTCTCTCGCCCGGTCATCATCCCTTCGACGGCGGCTGACTGACCGGCCAGACCGATCATTCGGCGGACGGCCATCGATTCGTGGACCACATCGTGGCCCTCGACTCGCAGCGTCCCGGCATCGGGCTGGATCAACGTGGCCACCATGCGGATGAACGTCGTCTTCCCGGCCCCGTTGGGGCCAAGGATGGCGACGGCTCGTCCGGTTGGCAGGGTCAGGTCCAAGTCGGCGAGGGCTCGGACCTTGCCGAAGTTCTTGGTGAGACCGCGGGCTTCGATGAGGGCGTCCATGGGCGTGCTCCTTTTTCGTGTCGGTTTTCGTGGATGGGACGAGTCCGCTCGACAAGGGGTCGCGACGCTCGGGGTGCTGCGTCGGTCGTCGTTCCCTGTCGATCGGGCTCGGCGTGCTCGTACGGGTCCGGATCGTGTGCCGCCAACAGGCGGACCGGGACTTTCCTGTTACGTCATTCGCTGGGCAGTTCGAACGTGAACGTGCCTCCCTCAAGGTTGGCGCCGTCAGCGTGGAAGCTCTTCCACATCTCAAGGCCCTCGAGCACCCCCGCCTCGATGTCCTCGATGAGTGCTCGTACGAATTTCCGCTCCGCCGACAGGAGCTCCTCCTCGTACTCGACCTCCAGCTCGAAGAGTCGAGGCAGGCCGGCCTTCTTGGCCGCCTCCATGCCGCCCTTGAGCCCGGCCAGCTTCACGGTGAGCACGTCCGCTCGGATGCGCAGCGCGGCAAGCGCATCGTCGGGCTCGAGGGCGGGAAGAAACGAGAGCCCGGCCATGAAGGCGGGGTACTCCTTGATGGGGACACCGATGAGCTCGGTCATCCAGTCGACCATCTCGCGCTGCCCGTCGTCGGTCATCTCGTAGATCGTGCGTTCCGGGCGCTTTCCGTCCTTCACCGTCTCCGTGGCCCGGATGAGGCCCCGCCGCTCGAGCCCTTCGACGACGGCGTAGAGCGACCCGTAGTTGAGGCGCACGGTCTCCTGCTTGGCCCGCTGTCGCAGGGTCTGGGCGACTTCGTAGGGGTGCATGGGCCGCTCGGCCAGGGTCACCAGCACCGCCAGGGCCAGGGGATTTGAACGAGCCGAACGAGGCATTCCTGCGATAATATTCTAATTCGAGTGATCTGTAAAGAGTGATTTCTAGCCGAATAGTGGAGGACGGCGCGGAGGACGGCTGCGTGCCACGCTGTGATCAAGGGCCGGATTGCTCGACGAGTCAGGAGCCGCAGTGGGCTCGACTCTCGATCGAGAAGAAAGGAGGAGAGGACGATGCCCACTGCTCTGAAGAAACCCCTTTATACGGCCGAGGCCAGCGTGAAGGGAGGGCGCGAGGGCCACGGCCACTCGTCGGACGGCGTGCTGGATCTCGACCTGCGCCCTCCGGCCGAGATGGGAGGAGCCGGTGGAGCGACAAACCCCGAACAGCTCTTCGCCCTCGGCTACGCCGCCTGCTTTCAGAGCGCCATGGCCGTGGTCGCCCGCCGGATGGGCGCCGACACCGGCGACTCTGAGGTGACGGCCAGGGTGACGATCGGCACCATCGAGGGAGGTGCGTTCGGGCTCGCAGTCGAGCTCGACGTGCACATCCCTGGTGTCGATGAGGACACCGCGGAGAAGATCGTGGCCGCGGCCCACCAGGTGTGTCCCTACAGCAACGCGACCCGCGGGAACATCGAGGTCTCGCTCAAGGTCGTCTGATCCCGGCGCATCGGGTCGACTGCCGTGGTTCCGACTGGCCGAGGTTGGTGAGTAGAAGAGATGCCCGTGTTTCCCGTTCGCATGTCGATCGTCACCTACAACCTGTGGGGCACGACACGGTGGGAAGAGCGATCCCCGGCTCTCCGGCGCTTCTGCACGACGTACCGACCGGACGTGATGTGCGTCCAAGAGGTGTCAGTGGAGAGTGCCACCCTCATCGACGAAGCCCTCCCGGGCCATGCCCGGGTGGAGGACGCCTTCTCCGGATGGACGACCGAGGGGAACATCTGGTGGGACAACCAGCTCTTCGAGCAGGTCGCCCACGGGGCCGAGGACATCGGGATCGAAGCCCCGAGCGATCGCCGCCTGTTCTGGGTCCGCCTCCAGCTGCGGGACCGACCCCGGACCCTCTGGGTCGGTTCGGTGCACCTCACCGCAGCCGACACCCCGAAGGAGCTCGACGAGGGTTGGAGCAGCCGCGTGGCGGAGACCAAACGAACCATTGAGGCAACCGACCGCTTGGTGGACGCCGACGAGCCCGCGTTCCTCGTCGGGGACTTCGCCGACGCCCTCGTGCCCTTGGCTCATCTGTTCGCAAGTGGCTTCCACAGCTGCTTCGCCAAGCTCGCCCAGCTGCCGCCACCGACCATGCCCGCCTTCGGCGACCGGCTGCTCACGTACGGATTCTCCTCAAACTTTGTCTACGACTGGATCGTGGCCAACGAACGATCCCGGCCGCTGTCGGCCTCGTCACCTCACGTGTTCGCCGACCACGTTCCCCCGTCCGACCACTGGCCGGTCCACGCTGTCTACGAGCTGGCCGACACCTGACACCTGACACCGGCCACCACGGAGCAGCGGCCACGGGGCGAGCGCCGGTCAGGATTCAGCGGCGAGAGGTGCCGCCTCGAGAGCGCAGTGGAATCCAGCCGCCTCGACATCAGCCGGCCGTCCCCTGTCCGGCCCGGACGGGGTCGGCCTGCTCGGGTTACGGATACCGGCTCCCGAGGCGAGGCCTCCGGCAACGCACCAGGTCGCGGCGATGAACATGGCGGTGCGAAATTCACCGGCCAGGTGCGAGGGTTGAAGGTAGCTCTGACCGGTGATGCCGGCCAGCGCCGGCAAGATGGCAACGGCGAGGAGACCCCCCACCCGAGCCACGTCGTTGTTGACGGCAGAGGCCAACCCGGCGTGCTGCTCGGAGACCGACCCGAGCGCCGTGGTGGTGAGCGGCGCCACCGTCGTGGCCAACCCCAGCCCGAGGACGATCACCGCGGGCAGTACGCCCGACAGATAGGAGTGGTCAGTGGCCACCCGCGAGAGCAAGGCGACGCCGACGGCGACCACGATGGGCCCCACAGTCATCTGCACCCGCGGGCCGATGCGCGCCGCCAGGCGACCAGACCGGGCCGACAACAGCAGCATGATGAGCGTCAGCGGGAGCAGCGCCGCGCCCGACTCCAAGGGCGAGTAGCCATCAACGACCTGCAGCGTGACCGGCAACAGAAAGAGCACGCCGCCGAGGGCGGCGTAGATGATGAAGGTCACGGCATTGGTCACCGTGAACTGGCGGATGCGGAAGACCCCGAGGGGCAGCATCGGCGTCGCCGTCGATCGTTCGACGAGGATGAATCCAACCGCCCCCATGACGCCCACCGCGAGCAGGCCGAGCACCGAAGGATCCGACCACCCTCGAGCCGGTCCTTCGATCAGGCCATAGGTGAGACCGCCGAGTGCGATCACCGCCAGGACGGCTCCCGGTACGTCGATGGCCCCGGTGACACTCGGGTCTCGCGACTCGGGCACGTGGCGGATGGACAGCAAAAGGACCAGTACACCGACGGGCAGGTTGATGAGGAAGATCCATCGCCACGAGGCGGCGGCGATGAGGTAGCCACCGAGCAATGGACCGGCGGCGGTGGCCACACCGCCGAGGCCCGACCAGGCACCGATGGCCCGACCCCGGTCCTCGGGGTCGAACGATGCCTCGATGATGGCCAAGCTTCCCGGGGTCAGGAGGGCAGCGCCCACGCCCTGAAGGAGGCGGGTCACGATGAGCGCGTCGGCGTCGGGGGCCAGCGCACAGGCAGCAGAGGCCAGTGAGAACCACACCACACCCACGCAGAACACTTTGCGGCGGCCCAGTCGGTCACCAAGGGAGCCGCCGAGGAGGAGGAAGGCGGACAACGTCAGCGTGTAGCCGGTGACCACCCACTGCAGGGTGCCGAGTGCGGCGTGGAACTGACGACCGATGCTGGGCAGAGCGATCCCGACGACGGTGGCGTCGATGGCGGCCATTCCCGATCCGAGGACGGTGGCGGCGATGACCCACCTTCCCGAAGCGGTCGACAGGCGCATCACGTTGAACCTAAGCCACGACCGCCGGCCGGGCACGCCCATCTGTCCTGGCCGGGGCGTGCGGGCAATTTCTCGGTTCGACCGTCGGAGGAGTCGCCACTCGGACGATGATGAAGATGTGGGCGAGCAAGCCGTCGACGTGGACCAGGCTGTGGACGACGACCCGGTGGGGCGCTTCCTGCGCTTCTACGACCAGGCCCTTCCCCATGTCTACGGCTACCTGGCCCGCCGCTGTGGCACAACGGCGGTGGCTGAGGACCTGTGTGCCGAGACGTTCCTCGCCGCCGTCGACGCCGTCCGTGGACCGGCCCCGCCAGAGCCTTCCGTGCCCTGGGCCATGACGGTGGCCCGCTACAAGCTCGTCGACCACTGGCGCCGGCTTGGGCGCGAGGAGCGCCGCTTCGAGATGCTGGCCGGTGCCCTTCCCGAGCCCGCCGATATCGACTTCGACCCCGGCGCCGTCGACACGAAGCGGATCCTCGACGAGCTCATCCCCCAACACCGGGCAGCTCTGACCCTGCGCTACCTCGACGACCTGCCCGTCCCCGAAGTGGCCCGGCTGCTCGGGCGAACCGTGCACGCCACCGAAGCACTTCTGGTGCGAGCGCGGACCGCGTTCCGGCATGCCTACGCGGAGACGGAGGAACGCGATGGCTGACCCATTCGACCGACTCTGCCTACCGACCGACCCACGTTCGCCCGATCCCGCCTTCGCCTCGACCCTGCGGGAGAGGCTGGCCCGCGCCCTTGTCCTCCCGAAGGGAGTCACCGTGTCCGAGCTCACCGTCGACCGTCCCCGCCCCGCCGTCGCCGCCGCCGCACCCTCGGCGCGTCTCGGGGGCCGTGCCACCATCACCGGCTACCTCGCCGTCTCCGGGGCGTTGGAGGCCATCGACTGGTACGGCGAAGTCCTCGGTGCCCGGCTCACGAGCGATCCGATCGTGATGCCGGACGGTCGGGTCGGTCACGCCGAACTCGATGTGGCCGGCGCACGACTCATGCTGTCCGAGGAGCACCCCGAGATCGGCGTGGTAGCGCCAGAGCCGGGCAGTGGCGCCACCGTTACCATCCACCTGTCCGTCGAGGACGTCGAGGACGTCGACGAGGTGATCGAACGCAGCGTCGCCGCCGGCGCCACCCTCGAGCGGCCGGCCGCCGACTACGAGTACGGCCGCAACGGTGTGATCCGAGACCCTTTCGGCCACCGATGGATGGTTTCCGCCGAGCCGAAGGAGCCGGCCGGCCAGGACGAAGCAGGCGTCCGACACGGTGACCTCGGATACGTCTCCCTGTGGGTGCCGAACGTGAGGCAAGCAACCGAGTTCTTCGCCGCCGTACTCGGGTGGAGATTCGAGGGGGCCGCACAAGAAGAGGGGCGCCGGGTCGTGGGACAACGCCTCCATCACGGGCTGTGGGGTGGTGTCGACCAGCCGACGCTGTTCTGCTGTTACGCCGTCACGGACGTCGAAGCGGCCGTCGACCGGATCCGCGCCGCGGGCGCGTCAGCATCGGAGCCCCACGACGAACCCTTTGGCCGCGTCGCCGAGGCCACCGATCCGGAGGGGGCCCGCTTCGCCGTCTTCACCCCCCCGGGCGGCTCCGTGCGCGCCGCCAATGCACCGGTCACGGCCACACCCACACGTGAGGGCGACGTCGTCTACGTGACCATGGAGGTGACCGACTCCGACCGCACCCGCGAGTTCTACGGCGCCGTGCTCGGCTGGCGGGCATCCGCGGGAAATGTGGCCGACGGTTGGAACGTCGACGGTGTCATGCCCATGGTGGGCATCGCCGGGGGCCGCCCGATGGCCCGCTGCGTGCCCATGTACCAGGTGGACGACATCCAGGCCGCGGTGGCTCGCGTGCGAGCCGCCGGCGGACGCGCCTCCGATCCCGAACCACAGCCCTACGGCATCACCTCGGAAGCGGTCGACGACCAGGGGACTCGTTTCTATCTGGGGCAGATGGCCGGATCGGACGAGACGTGAACGGCTGAGCCGGACGACGTTGGCGCCGAAGCACTCGCAATCAGCGATACTGCGCACGCCGACGGGCGCGACATTCGGCAACCGGGCGCACCCTCGGTAACGTGGACAGGTGGCCCCGAAGAGCGTGCGCGAGGTCGTCACCTGCGGCCAGACGATCGAGATCTCCAACCCCGACAAGGTGTACTTCCCGGCGTTGGGCGCGACCAAGTTCGACCTTGTCGACTACTACCTCTCGATTGCCGAAGCCCTGAGTCGGACGGCGGGCGACCGCCCCGCTCTCCTGCAACGGTTCCCCGGCGGGGCGGGCGGCAAGTCCTTCTTCCAAAAGCGCGTCCCGGCCGGTGCGCCTTCATGGCTGCACACCACCACCGTCCGAACGGTCAACGGCACCACCTCCAACGCCCTCGTCGTCCACGACGTCGCCCACGTCCTCTGGGCCGTGAACCTCGGTTGCATCGGGCTGCATCTCTGGCCGTACCGGGCGGAGGACCCCATGCACGCCGACGAACTTCGCATCGACCTCGATCCGCAGCCCGGAGTCGGCTTCGATGAGGTGCGGACGTCCGCCGACCACGTTCACACCCTCCTCGGCGAGCTGGGCATCGCCGGCTATCCGAAGACGACCGGCAACCGCGGCATCCATATCTACGTCCGCCTCTTGCCGCGGTGGTCGAGCACCGAGGTGCGGTCCGCCGCAGTGGCGCTGGCCCGCGAGCTCGCCCGGCGGCACCCCGACCTCATCACCGCCAACTGGTGGAAGGAGGAGCGCGGTGCCCGCGTCTTCGTGGACTTCAACCAGAACGCGCCGCACAAGACCGTCTTTGGCGCCTGGTTCGCCCGGCCACGGGTCGGTGGCCAGGTGTCGACGCCGCTCACCTGGGAAGAAGTGGGCACCGTGGATCCTGATGAGCTCACCATCACGAGCGTCCCGGGGCGCTTGGCCGAACGAGGTGACCCATGGGCGGCGATGGGCGAGGACCCCCAGTCGCTCGAGCCGCTGCTGGACATGGCCGCTCAGGACCGGCGTGACGGGCTGCCCGACGCCCCCTGGCCACCCGAATATCCCAAAGCACCGGGTGAGCTCACCCGGGTGATGCCGAGCCGGGCGAAGAAGGAGAAGGACGAGCCGTGACCCCTGCCGCCAAGCCGCCGAAGGGGTCGGCCAAGCCCGCCTCGACCGGGTCGGACGCGGCGGCGCCGGTCGGGCCGGCCGAGGCGCTCCGACGCATCGCCTACCTCCTCGAGCGCAGTCGAGCCGAGACCTACAAGGTTCGAGCCTTCCGCACGGCGGCCAACGCCATCGCCGAGTACCCGGTCGAACGGCTGGCCGCCATGGGCCCCTCGGCCCTGCAGGCCATCCCCGGCGTCGGCAAGACCACCGCGCTGGTGATCGCCGAAGCCAGCCGAGGCCAGGAACCGTCCTACCTTCAGAAGCTGGAGGGGTCGGAGGAATCGGAGCTGCCGGCACTGGACGGCGAGGCGGCCGCCCTGCGGGCGGCATTGCAGGGTGACTGCCACAGCCACTCCGACTGGTCGGACGGCGGTAGCCCCATCCGTGACATGGCCGAAGCCGCAAGGGCCCTGGGCCACCACTACTGGGCTCTCACCGACCACAGCCCGCGCTTGACCGTCGCTCACGGCCTCAATCCCGAGCGGCTCCGCCAGCAGCTCGAGGTGGTGGCAGAGCTCAACGAAGAGCTCGCGCCGTTCCGCATCCTGACCGGCATCGAAGTCGACATCCTGGAGGACGGCGGTCTCGATCAAGACGAGGACCTGTTAGCCGCACTCGACGTGGTGGTGGCCAGTGTGCACTCGAAGCTGCGGATGGACGAGGCGGCCATGACGGCGCGCATGCTGCGGGCCATCGAGAGCCCGCACACCGACATCCTCGGCCACTGCACCGGTCGCCTGATCGTGGGGCGCGGTCGACCACCGTCATCGTTCGACGCCGAGCGTGTCTTCGAAGCCTGTGCGCGCACGGGTACGGCAGTCGAGGTCAACTCTCGGCCGGAACGGCTCGACCCGCCCGAGCCGTTGCTCGAGCTCGCCCTGGCTACCGGGTGCGCGGTGACCATCGACACCGACGCCCACGCTCCGGGCCAGCTCGAGTGGCAGCGCTACGGCTGCGAGCAGGCGGCCCGATCGGGGGTGACGGTCGATCGGGTCATGAACGCCCGTCCGCTCGACGCTTTCCTCGAGTGGACGGCCGGGCACGCGGCCTGACCCGCACCCGGGCCAGAGCCCTGACCGTCAGGCCGGCCGGAGGGAGTAGAGGATCGTCCGCGCCGTCTCCCCGCTCATGCCCTCGCCGATGACGACGGCGACCTTCTTCCCCGACCTCGTGTGGACCCCGAGGACGAGCTCCGCGTACTGGCCAGCATCATTTGTGGGACAGATCCGGAGCCGGTCGACGGAGATGCACCGGCTGTAGGAGGTGACGCCGGAGAGCGGCCCGACGGGGCCGGGGTCGATCACGAGGCCGTCCGATGCCTGCTCCACGGGCTGATCCGGCTCGGTCAGGACGGCCGGGCATGGAGGCAGTGGTCCTTGGCCGGTATCGAGGATCACGGTCGGTCGGCTCTCAGCTCCCATTACCCCGCCGGGCTCTCCGGGCGGTTGGGGCGCACACGAAGCGTCCTCGTCCGTCACGTGCTCGACCGTCCAGTTGGGGGGCACGGCCGCGCTCACGCCACCGAACGTGACCCGGTGCCACGAGCGCGGCGCCCGTGGAGTCCCACCCCCGGCCAAGGCAACGGCACGGGGCGAGCGAGTGAGAGTCCCGAGGACCCGGCTGGCCAGTGGCCCGCTGGCCCGAACCTCGACGCCGAGCGACGGCACGAGCTCCTGGGCCGCCACCGGGCTTCCGAAGTTCGAGAACACCTTGACGCCGTTCACGGTGTGGGCGACCAGACCGGAGGTGGACCTGCCGGTTGGGAGCGACTCGAGCGTCAGGGTGGTCACGCCGACAGGCTCGAACGGGCAGCCGAACACGCCCGCCGGCTGGCGTCCGAGATGGATGGTCACCGGGGCGGTTGGGTCGGGGCAGCCGCTCGAGCCGACGACCGCTCCGGATGGGACCGAGACCTGAACGTCGCCGAAGTTGATTGGGACCCACGTCGCCGTCGTCGTGCGAAAGCCCGAGGCGGGCGCCTGCGTGTTGACGGACGGTCCCGCGGATGGCGCACCCTTGCTGGGCCCGTTGCTCGGAGCCGGCGACGGACGCGTGGGCGAGGGCGCTTGCCCGTGGGACGGCCCCGCCGACGGTGCGGCCGATGGGGCAGCCGATGAGGAGGGCCGTGTCCCGCCGCCATGACCCACGACGGCGACGAGCGTCACCGCGCCGATGAGGACGCCCAGAGTCGGAACCGCGGTTTGCATCAGCCGACGGCGCCGCTGGTGACGGTCGACCTGGGCGCGGATCCGTGCCGGCAAATCCTCCCCAGGCGTCACTTCCTCACTTCGGCGACGCAACTGCGTTGCCAGGTCCCGTTCGAGGTCATCCATCGGCGTCTCCCTCGAGCTCGTGGCGCAGGGCGTGAAGGGCACGAGCCGAGCGGGACTTGACGGTTCCGAGCGGGAGACCGAGCTGACGAGCCGTCTCCGCCTCGGACAGGTCCTCGAGATAGCGGAGCACCACCACCTGGACCTGGGCCGCGGGCAGGCCACGCAGCGCCTCGACCAGTCGGTCACGATCGCCGAGGGTGGTCGCCGCGTCCTCCGGGCTCGGGCCGATGCGTCGACGCGTCTCCTCACGACGGACAACCGAACGATGGCGCCGCCAGCTCGAGGCCCGGTTGAGCACCGCCCTCCGCAGGTAGGCCAGTGGCTCGTCCACCCGCCCGGCGGCGAGCCGCGGCCATGCTCGGGCGTAGGCGTCAGCCACGATGTCCTCCGCCGCCGAACGGTCGCCGCAACAGACATAGGCGAGCCGGACCAGACGAACGTGATGGTCGCGTATGAGCGAGTCGAGGTCCGGGCGGTCCACCACCCAATGGTGCTCCGCCAGCGGGCGCCCGGCGCGAAGGGTCAGGACGGCGTCCACGGCCCACGGCGGACATTCGCAGTTGGCGACACACTGCTTGGACGCCCGAGGGCCCCTTCAGGTTCCATCCGGGGTCGACATCTCGTTTCGCTTGTGGTCCGGGTGGAACGCCACGAACGCCTGTTGCGTCCGAACTGACCTGCGGTACCTCGGCCATGGGGCCGTGTCGGGCACCCGCGAACCGCCCGGCGACGAAAGGGATGGTGCACCCTCGTCGCCGCCACCGGAAACGTGGCGTCGGCCTGCGGGTCAGGAGCGGCGTCGACGGTTCCGGCCGGCAGCCGCCTTCGCTCGATGCCGTGACCCGCATTGGACCCGCAATGCCCGTCGCTGGATCGAGAAGGTCTTGCCTCCCCACCGAGCGGCTCGGCCTTCGACCCGAACACCGTCTGGACCGGGTCGGTCGTCGTGGCCTGGTACGGGTGGGTGCCAAACGGTCGGCGCACGGGTCGAACGGAGGCACGTCCTTGTCGGAATGACACCGGCATCTTCTGGGTCATCCATCCTCGGCTCTGGGTACGATCACCCGGTGAAGCTGCCCGTCATGCC
Source organism: uncultured Acidimicrobiaceae bacterium (assembly GCA_963774915.1). GTDB lineage: Bacteria > Actinomycetota > Acidimicrobiia > Acidimicrobiales > RAAP-2 > CAVSNH01. The sequence goes on along the minus strand of CAVZGR010000007.1, from coordinate 47,731 downwards.
GCCGGTCTCTCCCATGTTGGCCAAGCTGTCGCGCCAGATGCCCGAGGGGCCCGACTACTTCTACGAGCCCAAATGGGACGGCTTCCGCTGCATCGTCTTCCGCGATCGAGACGACGTCGTCCTCGGCAGCCGCAACGAGCGGCCGCTCACTCGCTACTTCCCCGAGCTGGTCGAGTCGTTGAAGGCGAACCTGCCCGACCGATGTGTGCTCGACGGGGAGGTCGTGATCGCCGGACCCGGCGGCCTCGACTTCGACGCCCTCTCACAACGCATCCACCCCGCCGACTCACGGGTGGAGATGCTGGCTCGGACCACACCGGCCTCCTTCGTGGCGTTCGACGCGTTGGCTACTGGGCACGAGCGACCTCCGCAGCAAGCCATACGTCGAGCGGCGACGCGCTCTCGAGGACGCGCTGGCCGGCGCCGTGCCACCCGTCCACCTCACGCCCGTGACCAACGACCCGGCAACTGCTCGTGACTGGTTCGACCGGTTCGAGGGCGCCGGACTCGACGGTGTGGTGGCCAAGTCCGGCGACATCCACTACGAGCCGGGCAAGCGGGTCATGATCAAGGTCAAGCACGAGCGCACGGCCGACTGCGTGGTCGCCGGGTTCCGCTGGCACAAGCTGGGCGGCGTGGTCGGCTCGCTGCTGCTCGGCCTCTTCGACGATGCCGGCGTCCTCCATCACATGGGCGTGGCCTCGGGCTTCAGCGCTGTCCGGCGCAAGGACTTCGTCGACGAACTCGCCCCGTACCGGGCCAACGCCAGCGACGATCACCCCTGGATCGCCGAGGAGCACGCCGGCGGGCGCATCCCCGGCGGGCCGAGCCGTTGGAATACCGGCAAGGACCTGAGCTGGGAGCCGCTCCGGCCCGAGCTCGTCTGCGAGGTCGCCTTCGATCATCTGCAGAGCGGCCGCTTCCGTCACGCGACGTCGTTCGTGCGGTGGCGACCCGATCGACAGCCGAGCTCGTGCACATACGAGCAGCTCGATACGCCGGTTCCCGCCGAGCTCCGCGAGGTGTTCCAGGTCACGCCCTGACCGGGTCCGGATTGAGAAGGGCACAACCCACCGGGCCCAACCCGCATCTCGACCCTGCTCACCACCTCGGCGGCCGTCACCCGGAGTCTCGAGCAGCCGACCGGGCTACGGTACGAGCGGTCAACGTCCCCGCCGAGACTGGAGCCGACCCATGGGATCCTCTGTCGACGCCGAGCAGCTGGTCCGCCAGTTCTGCGACACGTTCGAGAAGCACGACGCCGAGGCCCTTCGGCCCTTCTTCACCGACGATGTCGTCTACCACAACATCCCGATGGATCCGGTTGTCGGCATCGACGACGCCGTCGGATTTCTGGCCGGCTTTCTCGCCATGTGCGAACGAATGGTCATCGAGACCACCCACCTCGCTGTCCGCGATGACGTCGTCCTCACCGAACGGATCGACACCTTCACGGTCGGCGGCACGGAGGCGGCCTTGCCGGTCATGGGCACCTTCGAAATCCGGGACGGCAAGATCGCCAAGTGGCGCGACTACTTCGACATGGCGCAGATCACGGCCGCCTGGGGAGCGGGCGGCGACTAAGCACCGCTCGCTCCCGTCGAATGGTCAGCGGTCGGCGATCACGACTCGATAGTCACCGTCGACCTCGCATCGTGCCTACCGACCGGCGCCGGGAGGGGCGAGTCGACGAGCGTGAGGTGACCACCGCCGGTCACCGACATGGTCGGCCCTTGGGGGGCCCATTCTCCCGGCTTCCGGATGACGTTCACATGATTGAACTCCATCCGTCCGGCCCCAGCGATCACGATCCCGGCCACGTTGCAACCGGTGTCGGTGTCCCGGTCGAGCGCGTATGACCCACCGTTGAAGGTCACCAGCTGACCGGAGGCGGCGGCGTCGCGGAGCAGATGCACATGGGACTCACACTGGCAGTTGTTGAAAGTGATCGGTCCCTGGAGGGCCTCGACGATGTGGATGCCCACCTGGTCGTGGGCGTTGTTGATGGTCACGTTCCCCGAACCGATGTTCGGGAGGTCGCTCTCAAAGTCCCAACCGGCTTCGCCGGTTGAGCCCACGGTCACATTGTCCAGGGTCGAGTCCTCGACGTAGCCCATGGTGATTCCCTGGCGGCCGGCATGGGTCACGGTCAATCCGTTCACATAAAGGTCGGTCACAGGCGCTTTGTCGACCCCGAACTGAGAGAAGAGCGTCATCCCGTCACCGAAGGTGTTGTTGGTGGCCACGTTGAGGATGTTGACATGGGAGCTCGAGAGGATGTCCAACCCGGCCGCGTTGACCATTGTCCTGTGGTAGCCGCCGGGGTAGTTGGTCCCGTTCAGGACCACGTTTTCGATGGTGACATCAGTGGTGTTCTTGACCCGGACGATGGGGAACACGCTGCCTGGGCCTGTGCTGGAGTTCACCGGGTCGTTGTAGGTCCCGCCGTCAATGGTGACCGGCTTGGTGATCAAGATGCCGGTTGTGACATAGCAGCCGGAGCCGTGGAATACGCCCCCGGAGGGAAGGGCTGCGATGGCCGCCGCCGGATCGGGCTGACACTTGTTCGATGGCGGAGCGTCGTTGGGCGTCGCCGATGGCGGGAGGGTGGTGGTGGTCGTGGTCGTGCTGGGAACCACCTTGGGGCTCCCGACGGCCGCGGGTATCGGCGGCTTCGTCGTGGGGGTGGTGGAAACCGGGTCCGGTGCGCTCTTCGGGAGCGTCGTAGTCGTCGTGGTCGGCGGGCTCTTCGGGAGCGTCGTGGTCGTCGTGGTCGGCGGGCTCTTCGGGAGCGTCGTGGTCGTCGTGGTTGGGCTCTTCTTCGGGAGCGTGGTCGTGGTCGTGGTCGTGGTCGTCGGGCAGCGTTTTGACCACCGCCCGCCGCCGCCGGCAACTGGGTCACGATCAGGGCCGCCGCTGCGCCGACCGCCACCGTCGCCAATCCGCGCTGCCATCTCCACGGGCGCGGATGACCTCGAGTAGTTGCGTGGCCTCGCCAGGTTGATCGATCGGACATAGCCCCTCCCATCTCGAGGGGCCCGGCAGGTGCGTCTGATCGCCGTCTGTGGCGCTGTCATTTCGGCAGCCCGGCCGACTCGAGGAGTCCCGTGGTTTTGCGTCCCCCCCTCGCGGGAGGTTTGCCTTTATCGATTGATGTACTGATTTACGTTTTTGCGCTCAATTGTTTTTTCAGCCTTTATGGCTATTTCCCAACGTAACGTTGGGTGATTCAAATGAGCAAGGTTTCAAACATCTTTTCTCGATTTTTGTACATTCATTTTGACGCAATCACAGCATCTTTCGGCGCGTCGCAACGCACGTTTGTGTCATTTCATGTCCACGGGGGACGGGATGCTGGGCGAGCCGCAGCGCCGGATAGCGACCCCGGGTCGCCGGCTCCCAGCCGAGGCGGCGTCGGATCTTGGGCAATGGCTCACCACGGCCGCATGGGGCGGCGGGAGCGTCAGGCCAGCTTGAGCGAGCGCGCCCTCTGCAGGCGGCCGGCCACGTCCGCCCAGTTGACGATGTTCCAAAGGGCAGCCACGTAGTCGGCCTTGACGTTCTTGTACTGCAAGTAGAAAGCGTGCTCCCAAGCATCGAAGACGAGGAGCGGAACCGAGCCCTGGCCGACGTTGCTCTGGTGGTCGTAGACCTGCTCGACGAGCAGTCGACCGCCCAGCGGCTCCCAGGCGAGGACACCCCAGCCCGAGCCCTGCACCGTGGTGCTGGCTTGGGTCATCTGAGCCTTGAAGGCGTCGAAGGAACCAAAATGCTCGTCGATGCCTGAGCCCAGGTCACCATCGGGCTTGTCGCCTCCGTCCGGCGACAGGTTGGTCCAAAAGATCGAGTGCAGCACATGGCCCGAGAGGTTGAAGGCGAGCGTCTTCTCCAAGCCCACGATGGTCCCGTACTCACCCTTCTCGCGAGCATCGGCCAGTTTCTCGAGCGTCGCGTTGGCACCGGCCACGTAGGCGGCATGGTGCTTGTCATGGTGGAGCTCGAGGATCTCAGCCGAATAATGGGGCTCGAGCGCCCCAAAGTCATAAGGAAGATCAGGAAGGGTGTAATCGGCCATGGGTTCTCCCTAGTGGGCGGGGCAGGTCGGGTCGAGTGTATTGCCTACCACCAAAGTGATCGAATCAAACGGTGGGCATCTCCGCCCCCATCGCGATCGGTGGCACTCCCCATAAGCTGCGGCCCGATGCCCACGAGGCGGGCTCACCTCCTGGCCCCACCGGAGCGAGCGATGACCAGGCGGGGTCCCCTGCCGCCTGGCGATGGTCGACCCCATCGACAAGTTGCCTCGTGGTGTCGGCCATGACGACGATGCGAGCCTGGGTCGTGGCCAACCCGGGGCCGATCGACACCGGTCCGCTCGAGATGGTCGAACGGCCCGTCCCCGATCCTGGGCCCGGCGAGGTCCGAGTCCGGGTGCGCACATGCGGTGTGTGCCGGACCGACCTGCATTTGGCCGAGGGCGATCTCCCGCCGCGCCGCCCGTTCGTCGTGCCCGGACACGAGGTCGTGGGCACGATCGACGCTCTTGGCGTCGGGAGCGGACGGTTCGCCCTCGGTGACCGCATCGGCATCCCCTGGCTGGCCGGCACCTGCGGACACTGTCGATTTTGCCGCAGCGGCCGCGAGAACCTCTGCCTCGAGCCCCGGTTCACCGGCTGGGACCTCGACGGAGGATACGCAGAGTTCGCGGTCGTCGACGAAGCCTTCGCCTACTCCCTTCCCGACGTCTTCGACGACCAAGAGGCTGCGCCGTTGCTTTGTGCCGGGATCATCGGCTACCGGGCCCTTCGCCGCACCAACCTGCCCGCGGCGGGCGACTGGGCATCTACGGCTTCGGCGGATCCGCCCACCTCACGGCCCAGGTGGCGATGGCCGAGGGTGCCCGGGTCCACGTCATGACTCGTGGCGCCGAGGCCCGGGCGCTCGCCACCGAGCTCGGCGCGGCCAGCGTCGGAGGCTCGGAGGACCCACCGCCCGAGCCCCTCGATGCCGCCATCTTGTTCGCGCCAGTGGGGACGTTGGTCCCGACCGCCCTCGCCGCACTCGACCGGGGTGGACGACTGGCGATCGCCGGCATCCACCTCACCGACATCCCGTCGCTCGATTATCAACGCCACCTGTTCGAAGAGCGCGAGCTCTGCAGCGTGACCGCCAACACCCGGGAGGATGGGGTCGCCTTTCTCGACGACGCGGCCCGCATCCCCGTCAGGGTGACGGCCGTCTCCTATGACTTCGACCAGGCCGACCGCGCGCTGGCCGACTTGGCCCATGGTCGAGTCCGCGGCGCCGCTGTCCTCGTGAACGACGGTCCTTGACCGTCTCGTCTGCTGCGCCTGCCCCCGGGCCGGGTTGTGGCCCGAGCGCCGGCGACCGGCCCGTCAGCTGATGGGGTCGACGCCGATGGAAGCAGCTTCGCGCCAAGGGCTGAGGTCGAGTCCCGGGTAACGACGGCCGACGCCGTCCAGAGTGGCTCGCCGTCCAGAACGGATGTCCGGGCGCCGGGAAGCCGAGCACGGCCAACTGGCGCGGCGTGGCCTGCTGCACGAAGTCGTGCCACTCGGCCGAGAAGCCTTTGATGGCCCACGCCTGGTAATTGCCCCATTCGGCAGCCGCTGACCGGTACGAGACATGCATCATGACCCGCTGGAGCCCCGGGTCGGTGAAGTCGATCGACCGATGGAACGTGTCCGGACGGTAGAGAACCACCGAGCCGGCCGGAGCCGATGCATCCGTCGTGTCCTCGTACAGCTCGGCGTAGTCGTTGAGATTGAGCGTGTGCTCCTCGACCGGGACGTGGGTCGTCCGCCGTCGGGTCATGAATCGCGTGGCACCGTTGGCCGGAGTGACGTCGGTCAGGTAGACGAACGATTCCACCTGGTGGTATCCCGGCTCAGGGCGCGGGACGGTGATCGAGTGGTTGGGGAAGTCCACGTGAAGGAGCTGGTTGTAGCCGGACGGCTGGTTGGCGTACTTGGCGCTGGTGACGGCCATGTACATACGCACATCGGTCCCGATGAGATCCTCGGCGATGTCGATGAGAAGGTCGCTCACCGCGATGGCATTGAGCGACCGGCTCCGGTACGGGAACTCGGGCCATTGGGCATCCCAGGTGCGCCAGCGGTCATCGCTCGTGTCCGTCGGGGGCTCGGCCATCTGCTCCGGGGTGGGAAACAGCTTGCCGATGGCTCGCTGCGCGCCAGCCAGCAAGTCGGGAGGCACCACCCGATCGAGGACGCACCAGCCCTCCTCATTCCACCGACGTCGCTGCTCGGTCGTGAGCACCGATGACATAGCCCCTCACCCTACCGAGAGGACGTCGATGGAGGCAGGGCCGGCTCTCGGTGATGCCGGGCCCGAGTCGCTGTCGCCTGCCGGCAGCCTCGAGCCAGCGCTACTCGGTGGCGATGGCGGCCAGCACGTCGAGCTTGGCCGCCTTTCGGGCCGGCCAGGTGGCGGCGGCCACGCCGAGCAACGCCGCGATCACGAGAAAGACGACGAGCGACCGGCCGGGCACCACGATGTCGGTGATGCCCTGCTGTTTGAGCGCTTCGGCGAAGGAGACCCCGAGGGCCGTCCCGATCACGATCCCGATGACCGCTCCGAAGAGGGACAGGATGACCGATTCGGCTCGGATCATGGCCCGCACCTGACGTCGGCGCATGCCCACGGCCCGCAGGAGCCCGATCTCGTGCGTGCGTTCGAAGACCGAGAGCATCAGCGTGTTCACGATGCCGATGAGCGCAATGAGAATGGCCAGCGCCAGCAGCGCGTAGACCAAGCCCAGCAGCTGATTGAGCTGCTGCTCCTGTGACTTCTCGAACTCGGCGCGGGTCTGGACCTTGAGGCCGGGGAAGTCCGCGAGCCCTTTGTGGATGGCCCGGCTGGCGGCCGCCGAGGGCCCGCCGACCGTCGTGAGGAGCACGGCCACCGGCAGATGGTTGCTGCTGTAATGGGCGTAGTAGAAGCCGTCGCTCACCACATAACTTCCGAGCAGGGCGTTGGGTTTGTAGATCCCCCCCACCCGCATGGTCGAGTTGCCCGTCTCGGCGAACTTGACCGGGACGACCGTGCCGACGGACAGATGGTCCGACCTGGCCACGTTGGAGTCGACCAGTAGCTCTCCGGCGGCGAGGGCCGGAGCTCCGGTGCCGCTCACGATCCGGAGTTTCACCGTCTTGGAGAGGTGGTTGGCCGAGACGGCGGCCAGCGATTCGAGCTGCCCGCGGAGGTCGAACTGACCGGCGTAGAAGGTCGAGGTCCAGACAACGCCCGGCACCCCGGCGACGGCGGCGGACACCGCGTTCGAGAAGCCAATCGCACTGTTGGAGGACGGGAGGATGATGTAGTCGGCGGAGATGGCCTGGTCGACGCTGCTCGTCGTCGATCTCGACAGTGACGCACCGAAGACGGCGATGGTGGCCACCAGGGCCAGCCCCACCATGAGGGCGGACGCTGTCTGAGCCGTCCGACGAGGGCTGCGCATCGAATTCTACGCGGCCCAGGCGGCCGGCCATCCCGAGAGCCTGGAGTGGTCGGCCGATGACACTGGCCAGGGGGCGGGCGACCAAGGGGGCCAGCATTCCGATTCCGATGAAACCGGCCACCGCCCCGATGCCGACCAGTTGGATGGCCGGCTTGTGCAGCCCGACGAGCAACACGATCACGCCGAGGACGGCGACGACGGAACCGGCCACGATGCGTCGCCCGGAGGACTCGACCTGCGTTCCTTGGTAGTCGGCGAGAGCGGCCACGGGTGGGATGCGAACGGCCCGTCGAGCCGGGCTGATGGCCGAAAGCACGGTGACGCCGACTCCGATGACGATGGCGGCGACAGCCGTATGGGGCAGGAACACGAGACCGTTGGCCGGCAGCGAGATGCCGAAGGCCTTGAGCAGTGCTTCGATGCCCAGCGCACTGAGAACGCCCAGCCCGAGGCCGATCAGAGAGGCCACGAGACCAACGACGGCCGCCTCGGCCAGCACGGATCGAAAGATCTGTCGTCGACTGGCGCCGACCACCCGCAGCAGCGCCAGCTCGCGGGTGCGCTGTCCGACGATGATCGAGAAGGTGTTGAAGATGGTGAAGGCCCCGACGAAGAGGGCGATGAAGGCAAAGATCAGAAGAGCCGTCGAGAAGAACCCAAGTGCCTGGTTGATCTGATTGACCATTTCGTTGGCCACCGTCTGACCAGCCACCACCTCGGTGCCCGGCGGCAGGACGGCCGCGATGGAATGCCGGAGCGTGGTCTTGTTGACGCCAGGATCAGCCAGGACGTCGACGGCGTCGTACTTGCCGGGCACGTCGAGCACGGTTTGAGCGGTGGGGAGGTCGAATGCAGCCAGCGTGGCGCCGGCCAGATTGTCGGCCGTGCCGAAGCTGACGATGGCACTGATGGTGAAGGTCTGCGTCGGACCCTCGAGGAGGACCCGCACGTGTTCTCCCACCCGGAAGTGGTACTTCTGGGCGGTGGCCTCGTCCATGGCCACCTCGTGAGCGGTCGTCGGGGGCGATCCCTGCACCACTCGGAGGGGAGAGAGCTCGGAATTGGGGACGAAGGACGTGCCGATGGTCGGGGCTCCGCCGGTCGTGATCGCCTGCCCGTCGGGTGCCACAAACTGCGCAAAGCCACCCACGGTCCCCTCGGCCACGGCCACCCCCGGCACTCGGCGCACCGTGGTCGCCACCGACTCGGGAATCGGGTTGCGAGTGGCGCCCCCCGCGCTGTTGCTGGCCAGTGCGGCCGTGCCCCGCACCTCGAAGTCGACGTGTTGGTAGATGCTCCCGAAGAGGGTCGTGAACGTGCTGTGCAGCGTGTCGGTGAGCACCAAGGTGCCGGACACGAACGTGACCCCGAGCACGATGGCGAGACCAGTGAGGGCGAGCCGGAGCTTGTGGGCCAGCAGCCCCTTCATGGCGACTTTCCACATGGTCAGCTGCCGATGAGCTTCATGCGCTCGAAGATCGAGTCGGGTGTCGGCGACCGCAGCTCCGCGACCACGTGACCGTCTCCCAAGAAGACCACCCGATCGGCGAAGCTCGCGCCACGAGGGTCGTGGGTCACCATGACGATCGACTGACCAACCTCGTCGACCGAGCGGCGGAGGAAGGTCAGCATCTCGGTCGAGGCATTGGAGTCGAGGTTGCCGGTGGGTTCGTCGGCGAAGATGAGATCAGGACGGCTGATGAGGGCTCGGGCGCAGGCCGTGCGCTGCTGCTGTCCGCCGGAGAGCTCCGACGGCCGGTGGGACAGCCGGTCGCTGATCCCGAGCTGGGTCACGAGGTAGTCGAACCAGGCCTGATCAACCGGGCGTCCGGCGAGGTCCGCCGGCAGGGTGATGTTCTCGGCGGCGGTCAACGTCGGCACCAGGTTGAACGATTGGAACACGAAGCCGATGCGGTCCCTCCGTAGCTCGGTGAGGCCCGTGTCGTTGAGCGATCCGATGTCGACTTCACCGATGAAAGCGTGGCCCGACGTCGGCTGGTCGAGGCCGGCCATGCAATGGAGCAGTGTCGACTTCCCCGACCCGGAGGGACCCATGACGGCGGTGAACTCACCGCGGGGCAGCTCGAGGTCCACCCCGTCGACCGCCCTCACGACGGCGTCACCCTTCCCGTAGAGCTTGGTCAGCTCGACGGCGCGGGCCGCCGGCAGCGGGCTGTCGTTGGGAGGAAGGGTGGGCGTCGATTCCGCGATCGTCATAGGGACCCGCTCTTTCTCGGATTGCAACCGTTGGTCGTGTAAGTGAAGGCAGGTTGCTGCCAGGCCGCCACTGACAGCACCGTGGGTCAGCCTCGCACAACCGTCACGAGGGGATTGCACCATCCCGTGGCGAGGCGATCAGAAGGACGCACGGCACACGCGCCGCTGACCCATCGATGCGGTGGTGCACGGTCGCTCGAAGGGGTCAGGTGGCCGTGGTGGCTGCACCCTCCCCGTCCCACCGAACGATGGATTCGAACGGCGCGGCCAACAGCAGTCGTGTCGGGACCCCATCCCACATGCGGTCGAGAAGTCGACGCCAGTCGCTCGGCCACGGTGACCGGTTCGTCGTCGAGGTAGCAGATCGTGATGCGCAGGATCCCCTCGGTGAACATGGGGCGACGCAAGTCAGGCGACGTGGCGTAGACCCACACGCCGGCCACTCCCGGCACGCCGACCAGATCCGGCAGCACCCCGTCGGGCGGGCGACCGAGCCCAACCTCCGACGCGGAGGCGGTGGGCGCGCCCGTCGGGCTGTTCGACCAAGAGGTAGACCCCGCGGTGCGGCCGGAAGGGAACCACCTCCGGCGATACCAGCACCCTCGGGGCGGCCATCGTCTCGACCAGGCGAAGCGCGCCTCGGTAATGGGACGGCATGACGTGCGGATAGCGGCCGGCCTCGGCCAGCTCACGTCCGAGGGCAATGAAGTCGTCGACGGTCCGATCGACTGGTTCGCCCATCATGTAACAGACGGCGTGCTCGACCGACGACCAGCCTTCGGCCTCGACGGCTCTGGCTCGTCGGCATGCCGGGGTGGATGCCCAGCGCTGACCGAGGACCATGCCAGCCAGCCGGTACTGCTCGGGCATGTGGTCGAGTCGGTGCCAGGCGAGGTAGGGCCGGTCATCGCCAGTGGGCGAGGCGCGGGTGAGCGAAAGGAAACCGACCTTGATCCGGTTCTCCTCGGCCGGCGGCAACGGCCGCGGCGTGGCCTTCGTCTCCGCCGCGTCACTCACGGCGAACTCGTGTCGGTCTGACCAGCCGGGTCGGGGCCGGCAGGGCGGGCACGGCTGGCCGATGATTCCTCGGCCAAGAGAGCAAAGGCTTCGAGCTGCTCGATGTAGTGGGCGGCCGAGTGATGCACCAGGCGAAGCTGCAGACCGGTGGCGCCGGCCTCCACCAGTCGGTCGACCGCATGGCGCACGCCGTCGGGATCGGCGGTCGGATCGAACGGGCGGCCGTTCTGCAGCACCACATCGAGGGAGCGTTGACGAGAGGTCCACTCCGGTGTCTCGCGGGCCGCGTCGAGCATTTCGGCAACTTCGCGCTCTCAGGCCGAAGGGGCACCAGCCGTCGGCCAAGCGCACCGCCCGCCGCAACGAACGACCCGTGCGCCCACCGATCCACAGCGGAACGCCCGGACGGGCGCAGGGGTCGAGGACCACGTCGCCATAGCGAAAGTAGGGACCCTCGTAGGACGGGAGTTGCACCGACAACGACGAGCGCAGCGCTTCGATGGCATCGTCGGCTCGAGGTCCACGGTCGTCGAACGGCGCGTCGAGCAGTTCGAACTCTTCGGCCAGCGATCCAACGCCGAGGCCGAGCACCAGACGGCCCCCCGAGATCTGGTCGAGCGTGCCGTACCGCTTGGCGATGTCCAACGGATGGTGGTAGCCGAGGACGAGCACGGCGGTGGCAAGCCGGATGTGTTGCGTAACGGCAGCCAGGTAACCGAAAGTGGCCAGTGGGTCCCAGTAACGGCTGCCGCGGCTCGGGAGCCACGTCGACGGGGACGACGATGTGCTCGCTGCAGGTCAGGTGGTCGTAGTGGAGCCGATCGGCAGCGGCGGCGATGGCGGCGATGTCGGAGATGGTGCCCGCTTCTTCCCACGAGGCGTGGGCAGCCGGCAGCATGGTCACGACCGGGGTGAGGAGCCCCACTGGCAATGGTCGGCCGCGCCAGGAAAGGCCGGGAGGTGTCGCCCTCACTTGGCCAGAGGATTCCGTTGTCATCAGCCGTGGGTCGCTTTGGCCATGGCGACGCCCTCCAGGAATTGCTCGGGATGAAGGTTGGTCGGCGCGCCGGCCACCCGGGGCCAGATCTGGTTGGCCAGTTGAATACCGAGGCGGGCACGGGCGTCCGCTGAATAGCCGTAACGGTTGGCCAAGAAGGCGCCGATGAGCATGACCTCGGCGGCACTGACGGCACTCACGTCCCAGTGCTCGAGGCCGGCTGGAACCATCGCCGAGGATGTCCAGCCCGCTCCCCAACCGGAGCCCGACATCCACTGGCCGCCCGCCCCCCAGGGCTGGGCAGCAAAGGCGGCGCCCGCCGCGGTTCGCTCGCGGATCACCACCGTCCCGCCAGCCAGGTCCCCGAGGCGCTGGTTTCGGGTGGTCGACAACACGAGCACGCTGCCCACCAGATAGCTCGGGAACGGGATCATGTCGATCAAGCGGATCACGTTGCGCAGGGCACTCGCCCAAAAGCCGGCCGCGCCTCCGTCGGCCCGCACCACCCGTAGCCCGTTCGCCCGCTTGCCGATCGAGCGCCCGGAGCTCAGCATCTCGGAGATCACGAAGTAGCCGATGAAGTCGAGGAAGGCGAAGAGCGAGACCGCCCCCGACCCGATGAGCCCGGATGTCTCGTCCCCGCTCGACAACAGGAGGTGGAGTGCAACGACGAACGCCACGAAGAGCGCGATCTGGATGAGGAAGTCAATAAGATACGCGGCAGCCCGCGAACCGAGGCCGGCCAGAACGACGTCGAGGGAGACCCCTTCGGGCGTCGCGGTGACGGACCGGTCCTCGATGGCCATCCACATGAACCTAGAGCGATTCCTCGCCGAGCGGACCGATGGATGGGACGAGCTCGAGGCGCTCGTCGACCGGGCTCGTGGACAGCTCTCGAGGCTGCAGCCCGAGGAGGTCCTGCGCCTCGGCCAGCTCTATCGAATGGCGGCAGCCGACCTCGCGCTGGCTCGCCGGACCTTCCCCCTGTCGGCCGGCACCGAGCGCCTGGGCCAGCTCGTCGTCCGAGCTCACTCGCTCGTTTACTCCCGGGCCACCCGCGGTGAGACGGCCGGCGAGTTCCTGCGCCGCGGGCTATGGCGACGAATCAGAGAGAACGGGCTGTGTCTCGTGCTGTCGGCCGCCGTGATGGCGGGGGCCATCGTCCTCGGCGCCGTCTGGGCGCTCCTCGAGCCGGCGTCGGCCGCCGGTCTCCTGCCGTCGGGTAGCCATGTGAGCGTGCACAGCCGGGGCGCCTTTTATGGCATCTCGGTCCCCGCACGCGGCGGGCTGGCCGTGGCCATTTTCGTGAACAACATCGAGGTCTCGCTGTTGGCCGTGGCCGGCGGCTTCACCTTCGGGGTCCTCACCGTCTTCTCCTTGGCCTATAACGGCGCTCTCATCGGCGTGCTCGGGACCTTCGAATGGCGAGGTGGCGACTTCGGGCAGTTCGTCCGCCTGGTCGTGCCCCACGGCCTGCTCGAGCTCTCCTGCATCGCCCTCGCCGGCGCGGCCGGGCTCTCCATCGCTCGGGCTCTCATCGACCCGGGTCATCGCACGAGGTCCGAGGCGCTCGCCGCCATTCGGCCCCGACTCGGCGCCACCGTCCTCGGCTTCGTGATGTTCCTGGTCGTTGCCGGCCTGACCGAAGGCTTCGTCACCCCGTGGGACCTCCCGACCGGAGCCGCCCTGGGCGTCGGACTAGTGCTCGCCGGTGGCTTTTGGACGATGGTGGTGTGGCGCGGAGCACCCGATCGGGCTCGTCCACCGGTCACTCCCGCTCCCCCGGTCGAAAGGCGCACCCTCAGCGGCGCGCCCCGCCCTTGACCCGGAGATAGGCGGTGACGCAGGCGGGGCCCAACGCGTCGGGCGCGGCCTCGACGACCTCGCACCCCATCCGCAAGAGGTGGGCCACAGCCCGGCGCCGGGCGGTGAGCAGGTCGAGGGACACCGCGGCTCGCAACACGTCATGCAGGTCGACCGGCGGGTTCAACTGGGCCGCTTCGAGATCGGGGTCGCGGCACGAGGCGACGATCACCCGATGACGACGAGCGACCACGGGGACGACCGACAAGAGTGTCCGAGCCGCCGCCGCGTCGACCAGGTCGGTGAGCAGCACCACCAACGTTCGCTTGCGACCGGTGACCGCCTGGAAGGCGCGCTCGTAGTCGCTCTCGATCTCGGTGGGCTCGAGGTCGAAGAGAGCGCGGACGACGGGCTCGGCTCCCCGCCGGCGAGGCTCGATGACCCGTAGCGGGGTAGCCGGCGAAGGCGACGGCGCCGACTCGGTCGCCGGCGTCATCGGCGGCCACGGCCAGGACGCACAGCGCCTCCATGGCCACGTCCAGACGGGTGGCGTCGCCCACCGGCGATGCCATGAGACGGCCGCAGTCGAGGAGGCACATGAGGTCGAGGTTCTCCTCGACCCGGTACTGGTTGGACATGGCCCGACCCAGTCGGGCCGTCGCCAGCCAGTTGACCTGACGGATGTCGTCGTCGGGGGAGTAGTCGCGGATGGCCTCGAATTCGGTGCCGATCCCGAGGCGGTTCCAGGCCCGCGCCTCTCGGTCGACCGTCCACGCCGACGGGCCGCCGACAGACGCCGCGCCCGTGGCAAGTCGGGGAGCACGGTCACCACCACCGGTTCTGCGCCCGAGACATCACACGAGGCCAGTCCAAGCGGTCCGGCTGACTCGGCTGACGGCCGGCGGCAGTCGGTGGATGCCGCGGTTGCGCCCGACGATCACTCCGTCGAGAGTCGCCCCGGAAGCCTCGGCCGGTTCGGCGACGAGCTCCCGGCGGCAGGCGGCTGTCGGATCCGTTCGACGCGACCCCGGTTGATGTCCACGTCGACCCGAAAGGGATACCCCACCATGCGGGCGATGGTGGGAACCTGGCTGCGCAGGAAACGGGGTCGCACCCGGCAGAGCGACGACGAGGTCCACAGCCACGACGCCGAGCCCGACGGCGGTGAGGCCCACCACGAGGGGCGGTGGCAGGTGGAAGACGATGACGCAGATCGCGAGCAGAGCCAGGCCGGCCGCCGTCCACCGGGTGGGGCGGAGACCGGCTCGGCCTACCGAGGGCGATGGGACGAGCGGCGGATCGGTCGGCGGGGCGGTTGTCGTGGCGGTCGCGCTCATGTCGTTATCGCGGCACCGGCACCGAGGCCAGCACGGTCTGGAGGGCCTGCTCTGGACTGACCCGGTCGAGCTCCGCCTCCGGGGTGAGGATGAGGCGGTGGCGCAGGACGCGCGGGCGCCAGCCCGGAGACGTCGTCGGGGATGACGTACGAGCGCCCACATAGGCGGGCCCATGCCTTGGACGCGGCCAGCAGGTGCACCGCGGCGCGAGGGCTGGCCCCGAGCGAGACGCTCGGGATCTCGCGGGTGCGCCGCACCAACGACGACACATAGTGGACGACCGGTTGGGTGACGGTGACCCGATCGACCTCGTCGCGCAGCCTGGCGAACAGTCGAGCGTCGCCGATGGGTCGCACGTCCGACAACGTGGCCGGGTCGACACCGCGATGCCCGAGGCTGAGCATGACCTCCTCGTCGGCGGCCGAGGGGTAGCTGACGGTGAGCTTCATGAGGAACCGGTCGAGTTGGGCCTCGGGAAGCGGATAGGTCCCCTCGTACTCGATCGGGTTCTCGGTGGCCAGCACGATGAAAGGGTCCGGCAACGGATGGGCGACACCGTCCACTGTGACCTGGCCCTCCTGCATCGACTCCAGCAAGGCGGCCTGTGTCTTGGGCGGCGTCCGATTGAGCTCGTCGGCCAGGAGGACGTTGGCGAACAGCGGCCCCTCACGGAAGACCATCTCGCTGCCTCGCAGGATCATCGAACCGGTGAGGTCGGACGGCAGGAGGTCGGGGGTGAACTGGACCCGTCGGACCTTCAGCCCACAGGCCTGACCGACGGCGGTGGCCAGCAACGACTTGGCGACTCCCGGTGGCCCCTCGAGCAGGAGATGTCCACCGACGGACATCGCAGCCAGGATGCCGTCGACCGTCGCGCCTTGGCCCACCACCACCTTCGAGACCTCAGTGTGCAGTGCACCGCGCAGCTGCTCCATCGTCCCCGCATCCCCGGGTTGTGTCATGCAGATCCTCCTCGACGGGACTCGAGCCAGGCGACGGCGCGACCACATTCGAGCGCACCGGCCGTCGACTGCGGGACGGCGAGCACACCCTCGATCACCTCGTCCGACATCATCGCCTGCCGGGCCGCCTCTGCCACTTCGTCGTCGGGCGCGTCGACCCGGATGCCGGCGCGGCGACTGAGCAAGCGGCGGCCTTCCTCTCGCAGCGGCGTGAGCGTTGTCGCCAGTCGGTCACCGCTCACCGAGCCGAGCCCGGTGGCCATGGCGTCGACATAAGCGACCCGGGGCGGGATCAGCTGGCGATCGGACGACTCGACCGGACCGAAGCGCCGGGCCGCCGACAGCATCCAGACGGCGACGGCAAGGAGGGCGACTCCGAGGCCCCACCGCCACCAACTCGGCAGCCCGGCCAGACCGCTGCCGGTGCGGCCGTATCCGTGGTCGTACTCGTCGAAGACCACCGATCGTGAGACGGGACCGGCCAGGTTGAGGACAAAGGCGGCGTTGTCGCGCTCGGACAGGGCGGCGTTGATGAACGGCGTGCTCGACGCCACCATCACGACGTCCGGGGCATTGGCGCCAGGGCGGGTGCCGTTGCTCTCGCGTGCGGATGAGATGGCCAGATCGCCATGCGGGCCCACCAGCACGACGGACGCCGTTCCGGGTTCGAAGGATCCGCTCGGCCCCGACGAGACGGTTGCCAGGCCGGCGGTCAAGGAGCTCGCGGTGGCCGGCCGGGCCACCCCACTCGAACGCGCTTCCCAGCCCGGCGTGCCGGCTGCGCCGAAGAGGGCGCCGACCAGGCCTGCGGGTGGACGCCCGACCATCACGGCCCGGACCCCGCTCCGCACCAGACGGGCGACCGCCGTCGTGTCGGCCCGCGTCCACGATGTGGGATCGATCACGAACAACACGGCGTCACGGGGGAGACTCTGACTTGGGAGCGGTGCCGTGTCGTGCACGACGGGGTGGCCTCGAGCACCCAGCAACTGGGCCATGGCACCGACCCCCGACGGCGCCGTGCTGAACGACGAGGAGGCCTGGTCACCGGCCGGTGCGTTGCCGGCGATGCCCGTAACCAGGCTCGACCCCAACTCGATGACCACGACGGCGGCCACCGCGACCAACAGCAACCGCCATCCAATGGGGATGGCGCGCCAACGTTCGGGGGCAGTACGGGTCTCGACCGGCTCGGCGCCGAAGGGGGCGGAGGTCACGGCGACCGTGACTCCACGAGCGTGCGGTGGCGGCGGGCCTCGTCGGGCACGACCGGCCAGTCGCGCTGAGCCCGCTCGTCGTCGGGTGCCGAAGCCGGAGCTGCCGCATAGGCAATGGCCTCGTGCTGCTCGGCCAACCCCTCGAACGTCGGTGAACCGATGCGCGTGGCCACCTGGTGACCGGTCCGGACGTCGGGCTCGGTGATGAGCCCCTCGTGCGCGAGTCGACGAAGACCGGCCTCGAAGCGCAGCCGGACGGCACCGGCGAAGTCGCCGGCCTCGGCTCGTCGGTCGGCCTCCCGCTCCAGTTCCGATGGGTCGATCACCGTTGGCGCCATGGCCGTGAGCTCGGTGCGCACATGGGCTCGTGCTCGTCGACGGATGAGCAATACGGCCAACAGCCCGCCGACCACGACGAGCAGAGCGATGGCGACAACGGGGGCGAAGGAACCGAACACATCGGTCAGTCCGCGCCCGACCGGGTCGACGAGCTCACGGCGGAGCCATCGGAAGACGGGGCCGAACACGACGATCAGAGCCCGTCCGATGGCGTGGAGCACACCAGCCAAAGGGCGTGGTGGCGGCCGGCTCACGTGGGTGTACGCGGGCTGCGAGAGGATCTCGTGGGCCTGGCGCCTCGCCGCCGCCGGTGTAGTCGGAAGTCTGCCGGCACCCGGATCAGGTCGGAGCTGGACCCGACGGGGGATCGTCGGTCGGTGCTTCTCCGTCATCGGATGCCGACGCGGTGTCAGCCGACGGGGGTTCAGGTTCGGGCGCTGCCGTTGGCCACGCGTCATCGGTGGCCGACGGTGTGCTCGCACGTTGATCTTGGGCGGGCCCCGGCACGGTGGGGGGTCGGGCACCGACAAGAGCGGCAATGACGGAACGGCGGCCGGTCCGGCTGTTGGTGGCGGTGGAGGTGGTGCCGATGGTGGTGCTGTTGGAGGTGTTGATGATGACGATGGCGGTGGGGGCAGTCCCTCGAACGGCGGTCCTGACGCTGGTGGCGGCGATGCGAAGGGTGGCGGCGGCGGGTGCCCGGGTGGAGGGACCGAGGGTGGGGCCGCACCGGGCAGCACGAACGGTGGGGGCGGCGGCGGCTCGGGTTGGGTCTGCCCGGCAACGACCCGGCCCGTCCCTCCCGGCGGCTGGTAGCCGGGCGGTGTCTGTCCCCAAGCCGGCTGTCCCCAACCCGGCTGGCCCCAACCCGGCTGGCCCCAACCCGGTTGTCCACCAGGCGGCGGCGCGTACGGCCCGCCGGATCCGGAAGGACCAGTCCCGAGCGTGGCCGCCAGGTACTGGATGTCGAATCCTTCCTTTCGCACCCGCATGTCGATGGCGAGTATCACCGCGATCGACGCCGAGAGGGGCGTGAAGAGCACGAGGCGATCGTCCGGACCAAGAAGTTGATGCCGATGGTCGCGGTCGTGTCGCCGTGGGCGGCGGCGAGAAGGACGAAGAAGAGGACGCCGACGGCAAAGCCACCGACGCTCACGATCAGACCCATGAGCAGCTCGGTGCCGAAGACAGACCACCACGAGCCACGGACGAGGCGGATGGCCCGAGCGATCGCCCGGCGTCCACGGGCGTTCTCCAACATGAGCAGTGGAGTGGCCAGATGAGCGCTGACGTAGAACCACACAAAGAAGACCATCCCGGCGAGACCGACAAGGGTGGCGACGACGAAGCCCAGCGCGTGGCTGCCGGCCGCGGCGGCGATGACGAAGACCAACACCACGCCGAGGACCACGCCGGCGAAGACGAGGCCGATGAGAATCGAGATCCAGATGGCACCCAGCATCCGGCTCAGCCCGGCCCGCAGCGCCTGCCGCCAGTCCACTGGCTGGCCCAGGTACGCGTCGGAAACGATGCGAAAGATCGTGGTGATGGACAACGCGCCGACGACAAGGCCGATCAGGAGGCTGACGAAGCTGCCGCCGAGAAAGGTGGACGAGCTCGTCGACGACACCGTGTAGGAGGTCGATCCGACAGTCGTCGTCGTGGGGGTCGCGCTGGTCGATGCCTCGATCAGCGCCTGGACGATGCCGGCAGGTATGGCGATGACGAGCATCGCCTTGGCCATGGAGACGAAGTTCCGACCCCAGATCTTGAACGACGCATCGATCCGCTCACCGACACCGAGCGGTCGGAGCATCCCCGGAGGTGGTGTCCACATTCCTCAGCCTCCGGCTGCGTTCCGTTCGGCCAAGTTGCTCATACCTGCTGCTCCCACGCCCGCCCGCCGGAGTCTCCGACCTGCGCAGCCAAGGGTAACCATCAGAGGTCGGGGATCCGGTGACCTCACCCCGTTTCGAGGCGGGGTCCCTCGACGTCAGCCGAGGAAGACGACGGCCCCGTCGGGGGCGAGATCGAACAACTCGGTACCGGTGGCGACATGGGGGTCGTCCGCACCAAGGGCCACCGCGATCTTCTGGCTGCTGTTGCGCACGACATCGAGGACGAGTTCCACGATCTGGTCCTTCGAGTAGAGGGCGCGCAATGCTGCCGCCAGGGACGAATCGATGGCGGTGGGTTCGGTGATGAACGCGTCAGTGAGGCGCAGCGCCACCTTCTGAGACTCGTGGAGATCGCTCGATTCGTAGTGTTCGGTGCGATCGAACCACGCTTCGTCGCCGGTCGCCCCCACCGCCGACCGGGAACGGATCGAACGGCAGAGCCGACAGTTGTGATGGCGAGCACCGCGTAACCGAACGAGCTCCGTCGTCACCGGGTCGATGCCAGTCAACTGGGCCACACTGCGTTGGAACCTGTCGAGATCGGCAAGCAGAGCACCGGCGTCCGTCGGTGCCCGATCGTCACCTTCGTCACCTTCGCCACCTTCCGGATCACGACCCCGGGTTGGCCCTGGATCGCGGATAGAGAGCCGCTCGAACACCAGGCGAGCTCGCAGGTCGTAGTCAAGGACGAACAGCGCAACGGCCAGTGTGACGAGCTCCTCTCCGCCGAAGGCCTTGGCCACCGCCGAGCGCTGGTCGGCGGAGATCCCGGCCACGTCGATCACGAACTGTTCGGCGAAGCCGAGGGCGACTCGTTCGGCCTCAGTGAAGAGTGGAGAGGTCGGCCAGGCTGAGAGTGCTTGGCGTTTTTCCTCCGGCACCGCCGGCGACACGGCCGCCGGCGGCTCGCCCGGGCCAGCGATCAACTGGGTGAGCCGGAGGCCGAGCAGCGCCAGGTGTGGGGCATTCGATGTCCGCCAGACGGCGTCTCGGAGGAGGGCCAGGCCCAGCACGGCCTCGGCCCGCAACCGAGCCTGCTCGAGTTCCAACGATGAGCCGTCGGGGCCAGAGGTGATCAACCGGCACCGACGATCGTCGGGTACCGGAGCGTCAGCCGCTCAAGCACAACCGGATCAGCCGCCGTTCTGCGCGGCGACGTAGCTTCGGCAGGGTTGGCCGCGCAGCGACGGGCACGCCGGCTGGGGATCGGGGGGCGTGAGGCCGTGCACCACCGACAGCACCAACGCCGAGGCCAGGTTCCCGCCGAGGGAGATGGTGTCGACCACCTTGCCGTTGGTCTGGTAGGTGGTGCCGAACGCCCACACCGGTCGATCGCCACCGGGGGCGGTGATGGTCACCCGAATGCGTGAACCAGCCCGAAAGACATAGGCGAACGGGAGGATGGGGATGCGCACCTCGGTGAACCGGCCGGCCGGCAACGGTCGGGCCGACTGGGCCGCGTAGGTCGGCACCGGGTGGGTCGCCGTCGACTCCTGCCTGTTGAGGGCACGATCGCTCGCCGCGCAGCACGCCCGTGTTCATGAACATCTCCTGGCCGTCAGGCCGAACCTCGGAGATGGTGGCCTGCAGGTCCGTGTCGGATGCGGTGCTCTTGACCCAGACGTTGAGACTGGCCGGCCCGACCACGGCCAGGTCGTGCTTGAGGGGCGCGGTGATGAACCCCAGCCCGTCGGTGCCGGTGACCGGAGCCCATTGGTAGGGAGGCAAAGCCGCCCACACGTTGCCGGTCGGTAGATCGGTCGCCGGTCGAGCGGCCGGGTTGGGGCGGAAGCTCACCTGACCCGACGCCGCGTGCGCAGCCAGCGTTCCGTCCGGGCCGAGGTCAAGGGTCGTGGCTCTGGCCCTGGGCGGCGGCCACGAGCTGTAGTCCTTGCTCCAGGATGGCTGGAAGGCTCCCGGTCCGGCACTTCCACTGCCGTTGTCGAAGAGCACCCGGACGCGGGGCTGGCGCTCGAAGGCGGTTCGGGCCGCAGCCACGTTTGGCTCGGTGCCGTATTGGAGCGGCGGCAGCGGCCCCGTCGGGGCACTGGCCAGTTGTTGGTAGAGCAGAGGGGCGAGGGCGGTGAGGAGGGGCGACTCGCTCGGCACCTGATCGGCCACGAAGATGTCGAGGAACTCGAGCCACCGAACGATGGTCCCGGGGCCGAGGGAGTCGGCGTGCGTCCCGTTCACGATGGTCGCCCACACGTGAGGATCGTTCGAGAGGTCGGAGAGGATGGCCGGCCATTGCCCGCCCGTCTGTTCGTCCTGGAAGGCGCCCGACACGAACACCGGGACGTCGACCTTCTTGGCCCAATAGGAGTCCGACCGCGGAACGTAGAGCGACTTCTCGTAGTGGCTCGCCTGTTGGAGCAGCGAGGTCAGGTTCTGGGTCTCGGCATGAAGGGCCTGGTTGGCCAGGCACTGTCTGATCGCCGTCGGCGATCTCGACCTTGGCCCACTCCTGGCCGCCTTGCGGCGCCGGCTCAGCGTCCTGGATCCGTTGTTCCAGCCATGAGGCGGCAAAACCTGTGTTGAACAGTCCGCCCGGGAATCCCGTGGAGTAGAGGTCGTCGGTGAGGCTCATGGGAGCGATGGCGGCGAGCCCGGGTGGCCGCGTACCGGCGACGAACATCTGCGAGATACCGGAGAAGGAGATGCCCACCATCCCAACCTTGTGGTTGGCCACCCATGGCTGCGAGGACACGATCTGGACGGCGTCGTAGCCGTCGTAGGTGGTGGGCAGGCCGAAGAGATCGAAGGCTCCTCCCGAGCAGCCGGTCCCGCGCATTTGCAGGCTGACGGTGGCAAAGCCGAGCAAGGGTGCGATGACTGATCCGACAGCCGTCGCCGTGTCGGGCAGGAGCGGATCGGAGAGCGTCTCCCCGTCGAGCCCGAAGAGGGCGTCGATGAGGCTGTGCGGCGCGGCAATGGCGTAGCCCGAGTCCTCGATCACGGTCGGGAACGGCCCGTCGGCCAGCGTCTTGCCGGGCGGGAGGCGCACGGTGGCGGCCAGCTTCACCCCATCGCGCATGGTGATGTAGTTGAGTCCAACCTGCAGGTGCTGGCTCGAGTAGAAGGACGGCGGGGGCGTGTCCTTCACGCCGAGAACGCGGAAAGGCGCGGTCGTCATCCGCGGATGTCCGACGGTCCGGAACGTGTAGCCGGGCCCCGGCCTCACGGCACGGATGATGAGCGCGCCGAGGTAGTCGATGGTCCCCTTCCCGACCACCCGGCCCTCTGCGTTGACCAACGCCACTTTGGTGCCGGGTGTTGCGCCGACGATGTAGGCCTGCCCGATCGAACCGTGGCCGCTGAAGGGCGCCGGACCACCTCTCGTGCGGGCTGCTCGGGAGGTGCTCGGCGCCGAGGAGTGCGTGCTCGCGCTGGCAACGGCTGAGCTGCAGTCGGCCAGGACAGCCACGGCGACCGACACGAGCACTATCGCTGTCCGACGCCGGCCATGCACGGCATTCCCCCTTGGACGCACCCACGACGTGCAGTGCGCTCCGTCGAGATGATAGTCAGAGAGCATCTACTGATGTTCTCGACGGGATCGAACGCAACCGGCTTCCGAGCCGGTACAGGTGAGCGGTCGACTACCGTCTGTCGCGGTTCGGTACCGCCGTCAGGCCCACCCGACCAATCGTGAGAGGCCCATGAGCACCACCACCAACAACCCCACGACCGGCTCCTCGGACGTGGCCCAAAGCGGGCCCACTGGAGGGGCGGACACGTCGTCGGACGCTCCCACCGATGAGCTCCTCTCCGATCTCCGCTCATGGCTCGACGCGGAGTGGGACCCCGACCTCACCGTCGGTGAGTGGTGGGACCGCCTCGGGTCGGCCGGGTGGTCGGCCCCCTTCCTCCCGACGCACGCATTCGGAAAGGGAGTGTCCCGCAACGATGGCCTGCGCATCGCCCAGGCCATCGCCTCTTTCGGCGCACTTGGCGCTCCCACCGGGCTCGGACTGCTGCTGGCCGCACCCACTATCGCCACTCATGGAACCGAGGAGCAGATCGCCCGCTACGTCGGAGACATCGTCTGCGGACGGCGCTCGTGGTGCCAACTGTTCAGCGAGCCCGCCGCCGGATCCGACTTGGCCGGGTGCAGACCGAGGCCGTGCGCGATGGCGACGAGTGGGTCGTCAACGGGCAGAAGGTATGGACTTCCGGCGCCCAGAAGTCCGACCTCGGCATGCTGCTCGCCCGGACCGACCCCGACGTACCAAAACACCAGGGCATCACCTACTTCGCTTTCGAGATGGTCCAGCCCGGCGTCGACATCCGACCCCTGCGCGAAATGACAGGGCGAGCGCTGTTCAACGAAGTCTTCATGACCGACGCGCGGGTGCCCGACGCCGCCATCATCGGTGACCTGAACCAAGGGTGGGCGGTGGCCAACACCACTCTCGCCAACGAGCGCACGGCGCTCGGGTCGGGCGGCGGTGGGGCCGGGGGCGTCGCCCAGCCAGGCACGGTCCACGGCGATCTCGAGCGGCGCGCCGGCGACCTCGTCACAACCCGCAGCCGCAAGCCCCGATCGTCGGGTGACGGGGCGCCACGCGAAGAGTCATCGGGCTCGAGCGAGGCCACCATGATGCGGGCCATGCAAGGCGGGGCCCAGTCGCTCATCGAGCTGGCCCGCCGCAACGGGCGAGACACCGATCCCCTCATCCGCCAGGGCCTGGCGTCCCTCTACACCTGGGGCGAACTGGGCCGGATGAACGGTCTACGGCTCAAGGCGGCCTTCGCCGCCGGGCGGGACATCCCTGGCCTTCCGAACGTGGCCAAGCTGTCCATGAGCCACATCATGCGGCTCTCGCGTGACCTTGGCCTACAGATCGCCGGAGCGGCCGGGATGCTGCACGGCTATAACGCCGCCGGATCGTGAGACGGTGGTCGCGGCAACCGGCAATCCCCTGTTGCCGATGATCACCGAGATGGCACTGCTGTCGCCGGCGCCCGCTATCTACGGCGGCACCGACCAGATCCAGCGGAACGTCATCGGCGAGCGCGTGCTCGGCCTGCCCAAGGAGCCGAACAACGACCGCACGACTCCCTTCGCGGAGCTGCCGAAGAACGTGTGAGGGCGGCCGGCGACGCCGGCGACATCAATCGATCGAACAAGCGCACACGCTGCACAACGTGCACAACCTGGAGGAGGGGTCGCGTGGCCGGTATCTGTGAAGGACGAGTGGTGGTGATCACCGGGGCCGGTCGAGGCATCGGCCGCGCCCACGCCATCGAGTTCGCCCGCCAAGGAGCGAGCGTCGTGGTCAACGACCTCGGCGCCGAGGTGGATGGCAGCGGACGGTCCGAAGGCCCGGCCGGCCAGGTTGTCGACGAGATCGTGGCCATGGGGGCCAAGGCGGTGGCCAACGGTGACGATGTTGCCGATGTCGACGGTGCCAAGCGGCTGATCGACACGGCCGTCGACACCTTCGGCGGCCTCGACGTCGTGGTCAACAACGCCGGGATCCTGCGCGACCGCATGATCGTCAACATGACGGCCGACGAGTGGGACGCCGTCATCCGCGTCCACCTGCGAGGAACCTTCGCTCCCGACGCGGGCGGCGGTCGAGTACTGGCGCAACCGCACGAAGTCCGGTGAGACCAACGACGCCCGGATCATCAACACGACTTCCCCGTCGGGTATCTACGGCAACGTCGGCCAGGCCAACTACGGCGCCGCCAAAGCCGGCATCGCGGCAATGACCGTGATCACCTCCAGGGAGCTCGGTCGCTACGGAGTCACCGTCAACGCCATCGCCCCGGCTGCCCTCACCCGCATGACCGAGAACCTCGGGGGCTTCGAACGACCGGAGAAGGCCGACGAGTTCGACTCCAACGACCCGGACAACATCGCGCCGTTGGTCGTGTGGCTCGGGAGCCCGCGAGTCAAAGGACATCACCGGCCGGGTCTTCAACGTGCACGGCGGCCACATCAGCGTTGCCGAAGGCTGGGTGGCCGGCCCAGGAGCGGACCAGGACGACCGCTGGGATCCGGCCGAGCTCGGTTCGGTCGTCCCCGGGCTCGTGGCCAAGGCCGCGCCCAACGCCAACATGTTCGGCCAACGCAGCAGCTGACCCTGGCCGAGGAGCGACGCGGGCTTCGCCAACGCAGGCTCCGATGAGGTTGTGGCCTCGCTGCACCGGCGATCGGCTATTGCCGATGGCTGACGGCGAACGGCTATCGGCCGCTCGAAAGGGCCGGGTGGCGGCGGGCCACGGCGGCCACGATCACGTTACGGGGGGCCAGCCATCCGGCTGCCGCTCCCACCCGGTTGGCGAGGCCGGGGATCACGACCGCCCGGTTGGCGTCGAGCCCGTCGATGGCCGCTTTGGCCACGGTGGTGGCCGGTAGCCACATGAACTTGGGCATCGCTCCCTCTGCCTCCTCGTCCGAGAACCCGGCCGCGTCCTGGAACCCGGTTTCCACCGGACCGGGACAGAGGGCCGTCACCGTGACCCCGTGAGGGCGCAGCTCGCCGCGCAGGGCGTGGCTGTAAGAGAGCACGAACGCCTTGGCCGCCCCATAGGACGCCTGCCCGGGAAGAGGCTGGAAGGCCGCGGTCGAAGCCACGTTGAGGATGGCGCCGCTGCGACGTTCGACCATGCCAGGGGTGAACAGGGCACAGAGGTGGACGACGGCTTCGACGTCGGTGCGCACGAGGGCCACCTCCCGGGCCGGGTCGGTGCGATGGACGGCTCCCGTGGTCGAGAACCCTGCGTTGTTGACGAGCACATTGACCGTGAGCTCTCGCTCGTCGAGGGTTCGAGCGATGTCCGAACGCGCCGACTCGTCGGTCAGATCGGTCGGGATGACCTCGGTCCGGACGGCGAAACGAGCGGCGAGCTCCTCGGCCAGCGAGCGGAGGCGGCTTTCGGTCCGGGCCACGAGCGTCACACCGAAGCCGCGGCCGGCGAGCACACGGGCCATCTCGGCGCCGATGCCCGACGATGCGCCGGTGATGAGACAGGTGCGGTCCGATGCGGGGGCAGGAAGCGTCATGGACGGGAGCGTAGATCCCATGTTCGTCGCGCCGGCCGACGCGCCGATCGACGCTCCAGTGGCCGCCCCATCGCTCAGCCGCCCTGGGGCGCGGGCTCCATCGCCACGATCATCTCTTCGTCCTGCGGACGACGAGGGGTGGCGTAGACCGCCCGCGCCCGATATCGCAGGGGCCGTTCGTCCAGTTCCTCGAGGTAGTGGGCGACCCAACCGACGAGACGGGCCACCATGAAGAGCACCTGACCGGCATCCGGCGCCATGCCCGTGACCCAGGCCAGCGCGGCCAGGCCCAAATCGACGTTGGCGAAGGGGATGTCCTCACGAGCGGCAAGGTCGAGGAGCTCCTCGAGACGTCGACGTTCGTCGGGAAGGGCGAGCTCTTCGAACCGCTGCCACAGAGCGGGGAACCGAGGGTCGCCGTCGCGGTACACGGTGTGGCCGAAACCGTGGAGGCGGCCCTGCCAACGGAGGGTGTCGTCGAGCCCCCGCCGGACGCCGTGGCGCTCGATCGCTTCCAACAGTGCATACGCGTTCGGACTCGCCCCACCGTGGAGCGGTCCGGCCAGCGTGCTGAGACCGGCCAGCAATGCGTCGTAGACGTCGGCCCGAGTGGATGCGACCAACCGCACGGCCATGGTCGAGGTGGCGAGCTCGTGGTCGGCCAACAACACGAGCGCGGTGTCCACGGCTCGCACGACGGCCGGGGTCGGTCGAGCGAGTGAGCCGCCCCGTGAGCGTGCGGGCGAGCGGGCGCATCGTGGCCTCGACGGCGTCGTCACCGCTCGTGTCCTGTTTGGCCAGTCGTGCGCCCGGCGCGGGTGGACCAGCCGAATCGAGCACGTCGACGGCCGTCGCCACCAGATGACCGCGCCGTTCGGATGACCTTCTCCGGCCGCATGTCCGAGCGCAGCGGGTCGTGGGCGCCGGCGGTGAGCACGGCCCAGCGGATGCGGTCGAGGGCCGAGAACTCCTCGGGTGGGCTCCCGAGCTCGAGTGGGGCCCAGGCCGCAGAATCGGCCTCCACCCCGGTGCCCCATACGACTTCGGCCGCCTCCTCGAACGAGGCGGTCTCAGCCAGCTCGACGGCCGGCCGCCCGCGGTAGAGGGGCCCGCGGTCAGTGAGCTGGGTCACCGACGTCGTGATGGTGACCATCCGGGTCTCGACCGTCCGGGCTTCCCGCGACCGCCGGGCCAGGCGCTCGACGTCCTCGACATCGAAGAGCCGGCGGCGACTGGTGGGTGACGGATGCGAGGCGAGCAGCCCTCGGCTCACGTAGGCATAGAGCGTGTTGAGCTTCACCCCGAGCCGGCGGGCGGCTTCCTCGCTTTCGAGCATTCCTTCCATCCCGCTCCTCCTTGCTTCTCCTCGACGAAACCCTTCGGGGCGGCGAGCGCCTGCCAACTGCGGCCGAGTGAGCGCTCGCCCATGTGCAGTGGGTCAATATTGACTTGATCAATCTTTACACAGGGCGATCGGGAGCGAACAATGAAGAGCGACCGCCGCCCGTCCCCAAGGCCGACGGTCCTCGAGCCCGAAGAAAGGACCACGAGCGTGCCCACCGCCGTCCACGAATTGATGTCCTCACCGCCGGTCACGTGCGCCGCCGAAAGTTCCTTGGCCGATGCCACGGCTCTCATGAATCGCCGACGAATCGGTTCGGTGGTGGTGACCGAGCGAGGCGCCATCCTCGGCATCCTCACCGAGCGGGACCTGCTGCGGGCCAACGCCGAGCGGGCCGATGCCACGACCGAGCCGGTCCGCCGCTGGATGACCTCCGAACCCGACGTCCTCGGACGAGACGAGGAGGTCGGCGCGGCGTGGTCGGGCCTGACCCACCACCACTACCGCCATCTCCCGGTCGTGGACGGCGACGAGCTGGTCGGAATGGTCTCGATCCGCGACCTGCTCTCGGTGGCCCAGATCCGGCCCGCCGGCGAGATCGGGACCGAGACGCCCCGCGGGCCTCGAGGGCGTTGTCGTGGCCCAGACGACCGTTGGCGACGTCCGCGGCCAGGAGGGCTTCTTCCACTACCGCCAGTACTCGGCCACGGATCTGGCTGCCCGGCGCGTCCTTCGAGGACGTGTGGCACCTGCTGTTCGACGGCGAGCCTGCCGGACGGGAGGCGGGCGGCCGCCTTCAGCGCAGGAAGTGGCCGAACTACGCCGGCTGCCCGATGGGCGTCCGTCGGCCTGCTCCCGTCTCTCGCCGCCCACGGCTCCGCCCTCGACGCACTCCGCACCGGCGGTCTCGCGCTCGGGTGCCGAGCTCGGGTGGCGACCGAGCCACGACATCGGCCCCGACGAGTTGCGGGCTCAGGCCCTGCGGTTGTGCGCGGTGGTCCCGACCGTCGCTCACCGCCGTCCACCGCCTGCGAGCCGGCCAGCAGCCCATCGCGCCGCGGCCCGACCTCTCGTTCGCGGCCAACTACCTGTGGATGCTGCAGCGGCCACGAGGCGCCGCCCGAGCATGTCCGGGCCATCGAGCAATACCTGATCCTCACCATCGACCACGGCTTCAACGCCTCGACCTTCACCGCCCGAGTGGTCACCTCCACCGGTGCCGACCTGGCCGCCGCCATCGTGGGCGCCGTGGCTGCCCTGTCAGGCCCGCTCCATGGCGGCGCGCCGAGCCGCGCCCTCGACATGCTGGACGCCATCGGCACCCCCGACCGGGCCGAAGCGTGGGTGCGCGACGCGGTTGTCTCCGGCGACCGGATCATGGGCTTCGGCCACCGCGTGTACAAGACCGACGATCCCCGTTCCGTCTTCCTGCGCGAAGTGGCCCGCTCGCTCGGTGGACCACTCGTCGACTTCGCCGAGCAGGTGGAGCGCACGACGGTGGCCGTCCTGGCCGAGCTCAAGCCCGGTCGCCGGCTCTACACCAACGTCGAGTTCTTTGCCGGCGTGGTCATGCACACGTGTGGCATCCCCCGCGAGATGTTCACGCCCGACGTTCGCCTGCAGCCGCACCGTCGGATGGTGCACGCATGTGATGGAGCAGGCCGCCGACAACCGGCTCATTCGCCCGGCGGCCCTCTACGTCGGCCCGATGCCACCCCAACCCGTCCCCGTGTCCTGACCGTGCGCGTGCCCTAACCGTCCCCGGCCCACGGTAGGCCCACCAGGTCCACTGGATGCTGCTCGACCCACTGAAGGTGCAGCACCCGGCGACGGAAGCGCCACAACCCGTCCCGCCGCCGATAGGTGTCCTCATAGCGGATGAACCACACCAAGTCCGTTGCCCCCGCGCCGCCCGGCTCGCCCGAAAGGTGATGCGCGACGCACTGAGACGATCCCTTCTGCATCGTCACCCGCGATACGAAAGCTCGGGTTCGAAACCTGATGGAAGGTCATCACATAGCCCTCGAGCGCGGTCGGGATCCGGCGTAGAGCCGCCTGTCCCGATCGGCGCACCACCGGACGAAGCTCGTCCGGGTAGGCAGGAACCATGAGCTCGCCCTCTGGCTCGAACAACTCGGCGAAGGCGTCACCGTCTCGGCCGTCGGCCGCCGCCGCATAGCGGGTCGAGAGGCCGAACAACGCGGCGCGATCGTCAGCGCCGTCGGGGCTCGACGCGCTGATCCGACCATCCCGCCCGAAAGCGGCGCTGGCCGATCCTTCGGCGCACGAAGAGGGGGTCGGCGCCGCTCAATGTCCGGTGGTCGATGGCGTCGACGCCGGTGGGTCGGCGGCCACCTCGAATCGCTCGGCGAACGTGGCCAGCTCGTCTTCGAGAACGCTCAGGTCCGCGGTGATCGAGGTCGACACCACCATCCGTGCCGCCCCTGCCCGCTCGGCGGCCTCCACCTCCTCCTCGGTAGTGGTCGGCAGATAGCCGGAGAGCGAGAGCTCGATGTCGTCGGGGTCTCGACCGACTTCCTCAGCGGCCCGCCGCACCGTGTCCATCCGGTCGGCGAGCAGGTCCCCGTCGATCCCGAGCGGCTGAAAGCCGTCGCCCAGCCGGCCGGCCCGGCGTGCCGCGGCCTCGCTATGACCACCGATATGGAGGGGCACATGGCCATTGACGGGCTTGGGAAAGGAGTGGGCATGCTCGAACGAGAAGAACTCGCCGTGGAACTCGGCCCCGTCGGCACCCGAGTCGGCCCATAGGGCGCGGAGTGCCACGATCGTCTCGTCGGTCCGGCGTCCCCGGCTACGAGGGTCGGCCCCGGTCGCCCGGACCTCCTCATCCATCCATCCGACCCCCAGGCACATCCGCACCCGCCCGCCGGAGAAGCGATCGACGCTGGCGATGCGCTTGGCCAGGACCACCGGATGATGGTTGGGGGCGACGAGCACCCCGGTGGCCAGGGTGATCCGCTCCGAGAGCCCGGCCAGGTAGGCCATGGCATCGAGTGGGTCGGGGATGGCGCAGTCGTCCGGGAGCGGCATGCGGCCGGAGGACGAATAGGGGTAACGGCTTTGGTAGCCGGAGACGATCACGGCGTGCTCGACCAGCACGATGGACTCGAATCCGAGCCCTTCGACCAGGCGTGCGAAGGTTCTGAGCCACTCACGGTCGGCCGTCGCCCCGCTGCGCACCGGTGGAAGGATTCCGAATCGCATTCGCTCTCCTCCCGGTGTCCCCGTCGGCGGGGCGCGTCATTGGCCGACGTCCGGCCTCGGCCACGCCCGGGCGAGCGTAGGCATGCGCCGAAGCCGGCGCCACCGGAGCGGCCGCATGCGGCGGCCGGAACGGGCAGACGTGGCTCGTGGGTCAGTCTGAGAAGCAATCACGTTCTGCGGGCGTAGGCTGCTTCGCCGTGGACGGAGCCATGGACGAAGTGGACGGAGCCATGGACGAACTGGCCGTGCAGGTCAGGAAGGCACTGGCAGCAGAGGACGGGTCGGCCTTCGCCGAGCTGCTGGACCCGAACGTGACATGGGGAGCCCCCGGGGCTCGTACTCCGACCTGCCAGAACCGCAACCAGGTGCTGAGTTGGTACGAGCGAGCCCAAAAAGGCGGCGTCCGAGGCAGCGTTTTCGATATCGACGTGCTCGGTGACCGACTACTGGTGAGCCTGAGGGTGCAAGGCACTGACGGTGCACGCGAGCGCGGCGGTACGACCCTTCGGTTTCAGGTACTGACGGTTCGCGATGGCCGGATCGTTGACATCGTTGGATTCGATGACAAGGCAGATGCCCTCTCTTACGCGGCCGTAGGTCCACCTCGTGAGTCCCACGCCAGCGATCTCCCACAGTGGCCAAACAGGTCATTCAAACTGACCCAGGACCCAGACCTGGATCGGATCGGCGGCGTCACTAGCCTAGGGAGGGGCATCGCTGTCCGCAGGTGGGCCACACCCGCGGATCGACGCTCCGACAGATCGGAGACAAGAGCAGCGAGCATGACGGACGACCACGCTGACGGGCTCCCGGAGAACACCCGGCGCTATCCCCCTCGGCCAGGCGATCCACCGTTGCCGCCATCTACCGAGCCTTCCGACGTCCAGGGCAGGCGTGCCCACGCGCTCGGCTCGTCGGACCGAGCGAGAGCGGATGGACCGCCGGCGCTTCCTCGGCTGGTCGGCAGTTGGTGGTATCGCTGTCGTCGGTGCGGCCGTCGGCCTCGAGGAGGCCACCGGGGGCGGCAAGACGAGCACCCGGCCATCGGCCGCGGACCGGTCGAAGCGGAAGCTCAAGGCTCGGACCCGCACGGGCCAAAGCCGTGGGTTGACCACCTTGGCCGACGGTGTGGTCGTCCCCACCTCCGAAGCCATCGTGGCCGAGAACGCCAAGCCGGGGAACGCATGGTGGGTCACCTCCAAGCAAACCGACCGGGCCATCGAAGGCTTCGCCAGCCAGGTCAGCGCAGTGGCCGGCGATCAGATCACCCTCTACGTGAATACCTCGGCATCGAACTTCCACGTCGAGGTCTACCGGATGGGCTACTACCAGGGGATCGGGGCTCGGCTGATCTGGCAATCGGCCGAGCTTCCCGGCGTACAACAACCTGATCCGGTGTTGACCGCACCCACCAACACCATCGAATGCCAATGGAGCCCGTCGCTCAACTTCAGGGTCGGAACATCGTGGCCGCCGGGCGCATATCTGCTCAAGCTGGTCGGCACGACCGGGGAGCAGCAGTTCGTCCCTCTCTGCATCCGCGACGACTCATCGACGGCCGCCATCGTCGTCCAGAGCAGTGTGACGACCTGGCAGGCCTACAACCGATGGGGTGGCTACAGCCTCTACTACGGCAACGACGACGGTTCCCTGTCGTTTACCCACGCTCCGGGCGGTGGCACCTACGACGACCGGGCTCGGATCGTCTCCTTCGACCGGCCCTACGACTACGACTGGGCCAACGGTGCGTCCGACTTCGTCGGCAACGAGTTCCCGGTCGTCTACCACGCCGAGCAGCTCGGGCTCGACGTGACCTACTGGACCGACATCGACCTCCACGTGAACCCCCAGCTGCTCAGCAACCACAAGGCCGTCTTCAGCCTCGGGCACGACGAGTACTGGTCGACGCCCATGCGCAACGGGGCCGACGCGGCCCTGGCCAGTGGTGTCAATTTCCGCCTTCCTCGGGGCCAACGCCTGTTACCGCCAGATCCGCTTCCGGTCGTCGACGATCGGACCCAACCGCCAGCAGGTCTGCTACAAGGACGCGACCGAGGACCCACTCACCGGAGTCAACGACGCGCTGGTCACCGTCAACTGGCCACAACCACCCGTCAACCGACCCGAGGCACAGCTCATCGGGTCGACCTACCAAGACGTCGAGGCCAACGCCGACGGGGTGATCGTCGACCCCACACACTGGGTCCTCGATGGGACGGGACTCGAGTGCCAACCAGCACCTGCCGCAACTGGTGCAGGGTGAATTCGACCGCTACGTGCCGGG
The DNA here is from genome assembly GCA_963774915.1 of uncultured Acidimicrobiaceae bacterium. Lineage (GTDB taxonomy): Bacteria > Actinomycetota > Acidimicrobiia > Acidimicrobiales > RAAP-2 > CAVSNH01. Next base: position 14,577 of record CAVZGR010000007.1, on the reverse strand, counting down.
TGGGGCAGGCCCGAACAACGTCGACGTGATCGCCCATTCGATCATCCCCAACCGAGGCGACAACTACTCGGACGTGACCTGGTACACCGTCCCGAATGGTGGCGGGGTCTTCGCCACCGGCAACGCGTCGTGGACCAACAAGCTGTCGCACAGCACGCTCGTCCCCGGTAACACCGTGCCGGATGCCATCCCCGGCGTCACCGAACCGCTGCTGCGGATTATGGAGAACCTGTATTCGGTCCTCGGCACCGGGCCGGCCGCGGCCACCCACCCCTCGCAAGGGAACTGGAGTGCCATCTACGCCGGCGCGTCAGCACCGAGCGCACCAGGCGCCAACACGACCGCCTGATCGCAAGCGCAGAGGGCGCTCGCTACTCGGAGAGGCTGATGGGCTGATCGTCGAGTGCGAGGTCGTCGGGTATCGGGCTCTGTTCCGCAGCGCCGGCCTGTTGAGCGGCCAGGAAGTCGCGGATCCGTTCGTCGATCTCGGCCATCAGCTGCGGGTTCTCGCCGAGGAAGGTTTTGACGTTCTCGCGGCCCTGTCCGAGCTGCTCGCCCTCGTAGGTGAACCAGGCGCCGGACTTCTTGATGAAACCGAGCTCCACTCCGACGTCCAGCAATGACCCCTCACGGCTGATGCCCTTCCCAAAGCCGATGTCGAACTCGGCCTGCTTGAACGGCGGCGAGCACTTGTTCTTGACCACCTTGACCCGAGTCCGGTTCCCAACCTGGTCGGCCCCATCTTTGATGGTCTCGATGCGTCGGATGTCGAGGCGGACGGACGAATAGAACTTGAGTGCTCGGCCGCCGGGGGTGACCTCTGGCGAGTTGTGCACCATGACGCCGTCGACCATGTAGTTGTGGCTGCCTTCGACCTCGATGTCGAAGCGGTGCATCGAACGGGTCGGGGGCTTGACGTGGATATCGGTCACCGGCAGGGCTACCAGCTCGTAGCGCATAGGGGTGAAAACCGGCTCGACGGCGAACCGACCTCGATATGTCGGCAGCAACTTGTACTCCATGCTCGGGTGCACGAACGGAGCGATCAGGGCGTGCAGCTTCGCCGTTTCCGCGTTGTTGAAGACCAGGACGGCCTTCTTCGACGCCCCCGAAGCGATCAGATTGGCCCGGATCCCCCAAGTGTCAGCCAGATACGCCACCAGCCGTTGACGGGTAGCCGGTTCCATTGCCTCCACGCAGATGGCGGCCCGACCGGTGAGACCCGCCGTTCGTGCTTGGAGGCCCTTCGACCGGATGGAGAAATGGGCGTCATCCATGTACCAGAGGGCGAGTGACAGCGGCGAGAGCCGCTTCAGATAGTCGTCGTCGAACACCTTCTTCCGGTCGACGTAGACGTCCCGGCGAAGCGGTGCGAGCTCGGGCAGCGGCTGGAAGTCGTAGGTGACCACACCGTCCGTCCGGACGTGACGGCTAGATCCGAGGTTGGAGAACAAGGATGCCTTCCAGTCGGCATAGGCGGCCTGTTTCTCGCAATGGTCGTAGCGGAACCGGGCACCGTGGCCGCTACGCGACGACGACAGGCTGCCGTCTCCCATGAGGGTCCCGCGCAGGGCTTCCCACTGGAAGTCGGACAGGAAATGCGGGAGGGCCTCGAGCACCCGGTCACCGACCTTCAGCTCACCGGCCTCACGCCAACCACCGGGCGTGCGGATCAGATGGTTCGAGGTGCATGCGAGTTGGGCCCGACCGTTTTTCATCGGCTTGGCCACGGTGATCTGCAGGAACTTGTCCGTGATGCCGTTGTCGAACCAGTTCACGACCCGCTTGGGGACGATCGCACCGACCGCCGGATCGTAGGACAGCACCTCGACAGGGAGGCGCTGGTTGACGATCTTGCCGATCTTCTCCGTGCTGCCATCAGCCAGGACAACCTGGGCGCCGTAGTGGAAGCACCCGTACATCACCCCGATCTTTTCTCGCAACTGATTGATAAAGACAGCGATGGTCCGTGACTTGGACAGCGTCCCGGTGAGCTTGCGCAGGGCTTGGGACATGAGACGCGCCTGGAGGCCCACGTGCGAGTCCCCCATCTCCCCTTCGATCTCCGCCCGCGGCGTGAGAGCGGCCACCGAGTCGATGACCAGCACGTCGAGTGCGCCCGAGCGGATCAGCATGTCGGCGATCTCGAGCGCCTGCTCACCGGTGTCCGGCTGCGAGATGAGCAGGTCGTCGATATTGACCCCGATGGCCTTGGCGTAGACCGGGTCCATGGCGTGCTCGGCATCGATGTACGCGCAGATGCCGCCGTTGCGCTGAGCCTCCGCCACCACGTGCATGGCCAGGGTGGATTTGCCGGAGGACTCCGGACCGAAGATCTCGACGATGCGGCCCCGGGGAAGCCCGCCGATCCCGAGGGCGAGGTCGAGGGCCAGGGCACCCGTCGGGATGGATTCGATGTTCATGCTGAGGTTCTCACCCATGCGCATCACCGAGCCCTTGCCGAACTGCTTTTCGATCTGGCCCAAGGCCATGTCGAGCGCCTTGTCACGTTCCATGTGGTCCATTCTCCTCGGTCCTGTTCGTTCATTTGACCCGGCCGACGCTACGGAAGGGCTGTGACGTTGCCGGTCGCCGGTGACCTGCCCCGACGGTCCCGACCACGACTGGGGGGATCCGTTCCCACTGTAGAGCCGAACGCATGTTCGATGGTGGACCGCCGCCGGACCACCGCCGGCCCCGCGGGCTGGGGATCAGCGGAATTCAAGGCGGCTCGGGGTAGCGTCCGCCGTCAATGGCCGATGAGCCACCTGTGAACGGGGCCTCGAGTGGGCCAAACCCGGTTCCAACCCGCCAGGAGCGGCGTCGGAACGCAGCCGCCGACCGGCAACACGGCCGACGCACGTGGGGCTACCTGCTGGGCGGTGCCACGGCCGTGGTGGTGGCCGTCGGCGTCGCCGCGTTGATCACGGCTCATCATCAGGACGCGCGTGCTGCACCCACCACCACCACGACGACCACGACCCATCCGGCCACTCCCTCCGCTATCTGCCCACTGCGGGGGACACCCGCTCCGGGCGGGGTCGTCCCCGCCCGTCCGGCCCTGGCCATCAAGATCGGGAATTACACGGGCGACCGGCCGTCGGCCGGGCTCAACCAGGCGGACATCGTCTTCGAGGAACCGGTGGAAGGTGCCATCACGCGTCTCGTCGCCGTGTTCCAATGCCGGTCGGCGCCACTGGTCGGTGACCTCCGGTCGGCCCGCGAGCCCGACCTCGGCATCCTCTCGCAGCTTTCGAACCCGATCTTCGTCCATGCCGGCGGCATCGCCCCGGTGCTCTCGCTGCTGGCCAACGGCCCGCTGACCGACGAGAACATCCTCGACGGTGGCACGGACTCCGCCATCGTCTCGCCGCCACCGAACCGGGTCGCCCCGTATTCGACGTTCACCAGCACCGCGGCGTCGTGGGGACTCGACCCGAGCGACACCAAGCCACCGGCGCCGATCTTCGCCTACAGCTCCACGTTGCCGGCCGGCTCGACACCCGGATCAGGCGGATCTGTCCACATCCCCTTCTCGTCGACCTCCGACGTCACCTGGCAGTGGAGCGCGGCGAAGGGCGTCTACCTTCGCTCGTACTCGGGACTGCCCGACATCCTCATCGGTGGCAGCCAGACGGCGGCCACCAACCTGGTCGTGATGTCGGTCGAGACCTCGATCGGCGACTGGATCGAGAACAGTGAGGGAGGCCGTGAGGTCTTGGTGACCGACACCGGGTCCGGGCCGCTTCTCGTGCTGCGCAACGGGGTGGCCATCACCGGTACGTGGAGCCGATCCACGGAGACAGCCCCGGCCGCCCTCGTCACCTCCAACGGTGCTCCCATTGCCTTGGCGCCCGGCAACACGTGGGTGGAGCTGGTGCCGGACGACATCACGGCGACCACGACGCCGATTCCCGCCGCGCCGATGCCGACGCAGGCCAAGTCGGCGAACAACTGACCACGCCGGGCGCGACCTGACCCTCAGTCGAGGGGTCGGAGGAGCGAGCGTCGCAAGAGGTCGAGTGCCGCGATCGTCGCGTACTGGCGAACTCGGTCACGGTCGCCGGGCACCTGAAACGAGAACGACGCCGTCTCGTGGTCGGATCGGGCCAGGCCCACGAACACGGTGCCCGGTGCCTTGTCCTCCTGCGGATCAGGACCGGCCACGCCGGTCATCGACAAGCCGACGTCGGCGCGCAGCACGTCTCGAGCGCCTTCGGCCATGGCCTTGGCTGCCTCGGCGGTGACGACGGGGCCGATGGGCACCCGAAGCACGTCGAATTTCACCTGAGAGGCATAGGAGACCACCGAGCCGTGGAACCACCGGCTGGCGCCGGGCACGCCCACGAGGCGCGACGCGGCCAACCCTCCCGTCAACGACTCGGCCAGGCCGAGCGTGAGGTTCTGGTCCACGAGGGCCTTGGCCACGGCGTCCTCGATGGCCTCGTCGTCGATGCCGAAGACGACCTCGCCGGCCACCCGCTCGAGGACCGCCCGGATGGTGCGCTCCTCCTCGTCCAAGAGCACGTCGGCCGACGCCTGGTCGGGGGCGGCCACCGTGACCCGTACCTTGATGCCCTCGATGCCGCTGGCCAAGAAGGCGACGGTGGCCGTGCCTCGTCCCGACGCCCGGGCGGCCGCCTCGTCGAGATCGGCGATATGAGCCGCCAGTGCCTCGGCCAAGCCCGACTCGCTCATCCCCCACGTGCGCAGGACGCGGCTGGCGATCACGCCGGCCGACTCGCCGCTTTCGGACATCCGCTCGTGGAGGTCGGGGGCGATGGCCCGGACGAACATGTCCTCCATCTCGTAGGGCACGCCGGGAACGGCATAGAGCACCTTGTGTCCGAGCGGGCAGATGAGGCCCGGTGCGGTGCCCTTGGACTGACGGATGGGCGTGGCCCCCTCGGGCACATCGGCCTGGCGCAGGTTGGACTCGGGCATGTCGCGGCCTCGGGCGGCGAACACCTGGCGCATGGCGTCGATCAGACTCTCGTCCCGGACGAGGCCAACGCCCATGACCTCGGCGATGGCTTCGCGGGTGATGTCGTCGTGGGTCGGTCCGAGGCCTCCGCAGACGATCACCCCGTCGCTGCGAGCCAGGGCCGTTCGCATGGCCAGCACCATGCGCTCCTGATTGTCACCCACCGCCTGGTGAAAATGGGAGGCGACGCCGATGGCGGCCAGTTCCTCACCCAGCCACCGTGAGTTGGTGTCGGTGATCTGGCCGAGAAGCAGCTCGGTGCCGACGGCAACGATCTCGATCCGCACCTGCCGCGTGCCTCAGGCAGCCGTCGTGCCGGGACCGCTCTGGTGGTCGCCCGCACCCGCTCGCGGTCCGGCCATCCGTCCGCTCGGCCCACCCCCACTGGACGAGGAATCTGACCGGCGGGCCGCAGCCAGGCGCCGGCCGTCGACGTAGTACTGCGCGCCGGTCACGACGGTGAGGGCGGTGGCGACCCAGATGCCCGCCGAGTGGACGGCGGCGTAGGTCACGAGTGGCGGCGCCAGGCAGAGGCCGACGGCGATGTCCTGCGCCAGCGTCTTGACCTTGGCGCTCGATCGGGCCGGTACCGACACGCCATGGCGTCCGACCACCGCCCGGTAGACACTCATGGCGATCTCTCGGATGGCGATGATGGCGACCGGCACCCACCAGAGGACGCCCTTGATGATCAGAGCGATCAACGCGCCGAGCACCGCCACCTTGTCGGCCAGTGGATCGAGGAAGGCGCCGGACCGAGTGGCTCCCTGCTTTCGTGCCACCCACCCGTCGAAGCCATCGGAGAGAGCGATGACGCCGCCCAGTGAGAAGGCGGCCCAGCTCGCCCCCCACAGCAGGATCATGGCAACGAGGACGGGCGTGGCCACGAGGCGCGCCGCCGTTATCCCGTTGGCCGGTGTGAGCAGCGCCGAAGGACCGAACGTCTTGGCGGGCGCGCTGGACGGCGTCGCGTGGTCAACGTCCCCCACCTGGCCGGTCCCGTTCGGCGTCGCCGTCACCGCTCCTTCGTTCACCTCGTCACCGTAGGCCCGGATGGTGGCGCCGATCGGCCTGCTTCGAGGTCGGGGCCGGCGGCCCCGGTCACGACCAGATCGGCGAACGATCCCACCTCGAGATCGTCGGGGATGCGGACGATGCCGTCGATCTCCGGCGCCTCGCGGTAGGTACGCCCCTCGCCCGGGGCGACGACGAGGACGCGCACTTCGTCACCGATGAGATCGTCCCGACGTGCCGCGGTGATGGCATCCTGTCGCTCGGAGCACTCCCGCATGCGCTCGGCGACGAGTTCGGCGGGAACCTGGCCGTCGGCCTCGGCCGCCGGTGTGCCCTCCTCGCGGCTGAAGGGAAAGAACCCGACCCAGTCCAAGCGAGCCTCGTCGAGCCAGTCGAGCAGCAGGTCGTGGTCGTCCTCCGTCTCGCCGGGATAGCCGATGATGAACGACGACCGGAAGGCAGCCCCGGGGGCGGCGACCCGGATCGAACGGATGCGATCGAGAAAGCGCTCGCCATGGCCCGGACGGCGCATGCCGGCGAGCAATGGCCGCGAGACGTGCTGCAGCGAGAGGTCGAAGTAAGGGACGCCGGTGGCGATGATGGTCTCGACGAGCTCATCGTCGAGACGCGAGGGATACAGGTAGAGCAACCGGACCCATTCGACTCGCTCGGATACCTCCTTCACCAAGTCCACGATGGGCCGTCGCTCGGACCGTCCACGCGATCGGCGCGGCGCGGTGCCCGACAGAGCACCATCGGCCGGCGACGCACCGGGCAGCGCCGAACCGGGCCACCGGTCGAGCTCGAACGATGCGAGGTCTTGGGCGACGAGCACGACTTCCTGCAGAAGACCGTTGCCGGCCAACGAGTCCACCTCGGCGAAGATCGACTCGACCGTTCGCGAGCGTTGCCGACCGCGGAAGGAGGGGATGGCGCAGAATCCGCAGTGGCGATCGCAACCTTCGGCCACCTTCACGTAGGCCCAGGGCGCGGTGGACGGCGGGCGCGGGAGGTTGAGCAGGTCGAAGTCGCTGACCGGACGTTCGTCGACCGCCCGCGGTCCGGCCGGCTTCCGGCCCGAGGGTCACCCGGCGCGGGTGCCGGTGCTGATGCTGATGCTGCTGATGTCGTATGCGTGGGCGACGGGAGGACGCAGGGCGCCGCCAGGGTCGGGCCGGTCGCCCGTCAGGCTGACCCCGAAGGGGGCGACGAGATCGACCTCCGGCAGGGCGTCTTCGAGCTCGTCCCCATACCGCTCGGCCAGGCATCCGGTGACCACCAGCCGACTTCCCTTGCGGCGGGATCGGTCGAGGACGAGCACAGTGTCGATCGACTCCTGCCGGGCCGCCTCGATAAAGGCACAGGTGTTGACGACGACCAGGTCGGCCAGCTCCGGAGCCTCGGCCCCCCCGAAACCCTCTGCGGTCAACGTCCCGGCCAGCTTGGCCGAGTCGACCTCGTTCTTTGGGCAGCCCAAGGTCTCGATCCAGTACCGCGGGGCCACCACGACAATCTACCGGTGAGGGGCGCACCCCTCTGTGGTCAGGTGCTGTCGGCGTCCCTCTTCATGCGTCGCTGCTGACACGGGCGAACCCGTCAGCAGCCATGACCACCTCGCGGGACAGGGGCGAAGGCTGTCTCGCGGCAACACAAAGCGGAGAGGGAGGGATTTGAACCCTCGGACCCGGTTGCCCAGGTCAACTCATTAGCAGTGAGTCCGATTCGGCCGCTCTCGCACCTCTCCTCGGCGGCTGTCCCCACCAATCGCCCGTTCTTCTCTGGGCAATGACACTGGAGCAACCTGGCCCTCAAGGGTAGCGGGTCGGTCGAGGGCCCTCTGAGGGCCTTTGCGGTCGTCGGCACGCTGGCTCGACGGCGACGCACGAGCGTCCCGAACCAACCCCTGAGAGCCGCCGAGTGAGTGATCCAAAAAAATCGATAGGACACAAGGTCGTCCCCGATTACCGGGGTGCCTCGATGACCGGCCCGTTGATCAGCTGATCTTGCGGTCGAAGCCGTCACCGTCGAGATAGATCGCCGTGATGAGGGCCACCGCCACCAACCGCCCGTCTTTCCCGACGTCGGTGACTCTCACCTCGGCGACCCCCCGACTGTCGGATTGCCGCAGGAGCTCGGCTTCGGCTCGGATGGGACCGACCCTCGCCGCCGACAGGTAGTCGATCGACACGTGCGAGGTGGCCAACGGGCGGTGCCCCCCGGCCACGGCCAGGCAGCTGGCCCCGGCACAGTCGACGAGAACCGCCACCAGGCCACCGTGCAGCGATCCGGCTGGCCCCCGGATGCTGTCGTCCATATCCAGTTCGACGACGACGTGGGCATCGTCGTCCTGCACGTGGCGGTGGCTGAGTGTGTCGAGGAGGGCGCAGCCGAGCATCGGATCACCGTAGCGGGCACCCGTTTGCCAACGGGCTGGCGCGTTGTGCGGCCCTTCGGGACTGACGTCGGCCGAGCCCGGGGCCGAGGTCACGACGACGAGACGATCAGCGTCTGCCCCATGACCGGGCCCGCAAATCGCAGGGGTAGGGTTCAAGCTGTGAGCATGGACGACTCGTTCGACTTGGAGCTTGCCGCCTCCTCGTTGCGAGCCGACGCCTCGGACGTGCGCATTCTGCTCAAGGTGCTGGTCGACAACCTGCAGGACAGCCTCGGCCCCCGACTCCATGTACAGCGCAAAGGTGGCCTCCTCCGAAAAGGGGAGGAGATCCGCTCCGTGCGTATCGACTTGGGCGACGACCAGTTCGAAGCCACCGTCGACGGTGACGCCCTGGTCTGCGGGGTCGGGCACTCCTCGGCTGGGATCCGCATCCGCAATGAGAAGGTCGACATGGCCACGTGGCTCACCGCGTCTGTTCACTTCACTGCAATCCGAGGCCGCCCGCAGCCAACAGGTTCGTGAGGCCCTCGAGGGCTTGCTCATCAGAGGCCAGACGTGAGCGATCCACCGAGCGAGCTCCCCGGCGATCTCCCCGAAGGGGCCAGCCGTCGGCTCGAGGAGCTCGAGCACGGGCTGTTCACCTCTGACCTCTCGGTCAACGAGTTCCTGCTCATCAAAGAGGTCGGCTTCCATCCCCTGGGCTTCGTGATGGGTTCGTCGATCTATCACATCGGCATCCAGACTCGGAAGTGGGGACAGAGCCAAGAGCTCGACAAGCTCACCGCTGCCATGTACAACGCCCGCGAGCTGGCCATGACGCGAATGGAGGAAGAGGCGACGGCACTCGGCGCCGATGGCGTGGTGGGTGTCCGGCTCGACGTCAACTTCTACGAATGGGGCAAGGACGCAGCCGAGTTCATCGCCTTCGGCACCGCCGTCAAGGCCGAGAGTGGGCGCTCCTACCGCAACAAGCTGGGGAAGCCCTTCACGTCCGACCTCTCGGGTCAGGACTTCTGGACGCTCATGCAGACCGGCTACGAACCCCAAGGCCTCGTCATGGGTACCTGCGTGTACCACATCGCTCATCGCGGCCTCGGCCAGACCATGTCCGCGGCCGGCCGCAATGCGGAGCTGCCCAACTTCACCCAGGCGCTCTACGAGGCTCGAGAGTTGGCCATGACCCGCATGCAGGACGAGGCCAACGAGCTCGGCGCGTCGGGCATCGTGGGTGTGCGCCTCGAGGAGAAGTCCCATCAGTGGGGCAGCCACACCATCGAGTTCCTCTCGCTCGGCACTGCCGTCACCAAGACCGGGGACGAGGTGACGCTGCCGGCGCCGACCACCATCATCTCGCTCGACAACTGATGGCCGGTCCGGCCAGCGCCCCGCCCGACCCCGACCTCCCCGACCCGGCCAACTTGCTCGACCTGGCTGGGCCAGCAGCCGCGGACCAACCGGACCTCCCCGAGGCCGCCTCCCGCCGCATGGAGGAGAGCGCCTTCACCTCCGGCTTGAGCGTGCCCGACTTCGCTGCCTGTCTGCAGATGGGCCTCACGCCGGTGGGCTACGTCCAGGGCTCGTGCGTGATGCAGTGGCGCTGGTACGGCTACGGGGGATCGCCCTACGGGCTCGGTCAGTGGGGTGCCCAGTCCGCCCAACGCGGTGGGTACGAGCAGCAGTACTCGTGTCCCCACGGGTTCGTCTCGAGTGAGCACCGCATGTGGGGCCAGAACCTCGAGCAGCCGTGGATCGAGGATGCGTGGCGGGCCGGGTTCGGAGCCGCCTGTGGCCGCATGGTCGAAGAGGCGGGCGCGCTCGGCGCGCACGGTGTGGTCGGCGTGTCCGATTCGTGGCACCCCCTCGCCGACCTCGGTGTCCTCGAGTTCCACGTGCGTGGCACGGCCGTCCGGGTCGACGGTGCACCCATCCCCAAGGGGAAGACAGCCTCCGGTCAGGACGCGGGGGCCGACGGCGGCCATGCTCCCTGGACCACCTATCTGGCCGGCCAGCGCCTGGCCAAGCTCATCGAAGCGGGCTACGCACCGGTGTCAGTGGTCGCCGCCGTGGCTGCCGTACGGGTCTGGGCGTCGTGCATCACGCAGTATCTGGCCGGTGGGAGCACGGCCATGTGGGGTGGACAGACCAATGGCTCCGAGATCACCCAGGTGGCGGAAGCGCAGATGGCCGTCCGGCAGCTGGCCCGCGAACGGGTCCGCGGCCTGCTCGACTCCGACTCGCTGCATGGCGCCGACATGGTGACCACGGCCAGAGAGATCGGCGAGGGCGATGCCGACCTCGAGTGCATCCTCCGCGGCAACCGGGTGCGCCGGTTCAAGGAGTTCGAGGCTCTCCCGCCACCCCGACCAACGGTGCGACTCCGGTGAGCACGGGAAGCAGCCGATGACGAGCGGCAACCGTCCGCCGGCGCCGAGGACTTCGGGCCCAGGTCGCCGAGCGGTCGCCTCCCTCGAAAGCCGCCCCGTCACGCGGCGAGCGCCCGGCCACCACCGATCTCACCCTCGACGAGGAGCTCTGCCTCCACGCCGTTGGCTGGGAGCCGGTCGACCTCGTGGTCGGCATCTCTCTCTTCTCGGTACCGAGCGGGGTCTGGTCGTGGGGCCAGGGAGAGATCACCTGGGCCTCGAACGCCTTCATGCAGTCCTTTGCGGCAGCCAGCAATCGCATCCACCACGACTGTCGGCGGGCCGGCGGACATGGCGTCGTCGGCGTCCGCGTCGAGCAGTCCGTCCACCGTCACCACGTCGAGGTCACGCTGGTGGGCACGGCGGTGAGGCCGGTAGGAGCGAAGGGCGGGCCGCCGACGGCCGTGTTCCTGTCCGATCTCTCGGGCCGCGACTTCGCCCTCCTCGAAGGGACCGGGTGGGAGCCACTCGGGCTCGCCGCCGGTGCCAGCTTCGTCTACGCCCCAGCCGCTCGGTGGGCACGGTCATGCGCCAGACTTCGCAGAACGTGGAGCTCACCAACTTCACCGAGGCCATCTACTCGGCCCGGGAGACGGCCATGGAGCGCATGCAGCGGTCGGCCCTCGAGCTGGGTGGGACTGGGGTGGTCGAAGTCAAGATCACCGAAGGACCGGTGAGCTTCGCAGGTCACGCCGTCGGTTTCGCCGCCTACGGCACCGTCGTCCGGCATCGGGGCGGCGAACAGCGCCTGCTTCGGCCCCAGGTGGTGTTGCCCCTCGACGACGCCGTTCAGGGCTTCGAGGCCACTTCCCTTCGCGGCGAGTAGCGGCTCAGCCGAGCTTGAGGAGGACGAGGGCCCCGATCACGAGGACGACTCCGGCCTTCCACAGCCACCCGGTGGTCACGAGCAAGCGCAGAGCGGCCCTGTCGCCTCCCGAACGTTGACGTCCGGGTCGGCTCTTCCATCGCCGCGAACGCCCGGCTGACGAGCCTGGCCCCGTCGACGCAGCCGACGTGGCCGGCGCGTCGGGCCCTGATCGTTCTGCCAGCGAGGGCGACGATCGACCACGGTGCGGCCGTTCGGTGGCAACCGGCGTGGTCGGAGGAACCGGTGCTGGATCGGACGGCGAACCCTTCAACGGAGCGTCCGACGTGACGGCCAACGCGTCCCGGAAGCGCGTCGAGCCAGAGGGCCGACGGATGTTCCGACAAACGCCGCTCGGCTTCGTCCGCCTCCCGCTGGGCCAGTGCCAGCTCGTGTGCAGGTGTTCGATCTGCTGCTCGTTGCGAGCCACGAGCTCGCGCACCTCGTCCCCGTCGACCACGGCCGACAGCTGCGGTCGATCGTCACGGACGGGAGGCCGGGCATCCGTCCATGGCTGATCACTCATAGGCGAACAACGACGGTGAGCCGGCCAGGGCGCGAGATGTCTCGGGCTCGGTGCCGTCCCAGCCCGTCGGAGAGCTCGGTTCGATGGCGGCAGTGCCGAAGGGGGCGGTGTCGTCGCTCTGCGGGCTGGTAGGCGTCAACTCGTCCAGCCACTTCGCCCGACGCTCGGCGAGATCGGTTCGAGCGCGAGCTGCGGCGATGGCTCGCTCGATCCGGTGCCGCTCGGAGGCCGCGGCCCGCACGTAGTCGTCGACCGACTCGCGGGTATAACCGGCTGCCGAGAGACGCTGACTGGGTTCTCGCATTGCCCCCGCTCCACCGCCGGCGACGTGCCGGCTCCCGTCCCTAAGCATACCTACGGGCTTAGTGGGGAGCCAGTGGCACCCCGATCCCCAGGCCAGCCCGTTTCCGCTCCCTTTGGCCAGCAGGCCCGCCGGCCTGTCGACCGGCTCCGGGCTGCTCAGCCGAAGCGTCCGTGGACGTAGTCGAGCGTCCGTCGGATCCTGCGGCGACTCGAACATGGCGTCGGTCGGACCGTGCTCGATGATGTACGCCGGGAGCTCCCTGCTCGGCGAGGAAGAAGCGCCGTGTAGTCGGAGACCCGCTGGGCCTGCTGCATGTTGTGCGTCACGATCACGATGGTGACCTCGGCGCGCAGCTCCTCGATGGTGGCTCTCGATCCGCCGGGTGGAGGTGGGGTCGAGGGCCGAGCACGGCTCGTCCATCAACAGCACCCGGGGCTGAATGGCCAGCGCCCGGGCGATGCAGAGTCGCTGCTGCTGTCCACCGGATAGCGCACCACCGGGTTGCCGGAGCCGGTCGACCACCTCGTTCCACAGTCCGGCCTTGGTCAGACACGCTCGACGATGCTCGTCCTTCGTCGTCCTGGTCCTTGCGGGTACCGGTGAGCCTGAGCCCGGCCAGCACGTTGTCGTAGATGGACATGGTCGGGAAATGGGTTGGGCTTCTGGAACACCATGCCGATATGGCGGCGCGCCTCGGTCAACTTGTCGACCAGGTCGTAGATGTCGGCACCGTCGAGCAGCACCTCGCCGGCCAACGCCGCCGCCGGCGTGAGTTCGTGCATCCGGTTGAGGATGCGCAGGAACGTCGACTTGCCGCAGCCGGAAGGACCGATGAGCGCGGTCACCTGGCTGCGCCTCCATCAGCAGTGAGACTCGGTCGAGCACATGGTGGTCACCGAACCAGGCCGAGATCTCGCTGGCCTCGAGGGTGGAGGCCTCCGGCTGAGGCCGGCGCCTCGCGCCGAGTCTGGGGCTTCTGTGGATGCCGTCTGGCGTCATGCTTCGGGTCCTTGCACGAGAGTCGGTCCCTTCGTCGTCAAGTAGGTTGGGAAGTACTCGGGCGACCTGGTCGGCCACAAAGAACCACACGAGCAGCCAGCGGGGCCCCGAAGACGATCCAGGCCTGGGCGTGGCCGAACCGGCGCCAGCTCCATGCGGCCAAGACCAAGGCGCCGATCAACACCTCGAGGCCGAGCAGGAAGACCCAGAGGCTCCCCGAGTCGATGCCGAGCGGCTGCTCGTTGGCCGGGACGGTCCGGACCAGCGGCTCGAACGAGGCCAGAGGCCGTCCCACTTTGTCGGCGTCGACCCAGACGACTCCCGAAGGAGCGAAAGGCGGGCCGGAGGGCGTGCCAAGGTGAGCCGCGACGTTTCCGGAACCGGGCCGAGCACGCGTGCGCCGGCTTTGTGGACGTCGACCACGTGGAAGGTGGCCGTGCCCGACTGGGTCACCACCACGATGGTGGCGCCCTTGCGCAGGCTGGCGATCCGAGAGAACGGTCCGCCGTAGGCGTGAGCCCTTCCCAGGATGATGCTCGTCCCCTCGCCTCCGGGGAACACGCCGACGCAATGGCCCGGGCCGCCGGTCAGCACCGCTGCGGTGGTTCCCTGGGCGACGACCTGACGAACGCCGATCGACGGAATGGTGAGGAGAGCGATGGGCGAGCCCAACGGGACCAGCCGGTGGTCCTGGCCCACCGGCCCGACCGGTGCCGTGCCCAGGGCGAGGTCCGACCGGAACTGGTTGAACAGGGTGATCTGAGTCGAGCGGTGCTCGAGACCTCCGAGCACGGTCAGCTCGGCCACGAGACCGATGAGGACGACGGCGACAGTGGCGAGGGCGAGTTGGGCGACTCGCCAGCGACCACTCGTGGCGCGGACCGATCGCGTCCCTGCCCGCCGGTTGTCGCCCTGGCGTCGGCGCTGACCGTTGCCGCTCGGGGCGAGGACCACCCGTGTCCGGCTGGCCCGGCTCGCTTTCGCCGTCGGCATCGCCAACCCAATCGTCGGGCTCGGTATGACGTCGGGCGTCGCCGGCACCGGGACGAGGAGCAGTTCACGCTCGA
>CAVZGR010000006.1:0-81124 GCA_963774915.1 uncultured Acidimicrobiaceae bacterium | reverse complement strand
TTTCCGCTCTGGGCCGAATATCTGGCGCAATCGGATGGCCACCGTGACCTGGATCCGTGGTCATCGAGACGGGATCGCGGCCGCCGCTGCGGTGTTGGCACCCCTGGCCGTCGCCGCCGCCCTCGTCCCCTTCCGAACGAGTTTCGCCAACTCGGCCTCTGCCCTCGTCCTTCTTGCCGTCGTCGTAGCCGTGGCCGCCAATGGTCGTCGCATCGCCGGCTTCGTTGCCGCCGTGTCGGCCAGCCTGTGGTTCGACTTCTTCCTCACGCAGCCTTACGAGCGGTTCGCGATCACGCACCGGTCGGCCCTCGAGACGACGATCAGCCTGTTCGTCGTGGGGATGGCCGTGACCGAGATCGCTGTTCGCAACCGCTTCCATCGTGGGGTCGCCCAAGAGGAGTCGAGGCTACGTCGGCCTTGTCTATTCGCTCTCCGAGCTCGTCGCCAGCGGTTCTCCGGCGGAGCGGGTCATCGAAGTGGCGAGCGATGCCTTGACTGAATTGCTGCAACTACGGGGCTGCCGTTTCGTCGAAGGCATTTCCAGGCAACGGCTGACCCGGATCGAGCACGACGGCACCGTCCATCTTGGGGCGTTCCGATGGGGCGCCCATCAGATGGGGCTACCCGGTCGGGAGCTGGAACTGCAGGTATACAGCCAAGGTCGTCAACTCGGACGGTTCCTCATGGAGCCCACGCCGGGTTTGCCATCTCCCTCGAGCCTTGAGTGGTCGCCGTGGCCATCGCCGACCAGGTCGGGTCGGCTCTGCTCCCGAATCTCCGTTCTGCCTGAGCCATCGAAAGCCGGCAGCCACCGCAAGCCGACAGCCACCGCAAGCACCCGCCGCGGTTGACTCCGTCGTCCGCTTTCTGAAGAAGTAGGCGGCCAGCGGTGCGGCCACTGCCAGGATGGCCACTGACCAGAGCAGCGCCGCCTCGACCGGGTGCTGCATCGGCCACGCCTGGATGGTGGAGGAGGGATTGGGGTTCCCCCAGAGATCCCTGGCCCCGGCGGTCACCGCGCTCACCGGGTTCCAGTCGGCGATCGCCTGCAGCCATCCGGGCATGCCCTGCGTCGGCACCATCGCGTTGGACACGAAGGCCAGCGGGAACAGCACGATGAACCCGAACGAGGCGGCCGACTCGGGGCTCTTCGACTTGAGCCCGACACAGGCAGCGATCCAGGTCAACGAGTACGCGAAGAACAAGAGCAGGAGCGAAGCCGGCGACGATCGAGGGAACGCTGGCGTCGGCCCGCCAACCGATGGCCAATCCGGTGATCGCCACGATCAGCGCGCAGAGGCACGAGGTCATGAAGTCGGCCACCGATCGCCCGACGAGGACGGCCGGGCGCCACATGGGCAGTGCCCGGAAGCGGTCGATGATCCCCTCGTGCAGGTCGGTGCGGAGGCCGACCGCGGTGCCCATCGTGGAGGTGACCAGGTTCAGCGCGAGCAAACCGGCAAGGACGAAATCCTTGTAGCTGCCGCCGTCGGGGATGGGAATGCCCCCGCCGAAGATGAAGACGAACAGGACGGTGAAGAGCACCGGCTGGATGGTCACGTCCGACAGCTGCATGGGCTCGCGGGAGACGTGCACGATGTTGCGGCGGGTCATCGACCAGACGTCGCGAACCCGGCTCGAGCGGGTTCACCTCGCGGCGTTGCTGCTGCTCCACGACGTCGGGAATGGTGAGCGCGGTGGTGGTCATGCCCTTGCTCCTTCCAAGGTTCGAGGTGCCGCCTCGTCCGGCGGCGCTCCCTCGTCCTCCTCGATGTGGTCACCGGTGAGGGTGAAGAACACGTCGTCGAGCGAGGGCTGACGGACCTCGACGTTGTCCACGAGGATCCCGCTGGCGTCGAGGGCCCGGACGAGCGCGGTCGCAAGGCCGGGCACGGTGTCGACACCCGCGCTCAGCCGCCGGCCGTCGTCGCTCACCTCCACCTGGTCGCCGACGAGCGGTGCGATCGCCGCCACCGCACCCGGATGCGGATCGGAGAGGGTGATCTCGACCCGGGCGCTCCGGCTGGCCTCTTTCAGCTCTTGCGGGGTGCCGTCGGCGATGACCCTCCCGTGGTCGATGACGACGATGCGTGTCGGCCAGCGCGTCGGCCTCCTCGAGGTACTGGGTGGTGAGCAGCACGGTGACCCCGTCGCCGAGCAGCTCCCGGATGGTGTCCCACACCTGCTGCCGACTGGTCGGATCGAGCCCGGTGGTCGGCTCGTCGAGGAAGAGCACCGGTGGACGGGTCATCATGCTCGCCGCGAGGTCGATCCGCCGTCGCATGCCGCCCGAGTATCCCTTCACGACCCGGTCGGCGGCATCGACCAGGTCGAATCGTTCGAGCAGTTCGCTCGCTCGGGCACGCGCCTCGCGTCGGCCCATGTCGCTCAGCTCGCCGACCAGCACCAGGTTCTGCCGGCCGGTGAGGAGCCCGTCCAAGGTGGCGTCCTGGGCGGCGACGCCGATCCGGCGTCGCACCTCGGCCGGGTGCGACACGACGTCGACGCCGGCCACCCGTGGCCCGTTCCCGCGTCCGGGCGGGCGAGGGTGGTGAGGATCCGCACCGCGGTCGTCTTTCCCGCACCGTTCGGACCGAGCAGTCCCAGGACCGTTCCGGCCGGCACCGCGAAGTCGACCCCACCGAGGGCCTCGGTCTCGCCGTACCTCTTGACCAGGCCGAGCGCCTCGATCATCGTCTCGGGCATCCGCATCCACCTCTCGGCAAGTACTCACTTACTTGCCGCATGGTAAGCTACCAACTAACCGGCCGTCAAGTAGAAACGAGATCGTCGACCGATGGCCCAGGTGAGCCGCCACCACGTCGAAGGCAGGGACGCCGAGGCGGCCAGCGACCGACTCGCCCGTCGACAGGGGTGGCTCGACTCTCGACGAGGGAGCGGATCCTCGACGTCGCCCTCGACCTGTTCATCGAGAAGGGCTACGACGGCACGTCGCTCCGCGAGATCGCCGAACGACTCGGCTTCACCAAGGCGGCGCTCTACTACCACTTCGCCTCCAAAGAGGACATCCTCATGGCGCTCCACATGCGCCTGCACGCGTTCGGCAAAGACGCCCTCCGCCGGCTGACCGAAGAGCCCTTCAGCCTCGCGCTCTGGAGCTCGCTGCTCGACGACCTGCTCGACCAGATGATCGCCCAGCGCAAGATCTTCCTCCTCCACGAGCGCAACCAGGCCGCGCTTGAGAAACTCCACGGCAAAGAGCACGACGCCGAGCACGAGGACCTCCAGGAGCGTTTCGCGGGTCCTGGCCGATCCCGCCGTCCCGGTCGTGGACCGGGTGAGGATGGCCGTGCTCTTCGGCGCGCTGTTTGGCGGCCTGTTCATGACCGGCGATGCCTTCGACGCGACCCGACGACGAGCTCGGCGAGCTGCTTCGCGACGTCGTCCACGACGTGCTGCACGACTGATCAAGCCCGAGCAGCGGTCACGACCCGACGGCAGCGGTTGACGATCAGGCCGGTTCGGTCGACGAGCCGGACGGCGTGCTCGCTCTTCGTGACCGAAGATTCCGGTTCTTCACCCGGTTGCCGCATACGGACATGTCGCACCATGTCCCGCGGCGCTGCGTGCGAGCGATCGTAAAAGGCCCAACGGCACTCGGAGTTGTTGCATGCCTTCAAGCGTTCCCACGTGCCGTCGTGCTGCGCGTCGCGGATGATGACAAGCAGTCGGCCCAAGGCCAAGCCGTCGCCACTGCCTTCGAGCTCGAGGTCCACTGCACCCTCCGAGGAGATCGCCGGTTGGATCCAACTGCCGCGGGCCACGGTGCGCAAGGCCGCCAGTTCGGCCGCCGTCGGCGGAGGACCACCGCCGTTGTGGACCAACAGGGATCGGATGCTCTCCCGTAAGCCCCGAGCCAGGTTGAGGTCCTCGTCGGTCAGCCTCGCCCCCACCCTCAAGAGTCCGGTTTCGGTCAGCCAGTCACGGGCGGAGGCGTTCTCGCCGAGGATGTCGATGTCCGAGTCGCCCTCCCACGTGTTCACGAATGACTGCACCAACAGGGCGGGCATCGGGGCCGGCTTGGTCTCGTCGGCGGGAACCCACGATGGCATGGTCATCTCCTCAGTGTACCTAGTGACCTTCAAACTGATTTGACTGGTCTGTTCATGACCTCTATAGTTGCTTTGGTAGTCACTACCGATAAACCCCCCGGTGAAGTGGCGGATCCATGAAGACGAGAGGAGCGCAGATGGTCGTGATTCTGGAAGATGGTGGAGTCCTGGCAGTTCATCGGGTCGGATGGTTCGAACGTGTGCAGACCCGGATGAACGCCTCACACCTCGATCGTGAGCTGGCCCAGGGCGCCTCACCCGAAGGGAGCGTCCCCTTGGCCCTCCGTGCCCAGGTGCTCACCCAGCCTTCGGAGGGAGCCCGCCTGGCGGACGCCCTCGAGCGGATCGTCGCCGCGGCCGACCCGTCGAGCCCTGCCCGCCTGCGGGTCCCGGTCAACCGACAAGCGGTACGTGCCGCCCACGCGGAGCTTCGAGCCGTCATCGATCGCCTCCGCTCGGGTCCAATGGACGTGCGAACCGTCGCCACGATTCGGAATCTGATCGCCGAGGGAAACAGTCCGCTCTACCGTTTGGACACGACCGGCGACCTCCGGGCCCAACTTCGTCCCTATGTGGCCAACGCCGTTTCGTGACGAATCAGAACGTGCCCGAGGTGGATGGATCCCGTTCAGAAGGGTCAGCCCGGGTCGAGCTTCCCCACCTGAGTGCGTCAGACGCCGGAGATGACGGGCGGTCAGACGACCGGCGAGCCGTACATCTCGCCGAGCGGATCGCTGATGAGCTCGAGGCGCGCCGCGTCCGGGTCTCGAAAGTAGAGGGAGGACCCATCGACATGCTGGTACGGGATTCCGGACTCGTCGAGATTCGACCGCAGCCGCTCCCAGCGTTCGGGTTCGACGGAGATGGCCAGGTGGTGCAACCCACCGAGGACCTCCTCATAGGGAGCGAGGTCAAGCCCTGGGAGGTCGAAGAAGGCCAACGCGTTGCCGTTCCCGATGTCGAAGAAGAAATGGGTCGAGCCGCCGTAGTCGCGGTTCTCGAAGATCTCGGTGAGCGGGAACTCGAGGATGCCCTGATAGAAGTTGATCGTTCGCTCGACGTCGGCCACGAGTAGAGCAACGTGGTGGACGCCGCGAGCCGAGGAGGCCGAGCGGTCACCTCGTGACGTGAGGTAGCGGTCGGCGAGTTCCTTGCGCCGGACGGCGGCCGCCTGTCGGTCGGCACCCTGCAAGCCCGCCAATGACGACGTGTCGCTCATATCGAGAAGCGTACGCCCGGGCCGAACCGGCGACCTGGCGAGAGCCGAAGCCGATCGAGCCGGTTGCGGCGTTGGTTCTTGGCGCGCCTCAGGCGGCGGCCGTGGCCCGGGTGGCGTTGGCGGCGATGGCGTCCACCACTCGGTCCCACACCTCGGGCGGAAGGCTGTGGCCCATGCCCGGGATGAGAAGGAGCTCGGGTTCGGGAAGGGCCGCCGCCGTCGCACGACCGCCGCTCACGTTGATGAGGGCGTCGTCTTCTCCGTGGATCACGAGCGCCGGGGCACGCACCGAGCCCAGAGCGTCGGTGCGGTCGGGTGAGGCCATGATGGCCGCCAGCTGGCGAGCCGTACCCTCCGGGTAGAACGATCGATCGAAGGAGGCCGCGGCCCGGCGTCGGGTCTCCGCCTCGTCGAAGGGGAATCCCGGCGACCCGATGATCTTCCAGGTCTCGACCTCACGATCGCAGTAGGCCTCGCGTTCCGTCGGCGGTGGGGTGAGGAGGACCTGCATGGCCGCATCGGACGGACGGCCGACCAATGGGTCTCCGGTCGTGGACATGATCGAGCACAGGCTCCGCACGAGATCGGGACGGTCGATGGCCAGCTGCTGCACGATCATCCCGCCCATGGACACGCCGACCACATGGGCGGGAGCCAGACCCAACGCCTCGATGAGACCGGCCGCGTCGGCGGCCATGTCGGCCACTCGATAGGGCGCCGTCGACAGGTCGCCACCGAGGATGGCCACGAAGTCCGCCGCTGGCTTGTCGCCGAACTTGGTGGAGAGGCCGGCGTCGCGGTTGTCGTAGCGGGTCACTGCGAAGCCCCGGCCGCTCAGCTCCTGGCAAAAACCATCGGGCCAGTCGATCAGCTGGCCACCGAGGCCGTGCACCAGCAGGAGTGGATCACCCGACCCGATGGTCTCGTAGCAAAGGTCGATTCCGTTGGCGTGAACGGTAGGCATGGTTGGACTGTAACCAGCGCAGGCCAGGGCGTCGCCCGGCTGCGGCCCGTTACCCCGGTGACCCCGTCACGTCACCCGTCGCCCCGTCATGCCGGCGAGCCCTCCTCCGCTGATGGTGTGGTGGGTGGCTCTGTCGGGAAATCGCGCAGCCCGACAAGGGGCGAGGCGAGGAGCCATCCGATGGCCGACACCCCGCCCACGGCGCCCACCCAGAGGGTCGGCCGGAGGCCGACCTTCTGTCCGAGCACCCCGCCGATGAGGGCGCCGAAGGGCAGGACCCCCCAGACGATGAAGCGCATGGTCGCGTTCATGCGACCAAGGAGGGCGGGTGGACAGAGTCGCTGGCGAAAGCTCACCTGGTTGACGTTGTAGAGGACGGCGCCGAAGCCGGAGATGAACCAGCCAATGGAGAAGAGCCAGGGTGCGGACGCAGGTCGTGCTGAGCGGCAGAAGCAGCATGCTCGCGGTGCAGGCGATGCCCACGATGGTGGCCCGGGCGCCCCCGATCCAGGCGGCAATCCGGGCGGCGTTGACGGCTCCGAGCACGCCGCCCGCGCCGGCGCAGGCCAGGATCAGGCCGATGACCGCCGGCTCGACGTGCACCACCCGCACCAGGAACACGATCTCGATGGCGGCCACGATGCCCCCGAAGAAATTGGAGGTGGCGGTCGTCGCCGCGATGGCCCGCAACAGCCGGTGACCCCACACGAACCGGAGGCCTTCGGCGATCTCTCGGCGCATCCCCCTGTGCTCTGGCACATGGAGGGGCGGCGTCCGCGACCGGATGGCGGTGATGGCCACGGCCGAGAAGGCGAAGCTCACGGCATCCGCCGTCACGGCAACCGCGCTCCCGAAGGCCTGCACGAGCCCGCCGGCCACGCTCGGACCCGCCACCTGCGCGACCTGGGCGCTGGTGCTGAGCTTGGCGTTGCCCTCGGTCACCGCTTCGAACCCGACCAGGGTCGGAAGGTACGACTGGTAGGCCACATCGAAGAAGACGGTGAACACGCCGGCGGCGAGGGCGACCGCGTAGAGCTGGGGCAACCCGAGCGATCCCAGGGCATAGGCGACAGGGATGCTCCCCATGGCCAGCAGGCGGCCGAGGTCGGCCGCGATCATCACGGAGCGGTGGGACAGGCGGTCGACCCACACGCCGGTCGGTAGCCCCACCACCAAGAAGGCGGCCGTCGACGCGGCGGTGAGCACTCCCATCTCGAAGGGGCTGGCGTGCAGGATCCGCACGGCCAGGAGGGGGATGGCCAGCAGGCTGACCTGGCTGCCGAGCTCGCTCACCGTCTCGCCGCCCCACAGCCGACGGAAGTCGCGGTGACGCCAGAGGGACATCAGATGGCCTCCCGAGCAGAGCCAAGACCGCGCCGCTCGGAAATCCCCAGGATTTGCCCCTTGCGCTCCACAGCCGAACACATGTTCGATAGACGGTGCGTGGGACCGACCCGAAAGGAGCCCCACATGGGCACCATGCGAATTCTCGACTCGACGGGCGACACGCTCGTGGACTGGGAGATCGACGACCAGGCAGCGGTGCGGGAAGCCGAGGAGCTGTTCGTCCGGCTGTCGGCCGAGCGCCGGATCCCCTTCGCCCGCACCTCCGGGGCGACGGCGGAGGACGCCGAGCGGATCACGACCTTCGACCCGGGTCTCGAAGAGATCATCTGGGTCCGCCCCATCGCCGGCGGGTAGCCGTGCCGAGCGTCGCCGTGCTCGAGGAGCTGGGGCCCGGCCGCACGCTCGTACAGATCGTCGGTGGCACCCATGACGGCGAGATGGTCGTCGTCATGGGCGCCGTGGGCCACCCCGGGGTGCGAGCCCTCTCCTGGTACCTCGACGGGGACGAGCCACCCCAACTTTCCGCGGCACCCCCACCGACTCGAGCGCCCGCACGACCGGCACCGCCCGGACACGCACATCGGACGCCGACGCGGGTGGCCGAAGCCAAAGCCGGCGCCCTCTTGGAATCGCTGCTGTCCCCACAGCAGCTCGAGGAGTGGCGGCGCGACCGTTGCTTCTGGGTGTCGACACCGGCTGGCTCGGTGCGCCTCGGCCGGCTCTACCAGTTGCACTTCCGGCCGCGACCGTCGGGGCGGGAGCTTCTCTTGTGTGTCGTTCCGTTGGAGCCCGAGCGACATCCGATGCCCGAGGCCGACGTGTGGGCCAACCTGCTCCTCATGCTGCACGACGATCCCCGGCGCTTCTTCGCCACCGCCAACTGGCGGTTCGTCGACGGCGGCAGCTGGCGACGCGGACCGGCCCCGGTTCCGGTGCCGGCAAGCCCGGGCCGACCCGGCGGCCGTCAGGCCGCGTTCGCGGCCCGAGGCCGTTCGCCAGACGCTCAGCTCGGGTAGCTCAGCGACGGATACCAGTTGTCGCGACCCTCTGGCGTGAGGTCGAGGAGGTTCCAGACCGGCGACAGGAGGTCGATACCCCGCTCCCGGATCTCCTCCGACATCCACGGGTGAGCGGTGTAGCGGTGGCGGACGCTGCCGTCCGGGTCCCGGGTGAAGACCGAGACGGTCGAGTCCTGGTTGCCGTCCTCGTCCTCGCTCTTGAGGTCGTACTTGAACGTGCTCGAGCCCGCGCTCAACAGCCGGAGGCGGTCCCAACCGCGGCCTCGGGCATAGCCCCGCAAGGTCGGGACGTCGGCCGCGGCAACGATCACGAAGTCGGCGTTCTGCGTCACGTGATCGACGATGCCGTTGTAGCCGTCGATCCACATCGTGCACATGGGGCAGGCCGAGGTCTGGGCCTTGCCGTACATGAAGTGGTACACGATGAGCGGGCGGCCTACGCCGTTGAACAGCTCACTGAGGCGAACCTGGCGGATGGGCTCCTCCCCGGCACCGAGGTCGACCGGGCCTTCCTCGAAGACGTAGTCCTCCACGACCGGACCCGCCGGAAGCTGCCGGCGTTGAGCGGCCACCCGCTCGCCCAACTCCATGAGCGCGACCTCGGATTTCCGCAGCTCGTCGCGGGCGGCGACGTAGTCGTCGGACTCCTTGGTCAGCCGGGTCATCTCGACGGTCATGGGATCTCCCTTCTCCGTTGAACGACCGTCGCGGCAGCTTGCGACACCACCGGTGCTGGTCGACGACGACCGAGACGTCTGTCTACCTCTCCTCCTCGACCCATGCACGCAGCCTCGACGCCACATCCCCATCACGCGGCCAGAAACCCACCCGACTGGTGCTCCCACAACCGGCGGTAGACGCCGGCGTCGGAGGAGGTCAGTAGGTCGGCGTGAGTGCCCTCCTCGACCACACCGCCGCGTTCGAGGACGAGAATGCGGTCCAACCGGGCGATGGTGGCCAACCGATGGGCCACGACGAGCGCGGTCGAGCCCTCCATGAGCCGCCACAGCGCCTCTTGGACGAGGGACTCCGACTCCGAGTCGAGGGCGGAGGTGGCCTCGTCGAGGATGAGGTACGGCGCGGCCTTGGCCATGGCCTGGGCGATGGCCACCCGCTGACGCTGGCCACCCGAGAGCTTGAGCCCGCGCTCCCCGACCACCGTGTCGTAGCCGTCGGGAAGGGTGCGCACGAACTCCTCGACGTGGGCGGCCCGGCCCACTTCGCCGACGAGGTCCATGTCGGGGCGGTCGAGCCCGGGCACGCCGTAGCAGATGTTCTCGGCGATGGTCCGGTGCAGCATCTGGGGGTCTTGTGGGACGTAGGAGATGTGGTCACGCAGCGAGCGCTGGGTGACCGCGGCGTTGTCCTGGCCGTCGAGCAGGATGGCGCCCCCCTCGATGTCCATGAACCGCAGGATGAGCTTGGTCAGGGTCGTCTTGCCCGATCCCGAAGAGCCGACCAGTCCCACGTGCTCACCGGGCTCGATGCGCACGTCGAGCCCGCGGAACAGGGGTGCGTCGGGTCGGTACGAGAAGTGCACGTCGCGGAACTCGAGACGGCCGTCGGTCACCCACAGGTCGGGGGCGACGGGGGCGTCGCGGATCTCCGGCTCGGTCTCGGCGATGCCGACGAACTTGGCGCAGCGCCCGAGCGCCCGCGAGATGACGCGCACGTACTCGAAGGACTCCTCGAGCGAGTTGCCCACATAGGTGGCGTAGAACAGCACCAGGTAGATGGCGGAAGCCGCCACCACGTGGTGGAGGGCCAGCACCAATCCGATGACGATGGCGGCCCAGTTGAGGACGGCCATCGACGACTCCATCTGTAGGCGCGTGGCCGAGAACACCCGGCGAGCCCGCAGGTCGGCTCGGACCGAAGCAGCCACCACGTCGGCCACGTGCGACTTCTCCCGCTCCTCGGTGGCCTGGGTGCGCACGGTGGTGAGATTGGCGACGGTGTCGGCAATGACCCCGGTCGCCTGTGAGTGGGTGTCGGAGAATTCCTGCTCGGCCGCGACCACCTTGGCCATACGGCGCCAGAGGACGCCGCCGAAGACGACAGCCAGGATGGCGAGGATCACGGCCACCGGCCAGGCGAAGATGGCGAGCACGACGATGGCCCCGAGGACGGTCACGGCCACCCGGAGCAGACCCCAGGTGACCATGTCGATGACCTCGACGAAGGCCCACGAGAAGGTTTCGAGGGACGAGATGACCTCGCCGGAGGGCCGGTCGGTGTGCCAGCGGTGGCTCAGCTCGATGAGGTGGTCGTAGCCGTTGGTGATGGCCCGGGCGAAGGACCGAATCGTCGCTCCCCAATTGAGCCAGCCCGCGGCGCGGCGAAATGAGGGTCGAGGTCACGAGGACGACGGCGTAGGCGATGATCAGTCCGCTGAAGCTCGACCAGTGAGCGGAGCGCCCCTGCAAGGTGGCGATCCGACCCAGCAGGGTGGCAAAGATGAGGGGGGCGGCCACGGCATTGGCCAGGGTGCTGAGGGCAATGCCCGCCCAGGCCGCGGAAAATGGGACGCGGTCGGGCCGCATCTGTCGCCAGCAGTAGGCGAAGGTGGCACGGATCGGGGCCGGTGGGAAGAGTGTGCGATTGTCCATGAGAATTGCTCCGAGGGCATGGCGGTGGAATGCGGGCGGGGGCGGGCACAGGACCCAGGCAGCCCGAGTGAGCGGAACGGTCGGCTGACCGGATCAGCGCAGGGGGCGGCCGGGATGGCCGATGGGGGCGGGGCTCTGACGGAAGGTCAGTGCGTGAGCGCCCCGAGGGCCGGCAACTCGCCGGCCGGGACCCGGGCGGCGAGAGCGCCACACTGCGGGTCGAAGGCGCGAGTGATCCCGTTCACGCTGCAAAATGCCATGCCTGCCATGCGGACCACCTCGCTTCCTTGCTCGGAAGCACAAACTTTAGCTCAGCGAGGCGGTCGGTGCGCGATGCCGCCGGCGCGAGCCATCAGTCGCTGGTCGTCGCCGGTTCCTTGCGCTTGAGCAACGGCCCGATGACGGGCAGCTCGGAGACCGACTCGGCCCGGGCGATGGCCAGACCGCTGCGGGCGAGCGGCAGGTAGGGACCGGTGACCACGTAACGAGGGTTCCACCACGGGTCGTACTTCTTGTTGAACAGCCAGAGCGACTCGATCTGCATGGTGTCGCTGAAGTGGTGGAGTACGGAACGCTCGAGGGACATCCACGGGCCACCCTCCGTCTCGCCGGCCACCACTGCCCGCATGGTGGCGAAGTTGAGGCCGAGGCCGCGAAGTCCGCGCTCGGCCATCCAGGCGATGGTCTCGATGATCACGAAGTCGGTCAGCCCGTTCGGCGCGCTCTCGTCACTGGTACGGCGCATGAGGTCGAGCGAGTACCCGTTGACCTCGCTGGCCGGGACGTACTGGTTGAAGGCGAGCGGCCGCCCATCCGACCCGAGGCACACGGCGAGCAGGAGCCCGGTGTCCCTCGGGTCGAAGATACGGCTGAGCGTCATCGAGTAGCCGCGTTCGGCCTCGCCCTGGCGGGTCTCGGTCATGAGCTCGAGCAGCTGACGACGCAGTTCATCGGGGACGGCACTCATGTCGTCGAAGCACTCGACCCGACAGCCCTCCTTCTTGATCCGGTTGTGCGCTCCACGCAATGACTTCATCGACTTGCCCTGGAGGGTGAAGGTCGTGCAGTCGACGATGGCCTCGTCCCCGATGTAGTGGTCGACCAGCCCGGCCGCTCGGTAGATGGGCAGCCAGGACTTGGAGGCGGCCAGCACCGACGGCGTCCAGTTGTGCGACTGGGCGAAGTCCATCACGTCGGACCAGACCTCGACCCGGTCTTCGGGCGGCCCGATGGGGTCGGGTGAGATGAGCATGACCCCGTTGATGATGCTGTAGGCGGCGAACGAGCCGCCGGTGAAGAACCACGTCTTGTCGTCCCGCAGCGCGAAGTAGTCGAGTGTGTCGCCGCCGTAGGCATCGATGATCCCCCGAGCCCGGGCGAAGGCCTCGGCCCGGGCGGCACCGGCACGTCGTGACTCGCGGCTGGGTCGGGACACGAGGAGGATCAGCAGGACGATGATCACGAGCACGATGAAGACGAAGTTGAAGTCCTGCCGTTGCCCGTTTTGGAAGAGGACGCCGATTCCGGCCGCCGCGGCCACGATCACGAGGCCCGCCGCCGCCAGCCACATGTAAAAGCGGGACACTCCGTCGGGGAATACTCGGAATTGCTCGTGCTCGAGGAGCAGCCACAGGGTGAAGACGAGGGCGATGGCCGACCCTTTGGCCGAGTGGCCCGTGACCAAGCGGTCCGTCGAGGTAATGAGGAGGACGGCGATGGCGGCCACCCAAGCCGGCCGCAGGCCGCGGCGCACCCCGACGGCCAGACCGCAGAGTGCGAGACCGGCGACGACGGCCTCGGTGACGGTCAGCGGGTGGACCCCGAAGGGCAGCCATTGGTCAACCGAACGGCTACCGGTCAGGTGCCACAGGATGGCGAAGACGACGTTGAGGACGCCGGCGGCGAACATGGCCCAAGCGGCGAAGCGACGTATGCGACGGCGATGCACCCAGCGGTCGAGGACCATCCGGTCAAGGGGCCAGGTCGGGCCTTCGGGGAGAGCGGCGACCACAGAGATGGCGGTCGTGTCATTCTCGTCCCGAGCCAGCGCCACTCGCTCGAGCAGGACCGGGCTCCGTAGCGGGATGTCGCGCAGCCACAGCTTGACCTCGAGGACCACACCGCCGTGCAGTTCGACATAGGAGAAGCGCTCGACGGGCAGGAAGGGTTGGGGAAGGCGGAACCGGGAGCGGCGACCGGTGACCGAGGTGGTGCCGCTGCCGGTGTTGGCGTAGAAGCCGTCGCCCACCACCGACAACTCGGGCTCGTGAGTGTGACCGGAGATCATGCCGGCGAATCCTTCGGTCACGAGGCGACCGGCCTCGGCCCGCGCCGGGGCGTTGTGGGTGTGTGGATCCGAGCGGGCAGACACCGCCGTTTCTCGAAGGGAACGGTTGACCCGCAACAGGGTTGCACCAGCGGCCACGCCGGCCACGATGACCATGAGCACCACCAGAATGCCGAAGCCGATGAGCCAACGGGCCGTGTGTTGGTGCAGCAGATGGCCAATACCAGGGAAGAACGACAACACGCGGAGCAGGAGAATGGCGACGAAGGGCACGGCCAGAAGCCAGAGCTTGCCGACGAGCTTGCGGTAGAAGAGCCGCGAACCGATGAAGTCGGCGATGTCCCCGTCCAGGCTCTGCACGTTCTCGAGTAGCGAGCCGGGTGACTGGCGGGACTCGAGCTCCGGCAAGAGATCGCGCACGATGTGGTGGCCCATGGGAGTGTCAACCGGCGACCAGGGATCCTCGAAGGTGTTGTAGGGGTCGGACTGGTTACCGTGGACGACCCGCACGCGCTGGGCGCCGTGGTCGGTGTCGATGACGAGGTCACAGATGAGAGCGAAGTGGCTCGCTCCGATGCGCTGCTCGAGCACCCCCACCGAGTCGCCGTCCCAGGCCAGCTGACCGTCGTGGTTGCCGGACAGGACGACGACCGAATGATCGTCGCCGGCCGCGAATTCGGCGACGGCGGCGGTGAATTGCGGATGGGCGTCGAGGATGCGGCCCACGTCGGGAGGGCCGGCCAGCATCTCGAACCCGTCGCCGGCGATGATGAAGGCGCCGGGCCCCGACCACTCGTGCAGGGCCCGGGCGATGTCGTTGGCCACGGCGGTCGAGTTGTCGGTGGCCACGACGGGCAGATGGAGGTCACTGACCAGCATCGTGTGGCTCCCCTTGGGCAGCTCGACCTCGATGTGGGCGTCGATGAGGAACTTCGGGTGCTCCTCGGCGGAGATAGCCCCGGCCAGGTTGGAGAGATCCGCGTTGACGGTCGACTCGTCGGCGAGCTCCGTGTCGGTCAACTCGGTGGGCGTGACGGTGGTTGTGACGGTGGTCGTGGTGGCGCTGTTCGTGGTGGTGGTGGCATCGGTCGTCGGGCGGTCGGCCTCCGTGGTCACGGCGAGGCCTCGGGCCGCATCATGGGGAAGAGGATCACGTCGCGGATGGCCTCGACCTCGGCCAGCAGCATGGCCAGGCGATCGACGCCGATGCCGATACCTGAGGTTGGCGGGAGCCCGTACTCGAGGGCCCGGATGAAGGCAACGTCGGCCGGGTGGGCCTCGAGGTCGCCCCGGGCCACGGCTTTGGCCTCGCCGACGAAGCGTTCCTCCTGCTCTTCAGGGATGTTGAGCTCGCTGTAGCCGTTGGCAAACTCGCGACCGTCGATGCAGAGCTCGAACCGGTCGGCGAGGGTCGGGTCGTTGGCCGTGCGACGGGCGAGGGGCGAGACCTCGATGGGAAAGCCGACCACGAAGACGGGATCGACGACAGTCGGGAGGATGACATTGTCGTAGATCTCGAAGATGAGCTTTCCCGATCCCCACTCGGGCAGGAACTCGACATCCTGCTGACTGCACTGTGACCGGACGCTCTCGACGGGATCGTTCGGATGGAGCCGGGTGCCAACCACCTCCTCGACCCAGTCGAGCAGGTCACGCCGCGGCCAGGGCGGCGTGAGATCGATCTGTCGTCCGCCCACCTCGAAATTCAATCGGCCGGTGGCCGTCTGGGCCGCGACCACGATGAGCCGTTCCGTGAGGTCCATCCCATCGTTGACGTCGCCAAAGGCCCGGTAGGCCTCGAGGGCCGTGAACTCCGGGCTGTGGCGGGTGTCGATCCCCTCGTTGCGGAAGTTGCGGGCGATCTCGAAGACCCGCTCGTAACCGCCCACCACCAGGCGCTTCAAGTAGAGCTCAGGGGCGATGCGCAGGCTGAGGTCGATGTCGAGCGCGTTCGAGTGGGTGAAGAATGGACGGGCCAGGGCCCCTCCGGCCTGCGGTTGCAGGATGGGCGTCTCGACCTCGACGAACTGCTCCTCGTCGAGCACCCGTCGCAATGACGAGACGGTCTTGAACCGGATGTCGAACGTCCGCCGGCTCTCGGGGTTGGCCATGAGGTCGACCTCGCGCTGGCGGTAGCGGGTGTCGGTGGAACTCAACCCGTGCCACTTGTCGGGCGGTGGCCGCAGCGCCTTCGAGAGGAGGGTGAGCTCGGCCACGTCCACCGACAGCTCGCCGCGCCGACTGGTGATGACTTCTCCCTCGGCGCCCACCCAGTCCCCGAGATCGAGATGGGAGAGCACCTCCTTCGACCGGTCGGAAAGGACCGACACCTGCATGATGAGCTGGATCGACCCGGTCACGTCGGTCAGGGTGGCGAAGGACAGCTTGCCGTGGCCGCGCATGGCCATGACCCGGCCGGCCATTCGCGCCGACGCGCCGTCTTGGCGTCGGGCTCGAGATCGCCGTAGCGCTCCTGCATCTCGGCGGCGGTGTCCGACCGGTCATAGCGGACGGGGTAGACGTCGACGCCCTCGGCGGCGAGCTCATCGCGCTTCTTGCGGCGCTCGGCGCTCAGCGCATCGAGGCTCGGAGCGTCAGCACCTCCTCATTCTCATTGTCATTCGGCGCGGGGTCGTTGCTCAAAACCCGGATCTCACCATCACTTGGTCACCGCCTGTTCAGCCCCTACTGCTTCAGCCCCTGCTGCGATCGACCCGGGTCCGGCGACAGCCAGATGAAGCCCGTTCTCGCGGGGATGCCGCTGTATCTTAGGCAACCGCACCATGGGAACTTTCGCCATTAACTTCAGCATCATCACCGGATGGTTCCCGTTGACGGTGATCATCGTGGCGCTGGTGTCGGTGGTTCTGTCGGTCGGATGGGTGGACGGCGCCTGGAAATGGCAGCTGCCCCTCGGGATCCCGATCAGCTTCGTGCTCACCGTGCTCACCGCGCTGGCCATCCATTTCTTCAAGCTGGTCCCCGATCAGTTCCCGCGGACCTTCTACCTCTGGGCCTGGCTCATCTGGTACTCGGTGGTCGTCTTCATCCTCGGATGGACTCGGGCCCACTGGCTGCTGCGAACCTTCTCGGTCATCGCCGTGGTGTTCTGCGTGATCGCCGCCTTTACGGTCATCAACCAGACCTACGACTACTACCCGACGCTGGCTCGCTTGTTCGGGAAGAACGCGGCCAACTTCACCGACCTGCCCGGACTGCAGCAGATCCGCGACCAGGCCCGCCGGACCGGAAAGCTGCCATCCCACGGCAGCACCATCATCGTGACCATCCCACCGACCCATTCCAAGTTCCAGACCGGACAGGCCTACGTCTACCTGCCACCGGCCTGGTTCAAGAGCCCCGAGCCCTCCTTGCCAGTGATCGAGCTCATCGCCGGCATCCCCGGCTCACCGTCGGACTGGACCCGGGCCGGTTTCGCCGACAGCACCTCCACCGACTTCTCCACCCATCACAACGGCTTGTCACCCATCCTGGTGATCCCCGACAACAACGGGTCGGTGCAGGACACCGAGTGCTCGAACACGACGCTCGGAAACGCCGAGACGTACCTCACGGTCGGACGTCATCAACTACATGGTCTCAGAGTTCGACGCCGCGCCCGGCGCCCGGAGCTGGGCCATCGCCGGCCTTTCCGACGGCGGGGTGTGCGCCAGCATGCTCAGCCTTCGCAATCCCAAGATCTACTCGACCTTCGCTGATTATTCGGGTTTCCCTTCACCCACCTACCTCGATGACAACGAGCAGCAGACCATCCAGACGCTCTATGGGGGTTCGAAGGACGTCTACGAGGCCCACAACCCGATCCACCTGCTGACCGACGGTCAGAAGTACCCGTCGCTCGCCGGATGGTTCTCGGCCGGCAGCAGCGACACCCCGTCGGTGCAGGCCTCCCAGCAACTCGCGGCCGCGGCCAAGGACGCCGGGTTCCGACAGGTCTGTCTCACCCTGCCGCCGGGCTCGCA
Source organism: uncultured Acidimicrobiaceae bacterium (assembly GCA_963774915.1). GTDB lineage: Bacteria > Actinomycetota > Acidimicrobiia > Acidimicrobiales > RAAP-2 > CAVSNH01. The sequence continues at coordinate 63,623 of CAVZGR010000006.1, read as the reverse complement.
CAACTTCCTGTTCTGGTCCGAGGCCTTCAAAGACTCATTGCCATGGATGTCCTGGCAGCTCGGACTCACGCCGAAGCCGACCTCGGTGCCGGCCCACTGCGATCCGCCCGTGCACTGAGCGGGTCGCCCATCGACCATCGGCGCCCACCACACCGCAATGCTCATCGGCCAGGCGGGGCGCAGATCGTTGACGGTCCGTGGACCCCCCCTTATGCTGCCCGGGCGCCCCTAGCTCAACGGTAGAGCAGCAGGCTCTTAACCTGCAGGTTGGGTGGTTCGAGTCCCCCGGGGCGCACTCTTTCGGCTGCTGGCCCTACGGCGTTTCGGCGATGGCGGGCGGGCTGGCCGACGCCGACGCCGCGTTACCCACCGGAACCGGTCGGACGGAACGCTTGGGCCGAGCCGACATCGACGGCGGCGCCCAAAGAGAGAGCAGGACGACGCCGACGAACATTCCCGCCAGGCAGACGACCTGGGCGGTGATGGCCCCTGGTGAGCTGTTGAGCTTTTCGTGGAAGAGCTCGACGCCGATGGCGATGCTCGCCAACGGGTCGACGATGAGCAGTGTCGACTGCGAGGCGGACAGCGGCCCGGCCGAGAAGGCGGCTTCGAGGAGCACGGTGCCGAGCACCCCGGTCACCACCACGCCGTAGACCGGCCAGTGGAGGAAGAGGCGCACGATGCCCTCTTGGCCGAGGATCTCGGTGGCCGTCTTGACCACTGCGGCATCGATGGCCCACATGAGTCCGGCGGCCGCGCCGAGCAGGGCGGCCTTCCTGGCCGGCGATCCCCACCGGGCCAGCATGACCAGGACGAGAATGAGGAGGCCTCGGCTCGAGAGAGCGACGACCCACCCGCCGAGGGACGGGCGGCCGATCCCCTCCCTCGGGTGGGCGGCGATGAGGAAGCCGGCCAGACCGGCGCACAACAGACCCGCGGCCACCCATGTGCGAGCGCTGACGCGGTCGTGCAGCCACAGGGCGCGGAGGGCCAACGTGAAGATGAGCTCGGTGACGAGGATTGGCTGGACGGTGGCCAACTCTCCGAGATAGAGGGCCACCGCGGTGAACACGAAGGTGCCACCCATGGTGGCCATGCCGACCAACCACATCGGCTGGCGTACGAGATATTTGGTCGTCTCCCACCCCGACCGTTTGCTCTTGTGCTCGTCGCCCACGTTGGCCAGGCGTTGGAGGACCGAGGTCAGGGCCTGGCTGAACCCGCCGAGGAGGGCGAAGAGAAGGCTGAGCGGCCGGCTCATGGCTCGCGAGCGGGCCTCGGATCACCCGCGGCCGGCCGGTGGAGGTTGCCGTGCACCGCCATGCCCCCATGCTGGCAGCCGATGGGCCGATCAGGGTGACGTGCACTTTGCCGGCTCGGTCGCCGGTTCGGGGATGAGCCCGAGACGCCAGGAGAGCCAAGGGAATGCGTCGCGCAGAGCCTCGGTCCAGAGATCGAAATCGTGGTTGCCGGGCCGAACCAAGATGCAGGTGGCGATGCCTGCCTTGAGGGCAGCCGGCTGCAGGGCGTGCGCAGCTTCCAGCGGTTCCGTGTCCTCGTTCCCGACCTCGAACCACCCAGCCAGGCCGCTGTAGTGGTTGGTCATGAGCAGCTGTGACGGATCGTGGGCGTCGAAGGCATCCCGCGATCCTCCGAAGAGGATGCTGATGGTGTCGGCCTCGGTGTCCTCTTGGTACTGCGGCGAGGCGAAGCCGGAAAAGGTGGCGAAGGTCGGGTAGAGCGTGGGATTGGTCAGGGCCAACATGATCGAGCAGGTGCCGCCGGCGGAGAGGCCGGCGATGGCCAGTGATCCAGGGGCACGCGACGCGTTGAACCGGTCACGGGCAAAGGCGGGCACGTCTTTCACGAGATACGTCTCGGCGTTGCCGAAGTGTGAGTTCACGCACTCCGAGTCGATCGTGTTCACTCCGTTGGGATCGGGCATCACGATGATGGGGGCGACACCGTGATGGGCACTGGCGAAGGTGTCGGCCGTCTCGTCGGCGTCCCCGTCGCTCGACCAGTCGCTGGCGCTGCCCGGCTCACCGGGCAGCAGGACGAGCGTTGGCAAGTTGGGCGTCACCTTGGCGAACCATGCCGGTGGTAGGTAGACGTACGCCGTCCGGGTGTCGAAGTGGGAGACGGTGGCCGGGATGGTCTCGGGGATGACCACGCCCTCTGCAGGTAGATGCCCGGTCTTCGCCGTCTCCGCCCGCATCTGCTGCAGTTGCGGCGTGTCCACCACCTGCTCGGGGTCGTCGGCCAACAGGCGCCCAACGGTGGGAAAGGAGTCGGCCCGGGCGTTGACCGTGCCCAGCGAGGCGGCGGCGGTGAGGACCACGGCCACGATGGCGGCGACGTGGCGCACCCACCGCTCGTCCGTCCACCCGGTCACGAGGACGCACAGCGAAAGGACGAAGACGAACCCCCAGACATAGGCGAGCGGAGGGAAGTCGTCGGGGACGAGCGAACCGAGCTCGAGCACCAGAGCCACCGCCACGGTCACGACGGCGGCCACGGGAATCCCGATGAGCAGCTGTCGGCGCCAGCGCCCCGTCCGCCGTCCGAGGCGTCCGAGGCCGGACCGACGGCGGCCCGACCGCCAGTCCACGGCCACGACCAGCGCGACGAGAGCCACCACCTGCCCGACAACAGGTAGCCAACCCGAGACGAGCGAGATGCTCACGGCTGCACATCTCTTCCGATGCCGCGGCATCGCACGAGCAATGTCGGCAGGACCGGACCCCGCCATCGGTGTCCATGGCGCATCTCGCCGATCAAGCTAATCCGAGAGGGGCTCCTCTATGCTGCCGCGCAGCGGACGACGAGGTGGGACGGTTCCGCAGGGGATACCGAGAGCTCGAAACCCTGCCAGAGCCTTGCCACAGGTGGGAGGCGTGATGTCGGAGAGCGTGGCCGGACCCCCCGGGCCTCCGGTGGCAACCGTCAAGGGTGGCGTGCAGTCCGACGGGCTCAAACGAGACGCTGGCTTCCTCGGCCTCTTGTTCACCTCCGAAGGTTCGATCATCGGCTCGGGATGGCTACTCAGCGCGCTGGCTGTCTCCACCATCGGCGGCCCGGCTGCGGTCATCGCCTGGCTCATCGGTTCGGTGGCCGTGATCCTCCTCGCCCTCGTCCATGCCGAGCTCGGCGGACTGTTCCCCGTCACCGGCGGGACGGCCCGGTTCCCTCACTACGCCTTCGGCAACCTGGCCGGCGCCTCGTTCGGCTGGTTCAGCTGGCTGCAGGCGGCGGGGACGGCGCCCATCGAGGTCGAGGCGGCCATCCAGTACTCGGCCAACTACGTGCCTGGCCTGGCCCACAAGACGGGCGGGACCGTGGTGCTGACCGGCTGGGGTTACCTGGTGGCCGTCGCACTCATGGCTCTCTTCACGATCTTGAACCTCTACGGCATCCGTCGGCTGCTCCAGGCCAACAACGCCATCACGGCGTGGAAAGTAACGATCCCCACCCTCACCATCGTCGTCTTGTTGCTCACCCACTTCCATGGCAGCAACTTCACCAGTCACGGCTTCGCCCCCTACGGCTCGCGGGGGGTGCTCGAGGCCGTGAGCCTGGGCGGAGCCGTGTTCTCCCTCGTTGGCTTCGAACAGGCCGTCCAACTCGGAGGTGAGAGTCGCAACCCGCAACGCGACATCCCGCGGGCCGTCATCGGGTCGATGCTCATCGGCGCGGCGATCTACCTACTGCTGCAGATCGTGTTCATCGCCGCACTACCGCACGGCGCGCTGGACCACGGTTGGCACGACGTGAACTATGCCGGCGACTTCGGCCCCTTCGCCGGGTTGGCCAAGATACTCGGCCTCGGATGGCTGGCCTACATCCTCTACGCCGACGCCATCATCGCTCCGATCGGCACCGGTCTCGTCTACACCACGACGAGCAGCCGGCTCACCTACGGGATGAGCAAGAACGGTCAGGTGCCCGCCTTGTTCGAGAAGACGACCAAGCGGACCCAGGTTCCCTACTACGGGCTGATCTTCGCCTTCTTGGTCGGCCTCCTTCTGTTCCTGCCCTTCCCCGGATGGCAGAGACTGGTCGGCTTCATCACCTCGGCCACCGTGCTCATGTACGCGGGAGCGCCACTCGCCCTCGGCGCCATGCGCCATCAAAAGCCCGACTTGCCACGGCCGTTCCGGTTGCGAGCGGCATGGTTCTGGGCCCCGGCTTCTTTCATCGCGGCCAACTGGATCATCTACTGGAGCGGATGGGAGACCGACTGGAAGCTCTACGTGGCCGTGATCCTCGGCTACGTGCTCATGGGCATCTCGCGCTTCACGAACGCCAATCCGATCAAGCCACCCATGGACTGGGCGGCAGCCATCTGGCTGTGGCCCTACCTGGCCGGCATGGCCCTCATCTCGTACCTCGGCCAGTTCGACGGCGGCCGGAACGTCATCCCCTTCTACTGGGACCTGGTGGTGGTGGCGGTCTGGAGCCTCATCGTCTACTTCGTCGCCCTGCGGCTACGCCTACCCCCGAACCGGGTGGACGACTACGCCCGCGACGTCTACCCGGTGGAGGACTGAGCCGGCCCCGCATCTCTGGTCGAGAGCCAGCGGTGAAAGCCGGCGGCGTTCGAGTGCACGCCGTTCATGACCTCGAGCTTCTCGCGATGCTCGGCGGGGACTCCTTCGATGTCCGAGGCGAAGGCCGCGGCCAGAGCATCGGCGATGTCGAGCCCCTGCCGGAAGGCGGTCTCCGCCACCTCGGCCCATTGCCGGAGTCGTTCGGCCGCCTCGGCCAGCAGCTCGGCCGGCTCGGCGATCACGCCGTAGTGGGCGAGGGCCAGAGCGGTGGGCTGGCGGGCGGCGAACCGCTCCAATGAGTGCAGTGCCTGGTCGAGGTCGAAGTCGGGGGGTGGGGTCGAGGGTCGCAGGACGCCGGCATCGGGCAGCTTGACGCCCACCGCGTCTCCGGCGAAAAGGAGACCGCTCCTCGAATCGTGCAGCCCGAGGTGGTGCTTGGCATGTCCGGGGGAGTCGACGGCCACCAGCACCCGGTCGGGGGCGACCCGAACTTCCTCGCCGTCGTCGAGGACATGGATGCGCTCGGCCGGCGTGGGGTCGAGGCGGCCGTAGAGGGAGTCGAGCAAGGGCCCGTAGACGCGTGCCGCCGACTCCACCAGCCGGGTCGGGTCGGCCAGGTGGCGCGCTCCCTTGGCATGCACGTAGACGGTGGCCCGGGGAAAGGCCCGGGCTACGTCACCGACGCCGCCGGCATGGTCGAGGTGGATGTGGGTGACGACGACCCCGGCCAGCTCGTCGGCGGCCACCCCGAGGCCAGCCAGCTCGTCGAGGAGCACGGGCACGGAGCTCTGGCTTCCGGTCTCGATGAGGACGGGCGCGTCACCCTCGATCAGGTAGCCGGCGGTCACCTTCTGCCAACCCCCGAGCATCGTGTCGATCTCGATCACGCCGTCGGCTACCCGGGTCCCGCCGCGACGACCGAGTGGCTCCTCGTGATGGTGGTTCGGGTGCGGAGCGGTCACGAGCGCCGCGAGCGTGCCGCCGTCGTGGTGGTGGCGCTCTTTTTGGCGCGGACGCCGGTCTTCGCTCCGGCTGCCTTGGTGACGCCGGCTGCCTTCGTGACACCGGACGCTTTTGCGGTGGCTGCCGACTTGGTCGACGTACGACCACCTTTGCGGGCCGCGGGGGCCTGCGCCTTTCGCGCCGGCGTGGCTGACCTCCTGCTCGCGGTGGCCTTGGCGGCCTTGGCCGATTTGGCCGATTTGGCCGATCTGGCCGCCTTGGTCGACGTAGCCGCCTTCTTCCGCGTCGGCGCCGCTCGCCTCTTCGACCCGTCCTTGGCCGCGGCCGTCTTCTTGGCCGAGGAACCGGTCTTGGCGCCGGGATCGGACGTCGCCCCATCACTGCCGGGCACGGCTTCGGTGGCGTTCACGGCCCGCCGCAAGACGTGGGCCACGTCATCGTCCTTGGTCCGGTCGCGGTGCTCCACGAGGCGGGTGAGCATGGAGCGCGCCGCTTCGTTGGTCATGTGCTTTCCCGGCACGCCGGGCCGGTTGCGACGGAACGACTGACTAGCCAGGCCCAGCACCATGCGGTCGGAGGAGGGCTTCTCGTGGCCGCCGTGCTTCGACGCCGAGTTGACCAGCGAGACGTGCGAGAAAGCCTGTGGGAAGTTGCCGACGAGGCGGCCGGCCACTGGGTCGTACTCCTCGGATAGTAGACCGAGGTCGTTGCGCAGTCCGATGAGGCGATCGAGCATCTGCCGGGCGTCATGATCTCGGCCGAGCAAGGAAAGGCAGTCGCTGAGCCAGAAGGAGCAAGCGAGGAAGGCGCCTTCTCGTCCGGCGAGACCGTCGACCTGGGCGGCCTCGTCGGTGTTGTAGCGGAGGACGAACCCGCCCTGCAGAAGCTCGCGCTCGATGGCCTCGATGGTGCCCCGCATCCTCGCGTCGTGAGCCGGTAGGAACCCGACGAGCGGGATCATGAGCAGGCTGGCGTCGAGGTTGTCCGACCCGTAGTACTGGGTGAACGAACCCTTGTCGACATTGAAGCCCTCATTGCAGACCTGATCGAAGATCTCCTGGCGAATCTTGCGCCAACGATCGATCGGACCCTCGACGTGATACTGCTCGATGGACTTGATGGCTCGGTCCATCGCCACCCAGGCCATGACCTTCGAGTGAGTGAAGTGCCGTCTCGGCCCGCGAACTTCCCAAATCCCGTCATCGGGCTCTCGCCACCCGGACTCCAAGAAGCCCATCAAGGAGGACTGGAACTCCCATGCCGACTCGTCGGAGGTATTGGCCGGATGACACGACTCGTAGAGGGCGGACATGAGCTCGCCGTACACGTCGAGCTGGAACTGCCCGGCAGCCGCGTTGCCGATGCGTACGGGCGTCGAGTTCTCGTAACCGGGTAGCCAGTCGACCTCCCACTCGTCGAGCCGTCGCTCGCCACCGGCGCCGTACATGATCTGAAGCTGGGAAGGATCGCCGGCCGCCGCTCGCAGCAGCCAGTTGCGCCAATCCATGGCTTCCTCGTAGTACCCGCCGCGCATGAGCGACTCGAGCGTGAGCGTGGCATCGCGTAGCCAGCAGAAGCGGTAGTCCCAGTTGCGCACGCCGCCGAGCGTCTCGGGTAACGAGGTGGTGGCGGCGGCCACGATCCCGCCCGTCGGGGCGTAGGTCAGCGCCTTCAAGGTGATGAGGGAGCGCATGACCGCGTCTTTGTGCTCGCCGGTATACGTACACTGCGCCGACCAGTCGGTCCACCAGAGCTCGGTGTCCCGGACGGCATAGGTGGCGTCGATGGGCCGAGGCGGTTCCTCGTTGGCCGGGAACCAGCTGAGTGAGAACTGCCGTCGTTGCCCCTCGGACACCGTGAACTCGGCGATCGTCGATAGATCGCGCCCCTGCGTCTCGACCGGGGTGAACAGCGAGAGGGCGTCGGGGCCGGCCGTGGCCGTGATCAGTCCGTCGAGCCGACGGACCCACGGGACGACTTGGCCGTAGTCGAAGCGCATGACCAGCTCCATGACCATCGTGACCTTGCCCATGACGCCCTCGACCACACGGATGACCTCGGGGTGCTGCTGGCGGATGGGCATGCAGTCGACGATGCGGACCGTGCCTTCGTCGGTGGTGAACTCGGTCTCGAGGACCAACGTGTCGCCCCGGTAGTGGCGGTGTTGAGCGGGGCCGGCACCCTTCGGCGCGATCTTCCAGTATCCGTTGGACTCGTCACCGAGGAGCTTGGCGAAACAAGCCCCCGAGTCGAATCGCGGCAGGCACAGCCAGTCGATGGAGCCGTCCCGCCCCACGAGCGCGGCCGTGTGCAGGTCGCCGATGATGCCGTAGTCCTCGATGGGGAGCGCCATGGTTCTTGTCTAGTCGCCTCCGGCCGCTCCGACGTCGACAATCGGTACACGGCCACTAGCCAATGAGAGCAGGGCTGGCTCGGCCGGCAGCCGACGAGCGCCACCGCCGTCAATCGGCGATGCAGGCCCCTGTCCCGGTAGCCCGGTCCGAGCCGCCGATCGATTGCACCCGGGACAGCACACCGGGAGAAGCCAACGCGTAACCGATGGTGGCGTCGGTGGTGGAGCGGGAGAAGACCACGCCGATGACCTGGCCGTCCGGCTCGACCAGTGGGCCGCCGGAGTTACCGGGGCGCACGACGGCCTGGATCTCGTAGACGCTCCGCACGGTGAGCCCCTGCCCGTAGATGTCGCGACCCTCGGCCTCGAACTGGGCCATGACGCCGGCGGGATCAGCCGTGAACGGCCCGCCGCCGGGATAGCCGAGGACGGCGGCCTCGGTCCCGCGGCCGACGCCGTCGGGGTCGAGGACGAGCGGCGATTCCGTCAGTCCGCTGACCCGGAGGACGGCGAGGTCGAAGGACGGGTTGAAATAGACGACGGTGGTCGGGTGGAAGCCGGCATCGTCTTCCACTTGCGGGCGGGCGATGCCGGCCACCACGTGCGCGTTGGTCACCACCTCGCCGGGTGCGACGACGAACCCGGATCCCTCTTGGATCTGGCCGCACCCGACCCCCACGATCTTGACCGTCGAAGGCCCGGCTCGGTTCGCGGCAGCTTGCAATTCAGCGTTCCCGGGCAGCGACACCGGCCCGGCCGAGGCCGGCGCCAGCTGGGCGAACACCGGCGGGAAACCCTCGGCGGACAGGAAGCTCTGCACGCGGGAGAAGACAGACGGCGGAGCCGGGAGCACGTTGTCGACGGCCCGCAGTATGCGGGACTGCGAGATGGCCGAGTTGAGAGCCAAGGAGGAGCTGTTGACCAAGGTGTTGGCCACCAGCCAGGCGGCCAACAGAGTGGCCACCAGCGCGACCACGACGCCGAGCCCGGAGTCGACCGGACCCGAGTACGCCGCGGTGGACCCGGTGGAAGGCCACGGTGCCCACCACCCTCCCGATGGTGGCCAGGAAGACAGCCACACCGAGCATGGTTCCGAGCGAGACGAGCGTGCGGGCGGTCTGGCCGTTCACGTTGTGGACGGTCACCGACGCCAACAGCGCACCAAGGAAGAGGCCGACGAGGAAACCGCCGTAGGAGAGGATCTGGACGATGGCGCCCAGCCGGAGGCCATGGATGGCCGACAAGATGAGAAGGACGATGACGACGAGGTCGACAAGGTTCATATCGGTCGGCGTGGTCTCGCGTACGGCTGCGGCCGGGTCAGCACGACGAGGCGGAGGGGGCCACCCAGCCACGGTAGACGGCCGCAGCCGGCGCTCGGCATCATCGCAGCCCGGCAGGCGTCGACGTGGCAAGATCTGTCCTGACCATGGTTTTTGACCGTTCTGCTGCCGCCCGAGGCCCACGATCCGAGGGGTCCGACCGGTGACCGACGTCACACCGCCCAGCGACGGACCCGACGACGAGCTCACGGTCCCAGCCGCACCGCCGCCACCGCCACCGCCGGCACCCCCCGCCCCGCCTCCGCCGGCACCACCTCTGGGCGGCAACCCGCCAGCGCCGCCCGGCCTATGGATCGACCGCTCCTGCCCCGCCCGGCTCCGGATACGGTTCCCCCGCTCCACCTCCCGGGCCTGCCTCGCCGTATACCTACGGCCCCGCCCCACAGCCGGTCGACAACCAAGGGCGTCCGCTCTCCGGCTGGTGGCTCCGCTTCGGCGCCATCTTCCTCGACGGCATCATTCTCGGCATCCTGCCCTACGATCCTCATCGCCGTCTTCGTCCGCCACGACAACAGTTCGCTGGTCGGCACCGCACCTGGTGGCCGGGGTCGTCATCATCAGCCTTATCTTCACCGTCGTCGACATCGCCTACTTCGCCTTCCTGAACGGCAGCGAGCGAACGGCCAAACCTTGGGTCAGATGGTCTTCGGCATCGCCGTCCGGGACGAGACGTCGGGAGGCGCCATCGGACCCCAACGAGCGGCCCTTCGCATCCTGGTCCTCGAGCCCGGGCTCATCCTGATCTGGATTCCCGTGCTCGGCCTGCTCGCCGGCCTCTACACCATCGTCGCCGGCCTCTCCCCGCTTTGGGACAGTCGGAAGCAGGGCTTCCACGACAAGGCGGCCCACACCGTGGTCATCAAGGTCCGCTGACCACAGGGATCTGATCGGGTGCCGACGGCGGGGCGGTACGGGATCCGACTGGCGCGGCTCTGCGTCGGGCGGTGTCCGATGGAGGAGCTTGACCGTTCCGGTGGCCGTGGTGGTGGTGCTGTCGACCACCGCCTGCAGCTCGATCGGTCAACACGACTCGGCCCCACCCATCGGCCTCATCGCCACCGCCACGCCCTGGGTCGGTTCCTTCAACTCGGTCGACCTGCCGTTGACGGTCAACTCCATCAGCTCGGTCAGCTGTCCGACGACATCGTCCTGCTGGGCGACGGGATCGACGGAGGGAGGCGGCGGCAACGCCCTCGGCGCGGTCATTCTGGCCACCAAGAACGGGGGGGCGACCTGGACGTCAGACGGCATCCCGATCACGATCGGCTACCTGTCGTCGATCTCCTGCCGTGACGCCACCCACTGCGTGGCCGTTGGCGAGACCACCACGGCGCTCGGCATGGAGGGTGTGGCCCTCGTCACCAGCGATGGTGGGCGGGTGTGGGGTGGTCCACCGCCCATTGCCGGCACGACGGACGTCACGGCGGTGACCTGCCGGCCGAGCGGCCGCTGCCTGGCCGTGGCCAGCGGCCCCACCGGTGCCGTCGCCGTCGCCTTGCAGCCGGATGGCACGTGGCAAACCGTGGGTCTCCTGCCGCCGGGCACGTCGGATGCCACCGACATCTCCTGTGCCGATGACGAGGACTGCTGGGTGACGGGCGCGAACACCATCGGCGTCGACAACATCGCCGGTTCGGTCGCCTACACGACGAACTTCGGCACCACCTGGACGGGGGTGCCGCTCCCGCCCGGCACGGGCACGCTCAACGGGTTGACCTGCTCGAGCGCGGTCAAATCGTCCAGTTCCTTGCCGTTCGGGGCAACCTCCACAACCGTTGCGCCGGGTGCGACCACGACGACGGTGTCGGCACCGGGCGCACCGTCGGCCGCCACGACGGCGCCGACAACGACCACCACCGTCGTACCGCCGACCACGACCACACCCTCCCGGGTGTTGCCGGATTCGACTGCACGGTCGTCGGGACCACCTCCACCACGGTCAACGCCACGCGGTCCGGACGTGGTCTCATCCTCACCACCACCAACGGGGGCTCGAGCTGGACCGTCGAGCGGGTGCCGGCCACCGCGGCCTCCTTCACCGACGTCTCCTGCCCGACGGCCGGATCGTGCGCGACCGTCGGCACCTCGGTCGCCACCGCGCCGGAGGCCGGCCTCGTCGTGCTGACCGGAAACGGCAGTCCCTGGAAGCACACCGCCACCGTCGCCGTGCCCCAGCCGGTGGCCGCGGTCAGCTGCGCCTCGCTCGGCCATTGCGTCATGGCCGGCGAAGCGGTGAGCGAGCGGCTCGACGCCTCCTGACCGGCGCGCCCAGGTCCGGCGGGGCCGGGCGAGCGTGACATCCCTCGCGGCAGAAGCCACCCGCCGATAGCGTCTGGGTCATGGACGGACAGGTGTGATCCGGCCGTTGTCACCGCCTTTCCCTAGGATCCCGGTCATGCCCCAGGGTCAGACTCTCGGCCGGCCGGCCACGGCCGGACCCACGTGAGCAACGTCGAGCCGGTCCGTCCCTCGCGGCGGCGTCCCACCGCCACCTCCGCCTTCGGGGTCAGTCGCCGTGAGGCGCACGACGCCTCCACCTTCTACGCACGCTTCACCCCGCCCCGGCTGTCGGATGATTCGCGGATCACCCCGGCAGCGGCGCGCGACGAGATCTGGGTCGGTGACGCCCGCGATCCCGACAGCCACGGACGCATCGCCGACGGTTCGGTCGCCCTGGTCGTGACCTCGCCGCCCTACTTCGCCGGCAAGGAGTACGAAGCAGTGCTGGGCGTCGGGCACGTACCGGCCGACTACGCCGCCTATCTCGGAATGCTGCACGACGTGTTCCGCCGCTGCTTCGAGAAGCTCGAGCCGGGTGGTCGCATCGCCGTCAACGTCGCCAACCTCGGCCGCAAGCCCTACCGCTCCCTCTCACGGGACACCATCGACATCCTCGAACGCCTCGGGTTCCTCATGCGAGGCGAGATCATCTGGCAGAAGGGACACGCGGCCGGTGGATCGTGCGCCTGGGGCACCTACCAGCGACCGGCCAATCCCGTCTTGCGCGACATCACCGAACGAGTGGTCATCGCCTCCAAAGGTCGGTTCGACCGTGCCCTCGGGGCGACCGACCGACGCGCCGCCGGCCTCCCGGCCGAAGCCACCGTGACCAAGGACGAGTTCGTGGACGCCACCCTCGACCTCTGGGACATCCCATCCGAGTCAGCCAGCCGGGTCGGCCATCCGGCTCCCTTCCCCGTCGAGCTGCCCCGCCGGCTGATCGAGCTCTACACGTACCGCGGTGACCTCGTGTACGACCCCTTCATGGGCTCGGGCACGACGGCCGTCGCCGCCGTGCGCACCGAGCGGCACTTCGTGGGCTTCGACACCGACGAGGGCTACGTGGTGCGGGCTCGTGAGCGCGTCGCCGAAGAACGGGCCCGCCTGCGTGAACGGGCGACGGGCGCACCCTCGCGAGGGCGAGCGCCGACGCAAGGCAGCCAAGGCGAAGGGGCGTCCTCGTGCGGCGGCGGGTTCCGCCGTCGATCTCCGGGCGGCCACCGAGCTGCGTGACGGCGGGGCCAAGGCCCTCGATGTGGCCCGGGCCATCCTCGAGGCTTGCGGGTTCTGCGACATCGAGGCCGGGGTGGCCGTGCGCAACCTCGGACTTTCCGTCGACTTCCGGGCCCGGGATGCGGACGGCGCCTTCTGGCTGTTCGAATTGTGCGGCGCCTTCTCGGCGACGCGGCCGGGGCTACGGCGCCCCGACGTGGTGTGGCGGGCGCTGGGCAAAGCCGCCGTCCTGCACGAGGCGCGCCGGCACGGCGAGCGAAGCGACCTCGGTCCGCTCGTGCTCCTCACGACCGATGCACCGCAGCCCGGTTCACCGACGCTTCGTGCGCTCGCCACCGCCGCGGGCACAGACGGCGACGGACCCATTCGTGACGTCGTCGTGCTGTTCGACCCGACGGACAGCGAGCGACTGGCCGGCCACGCCGGCGTTCGCTCGGCGCGTCGGCCGCGCACGAGTGGACGGGGCTGAGCTGACCGCTCTGCGAGTGTTCGGGAAATCGACGACCACAGGGAGCGTCCACCCCGGTGCCTGACGACCGGACGACGGTGACCGAGCTCGGCACCGCCCTCGGCATGTTGGCGTTCCCCGATGCGCGGGCCGCCATCACCGCCCGGCCGGCAACGCTCCACATCGGCGAACGCGTCTGGTCCGACCTCGATGCCATCTGCCGCAGCGGTCGGTTGAGCTCGGAGCTGGGCCAGTCCTTCGCCAACGGCCGGGCTTTCCTCGAGGCTCCCGACGCCCTCCGGCGCCGACCGCCCATGGGCATCGAATGGACGGGAGGACGTCGACCGCCCGGCGACGAGGTCGCACCCATCGACCTGCGCATCGACCACGTCTATCTGGTGAGTTGCAAGTACGAGTCGGACATCCTGGCCAACGCGTCGCCCGGCCGACTGTTCGAGGGGCTGCTCTCACCGACGGCCAGCTGGGACCGGACCGACTGGTACGAGGTAAGCGCGCCCGTCGAGCTGGCCGAGCTCTACCGAGCCTGTGTGGCCGCCACCGGTCTTGTGGGCCTTCCCGACCGGCACTCGGAATGCGCCAAGGACCAGCTGCAGATACTGCAGCGAGCCCTCACCGGGCGGGCCTACCCCGACGAAGCCTCGCGTGAGGCCTACCGGCGGCTGTGCCGAACGGTGGCCCGGTCGTCCGCCGAGCGCTGGCAGCACCACCTCGAGGCGACCGGCACCGCAGCCGAGACCATGCTCTGGCGGCTGCTCCGGATCGGCAGCGCCCCGTACTTCGTGCTCGGTCAGGACCGGCGCAGCAACCGGCCGGCGCGGTTTCGCATCGCCGACCCATGGGAATGGCGCCACCAGTTCGAGCTCACCGCGTTCTCGGTGGTGCCGGCCGAGGCCGGTCAGCCGAGGGTCGACTGGTCCGCCGTCTACCGGCACCGGTCCGACGGGACCACCGGGTCGGTGGACGGGCACGTGGAGATCCGCTGGAGCCATGGGCGCTTCGCCCAGCCGCCAGAGGCCAAGGTCTACCTCGACACGCCCATGTCGCGGCTCCCCGGGTACGAGCCGCTGGCCGGAGTCGACGTGCCACAGCTCTCGCTCTTCCCTCCCACCGGATGCGCGTGAGCGGCGACGGCCGGCCGGACTGCGGTGTCGGCTCCGGCCGGCAGTGGTCCGGCCAGGAGTACCAGGAGCGCTTCGACCGCCTGGCCGCTTCCGGTGTCGACGTGCACGGCGAGGCCGACTTCGTGGTCGCACTCGGGCCCGGCTCCGTCCTCGATGCCGGTTGTGGCACGGGACGGGTGGCCCGCGAGCTCGCCCGGCGCGGGATCGACGTCGCCGGCGTCGATGTCGACGCTTCGATGGTGGCCACTGCCCGCGAGCTCGCCCCCGACCTCGACTGGTACCTCGGGGACGTGGCCGTCCTCGACCTCGGACGCACCTTCGACGTGGTGGTCATGGCTGGCAACGTCCCACTGTTCACGCCGCCGGCCAACCGGGGGCCACTGGTGGCCGGGTGCGCGCGACATCTGGCGCGCCGACGGACTGCTCGTCAGCGGGTTCCAGCTCGATCGCGGCTACACGCTCGAGGACTACGACGAGCACTGCCGCGCCGCCGGTCTCGTTCTTGCCGGAGCGCTCGGCCACGTGGGCCGGCGACCCGTTCCGTGGTGGTGACTACGCCGTCTCGGTGCACCGGTCCTCATCGGTGGAGCACCCGGCCGGCGGCTGAACCCCTATCGGGCCGTGGAAGGTGGCCCGTGGGTGGTGCTCGCCGGGTCATCTGCGAACATGGGCCCAGGAGGTGGAGCTGTCCATGGGCAACCCGATGTTCGTCTACGACGAGAAGCTGACCGAGCTCATCTTCGATTACTGCCGGTGGCGACTCTCCCTCGATCCCGTTCCTCTCGATTTCGGCGGGACCAAGGCGTCGTCGCTCGAGGCTGTGCTCGACGGCCTCATCAACGCCGAGGGCACGGACCCCAAGCGGGTCATGGAGGTCTTCGACCATCACCTGGCCACTGCCGTTGTCTCCTGCGACAGCCCGCGATTCCTGTCCTTCATCCCGGCCGCGCCCACCAAGGCGGCGCTGCTCTTCGACATGGTGGTGGCCTGCTCGTCGCTACAGGCGACGTCGTGGATGGAGGCGGCCGGGGCGGTGGCCGCCGAAAACCAGGCCCTTGCGTCCTGGCCCAAGTTGCCGGCCTCCCGACGAGCGCGGGCGGCTGTTTCGTCTCGGGTGGTTCGGCCGGGAACCTCTCGGCGCTCATGGTGGCCCGCGACACGGCCGCCTACCGCCGGGGCGGGACCGCTCCCGACCGGCCGCTCGTGGCCATCAGCGAGGAGGCCCACTCCTCGGTGGGCAAAGCCCTGCGGGTGCTGGGCGTCGAGGCCCTCCTCGTTCCCTGTGACGACCATCGCCTCACCGGGACCGGCTTGGCGCAGGCCATCGACCGGCACCATGCCGGCGCCGACGTGGTCGGGGTGGTGGCGACGGCGGGCACCACCAATGCCGGCCTCATCGACGACCTCTCCGGCGTGGCCGACGTCGCCAGTGAACGCTCACTCTGGTTTCACGTCGACGGCGCCTACGGGGCGGCCGCCCTCTTCGCCCCTTCGGTCCGCCATCGGTTCCGAGGCATCGAGCGGGCCGACTCCTTCGTCGTCGACCCCCACAAATGGCTGTTCGCCCCGTTCGACTGCGCCGGGCTCATCTACCGGCAGCCGAACCTGGCCAAGGCCATCCACACCCAGGACGCCGCGTACCTCGACGTCATCCACGAGTCCGAGGAGTGGAATCCGAGCGATTACGCCTATCACCTCACTCGACGGGCGCGGGGGCTACCGCTCTGGTTCTCATTGGCCACCAACGGCACCGACGCCTACTGCGACGCCATCGAGGCGGTGCTGGCCATGACCCAACAGACCGCCGACATCATCGACGACGCGCCCCACCTCGATCTCATCCGTCGGCCCGATCTCTCGATCGTCCTCTACCGGCGGCGCGGATGGGAGTGGTCCGACTACGAGTCGTGGTCGAGCCGACTGCTTGCCGACCAAGTGGCCTTCGCCGCCCCCACCATCTGGGAGGGAGAGCCCGTCGGCCGGCTGGCCTTGCTCCATCCGGACACGACGGCTGCCCTCATCGAGGAGATCGTTGCCTCCATGGCCTGAGGACGACCCGCCGATCGATGTCGTGCTCTTCGACCTCGGCGGCGTGCTCGTCGAGCTGCGTGGTGTCGAGGACATGCGACGCCTGTCCGAGATCGATGACGGCGACGACGTCATGCGGCGTTGGCTCGAGTGCCGATGGGTGCGTCAGTTCGAATCGGGCGGCTGCAGCGCCGAAGAATTCGCCGCTGGAGTCATCGCCGACTGGGACCTACCGGTCGGGACCGATGCCTTCCTCGAGTCGTTCATGGGCTGGCCTCGATCGCTGTTCGAAGGCGCCGCCCAACTGGTGGCGGACACCTCCGAGGCGCGTGTGGTGGCCTGCTTGAGCAATACCAACGCGCCGCACTGGGAGTCCTGTTTCGAACGATGGGGCTTGGACGACCTCTTCGAGACGGTGTTCCTCTCCTATCGGTTGGGAATGGTGAAGCCGGATGCCGCCATCTTCGAGCATGTCGTGGGCGCGCTGGGCGTGCCTGCCGAGCGGATCGTGCTGCTCGACGACAGTCAGCTCAACGTCGACGGCGCCCGATCGGTCGGCATGCAGGCCGCCCGGGTCCGGGGCCCGGAGGAGGCCAGGCAGGAGCTCGTCCGTCTCGGGGTCCTCGTGCCCCCACCCGTTGGTCGGAAGGATGATGGTGGGACCCCAAGGGGCGTCCGACCTCCCGTCGGTCCCCGTTCCCGATCCGACAAGGAGCACGCTGATGGCAGCTGAGGTCCGAGGAGTCGTGGCCATGGCCAAGGGGGAGCCGGTCGCTGTGACCACGGTGATCGTCCCCGACCCGGGACCGGGTGAGGCGGTGGTCGACGTCCAGGCTTGCGGCGTATGCCACACCGACCTGCACTACCGCGAGGGTGGGATCAACGACGACTTCCCCTTCCTCCTCGGTCATGAGGCGGCCGGGAGGGTCGAGGCGGTGGGGCCCGACGTCACTTCGCTCGCCCCCGGCGACTTCGTCGTCCTCAACTGGCGGGCAGTGTGCGGCGAATGCCGGGCGTGTCGCCGGGGCCGGCCCTGGTACTGCTTCGACACCCACAACGCCACCCAGCCCATGACCCTGGCCGATGGCAGGCCGCTCAGCCCCGCCCTCGGCATCGGCGCCTTTGCCGAGAAGACGCTGGTGGCCGCCGGGCAGTGCACCAAGGTCGACCCGTCGGCTCGGCCCGAAGCGGTCGGTCTCCTCGGATGCGGGGTGATGGCCGGCTTGGGAGCGGCCATGAACACCGGTGAGGTCGGCGTTGGCGACTCGGTGGCCGTCTTCGGCTGCGGTGGGGTGGGCTGCGCGGCCATCGCCGGGGCACGACTGGTCGGGGCGTCGACCATCATCGCCGTCGACCTCGATGCCCGGAAGCTCGAGCCGGCCCTCCAGTTCGGCGCCACCCATGTGGTCGACGCCTCGACCGTCGATCCGGTCGTCCGCATTCGCGAGCTCACCGCTGGCAACGGGGCCGACGTCTGCATCGAGGCCGTCGGGCACCCGTCGGTCATGGAACAGGCCTTCTTCGCTCGGGACCTGGCCGGCACCCTCGTGCAGGTAGGAGTGCCCACCCCCGACATGCGCATCGACCTGCCCATGATCGAGTTCTTCGGGCGGGGCGGACGGCTTGCGCCCAGCTGGTACGGCGACTGCCTTCCGTCCCGCGACTTCCCGATGCTCGTGGACCTCTATCTGCAGGGTCGCCTCGACCTCGACCGGTTCGTCACCGAGACCATCGGCATCGACGACGTCGAGGAGGCCTTCGGCCGCATGCAACGAGGCGAGGTGCTGCGCTCCGTCGTCGTGATGTGACCCCGGACCGGTCCGGTGCTCAGCCTTCCTGGCGGTCCTCGGCCAGAAGCAGCTGGTTGCCGTTGTTGTCCCGGAAGAAGAACAGAAGCGGCACGCCGCCCTCGCCGCCCATGATCTCGTCGTCGACGTCGACCCCGTTCGCCTTGAGCTCGGCGTAATCGGCCCGAGGATCCGACGACACGAGGCCGATGCCGGTCATGCGACCCGCGGTGAACTGGCCCTGAGGCGGCACGAGCGCCAAATTGGTCGTACCGCCGGGTGAGGCGACCTCGACCCAGCGCGAACCCTCGCCGAAGGGGATGTCCGAGGCCAGGGTGAAGCCGAGCTTCTCGGTGTAGAAGGCAATGGCTTCGTCCTGGTCCTCCACCGGGACGAGCACCCTGCCTACTTGTGTGATCTGCGGCACGCTCGCTCCTTTCGTTTGGCACCGTCGGTTGCGTCGATCGATGTGACGGGTCTCCTACCCAAAACTCATCGCTCGGCCGAGGAGGCCGGGCCGCGGTGCTCGGCGAACGACCGCTCGAGCTCGGCTCGACGTCGTCGGTGGTAAGGGGGCGGAGCGGCTGACCTCGGACCGGGCGCCAGAAGACCGGGCCGTCGGCCCGCCAGCTGTCGGCTCGAAGTGATCGCTTGTCGATCTTGTTGGTGGCACCGACCGGAAGCGCATCGACCAGCCGCACGTAGCGTGGCGACCACTTCGTCCCGAGGTCGGGCTGCGCATCGAGGAAGGTGTCGAAGTCGGCCGGGTCGAAGGAGGCGGGATCGGGCATCTCGAGGACGGCCATCACCTGGTCGTCGACCGTGCGCTCGTCGGGTACACCGACCACGGCCACGCCGGTGGCCGCTGGGTAGCGGACGAGAAGGCGCTCGAGCGGGGCGGCGGCGAAGTTCTCACCGTCCACCCGCAGCCAGTCGACGTTGCGACCGGCGAAGTAGAAGACGCCGTCCTCGTCGCGGTAACCGAGGTCCCCGGTCCAGTACCAACCGTTGCGGGCCCGGGCCGCTTCGGCATCGGCGTTGTTGTAGTAGCCCTCGAAGTAGCCGAGGGCGTTCCGACCCACGATCTCGCCGGTGGCCGCGGCGGCGTTGAGCATGCGGCCCTTCCCGTCGAAGCGGGCCCGCTCGCATTCCTCACCGGTCTCGACCGCCACCACGGCCACGTCGAGGCCGCGGAGCGGCACCCCGAGAGCCTCGCGTGGCAACCCGGGCTTGGGAACGAAGATCACTGCGTTCTCGCTCGAGCCATAGCCGGCGATGACGGGTACCCCGAAGCGACGCTCGAAGCTCTCCATGTCGGCAACCGACGACTCGGGGGCGAGCACCACCTTGAGACGGTGGTCGCGGTCGGCCGGGTCGGGTGGCGTGGCCAGGACAAAGGAGAGGGCTCGGCCGATGGTGGCGAAGAACGTCGTGCCCGTGGCCCGGATCTCCGGCATGGTGGCCGACGCCGAAAATCGGCGGCGCAACACCACCGTCGCCCCCGTGCCCATGGCCGGCAGCACGCTCGAGAAGAGGGCGTTGCCGTGGAAGAGCGGCATGGCGCAATAGAAGACGTCGGAGGCGCTGAACCCGGCCCCGCGGCCCGAACGGGCCAACCGGCCCTGGGTCACCCGCACGGCCTTGGGCGTCCCGGTCGAGCCGGCCGTGAACAGCAAGAGCGCCAGGTCGTCGGCCGCCGGTCGGGCCCGCGTCGGCGGCGGAGACGCCGGACCCGAAGGGCGCTCGTTCACATCGACCACGGGAATGCCGCCGAGGTCGAGCCCGTCGAGGAGCGGTCGATGTTCGGCATCGGTCACGACCACGGCGCAGTCCACATGGGCGATGTCGCGGGCCAGCTCAGTCCCCCGCCGTGTCGAATTGAGGCCGACGGTGACCGTCCCCCCGAGGAAGCCGCCGCCGAGCACAAAGAGGAACTCGGGGACGTTGTCGAGCAGGACGCCCACATGGGGGATTCGGCCCTCGGTGTAGGTGGCCAGCCAACCGGCGTACTCGGTCATGGCCGCCGTCGCCTCGTCCCATGACCAGCGTCGCCCTTCGAAGATGATGCCGCCGCCCGGGTCCCCGACCCGCGAGGCCACGAGCTCGGCCGCCGTGCGCGGAGCGCTCGTCGGGGTGGTGGAGCTCATGGCTCGTCGGTCCGCCACTGCTGGCGCACGGCGTCGACGGCCCGGTCGGCGGCCAGGTGGGTGGCCAACCGAACCCGGCGGCCCATGCGGGCCAGCCTCGGAAGCCGGTTGGGGTGCCGCGCCACATACGAGAACACGGCACGCGGATTGGGAGTGCCGTCCTGGTTGCTCATGGCGAAGAGCTCCTGGTCGACCGATCCGTCGCTGGCCCGGTCGCTGATCACCCGCACCACCGACCACGGAAGCCCGCGGTCGTCACACGCCGCACCGATGGCGGCCGTCTCCATGTCGAGGGAAACCACTCCCTGAGCCGCGCAACGATGCGATCCGTTCGAGGTCGGTGATGAGCTCGTCGGTCGTCCACATGATGCCGGCATGGTCACCGCCGCCGAGTGGATGCGGGTGATAGGCGGTGCCCGTCGACCCGTCGACCACCTTCTCGGGGAGGATGACGGTGCCGATCGGCGTGATGTCGTCGACCGCCCCGGTGATGCCCACGACCACCACCCGCTCGACGTCGACCGTCTCGAAGAGCCGGTCGAGCCCCCGCCGGGCCAGAGCCGGCCCCATGCCGGTCGTGACCGCGGCGATCGGCTTGCCGTCGAGCACGCCGTCGAACAGCTGCGGCGGGCGGGAATCACCGGTCCGCAGCGAGAGCCGCCGCCGGAGCGGCGCCATCTCCATGGGCATAGCGCAGACAAAGACGACGCGGCCGGTCATCGGGCCGCCGATGGTACCGGTGGGCCACCTCGGGCGCAGGTGTGCTCAGATCGGAGGGCGTGACCGACCCGGCGATCGACCTCGAGCGCGACCCCCCGCCGCCCGAGGCGCCGGCCTGGTTCCACCGGGCCCTGGCCGTGCCGGCCACCGAGTTCGAGGTGGACGTGGGTGGCTGCCCCGTCCATGCATTGGCCTTCGGGCCGGCCGGGGCGCGGGGCCTCGTCTTCGTGCACGGCGGTGGCGCCCACGCCCACTGGTGGACCCATGTGGCCGCCACCTTCAGCGACGAGTTCCGGGTGGTGGCCCTCGACCTGTCCGGTCACGGCGACAGCGGCCACCGGTCGAGCTACTCGCTCGAGCAGTGGACCGACGAGGTGGTGGCGGTCGCGGCCGCCGGGGAGATGACGGGACGCCCGGTGATCATCGGGCACAGCATGGGCGGCTTCGTGACCATCGCCACCGCCGCCCTCCACGAGGACGCGGTGAGCGGCGCCATCGTGTGCGACTCGCCGGTCACCGAACCCGACCCCGAAATCGGCGCCTACCAATTGCGCCGGGCCTTCGGACGCCCGCGGCGATATTCGACGTTGGCCGACGCCATCGCCCACTTCCGCACCGTGCCCGCCCAGGACAATTACCTCGACTACGTGATCGACCACGTGGCCCGCCACTCCGTCCGCCCGGTGGAGGATGGCTGGCAGTGGAAGTTCGACCGCGGCATCTTCGCCCAGTTCGGCGGCGGCATCCGCAGCGTGGCCCTCCCCTACCTCTCCAAGGTGCGCTGCCGCTTCGCCCTCCTTCGCTCGGAGCACGGCCTTGTGACCGCCGACATCGGTCGTTCGATGTACGAGGCCCTCGGTCGGGTTGCCCCGGTCATCGTGCTACCCGAAGCCGGTCACCACGCCATGCTCGACCAGCCGCTCATCCTGCTCACCGCGCTGCGCACGCTGCTCGGTGACTGGGACCACTCCGAGCCCCACCGTCGCGAGGGGCAACGGACGCCGGGCTGACGAGACCGGCCCTAGCCGTGCCCGCCTTCGGGGAGCGACCGCAGGTCGAGGTCGGCCACCGCCCCCACCACCACGGTGGTCGGCGATTCGAGCTCCACCTTCTCTACCGAAGCCAGGTCGGTGCGCACGACCTCCTGATGGCAGGTGGTCGCCCACCGCACCGCGGTCACGGGTGTCGTCGGGGCCAATCCGCCGGCCATCAGTCGTCGGGCGATCGTCCCCATCCGAGAGGCACCCATGAGGATCACGAGCGTGGTGCCGGTTCGAGCCAATCCCTCCCAGTCGACTCCGCCCGGCCCCGTCTCGTCCTCGTGACCGGTGACCACCGTGAAGGACAGGGCCCGATGACGCATGGTGACCGGGATACCGGCCGCGGCCGGAGCAGCCAACGCAGCCGACACTCCGGGCACGACCTCGAAGGGAACCTGCGCCTGGAGGAGGGCGGCGGCCTCCTCGCCACCCCGTCCGAAGACGTAGGGGTCGCCCCCCTTGAGCCGCACCACCTCTCGTCCGCTGCGCCCGTGCTCGACGAGCAGAGCATTGATCTCTTCTTGCGTGATGGGTGACCAGCCGGCGGCCTTGCCGACATCGATTTGCTGGCAACCGGCGGGCACGAGGTCCAGCACCTCCTCGCTGATGAGTCGGTCGTGGACCACCACGTCGGCCGAGGCCAGCAGCTCGGCGGCTCGCACGGTGAGCAGGCCGGGATGACCGGGCCCGGCACCGACCAGATAGACGGTCACGACGCCAACCGTGACGCGCCCAGGGAGGTCATCTGGCGACGAGGGAGCAGGACCACCCCTTGCCGGTTGCGTGCGCTCATGCCACCTCGGATCAACGACGGCCGCCGGCGACCGTCACCCTCAATGATGACAGTCACCCGAGCCGCACCGAACCGGTGCGGCCAGGTCCCCGTCAATTGCCCGAGGGCGTCCATTCGATGGGATGGAGGATGTCGCCGTTGTAGCGGACACCCTGTGGCGTCTCCCCGGACGGGACCAAGAAGCTCACGTACCCCCGCTGGCACTGATTGGCGGGCCAGTTCACCGCGGAATGCCACAGGTTGGGTGACTGGGTGGTGACTTCGGGCTCGGCGGGCAGCAGGTCGCCACCCGACGTCTTGAGGAGGAAGAAGACGAGGTGCTCGTTGACATCGGGCATGCCGGCCGAGCCCACACACACCTGTACGTTGGCCGCCGCGAACGTGCCGGGCAGGGCGCCCGACGTCTGCTGTCCGTGCAGCCCGGTCGTGACCGAGTACACGGTGACACTGGTGAAGCCGGTGATCCCATCGTCGGTCGAGACGGTCTGCCCGTAGGGGTAGGTCGTGGCCAGCGACCGCGTTCTTGACGGCCAACGAGACGGCAACGGTGAGGATGAGCCCGAGTGCACCGATCACGAGCCCGGCGATGGCCCAGCCGCGGCCGCGCCGCGTCCCATGCGATCGGCTGATGGTGACGAGGGCGATGATGCCGAAGATGACGGCGAGGAGCGACCCGAGGCCGAAGATCCAGAGCAGCGAGAGGACGAAAGCGGCAATGGCCAACCCGCTCGTCTTGGCCCGCCCCGGGTAGGCGTAGCCGGGGCCGGGCGGATACGACCCGGGCGGATACGTGCCAGGTGGGTAGCCAGCCGGTGGAGCACCACCGGGTGGGTAGCCAGCCGGTGGAGCACCCCCGGGTGGCGGGTAGGCCGTCGGCGGCAGCGTGCCGGTCGACGGGCCGGAGCTGCTCGCTACCACCGGCGCCGTCGGAGGGAGCGTTCCCGTGGTCGGCAGCGCGCCCGGCTGGGGCATGGTGCTCGGGGCAGTGGCGGGGACCGATGCCGGCTCGTAGCCGGGTGCCTGCTCGGGTGAGTACCACTTGCCGTCGGAGGCGAGCCACCAACCGGGACCCTGGGACGTGTCACTCATCGTCGGTCCTACCGTTCGTCCGGGGCCGATCCTTACGGCCCCGTCCATGATGGTGCGTGGGCGCCGGTCCGAGAGCGGATCCCCGGCCGGTCCACACGGAGCGACGCTCGCCCGGCTACGTCGAGATGGCGGTCACCCGACCGGACGAAAGCCGAGACGGCCGCGCCGCTCTGCCGAGGTCTGCTGCGCGATCTCGTCGATCAAACCGTAGTCGATGGCCTCGGCGGCACTGAGGAAACGTCCGCGCTCGAAGTCGGCCTCGACCTCGTCGAACGATCGGTGGGTGAAGCCGGACACCCGTTCGCAGAAGGTCCGCCACCGGTCGGCCCGATGTTGCGCCCACCGTTGCTGGTCATGGGCGGACCCGGTGAAGGAGTCGCCGGGGTCGCGCAACAGCAGGCTGGTGGTCACCGTGGCCAAACGGCGATCGGCAACGGCCAGGACCCCGATGGCTGCGCCGCCGACGCAACCGATGCAGAGCGCCTCGACGGGAACGCCGACCAGCTCCACTACGTCCATGAGTGACAGCGCGGCATCGAGGTCGCCGTCGGAGCAGCTCAACTGGAGGCGGATCGGCTCGTCGCCATCGGCGTCGAGGGTCATGAGCTCGATGGCCGCCCGCCCGCCCACTTCGTGGTCCAGCCGTCCGGTCACCACCACCACCCGCCGCTCGAAGAGATGGTCACGCAACGACCGACGAAACTCGGTGGTCCCGTCGTCACCACCGGAGCCGCCGGGCCAACCGATGCTCATCGGGCTTCACCTTTGTTTGCGCTCAACGACCAGTCGAGCGACCGGCCGACGGCAGCCGCGTAGCGCTCGACCGTGGACAGCCGGACATCGCCGGAGCCCGATTCGAGACGGGCCACCGCCGACTGGGACGTCCCCATGCGTGCCGCCACCTCGGTCTGCGACAGTCCGAGCGCTCGACGGCGCTCGGTGAGCTCGGCACTCAGCGCTCGCCGCCGCTCGGCCATCTCGCGAAAGCCAGGAAACACGCTTTCATGACGGCGCCCGCTCATGACCGGCGCCACCGGGGTCGCGGGCGAACGGCGCCCGACCCGGCGCGCCTCTCGGGATCACGGTGCGTTCGGACGTTCGCTGGCTGCACCACGGCTCGGTCACTATATCTCATATTCGAGATATCATGAAAGCGATGACGGCGCCCGCCGTCGAGCGTTCCGAGGCCAAGGAGGTCACCGTGGTCGCTGCGTCGCTTATCCCGACGGTTGTCCAGGAGTCGCCGCGGGGCGACCGCGCCTTCGACATCTATTCGCTCCTGCTGCGCGAGCGCATCGTCTTTTTGGGCCAGGAGGTCGACGACCAGATCGCCAACCTCATCGTGAGTCAGATGCTCTTCCTCGAGGCCCAGGATCCGGACAAGGACATCTCGCTGTACATCAACTCGCCGGGCGGCATGGGTTATGCCGGCATGGCCATCTACGACGTGATGCAACATGTACGACCCGAGGTGTCCACCATCTGCGTGGGCATGGGAATGTCGGCCGCGGCCATGATCCTGGCCGGCGGCGCGCCGGGCAAGCGGCTCGCACTGCCCAACTGCCGGATCATGATTCATCAGGGGTCCGCCGGAGCGCGCGGTGCACCGCGGGACATGGAGATCCAACTGCGCGAAGTTCTCGCCACCACGCGCCGGATGGCCGAGATCATCGCTCATCACAGCGGCCGCTCCGTCGAACAAGTCGAATCCGACATTGATCGCGACAATTTCATGACGCCCGAAGAAGCCAAGAAGTACGGCCTGATCGACGAGATCATCACTCCCCGTCGAGGTTTTTCAGCGGCCGCGCTTGAACTGGCCGCAACTCTCTGACCAGGGTCATACCACTTATCCCCAGGTCACTCTGCGTGACCAAATGCAAAGCTCGATTTCACGGGCCGCAGGCCGCACCGCTATCTTGCCGGGCTTCGCAGGCACTTCGCCGACGGCCGCCGCTCACGATTGGCGCCGACGCACCTGCACCGCTCACAACCACCAATGGGGATTGCTCAACGTAACCACCACTTGACGGACGTAAGAACCCGCTAGCACACCCGGCTCTCATAGCCAGGCCGTCACACCCTTCCCGGTGCTCGGCTGGGGTTTTGAATGCGCAGACGTGGGGTCCTCCCAACCAGAAGAACGTCGGTATCGCCGCCTTCGGCCGTGCCGACCGACCACGGAAAGGTCACCCCTTGCCATTCATGGCTCGCTCTGTACTTCGACGTACCCGCTCTCAACACACTGCCGCCGATCACCGACCGGGCCCCGCGCCCGACGACCCCATGTACGGCAACCGTCGCCTCGAAGCGCGGAAGCCTTCTCGTCGCACTTCTTGGGGCTGCGGCCATCATCTCGTTGTCGGTCGGCTCCGCCGTCGCCGCCACTCCCGGACAGGCGCCAACATCGTGGCCGACCGGCCGGGGACTCGTTCTCAAGGCTCCGGTGGTGGACGTGGCCGCCACCCCGTCGGGCAACGGCTATTGGATGGTCGGATCCGACGGCGGCATCTTCACCTTCGGCGACGCCCAGTACTACGGGTCGACGGCCTCGCTGCCGTTGGACCGGCCCATCGTGGCCATCGCGTCGACGCCGAACGGCAACGGCTATTGGTTGGTGGCCAGTGACGGTGGCGTCTTCGCCTTCGGCGACGCCGGGTTCTACGGGTCGACCGGCGGGCTCGATTTGGCCCAACCGGTGGTCGGACTCGAGCCCACCCCCGACGGTCATGGTTACTGGATCGTGGCCGCCGACGGCGGCGTCTTCGCTTTCGGTGATGCGCACTACTTCGGATCGGCGGTCGGCCTGTCGCCGGGAAGCCCGATCGTGGGCCTGGCCCCGGCAGCCGGAGGCCTTGGCTACTGGGAGGCGGCCGCCGACGGGTCGGTGTTCGCTTTCGGCCAGGCCGGTTACGCGGGCGGGACCAACGGACTGCCAACGGCAGCCATCGGTGCCGACGGGTCCGGCTACCGCCTGCTCTTGACCAACGGGGGCGTGTTCACCTACGGCGGCGCGTCCTTCCTGGGATCGGCCGGTGCCGTCCCGCTCAACAAGCCGATGATCGCCCTCGACTCCTCCTCCGACGGCTACCTGGCCATCTCCTCTGATGGCGGCGCGTTCGCCTTCGGTGGTGACGGTTACTTCGGCTCGCTGGCCAACAGCACGGTTGCCGCAGCGGTCGTCGACACCTCGGCCGCCGACGACTACGGCCTCACCGCCGCCCAGATCAGCGCCTGGGAACGAGTCAACCTCTGCGAGGAAGGTGGACGGTGGAACGTCGAGGCCGGTGAGTTCGCCGGCGGGCTCGGGTTCACGCGTACCAACTGGGACGAGTTCAACACCTTCGGCTTTCCGGCTGACGCGGCCGACGCCACCCCCCTGCAACAGATCCGAGTGGCGGTGGCCTTCGCCGCGGCCTATCTGGGTGGTCCCTTCGCCGCACCCGACCAGGACGGCTGCGCCGGCTACTGAGAGGACCGACGGCCGGATCCGACAGCCGGGAGGTGCCGTCCAGGTAGCGCGGGCCAGGAGCATGGGCCCCGGCGTTGGCCATACTGGACGGCAGGGGACCGACATCGGCACGGACGCGGACGGACAATGCCACGAGCGCAGGCGACGAACGAGAGAGCGCGGTGACGGCTCCTGAAGAGCTGGCCGCCGAGCTCTCCGATCTTCGAAACCGTCTCGAACGAGCCGAGGGCGTGCTTGCCATCCAGGCGCTCAAGGCCCGCTACGCGGAGCTGGTCGATCGGCGATACCGCAAAGGCGCGGTCGTCCCGGCCGAGGAGTTGGCGGCGGTGGCCGACGGAGTGGCCCGACTGTTCACCGAGGACGGCGTATGGGACGGAGGCCCGGCCTTGGGCCGCGCCGTGGGCCGGGCGGCCATCGCCGAACGACTGCGCGACACGACGCTCGTCTTTGCCCGCCACCTCTTCACCTCACCGCGCATCGAGGTCGACCACGACGAGGATGGTCGCGCTCGCGGTCGATGGGAGCTGCTCAGCCCATGCCGGACGGCGGACGGACGCGACGTTTTGATGTGCGGCACCGAGGATGACGAGTATGAGCGCGTCGACGGGAGGTGGCTCCTCCGTTCCATGCGTCTGACGACCACCTTCGTGGCCCCTTACGACGAGGGGTGGGCGACCATCTTCGCTTGAGTGGCGGGCGGTGCGGCGTCGGGCACTGCCACCGCAGGCTTCAGCTGCAGTCGGCGCAACGCCCGAGGATGGCGAAGTGGCGCGGGTCGATCGAGAAGCCGAGGTCGGACTTGGCCGCCCGGGCCAGGCCGCGGAACATGACATCGGGCGCCTCGATGCGAGCCCCGCACGACTCGCACACGAAGTGGGCGTGGGCCAGCGACGCCAGTTGGTAGGTAGCGGGACCGTGCCCGAGGTGCGAGTGGGCAACGACCCCCAGTCGCTCGAGGTCTTCGACGTTGCGATAGATGGTCGACACGTGCACATCGGGGGCCCGGGCCTGCACGGCCGTGGCCAGATCCTCCACGCTCAAGTGGTCGGTGGCCTCGAAGAGCACCTCGAGCAGGATCCGCCGAGACGAGGTAACCCGGCCGCCCCGGGCCCGTAGGAGGTCGAGCACCTCCTCGACCGAGGTGAGGGCCGGGGTCGGGGCGGCTGCCACCTCGCGCTCGCCGCCGACCTGCGAACTGGTCACGCCAGCCGCCCTGCTCACGTGCCCACGATACCGCCGGGTCCTTCCTGCATAGACCCCGTACTTGCAATCAGTTCGCATTTAGACCACAGTAGGCAACGTGCTCTCCGACGGCACCGGGCCGGCCCGACGTGTGACGCGTTCCTCGCCGCCATCGTCCCGGTCGTCACCGGCCCGTCTGCGACCGGGGGAATGGGCCGGCCTGTCCGGCATGGCCGTGACCGTCACCGGGCTGTTCGTCCTCGGCTTCGTCCTTCTTCTGGCCGCCGTCCCCCACCATTACCGGCTGTCGGGGACGGCCGTGTTCGGTGTCGGTACCGGTCTCTTGGCCTTGACCCTGGGTATGCGTCATGCCTTCGACGCCGATCACATCTCGGCCATCGACAACACGACACGAAAGCTCATGGCCGAGGGAAAACGCCCGACCAGCGTGGGCTTCTGGTTCTCCCTCGGGCACTCGACGGTCGTCTTCGCTCTGGCCGTCCTGCTCAATTTCGGCATCCGGGCGCTCGACGGCCAGGTGCGCAACGGCGGCTCAACGCTTCACAACGTGACCGGGATCATCGGCACGTCGGTGTCGGGCGCCTTCCTCTATCTCATCGCCGGCCTCAACATCGTCATCCTGGTGTCGATCGCCAAGGTCTTCCGCGACCTGCGGCGCGGGCGATTCGACGAGGACGAGCTCGAGCGACAGCTGCAGCAACGTGGCCTCATGAACCGGTTCTTCGGACCTCTGGCCCGGCGGGTCGACCGGCCCTGGAAGATGTACCCGGTCGGCCTTCTCTTCGGCCTGGGTTTCGACACGGCCACCGAGGTCGCCTTACTCGTGCTGTCGGGCACCGCCGTGAGCCGCGGGCTGCCCTTCTGGGCCATCCTCAGCCTGCCCTTCCTCTTTGCCGCCGGCATGAGCCTGTTCGACACCCTCGACGGGTGCTTCATGAACTTCGCCTACGGCTGGGCCTTCTCCAAGCCGGTGCGCAAGGTCTATTACAACTTGGTCATCACCGGGCTCTCGGTGGCCATGGCCTTCTTCATCGGCTCCATCGAGTTGCTCAGCCTTTTCGGATCCGAGTTCGGCCTCCGCGGCTCCTTCTGGGCCGCCATGGGTGATTTCAACATCAACTCCGCCGGGTTCGCCATCGTCGGGCTGTTCGTGGTGACGTGGGTGGTGGCCATGGCCGTCTGGCACCTGGGTGGCCTCGAGGCTCGATGGGAGCCGGCGTCGAGTGCCGCGGCTCGGCCCACCACCTCGGCCACGCCCTCTCGGTCCTAGGCCAGCCGCTCATCGAGCGGCACTCGCGCCTGATCGAGCCGGACGGGCGGTTCTCCCGGAGCCAACAAATAGGATGGGCTTGGTCAGGTTTTTGCCTGCGAGGAGCAGCGGTTGGGAGGACAGCCCATGGCCAGGGACAACGAGCTCGGCACCCGGACCTCGGACTCCGAGAGTGGCGCACCTGGCTCGTCCGACTCGAGCCTTTTCGGCTTCCCTCATCCGGTCAACGAGACCTCGGCCCGGGTCGTGGCCGGCGGCGTGGTGTCGATGGTCACGGCCACCATCGCGTTCGATCAGCCGTGGATCCTCTTCCCCCTGACCTACGGGTTCGCGGCCCGGGTCCTGACCGGACCGAAGCTCAGTCCTCTCGGACAGATCGCCACCCGGGTCGTGACCCCGCGACTCCGCGTCCACCACCGCTTCTCGCCCGGACCGCCCAAGCGCTTGGCTCAGGGCATGGGCCTCGCCCTGTCCGGCTCGTCACTACTGCTCTATTACGGGTTCGGCCGCAAACGGCTGGCCTATGGCCTCCTCGCCGCCCTCGGGGTGGCCGCCACCCTCGAGTCGGCGGCCGGGGTGTGCCTGGCCTGCAAGATGTTCCCGACCCTCATGCGCTTCGGCATCGTCCCGCAGGACACCTGCGCGAAGTGCGTGGGGGCGACATCGGAGCCCGAGGCCGCGTCGGCTCGCAGCGCAACCAACGGTGCCGGATCCGCGCCAACGACCGACGGTGCGACGGACCAACTGGGCGTGGCCGTCGCTGTCTAAAGCGGGGCACGACACGACAGCCGATCGCGCCATCGAGCGATCGGCGTCGGGTTCCGGATGACCGACCGCACCCTCAATGGGGCAGAGTGGTCGCGATGAGAGCAGCGACCGAGGTTCTCGACCTGCTCGGCAAGGCTGCCGGCTCCCACGTCATCGTCGACCCCGAGGTGGTTGCCTCCTACACGACGGACTGGACGGGCCGGTTCGTCGGCCAGAGCCCGGCCGTCGTGCGGCCGGGCTCGACGGAAGAGGTCGCGGCCATCGTCGAGACATGCCGTGACCTCGGTGTGGCACTCGTCCCTCAGGGCGGCAACACCGGGCTCGTCGGGGGTGGAGTGCCCCTCGGCGGCGAAGTCGTGCTCAGCCTTCGAGGGTTGCAACGGCTCGATCCCGTCGAGCCGTTGGCCGGCCAGCTGACGGCCGGGGCCGGCGTCACCATCGGCCAGGTCCGACGAGCGGCGGCGTCTGCCGGCTGGTCCTACGGCGTCGATCTCGGCAGCCGTGATTCGGCCACCGTCGGCGGCACCGTGGCCACCAATGCCGGGGGCATGCACATGATCCGCTACGGCGATACGAGGGCACAGGTCGTCGGCGTCGAGGCCGTTTTCGGGACGGGTGCGGTCGTGTCCCACCTGGGCGGCCTCATCAAGGACAACACGGGCTACCACCTACCCAGCCTGCTGTGCGGCAGCGAGGGAACCTTGGCCGTGATCACCTCGGCCCGACTGCGACTGGTGCCGACCCTCCCGTACCGCACCGTCGCCCTGGCCGCATTCGCGTCCGTGGCCGGAGCCGTGTCCGCCGCCGGCCTCTACCGGCAGTCGCTCACCACCCTCGAAGCCTGCGAGATGTTCCTCGAGCCGGGGCTCGAACTGGTCTGCTCGATCACCGGGCTTCGATCACCCTTCGCCGCCGCTCACGCGGCCTACTTGTTGGTCGAGGTGGCCGACCGCACCGACCCGACCGAAGCCCTCTCGGCCGTCACCGCCGACGTCGTTGGGGTGGCAGAGGTGTTGGTGGCCACCGAGCCGTCGCGACGAGCCGAGCTGTGGCGGCTTGCGCGAAGGCCACACGGAGGCCATCAACTCGCTCGGTCCGCCCCACAAGCTGGACGTCACGCTTCCGGCCGTCGAGATGGCGGGATTCATCGGAGCCGTGCCGTCGGTGGTGGAAGCAACGGCGCCGGGTGCGCGGACCTGGTTGTTCGGTCATCTCGGTGACGGCAACATCCACGTCAACGTGACCGGCGTGGACCCTGATGACGATGGGGTGGACGCGGCCGTCTTCGGTCTCGTGTCCGAGCTCGGTGGGAGCATCAGCGCCGAGCACGGCATCGGGACGGCCAAGCGCAGCTTCCTCCATCTGTCCCGCACGCCGTCCGAGATCGAGGCCTTCCGAGCCATCAAGTCGGCGCTCGACCCAGCCGGAATCCTCAACCCGAACGTGCTGCTACCGGAAGCCCGTTGACCATCCCAGAAAGGGAACGAGCCACGCACGATCAGAGCCCCCGCAAGCCCGACCGGTTGGCACGGGCTGCGGACATCCCCGTCGCCCACACCCCGCCGGGCGGCTACGGCGAGACCATGCCGCCTCCCGTCCTGGCCGCCTGCACGGAGCCGCTCGTGGCCGGCGCACCCGACCTTCGCGGAACGTGGCAAGTGGTGTCGGTTCTGGTCGACGGCACGGCAGTGGCCGACCATCCCGCCCGCGGCCACGTCCAACGCATCGAGCAGGGCGGTGACCGGCTGGTGGTCACCGCCGGCGGCGTCGTCCACGACATGCGCTGCGACGGGACCGAAGCCCACGGCGTGCACGACGTGGCTGAGCTCGACAAGACGACACCCATCACGGTGGTCGCCACCTACGAAGACGGCGTCCACGTGCTCCGCCCGGTCGGCCTTCCCGGCATCGAGGTGACCCGTCACCGCCACGGCGACCGACTCATCTGGACCTATGTCGGCTTCACGGCCGTCCTCGAACGGACCGATCCCGTGACCGGCACCGCTTGAGCCGTCGCCGCTTGGGAATCGAATGGGTGGGCATCGTGCGGCGGGCCCGTTCGACGGTCTGCTAAGACCACGACATGACGGTCTTCGAAGCGACATGGCTGAGCGGCGCCGACCAAACATCGCAAGCGGCGGGCGTCGCGGCACGGGCCTTGCGGGACAACCCGACGTCCCTGGCTGTCTCCGACGATCCCCTCGTTCGGCTCGAGATGTGTTACAGCGCGTTCGGCCAGATGTTGGCCGCGTCACGGGTATCGGGGGTCCGACGAGGTGAGTGCGTGCTGGCCGTGGCCGCGGCGGAGCGGCCCGACCACTGCATCGCATCGATGATTCCATCTGAGCTCAGGGCCCTTGACCCACCGGACCCCGGGGCGAGCGACGCCGAGCGCTTCCTCCACCTGGGCTCGGTCTTAGCCGACCATGATCTGGCCGAGCCCCATTGGCACGTCGGGCCGGTCGGCGTCGAGCCCGGATTCCAGGGCATGGGGATGGGAAGGACAGCCATGTCCTTCCTGTGCGAGGAGTTCGACACCCTCGGACGGGTGGCCTGGTTGGAGACCGACAAGCCGGAGAACGTCCGCTTCTACATCGGTCTCGGGTTCGAGGTGGCCGACGAGGTACCGATCCTCTCGGCACCCAACTGGTTCATGCGACGCGATCCGCGCTGACCTGCTCGACCCCGGCCATCACTCGATCGCCCCGGTAGATTCGCTGTCGATCAGCTCGGAGACGGCGGTCGATGCCGGCAAGAAGGGAGAGCTCCGATGGCGAAGGTGCTGTGCGTGCTCTATGACGACCCGATC
This sequence comes from uncultured Acidimicrobiaceae bacterium, assembly GCA_963774915.1. Taxonomy (GTDB): domain Bacteria; phylum Actinomycetota; class Acidimicrobiia; order Acidimicrobiales; family RAAP-2; genus CAVSNH01. The sequence goes on along the minus strand of CAVZGR010000006.1, from coordinate 30,185 downwards.
GACGGATACCCGGAGACCTATCCGAGAGACGACCTCCCTCGGATCAGCTCCTACCCCGGCGGTCAGACGACTCCCTCACCGCAGGCCATCGACTTCACCCCCGGGCAGCTGCTCGGCAGCGTCTCCGGTGAGCTCGGCTTCGGCGCTTCCTCGAGGAGGCGGGTCATACCTTCGTCGTGACCTCGGACAAGGACGGAGCCGACTCGGTCTTCGACCGCGAGCTGGTCGACGCCGACGTGGTGATCTCCCAGCCGTTCTGGCCGGCCTACCTCACGGCCGAGCGGATGGCCAGCGCCCAGAACCTGAAGCTCGCCATCACGGCCGGAATCGGGTCGGACCACGTCGACCTGCAAGCGGCCATCGACCGCGGGATCACGGTCGCCGAGGTCACGCTACTCCAACTCGATCAGCGTCTCCGAGCACGTCCTCATGATGATCCTGGCCCTTGTGCGCAACTACATCCCCTCCTACGGGTGGGTCGTGCGGGGTGGCTGGAACATCGCCGACTGCGTCGAGCGCTCCTACGACCTCGAAGGCATGAAAGTGGGAACGGTCGCCGCCGGCCGGATCGGACTGGCTGTCCTCCGGCGTCTCAAGCCCTTCGACGTCGAGCTGCACTACACCGATCGGCACCGCCTGTCACCGGACATCGAGCAAGAGCTGACCTGACCTTCCACGAGACGACGGCGGCCATGGTGCCGAACCTCGACGTCGTCACCATCAACGCGCCCCTCTACCCGGAGACGGAGGGACTCTTCGACGACCAGCTGATCTCGACCATGAAGCGCGGCGCGTACCTCGTCAACACCGCTCGCGGCAAGATCTGCGACCGGGACGCGGTCGTGCGAGCGCTCGAGTCCGGTCAGCTGGCCGGCTATGCCGGGGACGTCTGGTTCCCTCAGCCACCGCCGAAGGACCACCCGTGGCGAACGATGCCCCATCACGGCATGACCCCGCACATCTCGGGGACGTCGCTGTCGGCCCAAGCCCGCTACGCGGCCGGGACGCGGGAGATCCTCGAGTGCTTCTTGGAGGAGCGGCCCATCCGTCAGGAGTACCTCATCGTCGACGGTGGCCAGCTGGCCGGCGCGGGCGCCCACTCCTACAGCGCCGGGAATGCCACGTCCGGATCGGAGGACGCAGCTCGCTTCACGAGCTGAAGGGCGGACCTAGGATTCGGCCGGTGGCCGCTTCGGACCTTGCCCAGCAGGAGCGGGCCACCCTCTGCGACCTGTTCGTCGAGCTCGGCCCCGCAGCCCCGACCCTCTGTGATGGATGGGTCACTGCCGATCTGGCGGCCCACCTGGTGGCCCGCGAGCGGCGAGCAGACAGCGGCCCCGGGCTCGTGTGGGCGCCCCTCGCCGCCCACACCGACAAGGTTCGTCGGTCGATTCGCGACCGGATTCCTTGGGACCAGCTCATCGCATCCGTGCGTCGCGGCCCGCCACTGCTCCTTCGCCCGTTCGACGCTCCCATGAACACCGTGGAATTCTTCATCCATGTCGAAGACGTGCGTCGCGCGCAGCCGGACTGGGACGTGCGACCCCTCTCGAGCGAGATGGCCGACGCCCTCTGGGCCCGGGTGGGAGCGGGAGGAATGGCGAAAAAGGTCTCGGCGACCATCGAGCTCGTCGCCCAGGGTCGCGAGCCGAAGATCAAGGGGTCCGGGCCACGCCTCGAGATCCGAGGTGACCCAGGGGAGCAGACCCTGTTCGGATCAGGCCGCCAGTCCGCGGCCAGAGTCGACATCGACGGGGACCCGGCGCTCGTGGCTCAGCTTCGATCGGCTCGTCTGGGTATCTAGCGCTGGCGTGACCAGACGGCCGGAGCTCGAAGAACCCGGCCTGTCGCTGGCCGACGAAGACACCGCACCGCGGCGAGAAATGGACTCGATCGATCCGAGATGACGGCCCCGACGCCGGATGGGCAGACTGGCGGCATGGACCCCGTCGTACGAAGGATCCGGCCAGAGGAGGGCCTCGAGTTCCGGCGATCGGTGATGATCCCGTTCCTCGATCCCTTTGCCGGTGACCCCGATCAAGTCGGGCGACGAGAACGTCTGGCAGACCAAGGCCGAGTTGGATCGGGCATGGGTGGTCGACACCGGGGACCGTTTTGCCGGCAACGCCTGCATCTTCAGCATGGACGTCACGCTGCCAGCCCCACCGGGTCAGCCCTGTCCGACCATCCCCATGGCGGGCGTCAGCGCCGTCGGGGTGCACCCGACCCACCGGCGGCGCGGATTCCTGCGCCAGCTGATGACGGCCATGCACGACGATGCCCGCCAACGGGGCGAGGCCATCGCCGGGCTTGAAGCGTCGGAGTCGCTCATCTACGGGAGATTCGGATACGGCCTGGCCGCCAATCTCGTCGAGTACGCCATCGACAGCCGAGCGTCGGCCTTCGCCGTGCCGGCCCCCGACCTCGACCTCGACCTGGTGGACAAGGACGAGGCGGCCAAGGTCCTCCCCGACCTCTTCGACCGCCAGCGGAGGACCCGGGCCGGGGAGGCCGAGCCGGAGCTCCGGTTACTGGGCCCAGATGCTCAACGACCCCCCGCACCACCGGCATGGGTCCGCCGCCCGTTTCCATGCGGTCTGTGACGACGGGTATGTCCTCTACCGAGCTGTCTCCGAGGCGAACATGTTCCACGCGGAGCGAACCGCCATCTCCGTCGACGACCTTCGCGGCAACACGCCCGAGGTCGAAGCCGGCCTCTGGCGATTCGTGTTCGACCTCGATCTGGTGGGCCAGGTCAACTACCGAGCGCGGCGCGGTGGACGAGCCCATCCGTTGGCGGTTGTCCGACCCGCGACAATTGCGGACGGTCAACGTCGAGGACCGGCTCTACGTGCGGATCCTGGACACGGCCACGGCATTCGAGGCTCGGGGCTATAGCGGTGAGGGGCGCCTGGTTCTCGATGTCCTGCCACCCGCCGTCGCCCGAAGGGGAGGCCGACCCGGCGCCAGGCCGCTGGGTGCTCGAGGCCGGGCCGGAGGGCGCCTCATGCCGGCGAGCCCGTACGCGGCGAAGACGCCGACCTGCGCATGGGCCTGGCCGCTCTCGGCTCCCTGTACATGGGTGGGTTCCCGGCCTCGCTGCTGGCAGCCGGCGGGCGCGTCGAGGAGTTGCGGACATCCGGCCTGGCCCGGGCCGACGCGCTGCTGGTGACCCGCCCATCACCGAGGAGTGGCACGGCCTTCTGACGCCTGGCGCCCAAGGGCTTCGCCAGCGCGGACCTCCGAGCGACCAAGCGGAGCCTGGAGCCGGTCAGGAAGGGAACTGCACCTTTTCGGCTTGCGCGAGGAGCGAGCTTCGGTCGGCGGCCAAGACATAGCCGCCCTTGATGGCGCGGTCCAAGCTGACCTTGTAGGCGGCCAGGTAGCCGCTCTTGTCGTGGTAGAGGCTGGCCAAGGTGGTCGGGCTGAAGGCGACTGCTGACCCGAACAACGAGCAGATCGCGCTCGCCCCGGGCGGTGCTGCCCCGCTGAGGGTCGAGACGGGGGTGTCGACGGCGGGAGTCCGGACACCGCCGATGACGTTGCCGTGGCTGTCCAAGGCCAAGACCGCCGGCGTCGCGCTGGTCAATCGGAACGGGGGAGGCGAGGGTGGCGGAGTCCCATCGTCCACCCAGCGATTGAAGGCGGCGAAAGCGGCCTGCACGACGACGTGTTGCGGGCCGTCGTTGATGGGGGTGGTACAGCCGAGAATTCCGGCCGCGGAGCCGACGAGATAGGCGTCGGCGTGTGACGTACCGGCCACCTCCCAGGTGCGGATGCGATCGGTATTGGACTGCTGAGCGGCGGCGTAGCCCAGCTCGATGAGGTCGGTCTGCGTCTCGAACATGAAGACGGGAACGTGGAGGTCGGTTCGGATCCGCAGGCCACTCGGGCCCTGGTTCGAGGCGGTGATGGACGAGCCGCTCAGGGATGCGCCGGTACCGCCTCGACTGTGAATGAAGATCCCGTCGAAGGCGTTGGTGACCGGTTGCAGCGCGTCGGCGAAGGTCGTGAGGTAGAAGGCGGACTGTGACTCACCCACCGCCACCACATGCCGGGGATGGAGCCCTCCGAGGACCTCTGATCCTTTGGCTGTCTGCAGCGCCCTCCCGATCTGGGCGAACATGTCGAGGGCGTATTGATCACCGGGGTGATGGAGGGTCCAGTAGCGGGCCGGCTCCTCGTGGACCAGGCCGCCGCTGGCTGCGGCCGACAGGGAGCCGAGGATTGGCGCGCCACCGTCGACGGCCAGGGCCTGGGCGGACACCCCCACATAGGCGTACCCGTCGTTCATGAGCTCGGGATTGAGATAGTCCCAATCAGGAGCCGACTCTCCGGCCGAGACGTTCATCCATTCGACGACCACCGTGCCGTTGAACCGGGCCGGATCGGTCGGTCGGCGCACCAAGATCCTCGTCCGATACGGAGCCGTGCTGGTTGGTGCGATCGTCCAATTGCCGTCGCTCGGTGCCGAGGTCGCCGTGAAGGCAGTCGCCTTGCCCGATGCGAAGAACTCCTGCTGGACGTAACCATGTGCGCCGAGGTCGAGCGGCAAGCCCGAGAGCGGTTCGACGATGTGGCCCACGGTGATGGGGCCGTACAGGGTCGCTTCCGCCGGGTAGGTCGCCGTCGGAGGAGCCGAGATGGTGCCCGGCTGCGCCGCACCGCTCGTCGAGCCCTGATTGCTGCCGCAGGCGGCAGCAACGAGAACGACGACCGCAAACAACCCGAACATTGCCGGCATGCTTCTGTTGGAGGAGGAGCTCACGTCTGACTCACATTTGGCTGGCGGACGCCGTGATGTTAGGCCGCCACCCGTTCGTCGGCTGGTCCCCCCAACCATCGACTGTCGTAGGCCGGGACGCTTCTCGAGAGGGCAGGATCGGTCATTGAAGCCATCGGGTCTTCGCCACGGACATAGCGGACGGCAATTGCAACCACACGCCGTCTCGAGCACTCGATCTAGGTTGCTGCCATGAGAGGAAGCTGGACTCGGTTGGCCGTCATCGCTACTGGGCTGGTCGCCATCTGTCTGGCCGGGTGTACCTCGGGCGCGTCCACCTCGGCACTCCCAGCTACCTCGAACCATTCCTACGCGGGCGCCCCACCGGAGGTGGCGTCAGCCGGGGCCGACCAGTGGCCGCTTCCGGGCCACGACTTCGACAACACCCGAGACGCCGGTCCATCGCCCATCGACGCGCAATCGGTCTCGCGGCTTGCTCCGTCCTGGACAGTTCCGATGACCGGTGAGCTCACCACCGTCCCGATCATTCTTGGAGCCCGGATCTACGTCGAAGACGACAACGGCTCGGTGGTCTCGATCGACCGCTCGAGCGGCCGCGTCCTCTGGCGGAGCAAGCCGTTGGGCTTCTCCATCGGGCCTGACGGAGTGGCCGTCGGATGGGGGAAGGTGTTCGCGGCGACGGGGAACGGGGTCGTCGCGCTCCGGGCCGAGGACGGGTCCCCGGTTTGGTCCCGTCGCCTGACCACGACGCCCACCGAAGGCGTGGACATCCAACCCACGGTGGCGGACGGTCGAGTCTTCGCGGCGACGGTCCCGGTGAGCGTGGGCGGCATCTACAAAGGCGGCGACCGCGGCTGGCTGTTCGCGCTCGACGCGTCCACGGGGGCGATCGATTGGTCCTTCGATACGGTCAAGTCGCCCGACATCTGGAGCAACCCCGCCGTCAACTCCGGTGGCGGATCCTGGTACCCACCGTCGATCGATGTGACGGCCAACCGGGTCTATTGGGGAACGGCCAACCCCGCGCCCTTCCCGGGCACCGCCCAGTTCCCGAACGGCTCGAGCCGGCCGGGAACGAATCTCTACACCGATTCGACGCTGGCTCTCGACCTCCGGACGGGGCGGCTGGTTTGGTTTCACCAGGCAACGGCCCACGACATCTTCGACCGGGACTTCGTCCACACGATGATCGTCGACATCCCGGGGCCGTCGTCGCGTCAAGTGATCGTCGGCACGGGAAAGAGCGGATTCGTGCTCGGGTATGACCCGACGTCGGGCCGACTTCTGTGGCGGACCGCGGTGGGGATGCACCGCAACGGTGAGCTCACGGCGATCTCCGGCCCCACGATGGTGCTGCCCGGTACATACGGCGGCGTCCTCACCCCTCCTGCATCGGCAAACGGAATGGTCTACGCCGCCACCCTGAATGCTCCCGACACGCTCTACCCGAACCGCACTGCCTACTTCGGCGGCAAGCTCGGCTCCTTCCCCGGGGACGTCGTGGCCATCAACGCAACCACGGGCAAGGTCGTCTGGAGCACCAAGGTGCCCGGGGACCCGACGGGTGGGGCGACCGTGGTGAACGACCTGGTCGTGACAGCCACGTACCAAGGGACCTTGGTGGCCATCAATCGCTCCAACGGGCGGATCGTCATGGAACGTGCCCTCCCCGGTGGCGTGAACGGATGGATGGCCATCTCCGACGACCTCGTGGTCATCCCCATCACCAGCAGCCACCCGAGCGAGGTCCTCGCCCTCCGCCTTCCCAGCGATTCACCCCGTCACTGACCTCAGCGGGTGAGCGACCTCATCGCGGCTCCGCCCACCTCTGTCCCTGGATACAGTCATCGGCCATGGCCAACGACCAGACTGCGACCCCAGAGATCACGTTCCCCGACGGCTTCCTGTGGGGAACGGCCACTGCCGCTCACCAGATCGAGGGAGGCAACGTCAACAATGATTGGTGGGCCTGGGAGCACAACCCGGATTCCGGTTGTGCTGAATCGAGCGGCGACGCCTGCGATTCGTTTCACCGGTGGCCCGAGGACGTCGAGCTGGTCGCCAACATGGGGCTCGGCGCCTACCGGTTCTCGCTCGAATGGAGCCGGATCGAGCCCGCCGAAGGCGAATTCTCGCTGGCTGCGCTCGATCATTACCGGCGCATGTGCGCGGCATGTCATGAACGGGGCATCGCTCCGGTCGTCACCTTCCACCACTTCACGACCCCGACCTGGCTCACCGACCGCGGCGGTTGGGAGGCGGCCGACGCGCCCGAGCTCTTCGCCCGCTTCGTCTCTCGGGCCGGTGCTCATTTCGGCGATCTCATCGGATGGGCGTGCACGATCAACGAGATCAATCTCCTGGGTGTCATGGGTTACGGCCTCGGATCGTCGCCGCCCGGGGTGAAGGATGATTTTGTCCGTCACCTGGCCGTGAACGATGTCATGGCCCGAGCCCACCGCTTGGCCGTGGACGCCCTGCGGTCGGGGCCCGGCGACATGCCCGTCGGCCTCACCTTGTCGATGGACGAGATGGTGGCGGACCCGGGCGGGGAGGCCATCCTCGAAGCGGCCCAAGAGGTCCTCGAGGACCGGTTCATGCGAGCCACCGAGGGTGACGACTTCATCGGGGTGCAGTGCTATTCGCGAGTGCACTTCGGCCCGGAAGGCCAAGCTCCCAATGACCCTGACGTACCGGTCACCCAGATGGGCTACGAGTACTGGCCCCAGGGAGTCGAGCATTGCGCCAGAAGGGCTGCGGCCATCACTGGCATTCCGATTCTCCTGACCGAGAGCGGGATCGCCACCGACGACGACAGCGAGCGCATCACCTACATCGCCGAGGTCTTACGCGGGGTACGGCGCGCACTCAACGACGGCGTCGACATACGCGGGTACTTCGTGTGGAGCTTGCTCGACAACTTCGAGTGGTCCCTCGGATTCACTCCCAAGTTCGGCCTCCACCGCGTGGATCCGACGACGTTCGCTCGAGAGGCAAAGCCCAGTGCGTCATGGTTCGGCGCTGTCGCCCGCGCCAACGGGCTGGTGGCCCCTCCGAGTTGAGCGGCGGGTCTGCATCGTTGCATCGCGGGAGGAAGCGACGGGTAGCTGAGAGGTACGCTCAAGCGTTCGCTTCGACCTCCTCGGAGTAACCGGTGCCAACCGGAAAGGGGCCAACCGTGAGACTCACTCGGCGAATTTCCGTGTTCGGAGGACTCGTGGCATTGACCGTTGCCCTGGCCGTTGGCGTCCCATCCAGCGCAGCCACGGCCACGGCGGCGTCGGGTTCCAGCTCGGTCACCGACTGGGTGACCTTCTACGGGTGGGTGGACAACTCCCCGCCGGGCCCTGCCATCGCCCATCCGTGCATCCACCAAGAGGCGGGCGGCGTAGGTACCTACGCCAATCCGGTCACCTTCGCCGAGCCCATCGACCTCAAGGGGCCTTGGTGCCAGATCATCTACGTCCCGTTTCTGAAGAAGTACTTCATTCACGAGGACCAGTGCGACCCATGCGGTGGTGTCAACAAGAACCACGTCGACCTGTGGATGGGTGGCGACGCGAACTCCAAGAAGCAGCCGGAGAAGAAGGCACTGCTCGACTGTGAGGACCAGTGGACGCAGCACGCCACCGTGATCCTCAACCCCTCGTCGACCGAGCCGGTCGATGCGACGGCGCTCTTTACCCCACCGACCACATGTCACGGTGGTCGGGGCGACTGACCCTCGACCGCGGCCCGCGTCTGACCTTCAGCCCTGGTCGAGTCCCTTCTGCCGCGCCGCAGTCGTCAAGCACCGCGACCTTTCGGATGAGCCGCTCAGGATTTGGGTAGCTGATAGCGCTCGAAGAACTGCCACATCAGCTCATCTGCGTTCACCAGCACCGTCCCCCGGCCGACACCGGCCAACAACCAGGAGCTCTTCGGGCCGGTATTGAGCGTGCTCCCCGGCCATACGTGTCCCGACCCGGTCAGTTTCCACAGCACGACCTCCGTCCCATCGGCACAAGAGTGATAGGTGATCTCGGTGGCCGTCTCCCCCGCCGAGATGCTCCCCGGGGCCCCGACAATGGTCGGAGCGACGTGCGGATTGCTTCGACAGTGGTCGGCCACAACCCACTGATGGATGCCTTGGAGGACGGTGAAGCGAAGCGTCGGATTACGGTTCGGTACGCCGTCCCACATGGCGATCGGATCGTTGACGCTGTGGAACTCCATCGTTGGCACGGGCCGACTGGGATGGATGTGCGGCAACTCGACTTGACCCGAGATGGAAGCGATGGCGGCGATGTGATTGGAGGCCTCGGCAGCCATGGCGTAGGCCATCATTCCGCCGTTGGAGATCCCCGTCATGTACACCCGACGCAGATTGACCGGCGTTCGCTTGGCCACATCGGCAATGACCTTCAGGAGAAAGCCGACGTCATTGATCTTCTTGGTCACGGGTAACCCGCAACACGCACCAGCGTTCCAGCCATACTGAGCGTTCTTGGCGACGGGATCCGGCGTCAGGACCTTTGAGATTCTCGTGCCATCGGGATACACCACCAGGTACCCGTTGGCATCGGCATTCGCGTCCATACCCGAGGTGACCACCTCCTCGAGCTGACCGTTCTGCGTGGCTCCGTGGAGATTGAGCACGAGCGGGAGTGGCTTTCCGCTTGCCGCGGCGGGGGGGACATGGAGGCGGTAGTCCCGGAGCCTGTTGTCGAACCGGAACGAGAAGACGTACGCACCGGACATGGGCTTGAGACCAGTGGATGAAGTCGCGGCGGCGGATGGAGCCGCGGCGGCCAGACTCACCGCGATGGTCGTCATCCCAAGGGCGATGGCGACTCCGAGGGACAGCCTGGCGATCGATCGGCGACTTCTCACCCGCATTTCATGTCCCCCCCTCAAAGCCAACCGACATCTTCAGAATTTCAATCCAGGACCGCACCCCCGACCGACCGGTCATCGCCCCTTCCGGCTCCGACAACGGCGGCAAGGACCACGCCGGCAGACTAGCAATGGAGAAACGGTGAGGACGTACGTTGCCGCGGCAGCGATGACGCGAACTAACTCTTGTCGACCTTCTTTACGGATCCGTAGCCGCGTTCCATGGCCGCCACGATGATCGCTTCGAAGTCCTTGTCGGTCAGCACCTTCGGTGTTCCAAGCGTGGCCGACCGCCAGTACAGCTCAGCTAGCCACTCGAGAAGCTCGAGACGCTCGACCGCCTGATCCATGGTGCTTCCATAAGCCACCGAACCATGGTTCTGCATCATGGCTGCGTTGCGCCCCTCGAGCGCTTTGATCACGTTGTCGGCCAGCTCCTGCGACCCGAAGGTGGCGTAGGCGGCGGTCCGGGGGCTCCTCCCAAGCTCAAGCAGCTGTAGTGCAGGGGTGGCAGCTCGTCATGGGTGCACGACAGCGCGGTCGACGCCATCGCGTGGGCATGGGTGATGGCCAGGGCGTTGGTGCCCCGATAGATGCCGGTGTGAAGCGGAACCTCGGATGTGGGAGCGAGATCGCCGTCCACGACATTGCCGTCCAGATCAATGACGGTCACCATCTCGGCGGTCACCGTGCCCAGGTCCGCCCCAGTGGGGGTAACGGCGACGTGGTCACCATTGCGGGCAGAGATGTTCCCGGCCGTCCCGATGACCAGTCCCTCCTTGGCCAAATGGCGGCTCGCGCTGGCTACGGCTTCTCGTTCATCGGCTAGGAGCAGACCGCTCATCGTTGGTTCCTCTCGGATCTGGGAGCAAGGAGCCATGGTCGCATGAGCGAAGCCAGCGGGGAAAGTTCAGAGCCGAGCGGGCAATGACCATCGTTCCGAGCCTGACTGGAGGAGTTGGACCCGCTCAGCCCAGGCTCAGAGAGCCCGCATTTGCGCCACTCGGGCGGCGTCGTCAGCTCTCGTCGGCGCCCCAACCGAGCTCGTCAGCCAACAGCAGAAGCACTCGATTCGGTAGTCGTTCGCCTCGCTCGAGAAGCTTCAGGCAGCCACGGATGTAGACGTCCCGAGCGCTGGCCATATCCTTCGGCTGCACAGGTCGAGGAGCCGGTGGACGGATGCCGATGATGTCGGCGAGGTCCGACCGCTGATCGTCCCCGTCATCCTCTTCGAGCAGGGATTCGATCACCCGGAGCATGTACCGCCTCGGCGGAGAACCCTGCTCCCATCGGGCGACCGACTGCTGGGTCACGCCCAACTGGTCGGCCAGTTCGCGCTGGGTCATCTCGCGCTTGTGCCGATAGTCGCGGATTCGGCCGGCCAGGAGGTCGGTCGAATCAATTGGGTACTCGCTTGTATCCACTGCTTGTACAGGGTACGGCAGGGCGTGTGCAGCCCACAAGGCCCGAGCACCGCTGATTGTTGAACTACAAAGATGTAGTTCACACATGACTGGTATGTGTTCGCAGCGCTCAGCGCGGACGTCCGCTGACTATTCGGGCGAGTCCTGCCGTCCTGGCTGGCGTCCTGGAGGCTCGAGTCGGGCCGTCGTGTCGATAATCGGTCCGGATTGCGGCGGTCGTCCCGTCCCCCAGACGATGAAGGACCTCTGCAGCTTGGCCCGCCGTTCTCGACGCTTGGGGCTGATCGCCAACAGGAGGCGATCGACCCCGAGGGCGACCAACCCGATTACGGCGATCGCAACGAAAATACCGAGGACAATCACGCCGGCAAAGACGGCAGTCACCACGACGGCGACAACGGCAAGCAAGCCAAGAATGGAGGCGAGGCATCCGATCCCTCTTTGCCCTCTTGGCGCCATCATTTCTGGCCCATTCTCGCTCATGTCAGTCCTGTTCTCGCAGCGATTGTAGGTCTGGGAAATGGTCGTTGGGCAGCGGCATCGCCTCTCGTATGGGGCCGCTGGCGAGGACGCCGTGGCGGACCTTGATCGCCCTCACGCCCGTGCGCCTGGCCTGGCCATCCTCACTGACCTCCTGGCTCACGACGACCAGCTCCCGCCCTCATGGGGGCCATGCAGCCGATATCGGTCTGCATCCGCTGGCCGGGCTACTTCTGCTGACTGACCATTTAGCTGACTGACCATTTAATTGCACAGTCACCTGAGGAGAGGTCCACTTCACCGCCTCGATTCCCGGCCGTCGGGTTACCACGTTCGACGAGCCGGAAGCGTATGTTGCGGCCAAGGTGTGTCCAGGTCCTGTCCTGATCCCAGCCGACTCCGTGTCGGATGGCGGCGACGCCGCCGCAGGTGTGACCGGCGCAAATGGGGGAAACCCAGAAAACCACCGGCCGCACCGCCCTCAACTGCACTTTCTCGTCCCGCTGGCGGCGATCGCTCTCGTCGGTATCGGTCTGCGCCTGATCTACACGTTCACGATCGGCGAGCATCTGAAGGAGGGGCTCGACACCATCTTCTATTCATTTGTGGGCGGCGAACTGGCCAGGCACCAGGGTTACTCAGATCCGGGTCTGCTCTTCACCCACGGAACCATCAAGCCGACGGCCAATTTTCCGCCGCTGTACCCGATCTTCATCGCCGGGTTGCACAAGGTGGATGTGACAACGTTCCGTGGCCACCAAGTAGCGGGGGCGATCTGTGGCGGACTTTCGGTCGGGCTGACTGGCCTGCTCGGGCGCAGGATCACCCATCGAGAGGCCGTCGGATGGATCGGTGCCGCTCTTGTCGCCGTCTGTCCCGCACTCATTGCCAGCGACGGGTCGGCTATGGCCGAGACCCTGTCCGTGCCGCTGTTAGTCGGGATGCTGCTGGCCATCGCCTGGGCCTCGTCGTCGATGAGTCTCTCTCGGTGGGTTGTCGTCGGGCTCCTGGCTGGTCTCGATGTCCTCACTCGCAGCGAGGAACTCTTGGTTGCCCTCGCTCTTGCTCCTCTCGCCATTCTGGTTGTTCCATCGATGAGTCTGGCGCGACGGCTTGCTTCCATTGCACTCGTTCTGGTCGTCGCAGCCGGTGTCATCGCTCCGTGGATCATTCGCGACATCGTCGTGTTCAATCCACCCATCGTGCTGTCGACAAATGGAGCGAAGACGGTGGCCGGGGCCAACTGCAGCGCGACCTACCGTGGTCCTGAGCTCGGCTACTGGGATTTCAGATGCCTGGACACGCCGCAACTCGACGCACACGGTGAGGCGGAGTTCGCGAAGGCCCTTGACCATAAAGGTGCCGACTACGTCCGACAGAATGCCTCGCGGGTTCCACTGGTCGCCGCCGTCCGGGTCCTGCGCGCCTGGGGGCTCTTCAAACCGACACAAGAGGCGCACTTGGAGGCAGTCGAGACTCGAAGCATCGGTTGGGGTGAGCTCTCCACTCCCGTCTCGCTCGTGCTCCTGATCCTGGGCGCCATCGGAATCCTTGGCGTCCGAAAAAATCGAACCGCGCTGGTCGTCCTCGGCGGACCGGTCCTGATCGCCACGCTCACGGTGGCCGTTTCCTACGGCAACCAGCGCTTCATTCTGGGAGCACTCCCACCCCTCTGTATAGGGAGCGCGATCGCCGTCCTCGCCGCTCGTGACGCGATCGTCAACCGGGGCAATCGACGAACTCCGGATGTAGGAGCCCTGCCCCTCGTCCCCTTGATGGGCCAGAAGGCACCGGACCTGCTGACGACGAAGCCGATCAGCCGAAGTCTTCGACGGTGATGACCTTCCTCGACCGGTTGGGATAGGGATCCGGATAGTCGACCACCCGTACACGACCTGTTGGTCGGTAGCGTCCGCTTTCGACCACCTCACGAGGAACGTAGGGATCCTGGCCCATACTCCGAAAGAGGCGGGAGGTCGGCTCCCAAATGCTGACCCGCTCGTGCCATCGCAAGCGATCCAGCTTCCGGAGGAGGATCATCAGGGTCACAAGGGTTCCAGACAGCACACCGGAGACGAGGGCGCCCAAGACGGTTCCGCCGGGCAAGACGGTGATGAGAGCGATGAGCAGGAAGAGCAACAGGAGCAGCCCGCTCCACTCCATCGGCGAGAGCTCCTGACCGGTCACTGCCTCGATCACTGTCCGGTCTGCGCTCATGTCGATGCTCAGTTTTACGAGCTCCTTGTACGCAGTCTCCTCCTGGCGGGTCTTCGGGTGCAGCGCGTACACAGCGTCGGTCAGTTCGAGGTGCGCGGGCGTGGAGAGATGCTTATCGACCAACCGAAAATCGATTTGTTCCGTGAGTTGGCGGTCGATGAGGTCGCGAACCCGGCACGCGTCTTCGGCATCGAAGATCGCCATGATTTGATGGATCGAGAGTAGGGATGCATTCCCCTTGGCAACCAGATCCTGAACGGTGGCAAGTCGCTCGCGGGTTCGGGCAATGGTGAAGGCCAGGAGCACGCCGAAGAGAAATGTGGTCAGGCTGGCCAGTGCCGCGTCGACCTCGACGTCGCCCCGCTTGCTGCCGACCGAATACGAAATGACGGCCACGAGCACGCCAACAGCCAGGGAAGGCCACACGATGAATTCGCCGTCGACAAAGGCTCGTACGAACTGACGGGCCCGCCGCACGGCGCAACGATAGTCACTTGGTCCCTTCGTAACGACCCGGGCTCGACCCCCGAAACAGGCAGTAGGTGGGCTGTGAAACGGAGGCACCTCGAGGCACCGATACCTCGCAGCCTTCGAGCGATCGGATGCTCGGCGACCCACGATGAGGCTGACAGCAAGCCAACGAGAGCCCGTTCCCCGCCCCCCTTCTGGCCGACGAGGACCACAAGAGTTGGGTCAGTGGACCCCTTCTGACGTCGCCCGGGTGGGTAACGACAGGCTGCCGGCGGGGGGCACAAGAGTTCGGCCCGTGCCTCAACTGCCGTGACCTGCGGTTTCGGAGCTGCATCTCAATGGTCCCTACGCAGCACAAACGGCCCAGTTGTCTCAAGATTCCCCAGGTCGGGTCGATCTTCATTGCATGGAGAATCTCTCCGTCGTGGCGGGCCGCCGGACAGGACCCCCGGTCGACCTCTATGCGGTGGCACTGGCCCTCGCTCAGCCCGACCCGGGGCCGGCCGACGAGGTGGTCCGTCCGGCCGACCGTGAGGCTGCCGAAGAAGTCGACGCCGTCCTCGAGATCGAGGACGGCGACACCACCCTGTTCGAGGCAGCCATCGGTGCCTTCAACGCCGGAGAGTTCGCGCGGGCCGAGTCGCTCTTCCTCGAGGAGGCCGAACGAGCCCTGGACATCGCCCCCCAGACGCGCCGCCATCGCCTTTCGCCAGGCGGCCTTGGCTGCCCAACGAACGGGCGATGTGGACGGCTCGGACCACTGGATGCGATTGGCCGGGCGCGAATACCTGCGGGTCTCCGAAGACACACGGACTCCGTTGCCCTTCATCCGCGAAGCGGCCGTCATGGCGGCCAAGTGCTTCCTCAGCGTCGAGAACCTTCATGTGGCCACCAAGGGTCTCCGTCGGGCCCAAGCCATCGAGTCGGTGCTCCGCGCCGACGACGATCTGATGGCAGCTGGGACGGCCATCCCCTTCCGTCGACCTGAGACCAGCGATCCCCGATCCCCCGCTCCGGATGCCACCTCAGAAGAGCGGCTCTCCGATGTCCGCGAATCCGATCGGCGCGATCCATCCACGGAGTGGAGCACCGGAATTCCAGGTGATCCACTCCGATGGGCCGGTCGGGACGCGGAAGGTGCGCGAACGAAGGAGCGGGTGGGGCCGACGCCGGCGGGACCGCGTGGCCAACAACGACGTGGCCTGAGGGCTCCGTGACTTCAACCACCCTGTTCGATCAGCCGCCGCCGCGACACGAGCCCGCGATACCGCCGCAAGGCCTTGTGGTCGCGTCCGACATCGACGTACTCCTGACCACCGAGGGGACCTACCCCTTCGTGACCGGAGGGGTCAGCACGTGGGCCCACCAGCTGGTAACAGGCCTGGCCGACAAGCGCTACGTCGTCTACTCCGTCGTGGCCAACACCAACATGGCCGTCCGCTACGAGCCCCCGCCCAACCTGGTCCACGTCGTCCAGGTTCCCCTGTGGGGAACGGAGGACAACGCTGAGTTCAACCCGCGACCGGGCTGGATCGCCCGCCGGCTACGCCGGCCCGGCCGGCGCTTCGACAAGGAGTTTCTGCCCGCCTATGCGCAGCTGGTGGTGTCGGTGGCCTTGGGCGAGGGAGGTCCCGCCGATCTGGTAGCCGCCCTCTGCGCCCTCTCTGAGTACTCGGAGCACTTCAGCCTCAAGGTAGCCATGCGGGACGGCCGGACGTGGCGTCTCTTCCGCGACGCACTGGCTGCACACCCTCTCTACCGGAAGCTGACCACCTACGAGGCCATCGATATGGCTCGTTCGGTTTATCGCTACCTGGCGCCACTCGACTATCCGCCGGAACTGCCCGGCGTCGTCCACGCCTCAGCCGCGGCCTTCTGTGCCATTCCTGCCGTCGTCCTACGCGAGCGATTCGGGGTCCCTTTCCTCCTCACCGAGCACGGTGTCTATTACCGCGAACGACTCCTCGCCCTCGGTCGCAACAAAGGCAACAGCCCCCACCGAGTGTTCCTCTCCAACTTCTATGCGGCCATCGTGGCGATGGCCTATTCCTGTGCCGACCTGGTAGCCCCGGTGGCGCGCTTCAACGCGTCGTGGGAGGCACGACTCGGAGTCGAGGAATCGAAAATCCACCCGATGCCGAACGGCGTCGACCCGGACCGCTTCCCGCTCGAACGACCAGCCGGGAGCGGCAACGGCCCGCTCACGTTGGTGGCCGTGGCCCGGCTCGAGCGCTTGAAGGACATCCACACGCTTCTGCGGGCCTTTGCCATCGTCCGCGGCCGCATCGACGGCGTCCGCCTGTTGATCCACGGACCGGAGAGCGATCCGGGCTACGCCCGGAGTTGCTATGCCCTGGCCGAGCAGCTTCAACTCGGTGGCTCCTGTGAGTTCAAGGGCCCTACGGCGGACGTCGGTCGGGCGCTCAACGAGGGTGACATTGCCGTCTTGTCGAGCATCTCGGAGGGCTTCCCCTTCGCCGCCGTCGAAGCGCTGATGGCCGGTCGTCCTATGGTCGCCACCGAGGTAGGGGGCGTACCCGAGGTCATCGTCCCGCCCTACGGCCAGTTGGTGGCGCCCGGTCGTCCGCTCGACCTCGCCGATGCCATCTGTGCCATGGCCGACAACCGCGCCGACCTGGCTCGCCTCGGCGAGCTGGGACGGGAGGCGATGCTCGAGTCCTACACGTTGTCGGTCTTTCTCGACGGTTATCGATCGCTCTACGACGAGGTGAGGGCCCGTGCCCCCCGTCGCTGACCCACCGATGTCCGAGCGGGTGGGCCGGGTCGCGGGCAGCCTCGACGAGCTGCGGTTGGAGTCCTCGGTGTACGACGACCTCCATGTGGAGGCCCGTCGAGTGTTGGACCGCAACCCCGAGCCCCGCAACCTGCGCGACGTCGCTGTGGCCCTCGAGTCGATGGGGTACACGACGACCGGAGCCCAGAAGCTGGGCTTCGACACTGTCTTCGAGCTCGCGATCGCCGTCTTCGACCTGACCTACCTCTACTACGTGCCGAGGGCGGAGGAGGTGCCCGAACCTCGGCCGACCTGGCTGCGCTTCGTCGACGACTACCTGGCCGGATCGTGGTATGGCGTCCCCTGGATCATGTCCATCGTGGTCCTGTTCGTCGGTCGGGTGGCCCTGTGGTCGTCCCTCGACGCCACTCCCCAGATCGCCGCCATCGTCTCGCTGGCCTTCTTCGTCGCCGCAGCCGTGGCCGGCGCCAGTTCCCAGATGCTCGCCCGCCGCGGAACCTTCTACTTCTTACAGAAGAACCATCCACTCGTCCGGTGGGTGGTATCCCGGTTCCTCATCTATTCGATCGCCACGGCCCTGGTGATCATCGCCGTCACCTATGCCTTCTACGTGGTACCGGTCTACGGACTGCGGATGGGTGAGATCTTCGTCGAGTTCGCCATCGCCATCTTCGCGTTCCTGCTCAGTGCCGCACCTCTCTACATGCTCCGGCGCTTCTACACCCTGGCTCTGGCCACCGGCCTGGCGCTGGTGGTCACCCTGGCCGGAGCGCACCTCTTCGGCGGCACCACGGACGGCATCCGCCACGCGCAACTGCTGGGCCTGGCGGTGGGCTCGGGATCGTTGGTCGTCATCGCTGCCAGTTACATGGCGATGAGGACCCACGTCGACTCCGGCATCGGTGACTCGCTGGTCGTCGTCAAGCCACCCGTGTTGCGAGTCGTCTTGTGGCACTCGGCCCCCTACGGCGTCTACGGCCTCGCCTACTTCGTCATGATCCTGGTCGGTCCCCTGGTGGTCGGCCTGGCCTACGGTCGGAGCCTCGGGGTCAGCCAGTACGTGTACCCATCGGCGTTCCAAGGGTCGGTCGCCATCGCCCTCCTCGAGCTGGTGGCCCTGCTCGGTCTGGTCAACGCCTCGGTCGAACGATTCGGGCGGCGCATCCTTCCGTTGCTCGAGCGCCACACCCTCGACTGCTGGAGGGGCACCCGAACCGCGCTCCGACGGGAGTGGATCAACAGTGTGGGTTTGGTGGTCGTCGTGTCGGGCATCGTGGCCTGGCTCGTGCCCAGCCTGCTCGTGCAGGTGTTGCCAGCCTCCCTGACGGCCGGAGTCCGGGCCCCGGGAGGCCACCTCATCCTGGAGGCGTCGGCCTACGGGTTCGCCATGGTCCCGGTGGGCATGCTGTGCAGCCAGTACCTCTTCTTCCTCGGTCGGCCCACCCCTGCGCTCCTCGGCGCGGTGGGTGGCGCGCTCGACGACGACGGTGGTGACCGCCGTCCTGGTGCGTGGCGGAGACCTCACCCTCGGCGCCTGGGGCTTGTTGGCCGGGACCACCGTCTACGCCCTCATCACCGGCCTGGCCTCGTTCCGGGCCCTGGCCACCGGCGAGGAATCGTTCTATGCCGCGTTCTGAACCCCCGATGGTGAACGACGGCCCCGACGGCGAGTCGATGCATCCCGATCGACAGCCCGAAGGCCGGCATCATCACTGGCCACGTGACCCCGCCGGCGTTGATCGATTCGTGGGACCCCGCGGATGACGAAACCGCGGCGGAGCCGCACCGTCCAGCGCAGTGGGATTGGCACGGCTACCCGTCGTGGGGCCGAAGAGCGGTGGCGGCTTATCCCGTCCTTGCCCTGATGCTGGCCATCGCTCTCATCGTCGGTGCCACCATCTCGGCCCAGGGCGCCATCGCCCAAGTCCAGTCGGTCACGGGCACCGGGGGTGCCACACTCCTGTCAGGCGTGCCACTGGCGTCCCAAAACCGGGACACGCCCGAAACCGGCGTGCCGGCCGACTATCACGACGTCACCTTCCAGGTTCCGGGAGCGGCGGTGCGAACCATCGAGGGAAGCACCTCGCTGGCGTTGCCCGATTACCCAGGATGGGTGGCCAACGGCAGCGCAGGAGCCGCCAACGGTCTGGCCACCGTCAGCGGCGGGCTGCTCCACGTCGGTGTGCGCCATCCGACCTCGGACTTCCGGGGCTGGTTCCTCACGGCGACCTCGGCCACCCCTGAGTCGTGTGCCTTCCAATTCTCGGCCGCCTCACCTCCGCCGCTTCGCACCAGTGACCCTCAGGCTGTGGGCGAGCTGGTCATGGCCGTCCAAACCAGCCAGACGATCGTCACCGGGGACATCAATTACGTCCTGGTCGCCGAAAACGTCTATCCCGACGGTCGACGCGAGTTGATCGTGGGCTACTCGCTCGGGCATCTCAGCAATGCCGTCGAGCACGTCCTCCGACAGGAGCCGTGGACAGCAGGTCCCTTGCACGTGGCCGTCCAGACCAACGGGAACACACGGCTCGAGGTATGGGTTGAACGGACGGCCCTTCTACTCGGCCGACGACTTGGACATGGGAATCACACCCCCCTTTGAGCCGTACCTCGAGGTGCAGGCTCGACGAACGGCGTACACGGTGGCATTCGACGGCTATTCGAGCGTCTGTCAGAACGATGTCGACATCTCCGACGTTCCCGATGGAAGCATCGTTCGGCTGGGGGCCCTCACCGCCACCGCCCACGGCGGTTCCGCGGTGGTTCCCATGGCCATGGTCACGGCGCCGATCACCGGTGACCTCTCACTCTCGCTCCCTGGTGAGACTGTCCCCGTCCGGTTCTCGCGCCATCGTTACTGGCCCGGGGATCGGTTCTCCTACGAACCGGGAGCCTGAACAACCGGGACCAGTCCGGCTATGCGGCGAACGGCACCCGCCCACAGCTCGATGATCCCAGCCGGTTCAGTCCAGACCTACGTCGGATGAAGTCGGAGGCACGATCGGATTGATCTCCTACCCCATTGTCTTGGCGCCATCGATGGATTCGCGAATGATGTCGGCATGCCCGGCATGCTGTGACGTCTCGGCGATGACGTGCAAGAGCACCCGACGCGCCGACCAACGAGCCCCGGGCTCGAACCACGGCCGATCGGGCAACGGGTGAGAGTCGTCGAGGGACGACAGGGACTCGACCAACTCGTCGGTCCGGATGGCCACCTTCTCGTAGTCGGCGAGTAGACCATCGAGCGACTCGTCTTCCTTCATGACGAAGCTTTCGGCGTGGGCCTTGTAGGCGTCCTCGTCCATCGAGCCATGAGCCTCTGGTCCGCTCAGAATGAAATCGACCCAGCCGGACTCCGCTCGGGTCACGTGCTTGATGATCCCGCCGACGCTGAGTTGGCTGGCCGTGGGCCGAAGGCGTGCCTCATCGTCGCTCAGCCCTCGTGTTGTCTGACAGAGAAACCCGCGGTGTCTGGTCAGCGTCTCCAGGAGATCAGATCGTTCGGCGGACAGTAGATCCGTCTGGTTTGCATGCATCGGTGTATCCCTTCCTCGATGGTCTAGGGTCACCGTATGATCCATAGCGGTCAGAACCTGTCCTAAATAGCGGATTCACTGAAAAAGTGTCGGCGACCACCATTCGCGCCCTGCACCTGCTGTCTCTCCTGCAGAACCGACGTTTCTGGCCCGGCGTCGAGCTGGCCGCCCGGTTGGAGGTGTCGGCTCGGACCCTTCGCCGAGACGTCGAGCAGTTGCGCGAGATGGGTTACCCCGTCGAGGCTCAACGTGGAGTCGACGGGGGTTACCAGTTAGCTGCGGGAGCGGCTCTTCCTCCACTCGTCCTCAGCGACGAGGAGGCCGTGTCACTGGCGGTCGGTCTTCAGTCCGCTGTTCAGGCTGGCAGCGTCGTCGGAATCGAAGAGTCCTCCGTGCAGGCGTTGAGCAAGCTCATCCAGGTCATGCCGCCACGACTCCGTCATCAAGTCGACGCGCTGGTAGCCATGACCGTTCCCGCCGTGTTCGGCGCCGATGCACCGAGCGCAGACCCCGGTGCGCTTTCAGCCATCGCCCAGGCATGTCGAGATTGCGAGCGCCTCACATTCGAGTACATATCTCGGGGAGGCGATCCGAGCGAGCGACATGTCGATCCCCATCGGCTGGTCTTGCTCGGTCGCCGTTGGTATCTGGTTGCATGGGATCTCGACCGGTCCGACTGGCGGACCTTCCGTCTCGATCGCCTGGCCAACCCGCACGGCACGGGTGGGCACTTCCCTTCACGCGAGCTTCCGACCGGCGACGCAGCCCAGTTTGTCCGAGACGGCATTGGAAGCATGCCCCGCCGATACGTCGTCGAAGTCAATCATCGAGGCTCCAGTAGAAGTGACCCGGCAGCGCATCGGCCGGTGGGCTGCCATCGAAGAGCTGACAGACGACCGATGCCTCTTGCGGATCGCCTCCGAATCGCTGGACTGGCCGATGATGGCACTGAGCGCTACGGAGGCCGACTTCGAGGTGCTGTCGCCACCCGAGTTCATCGCTCATCTCAGGGAACGGACCGTGAGGTTCAACCGGGCTCTCGAGCCGCACGGTCAATGAGTCGCCAGCGAGCATTGTCGTGACCGCAGCTCCCTCGCCGAGGACATGGATGCACCGGCTGCGAGAGCAACGATCTCAGCGGACGCCGATTACCCGCTATGACTGGTGGCGAACCCATCCGCTGCACGACTGCGTGGTCAGCGCCCACGCAATGAGGCTCAAGACCGCGCACGCCGCTGCATAGAGTCGTCCTCAGCACCACGTCGGACAGTATCGAAAGGCGGAAGGAGCGATGTGATGGATGCCAATCCAGGGGTTCCTCGAGAGGGCGGTACGTCCGGGCCGATCGGTTGGGTCAAGCAGTTCATCCCCGATGGACCGGATATCGAACAGCGCAAGGCGGCCCATCGACGGCATGACAGTTCGAATTTCGTCAACACGTACACGGACAAATGGCCATGGCTTGGTCCGCTGGTGTTCATATTGAGTGGGATCTACTTTTTGGCGCAGGTTGTCGTTGGCTGGGTGTGGCACCCTCCCTACAGCCTCATCACCAACACGATCAGTGACCTCGGCAACACGGCCTGCCGCGGGACTGGCTACCCGAATGTTTGCTCGCCTCGATGGTTGGTGATGGATCGCGCGTTCGTGTTCTTAGGTCTCGTCATGGCCATTGGCTCATTGTTCATCTACCAAGAGTTCACGTTTCGCGACAAGCACGACCCGGAGCGAAAGGCGGCCTTTGCCGGGTTCACCCTCATGGCGATCGGCGGTACCGGTTCACTGCTCGTAGGAGTGTTCCCTGAAAACACCATCTCACTCATGCACAAAATAGGAGCGGGGCTGGCAATCGGCGGGGGGAACCTAGGGATACTGATTCTCGGACTCGCCCTCACGCTTCCCGAAGGGTTACGAACATTCATGCGTTTTTTCAGCATCCTCTCGATGGTCGCTGCCATCTGCTTCGCGTTCGATCGTCACTTCGGCATTGGAGCTGGTGGGATGGAGCGGATCGCTGCCTATCCGGAGACGGTGTGGCTCATTGTCTTTGGCATGTATATCTCCCGGACGCACCGAGGAGCTCCGCCTTCCGCTCGATTGGCCGGATCGACCTGACGCCATCGCAGGGCGCATGCGCATGTGGCCCGCCTCGGTCGCGCCAGAGGCCTAGCGATCACCTCGTTGGCCCATCACATCGTCGAGCGTCGGCCATGGTGGCCCTCCGCGCAGGGCACTGAGAAGCTCTCGGCCTGCTCGTTGCCCGTCCGGGAATTGGTCGCCCGGCTCCCACCGCCACGCTGCGACCATGGCGAGAACGAGAGCGCGGCATTGGCGGAGCAATGCTTCATCAGCGTCTCGATAGCGCTCGCTCACCTCTTCGGGGACATGAGCGAGGTCGAATTCGACAGGCCCTCGACAACAGGTCTCGAGGTCGATGAACAGCAGCCCTTTCTTCGTGCTCAGCACGTTGCCTGGGTGCGGTTCGCCGTGTAGCAGCTGCTCGGTGGCACCGCGGTCGGCGATGGCTTGTGTTCGACCTCGTAGCGTGTCGAGGAGAAGCTCTCGGTCAACGTCGGCCAGCGCCGGCGATTGATCGCGGCTCACAACGATTCGTTCAGCCTGGGCAACTCGATCTGTGAAGTCCGGCGTCGTGACATCGAGCTTCCGCATGCCGGCATGCAGCCGCTCGAGCGCATTCGCGTAGTCGCCGGGTGGGACCTCTCCGGATGTCCCAGGTTCGTAGTAAATCCAGAGGGTGACCGCATAGCCGTCACGCTTGTAGACCCGCGGCTCCACTCGAGGCTCAAGAGCGGCCACTGGGCTTTCGGTACTGGCGAGCCGCTCAGCAAGCTCGACTTCGAACTGCGCGACCTCATCTTTTCCATGCGCGATCCGGGCGAGGACGTCACAGGGCAGCAGGCGCACCGCGAGCCGGTTCGAGTCGTTGAGAACGATCGCATCGTCGACGGAAAGGCCAAGCTCTGACGCAGTCGACATGGCCGCAGCCACGGCACGTGGGACCTCTGATGCCTGCATCTTCTCCGTGCCCTCCCCGCATCGTGCCAGGAGATCGACCGACGAGCTGGCCTTTGATCGGCATGGCTGTCGGCCGAACCAGCCCGCTCGACCCTAACCAGTGCGCCGAGGGCGCTCCTGCCGGTTGGTATGGCTGCCCAACGGGACAAGCTGAGGACCGGCGAAACCTCGAACACCTGCGGTGGGAGGGCCCGAAGAGGCGTGGACCGCACACGGCATCGAGCCAACCAGAGCGGCCAGACGTTCTCCGATGTGAAGGCGAGGGACAGCCACATAGCTCGGTGCGCGAGGATTCATGAGCAATCTGAGCGACGGGGGAAGCCGATGACCAAACGACCACCGGTCACCGACTGGACAAAGGACTTTGACGTCCTGGATCCGGCCTACCTCGAGGATCCGTTCTCGATCTGGGACGATCTGCGGAAGGCCTGCCCGATTGCCCACACCGATCGCCGTGGAGGTGCGTGGCTTCTCACCACCTACGCAGATGTCGCCGAGGTCGCCCACGACATCGACACGTTCAGTTCGCTCGAAGTCGGGGTCATCGCCGGTGAGGGGCAAGGGCGCGACGAGCACCTCCCCTACGGGCTTCCGCCCATCTCTTCCGACCCGCCGTTGCACACCTGGACGAGACGCCTGCTCCTGCCCTGGTTCTCCCATTCGAGGGTCGGCGGATATGAGGCGATGACCCGCGAGCTGTGTCGACAGCTGATCGACGGCTTCATCGGCAACGACCACGCTGATGCAGCGTCCGACTACGCCCAGCAGATCCCTGTTCGGGTCATTGCCACGATCCTGGGTGTTCCCGAGGACCTTTCGGACACATTTACCGGCTGGGTGCGTGATGTCCTCGAGTTTGCGGACGAGCCAGAGCGGGTGCAACGCGGAGGTGAGGGGATCTTCAAGTTCCTTTTCGATCAACTCGAACTCCGCAAGGACGACCCACAGGACGATCTCATCAGCGAACTGGTTCATACCAGCCACGACGATGAACCCCTCGAGGACAGCCTGGTCCTCGGGATCGCCGGACTTGTCCTCATCGCCGGTATCGACACCACATGGAGCGCGATCGGTTCGACCCTCTGGCACTTGGCCAACCACCCCGAGGATGCAGCCCGCTTGGTTGCCGAGCCCGACCTTCTGGTCACGGCCGTCGAGGAGTTCCTGCGGGTCTATTCACCGGTAACAATGGCCCGGGTCACCACGACCGACGCCGTGTTCAACGGATGCCCGATGGCGGCCGGTGACAGAGTCCTCTTGAACTTTCCCGCCGCCAACCGCGATCCCGCCGCATTCGAGCGAGCCGACGAGGTGGTTCTCGACCGCGCCGTTAATCGCCACATCGCCTTTGGGACGGGCATCCACCGATGCGCCGGATCCAACCTGGCCCGAATGGAACTCACGGTGGCGGTCGAGGAGTGGCTCGCTCGGATACCGACCTTCCGACTGGCCGAAGATGCGCAGGTCACCTGGGCAGGGGGCCAAGTCCGTGGCCCTCGATCGATTCCGGTGGTGTTCCCGTGAAGATCTCTGTCGACGAAGAGAGGTGCCAAGGACACGCCCGCTGCTACTCGCTGGCACCAGATCTGTTCAACATCGACGATTACGGCCAGTCGTCGGTGGTTGGCGACGGTACCGTTCCTTCTGGTCGCGAGGAAAGCGCACGGCTGGCGATCGCCAATTGCCCAGAGCATGCGGTCTTTGAAGTTACGGATTGACAGCCGGCGTGGATACGTGAGACACCGGCGCCGGGCGGATCGTCGAACTAGGAGCCTTCGCTTAATGCTTTCGTGACGTCATCGATTGCCGCTTGCTCTGCTTCCGAGATCTCGACTCCGTGCTCACGGTGCGCGGCGGCAACTCTATGTGACAGCGTGATGATGAACTGCCGGTACTCCTCGACTTCTGCGGGAGTGGCCTTACGCTGAAGAAGGGCGATGGCGTCGCGAATGTGTTGCAGTCCGTTCTGCTTCAGCTCATCGGGCGAGTGATAGTGCGTGTGGTCGCGCTCTGGTTTGACCGCGACAATCTCATCAAGGAGTTCGCTTTCGCCGTGCTGCTGGCGAGCTTCGACATACGCCTTCGCCATGGCAATTGCCTCTCGAAACGAACCGCCTCGCTGGGCGGTCACAACAATGAGCCCCGCACTGGGTGGCGCCTCGAGAACGACATGCCACTCCTCAGCCGTGAAATCAGACTTCGTGGTCATTGCTCACCTCCCATCGAGGGGTATCAATCGACATATGCCGGAATGCTCCCATTAGCTCTTGGGCTGTCGGCCCAAGAGTCGCAGCAAGAAGGACCCGGCTCGTCCCGGCTCACCTGTGGCGTGCCCATCCGAGCTGTGCCCGGAACGGCCGAACGATCCACCAGTGAACCCTTCGGCCTGATTTGGTTCTTCATATCTCGGCACCTTGTCAAGCTTGTGCTTCTTCTTGCGAGGTTTGCTGCCTTGCGATCCCATCCGACCATCATCGTCGAAACCGGTGCACCCTGCCGCACGAGCTGGGCGTCCGAACCTACCGGCCCGAGCTGCTCCTTGATCGCGGCCCAGCTGTGGAAGCTGAGGACGGGCCATGAGAACGGTCACACCCGGTCAATAGATTCTCGAGCGTCGGACGTCGACAGGGCGCCGGGCCCCCGTCCCAGGAACTCATCTCGAGCAGCGTCGGGGCCGGTGTGGCAAGCGTCAAGACTCAGAAGCAGGCTGATCACCCCCGTGTCGAGGGTGCGAAACGCGAATCAGAGGCGAGCAAGGTCGGATTCGGGGAGTATGCCGCTGATTGGTTGCGATGCCGCATCGATCTCGCCGAACGCACGGAGGAGCTGTACCGATGGCTTCTCGACCGGCACATCGAACCGACGTTTGCGAGCAGCAACCTCGACGAAATAGAGCCTCCCGACGTCCGAGCCTGGTACGCCTCTGCCGCTCGGATCCATCCGACCACGGCAGCCAAGGCGTACCGGCTTCTGTCCTCCATCATGCGTACGGCCGTGTCCGACGAGCTCATTACACGAAACCCGTGCCAGGTTCGAGGGGCCGCCGTCGAGAAAGCGCCTGAGCGCCCCGTCGCAACCATCGCGGAGGTCGAAGCTCTCACGCGGGCCATGCCGGCCAGTCTCCGTATTGCCGTCCTCCTGGCCGCCTGGTGCCAACTCCGTCGGGGAGAGGTCCGTGGTCTACGGCGTTGCGACATCGACCTCGAGCGGGGAACACTTTCGGTGAGCATCACAAAGACCACCTCGATGGGCGGGCGCACCATCGTCAAGGAGCCGAAGACACGAGCCGGGCGTCGTACGGTCACCATCCCGCCCCACGTCATGGAGCCGCTGAGCCGGCACTTGGACGGCTGTGTCGGCCACACGCCGGACGCATTCGTTGTCGAGGCATCCAATCGATCTCTGAGTGCTGCGTGGGACCCGCTCGCTCGATGGTGGGACGCGAGGATCTCCGATTCCACGACCTCCGGCATTCCGGGCTTACCTGGTCAGCGGCCACCGGAGCCAGCGTTGCCGAGCTCATGCGAAGAGCGGGTCACGCCTCACAATCGGCGGCATTGCGGTACCAGCATGCGACCGACGACCGAGACCGAGCTCTGGCTGACGCCTTGGCACGACTGGCAGACGGTCGAAGGCCCGAGCCGGACGGAGCTTGAGGTGCCTGGCTGGGACACTCGAAAGGTCGAATCTGGCACCAGATTTGGTATCATGGATGGAGTGGATGCGGCAGTATTGCTTCAGGAAGCGCGCCGAAGGAGTGGCCTCTCTCGGAGGCAGCTGGCCCGGCGCGGAGGCACCTCCCCCTCGACGTTGTCCGCCTACGAGTCGGGAGCTTCCGTCCCGTCCGTCTCCACTCTGTCGCGGCTGCTCCGGGCCGCAGGTTTTGAGGTCGAAGCCAATCTGAGGCCAATGCCGACGGCTGACGAGCAGCAACTCGCAGAAAAGATCGAGGCCTTGTTCTCGTTTGTCGATGTCCTGCCGCGAGGCCAACGGGGGCCACTCAGATATCCCGTCTTCGGAGCCGCGAAGGCGGCCGGCCGATGAGGCCGATCCTGGATGTCGATCGTCGAGCTCCACGACGGGCTGGATGCGGCCGGGATCCGTCACGCATTCGGCGGCGCGTTCGCTCTGCTGTGGTGCACGGGAGAGCCGAGGACGACCGTCGATGTCGATCTCAATATCTTCGCCCCCCCGACCGAGACACAACGGGTCCTCGACGCCTTGCCAGCTGGGATCTGGCCACTGATGAGGATGAGCGAAACTGCTGACCGATGGCCAGTGTCGGCTGATGTTCGACGGGATTCCCGTCGATGTCTTCTTGGACACGACCCGGTTCCACGACGATCTGCAGCTCCACATCGCCGAACATCAGCTGGCCGACCGACGGCTTCCCTTCCTCGGCTGCAACGATCTTGCCGTTTTCAAGGCCTTCTTCAACCGTCGCAAGGACTGGGCGGACATCGAGGAGATGCTCCGAGCGGGGACGCCTTGACCTCCCGTATGTCACCGGGATCCTGAGCGACTACCTCGGACCTGACGATGAACGAATTCGCCAGTTGCACGCCATTCGCGACGAGACCGTGGGTTCATCAGACTCCTAACCGAGGAATCCTCGGGTCGCGGATCGCACATAGAACGCCACGAGATGGCAGCGCCCCGGGCAGGCAACTCAATCCGGGTCAAGGTGGCCGGCTGGATTGTCGCCAGAAAGGTTGGGATGATTCGATGGCACGATCGAGGATCTCGAGACGGTGGGTCAGGGCGTTGAGACGGTGCTCGGCGGGAGGGCGATGACAGAGAAGCCGGTTAGACGCAGTCGAGAAGAGATCCGTCAGTTGCTCCTCGGGATCGGCGGCGCATCGTGCACGAGGAAGGTGTGGGCTCCTTGACCTTCCGGCGCGGTCTTTCGGCGTCTGGAAGAAGAAAACGGCATCCGCATCACCAACGGCTCCGTCATCGGGAGGGTTTGGGAGAGCCAGGCCGACTTCCGAGCCGACGTCCTCGTCGCCCTCGCCCTCGAGGAGAACGAGAAGGAGGTGGAGAGAACGGTGGGCGCCGTCTCTCCCGCTCTCACCGATATCGATCTCTCCTCACCCGAGGCTCGGCAGCGCGCGATGCGAGAGCTGTGCCGCCTCGGGGGAGCGGCCAACCTCCGTGTGATGCGGGAGGGGGGAAACTGGCCCATGTGGGTCGGCGCCTGGCAGCTCGCCTTGGCCCCGGAGAGTCCCGACCATCAAAAGAGAATCCAGACCGCGCTCGTCGAGGGTCAGGATGCCTTCAACGAGAGGATCGAAGAGGTCTATCTCGCGGTGACGGACGCTCTGGGGTTTCGACTTCGCCCGCCGCTCACGCTCCGTCAGTTCACGGTTGCCGCAGATGCTCTTGGACAGGGAATCGGACTCCGCGACCAATTCGACAGCAGGCACATGGATTCCATCTGGCTGCCCACCGGTCCGAACGGCGAGGTGCAGGAGTGGACCCTTTTCGCGATTGGCTTCGAAAGCCTCGTTCGGCGGTTCTTCGAGATCGATCCCGACTGGCGCCCACAAGGCCAGGAGCTCTGAAGTCAGCGTCTGGTAGTCACTCCTGTTTCGCCGGCTCCCGGTGATTGGGGATCGATGTCGACCGATCACCCTCTGACTCGAGGGCTTCGGCACAGGCAGGTGGCGCAAGCTGTGGACACGTCGTGAAACCCGTCTTGTCGGATGGGTGCTTCTCGTTCCGGCGATGCCAGTCACCTGCTTGGGATGCGAGAATGAGCCGGCGGGGACAACACCATTTGCCTGTCATCTGGCGATGAACTCTCCGATTGCTCGGGCCAGGAGGAGGCGAGCCATGCCAAGCGCAAGCATCACGCCCATGCCGCCGATAGCGGTCGGTGTCGGTCTTCCTTGGGACGTTCATGTTGACGATGCGATTGGCTCGCTCGCGGAGGCACGACGCGTAGTCGGGGACACCTTCGTTGTGGATAGCGGGGAAGACCACTACCTGTTCACCTTCTCCCCGGAGGGAGTGAAGTCGTTCTATGCCCTACCAGAGGATCGAGCCACAAGGGTGTCGCGGACTGGCGAATGCTGCGTCGCAAGCTACCCGACCAGATTTTGGTCGGTCGCCGAACTCTGCCTCACCAGCTGTTCGGGCGAGAGGATGTCGCCGACTATCTCACCAACGTTGAGCTTGCTATGGATGCGACGATTGTTGACCTTGGGGTTGCCGGCGAGACCGACGTGTTCGAGCTCACCCGAAGACTGGGGCATCGGACAGGCCTGGCGTCGTGGGGCGGTCCGGGGCGGCCGACGGAGAACGATTCGATCGCCTCAGTCAGGCATTCGACGCCCTCGATGGAGCCGAATCGTTTGTCCATCCCGACGCCATGGCGGCGGTTGCGGCTTCGGGAAAGACAAAGGAGATCAGCGCCCTGGCGGTGGTGGCCAACGAACTCGGAGCGTCGCTGAATGAAACTTCCGGTCGCCAAAGAGACCACCCCCTCTTTTCGCGGATTGCGAGCATGTGGGAAGAATCGCCTTCAAGTGATCGAACCAACGGTGTCGCGATGGACGTGGCTCTCATCCATGTTGCCTCGATGTCGAACCTGTTTGCAGCCCTCGGCTGGGTCTTGATCGACCTGTTGGAGCACCCGA
>CAVZGR010000005.1:0-426817 GCA_963774915.1 uncultured Acidimicrobiaceae bacterium | reverse complement strand
CGGGATTCGAGATTTCATGCGGTTTCTTCAAATTCATAATTCTCAATACCCCATTGATTTACCGTTGTTTTTAGTTTCGTGAAATTTCATGTGGTTTCGTGTAGAGTTTCCGTACAGTTTCCGTACCGGAAAATTCCATGGTCGCGAACAGCAACACAACCTCAAATCGAAGACCGGACGCGCCGCACTCGAAGAGCGCCGCGAGCCCTACTGGTCACGCATCGAGGCCGGGCTGTTCCTCGGTTACCGCGTCGCATCGCGTGGCGGCGAAGGGACGTGGATCGCACGGCGGCGCAACGAGCAAGGCAAGCAGGAATACCGTGCACTTCGCGCATCGATGATTACGACAGGGCGAAGGCCGAAGCCGTCAGTGGGGGCGTAACGTCGAGCACGGCGCGAGCGCGAAGCCCATCACCGTGAAGGAAGTGTGCGCGTCATATGCTGCTCACCTGCGACTACCACAAGAGCGATGCGAGCGCGAAGGACGCCTCGAAGGGCGGTTCCGCAGGCTGATCGACGACGCAACCCTCGGGTCAGTCAAGCTCGACCGGCTGCGCACGACGCACGTACGTGGATGGTTGCAGGCTCAGATTGAGGCCGAGCAAGCGGACGCGGAGGATGAGGATGACCTGCGCCGCGCAAAGGACAGCGCGAACCGTAACCTTGCGACTCTGAAAGCAGCGCTTAACTTCGCGCTGAGGGACCGGCTCGTGGCGAGCGACGCGGGATGGAAAACGGTGCGCAAATTCGAGGACGTTGGACGGCGGCGCAACGCCGTGCTGACCGCGCAGCAAATCGACGCCCTGACTAGTCACCTGCCGCGCGACCTCCGCCCGCTTGTCGAAGCCGATGGCGCGCGTTCGTCACGCCCGGGCGAGCTTGCAGTGCTGCGGGTGCGTGACTTCGACAGACATCAAGGCACGCTAGCACTCGACGGCAAGACGGGGCGCCGCATCGTGCCACTCTCGTCGGCAGCAATCGTATTTCTCTCGACGCAAAGCCAGGACAACTTCGCGAACGCGAACCTGTTCACACAATCGTTTGGCGGCGCGTGGAACAAGGATGATGGAAGAAGCCGTTTCGCGAAGCCGTCACAGCTGCCCGGGCTACCCGCTGACGTGGGTTTTCGTTGCGTGGTGGTGGACAGGAGCAGCTCCTGTCGTATGAGGGACAGTACGCTGGTGAAGGGCTCGACGAGCTGCTTCGTGACCTCGTAGATGACCCATTGGCCGGTGCTCGTCTCCTGCACCGG
This sequence comes from uncultured Acidimicrobiaceae bacterium, assembly GCA_963774915.1. Classification (GTDB taxonomy): domain Bacteria; phylum Actinomycetota; class Acidimicrobiia; order Acidimicrobiales; family RAAP-2; genus CAVSNH01. Next base: position 425,565 of record CAVZGR010000005.1, on the reverse strand, counting down.
TCCGATGGGTTCCCCGACCGAAGCAGAGGGGACGTCGAGGTTCTGGAGCACCTGGGACTCGGTGAAGTTGCACCCGATGGATCCGCCCTGCGCCGCCGACGTCGGGTCGATCGAATGGGCCTGGGCCAGGGCCGAGAACGAGGCGCCGGCGTTCAGCTGGGTGAGGAGCTGCTGGCCCGTGGCTTGCGAGCTGGTCACGATGACGGACACGCAATCCTGGGTGAACAACGACTGGTTGGACAGGTAGTAACTAGCCGCCGCCTTCGTGGACAGGTCGGCGCCACGGGCGAGGAGCCGCTCGTCGATCGCCTGGCTTCGGATGCGGTCGGTGGCGATGTCGGTCGGAAGACTGGCGACGAGCTCGGCACCGGTGAAGTCTTGGCCGTCGGCTTTCGTGCAGGAGGCGCTGACGCCGTTGGCCTCCGAGTTCTGCGTGGCGGCCGAGATCTCGCCGTTGAGGATCGTCTCGTAGTCCGACTTGGCCATGGCCAGCTGGCTCGGCGTGACTTGCACCCCCTTCGACGCCGCATACTGCTGGGCCAGCAGCTCACCGACCTCGTCGTCGACGACCTGGGTGGCGAGGGTCATCGAGTAGGTGCCTTGCCCCCCCGTCCCCTGCACGTCGCTGCTGGTCAGACCCTGATGCTCCAGCTGGAGCAGGCAGGCGCCGGCCGCGGACTTGGAGAAGCTCGACAACTGCGTGTTGACCTGGGACGTCGACACGGTGGCACCGTCGACCGACACCGCTACCGGTGTGATCGAACAGGCGGAGGCGAGGGCGCCGGCGGCCGCCACAACCACGACCGCGGCCGACCAGCCAATCAAGCGGCGGAGCACGGCGGGGATGCTACCGGTTGACCTTCGGGAGCCCACATCGACCCGGCTCCCGGGGCGAGGCGACGACCCGGGCGACGACCCGGGCGACACCCCGCCCGACCCGGCCAGGCCGCGGGGCGCTGCTGTCCGGTCCTGACACATTCGGCGAACACGGGCTGGCGCAGCGGCGCCCTCCGGACGGTCAGCTCGCGGACGGGACGAGCTCCTGGAGAAAGGAGACGAGACCGGGGGCGTAGCCGGCACCGTCTTCGGGCACGGGCACGGGGATCAGGAGGCGGTGCAGGTCGGACTGGAGCCTGGCTCCCGGAGCAAGCCGTCGGAGACGGACCTCGGCCGAGGCGGCCAGATCGAGCGGTGAGAGCTTCACGGTGGCCACCGGCGCGTCCCCGCCGAGACCGGAGCGCTCGCGCGCCGGGGCGCGGCCCGGAAACGGCGAGGTCGGTGATGCCGAGACGCAGGCACTCGACCCGCAGTCGAGCCACGTCGAGCAGGGCGAGGGCCGGACCTGGCAGGGGGCCGAAGCGGTCCTGCCATTCGGCGGCCACGTCCGCCACCTCGTCGTGGGTCCGCACCGCGGCCAGCCGTCGGTAGGCCTCGAGCCGGGCGTCCTCGGCGGGAACGTAGTCCGGCGGCAGGTGGGCGGCGTCGGGGACGTCGATGGACAGCTCGACCGGCTGGGGCCGAGGCTCGCCTTTGAGCTCCGAGACGGCTTCGGACACCATCTGCACGTAGAGGTCGTAGCCCACGGCCGCGATGTGGCCGGACTGGTCGCGGCCGAGCAGGTTGCCGGCCCCCCGGATCTGCAGGTCGCGGAGGGCGATCTTGAAACCGGAGCCGAGCTCGGTGTGGTCGCCGATGGTCCGCAGCCGCTCGTAGGCCTGCTCCGACAGCACCCGGTCGACGGGATGGAACAGGTAGGCGTAGGCCCGCTGCCCGGCACGACCGACCCGGCCCCGGAGCTGGTGGAGCTGGCCCAGGCCCAGCAGGTCGGCCCGGTCGACGACCAGCGTGTTCACAGTGGGCATGTCGATGCCCGACTCGACGATGGTCGTGCACACCAAGACGTCGTAGGCGCCCTCCCAGAAGTCGAGGACCACTTGCTCGAGGGAGCCCTCGTCCATCTGGCCGTGGGCCACGACCACCCGGGCCTCGGGGACGAGGTCCCGTACCCGCCCCGCCACCGCGTCGATGTCCTGGACTCGGTTGTGGACGTAGAACACCTGGCCCTCGCGCAGGAGCTCACGGCGCACGGCTTCGGAAGCGGCCGCCTCGTCGAACTCGCCGACATGGGTGAGGATCGGGCGGCGGGCAGCCGGGGGCGTGTTGACCATGGAGAGGTCGCGAATGCCGGTGAGGGCCATCTCGAGGGTGCGTGGGATGGGGTTGGCCGTGAGGGTGAGCACGTCGACTCCTTCGGCCAGCGCCTTCATGGACTCCTTGTGGGAGACGCCGAAGCGCTGCTCCTCGTCCACGACGAGCAGTCCGAGCTTCTTGAAGGTGACGTCGGTGCCGAGCAGGCGGTGGGTGCCGATGACCACGTCGACCGAGCCGTCGGCCAGCCCGGCCACCACGTCACGGGCCTGGGCGTTGGTCAGGAAGCGGCTGAGCAGCTCGACCCGCATGGGGAACGGGGCGTAGCGGTCCGAGAAGGTCTGGAAGTGCTGACTGGCCAACAGGGTGGTGGGCACGAGCACGGCGGCCTGGTAACCGTCTTGGACCGCTTTGAACGCGGCCCGGATGGCGACTTCGGTCTTGCCGAAACCGACGTCACCGCACACCAGCCGGTCCATGGGCCGGGGTTGCTCCATATCCGCCTTCACGTCTTCGATGGCCCGCAACTGGTCGCGGGTCTCGACGAAGGGGAACGACGCCTCGAGCTCGGCTTGCCAGGGCGTGTCGGGGCCGAAGGCATGGCCGGGGACCTGCAACCGGCGGCGGTAGAGGGCGACCAGCTCCTCTGCGATCTCGTGGACGGCCGCCCGCGCCCTTGCCCGCGTCCGCTGCCACTCGGAGCCACCCAGCCGGTTGACCGTCGGAGAGTCGCCGCCGGCGTAGGGGGTGAGGAGTTCGATCTGGTCGGTGGGCAGGTAGAGCCGATCACCGCCCCGGTACTCGAGGAGGAGGTAGTCGCGGGTGGCGCCTCCCATCGTCCGAGTCACCATCCCGCCGTAGACAGCCACCCCGTGCTGCCGGTGGACCACGTACCCACCCGGGGCCAGGTCGTCGAAGAACCCGTCGGTGGCGCGGGCCCGGGCGCGCGCCTGGCGGTGCGGGCGGCGCCGCCCGGTGACGTCGGATTCGGCGAGGACAGCGACCCGGCTCCCGGGTAACACGAACCCACGGTCGACAGTGGCGACGACGATGCGAGCCCCCGGCCCTTGGCCGAGGTCATCGTCGGTGCCGTCGGCCCCGGCCGGCTCGACGCGGACCGTCAGCCCCTCCTCGGCCAGGACGCCCGAGAGCCTCTCGGCGGCGCCGCGCTCTGGGCGCAGAGCAGGACGGTGTAGCCCGCCTCGACGAGGCCACCGATCTGCGCGGCGAGCTTGCCCGCATCCCCGAGGATCGGTTCCCAACCGCGGCTCTCGACCGAGGGCGCGTCGGTGGCGTCCCCCGACGGGAGGAGCGAGACCACGCCGGCACCGGTGGCCGCCAACATTCGTTCGAAGGGCAGGTGGAGCCGAGGACTCGTTCTGCGATGTCCGCCCCCCCAGGTCGAGGCCAGAGCCTCGGCGAGCGCCGTCTCCTCCTCCAAAAGCTCGCCGGCCCGGTCTCGTATCCGGCGTGGCTCGACCAAGACGATGAGGGCGTCCTCACCCAACAGGTCGCAGAGCAGCTCCTCTCCGTCCACCAGCCATGGGAGCCACGACTCCATCCCGTCGAAGGACTGGGCGTCTGCCAGCCGATCCCACTGCTGGCGCCCCCACGGCTCGGCCCCGACGAGGTCGGCCGCCCTCTTGCGCATGACTTCGTCGAGCACCAGCTCACGGCATCCGAACATCTCGACCGCGGCCAGATCCTCGACGGAACGCTGATCGCCGACGTCGAATCGAGTCAACCGGTCGACCTCGTCGCCCCACAGGTCGATGCGCACGGGTGCGTCGGCGGTCGAGGGGAAGACGTCGATGATGCCGCCCCGGACGGCGAGCTCGCCCCGGTGCTCGACCATGGGCTCGCGCCGGTAGCCCAGCGGCGACCAGCGTGCCGACGAGCTCGTCGGCCACCACCTGCTCGCACTTGGACACACGAATGGGGCGGGCCGCCGCCCGCCAGGGGCCGAGCCGTTGGAGGACGGCCTTGATGGGCGCGACGACGATGTCAGGTCCAGGGTCGCGGCCCGTTCGGTTGCCGGCCCGTCGCCCGCCGGATCGCCTGTCGCGGCGCCCGCTCCTCCCAGCCGCCAGAGCAGCCGAAGCCGACGGCCCATGGTGGCCACGTCGGGACTGACCCGCTCGAAGGGAAGGGTCTCCCAGGCCGGGAAGACCTCGACCCGGCCGGTGCCCTCGGGGAACCCGCGACCGCGGTCGCCGCTGCGGCCGTCTGCCGGCTCGCCGGTGAAGACCTCGAGATCGTGGGCGAGCTGCTCCGCCGCCGCGCCGGTGGGCGTCACCACGAGCACCGGTCGACGGGAACCGAGCCGGACCAGACCCGCGAGCACGAAGGCCTGTGCCGGGGTGGCCACGGCCAGCGTGGCCCGGCGCGCCGACGACCTGCGTCATCGCCGGCTCGTTGCGAAGAAGGGGGGAGCGAGGAGGCGGAGGCTTCACGGTCAGGGTACCGGGGTGGCACGCCCGGAATGTCGGCCGCTTCCTCGGGGGCCGAGCGTGGTGACGCCTTGAACATTCCGGGCGGAGCCGCTGCCACGGCCGCCGGCGATCGTTCAGCGGTGTCGCGGTTCCCAGCGAAACTGGCGGGCCGTGAAGATCAAGCCGCCGGCCGCCCAGATCAGCATTACGACGAGATCGTCGACGTGCAACCCCGACCCCGGTCCGTTCTCGAATGAAGCAACCAGTCCCGTGACCAGGTGCCGGATCGGGAAGAAGTCGGCGATCTTCGAGAGCGCCGAGCTCGCTGCTCACGGGATAGAAGACGCCGGAGATGAACACGATCGGGAGGTAGATCCCGTTGACCACCGCCGGGGCGGCGTCGGCGTTGGTCACGAGGACGGTCACAGCCAAGCCGATGGCACAGAAGGTCACGATCCCCACCGCCAAGGTCAGGAGCGCGGCACCGAGGTGATACGGGAAGTGGAGGTGGTAAAAGGCCATCCCGAGCCCGACCACGATGACGCCAAGAATGGCGACGTTGATCATCACGCTGCCGATGATGCCGCCCATATAGGAGCCGATCGAGATGAGTGTCCCCGCATTCGCTTGAGCATCCCGTTGTCCCGGCGCAGGCAAATGGTCATGGCCAGGTTCGTATAGCAAGCGCCCATGAGGCCGAAGGCGAGCATGGCCACCACCACGTACTGGTCGTAACGAAGGGTGGTGCCCGGCACCGCGGAACGACCCGGCCGATGTGCCCACCACCACCAAGAAGACCACGGGGAACATGAAGGTGAAGAAGGCGGCCATCGGGATTGCGCCAGTAGCGCCTTCTGCTCGTAACGCACCTGCTCTTTGGCCACGAGGACGTCGTTCATAGACGACTCCTCGCTGGTGAGGCTCAGGTAGACTTCCTCGAGGGTCGGGCGGTTCGACCGTCAGCCCGTCGAGGGCCTCACCGCGCCCGATGGCCCATCCGGTGAGACGGTGCAGCGCGTCGGTGGGGTCGGCCAAGTGCAGCTTCGATGTACTCGCCCTGCCGGGTGCACGCGGTTCCTTCGGCCAAGGCAGGTCGTCGACGCCACACCGTCGACAGCCACAACCGCACTTTCGTCCGCACCGTGGTCGCGACCAGCCCAGGGTGTCCGGTGAACCGGTGCGCCACCACCTGGCCCTTGGCGATGACCGTGACCGTGTCGGCCAGGGCTTGGGCCTCGTCCATGTAATGCGTGGTGAGGACCACCGTGCGGCCCTCGGCGCACAGCCCGCGAACCACCTCCCACGCCTCCCGGCGGGCCGACGGGTCGAAACCGGTGGTGGGCTCGTCGAGGAAGATGAGCTCTGGATTGCCGACGAGGGCCATTCCGAGGTCGAGCCGGCGCTGCTGGCCACCCGACAGGACCTTGACCCGCGATTTGGACTTGGCCTCGAGGCCGACCAGCTCGACGACCTCAGACGACCGGGCGGGGGCGTCGGATAGAGCCCGGACCTGCTGCGTCGAGTGCTTCGGTGACGGTCAGGTACGGGTCGACGCGCGCACTCCTGGAGGACGATCCCCACCTTTGACCGCAATGATCGGTCACGCCGGGCGGGATCCGAGCCGAGGACGGTGACCTGGCCGGCGTCGCGGTGCCGGTAGCCCTCGAGGATCTCGACGGCAGTGGTCTTGCCGGCGCCGTTGGGACCGAGCAGGGCGAGAACCTCGCCTTGGCGCACCTCGAGGTCGATGCCCCTCAGCGCCGCCGTCTCGCCGTACGACTTGGTCAGGCCGCGGACGGAGATGACGAGGTCACGTCGGCCAACCTGACCGCCGCGTCAGCTTGCCGACGTCTCAGGCTCCTGCCGGGTAGCGAGGACGCCCTGGGCGGTCACGACACCGAGCACCGCCGCCAACAGGGCCCGGACGAATCCCGCCGTGGGGCTTCCCCCGCAGGCCATCGATCGAGATCCGCCCCGGCCCGAGGGCGGCGATGGCGGTTGCCACCCCGGCAACGACGGCCACGTACTCCCATCCACCCTTGAAGATGAAAAAGCCCTTGCCCTTGTGGTCGGTGGCTGCCGCCGAGGTCATCACGCCCACGATGCCCGCTGCGGCCATCGGCGTCATGGCGCCGACGGTCAGGAGGGCGCCGGTGCCGATCTCGGTGGCCGCCGCAACCCGTGCGTGCACGGCCGCCGGCTTGAAGCCGAGCCCGGCGAACCACCGTGTGGTGCCCTCGATGCCCCCCGGTCCCCGGACCTTGTTGAGCCCATGGGTCATCATCATCGGGCCGATGGTCAAGCGGAGCATGAGGGCAGGCCATGTCCCTGCTCATCCCCCCTCGTCCCGGCTCTTGCTGGACTTCGCCACGCTCCACTCCTTCCCGTCGTCTGCCGGCATCTTCCCGGCGCACTGTCCCAGGTTGTTCGAGACCGCAGGGCGCCCGATATCCGATGACCCTCTTGACGCCCTGCTCACCGTAGTGGCTGCGACCTGTCAGCCATCGAAGGCGGCGCCATCGACGCGATCAGTGCGGAGCGCCTGCACGGAGCCCCGGCGAGCAGGCCGGCCGGGTCCGTCGGGCCGGCATCGGCATCCCGGACCCGACAGGACGGGCGATTCGACGACCAGAGCGCATCAGGTGGCGTTGAATCGGTTCATGGCTGCCTCGACCCCATCGGAGGCGATGGCCTCGACTGCGTCGGCCGCCTGCTCGACGGCCACGTCGAGGAGGGCTCGATCGGACCGGCCGGGTCGGCGCAGGACGTAGTCGGCGCCCGAGCTGAGCCCTGGAGGCTTGCCGATGCCGATGCGCACCCGCAGGAACTCATTCGTGTGCAGATGTGCCACCAGCGACTTGAGCCCGTTGTTACCGGCGGTCCCGCCACCGGCCTTGACCCGGATGCGTCCCGGAGGCAGGTCGAGCTCGTCATGGATCACGATCAGCCGCTCGGCAAGTTGGCCGTCAAGCTCCGCTCGGCGCACGATCGGGCCAGCCGCCATCCCCGAGTCGTTCATGTAGGTCAGCGGAACGGTGATCAGCATCCTTTGACCACCGGCTTCGATGGTGGTGGCTGTTGCGCGCAGACCCTTCTCGGACCGGAGCCGGCCACCGTGACGACCGGCCAAGACCGCGACGGTGTCGGCCCCCACGTTGTGGACGCGTGCCCTCGAACTCGGCACCCGGATTGCCCAGCCCCATGACGACAAGGTCGGCCGGTGCCCCCGAGCGTTCGCCCTGAGGGGCACGCCGACGACGGAGCGCTTAGCCCTCCGAGCTGTCGCCGGCATCGGCCGAAGCCGACGCATCCCCGCCACCGGCTGTAGCACCGCCTTCGGCGCCTTCGGCCGCCTCTTCGCCCTCGGCCAGCGCCCCTTCGACCGGCTCCTCGAGCGCTTGGACCCGTGGCGGTTGGCCGGTGACGACCGAGGCCTCGAGATCGGTCTCGAGCTCGACGCCAGGAGGAAGGGCGATGTCGGACACGTGCAACGTGCTCCCGATGGTGAGCTCGGAGATGTCCAGCTCCACCGAAGACGGGATATCGGCCGGCTTGGCCTTCACGGCCAAGGCGAAGAGCTGTTGCTCGACGACACCGTCACCGTGGGCGACCTCGAGAGCCTCGCCCACCAGGTTGATGCTGACCTCGGCGCTGATGACCTCGTCACGCCGCACGATGAGAAAGTCCACGTGAGTGACCACATTGCGATACGGGTGCCGTTGGATGTCGCGGGCCAGGGTCAGATAGCTCGTGCCGTCAACCAACAGCGAGAGCAGGGTGTTGGTGCCCGCCTCTCCGGAGAGGGCCACCTGGAACTCGCGGGCACCAACGGCAACGGGCATTGGATCGGCGCCGTGGCCGTACACCACTCCAGGGATCTTCCCGTCCGTGCGGAGGCGCCGTGTGGCCGGGAGCCGATGGGGCGGCCGGCTTCGGCGTGAAGTGTGATTTCGGGCATGGGAAGTGTCTCCTCGAGGGGCCAGCTTGACACCGAGATCAGGATTGAGCCGGCGGCGGTGCCGACTTCGGCGCCTATCCGCGGCCCCGATGATACCGAACCTCGGGCACGCCGAGCCAGATCGGCTCAGACCGACACCTTGCCGGCCCTCAAATGTTCGAGATGGGCTCGGTCAGTGCCCTGAAAGGGAGTTGGCCGACCATTGGTTTACTCTGAGCGGCGTATCGCAACCCATCAGCCAACGACACCTTGGTAGGTGAGCACGTTGCGCCGACTCATGCGGCCCACACGACGATCAGCGCTGCAGGATACGGAGACACCAGGTACCGCCAATCTCCCCCCCAACTCGGTGACCGCGTCCGAGGATGAGGACGAGGAGCCATGTCCGGCTGAATCCGCTGCCGGGGCCGATGAGTCGGCGGACGTGGAGACCGTCAGCACGCTCGAGCGGCTCGACGAGAAGCTCAAGGAAGTCAGCGAGGCGTGGAGGGTCTCGGACGACAAGATGCGCGAGGTATTCGGCGGGTTCCAAATGGCCCCCCTCACGGATCTCCCGAAGGACCCATACAGTCGGGAGTACGAGGAGAAGCAATTCGAGTTGTACCGAGTGATCTCCGGTCGCAACTCGTACGAGGTCGACCACGAAGTATCGAACTTCCCGATCGACCCCTACCGCCCCTTCCCCTATTACACCGAGAGCCCAGAGACGGTCGGCCACCACTTGATGGCCGTGGGAATCATCATCCTGACCATGGGCCTCGCCCCTGGGTCGAGGATCCTTGAGCTCGGCGCGGGCTGGGGTAATACCACGGAGGCTCTGGCCCGTATGGGCTACGACGTCACCGCCGTCGATATCGATCCCAACTTCGCCGGCCTCGTCCGCCAACGTGCGGCAAACCTCTCGCTCGCCATCGATGTTCGTGAGGGCGGCTATCTAGAGATCGATCAGCTTGGCAAGACCTTCGACGCCGTCTTGTTCTTCGAGTCGTTTCACCACTGTTCGGATCACCGAGCGCTGTTCGAAAAGCTCGACAAGGTCCTTGCCCCGGAGGGCAGGGTCTTCTTCGCTGCAGAACCGATCACCGACTCGTTTCCCGTCCCATGGGGCCTCCGTATGGACGGCGAGTCACTCTGGGCGATTCGGGCCAACGGCTGGCTGGAGCTCGGCTATCAGGAGTCGTATTTCGTGCGGACCTTGCAGCAACTCGGCTGGTTGGTCACGAAGCACGTCAATACGGGTACGCACCTCGGCATCATCTTCGAAGCCCGTCGGGCGAACGGTCGCTACGACATGTCCACGTTCGACCTGCCGCCCGACGAAGACGGCACGTGGGCGGCATCCGGCTTGGCCAATGGCGAGATGGTTCGTAATTCAACCCGTAGAAGTGAGATCACCCTCGAACGTGGGGGCACGTACGCGTCGGTGGCGCTCGAGGCCGTCAATTCCCTCCGTCCGAGACCTGCAGTTCTCTATCCAGCACGGGAAGAATCGCGTGAACGGAGTCGCAGCCCCCAGCTCCGAGCTCACGGTTGAGCTGCCCTACGACCCCGAAGCGTCCCGGTTCATCGTGGAATGTGAGACATGGCGCCCCTCAGAGGTACTCGGCACCTCTGACGACCGGGAGATCGGCCTCGGCGTTCGATCGATCGCCCTTCGCCAGTCGTAAGGACCGCCCGAGGGACGCCCCGTCCCTCGCTCCAGCCGCCCGATCGCAATTGAGACCTAGTGGCTGCGTATCCTGAGCGGCGTGCGACGCGCCCTCTGCTCGCTGGGCGTTGGTCCGCATGCCGAGCTGCTCGAGATGACAGGGCCGACCTTTGCCGCCTTCGCCGAGCGGCACGGCTACGAGCTGCACCTCTTCGACGCCGATCCGGCGCAGGATCGACCGACCTCGTGGCGGAAGGTCCGGCTCTTCCAAGACCTCCTCGGCTCCTATGACGAGGTCCTCTGGATCGACGCCGATGCGGTCATCGTCGACGACACACTCGACATTGCGGACGCCCTTCGCCCCGACCATCTCATGGGCCTGGCCGCCCATGTCACCCCAGAAGGTGAAGATCCCATCCCCAATTGCGGCGTGTGGCTGATCCGTAAGGATGCGACCGTCACGGAGTTCCTCGACGCCGTCTGGGACTCCACCCAGTTCATCGACCACAAGTGGTGGGAGAACGCGGCGGTTCTCACGCTCCTTGGCTTCGAACTTCAGCCGAAGGTTCGGCTCGTTCGCCCCACACCCATGTGGCCTCGCGTCCGTCTCTTGTCAACGGCTTGGAACAGCGTCCCCGCCGACCCGAGCCCGGCGCCTCGCATTGTCCATTTCGCGGGGATGTCCCACGAGGAGCGGCTCACCGGAATTCGAGAGCTCCTAAGTGATCAGGCGACCTCGTTAGACCACCGAAACGCGGAAACGGGTGCCGTTCGAAGCGCTGATCTCGTCGAGCCAGAAGTTCCCGTCTTGGACGAGTGAGACGGAAAGCGAATACTCGCCCGGCTCCTGCGGTGCCTGCACGAAGATCTCGTACGCCTCCTCCGCCCCCGGCAGGAGCGGCCTTCCGAGATGCGTCCGCTGGCCGTCGATCTGGCCACCATCCTCGCCGTTCCATCGGTAGCTCAAGTTGACAGGATAGGGATGCACACTGGCGAAGACCGATGATCCGAGGTTCTCGACACTGGCCACCAGCGACCGCTGATCTCCTGCCTGCATGCTCGAGAACGGTTCGATCCGAACTCGGGTGGCCACTGCCTCAGGACGCAGGCGCTCGCCGACTCCTCTCAGGATCTCCCGGTCTCCGACCAGGCCCAGCACGTCCGCCTTCTCCGAGCCTTCGGCGTCGACAGGGGGCATGTTGAATCCTCGCCGCAGGCCCTCGACCAGGTTGACCGGACAGATGGCAAGGTCATAGACCTCCGCACAGGGCAACATGATTCGAGCCACGATCTCGCTCCCTCGGAGCACGGCGATCGAAGCGCGCGCCGTGTCGGTGTCGGATTCCGTCTTCCTCTGCGCTTCTCGGTCCCCGCTTTCCCCTACGAAGACCAGGTCGCCGTCGGTGGCGAGACCCCTGGGGTAGCCCCGCAAGGTGGCGACTGGCTCCCATCGGTCACCGTCCCAACGGACGAGCGACTTCTCCAGTGAGTTGCAGACCCACCAGCGACCGGAGATACGACGGGGAGAGTGGGGGTGCGACAGCCCTCCGAACTCCTCGCCGGTCGTGAGGTTCCTCAAGAATCCAGTGCCAAGACCGCCCTCGCCGGACCACTCTCGACTCGACTCGAAACGACCGAATGCGGTCGCCCACAACTCACCGTCGGCCATGGCGATGCAGTTGACGTGCCACGAGTCGGTGACCAGCGACGGCTGCCACACGGTCTCCACCATTCCGTCAGGGTGAATGCGGAAGATCGCGTTTCGAATGCTGGACACGGCGAGCCATGCTCCGTCTCCGAATGGAAGCAGATCGTGCGGATCGACGACCTCGTCCAGCCGCCGGAATTCCTTGACACCGATCTGGTCGTAGACGAAAAACTGAGCACCAGGCGGGTAGTCCACCGACGATTGCACCAACCGACCCACCGTCGTCTCCGTGACGGCAATTCCGGTCGAGGACAGCCGGTCGATGGTGATGAGGTCGGAGCCGTCGAAGACAAACAGGCCACCGATGGCACGCTCATTAAGTCCTGAGATGAGCAGAACCGAATCGCCTCGACCGAGCAAACCGAAGGCCTCCATAGGACGTCGCTTGAAGCTAAGGGTAGTGCCCGAACCTGAACAACAGCTGTGAAGGTCCGATGCGTTGGCTCCTCTGTCGAGGGCCGCCGATCGCTCAGGTCAGGTTCTCGCCGCCGAAGATCTCGGAGACCGACGTGTCCTGGAAGACGGCATCGATGGCGTCGGAGATGAGCTTTGCCACCGAAAGCACCTCGAGTTTGTCGAACTGACGATGGGACGGCACGGGCAAGGTGTCGGTGACCACCACCCGAGCAATGGAGGAGTTCTTCAGCCGGTCGATGGCCGGATCGGAGAGAAGCGGGTGGGTGGCCATGCACCACACCTCGGTGGCACCCCGCTCGGCCAGCAGATCAGCGGCAGCCACGACCGTGCCGGCCGTGTCGATCATGTCGTCGATGAGCACGCAATGACGCCCCTCGACGTCGCCGACCACCGAAAGGGCTTCGACCTGGTTGCCCTGGCTGCGGAGACGGCTCTTGTGGACAACGGCAAACCCACCCGTCAGGTGCTGGCTGAAGCGCTCGGCGACCCGCACACGACCGGCATCCGGCGCCACCACCACCAGGTTGTCGGTGCAGTTCTGGCGCAGGTAGTCCACGAGGACGGGCGCCGCCGTCAGGTGGTCGAAGGGAACGTTGAAGAACCCCTGGATCTGACCGGAGTGCAGGTCGACACTCACCACCCGGTCGGCGCCGGCCACCGACAGCATGTCGGCCACGAGCTTGGCGGTGATCGGCTCGCGGCCCGTGGCCTTGCGGTCTTGGCGCGAGTAGCCGTAGTAGGGGCACACGGCGGTGATCCGCTTGGCCGACGCCCGCTTGGCCGCGTCGATCATGATCAGGTGCTCCATTAGCGAGTTGTTCACCGGGTCACAGTGGGTCTGGATGATGAACACGTCACTGCCGCGTATCGACGAGTCGAACCGGCAGTGGATCTCACCGTTGGCGAATTCGCGCAGATTGGCCTCGCCCAGCTTCACGCCGAGCTGGTCGGCGATGGCTTGAGCTAGGTCGGGATGGGACCGTCCGGACACGAGCTCCAGACGCCGCCGAGGGATGAATTCCATGGACACGAGGCTACTGTGCTCCGCTCGCCGGTTCCGAGGGCCAGACCGGAGGGGCCACGACGGCACCGGGCAGGACCTCGCTCCCCTCGGCCAATACGCAAAAGGGGCCCACCCGGGCTTCGGCCCCGATCTGTGAGCGGCGACAGACGCTCGACTCGACGACCGCACCTTCCCCCACGATCGTGTCCACCAACCGCGAGTTCGGGCCGATCTCGGCGTGCTCGCCGATCTGACAGCGACCTTGCAGGACGACCCCGGGCAAGAGCACGACGTCACCTTCGAGCTCCACATCGACGTCGATATAGGTGGTCTGAGGGTCCCACATGGTGACGCCTCGGCGCATCCACCGCTCGTTGATGCGATCGCGGAATTCGGCCTCGGCCACGGCCAGCTGGGCCCGGTCGTTGACCCCCGCCACCTCCATGGTGTCCTCCACGACCAACGTGGTCACCCGGTGGCCGGCCTCGTAGAGCACCTCGATGACGTCCGTGAGGTAGTACTCGCCTTGGATGTTGGCCGGACTCAGTCGTCGGAGGGACGGCGCGAGCACGCTGCGGCGAAAACAGTAGATCGAGGTGTTGATCTCCTCAACGGCTCGCTCCTCGTCGGTGGCGTCGACGTGCTCCACCACCCGGGCCACGGCGTCGTCCCGTCCTCGCACGACCCGTCCGTAGCCCGATGGATCGGGCAGAACGGCAGTGAGCAGCGTGGCCGCGGCGTCCGACGACCGGTGCTCGTGGACCAGCTCGGCCAGGGTGGTGGCCCGCAGGAGCGGGGTATCACCCGGAAGGACGACCACATCGGCGTCGTCGTCATCATCGGTCGGCAGGCCGGTGAGAGCAACGGCCATGGCGTCACCGGTGCCGCGTTGCTCCGGCTGCTCGACGAACTCGATGGACATGCCGGGGGGCGCGTGCTCGATGAGCGTCTTCGTCACCCAGTCGGCTCGGTGGCCGACGACGACCACCACCCGCGACACCGAGAGCTGCGCCAACGCATCCAGCACGTGGAGGACCATCGGGCGACCACACAGCCGGTGCAGGGGCTTCGGGCGCGCCGAACGCATGCGGGTCCCCTCGCCGGCAGCCAGCACCACTGCCGACAGTGGACGCGGGCGCTCGCGGCCACCACTCGGTCGGCGACGTGCCGGGCTCACCGATTGGCGACGGACCACGGGCCGCTCGTCGTCACCGGCTCCTTGGGGCTCGACGCGGATCACCATGCCGGGCCAGCCACGGTCGCGTCAGCCGAATGCGGACCGGATGCGCCAGGAGATGTCGTCGGTGGGTGGGACCACCCGGAGCGTTCGAGCCGATTTCGGCCTGGCCGATCCGGTCGTCCGAGCAGCCGAGCAGTCGTTTCGTCACGCAACGCAGAGACCATGGACCTATTCTTCCCACGTCGGGAAGCGCGGTGCGACCCGGCTCCGGCCAGTTCCCGTTCTCGAGCGCGGTCGGTCCCAAAGCCATGCCCACCCTCGCCACTGCCATCGACCCGGCTTCCGAAACGTTCCGGGCCAACCAGGAAGCCCTGGCCACGGCAGTCGAGGCCGTGGCCGAGCAGCTGGCCATCGCTCGGGCCGGTGGCGGCCAGCGGTACGTGGAACGGCATCACCAACGGGGGAAGCTGCTGGCCCGCGAGCGCATCGAGCTCCTGGTCGACCGGGACACCGCTTTCCTGGAGCTCGCGCCCCTGGCCGCCTGGGGGACCGAATACGCGGTCGGCGCCTCCTCGGTGGTCGGTATCGGCGTGGTGTCGGGCGTCGAGTGCCTCATCTCCGCTCACGACCCCACCGTCAGGGGCGGCGCCATGAACCCCTACACCTTCCGCAAGGGCGCCCGGGCCTCGGACATCGCCCTCCAGAACCGGCTGCCGGTGATCAACCTGGTGGAGTCGGGAGGCGCTGACTCTGCCGGCCCAAGCCGAGCTGTTCATCCCGGGCGGACGGGCCTTCCGGGACCTCACCCGGCTGTCGGCCGCCAGCATCCCCACGGTGGCCATCGTGTTCGGCAACTCCACTGCCGGCGGGGCCTATGTGCCGGGGATGAGCGACTACATCGTGATGATCGAGCAGCGCTCGAAGGTGTTCCTCGGCGGCCCCCCGCTCGTGAAGATGGCCACCGGCGAGGAGTCGACCGACGAGGAGCTCGGCGGTGCGACTCATGCACGCCCGGACATCCGGCCTCGCCGACTACCTGGCCGCCGATGAGGTCGACGCCATCCGAATCGGGACGGGACATCGTCCGCAACCTGCACTGTCGCAAGCTCGGCCCGGGGCCGACCCGGCCGTCCGATGAACCCCTGTATGACCCGGACGAGCTCCTGGGATCGCCTCGGCCGATCCCGCGGGTTCCCTTCGACCCGCGGGAAGTGCTCGCCCGAGTTGTCGACGGTTCGCGCTTCGACGAGTTCAAGCCCCTCTATGGCACCAGCCTGGTGACCGGGTGGGCCTCCATCTATGGCTATCCCGATCGGCGTCCTGGCCAACCACCGCGGCGTGCTCTTCTCGGAGGAGGCCCAGAAGGCCACCCAGTTCATCCAGCTGGCCAACCAGATCGACGTCCCGCTCCTCTTCCTGCAGAACACGACCGGCTACATGGTGGGCAAGGACTACGAACAAGCGGGGATCATCAAGCACGGGGCGCTGATGATCAATGCCGTCACCAACTCCTCGGTCCCCCACTTGACCGTCAACATCGGCGCCTCGTATGGGGCCGGCAACTACGGCATGTGCGGTCGGGCCTACGAACCTCGGTTCCTCTTCGCATGGCCCAACGCTCGCTCTGCCGTCATGGGTCCGGCCCAGCTGGCCGGCGTGCTCTCCATCGTCGCCCGGCAGTCGGCCGAGGCTCGAGGCGTCCCCTTCGACGAGGAAGCCGACGCCGCCATGCGAGCAGAGGTCGAAGCGCAGATCGAGTCCGAGTCCGAGGCGCTCTTCCTCACCGCCCGTCTCTACGACGACGGGATCATCGACCCCCGCGACACCCGGACCGTGCTCGGTATCTGCCTGTCGGTGATCGACAACCAACCCATCTCCGGCACTCGCGGCTATGGCGTCTTCCGGATGTGAGGCCGACGTGAAGCCGTACCCGCCCGTCCCGTCGCATCACCACACTCCTGGTGGCCAACCGCGGCGAGATCGCCATACGGATCATGCGCACGGCTCGGGCCATGGGCATGGCCACCGTGGCCGTCCATTCCGACGCCGACGCCCGGAGTCCCACATGTCGCGGCCGCCGACATTGCCGTGCGACTGCCGGGCACGGCCGCGGCCGACACCTACCTCGACGTGGAGCGCATCCTCGACGCCGCCGT
Organism: uncultured Acidimicrobiaceae bacterium; assembly: GCA_963774915.1. Lineage (GTDB taxonomy): Bacteria > Actinomycetota > Acidimicrobiia > Acidimicrobiales > RAAP-2 > CAVSNH01. The sequence continues at coordinate 408,915 of CAVZGR010000005.1, read as the reverse complement.
CCGGGCCAAGGCCGACGCCGTCCATCCTGGCTACGGGTTCTTGTCGGAATCCGGCGCCTTCGCCCGAGCCGTCCTCGACGCCGGCCTGGTCTGGGTGGGGCCGCCCGCCGATGCCATGGACGCCATGGCGTCGAAGATCGGGGCCAAAGAGCTCATGATCCGAGCCGGCGTGCCCACCCTCCCTTCCATCAGCATCGGTGATGCAGGCGCCCTTCCGGACGACGGGTCTGGTCGACCAGCTCGGGTGGCCCCTTCTGGTCAAGGCGTCGGCGGGCGGGGGGGGCCGTGGCATGCGGGTGGTCCTCGAACGCTCCGAGTTGGAAGAGGCCGTTGCGAGCGCCCAGCGGGAGGCGGTTGCCGCCTTCGGCGACGGCACGCTCTTCCTCGAGCGACTTGGTCCCTTCCCCCCGTCACATCGAAGTCCAGGTGATGGCCGACGAGCACGGCAGTGTGGTGGCCCTCTTCGAACGTGAGTGCAGCATCCAACGCCGTCATCAGAAGATCGTCGAGGAAGCACCGTCCCCGGTGGTCGATACCGCCCTGCGAGCGAGCCTCTCCGAGCAGGCGGTCACCGCCGCCCGGGCCGTCGGTTATGTGAACGCCGGCACCGTCGAGTTCGTGCTCGATGGAAGCGACGATGCGGCGGCTGGCGGCGGCCGTGCCTACTTCCTCGAGATGAACACCCGCCTTCAGGTCGAGCATCCGGTCACCGAGGCGGTATCCGGGTTGGACCTTGTCCGCCTGCAGCTGCTGGTGGCACAAGGGTTGCCCCTGCCCGATGAAGTGCAGCGAGCCGTGGCGGCCGGGCCCCAAGGCCACGCGGTCGAAGCGCGCCTCTACGCCGAGGATCCGGCCCGCCAGTGGCTCCCACAAACAGGAACCCTCGACCGGTTCGAGGTCGAAACGAGGGAGCCGGGGCTCCGGGTGGACAGCGGCGTCGAAACGGGATCGGTCGTGAGCTCCGTACTACGACGCCATGCTGGCCAAGGTGATTGCCCACGCCCCTACTCGGGACGAGGCCACCTCCGTCCTCGCCGCCAGCTTGGCCAGCGCCCGCATCCATGGTCTCACCACCAACCGCGACCTCTTGGTCAGGGTGTTGCGACACGCTGACTTCGGTGCCGGAATGACCGACACCGGCTTCCTCGAGCGGATCGGGCTCGATGGCCCAGACGGCCTGGCCGCACCACTCGCCGACGATGCGGCGGTGGATCGTCACGCGGTGGCGGCAGCGTTGACGGCGCGGGCTCGACGGCGATCCCGTGCCCGTGTACAGACCACCATTCCGGCCGGTTTCCGCAACAACCCGTCCGGACTGCAGGAGGTCACCGTCGACTGCAGCTCGCGGTCGGTGACCGTGGGCTACGGCTGGCCACGGCCCGGCGTCGAGCGCCCGCAGCAGCTGGCACTCGAGATCGACGGCAAGGAATTCCCAGTCGAGGAGATCTGTGTCCACCCCGACTCGGTGACCCTGACCATCGACCGGGTCAGCCGCACCTATCGCGTCGATGTCCACGGCTCCGACACGGACGTCGACGAATCCGGAGCGACATTCTTCGTCGACGGCCCGGATGGCAGCACCAGTTTGCGCCTTCGACCTCGGTTCCCACGAACGGACGAGAAGCGGACCGAGGGCTCGGCCCTCGCCCCCATGCCCGGCGGTGTCGTGCGAGTGGCAGTAACGGCCGGTGAGCGGGTGGAGGTGGGTGCTCTGTTGGTGGTGCTCGAAGCCATGAAGATGGAGCATTCCGTGCACGCCCCGCTGGCGGGGACGGTCACCAGGTCGAGGTGCAGGTAGGCGATCAGGTGGAGTCGGGTCGGTTGCTCGTCATGGTCCAACCGGACCTCGCTCGAGCCGTCGCACGAGGAAACTGGAAAGGCCGCCGGCCCCGCCGACGGGAACTGACGGCCATGGCCGATCCCCTCCGCATCGCCAACTGCTCGGGTTTCTACGGTGACCGCTTGGCCGCGGCGCGGGAGATGGTCGAAGGGGGGCCCATCGACGTCCTGACCGGCGACTGGCTGGCCGAGCTCACCATGTTCATCCTCTGGAAGGGCTACCGGAAGGATCCGAGCCGGGGATGGGCGGTGACCTTCCTCACCCAGATGGAGCAAGTGCTCGGTGGCTGCGTCGACGCCGGCATCAAGGTGGTGACCAACGCCGGCGGTCTCAACCCGGCAGGGCTCGCCGACCACGTCCGCGCCTTGGCCGACCGTCTCGGCATCGCCGTCTCGGTGGCCCATGTCGAGGGCGACGACCTCCTCCCCCGGCTCGACCTGCTGACCGCCGACGGTCACGAGCTGTTCCACCTGGACACAGGAAAGCCCCTGGCCGAGGCGGCTCGTGAGGTGGTGTCGGCCAACGCCTACCTCGGTGGCTGGCCGATCGCCGAGGCCCTGGCCGAAGGGGCCGACGTCGTCATCTGCCCGCGGGTGACCGACGCTTCGCTGGTGGTCGGTCCGGCTGCCTGGCACCACGGTTGGCATCCGACCGATTGGGACGCCCTGGCCGGCGCGGTGGCTGCCGGCCATGTCATCGAATGCGGCGCCCAGGCAACGGGCGGCAACTATGCGTTCTTCACCGAGGTTCCGGGCCTCGAGCATCCGGGATTCCCCATCGCCGAGGTGGCCGACGACGGGTCGGCCGTCATCACCAAGCACCCAGGAACGGGAGGCCAGGTGTCGGTCGGAACGGTGACCGCCCAGCTGCTCTACGAGATCGCCGGCCCCGACTACCCCAACACCGACGTCGTGGCACGCTTCGACACGGTGCGTCTCGAGGAGGTCGGACCCGACCGAGTGCTCATGTCCGGGACCAAGGGGAACCCGGCGCCGCCCGATGTGAAGGTCTCGATCAACCTCCTCGGTGGCTGGCGCAACGCCATGACCTTCGTGCTGACCGGCCTCGACATCGAAGCCAAGGCGGAGCTCACCCTGCGTTCGCTCAGAGACGCCCTCGGCGGTACCACTCAGTTCGAGACCTTCGACACCCAGCTCATCCGCACCGACAAGCCCGACGCGCCGACCAACGCCGAGGCCACGGCCGAGCTCTGCATCACGGTCAAGGACGGTGATGCAGAGCGTGTTGGTCGTCGGTTCTCGAGCGCGGCTACCGAGCTGGCTCTGGCCGGCTACCCCGGGCTGCATCTCACCGGCCCGCCCAGCGCCGCCACCGACTACGGCGTCTACTGGCCCACCCTGGTGCCCGCCCACCTCGTGGTGCCCGAGGTCGTCCACGCCGACGGTCGTCGAGTCAAGGTTCCGCACCAGGCTCATCTGCCCGCCGGCGGCGGACGTCCGGAAGTGGTCGATGCGACTGATGCGTCGCTCGCCCCCGACGCCACCGAGGAGCCGGCCTTCGTGACCGCACCCATGTCTGCACCCTGCGCCGGGTCCGGCCGTCGGATCTCGTGATCCGACGGGAACCAACGCAGAGGTGCACATCGATGCAGCTGGAGAGGTGCGTCGGCTGCCCCTCGGCACTCTGATCGGGGCCCGCTCGGGGGACAAAGGGGGCAACGCCAACGTGGGCTTTTGGGCCCGTACCGATGAGGTGTGGGCCTGGCTCGAGGGCTACCTCTCGCTCGACCGCTTCCGCCAGCTCCTACCCGAGGCCGACGACCTGCTGGTGGAGCGCTACGTCTTCGACAACCTTCGGGCAATCAACTTCGTGGTGGTCGGGTTGCTGGGCGAAGGAGTAGCCGCCTCCACCCGGCGCGATCCACAGGCCAAGGGTCTCGGCGAGTACCTTCGATCGAGGCTCGTCGATATCCCGGTCGACCTGCTGTCCGGGGACGAAGGCACCGGCCGAGAGCTGGGGAGCCAGGCCCGGTAGGGCAAGGAGCGACCAATGGACTTCATCGAATCCGACGAGATGCACATGCTCCGCGAGGCGGTCGCGTCGATCGCGTCCAAATTCGGCCACGACTACTACGTGGCCAAGGCCCACGCCGACGAACGGACGACCGAGCTGTGGGACGCGGTGGCCGAGGCCGGTTTCCTCGGCGTCAACGTGCCCGAGGAGTACGGCGGCGGTGGAGGAGGAATCAGCGAGCTCGCCGCCGTGCAGGAGGAGCTGGCCACGGCCGGCTGCCCGTTGCTCGTCATCGTCGTGTCACCGGCCATCTGCGCCACGGTCATCGCCCGCTTCGGCACCGAGGCCCAGCGGCAACGGTGGCTCCCACGTTTTGCCACCGGCGAGCTCAAGATGGCGTTCGCCATCACCGAGCCGGATGCCGGGTCCAACTCCCACAACCTCTCGCTCACCGCCACCAAGGACGGCGACCTCTATCGGCTCAACGGATCGAAGTACTACATCTCCGGCGTCGACGAGTGCGAGGCCATCTTGGTGGTGACCCGCACCGGCATCGACCCTGATACCGGTCGTGGTCGCCTATCGCTCTTCGTCGTCGACACCGACACACCGGGACTCCAAGCACAGGTCCTCCCGGTCGAGATCGTCGCCCCTGAGAAGCAGTACACCCTGTTCTTCGACAATGCCGAGGTGGAGGCGGACCGCCTCATCGGCGAGGAGGGCGAAGGGCTTCGCCAGCTCTTCTTCGGGCTCAATCCCGAGCGCATCCTCTCGGCGGCAACGGCCAACGGGATCGGTCGCTATGCGCTCAACCGTGCCGCCGACTACGCCAAGAGCCGCGAGGTCTGGGGTACTCCGATCGGCCGTCATCAGGGTCTGTCCCACCCACTGGCCAAGGCCAAGGTCGAAGTCGAGCTGGCCCGACTCATGACCGACAAGGCGGCGTGGCTCTGCGACCACGCGGGTGACACACCCGAAGCCGGCGAGGCGGCCAACATGGCCAAGTACTCGGCGGCCGAGGCGGCGCTGGCCGCCCTCGATCAGGCCATCCAGACCCACGGCGGAAACGGCATGTCGAGCGAGTTCGGTCTGGCCGACATGTGGGGCATGACCCGTCTGCTGCGGATCGCGCCCGTGAGCCGCGAGATGATCCTCAACTTCGTGGCCCAGCACTCCTTGGGACTGCCCAAGTCCTACTGAGTTCGATCGGAGTCTGAGCAGCCGCCGTTGGGCTACTGCCACCCAGGCCAATAGTCGAGGCGGCCACCAACCTTCGCCCGCCCCGGTCCTGGTCCCGGTGCTCGCCGACGGCAGGCGTCGGGCTGCCAAACGACGAGCCGGCTCCCAACTTGCTGCGGGATGTCACGAAGCCCCGATGACGCCGCGACAGGTGTGGACAGCGGCCATCCGGCGCCTTTCGTCGATTCTGACAAAGCCCTGCTCAAGTTGGGCACCAGATGCGCCGTTACCGCCTTATAGGTGGAATCACGCCTGTGAACAGCAATTTCAGACGCTTACCCTGCCGATTAACGACATGCATACAAACCGGACACATCGCTCCCGCCGATGGCTGACCCATCAGCCCCCTCACAACCGATGCACGAGCGCGGCCGCCGGCCGATCGGGCGCCCGCCGGGCGGACAGCGGAGTGACGATGGTCGAAGTGGTCGTCGCCTTCACGATCCTGATGATCACCATGCTTCCGCTCACCTATCTCTACGGCTCCTCGATCATTCAGGCAGGGCAGTCGACGAACCAGCAGACGGCCCTGTCCATCGCCGAGCAATGGGTCGAGACGCTGTCGAACGTCACCCCCCCGGTCGACAGCAACGGCGAGGTGTTCGTGGGTACGCAGTCAGCCCCGGTCGGTGCGGGAGCGGCCACGACGACCATCCCAACGGCGATCACCGGCCAGGCGGCGTCTGGTCTCACCACCCTCACGGTCTCGTCGACCTCCGGCTTCAGCGCCTCTGGATCTCTGACCGTGGTCACCACCGCCGGTCAGCAGACTGTGCACTACACATCGGTGACAACGACGAGCCCCTACAAGTTCTCGGGGGTCACGGGTTGGAGGACCACGACCGTCTCGACACTGGCCAGCGCCTCGGTCGCCCAAGCCACAACCACCCAGTCGGCGGGCGGCGTCACCTACGCGCTTCTCGCCGAGTACGACTGGACGACCTTGCAGGGAACCGGCAACGGCGGACAGCCCAACCTTTGTCTTGCCGGGACCCCGCAGTTACTCAAGCTCACTGTCAGCGTGTCGTGGGGCCCCACCACCGACACAAACAACGTGCAGGACAGCATCGTCCTCAACTATCCCCCGTCGGGGATCCAGACCCTCGGCTTCATCGCCCTCCAGGTCAATGGCGATCAGACCGCGCTCGACACTCAGGCAAACCCATGGAGCGAACGTGTGACGGCTCCTCCGGTCACGATCACCCAGACCTCCGGCACTCCCGCCCAGTCGACACTCACCATCTATCCCGACAGCAATGGTTGTGCCTTCGCTCAAGTCGAACCCGGCACCTACACGGTATCGCTCGCCAATGCCACAAGCGGGATCCTGGCTGGTCACAGTTCGGACACCACCTATGGGTCGCCGCCCTTCGTGGAGAACGCAACCGGAACCATCAGCAACCACGAACTGACCCAGCCCCAGTCGGTGTCCAACACGACGACCGTGGTCATCGGCGCAGTCTCACGGCTGACCGCCAGCTTCGACCAGGGAAGCATCATCAACGTCAACTATCCGTCGTCGACGTCGACCGAGGATGGCGTCTTCTGTCCCGGTCTGGGTGTCCTCACCTGCATCGCCACGGGTGAGACGGGAACGGGAACGGGGGTCGCAGGAACGGCTGTACTCACCGTTTACAACCAAGGCACCGCTCAGTGGGCGCCGGCGTCTCTGCCTTCGGGCGTGACCCGTCTGACCTCGGTGGCGTGTGCCGGCGCTTCGACTCGATGCATCGGAGTCGGCTACGGCTCGTCCGGCGCCGTGATCGTCTCGTCTCTGACCACAGCCGCCGGCTTCGGCAACGACACGTTCCCCACGGGCCTGGCGTCGTTGTCCCAGGTCATCTGCCCGTCGTCGACCACCTGTGTGGCCGTCGGCGCGACGACCACCGGAGCTGCCGCGGTGCTCACGGGCACCATCGGTGTCGGCTCCGACACGTGGCAGACCGACGCCATCACCGCGGCACCGACGTCAGCCACCATCGCCGGGCTCTCGAACCTCGTGTGCCCCTCGGGCTCTGGCGGATGTATCGCCAGCGCGACCAGCACCTCACCCAGCGCCGGTACTCCGGTGATCGTCTCCGGTGGCTATGGCCTCGGCTGGACCGAGTCGTCGCCCAACCCGACCGGCGTCACTCTCACCGGCATCACCAACGTGGCGTGCCCGTCGACCGCGACCGCGACGACCTGCGTTCTCACAGGGACGACGGCCAGCGGTCCCAAGGTCGTGATGGGAACCGCTTCCGCCGGGCTCGGCGTCGCCGCTCCCAGCTGGACCTGGGCAGCGGACACCTTCCCCACCGGCACCACACCGACGGCCATCAGCGGACTGGTTTGCCCGACCTCGAGCAAGTGCCTGGTGAGCGGCACGACCAGCACCGCTGCCTTCGTCGTCTATGGGGCTACAACCCCGGCGACGGGGGTGGCACTGGCCGCTGACACCTTGCCCACGGGATCCGCCACCGCCACCCAGTTGGCCTGCCCGAATGCCAACTACTGCGTGGTCATCGGCACGACCAGCGCGCCAGCTCCGGCCATTGCCTGGGCGTCGGTCGGGGCCACGAACTCACCGGACACGTGGTCGGCCGTCACCATCCCATCGCCACCGGTCAGCGGACAGACGATCTCGCAGCTCACCGGCGTCACCTGCTGGACAAACCCGGCGTGCGCCATCACCGCAATCGGAACCAACACCGGCGGCCAACCCATGGCCTTCCTGCTCACGGGGACCGGCAGCGTGCCGACGTGGGGTGCGTCCGCCCTGCCAACCGGGAACCCGGCCTTCTATCTCGGTGATGTCGACTGCGTCCAGCCCGGGACCAGCATCTGCTCGGCGGTCGGTGCCGGAGGGACGGGTGCGGTCGAGCTCGTATCGTCAGGCGGCCCGACGGGCGCCTGGTCGGACCAAACACCAACTTCACTGACCGGGCTCTCCACCACCGGTATCCCCACCGAGATCAACAACGCCAATCTGCAGCCGAACCCCTACCAGACCTTCATCACCGCCGGGTGGAGCAGCCTCACGACGCCGTTCCCAGCCCTCTATCCCTTCACCAGTGGCTACAACGTCTACGCCGGTGACTGCCCGGCCGAGCAGCAGTCCGGGCTCAACGTGGCGGTAGCTACCACCATCCCGGGAGGCACGTCGACGAGCACGGTGCCCCTGGGTCTCCTGTCCGTCGAGGTCTTCCACTCCTCGGGGAACTCGATCGGGCTCCCGTACGCCGCCACCCTTTCCCTCACCTCGACCGCCAGCTCTCCCTGCGGGACCGACACCTACACACTGCAGGCCGCCTCCGCAGCCGACGGCCTCAGCCGCACCGAAGTCCCCTACGGCACCTACACGCTCACCATCACGACCGCCGGCGGCACGACGACCGTGAACAGCGTCACCGTCGGCGGCAGCTCCGTCTCCGTCGCTTCCACCGCCTATCCACTCCCCGCTCCAGTCGTCGAGAAGGTCAGTTGATGCGACGGCCCACCGCGCTCGACCGACCGCCCCGGGTTGATGGGCGGCCGTCGCCGCTCCGCCGCCGCCAACTCGAGCACGGGAGCCCCGACGCGGGCATGACGCTCGTCGAGCTCATCGTGGCCTTCGCCACCCTCATGGTGCTCTTCACCGTGGTCGCCGTGACCCTCTCCGGCTATCTGACGATCAGTAACCAGGTCATCGGCTCGTACAACACCAACGACCAGATCCTCCCCACCTCCATCATCATCCAGCGAATGCTGCGGAGCCAGGTCGAACCGGCTCCCACCCCGACGGCCAGCAATCAGGTGACCTCGCCGATGTGCCCAGTGCTGAACGCCCCCTGTCCACCGTTCTCCCTCGGAAATGTGAGCACCACCTCCGTCACCTTCTACGCCAACGTCGGGTCTGAGGTTGTCAACGGGACCACCTACGGCCCGGGGCCGGCCCTGATCACCATGTCCGCGACCACGCCCACCAAGTGCGCGACCTGTCGTTATTACACCTCGACCTTCACTGTGACCGAGCGGGCGCCGAACAAGAACTCCTGCCCGTTCTCGGCGGCCTCGACCCTGCACTGCACCTACACCACGGCACCGCTCGTCACCCTCGTCAGCCTGTCCGGAGTGGTCAACGGTCAGGCGAACCTGCTCAACCCCGCGACTCCTATCTTCACCTACAACACCCTCGACCCGTACAGCGCGACGTACACCCCCAATGTGGCCACCAGCAACTTCGCGGTCGCCGACTGCAACCCACCGACGGTCACGACCATCAACGGTGTGCCCACTGACACCGCTTCGAACTGCGCGGCCGACACCATCCAGAGTGTGGGCGTGGACCTGCAGGTGCTTCAGCAGGGCACGCAGAAAGAGTCCTACCAGGAGAACGCCTTCGTGGTCTACCGGCTGTCGTCCGCGTCGTACCTCTACAGCACGGTGGTGGGATAACCATGCACGTGAACACGACCAAGCATTGTCGACGACAATCTGGGCTCCGTCGCTCCGCCCGTGATTCGGGGCAGACCGCCCTGGTAATGGTGATCGCCGTCACCATCCTCTTGACCACCTTCGGGGCGATCATGGTGAACGTCTACACCAACAACGCTCCCATCCTCGCCAAGGCCTCGCTCAAACGATATGCCTACCGAGCCCTGGCGTCCGGCCTCAATGCCTACACGTCGGCCATCAACGCCAACCCATACCTGGCCGACTGCAACACCGCCCAGACGGCGAACGGGAACCCCGAGTGCGCGGCGATCACCTACCAGACGTGGACCCAGATCGAGGGCACCAACACTGGGAACGGCGTGATCCCCCAGCTCTACATGTTCGACAATCCCCAGGAGGTCACGAGCTCGACGACGGGCGCGGTCACCGATCTCGAAGTCCAGATCGTTGGCGCGGCCGGCTTTCCGGGGAACTACGTCTACTACTCCACCATCGCCCACTTTGTCCCGGCCAACGATTTCCTCAACAATGTCTGGTGGAGCAACTACGAGTCCTCCGACTTCCCCAACGCCAACGCCAGCGACTGCAACCACTTCTGGCAGCCAACGAACGTAGGTGGGGCCGCCCGAAATGCGAACAACCTCAATTGCACAGCTGTCCAATGGCAGAGCGGTGACCAGGTCTACGGTCCGGTCTTCAGCAATGATTCGCTCTACACGAGCGGGACGCCCTCGTTCACCGGGACGGTGACGACGGCCGATCCCAGTTGTGAGTTCGTCGGTAACCCCAACAGCCCCAGTTGCACCACCGACACACCACCCACCTACGGGCACGCGCTCGAGGTGGCCCCGGTGGACAACACGGAGCTCCGGGCCACGGCCATCCAAGGAGGGTGTGACTACCAGGGGCCAACCACAGTCACCTTCAACAAAACGGGCAATGCCATGACCGTCGTGAGCAAGCTCAGCGCCGGCTATCCGGGCAACCTGACCCAGACGCAGCCCGGAACGGACACGAGCACATGCCCAACCGATGGCAGCGGTGCGTTCCCGAAGAACGGTGTCATCTACGTCGACGCGGCGACACCCTCTGTCTCCTCCGCGGCCAATCCCAACTCGACCTCGTGCTTGGCCAACAACCCGCTCTATTCGGGCACCTCGGGTCTGTCCCAGGTCTCGAACTGCAGGCAATTGCTATTACGGCGACACCGGCAACCCCGGCGACGAGGGCGACGCCTTCGTCGGTGACGCTACGACGAATGGCGGGTTCACCGGGGACCTGACCATCGGCGCCAACAACGATGTCATCATCCAGTCGCCCATCATCTACCACGATTGCACCTGGGTTGGTACGGCGTCCGAGAGCATGTGCAACTACAACGACGCGACCACGACGACACCCAACGACGTCCTCGGTCTTATCGCCAACAACTTCGTCGAGATCAACCGCCCCGTCTACAACAACCAGAGCTACAACTCAGGACCGTTGCCTTCTTGCAACGGGGCGACGTGGGTCCCCCCCTCTGCGATCCCTCGACCAGTACGGGCAGCCCCACCGGTGCCTCGCAAGGGTTGACGGTCGACGCCACTGTCCTCGCCCTCAACCAGTCCTTCGTCGTGAACAACTACGGCGATTCACCGGGCGAGGGCACGCTCTACGTCTACGGCTCGATCCAACAGGACGCCCGAGGCCCGGTTGGTCTGGTCGGCGGCAACAACGGCTACTACAAGTACTACGAGTACGACGCGCGGCTCCCGCTCTACGGACCGCCCTTCTACCTCACCCCGGGGACACCGTCATGGTCGCTCGCCTCCTCGGCCGAGAGCTACACGGGCCTCTGCCCATCCATGCCACCCTCGCAGAAGACCCCGGTCCCCGAGCCGGCGGGGACCGACCTCACCTGGCCGATCACTGGGTCGGTGACGCCGTGCACGACCCCGTGATTGTCTGACCGATCCCGGCGCTGCCGACCGGTAGCCTCCTTCACTCGTGCCCACCCGTTCCCGTGACGACCTGCGCAACGTGGCCATCGTGGCCCACGTCGACCACGGCAAGACGACCCTGGTCGACGCCATGTTGTGGCAGTCGGGCGCCTTCCGGGCCAACGAGTCCGTGGCCGAGCGCGTCATCGACTCGGGCGACCTCGAGCGGGAGAAGGGCATCACCATCCTGGCCAAGAACACGACCGTCAGTGCACGGCGGGGTCAAGATCAACATCGTCGACACCCCGGGACATGCCGACTTCGGGGGCGAGGTCGAGCGCAGCCTGGCCATGGTCGACGGGGTACTCCTTCTGGTCGACGCCTCCGAGGGACCGCTCCCCCAGACCCGGTTCGTGCTGCGCAAGACACTCGAGGCCCGGCTGCCGGTGGTGCTCGTCATCAACAAGGTGGACCGGTCCGATGCCCGCATCGAGGAGGTCGCTCAACGAGGTCGAGGAACTGTTCTTGGACCTCGGGGCCGACGAGCACCAGATCGACTTCCCGATCCTCTACGCCAACGCCCGGGCCGGGTGGGCCACGGACAAAGCCGAACACCGAGGGCACCGACCTCGAACCCCTCTTTCGGGCCATCTCCGACCACGTGCCGGCCCCGCAGCTACGACCCCGACGCACCCCTTCAGGCCATCGTGGCCAACCTCGACGCCTCGCCCTATGTGGGACGGCTGGCCGTCTGTCGGGTGCGCAACGGTGAGCTACGGCGCGGCGCGGTGGTGGCCTGGTGCCGACTGGATGGCACCGATGGAGCGGGCCAAGATCACCGAGCTCTACCTGACCGACGCTCTCGACCGGGTCGAGGCGGAGGTGGCCGGGCCGGGCGAGATCGCTGCGGTGGCCGGCATCGACGAGGTCACCATCGGTGAAACGCTGGCCGACCCCGACGACCCTCGGCCGCTCCCGATCATCACCGTCGACGAGCCGAGCCTGTCCATGACCATCGGCGTCAACACCTCGCCGTTGGCCGGTCGGGACGGGCCGAAGGTGACGGCCCGACAGATCCTCGAGCCGGCTCGAGGCCGAGCTGGTGGGAAATGTCGCCCTCCGTCTCCGCCCGACCGAGCGACCCGACACCTGGGAGGTGCAGGGTCGTGGCGAGCTGCAGCTGGCCGTCCTCATCGAGACCATGCGGCGCGAGGGGTTCGAGCTCACCGTGGGCAAGCCGCAGGTCGTGACCCGCGAAATCGACGGTGTTCTCCACGAGCCCATGGAGCGGGTGGCCATCGACGTCCCCGACGACTACCTCGGCGTGGTCACCCAGCTCATGGCCCTTCGCAAGGGAGTGCTCATCGAGATGGTCAACCACGGCACCGGCTGGGTGCGGATGGACTACCGGGTGCCCGCCCGCGGGCTTGTCGGCTTCCGCACCGAATTCCTCACCGAGACGCGGGGAACGGGCATGCTCCACCACGTCTTCGACGGGTGGGCGCCATGGCACGGCGCGTTCAGGACCAAGCGCAACGGATCGATGGTGGCCGACCGTCTCGGGGTCACCACGACGGCTACTCGCTTGATGTCCTCGCAGGAGCGAGGAACGCTGCTTCGTCGGCCCGGGCACGGAGGTCTACGAGGGGATGGTCGTCGGGGAGAACGCCCGGGACGAGGAGATGGACGTGAACCCGACGAAGGAGAAGAAGCAGACCAACATCCGCGCCGCCGCCGCCGACGAATGCCATCCGCCTCACCCCGCCGCTCATCCTCTCGCTCGAGCAGGCTCTCGAATTCATCACCGAGGACGAGTGCGTCGAGGTCACGCCCAGATCCGTGCGGTTGCGCAAAGTCGTCCTCGACCAGGCCACCCGAGGCCGGCAGCGCAGCCGGGCCAGGCGGGCAGCGGCTGAGCGGAGCCAGGGCGACGATCCGGATAGAGGGCTCCGAGGGGAGGGCTCGAACCTCCAACATCTGGCTCCAAAGGCCAGCGTTCTGCCAATTGAACTACCTCGGAACGGTGCAGCACCGTGGCCTGCGCTGCGACGTGCACCTGTGCGTCAACTGCCGCCGATCCAGGCTACCCCCGCACGATCGCCCGGGCGCCGAACGCTGCCGGCGACTGTCCCTGGCCGGCATTGGCCAGAACGGCCAACGGTGATAGGGGTAAGAAAGCAGTAAGTGGCGCGGCGGTTACCACGGCGACGGAATCGGTCGCCGGTAGGCTCCGAGACCATGCGGGTGCTCGTCGTCGACGACGATCCTGCCGTGAGCGGCGCATTGAACCGCGCACTACGTCTCGAGGGTTACGAGGTGTCACTCGGCCCCCGACGGCCTGACCGCGCCTCGAACAGATCGCCATCCGACCTCCGGAGGCATTGGTCCTCGACATCGGGCTCCCCGGCATCGACGGTCTCGAGGTCTGCCGACGGCTGCGGGCGGCTGACGACGACACGCCCGTGCTCATGCTGACCGCCCGCGACGCCATCAGAGATCGGGTCGAGGGGCTCGACGCCGGGGCCGACGACTATCTGGTCAAGCCCTTCGCCCTGGCCGAGCTGCTGGCCCGACTGCGTGCCCTCTTCGCCGACGGCCGGCGGACTCGGACGAGGTCCTCCGTTTCAGCGATCTCGTGCCTCGATCCCGTCACCCGCGAGGCGAAGCGCGGGGAGAGGGCCTTCACCTTGACCCGTATCGAGTACGACCTGCTCGAGCTGTTGCTCCGCCACCCGCGCCAGGTGCTCACCCGAGAGCTCATCCTCGATCGGGTATGGGGGTACACGTTCGACTCGGGCACCAACTCGCTCGCCGTCTACATCGGCTATCTGCGGCGCAAGACCGAGCTCGAGGGTGAGTCCCGCCTCATCCACACCGCTCGCGGCGTCGGCTATGTCCTCCGCGAAGCCTGAGCGGACGCGCGCGTCCGGGGCGGTGACGTCCGGGGCGGTGACGGCCTCGCTGTCAAGCGGGCGCACCACCGCCAGAAGAACGAGATCGTGACCTTTCGGACCCGGCTGGTGCTGGCCACCACCGCGGCGGTCGCCGTGGTGGTGGTGATCGCCTCCCTCGCCACCTACTTCGTGGCCAACAACTCCCTCATCGGATCGGTCGACGCCTCACTCGGCAACTCGTCTCGGAGCACGATCTCCGGTTTCGCCCCCATCGCCAACGACCTGCCAACAGACGTCGACCGGCCAGTGCCAGCAGGTCGTGCTTCCCAACGGGCAGCCATTCACCGGCAGTGGACCCATCCCGGTGACACCGGCCAGCACGCACGGTCGCAACCAGTGGCGGCTCCACCCACCCGTCTTCTTCGACCACCAACGTCAACGGGACCCCGGTGCGAGAGATCGTGGCCGCCCTCCCGCCGCAGTTCGAATTCGACTACAGCCCGACCAACCAGTCCATCCAGCTGACCGAAGGTGGGGCGCTACAGCTGACCACCCCACTGAGCGGCGTCAACCAGGAGCTCCGACATCTCTCCTATGCCTTCTGGGTGGTGATCGTGGCCGGCGTCCTCCTGGCCATCCTGCTCGGGTTCGGAGTCGGTCGGACAGTGCTACGGCCACTCAACAGCCTGACCGACACGGTCGAGGACCTGGCCGAGTCGACCGACGTCTCCCAGCGACTCGACCCCGGAGGCAACGACGAGCTTGGCCGCTTGCGCCAAGCGTTCAACAGCCTGCTCATCGCCCTCGACACCTCACGCGAAAGTCAGCGCCAACTCGTCCTCGATGCCTCCCACGAGCTACGAACCCCGCTCACCAGCTTGAAGACCAACCTCGAGGTGGCCCGCCGGATGGAGGAACTCGCGCCCGAGGAGCGTGAGGTGCTCATCTCCGACGTGCTGACCCAACTCGATGAGCTCACGACCTTGGTCGGTGACTTGGCCGAGCTGGCCCGCGGCGACCAGCCGGACCTCGAGACCGGACCGTTCCGCTTCGACTCGGTGGTCATGGAGGCGGTCGGGGCGGCCACCACCCACGGGAGGGCGAGAGGCGTCGTCTTCGAAGCCCACGTCGCTTCCACCTGGGTGCGAGGCTCATCGGGCCGTGTCGAGCGGGCCGTCGACAACCTGCTCGACAACGCCCTCAAGTGGAGCCCGGACGGCGGAGTCGTCGAGGTGTTGTGTGCCAATGGCCAGCTCGTCGTTCGCGATCACGGCCCCGGGGTCGACGAAAGCGACGTCCCCTACATCTTCGATCGCTTCTACCGCGCTCCGGGTGCCCGTGGCCGTCCCGGTTCCGGGCTGGGCCTGGCCATCGTGGCCCAAGTGGCCAGAGAGGAAGGCGGCTCGGTGACGGTTCAGCCGGCCGACGGGGGTGGCGCTGTCTTCCGGCTGACTCTTCCCGTCGTGACCGCCCCCCATCCGGCGACGACCGGTGAAGGGGACGAGCCTCCGCCTCCCTCACCTCCCTCACCGCCCCCATCGCCGGCACCGCCATCATCCCCGTCACCGTCGTCACCCTTGTCCACAGCGTGACGCCAACCGAGCCGTTCGGCTAGCGTGCCCCACGACATGGGGTCCCTCATCAAGAAGCGCCGCAAGCGCATGCGCAAGAAGAAGCACAAGAAGATGTTGAAAGCGACTCGCTGGCAGCGGCGGGCAGCCGGCAAGTAGGGGCTCCCTCTCCTCAACTCAGGCGGCGATATCCGTCCAGGTCGGATCTCGTCTCAGTCGTCCGACGGTGTGGTCCGGGCCGTGAGCATGTGCCCGGTGGCTCCCTCCACCGCCAGGATCGGGTCCTCGATGCCCAACGATTCGAGCGATCCCTCGGTGAACCAGGTCGAACCGCTACCGGCGAGACGGGCCGGTCGCCCGGTTCGTTGTTCGAAGGCATCCCGCCACGGGCCGAGTCGCGGTTCGACCGCCAAGGCCGCGGCTTCGAGGTCGTTCCCGCCAGCCGCCCTGTCGCTCGCGGCCGATGGCCGGCGACGAGCCATGGCGTCGAAGGCGCGATAGACGGACGCCGTCTCGACACCGAAGGGGGCGAGCAGGAGCACGAAGTCACGCTCCTCGAAGGACAGCGGGCTCACGACCTCACCGATGCCACCCACGGCGGCTCGACCACCAACGAGGCAGAAGGGCACGTCCGCACCCAACCGGGCAGCTGCGGCCAGATCCGTACAACCGGCCCACCGAAGAATGGCAGCGGCATCGGCCGAGCCACCCCCGAGGCCTGCCCCCGGGGGAATGCGCTTGCGCAGCCGCACGTGCGCGTGACGCCCGACCGCCTCGAGGGCGCGCGTCGACCAGGTTCTCGGGTCCGGCAGGGACGCCGGCGGTGCCGGCTTGGTCGAGACGCGTCGGCAAGCTCGATGGTGATGCGTACATCGTCCGCCTCGGTCACCTCGAGCGTGTCGGCCAGGTCGAGCGTGACCATCTCGGCCTCGAGCAGGTGCAGCCCGTCGGTGCGTACGCCGACCACTTGCAGGGAGGTCGTCAGCTTGGCCGGCGCCCGCAGCTCGACGTGCGAACTCCTCACTGGAACCGCCCGTCGCCGCCGCCTCACCGGTTTCGACCATGCCGCCAGCCGGCACCATTCGTCGAGCCCGAGCTGCTCGGCTCGGGCGGTCGGGGCGACGCCGGCCGCCTCGAAGGCGGTGGGGTCGACCATGCCGACGAGCGACCGCCGGAGCATCTTCCGACGTTGGCCGAAACCGGCCCGAACCACGGCAAAGAGGCGGTCGTAGTCGGGCGAACCCAATCCGGGAACGGTGGACCGACCATCCTCGGTATGCCCCGAATGCGGACAGCCGGGCTGGGGTCGTCGCTCGATCCGCACGAGCACCGATTCCACCCGTGGGCGGGGAACGAACACCTGCGGCGACACGGCCCCCACCAGTCGGGCCTCGGCCCAGTAGGCGACCTTCACGGTGACGGCTCCGTAGGCCCGCGATCCAGGCGCGGCGGCCATCCGCTCCCCGACCTCGCGCTGGACCATGACCAGCAAGGTGGCTACCTGCGGTGCCGACTCGAGAACGCCCACGACGACCGGAACGGCCACGTTGTACGGGAGGTTCGAGACGAGCGACCAGCTGCCCTCCGCCGGGTCGGCGAGCTCGTCCCAGTCGGCGGTGAGCGCGTCGGCCTCGACCACGCGAGCACCACCGGACTCGACTTGGCTGCGCAACGCGGGCAGGAGGTAACGATCCACCTCGACCGCGGTCACCGATGCACCTACCTCGAGGAGAGCCAAGGTCAACGAGCCGAGGCCGGCACCTACCTCGACCACGCGGTCCCCCGGCCCGACGCCGGCTAGCCGGACCACTCGCCGCACGGTGTTGGCGTCGGCCACGAAGTTCTGCCCGAGGGCGCGGCTCGGACGCAGTCCGTGATCTTCGAGCAGACGATGTACCTCGGCCCGACCGTGGGTCACCTGCTCAGTCTGGCCGCGGTCGCTCAGAGGCCGAAGGCGGACTGGGCATTGGCCGTCGTTCGGGCAGCCAGCTCGAGGGTGGGTATTCCTTTGATGTCGGCCAGGGCCGAGCCCACCACCGCCACTCGGGCAGGCTCGTTGACGGTGCCGCGGTGCGGAACGGGAGCAAGAAACGGGGCGTCGGTCTCGACCAGCATCCGGTCGAGCGGGCACAAGGCGGCGGCTTCGCGGACGTCAGCGGCGTTCTTGAACGTGAGCACCCCGCTGAACGAAAGCCAGGCACCGAGCTCGAGACAGCGTCGGGCTTCGTCCGGGCCACCGGTGAAGCAGTGGACGATGGTCTGCTCGGGCACGCCGGCCTCCAACAGGATCCCGATGGTGTCGTCCCACGCCTCCCGGGTGTGGACGACGAGGGCTAGCCCGTAGCGTTGGGCCAGCTCGATCTGGCGCCCGAACGCGTCGCGTTGTGACGAGCGTGGCGAATGGTCGTAGTGGTAGTCGAGTCCACACTCCCCCACGGCCACCACGACCGGCGGGGCTCCGTCCGTTCGGTCACCCACGGAGGCCTCGAGCAGAGGGACGATCGACTCCACGCCATCTTTGGCGTCGTGTGGGTGCAGCCCCACGGTGGCCCACAGCTCGACCCCTTCGGCCACGGCCGGCCCGTCGGCTCGGCGCATGGCCCCGACCAGCTCGATGGCGGCCGTAGAGGTGGCTTCGCCGGTGCCGATGCAGACCATGCGGGTCACTCCCGCCTCCGACGCCCGGGCCAGTTCGGCCGCCGAATTCGGTGGCATGCGCACCCGACGGCACATCCTCGGATGTGAACTCCTCTTGGAGGTGACAGTGCGAGTCGAACCACTCGATGACCGCCTCGTGCGACCGTGCCGCCGTGGCCTTCGTGTCCGGCCTGGACCTCTTCTGTCTCCTGGGCTCCGGGTGCCACCGCCCCGCTCATGCCTTGCGCCGCGGGAAGAGCGGGTCGCCCTTTCTGACCGGCCGACCGGCGGGATAGCCACCCCAGCCGGCGGCGGCCGGCAGCCGTTGTGACGACGGCGGTCCCCTCGAGCCCGATGCGCCGCCACACTTCCTCCGCGGTCTCTGGCATGGCCGGGACGATGAGCAGAGCAACGATGCGAAGCACCTCGAGTGCGGCCCCCAGGACAGCGTCGACCTCTGGTCCGGGTTCTGCCTTCCACGGCTCGGTCGACTCGAGCTCGGCGTTGGTCTCGCGGATCAATCGCCAGGTGGCTTCGAGCCCGGTGTGGGGCTGGCCCGCTTGCCAGGCCTCGGACGCCTCGCTCACGACGGCATCCGCCACGGTGGCCAACCGGTGGTCGGTCGGCGGCGGCCGGGCCGAGGCCGCCGCACTTCGTGCCCACCACCGTTGTCACCCGGGCGAGCAGATTGCCCAGGTTGTTGGCCAGGTCCGAGTTGTACCGAGCCACGATCCCCTCGGCCGAAAAGTCCCCGTCACTGCCGAGTGGGATGTCACGGAGCAGGTGATAGCGGACGGGGTCGACGCCGTAGTCGGCCACCAGTTCGCCCGGAGCGATCTGGAAGACAGCCGAGTTGGCCATCTTGACCCCGCCGAGCAGCAGCCATCCGTGGACTTGGATGTGGGCCGGTGGGTCGATTCCGGCCGCCATGCACATGGCCGGCCACCACACGCAGTGAAAGCGAAGGATCTCCTTGCCAATGAGATGGTGCACGGCCGGCCACCAGGCTTCGAACCGCTTCTCGTCCTCGCCGTAGCCGATGGCGGTGATGTAGTTGACCAGCGCGTCGTACCACACGTAGAAGACGTGCTCGTTGTCCCAGGGCACGGGCACGCCCCAGTCGATGGACGTCCGGGTGATCGAGATGTCGCGAAGACCACCTCGGATGAACCCCAGGGCTTCGTTGCGCTTGCCGGGCGGCACCACTGCGTCGGGTTGGGCCTCATACCACTCGACCAGCCGGTCCTCGAACGCGCTGAGCCGGAAGAAGTAGTTCTCCTCCTCGAGGAGCTCGGTCGGGGTGAGATGGATGGGGCACCGGTCGCCATCCACCAGCTCGTCGTGCGCGTAGTACTGCTCGCAGGACACGCAGTAGAGACCCCGATAGGTGTCCTTGTAGATGAAGCCGGCGTCGTAGATGCGGTTCAAGAAGTGCTGGACGGCTTGGTGATGACGGGGCTCGGAGGTGCGAATGAAGTCGTCGTTGCTGATGTCGAGCCCGGCCCAGGCCTCCTGGAAGCGGGGAGCCAGCTGGTCGGTCCAGGCGATGGGGTCAAGACCTGCGGCGGCCGCGGCCCGGGCCACCTTCTGCCCGTGCTCGTCCACGCCGGTAAGGAAGAACACCTCGTCGCCCACCAGGCGGTGCCAACGGGCCATGGCATCGGCGTTGACCGTCGCATAGGCGTGGCCGAGGTGGGGCGCGTCGGTCACGTAGTAGATGGGCGTCGTGATGTAAAAGCGCGCCATCCGCTCAGCGTACCGATCCTTCCGAGGTCCACGACTCAGTGGACGTCACTGGGCCGACGGTGCCGCCCGTAGATCGCCGTGGTGTGCCGGGCCGTCTGGGAAGCTTGTGACCGATGTCCACCAACTCGTCAGGCGATGAGCGAACCGGCCCGCCGGCAACCGCTCCGTCCTCGGTGACAACCCCTCCCACGGCCGCCGGAAAAGCATCCGGGGGGCCGCCGGTGGACGAAACGGTCCTGCCGGACATCGGACGACTGCTCGCCCTCTCCGACGGCGTCGTCGCCATCGCTCTCACCCTGCTCGTGCTGCAACTTCGGGTTCCGGTCGTGGCCGCTCTCCACAACCCGAACTCAGCGGGTGACCTCGCCGACCAGCTGAGTCGGGAAGGCAACCAGTTCATCAGCTACATCATTTCCTTCTACGTGATCGCACAGTTCTGGTTGGCTCACCACCGGGCCTACCGTCTGATGATCGGTCACCATGAAGGGCTGGCCTGGTGGAATTTCGGGTTCTTGCTCACCATCACCCTCATGCCCTTCACGAGCGACCTGTTGGGCCAGTACGGCTCGAACCCCCTGGCCGTGACCATCTTCGCCCTCAACCTGCTGCTGGCCAGCGTGGCTTCCGCCGGAACCCTGGTCTATGCCAAGCACGCGGGGTTGCTCTCTGCCGATGCTGACCAACGGGTGATCCTGTCGGGACAGATCCGCTCGGGATTCACCGTCGTCGCTGTCCTACTCTCGATCGGCCTGGCCTGGGTGAGCACCAACCTGGCCGAGTACTGCTGGTTCCTGATCGCCCTCGGCCCCTTCGCGTGCGCGACGATGGCTGGAGCACCTCGATCAGGACGGCTCAGTCATCCGCCGCCGGTCGCCCACCCAGCGGTGCTCGGGCGGGGTCGCTCATCGCCGAGTCCCGCTCGGTCTACCAATTGGCCACGTGGCAGCCTCCGAAGCCGGTCTTCTCGGTGTAACGCTGGTGGTATTCCTCGGCCGGCCAGAAGGTGGAAGCCGGCGTCACTTCGGTCACGATGGGACGGCGGAACCGGCTCTGATACTCCTCTAATGAGGCGCGGGCCGCGTTGGTCTGTTCTTTGTTGCGGGTGAACACGGCCGAGCGGTACTGGGTCCCGTGGTCAGGGCCTTGGCGGTTGGGGGTGGTCGGGTCATGGTGCCGCCAGAACTCCGCCAGCAGCTCCTCGAAGCTGACGACGGCCGGATCGAAGGTCACGAGCACGGCCTCGGCATGGCCGGTTCTTCCCGAGCACACCTGTTCGTAGGTCGGGCTCTCGACGCTGCCGCCTTCGTAACCGGAGATGGCGTCGACCACACCAGGCACGGCCCGGAAGAATTCCTCGACCCCCCAAAAGCAGCCAGCCGCCAACGCAGCCCGATCGAGTCCCTCGGGCGCGTCGTCCGGGGCGATCCCCGGTGCCCGTGTGGCGTCCAGCTGACTGCGTCGAAACACCATGGCTTCCTCCCGTCGCCGCCCATGGTCCTAACGTCTGGTTGATCAGGCGGTCCGTTACGTGCGGTGACGTCCATCGAAACAACGACTCGTTCCTCTCCTCAGAGAAAACCCCGGTGGCCCGACCCCCATTCCTTCGTCACCCATCATTTGGCGAAGCAGCTCCACCCGATTGCGGCGCCGGACCTCCGCCGGCCTCCTGCTGGGCCAGGGCCAACTCGTAGACGCGGCGACGAGGCACGTCGAAGGTGGCCGACACCTCGTCCACCACGCCGCGCAAGCGCTCGCCGGCTCGGAGACCGTCATCGATGGCCGCAGCCAGTACTCGGTCCTCGACCTCGCCAGCCACCGCGGTCGCCCCCTCGAGCACGAGCACCACCTCACCCCGGACCGGGTGCTCATCCACCCATTCCGCCGCCTCGCCGAGGGTGCCCCGCCAGACCTCCTCGTGCACCTTGGTCAACTCGCGGGCGATGGCGACTCGGCGCAGTGGGCCGCACGTGGCGGCCAGGTCCTCGAGCGTCCGACCGACTCGCCCGGGTGCCTCGAAGAGCACGGTCGTCCGTTCCTCGGCGGCCACGGCGGCGAGACGCTCGGACCGAGCCGACCCCGAACGGGCCACGAACCCCTCGAAGCAGAAGCGATCGGTGGACAGGCCGCTCACCACCAGCGCGGCCAGGACGGCCGACGGCCCGGGCACGACCGAAACCGGCACTCCCGCCTCGACGGCCGCAGCCACCAGGCGACTGCCCGGATCGGAGATGCCAGGCATTCCCGCATCCGACACGATCGCTACGACGGAACCGGTCTTGGCCGTCTGCAGGACCTCTTCGGTGCGTTGCACCTCGTTGTGCTCGTGCAGCGAACGCAACCGCACCCCGCTGATGCCGGAGTGGGTGAGCAGGCGACGGGTGTGCCGGGTGTCCTCGCAATAGATCACGGCGGCGTTGGAGAGGGCATCGACGGCCCGAGGCGAGAGGTCACCGAGGTTGCCGATGGGCGTCCCTACGAGCACCACCCGCCCACCAGGCTCCGATCCCTGCTGCTGGCCAGGGCCAGGGCCGGTGGACATGTCAGCGCACCTCGAGGCGGTCACCGACACACAGGCCCCATCGCCCGAACGCGCCCGCCTCGGCTTCGACGACCATTCGGGCCCGCCGTCTCGGCATCGACATCCGCCAGGGCCGCAGGGTGGCGACGTCGAGCACCACCAACTCGCGGTCGCAGAAGGCCACGTCGATGGGAAAGCGCATGCCCACGGTGTGGACCATCCGGGTGCGGGGGAGGACCATGGCCCCCTCGAACCCGTCGCGCCCGAGCAGGCCCTTCGAACGTTCCGGAAGCGAGTCGGCCACCTCGGCCGCGGCGAGGACTCGGCCATCGCACATGAGCCAGCTCACCGGCGAGCGCTGCCTGACCAGGCCCTGAATGGCTGTTGGCAGCGCCAACCGCCTATCCTTGCCCACCTATGTCGAAGCGGACCACCAAGCGCAAGCTGCGCACCAAGAAGAAGGCCAATCACGGGCGCAAGCCCAACTGTGGTCGCGGCTGATCCCGTCCCGACAGAGGCCGGGCTCTCCGCTTGCCCGGAGGGACCGGCTCTCACCAGGTAGCCGGCACCGGATGCCAACGGCTGCCGAGATCGTCGAGGACGCCGACCAAGGCCGAAGGACGGTCGGTGATGATGCCATCGACTCCCATTCGGGCCAGTTGCTCCATCTCCTCCTCGTCCTCGATCGTCCACACGTGCACGGCAAGGCCGGCGGTATGGGCCGCGGCGACGAATGACTCGTCCACGATGGTGAGATCGCCTACCGACGTCGGCACCTGGAGAGCCACGTGCCGCAAGGGTGCGGGTTCTTCGCCGGCCCGAACTGCGCGGTAGAACTCGGCGACGGCCAAGGTCCCGGCCGAGGTCGGAACGTCCGGAGCCTCGGCGGAGAAGGCATCGGTGGCCGCGTCGAGGAACGAGGCCACGATCACGTCGTCCGTGCGCCCGAACCCCCGGAGCAGAGACGCCAGCTCTGCTTCGTAGGGCTCGACGACCGGCGCCGTCTGTTTGATGTCGAGGTTGAGAACGACACCCGGGAACGCCTCCAGCACCTCAACCAGCGTGACCACTCCGAAGCGGCGGTCGGCCGGCGCCCGGCCGCGGAACGGGTAGCGGTCGGGCGGGAGGTCCGGGGTGACATCGGCACCCGGCACCCACCAGTAGGCGTTGTCCAGCCGGCGGAGCTCCTCGAGAGTCAACGAAGCGATGGTGCCGTGTCCGTCGGTCGTGCGATCGACGGTGGTGTCATGGCCGACCACCAGGTGGCGGTCGCGGGTGGCGTGAACGTCGAGCTCGATGCCCGTCGCCCCGGCGTCCAATGCGCCGGCGATGGCGTGAAGGGTCGAGGACGGCCCCTCCCAGGCGCCGCCTTGGTGCGCGTAGGCGATGACCCGACGTTCGAGCCATGGGTTCTGCGGTGCCGCCGCCGGGCCGGCCATGGTTGAACGGTAGCCTCTGCCCCGCCGTGCTCGACCATGTATTCGCCCAGCTCGTCGCCTCGCTTCGCCGCGCCTTCGAGGGGGCCCTCCTCGAGCGACAGGCCGTGGAAGAGCGTTTCCAGATCGATGTGTTCCTCGGGGACCTGAGCTTCGAGACCTCCTACGGCCTCCCTGGCGAGAAGCGTCCGGCCCGGATCCGAGTCGACACCAGCCTCGACTGGCCGACGTGGAGCCAAACCGCCTACCGGAGCCGAATGATCGGTGACGAGCCCGAGGAGCTGCCCGAGGTGCTCGTCGAGATCGCTTTTCGGATCCAGGAGCTCGACGGGTTGCCCGACGTCGCTCCATTGCTCGACGTTCTGCCCGAGGAGCTCGACGTCATCGGGGACGAGCCCCTGCTGCGGGCCGCCCCCACCATCGAGCAGACCCTTCTCGCCACGGACGAGGGACCGACGTGCGCCGTGGAAGTCTCCTACGAGGGGTCGTGTCAGCTCGACGAAGGCATCCTGGACGATCCCTCGACGCTCGACAGCCCGCTCGCGTCCCTGGCCCGGACGGTTGCCTCCGTCCTGGTGCGGGTGACCGACCTCCCCTTCGTCTTTCGTCCGGCGAACACCGCCTCCTGACCCGAGCCGAGCCCGGCCCGACGCCGCCGCCGGCGCTCGTGCTGGTTGTGGTGCTGCCCGAGGTCCTCAGCCAGGCCCGACGAGCAAGCCTGCGTCGGCTGCCACGGCCTGCAGGTCAGCCTGCGGGCGGGCCCCCACGTGTGAGATGACCTCGGCCGCGCACAGACCTCCGAGCCGAGCCGCCTCGACCGGCCCGATGCCGTTGGTGATCCCGTAGAGGAATCCGGCGGCGAACAGGTCCCCGGCACCGGTGGTGTCCACCACACGGTCGACCGGGGCTGCGGGTACCGCCACCGGTCCCTGGGCTGTCACCACAACGCAGCCGGCCGCGCCGCGAGTGACGGCGGCCAGGACGCCGGTCTCCTCCACCGCCTGGAGGGCCGCATCGGTGTCGCTGACGCCGAAGAGCTTGGTCAGCTCTTCTTCGTTGGCGAAGAGAAGGTCGAGTTCGCCGGTCAATAGGTCAAGGAACTCGCGCTGGTGGTGCTCGACGCAGAACGGGTCGGAGAGGCTGAGGGCGACGGCCGCATTGTTGGCATGGGCCATGTCGATGGCTTCTCGCATGGCCGCCTTGGCCGAGGGCTGCTCCCACAGGTAACCCTCGAGGTAGACCACCTGGGTCGCGGTGAGGTGCGCCTCGTGCAGGTCGATTGAGCTGAAGTCGGAGGCAACCCCGAGATGCGTGGCCATGGTCCGTTCGGCGTCCTCGGTGACCAGAACCAAGCAGTGGCCGGTCATGCGATCCGGACCGGTCGGTTCGGGTGTCGGCTCGAAGTACACCCCCGCCGACCGGATGTCGTGGACGAAGGCTTGACCGAGGGCGTCGTCGGCCACCCGACCCAGAAAGGCGACCCTTCCCCCCAACGCGGCGATGCCCGCCGCGGTGTTGGCCGCCGACCCGCCCGATGCCTCGGTGGTCGGGCCCATGGCCTCGTAGATCGTCCGGGATCGCTCGAGGTCGACGAGGGCCATCGTGCCCTTCACCAGACCGAGCCGAATGAGGTCATCGTCGGTGGCGGAGGCCAGCACGTCGACCAGCGCGTTACCGACAGCGACCACGTCGATCGAGGGTGCAGGGAGCCCCCCACCGTCCTCGGATGCGCCGTCGGTCGGCGTGTCCTTGGCAGGAAGGGAAGGCACGACCGCGACGGTAGCCTCTCTAAGTGCCCGCTCCGACCGACGACGTCATCCCTCCCTACCGCCTGCCGACCACCGTTCGCCCTCGGGCCTACCGGTTGGTGCTGACCCCCGACCTGCCCGCTGCCACCTTTGCCGGTGACGTCGAGATCGACGTCACCATCGAGGAGCCAATCCGCGACATCGTTCTCAATGCGGCCGAGCTCGAGATCAGCTTCGCCGAGCTCAACATGGCCGATCCCGACGGTGGCTACGCGCTCGCGCCCGAGCGGGTCGATATCGACGTGCGTGAGGAGCAGGTCAAGCTGGCCTTCGCCGAGGAGTTGCCACCGGGGGCGGCGACCTTGCACCTCGTCTTCGAAGGTGTCCTCAACGACATGCTGCACGGCTTCTACCGGTCGACCTTCACCGACGACTCGGGCCGGGAGCACATCATCGCCACCACCCAGATGGAGTCGACGGACGCTCGCCGCGCCTTTCCCTGCTGGGACGAGCCCGCCTTCAAGGCCACCTTTGAGACCACCCTGATCGTCGACGACGCCCTTGGCGCCTGGTCCAACGGGCCGGTGGTCGAGGAAGGGCCCGCGCCCGGCGGGCGCCGCCGCGTTCGGTTCGCGCCGACCATGGTCATGTCCACCTATCTGGTTGCCTTCATCGTCGGCCCGCTCGAGGCCACCGAGCCGGTCGACGTGGACGGCGTCCCCCTCCGCATCGTGCACCCGCCCGGCAAGGGCCATCTGACCGGCTTCGCCTTGGAAGTCGGCCGCCACGCCTTGAGGTTCTTCACCGATTACTTCGGCATCCCGTACCCGGCCGACAAGCTCGACCTGGTGGCCATCCCCGACTTCGCCTTCGGGGCCATGGAGAACCTGGGCTGTGTGACCTTCCGCGAGTCCCTTCTGCTCATCGACCCCGACCAGGCCGCCCGGGTCGAGCTCGAGCGGGTCGCCGACGTGGTCGCCCACGAGATCGCTCACATGTGGTTCGGCGACCTGGTCACCATGCGCTGGTGGAACGGCATCTGGCTCAACGAGGCCTTCGCCACCTTCATGGAGATCCTGGCCGTCGACTCCTTCCGGCCCGAATGGCAGCGGTGGGTCAGCTTTGGCGTCGAGCGCGAGATGGCCATGGCCGTCGACGGTCTCTTCGCCACTCGACCGGTCGAGTTTCCGGTGGGTCGCCCGGAGGACGCCGAGGGCATGTTCGACGTGCTCACCTACCAGAAGGGCGGGAGCGTGCTCCGCATGCTCGAGCAGTTCATCGGTGCGGACACCTTTCGCCGCGGGGTATCCGACTACCTCACGACCCACGCCTACGGCAACACCGAGACCGCCGATCTATGGGACGCGCTCGAGCGATCGAGCGGGCGCGACGTCCGCGGCATCATGGGCACCTGGATCGACCAGGGGGGCTATCCCCTCGTGCGGGTCGACGCGGAAGGCTCGTTGGCCCAGACACCCTTTTCCTACCGTGGGCGGCCGGGCGGGGCCATCGGTTCCCATTGGCAGGTGCCCGTCCTTCTGCGCAGCCTCGGCACCGGTACCGGCACCGGCGGCTCGGGTGGGCCGGTACCCGACCCCGAGCCCGTGCTGCTCGATGGGCCCACGTCTGGAGCGGGCGCCGGCGGATCCGGCCTTCGCCTCGTCAACGCCGGCGGGTCCGGCTACTACCGAGTCGCCTACCCGTCGCCCATCCTCGGAGAGCTCTCCTCTGCCCTCAGGGAACTGAACCCCCTCGAGCGCTACAACCTGGTCTCTGACACCTGGGCCGCGGTGTTGTCGGGGGTCGGCGACCTCGGCGACTTCCTTCGCCTGGCCGAGTCACTCGTCGCCGCCGGCGAAGACGACCCGAGTGTGTGGTCGGTGGTCGCCGGTGCCGTGTGGCTGATCGACCGAGTCGTCCCCGCCCGTGACCGCCCGATCCTGACCCAGGCGGTCCGGC
This sequence comes from uncultured Acidimicrobiaceae bacterium, assembly GCA_963774915.1. Taxonomy (GTDB): domain Bacteria; phylum Actinomycetota; class Acidimicrobiia; order Acidimicrobiales; family RAAP-2; genus CAVSNH01. The sequence goes on along the minus strand of CAVZGR010000005.1, from coordinate 381,015 downwards.
ATCTCTTCACCCCGCTGGCCGAGCGCCTCACCTTCGATCCGCGGCCTGATGACCGTGAGCGCACCCCCGCGCTGCGAGCGTCGGTCATACGGACCTTGGGCGTCATTGGGGACGATCCAGCTGTGCGCGCCGAGGCGGCCGCCCGGTTCGCCCGATCCGATGTCACGCCGCTCGACCCGGACATCGCCGTCGGCCATCCTCGACGTGGTGGCCGACGGAGGCGGGACGGAGGAGTACGAGATGTTCTTGGCCCGTCACCGCAAGCCGGCCAACCCACAAGAGGAGAACCGCTACCTGTTCGCCTTGGCCTCGTTCAGCAATTCCGAGCTGGCCGCCCGGACCTTCGAACTCGCTCTGTCGGAGGTGCGGACCCAGAACGGCCCCTTCCTGATCCAGTTGCTCCTGGCCAACCGAGTGACCGGCGCCGAGACATGGCCGCGCCTGCGCGATGCCTGGGACACGATCACTACCCGGTTCCCCTCCAACATCGTCCCGCGAATGCTCGACGGCGTCCGCGGTTTGTGCGCACCGCCGAGCCTGGCCGACGAGGTGACCGGCTTCCTCGAGGCCCATCCGCTCATGGCCGGAGGCCGGACCGTCGAGCAGGCCCTGGAGCGGTTGGCCGTGAACGTCGAGTTCGGACGCCGGGAGGGCTCGGGCCTGGCCAGCACCCTCACCGACGCGCTGTCACTGACCATCGAGCCCAGCGGGTCGCGCTGAGCGCTCGACCCTCTCAGGCTCGTTCGGGTGAGGCCTCGATGATGAACTGGTAGCCGAACATGGTGGGCCACGCCGCCACCGACGTCTGATCGACGAGGCGCACCAGACGACCGGCCGATTCGGAGAGGCCGAGCGCGTCGAGGGGCAGCCCCACCGGTTCGACTCGACGGATCTCGAACCCCTCGCGGTCGATCAGCTTGCGGATGCTTCGCCGAGTGAAGAAGCGCAGATGGGTGGAGTCGAGGATGCCGCGCTGGTCGTAGTCGAACCGGCCAGTGGCCGACCGCAGGCGTGGGTACCAGTGCGCGACGTTGGGCACGCAGATCAAGGCGACCCCGTCCTTGGCCAGGACGGCTCGAATCTGAGCCGAACAGGGGGGCGGGCTCGGCCAGGTGCTCGAGCACGTCGGCCGCCACCACCACGTCGAAGTCAGTGCCCACCTCGGGTGGGATTCCCTGGTTGAGATCGGCTCGGAAGAAGGCGCTCGTGCGCTCGCCCACACCAGGCAACTCCTTCACATCCACGCCCACCACGTGGTGACCCATGATCCGCAAGCGATCGGCCAAGAGGCCGCTCGAGCATCCGAGGTCGAGCACCTTGCTCGGAGCTCGGTTGGCCAGCATGGCCAGGATGCGACCGTGCGAACTGTCCTCGCTGGGTTTGAGCTCGTACTCCTCGCGTAGGGCGATGCGACTCCCGTCGCCGAAGCCGGCCTTCTGCAGGCGGTAGGCGACCACGTCCTTCGTGACATCGGCTGCGTAAGCGACGCCATCGACGTAGCAGATCTCGTCGCCGTAGTAGGTCGGGATCGGCACCTCGGCGATGCGGAGACCGGCATCGTGCAGCTGGATGATGATCTGCGTGTCGAAGTTGAAACCGTCCGAGTTGAGCTCGAAGGGGATCTGCTCGAGGGCCTTGACCGAGTAGGCCCGGTAGCCAGAGTGGAACTCGGTGAAATCGGTCCCGAGAGCGGCATTCTCGAACTTCGAGAGGATCCGGTTGCCCACGTACTTGTAGAGAGGCATGCCGCCCTTGCGGGCCGCCCCTTGACCATCATTCGAGAGCCGAAGACGGCGTCGGCCTCGCCGGTCACTATCGGATGCAGGAGGTCGGGCAAGGACTCGGGCGCGTATTGGCCGTCCCCGTGGAGCATGACCACGACGTCGAGGCCATGCTCGATGGCCAGCCGGTAACCGACTTTCTGGTTCCCCCCGTAGCCGAGGTTCTGGGGCTGGCGGATCAGGGTGATGGGCAGATTGGAGACTTGCTGGTAGCCAAGCCCGACGAGGTACGTCGAGTCCTGGCTGTGATCGTCGCTCACGATCACTTCGTCGATGTCCGGCCGGACCGAGTCGGGGATACGGTCGAGGACCTGGGCCAAGGTGGAGGCGGCGTTGTAGGCCACCACCAGGATCCCGATGCGCTTCGGCTTGCCTCTTACCGGCTTGCCTGAAGCCACCCACGTACCCCCAGACGAGCCCGTTCGCATTCGCTCAGGGTATGCAGCGCCCCGGCCAGGTCGGCCAAGCCTTTCCCCACGCCTCGGTTCATCGTCCCCGCCGGGCGGCATGCGAGGCTGGGCCGATGCTCATCCAACACCACCGGCGACCCCAAGGGACGACCTCCCATCGGCGACGGCTCGTCGCCTCCGGCCGACGGCCGGCCGGAAGGACCTCTTCGCACGTGCCCGGGCGACCAACGGCTTCATGCCCGACGACGAGGGTGAGGCCCTCACCGAGGCGGCGGCCCGGGCCGGCCGAGCCTTCGACGACGCCGTGCTGCTCGAAGTGGGCGCCTGGTGCGGCAAGTCCACCGTCTACCTCGGGGCGGCCGCGGAGGAGACGGGTGCGGTCGTCTTCAGCCTGGATCATCACCACGGTTCGGAGGAGAACCAGCCTGGTTGGGAGCATCACGATCCGAGCCTGGTCGACCCGACGTCCGGTCGCATCGACACCCTGCCCCACTGGCGGCGGGCCATCGTGTCCGCCGGACTCGAGCACCGGGTGGTGGGCCTGGTCGGTGACTCGCGCACTGGTCAGCCAACAGTTGGCGCACACCGCTGGCCTTTTGCTTCATCGACGGGGGACACGGCGAGGAGCCGGCGTGGGCCGACCTTCGGGGCTGGTCACCGCACGTTCGCCCGGGCGGTTGGCTGGCCATCCACGACGTCTTCCCGGACCCGGCCGACGGCGGCCGGCCGCCCTACGAGATCTGGCGGGCCGCCCTCGCCTCGGGAGACGTTCGTCGAGGACGGCGAGTGCGGCTCGCTCCGAGTGCTCCGCCGACGTCAAGGCTGACCAGGCCCTTCCCCTGCCACTTCGGGGACCTCGACAGGCGCACGGCTGACGGTGGCCCCGACCTACGAATGGCGAGGGACGTTCATCAACGATGAGGTCAACGCCCTCCACACCGAGGCGTTCGGAACCGCTTCGGCCCATCCGAGGAGCGGGACTGGCTGACGTTGGTCAACGTCACAGCCTCGGCTGGGTCACGGCTCGTGAAGACGATGATCTCATCGGATTCGTCAACGTCCTGTGGGACGGGCTCGCCCACGCATGGCTCCAGGACACCATGGTGGCTACGTCGAGCGCGGCGAGAAGGCGTCGGCGCCCAACTAGTGGCGGTGGCCCGCGGCGGCGCCACGGCTGCGGGGTGTGAATGGCTCCATGTCGACTTTCCCGACGAACTCGTCGACTTCTACGTCCAAGCCTGCGGGTTCAGGCCGACAAGCGGGGGCCTCCTCGCGCTGCGCTGAGGCCCCCTTCAAGAGCAGGAGGACGATTTGGTCCACGAAGAGGAAGCGAAGTGGAGAGTCCGGCCCGCCCAAATGGCGACCGCCCGGGCGTCCTCGAGCTGGTGCGAAAGGCGTTCGCCGGCGACGGACACGACCCACAAGTTGAGGTCGACATCGTGAGGGGGACCTGGTCGTCGGAGGCCACGCCCCATGGCCTGGAGCTGGTGGCCGCCGACGACGGCAATCGGATCGTCGGCCACGTCCTTCCCGCTCTCGGCGAGCTCGACGGACAGATGGCTATCGCCATTGCCCCCCTGTGCGTCGAACCGAGCCATCAGGGCCGCGGCATCGGGAGCGCCCTGATGGAGGAGGCACTGCGACGGATCGAGGCATCCGGTCGGCCCTTCGTGCTGCTCCTCGGCCACCCTGCGTACTACGCACGGTTCGGATTCGAGGCGGCGGCGTCATTCGGCATCCACTATCCGCCGGTCGGTGTCGACAATCCGAACTTCATGATTCGGCGATTCGGTACCGAGGTTCGCATCGACGGCGGCGCCTTCCGCTACTGCTGGGAGATCGCCGGTCACTGAACGTTGCCCATCCGCCTTGGCGACGCATCGACTAGAAGTTCGGGGGTGCGAATCCTTGTCACCGGCAGTGCGGGACACCTGGGCGAAGCGTTGGTGCGGGACGCTCCGCTCGGATGGTCACGACGTCATCGGGCTCGACGCTGCTCGCGTCGTCTCATACGAGCACGGTCGGAACCATCCTCGACCGCCAGCTCCTGCGCCGTCGCATGGTCGGAGTCGATGCCGTCATCCATGCCGCGACACTCCACAAGCCCCACGTCCCCACCCACGACAGCCAGGCATTCGTCGACACGAACGTCTCCGGAACCCTCAACCTCCTCGAAGAGGCGGCCGCCGCTGGTGTCGGGGCCTTCGTGCTACACGAGTACCACCAGTGTCTTCGGTCGGGCTCTCCGCCCGCCACCGGACGAGCCGGCGGCATGGGTCACCGAGGAGGTCGTCCCGGTGCCACGGAACATCTACGGCGTGACCAAGGCTGCCGCCGAGGACCTCTGTGAGCTGGCTCACCGCGACCTCGGACTCCCCTGCGTGGTCCTTCGCACTTCGCGGTTCTTCCCGGAGGGTGACGATGAGGACGACGTGCGTGCGTCGTTCAACGACCTCAACCTCAAGGTCAACGAGCTGCTCTACCGACGAGTCGATCTCGACGATGTCGTCACCGCGCACCGCCTCGCACTGGAGCGCGCCGGCCAGCTCGGATTCGGCCGGTACATCATCAGCGCCACCAGTCCGTTCACTCCCGGCGATCTCGCCGACTCTCGCGAACGGATGCTCCGGCCGTCGTCCGACGTCTCTTCCCCGACTACCCCGAGGTGTACGAGCGAGCGGGGTTGGAGGATGCTCCCCAGCATCGACCGCGTCTATGTCGAACACGAGCGCACGCAAGGACCTCGGATGGTCGCCTCGTTACGACTTCCGCTTCGCCCTCGACCGCCTAGGTGGCGGCCATGACCCCCGAAGCCCGCTCGCCGTCTCCATCGGCGAAAAGGGCTACCACGCCGCTTGCCGAGCGGGGTGATCGTCCGGCCGCCCCCCAGCCGCCGTCGGGCCGGTCCTCAGGGCCGGGCGGTCGGACCAGGTGCCTCGATGACCGGTTCGACTCGGCGCATCCGGCGCCGGCTCGGTGAGGTCGAGATGGCTCGGAAGCCCTCGCCCCGGAAGAGGCCAGAGGCCGGCGTGGTCCGGCTCAAGTGCGTCGACGGCCAGGATCATGGCTCCGGCCGTGTAGGACGACCGCTCGAGCGGCGGGAAGGTGGACTCCTGGGGATAGACCATCCCGGTCCAGTAGGAGCCGTCCTCGTTGCGCAGGCTCTGCACCCAACGGACAAGCTCGAGGGCCTCGTCGTCGCGGCCGAGAGCGTCGAGGGCCAGCGCGCACTCGGCCGTCTCGGCGGCGGTCACCCAGTCGCCGGTCGAGACGCAGCGCACGCCCCGGCCCTCCATGACGAAGGTCGACCACCACTGGTCGATGCGACGGTGGGCGGGCTCGCCGGCACAAGGCGCCGGAGAGCACCGGGTAGTACCAGTCCATGGCGAACTCGTCCTTCGGCTCGAAGGCCGAGGGCTCGTGGGCGATGGCGTGGGCCAGCCGGCCGGCGGCCAGCTCCCAGTCGGGGCGCTCGTGGTCCAGTCGCTCGGCGACGGCCACCGCGCAGCGCAGGCTGTGGTACATCGACGACGAGCCGGTCAGGAGGGCGTACTCCTCGAGGAACCCGGAGGCGTCGAGCGACCAGCGGATGGCCCCGTCGGGACGCTGCCAGCGCAGCACGAAGTCGATGCCCGCCTCGACTGCCGGCCACAGCTTCTCGAGACCGTCGACGTCGCCGGTCGAGATGTAAGCGGTGCCAGGCGCCCGTGGCCAGATAGGCGCAGACGTTGGTGTCGAGCCGGGCGTCCTCGATCCCGGTGGCCAAGTAGTAGTTGAACCAGCTGCCATCGGGCAGCTGGGTGTCGACCAGCCACCGGTAGGCACGGTCGGCCTCGTCGTCGAACCCGGCGGCGGTGAGGGCCATGGCCGCCTCGACATGGTTCCAGGGGTCGCAGTGCCCTCCCGGGAACCACTCGATCATGCCGTCGGGACGCTGCAGGGCGGCGATCGCCTCGGCCGTAGCCACCACCTGGTCGGCCGACAGCACACCCGGCAGTGCGGGGATGGCCCTCATGCCGGCACCCGGGACCGCATGCCGCAGTGCCGCCTCGTGCGAATGAGCGGCCAGCGCCGGCTCGCCGAACCGTCGCCGGACACGGGGGCAGCGGCGCGAGCTCGCCGGCCTTCGTGGATCGGATCTGGGCGCCACCCCGACCCGTCCTCCGGCTTCCGGCAGTAGACGACGAGGCTCTTGCCCACCAGCGGGTTGAGAAGACGGTCGGCCGTCCGGGTCACCGTCGGCGCCTTCTCGATGTCCCACACGAGGAGGCGGTGATAGGCGGCGACGGCCGGGTGATGATCGTTGGTCGGGCCCACCAGGCAGCGCAGCCACCAGTAGGGGGCGTGCAGGCCATGGGCGTGATGGCTGCCGGTCACGCTGAGGCCGGCGCGCCGCAGCCGGGTGGTGAGCTGGCTGTAACGGTAGATGCGGACATGGCCTCCGGGGACGTTGTGGTACTCGTCCGACAGCGCCCAGTTCACGAACTCCGGACCACAGCGGGGCACGGTGACGGCCATCGAGCCGCCGGGGCGCAGCACACGGGCCAGCTCGGCCATGGCCACCTCGTCGGCCGGGATGTGCTCGAGCACCTCGGAGGCGATCACCCGGTCGAAGCTGGCATCGGGGAAGGGCAGCGCCAGCGCGTCGCCCTGGACGGCGCCGACCCGGGCCGTCGTCGGGTCGAGCTCGCCGGCCTCGGCCATGGCCCCGAAGGTGGCGACAACCTTTGCCACCTCGTCGGCGCCGGCGTCGACCGCCACCACCGCCGCCCCGAGGCGGGCGGCCTGGTAGGCGTGGCGACCGAAGCCGCAGCCGAGGTCGAGCACCCGGTCGCCAGGACGGACGCCGAGTCGGCTGCGTAGTCGACGGTCAGCACGGCGCGGTCCTCCGAGCGATGGGCGGCGAGCAGTGAGCGGTACTCGGCGGCCGTGCCGCGTGCCGTCACCTCCCAGGTGAATCGCCCGAGCACCCGCTCCCGCCCAGCTGCCCCGAGCCGGCGTCGCAGGTCGGCGTCGTCGAGCAATCGCCCGATGGCCATGGCCAGGGCCCCAGGGTCGTCGGGCGGCACGAGCAACCCCGGTCTCGCCGTCCTTGCCCACCACTTCGGGAAGGGCGCCACCGGTCGTGGCGACCAAGGCCACGCCGCAGGCCATGGCCTCGATGGCCGGCAACGAGAATCCCTCGTAGAGCGACGGCACCACCGACACCTGGGCCTGCGCCGTAGTTGTCGGCGAGCTCGTCGTCACTGATCCCGGTCACGCACCGCACCACGGGACCGAGGCCCAGCCGCTCGATGGCCTTGGCCACCCGTCCCTCTGGGCGGGGCTGGCCGATGACCACGAGCTCGACGTCCCGCTCGGTCCGCAGCTTGGCCACCGCCTCGAGCAGCGGGACGAGGCCCTTCATGGGCACGTCGGACGAGGAGGTCACCATGATCCGGCCGGGCACCGGCTCGAGGTCGGGCCGAGGCGAGAACACCGTATGGTCCACGCCCACCGGGACCACCGTCATGCGAGCCGCCTCGACGCCCATCTGCGCGGTGATGTCCGTCTTCGATGACTCGGACACGGTCACCACCCGGGGCAGGGCACGGGCCACCTCGACCTGCATGCGCAGGAAGCCGAACCAACGCCGCTGGGTCAGGTTCTGCCATGGGTTCGAGGCATGGCTGAGGGCCAGCTGGCGGTCGACGGTGATGGGGTGGTGCAGCGTGGCGATGAGCGGCCAGCCGTCGTCGATCATGCCCCCGATGCCGTAGCCCAGGCACTGGTTGTCGTGGACGAGGTCGAACTCGTCCCGGCGGGCGGCGAGCAGGCGCCGGGCCCGGAGGCTGAAGGTCCACGGCTCGGGGAATCCCGCCGTGCACATGATCCCGAACTCGAGGGCGGCCACCGACAGCGGATAGCAGCTGCGAACCTCGCGTGGCGTCGGGACCCGGAAGGGATCGGGCTCGCGGTAGAGGTCGAGGCTCGGGCACGGGCGTGAAACCGACGCCGTCGTCGGTGACCGGCCACGGCTGGCCGGCGAAGACCTCGACCGAGTGGCCGAGGGCGACGAGCTCGCGGGTGAGGTGCCGGGTGTAGACGCCCTGGCCACCGCAGCGCGGGTTGCCCCGGTAGACGAGGAAGGCGATGCGCAGACCACCGGGCTCTGGCGGCCGGGCCGGGATGCGCTCGGGGACCGGAGGTGGCACGGACGGGCCCTTCATCTCGATGGCGCCGCAGCCGGAGACTAGGCATGGAGCATCCGGGCGGCAGTGAGCATGGAAGCCAGATACTCCCCCGCCCAGTCGCGTCCGGTGCAAACGATTGCCCAGGCAAGAACCTACGCAATTCCCAGGCCGCGGGCCGAAAAGAGGTGCCGCGGCCGGCTTCGTCTAGGTCGAGATGCCGAGCCACCCGGCCACGGTCAGGCCAACGAGGATGATGGCGAAGGCGCCGACGGCCACCACGGTGATGAGCCCGACCGTCCGGGCCAGGCGGCCATTGGCCGCGTCCCCGAGCAGACGCCGCCGGTTGGCCAGAACCAGCAGGAAGGCCAGGGTGATGGGGGTGACCACTCCTTCGAGCACCTGGGTGTTGATGATGAGAGTGAAGAGGTTGCCGGGGCCGAGCACCACCAAGGCACCGATGAGCAGCTGAGCGGTGAACAGTCCGAGGAAGAGCGGCGCCTGGCGGAAGGTGCTCGACACCGAGCGCTCGACGCCGATGGCCTCGGCCACGGCGTAGGAGGTCGAGAGGGGCACGACGGCGGCAGCCAGGGCCGAGGCACCGAGCAGGCCGATGCCGAAGAGTTCGGTGGCGAAGCGGCCGGCGACGGGCTCGAGTGCCTTGGCCGCGTCGGCACCCGAGCTCAAGGCGCCCGTCCCGCCGATGGCCGCAGCGGTGGCGATGAGGATGCTCATGGCCACGAGGCTGGCCACGACTGCCGCCGCTGATGGCGTCGACCCGCTCGGTCCCGGTACTCGTCGGGACCGATGCCCCGGTCGACCACGGCGCCCGGCCGTGTACAGCTGAATGTAGGGGGTGATGGTGGTGCCGACGAGGGCCACGGCCAACAAGAGGAATGCCTTCGACCCGACGAGGTGGGGGATGACGGCGTTCGACGGCCACCGCGCTCCAGTCCGGGTGACCGAGGATCATGGCGATGGGATAGGTCACGAAGGCCAGGGTGAGCAGCAGGAAAACCCGCTCGGCGTAGCGGTAGGAGCCGAGGATGACGAGCACCCAGACGGCCACCGCCGCGACCGGCACCGACAGGTAGCGGGTCACGCCGAAGAGCTCGAAGGCGGAGGCGATGCCGGCGAACTCGGTGACCACCACGCCCGACGTTGGCCACGGCGAAGGCGAGCACCGCGAAGGCCGAGAGCCGCAGCGAGAACTGCTCCCGGATGAGGGCGGCCAGCCCCTTGCCCGTATGGGCGGCCAGGCGGGCCGTCATCTCCTGGATGCAGACGTACCCGATGGCGATGAGCACCACGATGAACAGCGGGCCGGTAGCCGAACTGGGCTCCGGCCGAGGCGTAGGTGGCCACGCCGCCGGCGTCGTTGCCGGCGTTGGCGGCGATCAGGCCGGGGCCGGCCGCGGCCAGGACGATGAGCATCCCGCGCCAGCGACGCGAGGTTCGTGCTTCCACTTCCGGCGCCTCGCCGTCCGCGGATCTACCGGGCTCCGACCGGCTCACTGCAGCAGCCTCGGGAAGTGCAGGCGCCCGCGCTCGGGCAACAGCACGTCGATCACGTCGTCGGCCATGATGCGGCCCACCGGGCCGGCCCTCGTCGACCACCACGATGGACAGCCGCCGGGCGTCGATGAGGCGATCGGCCACCTCGCCCGACCCCAGCGTGGATGCCGACGGTCACCGGCTCGGCCTCGCCCACCAGGTCGCCGAGTCCCACGTCCGAGGGGTTGACCAGCAACTGCAGCAAGGGCAGGTCCCAGACCAGGCGCCCGTCCGTCGTCGACCAGGGCGACGGCATCGAGCTCTTCGGGACAGCCGTCCTCGCTCGCGGCAGACGGGCGGCGAGCTCCCCGATCGTCTCGGAGAGGGACGCCGTGAGGAGCGCCGTGGTCATGAAGCCGCCGGCTTCGTGCTCGGGGTAGCTGAGCAGGCGGGTGAGCTCGGCCGACTTGGCCGGGTCCATGGCCGCGAGGATCTCGTCGCGCTCCTCGGCCGTGAGGTCGCGGAGGGCGTCGGTTGCCTCGTCCGGCTCCATCTCGGCCACGAGCTCGGCGGCCCGAGCCGGCTCGGCCTCGCGCAGCAGCGACTACCAGCTCCTCGGGGTCCATCTCCTCGAGTGCGTCGGCCGCCTCCTGCGGGCTCAAGGAGTCGAGCAGCAGCTGGCGCTCAGGGCCGCATGAGGTCCTCGAGAAGATCGGCGAGCTCACCGGGACGCAGCCGATCGAGCCGTTGGTTGGTGGTCCGCAGCCGCACCTCCGGCGCCACCCCCTCCTCGGTCTCACCGAAAGGCTGGATGGCGGCCCAGTCGATGACCCGCTCGGGAGTGGGCTTGTGCTGGAACCGGGCCGGTCCCAGCCGGCGCAGCAGGCTCTGAGCCGAGACATCCACGCCGACCAGCCGGATCCGGCCATAGATGCGGGCCAGATAGAGGTCGGCGGCCCGAATCACCTTGACTCCGTCGATGTCGACCAGCTGATGGTCGAGGACCTGCTCGGCCAGCTGCACCTCTCCCGGCCGAGGCTTGAAGTCGACGAGGTCGAGCCGGGCCGAGCTCAGGCGGACCTCGGTATTGGATCGATGGAATCGATATTGGTGGCACTCACGTAGGCCAACCGGCGGCCGACCCGCACCACGAGCCCGGTGACCGGCGGATAGGTCTCGTCGCCCGTCCACCGGCAGATGACGTCGACCAGGCGGCCGATCTCGGCCTCTCGCGGATTGCGCACGGGACGCCCGATGATCCCGGCCAACGACACGATCGAGTCACGGACGGCGCGGTTGGTGAGGACCCGCTGGCTGCGGGCCGCGAGCCGGTGACGATGGGGCCCGGTCGAGAGGCGGCGCGGATGCCGCTCTGCCGTCGGCGGGCGCGTCGGAGAGCCGCCACCACCGTCGGGCGGCTCGGGCGGCGTCCGGGTCGGATGCAGTGCCAAGCGATGGAAGAGTCGTGCCATGGGTCGTCTCGCAGTCGGAGTGGATACGTCGGAAGCCGCCGTCAGAGCCCACTGACGACGATGGCGCGCCGTCCGCCAGGTGGCGCACGCACAGCGAAGATCAGGCGCTCCCTGGCTCTCTGTACCGTCGGGCCGGACGCGACGTCCGCGAAGCAGCTCGGCTCAGGAAGGATGAGAGGGAGGGAGCGCCGCTGGCCTACTGGGGGGTTCTCCACGACTCACGGGCTGCACCTCCCTTCCACAGTGGCCTCAAAAGGCCACGTCATTGCTTCTGCAGCGGGGTTCAGTCTACCGGCTGGGTCGCGCTCGGGTCAGGTTCAGCGTCGTCGGGACACGTCGAGCGTCGCACCCAGCGGCGACCTCCGGCAGGGCTCTGCCCTCGGGGTCACCCTCGCTTGGCTGGGTACCCAGGCTCGGCATCCATCCGAGGGGTAACCATGCCGTCGCGTCGACATCGGCACATCCAGTCGTCGAGCAACCTGCGCGCGCCCATGACCTCGGCCAACCGGTCGCTACATCGGCGGGTCTTGACCGGTGACCGGTACATTCGACCTGTGGACCTGGACTACCCGGCCGAGGTCGAGCCCTTCCGGGCCGAAATACGCCAGTGGCTGGCCGACAACCTGCCACCTGGTTGGGGTACGCAAGGTTTCGCCATGACCCGCGAAGAGCGACGGGCATTCAATCGGGAATGGACGCCCAAGCTCTTCGCCGGCGGCTGGATCTGCGCCTCATGGCCGAAGGAGTACGGAGGCAAGGGCCTCTCCCTCATGGAGTCGGTCGTCCTCAACGAAGAGTTCGCCCGCGCCGAGGCTCCGTTGCGGGCCGACTTCTTCGGCGACACCTTGGTCGGGCCCACCATCCTGCAATGGGGAACAGAAGAACAGAAGCAACAGTTCATCCCGGGCATCCTGGACGGGAGCATCTCCTGGTGCCAAGGATTCTCCGAGCCCGACGCCGGCAGTGACCTCGCCTCCCTCGCCACCCGGGCCGAGCTCGACGGGGACGAGTGGGTCATCAACGGCCAGAAAGTGTGGACGACTCAGGCCCAGCTCGCCGACTACATCTTCCTTTTGGCACGCACGGATCCGAGCGCCCCAAAGCACGCCGGCATCTCCTACCTGCTTGTCCCCATGCAGCAGCCGGGAATCGAGGTCCGGCCCATCGAGCAAGTCGACGGGAGCGCCGACTTCAACGAGGTGTTCTTCACCAATGCCCGAAGCCCACGGGCCAATGTGATCGGTGGCGAGAACAACGGTTGGAAAGTGGCCATGAGCACGCTCGGTTTCGAACGTGGGTCGTCGGCCACCACCGGCCACCGACGGTTCCAACGAGAGCTCGACGAGATCATCGAGCTGTCCCAGAACGGGCGGGCCGGCGACCCGCTCATCCGTCAGCGACTGGCCACCGCATGGTCGAAGGTCAAGATCATGCAGGTCAACGGCTACCGGACGCTGACCGACACCCTCCATGGCACCCACCATGCGGCCGCCATCGGCGCCTGCAACAAGATGTTCTGGTCTGAGTACCACCGGACCACGACGGAGCTGGCCCTCGACATCCTGGGCCTCGACGCACAGATCCTCACCGGAGCCGCCGAGGACAACGAAACCCGACTGCGCCGTGGCCGAGACGACTACCCGGTGAGCAACCTGCAGGCCTCGTTCTTCTTCTCGAGGTCGGAGACCATCTGGGGCGGGACGGCCGAAATCCAACGCAACATCGTCGGGGAGCGCGTGTTGGGCCTTCCCAAGGAGCCGAAAGGAAGCGCCTCTTCTACCGACTGACCACTCGTCCGGCTTTCGCGAGCACCTTCCGCAGCGATGCCGCCCGAAAGGAGAGTCGCGCCGTACCCCCGTAAGTTACCTTTCGGTAGACCCCGGTTACCGTTCAGTACATCCGGATCCAACCCATTATTTCCTGATGGTTGTCCGTTGGCGTCGTCGGCGACAAGCGACGAGAACGGCGACCTTAGGCACCTGTGCTGGCTATCTTGGGAACGAAGGCGGCTCGCCGCGGCGGTTGCAGGGCGAACATGCGTCGTCTGATCGATGACATGCAAACCCGGAATCGCCACGCGACCCGAACCCCCCAAGCGAACGTTTGCATGCTAGGGTCACGTTTAGACAGCCCTGAAAAATATTCAGGTTTGTGTCGTCCCGGAGGGGGTAACAAATGCGCCGTTTGTTAACATTCGCAGCGATTCCAGTGGCAGCAGCCATCGGATCGACTGCTCTGGTAGTCGGGGTCAGTGGCACTGCATGGGCTGGGAAGGTCAGCCCGACACCTGGTTCGAGCGTGGCGTGCACGAGTATTAAGTACAACGCCACGACGGGTGCAGCCACCGTTTCGAAGTGCTACACCGCAGGCGAGGTTGCCACCCCCAAGGCCTTCAAGGAGCTCGTCGCCGAAAATGCGGCCGACCTGCTCGGCGGTAACTCACCCATTCCCTGGTCACCCGGTCCGAGCGGGGGCGCTTCGATCACGACCAGCTCGCTGAGTTCGACCTCCCCCGGCATGGGCACGTGCGCCGGCAAGGGAAACGAATCAACCACCTTCTCGGGCACGGTCACCGCTGCGCCCGGAACCGGCAACCCCGGCCAGGTCGGCGACGTCGTGAGCATTTCCATTTGCGTCAACCCGAAGAGCGGCAAGATCACCTTGGCCAAGGGTACGGCCGCGGAATTCTGAGCAACATCGGCGGGTGACCGCCGTAGTTGAACGCGACAAACGAAGCACCCGGCTCCTTCCGGAGCCGGGTGCTTCTGCTTTCCGCGCTCGGAGCACTTCCGCCGATGTCCTAGCGGGCGAGTGATTTCCCGAGCAGATATGCAGTCCAGCGTTTCTTAAGTTTCGACGCTGCACCTTCTTCGGCAGAACCTCCAGAAGACAAAGCCACCGGTTGCCTGACGAGCGGAACTTCTGTGGTCACAGATGATGGAGAACCCCCAACACCGCCGGGAGCCAGATGGGCGCGGAATACACCTTCAGGTCGGTGGGGTGCGGACCGCCACTCTTCTCTTCCTACCCGCGAGCTCCGATTCATGGCATGGTTCGCGCCTCAGACTCAGTCTGACGCCTCGGATTCGGGTTCATCGAACACCAGCTTGCTGACCAGACGGTCATGCATGCAGTCGGTGCGCACGAAGGTGGAATCTCTCCGATTCGGGTGACGCGGATTTCGGGCGAGGCGTCCTCCCGACCACGAGCCAGATCGGATTGAACACACTGGCGGATTCCCAAACGGCCTTTGCCGTCGCTATCGGGCAGGTTCCCGGCCGCACCACTACCTCCCTCGATTGCACTGCGCGGCCGGCATGCTGCAGATAGTGGCGGCCTCTCATGGCTCGCCATTCAAGTGACTTAGCGGTAACTCGATTGAGCTGACTGCCAGGTAATAGGCGCCTTGCTCACGTCGACCTGCATCTCCGCTGGGCTCGGGTCGACGGCTCTCATCGAATGTCCGTTCGGGCGTTTCGTCGGGGGACGCCGGGTAGGGAAAGGCCAGGGGGGAGCGCTCACCCGAGAGTTCTCCTTCAAGAGACGGTATCAACTACTTAGAGAAGGAGAAACAATGCGTCGGGTTTTGCTTATGGCAGCCGCGCTGGCTATTCCGGTTTCGGGATTGTCTGTCGTCGCCCTCAACGGGGGTGTAGCGGGTGCCGCAGCCAAGATCTCTGCACCACCATCAACGGTACGGTGCCACCGGCACCATCACGATTAGTGGATGCACCGGCGGTAACACCGGTGGAAGTCTCAAAGCCACGTCGAGTCCACCCTCTGGCTGAGGGTGGGACGGTCGACTGGGTCAGTGGCAGCACCACGACCTTGCCAGCCCACGCTGAAGAGCAGTTTCGGCCAAGAAGTGCCCCGGCTACGTCAAGGGTGGCTCCAGCAACCCCTACGGCCGAGTCGGCCACGGGCGCTGTCACCGGCGACACCGGCGATGGCCTCAAGATCCCCGGCAAGTTCAAGGGTGAGGTGTGCATCTCCTCGAGTGGCACCATCACCGCCTACCCGGGCAAGCCCCTCACCGCAACCTGATCCGTTCCAACGATCCACGATTCTGCGAGGAGCTTGCTGAAGTCCGAGACAGATCGAGGATCGCCTGCAGTGCGAAAAACCCCGCCCGAACGGGCGGGGTTTTTTCGCGCCCGGACCGGGACGCGGTCGGTCTCACCCCGACTACCGATTGTGCGGCCGGGTGAGCACCGGCGCGACGGTGCCGGGGCGACGACTGCCGACCGCCCGGGGCCGTTCGACGCCTGGCCGATAACATCCGCAGGCCATCGACCTGGTCAGCGACTCTGTCCAACCCGCTCCGGACAGACCGGCGCTGGCCGGTTCGCGGAACGCTGCACCAGCCTCGCCACCATGACCACTGCCATCTCGGACACGGAGCAACGCCGGGTCCGCCCCGATCGAAGCGCCGGCCACCGTTCACGCCGGCTCCCCGTCGATCGGACGACCGGTCTCCCCGGCCCGCTTCAGGGCGTGGCTCGCCGGCATCGTCACCGCCGCCCTCCGCCTGCGGGTGGGCTATGTCCTGCTCTTCACCCGATTCGAGAACAAGCAGCCTCTACGACGCCTTCTGGTACCAGTATCACCGCCGACGAGCTCCGCCACGGGCAGGTTCTTTCGCCTGCCGCCGGGGACCCGAGCGCCGCCCATCCCCCGCTGACCTCACTCCTGCTCGGAGCCGTGAACCTTCGTGCCGGCCTCCCGCCGGGATCACGACCATCCCGCGACTCACCGAGGCCGTGCTCGGAGCGCTCGTCGTCCTCTTCGTCGGCTTGCTGGGTCGGGACATCGCCGGCGGCCGAGTGGGCCTCGTCGCCGCCCTGCTGGCGGCGCTCGGCACCGGACTTCTGGATCCCGAGCGGCATCGTGATGTCGGAGACGCCGGCCATGCTCCTCATGGCCCTGATCCTGTTGGCCATCGTCCGCTACCTACGTTCGCCCGGACTGTTCCGCGCCGCACTCATCGGGGTCGCCATCGGTGCCGAGGCCCTCGTCCGAGCCGAGCTGCTCCTCTTCGTCCCCACCCTGCTGCTGCCGGCCATCCTCGCCGCCCGGACCGTCCCTTTCCGCCGGCGGATGGGCCAGCTCGGCCTGGCCCTGCTGGCCACCGCCCTCGTTCTCGCCCCATGGGTGGGCCGCAACCTGACCGCGTTCACCGACCGCACCTACATCTCGACCGGTAACGGCCTCGCTCTCCTCGGGCGCGAATTGCCCGCAGACCTACTACGGACCCAACTGGGGTCGTGGGTGTTCAGCTGCGCCATTCGAGCCCGCGGTCCGGGGGACGAGTCCGTCCAGTCGGCGCGCGAAAACCCACGCCGCCGTCCAGTACGCAGATCATCATCTGTCCCGGCTGCCGGTCGTCGTCCTCGCCCGCATCGGACGAGAATGGGGCTTCTTCCGCCGGCGCAGGAGGCGTACATCGAGTCCGGGGAGGGACGACCGGTACCGGCGACGAACGCCGGCACCGCCGTCTACTACGTCATGCTCCCGCTCATCCGTCGCCGGCATCGTCATCTTCCGCCGCCGGCGCATCCGCCAGTGGTACCTCCTCGTACCGGCCGGCGTCCTCATCCTGGTGTCCGCCCTCGTCTACGGGCTGATCCGCTTCCGCGCTCCCTTCGAGGTGTGCATGGCCGTCCTGGCCGCGGCGCCGATCGTCCTCCTCGCCGAACGGTTACGACGCCCGCGTCGAGCATCGCCAACGACCTGCAGCGGTCCGCACCCCGACCACCTCGTCGCCGGTTGACGGTAACCACCGGCCGGGCCTTCGTTCGACTCGGTCGGGGGAGCCAGCAACGATCGCCGCCGTCACCCGGAACGGTCACGGCCGTCCTCGTGGCATCGGCTCGGCCCAGGGCGGCGAGCTGCGGGAGGATCTTGGGCGCCAGGTAGGCGCCGGCCGCCGGCGTGGTGTGGACGCCGTCACCGAGGCGCACCGTCTGGCACCTCCGATCGTCCAGGTGAAATGGCCGTCGGGGTCGAGATAACGGTTGAGTGGCACCATGGAGACCACGCCAGGGTGCTTGGCCGCCACCTGCTCGATGATGCCCGTTCAGGATCTTGACCCGGGCCGGGTTGTCCTCGTCCCACGGCTGCCCGTCGAGCTGCTCACCGGTGTCGTAATACGGCGACGTCATGAGGGCTACTCGGGCGCCGCGAGAGCTGAGGATGGTCACCGCCTGTTCGAACTTGGCCGTCTCGTAGGCGTCGAAGGCGGGGTCGCCGAGGTGCTGCCAGCGACCCTGGTAGATGCGGTCCATGCATTCCCACCACCCGACGCACGACGGCGACCACGTTGGGGTGCAGCTCGTCGACGTCTGCCTGCCACCACTTGGGCCACTGTCCGCACGGCACGATCGAGTAGGTGCGGTGTCCCGTGGAGGTTGTAGGGCGTCGGGGTGGCCAGCCCGCAGCCGGATTGCGCCCGTCCGCCGATAGTGATCCCGTAGCGGGCGGCGTAGGGCGCCATGTCGTACCCGGCGTAGAGCGCCGAGCGAGTCACCGACGAACAGCACGTTCACCCGTTGCGGGCGGTTCGGGGAAGGTGTAGGCGTAGAAGGCCTCCTTCTCGATGTTGTTGGATGTTGAGCCTTGGGAGGTCGGCGTCGATGCCGTTGGCCGTCGGAACGGCGGCGCAGTACAGTGGAGGCGAAGCGCACGTGACGGCCGTGGCAGCCCGGCCGGGATCCAGCCCAGCGGCGCCAGTCGGTGAACCGCCGCTCCGGATAGGCGACTCGACGAGGTACCAGGACAACACGGCGATGACGAAGGCGGTCAGACGCTGCGCAGGACAAAGAGGCTGTAGCCCGTCAGTCCCGTCCGAGCGTTGTCGATCACGAGGTCGACGGGCCAGTGCCAGAGGTACAGCCCGTAGGAGATCCTGCCCACGAAGGCCAGCGGGCCGGAGGCCGAGCACGCGGGCCGGGAGCCCGCTCGGCGCCATCGTCACCCCGCAGATCACGAGGGCCACCATCACGTCGGCCAGCAGGAACCCGCCCTGGTAGATCATGTTCTGCGAGACGTTGATCGGCGGCCCACTCGGCAGCGAAGACGCCGATGGCGAGCGACGGCCATGGCCGAAAACCCGGTCCGGGCTCGCCCGGCCCTTCGCCGGCGATCGGTTGTAGAGCAGGAGGCCATGGCCGCACCGGTCAGGATGTCCTGGGCCCGGGTGTCGGTGCCGAGTAGAGGCGGCTCGGGTCGACATCGGCGCCGGTGTGGAAGAGGAGGGCCATCTCGGGGGCCGAGGCCAGTGCGCCGACGACGGCCACGATGAGCACGGTCTTGGGCGAGCGGGTGAGTTTGAGCACGCCGAGCACCACCAGGGGCCACACCAGGTAGAACTGCTCCTCGATGGCCAGCGTCCAGGTGTGCGAGGAGGGGTGACGGGGCGGACACCTGGGCGAAGTAGCTCTGCCCGGTGAGGATCTGGTGCCAGTTGGCCACGTAGAACAGGGTGGCCAGCCCGTCGCCGCGGAAGAGTGACTGGATCCCGTCGGGGCGAAGACGAGGGCGTAGAGGCCGATGCCGGCCGAGAGCACGAAGAGGGCGGGCAGGAGCCGCCGGGCCCGCCGGGCCCAGAAGGCGCGGAGCCGGATGGTGGACGTGCGGGTCCATTCCTTCATGAGCAGGGTGGTGATGAGGAACCCGCTCAGGACGAAGAAGACATTGACCGAGATGATCCCGCCGCCCGCCCAGGCCAAGCCCCCGTGGTTGGCCATGATGCCGAGGATCGAGACGGCGCGGATCCCGTCCAGCGCCGGCATGTAGGTGAGACGCGGCCCCGCCTCGCGCGATGGCCGGTCCTCGCCACTCACCTCGGTCCTCCCCCTTGACACCCTTGCGCCGTCGGTCAACGTCCCGATGCCGGCCCCCAAGCGCGCGCCGAGACGGCACCTTCGATTCCCAAAAGGCCACCCTCTTCAAACCTCGGAACGGCGGTGGCGAAGGAGCCGGCCTTACCGAGCTCACCGGGGCCGTCGGGCCGCCAGCCGGTCTTCGGTACGAGGCGGTGGTCAGATCAGTACAGGCGGCGGTCAGATCAAGGTGCCGTTGAAGAAGAACCGTGACATCGAGCGCGGTGCTGGCCCCCACCACCACCAGCACGATCACCAGTACCGGGGCGGGCAGCCGGCGCAAGCACACCACGACCGGCGCGGCGAGGACGACGCTCCGGTTCCACGCCCCGCCCGTGGCCGAATCCACCATGATCCCGACGATCACCGCCACCCCGACCAGCGCGGCGTAGAGGTCGGCCGTTCCATCCCGCCCCCGCCGAAGGCGGAACCCGAGGACGGCCGCCACGGCGGTCAGGGCCACGGCCAGCACCCCCTGGACGGCCAGCACGCCGGCGCCGAACCGGCCGAGGTGCCGCTGCTCGTCGGTGTGGTGGGTGAAGACGAGCCGAAGGAAGTCCTCTCCGGGGAAGCCCTTGGCCCGCAGAGCGGGCGCGGCATCCATCACGAAGAACGCGTCGGCCCGGTCGAAGGTGATCTGGTCGTGCAGCCCGAGCACGAGGAGCGAAGCCAGCCCGGCCACCGCCCAGAATCCACGGCGGAAGACCACGGCTGGGCCGAGGGGCCAGGCCACTGCGATCACTCCGACCGCCAGCCCGACGGCCGCGAACCAGGCGGACGGATAGCACAGGCCGGCCAGGGTCGCCGACAGCGCGGCCACGAAGAAGCGCTCACGAGAGGCGGCCAGGATGGCGCCGACGATTGCGGCCAGCGCCAGCGAGGTGGGGAAGAAAGCGAAGTTGTAGACCGCACCCGGAAAGAGTCCGACCAACAGAAGAAGGAGTAAGGCCCGCAGCGGGTGCAGGTCCCGACCCCATCCCCACCACACGAGGAAGAGAGCAACGGCCATGGCCAACCAGGAGATGGCGAGACCGGCATCGGGCAGCGAGAACCCGAGCGCACCGCCCGCCCGGACCAACCAGGGGAACCCGGGGAGCCACCCGGCCGTGCCGCACCACTGGTCATGGGCCAGCCGAGCCAGGCCGCTCAGGGGTTGGCCCGGTCCACCACAGCGCCCGAAGGTGCGGCCGTGCTGGGCGATTCCCAGATAGTTGATGCTGTCGTACCGGGCCCACAGGTACGGGTTGAACTCGAAGGGCGTGCGGGCGGGCCCCCAGCTGAGCCCGACCACGGCACGGGAGAGGCACCAGGCCACGGCGGTGAGCAACAGGCCGGTGAGCACCGAGGCCCGGGGCGGGGAGTCACGAGGGGGACTTGCTGGGTCGGCGAGAGGGAGGTGAGGTTCGGCCACGGTGACCAGGTCACCGTTGCTGGCGCGTCCCCGACTAGGAGGAGTGTCGAGCTCCCGCGCCGTCCACCGGCGAAGTCTCTCATCTCGGCCACGCGACCCCCGTAGTCACGATCGCTGCCCGCACGCAAGTGGAGTGGTCACCTCGGTGATGAGGTTCGGTGCGCCAGTCCGAGTCGCGCCACGACGGGCAGGATGGCGGGCTGCAGCCACTCGCCGCCTTGCAACGAGATGTGGATCCCATCGGCCCAACGGACGGTCACGCCGTCAACGACCGACTGGAAGTGGCCGTTCGGATCGAGCAGCCGGTTGAGGTTGGCGACCGTGACCACGTGATGATCCTTGTGGGCGACGGCCTCGAGGAGGCTGTTCCACTCGTTGACACGCTCCGCCCCGTTTTCGGGATAGGTCGTCCCGTTGGGCGTGGGCGGCACCCCCAGGTACGGCATGGTGAGGAAAACCACCTTGGCCCCCGACGATGACAGGACGGCGACCACATGCTCGAGCTCGGACTCGAGATGGGCGTTCCATGCCGGCTCCCCGATGTGTTCGATCGTCCCGTGGTCGATGTGGTCGGTGATGTCCCATCTCCCCATCAGGAAGCCGACGACTTCGGGGTGGTAGGTGGTCACGTCCTTGCCCCACAAGCTGGGCCAGTGCGCGCACGGCGACACGGGTATGTCGCGGGTCCCGTCGGTGATGGCATCGAGATCGTCGAGGTCGCATCCGAGGTTCGACTGGTTGTTGACGGCGACGCCGAAGCGCCGGACGCTGTCCACCTTCAGGCCCTCGTACAGGGTGTAGGCGATCGAGTCCCCGACCAACATGAAGCGGATGGGATGGTGGCCGAACGCGCCGGCGGCCTCGAGGGACCGCTGCTCGTTGGCGGTGAGATCGGGGTGGACGGCAACGGCTGCCGTGGCCGGGGCCACCGTGCCAGCCACGATGACCACCACCGTCACCAGCATGGCCACGACGGCCGGTGCCACGGCTCGTAGCGATCGCCAGAAGGTGCCCACCATGATCGGGCGCTCGACCACGTAGTAGCTGACGGCGGCGGCGGCGAACGTGGCCGCGAAGCGGAGGGCGAGCAGCCAACCTCCGGTGAGCCCGGTGCGCTCTGAGTCGAGGAAGATGTACACCGGGTAGTGCCAGAGATAGGCGCCGTACGGAAATGGTTCCCAGCCAGACGAGCGGGAGGACGGACAGGCCCCGGGCGATCGGGCCTGTCGGCACGCAGACGGCGGCCACGATGATGGCGGCGGCCGACAGAGCCGAGAGGGTGAACCCGCCGCGGTAATCGAAGGCCGTCGGTTCCAGTGAGGGTGTAGGTGAGAGCGAGGGTGCCGCCGAAGCCGGCAGCCCCGAGTACGACGAGGACCGTCCGGGCCACCCTGGTTTGGGCCGATGGCGCCATCCCGTCGGCGCCACGCCGCATTTGGACGATGGTCATGGTGCAGGCCAACACGGCGCCAATGAGGATGGACTGGGCGTGCGTGTCGGTTCCGAAATAGAGCCGAGTGGTGTTCGCACCCGGATGGTAGAGGATGATCATCTCGGCAGCCGAGGCCAACGCACCGAGAACCGACACGACGAGGAGGGCCTTCAGCCCTCGAGCGAAGCTGCGACTGACGTGCATGACGGCCAGGACGATGAGTGGCCACACCAAGTAGAACTGCTCCTCGACGGCCAGGGACCAGGTGTGGGTGAGCGGGGAGACGGCTCCCGTCGACACGAAGTAGTTCGTACTCGAGACGATCTGCCACCAGTTCGAGAAGTAGAAGAGTGCGGAGAGCGCACTCAAGCGGAAGTCCGGGTAGAGGCCGGGCGCGGCGGCAAAGCGCACCAGCAGCGTCACCACCACCAGCACGATGGCCAGGGCCGGGAGCAGCCGTCGGGCACGGCGCAGCCAGAAGGCCGAGAGCTTGATGCCGTCTCGCTTCCGGTACTCGCTGAGCAGCAGTCCGGTGATGAGGTAGCCGGAGAGCACGTAGAAGATGTCCAGGCTGAAGAAGCCACCCCCGAGCCAGCCCACGCCGAAGTGGTAGCCCATGATGATGAGCAGGGCCACGGCCCGCAGTCCGTCGAGAGCGTCGATACGGTTCTTGCCGGTGGCCGACGGGCGGGCCCGCAGCTCGGGAGTCGGTGTCGACGCCGGCGCCGGCGCCGGTGGCGCGGTGGCCGTCATGGTGACCTGGCCATGGTCGTGGCGGCGGCGAAGATGGCGGGCCAGATCCTCGGAGAGAGCCAGTTCTCGAAGGCCTCCGCCACGGCCGGGCTCGAATTGTTGGCGTAGGGGTTGTTGGGCGCGTAGGCCGGTGTGTGGACACCGTCGAATGTGCGGACCTGCACCCCGTCCAGGTACTGGTGGAACACGCCGTCGGGAGACAGGATGTTGCTCAGGTCGATGATGCTCACCTTCCCCGGATAGGTGCGAGCCACCGTCTCGATCAGATGGTCGTAGAGGAGGTGCCGCTTCGCCGAGTCCTCGGGGAAGGCCTTCTCGTGAAAGGACGCCCCGACGGCGCTGGCCGGCAGGGTAGTGAGCTCGAGATGGGCACCGTGCGCGGTGGCGATGCCGACCAGGGTTCGGAACTGAGCGAGCTCGTAGTGTCGGAACGCGGGTTGGGTGATGTTCATCCACTGGCCGTTGCGCAGGATGTCCTGCACCTCCCAGTTGCCGGCCACGAACAGCACGACATCGCCGTTGGCAGCGTCGGCGACCGCTTTGGTGTCGAGGGCCGGCCACTGCTCGGATGCCGGAGTGGACGAGTTGCAAGCCGGGAACATGGCCAGCTGAGGTGTGGGCGGATTGTTGGACACCCAGGAACCGATGGCCAGGCCGCAACCGAACAGCCCCCCCTCGACCACTCTCGTTGCCGTCGGCGCGGTGTCCTGGAGGGCAACCCCCATGGTGACGGCCATGCTGTCGCCCAGCACGTAGAGGGACGGGATGCGGTGGGCCGTGGGTGCGCCGCCCCCATATCGATGGACCTCCACGGCGGCGGTCGCCGGCGCCGCCGTCCCGGCCACGATCACGACCACCGTGATCAGCGCGGCTCCGGCGGCGGGGGCGACCGCCCGGAGCGAGCGCCAGAACGTGCCGGTCATGATGGGCCGCTCGACCAGGTAGTAGCTGGTGGTGGCGAGGGCAATGGTGGCGGCGAAGCGGGCCGCGAACAGCCAGAACCCGGCGAGCCCGATGGCCGAGGTGTTCACGAACACATAGACCGGGTAGTGCCACAGATAGGCGCCATAGGAGATGGTGCCGAGCCAGACCAAAGGGGTCACCGCCAGCCCCCGGGCGATGGGGCCACTCGGAACGCACACGGCGGCCACGATGATGGCGGCGGCCGACAGGGCCGAGAGGGTGAACCCGCCTCGGTAGTCGAAGGCGTCGGTGCCGGTGAGCAGATAGGTGAGCGTGAGGGTACCGCCGAAGCCGGCGACGCCGAGGATCACGAGCGCAAAACGGGTGGCCCGCTTCCGAGCCTGAGGCGCCATCCCCTGTTCGCCTCGCCGCATCTGCACGAGGCTCAAGGTGCAGGCCAGCACGGCGCCGATGAGGATGGACTGCCCGTGGGTGTCGGTGCCGAAGTAGAGCCGGGTGATGTTCGCACCCCGGTGGTAGAGGACGATCATCTCCACAGCCGAGTCCAGCGCACCGAGAACCGACACGACGAGAAGGACCTTCACCCCCCGAGCGAAGTTGCGACTGACGTGCATGACGGCCAGGACGACAAGAGGCCACAACAAGTAGAACTGCTCCTCGACGGCCAAGGACCAGGTGTGGGTGAGCGGGGACGCTGGCGCCGTGGCCACGAAGTAGTTGGTGCTCGAGGCGATCTGCCACCAGTTCGAGAAGTAGAAGAACGACGAAAGCGCGCTCATGCGGAAGTCGGGATAGAGGTCGGGTGCGGCGTCGTAGCGCACCAGCAGGGTGACCACGATGAGCACGATGGCCAGGGCAGGCAGGAGCCGTCGGGCCCGCCGCAACCAGAAGGCCGAGAGCTTGATGCTCCCCTTCTTGCCGTATTCGCCGATCAAGAGACCGGTGATGAGGTAGCCGGAGAGCACGTAGAAGATGTCCAGGCTGAAGAACCCACCCCCCAGCCAGCCCAGGCCGAAGTGGTAGCCCATGATGATGAGGAGGGCGAAGGCCCGCAGCCCGTCGAGGGCGACGATGCGGTCCTTCCCCGTGGCCGAGGGACGGGACTTGAGTTCGTCCGACGGAGAGTGCCCCCGAAGGCTCGAAGCGGTTGTCGTCATCGGGCCCGCCCCGGCCTGACGCCGTCCGCGGCCAGGATGAGCGGCCAGATCCTCGGTGAGAGCCAGTTGTAGAAGGCGTCGGCGACCTTCTCGCTCGAATTACCGATGAAGGGGTTTCCCGGTGCATACGCCGGCGTGTGCAGGCCGAGGCCTGCCCTCACTTGCACGCCGTCGAGGCGCTGGCGGTACACCCCGCCCGGTGAGAGGACCTGGGCCAGGTTGACGACGCTGACCTTCTTCGGGAACTCCTTGGCCACCGAGAGGATCAGGTGGTTGTAGATGAGTTGCCGTCGCTGCGCATCCTTTCGCTCGCTCGGCGTCGACCCACCGGCGAGCGCCGGCAGGGTGGTGAGGATGAGGTGGGCGCCGTGAGCCGTGGCGATGCGAACCAGGTTCCGCATCTGACCGAGCTCGTAGCGCTGGAACCCCGATTGGGTGATGTTCACCCACTGGCCGTTCCGCAGGATGTCCACCACTTCCCAGGTTCCGGCCACGAAGAGCACGGTGTCGTTGTGGCCGGCCGGCTGGAGGGCCTTCGCGTAGAGCGCCGGCCACTGTGCCGATGGCGGTGTCGAAGAGTTGCAGGCCGGGAACATGGCCAGCTGTGGCGTGGGGGCATCGTTGGAGGCCCAGGACCCGATGGCGAGCCCGCATCCGAACAGTGCCTTGTTGACAACGGTGGTCCCCCTCGGCGCGGTGGCTTGGAGGGCCGCTCCCATGGTGAGGCCGGTGCTGTCCCCGATGACCACGAGCATCCGGGGGCGGACCCGAGAAGAGGACGGCGGAGGTTGATACCGATGGACGGCAACCGCAGCCATGGCCGGCGTGCTGAAGCCGGCCATCATGACCACCGCGGCGGCGAGAGCTGCAGCGGCGAGGAGGCGAGCCCCGAACGAGGGCGACAGGGGGCGCGTGGCTGCTGCACTCATGAGTGGGAACGCTGCGCCCGTTGTTCGAGGCCGAGGTCGGCGATCGTCGGAAGAATGGCTGACTGCAACCACACGCCACCGGCACGACTGATGTGGACGCCATCGGACCATCGGACCGTCACACCGTCGATGACCGACTGGTACACGCCGTGTGGGTCGAGCAGCCGGTTCAAGTCGATCACCGTGACCCCTGTGGCACGGGCCGCCGGCTCGATGACCAGCCGGTTGAACGCGGCCATTCTGGACGGGTTGTTCTCCGAGAAGGGCGTCCCGTTGGCCGCCTCATTGGGAGGGTCGACATAGGGGGAGGTGAAGAACACCACCTTGGCGCCGCTCGAGGACATGATGCGTGCGGCTTGCTCGTACTCGGCGATGAGATGACGATCCCAAACCGGATCTCCCACGTGCACCCAGTGACCATCGAAGAGATGATCGCTCACCTCCCAGCGCCCGAGAAGCAGGCCAACCACGTTGGGACGCCATTTGTTGACGGCGCGGCGCCACTCTGATCGCCAGGGGATACAGCCCGGTGTGGGCGGTCCGACAACGTCGGACAATCGCACTTCGACGTCGTCGAGGTCACAGCCGATCTGGCCCAGGTTGATCACGTCGACGCCGTAATCGTGCGTCGCCTTGAGAGCCAATCCCGCTCCCAGTGCCAGCGCCACCGAGTCGCCCAGGAGCATGAATTTGACCGGTTTCGTGCTGAAGGCGTCGGCGGCCGTCAATGCCCAGCGCTCAGTCACAGGAATCCGGTGGCTGCCGAGTGGCGGGGTCACGGCGTGGGCCGGGCTCGCCGTGGCCGCCACCACGGCCACGGCCGTTACGACGGCCGCGACCGCGGCCATCCCCAGCCCTCGGCGGCCGCGGAACATTCGTCGGGTACGGATCGGTTCCTCGATGCAGATGAACGAGACCGTGGCGGCGGTGAAGGTGGCGACCAGACGCACCAACAGCAACCATCCACCGCTCAGACCCGTATGGGCGTGGTCGATCACCAGGAACAAGGGCCAGTGGTACAGATAGAGGCCATAGGAGATCCGCCCGACGAAGACGATGGCCGGGATGGAGAGGAATCGAACCAGCGCAGACCGGGGCACGGTGACGCAGGCCAGGATCACGGCCCCGGCGGCCACGGCCACCACGAAGAATCCGCCTCGGTAGAGGACCGGGTCCTGACCGCCCAGCCCGTGCCAGGCCCACACCAGATACGCAGCCCCACCGACACCCACCGTCGTCCACAACCGGCGCTGGCCTGCCGTCTTGGTCCAGCGCTCGGGCACGATCGAGAACGCTTCCCCCCGGTGGGAGCCGATCGCCCCCAAGAGGGAGCCGACGAGCAGTGCCTGGGCCCGGGTGTCGGTGCCGTAATAGAGGCGGTCGATCGACGTGCCGGCGGCGTAGAGCGCGCCCATCAGCACGGCCGAGGCCACGGCGAGGAGGCCGGCGGTCGCGGCCAGGGCCCGGATCCCCCAGCGGCGCACGACGAAGAGAGCCACGAGCGGCCAGATGAGGTAGTACTGCTCTTCGACGGCGAGCGACCACGTGTGCAGCAGCGGTGACGGCGCGGCGGCTTGGGCGAAGTATCCCTGGTCGGCGAAAATGAAGTGCCAGTTGGCCACGTACACCAGCGTGGAGAGGGCGTCGCCGCGCACCAAGCTGACGTCGATCGAGCTCCGGAAGGCGTAGGCGTAGGCGGCCACGCCGAGGAGGAGAATGATCAGCGCGGGAAGAAGACGCCGGGCCCGCTGCGCCCAGAACCGACCGAGCCGCACGGTCCCGCTCCGGCTCAACTCGCGGCACAAGAGAGAGGTGATGAGGAAGCCGGAGAGCACGAAGAAGACGTCGACCCCGAGCAGGCCGCCACCCACCCAGGAGATGCCGGCGTGGTAGCAGATCACGGCCAGGACGGCGAAGGCCCGGATGCCGTCGAGGGCAGAGAACCGTCGCAGCCCCCCGGCCTCCCAGCCCGGACGGCGGGGACTCTCCCGCGGACTCCCCGCGGACGGTGCGGCGAGCCCACCCGGAAGGGACTCCTCCGAGACGAGGCGCGCCCCGATGTGGGTCGTCGGCGGTCATCGAGCGTGTCGGTCGAGGTCGGCGAGGCGGGCACGGGTGACCGCCGCATGGACGGCTGCTCGTGACGTGGCGCTCATCATCGCGACACGGAGGGTGCCGTCAGCACACAGGCCGCCGACCGTTGGATGGAGGTGACCGTGCCGGTTTGGCCACCGAGCCCGCAAACGGAGAGCCGAGCCGTCGAGGCGCGACTGGGGAGGCCACTGTGCTCGACGTTGTTCCACACCCAGGCATCGTGCTCTCGAACCGGAGGGCTCCCGGTGGCGGCCGTCATGAGGATGACCGCGGCGCGCACGGCATGGATCCCCTCGTAACGGGGCAGCCCGTCGGGATCGGGAATGACGATGGTGGTGACCCCCCATCCGTCGAGCGCTCCACGCGTCACCCGCACGCTGCTCGAGGTGATGATCGGGCTTCCACCGGTGGACGAGACGGCGCCGATGACGACCTGTCCGGCTTTCTCCGACCCGGCACGCGCCGTGATCGACTCCGGACCCCCTCCCCCGACCTGCGAGTAGGACATGCCGTCGACCGCCTGCCAGGTCATGGCGCTCTGTTTGAGTGCGAACGGCACCGGGAAGGCGAGGAGCACGGGCCGCGGCGGCAGCGGAGGGATGGTCGTGAACCAGGTGGGCAACACCACCGGTTGGGTGGTGAAGGGTAGACCGCCCGCCTCGTAGACGGCGATGGGAAGGAGCGCCACGAGCGCAGTGGCGGCCGCCACCCATGCCCCGGGTCGCCGCCACCCTGCCCCGAGCCGGACCCGAGCACCCACGGTCGCGTCGTCCGCCACTCGGCCGGACCTTCGTGCCCATCGGTCGACTCCGAGGCGCACGTGGTCGAGGATGAGCCCGAGCATGACGGCCACGCACAGGTAAGTGACGAGCAAAAAGCGGCTGGGGATTACGTTGTCCATGAGCGGCAGCCCCACGAAGATGCTCCAGAGCGTCCAGGTGTGGTGCACGGAAAGGCCCATGGAAAGCGGGATCGACAGGGCCCCGACGGCGGCGAAGATCCAGAGCCGGAGGTCCCGCCGCCAGAGGACCAGGCCGACGGCCAGCACGAGGAGAAGCCCGATGCCGAGGTACTGACCGGACAGGGTCGGGCCCTGATACCCGCCGAACCGGTGGGCGAGATTGGCCACGACCGACGACGCGCTGCTCGGCAAGGCGTAGTCGTGGGCGTTGGTGCCCCCGTAGCTGACGGTCTCGCTCCCGTAGATGCCACTCGTGCCCCAGATCGGGCCGACGAGGTGCGCCGGGCCGGCCAGGGCGAACCACGTCGGGTAGGCCAGCACCACCGTGCTCACCACCGCGGCCGGGACGAGCCCGATGACGGCGTGACGCCACCGTCGGCGACGAGCACCTGGCGGTGGGGATGGCGTAGAGGAGGACGAGGACCATGCCGATGGCCGCGGCGAGCCCACCATCACGAGCAATTCGGTGCCGATGAAGAACTGGACGAGACCAGGGCGAGCGAGGAGCACGCCCACGGCCACCGGGTTTCGGCGTTGCCGGGCCAGCAGCTCGTCGAGACAGAGCACGAGCAGTGGAGGTACCGGCGCCATGGACAGCATGAGATGGCCGTCGGTGAGCCCGATGAGGATGAAGGGGGAGAACCCGTAGAGCAGACCGCCGAAGAAGGCGGCCGGCGACCACGACACCCAGCGCCGCAGCAGGAAGAACATGGCCAGGGCGGAAAGGACCGGGGCCAGTCCAAGGGCCACGTTGAAGGTCGACGATGGGCCCGAACAGCCAGGTCACGGGGGCGAGCACGGTCCCGATGGCAATCACCGCCGTGTTGGACAGCAGGTTGATGCCGTGGGGGTAGAAGAGCGCCGTCGAGTACCACGGGTCGAGCCCGTGGCCGATGGCATGGGCGGGCCAGGCGAGGAACCACTGGAAGAGCGATGAGTCGCCGCAGCCGCAGGTGGTGGTGCGAGGTCGGATGACCCGTCCAGACGTGCCACCACAGCACGAGCGAGAGAAGGAGGTAGCCCGCCGCGGCCCACCAGCCGGCTCCGATACCGGAGCGCCGGCCGTCGGCGCCATCCGTGCCCGGGCTCGTCGGGGTCCGGCCGGCACCTCGACCGGGTCGGTGAGGTCGTCATGGCCGGGATGGCTCGGTCGTCGTCACCGCCGGTCCTCCCCAAGACGCGCGGGCGTCGGCCGACCCTCGGAGGTCGCCGTCGGGACGGCGACAGTCGCCTGCCACCGCATGCACCGATCACCGTTCCGTCACCCCCAGGGCAGCTCTGCCATGAGGCGCCCTGCGCCCAAGCCCCAAAATCGTACGGGCTGGGCGGGGCCAGGTCCATCCGCCCCGGTCAAACTCCCTGCTCACGGAGCACCGAGAACGCATCCCGGCACGGTCGGGGCGTGACCCCGGCGCCCTTGCCCCGACGCAGCGCTCGAAGGCTGCCGCCGAACATGGCGCCGGGGCGCCCGGCAGTGGGAGCCGTCCACACCCAGGCGTCGTGCCGGTGAGCGGGCGGTCGGCCCACCACGGCCGTGAAGAGGCCGACGCCGTAGGCGGTGCTGCGCCCCCGGTCGTACGGGGGCAAGGCTGTCCTGGTCGGGAAGCACGATAATGGTGACGCCCCAGTCGACGAGGGCCCGTCGGACGGCGGCCACCGCAGCCGGCGTCGGGACGGGCGCGGGCCCGAGGGCCAACGACGCCCCGGAGAGGACCAGGAAGCCCGGACGCGCCGGTCGCCGGCCCGGGACGCCTGGCCGGTCGGGCCTCCCCCACCCGCCTGGGCCCATTGCATGCGATTGACGGCCTGCCAGGCCTGCGAGGACTGCAGGCCCGAGAAGGGCATCGGATAGACGAGGACCACGTTGCCCGGGGGCAACTCGGCACCCACCTCTGCGAACCAGGCCGGGAAGGACGACCGGACGGGTGGTGAGTGGGATGTTGGGCCAGAGGACGACGAGAGAGGGGACGAGGGCCACCGCCATCACCGCGGCGGCCATCAGGCGGCCCGCCCGGGCTGAAGCCGGGCGCCGCACCATCACCGCTTCCCGAGCATGGTCGAGGACCAAGCGTCGCCATGACCGCCGCGCACAGCACGAGCACCACGCTGAAGCGCGCCTCGACGATGTCGCCGACCAGGGGCATGTGGTCGATGGCCTGCCATGGCACCCAGTAGCCATGCCCGGGGCCAAGGGAAAGGGCGGCGGCCACCACGGCCGAGGGCACCGAAAAGCACGAGGCGTCCGTCGCGGCGCCAGATCACGAGTCCGACGACGGCCACCACCACCACGCCGGTCCCGAGGTAGCCGAGCCCCGGGAGCAGGGGACCCTGATAGCCACCGAAGCGGAGGGAGAGGCCGCGCACCGTCCCGAGGCCTCCCGGGCGCCAGAAGCTCCACAAGGAGGTGCCGTACTCGGAGAAGGACGTCCCGTTGGACCAGATCGGGCCGTTGAGATGGGCCGGCCCACGCAGGAGGAACCACAGCGGATAGGCGAGCACGACGGCCGTCGCCGCGCAACGGCGACGGCCGTGGCCCGAAGGGCGTAGGCCCGACGCCGGCGCAGCTCCTCGGGTCGGCGAATGGCGGCGGCCGCCACCACCAAGGCGGCGCCCAGGACGACAAAGACGCCGGTGATGACCAGCACCTCGGTGCTGATGAAGAACTCGATCACGAAGAGGCCGGCCAGCGCCGCGCCCGACCCGGACGGGCGACCGCCGCTGGCGCACCAGCAGTTCGTCGAGCGCCATCACCACCAGGGGAGGCACGGCCAGGAAGGCGATGTTGAGCTGGTTGAGGGCGAGCTCGGTGACCACGAAGGGCGAGAACCCGTAGATGAGCCCGCCGAAGAAGGCGGCCGGCCACCACGTCACCCATCGACGCAACAGGGCGAAGGCGGACAGCGCCGAGAGGGTCGGCGCCAGAGTGAGCGCCACGTTCATGCCGGCGACGGGCCCGAAGAGCGCGGTCACCGGCCCGAGCAGGATCCCGAGGCCGAGCACGCTCGTGTCGTCGAGCAGGTTGATGCCGGTCGGATGGAAGAGCCATTGCGAGTAGAAGACGCTGTGACCGTGGCCGATGGCGTACACCGGCCATTCGAAGAACCAGAGGAACCGGGCCGCGTCCCCGCAACCGCAGGTGGTCACCGACGCCGGGCCGCCGCTCCAGACGTGCCACCAGAGTCCGACGGCCACCAGCAGATACACGGCGCCGGCGACGAAATCAGCCGGCCGCTTCCGGAGACCTCGCCCGAGCCGTCCTTCCCTCCGACGGAGCCACGGCATCGGCGCGCCGAGGGGGTCACCGGCTCCTTCCGTCACGCGGTCGGCGTCGCCTCGACGGCGACCGACCGCCCGCGGTGGTCAGCCACCGGTGGACGATACGGCTGACGGTCGGGTCACGGCGCTCCTCTTCACCTCGTCGTCCGGGAGGCGGCCGCCTCGATCCGGAGCGGGCCGATAGACAAGGCTAGAGGTCGGGACATGGCTATCGGTGCACCCTCGGGGCCCTGATCGGTGCAGTGACCAGGGAAGATGCCATCATGCACTACCGTTTTCGTCCGGCAGGTCCCGGAGGGGATCCAGTGAGCGAGAGACACCGGGCAGAGCCGCCTTTGGGGGTGGGGACCCACCTCACGTACATGCCGGCGCTCGACGGGATCCGTGCCGTCTCGATCCTCGGCATCATGGCCAACCACGGCGGGTTCGCCTGGGCGGACGGCGGCGTCATCTCGGTCAACGTCTTCTTCGTCCTCACCGGCTTTCTCATCACCATGCTGCTCATGAAGGAGTGGACCCGGTCGGGGACGATCCGGCTGCGCGCCTTCTGGGCTCGACGAGCTCGCCGGCTGCTGCCGGCCCTCTTCGTGCTCCTCGGCGGCATCGGCCTCTACGCCTTGTTCTTCGCTCCGAGCGGCACACAGTCGCTCTTCCGGGGGGACGGCCTGGCCACCTTGTTCTATGTCGCCAACTGGCACCAGATCGTCGCCGGCCAGAGCTACTTCGTGCAGGTCTCCTCGCCCTCGCCGCTGCTCCACACCTGGACGCTCGCCATCGAGGAGCAGTTCTACCTGGTGTGGCCTCTCGTGGTCCTCGGCGTCCTCAAGCTGACCCGTTCGCCTCGCGCCCTCTTCGTCGTCGCCGTCGTCGGCGTGCTCGCCTCGGCCACCGAGATGGCGCTCCTCTTCCACGCCGGCCACGACCCGAGCCGGCTCTACTACGGCACCGACACCCGCGCCCAGGACATCCTCACCGGGGCAGCCATGGCCATCCTGCTCTACGGGCGCCCGGTGGCGACGGGCCGGACGAACGAGGACCGGCTTTTCGGTCATGGCCGTGGTCGCCGCCTCCGTCTTCGTCCTCGAATGGATCCGCATCAACTCGTCCGAGTACTTCCCCTACCGCTTCGGCTTCCTGGTGGCCGATGTGATGGTGGCGTTGGTCATCTGCGGGGTGACGTTGGCGCCGACCGGATTGCCGGCCCGGGTACTCGGGGTTCGCCCGCTCGCCTACGTCGGACGGATCTCCTATGGCCTCTACCTCTGGCACTGGCCGGTCTTCCTCGTCCTCAACGGTTCGAGGACCGGGCTCACGGGCTATCCGCTGTTCGCCGTCCGGGTGGCCGTCACCTTCGTCATCGCCATCGCCTCCTGGTACCTGGTCGAGACTCCGGTCCGACAGAAGACCTTCCGGGGCTGGCGATCGTGGGCCTGGGTACCGGTCGGGGCGGTGGGTGCGGCGGCCACGTGCTCGTCGTCACCACCGCCACGGCGGGGCGCGGCCACCAACATCCTCGTCCCGAAGAACCAGGTCGACGGCCAGGTCCACACCTTCGAGTACGCCCCCTTCCCCAAGGGCAACGGCAAGGTCCGCATACTGGTGGTGGGCGATTCCCTCTCGCTCACCGTGGGGTTCTGGATGACGCCGTACGCCGCCCAGTACGGAGCCGTCCTCCGGGGCCGCCCGCTCGACGGTTGCGGGCTCGTGACCTCCAACCCCTACGACCTCCACGGTCAGCCCACCTATCCGCTGGCACCGTGCGCGCGAGTGGCCCCAGATCTGGGAGTCCGAGGTGACCACCATTGCATCCGCAGGTCGTCCTTTTGGTCGTGGGCTGGTGGGAGACGATGGACCGCGTCTACCAGGGACGGTGGCAGCATCTGGGGGATCCATCCTTCAACGCCTACGAGCGGGCCCAGCTCGAGCAGGCCGTCTCCGTCCTCGGTTCGAGGGGTGCCCAGGTGGCCATTGCCACCGCGCCGTATTTCGACAGCGGCGAACAACCCGACGGACAGCCCTGGGACGAGGACGCGCCGGCTCGGGTCGACATCCTCAACTCGCTCATCATCGAGGTCGCGGCCGAGCATCCCGGCAACGTGTCCATCGTCCCCCTCCACCGGTACCTCGACCCCGACGGTCACTACACCCTTCGGATCAACGGTCAGGTCATGCGCTTCTCCGACGGGGTCCACACCACCGAGGCCGCCGGCACCTACCTGGCCCCGAAGATCCTCCCCCAACTGGTGGCGTTGGGCGCACGGGCGCCGCCCTGACCCGGCGTCACCCGAAGTCGGCCACCAACCGTTCGGCCGCCTCTTCAACGTGAAGGCGCAAGCGCTCCGGTGACGGGTGCCCCGCACAGCTCGACCGCCGCCCGGCTCGGCACCGCGCTGAAGGAGAAGCGCGTCCAGCCGAGCGAGTGCACCATGTTGGAGAAGAAGCGCGACGCGGTGAGCGCCGACGTCGTGGCCCGGAGGTAGTCGGAGAGCGGCGCACAGGCGAGGGCCCGTCGCGCACTCGAGACTTGGTACGCGGCCAGCTGGCCGTCGAGCGAGGGGGCGCGTTCTCCCGCCGTTCCGAACCTGGCCACCATCCATGCCGGGCCGATGAACTTCTCGTGCCCTGGTCGGGCGTGATGGACGATCACCGTGTGGCTGCCGATGGGATTGGCCAGCGAGTAGGCGTCGAAGATGTACACCTGCGGGCCGGCCAAAAAGCCGATGACTCCAATGGCGGGAACGTTGACGGCCAGCCGGAAGGGCAGGCTCGAGTGCGCCGGGAGACGAGCCGCCGTCCCGATGGGAGCAAAGGCATTGGTGACCACCAACATGTCCTGGCGTCCGGCCGGGACCCGGCGAGCAAGCCGGGCCAGATCGGAGCCGGCCTGACCCGAGAGAGCCTTGGCATAGTCGGCGGCCGTGATGGGATGGGAATTGCCGGTGGCGCTGATCCAGTTGTTCCGCTCGTTGGAGATGTAGACGGTCTGAGGGTTGAGGCTTCTGACCGGGGGCGGGACGAAGCGCAGCCAGCCCGCGCAGATGACGGACCACACGGCGATCACGCCGAGCGCGAGCGCCATCGGGGCCGTCTGGCGCCGGAGCGGGACGGCAATGGGAAGGCACAGGGCGAAGAAGCCGGGCAGCAACAGCCGAGCATGCATGTAGTCGCCACCCAGATGGACGACGTAGACCACGTCGACCAGGCCGGCAACCAGAGGCGCCAGCAAGACGACGACGCCCACCCGGTCGCCACCTCTCCACCAGCGTCGGACCGGCAGCACCAGGAAGGGGAGACAGCAGATGAGCGGGAGCCACAGCGTGTACGGAGAGAGGAAGTTCCAGAGGTAGGTGAACCCCTGTGACCACCACGCCGAGCCACCGGCTTTGGCCAGCCCGGTGTTGGGAACGAGGAGGCCGTAGTAGCCCATGCGGAACAGCTCGAAGAGAACCGGTAGGGCGAGGGCAACGGCAACGGCGAACAGCGCCCGAACCAGCCACGAGCGGCGGCTGGCCACACCCGGGGCGGCCATGACCCACAGCAGGGCGGCCACGAAGACGATGGTCATGAGCACGAGCTCGGGACGGACGAGGGTCCCGAGACCCATGACGAAGGCCACCACCAGAGCGCCACGTCGCCGTCGGGCATAGCGCACCAACAGCAGGTAGGAGGCCCCGATCCAGAGAAAGACCATGGACATCTCCAAACCCGACGTCGAGAACTCCCAGACGCCGGCCACCACCGAGAC
The DNA here is from genome assembly GCA_963774915.1 of uncultured Acidimicrobiaceae bacterium. GTDB lineage: Bacteria > Actinomycetota > Acidimicrobiia > Acidimicrobiales > RAAP-2 > CAVSNH01. The sequence continues at coordinate 345,126 of CAVZGR010000005.1, read as the reverse complement.
GATGAGCAGCCCGACGGGCAGGACGGTCGTCGCCTCGTCGCGCTCGGCCATGAGGTGCTGGATGGCTCGGCCGCCGGCCAGGAAGCCGGCAGCCGTGCAGCCGAGGCCGAGAGCCACCGAGAGCCATTCGAGGTCGAGGAAGGGAAGCACTTCGTGCAGGACCACCAAGGTGAACAGCCACAGGGGGTCGGAGTTGACCTCGACCCGTTCGCCCACGTTGAAGACCAGCCCGTGGCCGGCGAGCAGGTTGTCGATGATCCGGAAATTGATGAAGGCGTCCTCGTCGACCCACCGGTACTGCCAGGCGCCGACGAGCACGATGACGAGAGGGACGAGTACCGGCCACCACCGGACCAACGCCACCGGCCGCCGGGGCCATCGGGCGGGTGGGACCGACTCCTCGGCGGATCGCCCCTGTCCTGTTGCTGCCAACGATTGGCTCTGGCTCATCGAAGCGGGAGGTCGACCAAGGGAGCGACCTGCTCCCGCTCGGGCTGATCTCCGGTCGCCTGCTTCGACACGGCGGCCGGCCGCGTCCGGTCGAGACGGGCGGCGAGTGGCGCGCTGGCCGAGGACAGCGCCCACATGGCCAGAATCCACCAGCCGCTCAGGGCCCCGAATTCGGTCACCCGATGCACGGTGGTTTCGAGCCAATCGACGATGCTCGGCGTGCCGGTCACGAACGAAGCCCCGATGGCGACGAGCCCGCAGGCCAGCGCGGCCCAGGCCCAGAGATCGTTGCCGAGGCCGCCCCTGCGCCGCACCCGTCCGAGCGCGACACCGGCCACCAGGGCCACCGGCACGGCCAACACCAGCACGTGCAGATACGGCGCCGTCCAGTCATAGGTGGCCCGCGCCCGACCCGGCCACGCGCTTATCGACGAGTAGCTCGAGGTGATGCCGCGGGCGTCGATGACCCGCATGAGCACCGGCCAGGCGCCGATGAGCATCAACTCGGCCAGTGCGACGACAACGGGCTGCCACCATCGGCTTCGACGCGCCTCTTCGGCAAGTTGGCCATCGCCCTGGCCGCCAGCAGGACGATGAGCGCGGCAGGCGGTGGCGAACCCCTCGTTCTTGGTCATGCCCGCCACCAGCACCATGGCCGCCGCCACCCCTTGGTTCACACGGGTGACGGGCAGCTGCAGCCCCCAAGCGATTGCCGCCACCGCGGCCAGCGACCAGAGAGGGTCGGCGTAGCCGTTGGTCATGAAGGGCTCGGTGATCCCGAAGGCGACGAACACCAGCAGAACCGCGGCCGCAGCGGCAACCACCGGTGGGGCGAGGGCGGCGACTCCGGACCATCGTCCGCCCTCCCGGCTGACCAGTCGGCCTCTTCTTGCCGACGCCTCCGGTCGTGAAAGCAGGCGACGCACCACCGTCTGGCCTGCGTCGAGCAACGCCAGGGTGGCCACCAACAACGCACAGGTGTTGAGGAGGGCCACGACGACCACGCCGAGGCGGAGCGAGGCATTTCCGGTCACGGCGCGGGCGAGGGCGGCCACGGCGCTGACGAGCGGCGGGTAGGTCGACTGGACGAGCGGGATGTCGAGCGATTTGAACTCGATGAGCACCTGCCGGTGGGAATCGAAGAACCATCCCGCCCGCAACAGCCAGACGGCCCGGGCGTCGAAGCCGACCGTCGGGGTGGCCAAGCCCCGGAGGTTCCAGATGCAGGCGCCGACAACACCGGCGACACCGAGCACCCAGACCACTCGGCACCCGACGGTGCGCCCTGCCGTGCGAACGTCGCCGCCCGATCGAAGGGGCCGGCGATCGGGCCAGATGATCCACATGGCGACGACTCCGATGGCCGCGACCACCGCCAGGACCGTGAACCAGACGAGGAAGCTCCCGCCGCAGCCCACGAGACAAGTGGCCGCCAGTGCGGCCAGTGTGGCGCCGGCCAAGGGCGCGAGTGGCAGAGCCACCAACCGCGGACCGGCCAGGGCCAGCGACGGCAACAGACCGGTCGCTGACAGGACGAGCATGGTCGCCAATGCCGGAAGAGCGGTGGCCATGGCCGGTCAGGGCCGAGTCACAGTGGCGGGGCCGGCGGCGGACCGTGACCCGGAACGCTGGCGCCGTGGCCCACCCGGACCGTCCCCGGAGACCTGACCGATCGAGCCACGACGACGGTGCCCAAGCAGGCCGGCCGGCCGGTGACGTTGTTGCGGAGGGAAAGGTCTGCCCTGGCCGACGCTGGACTCGAGGCGATGGTTGCCCAGCTCCCGATGCCTTTGGTGAGCGTCACCCAGTCGGACAAGTTGTCGGCCTCGAAGTAGACGGGCTCGCCCGGTGACACGAGGCTGCGGGCCTGAATGTCGAGGCATCGGTAGAAGGCGTCGTCGAGAGCCGCGTCGTGCTTGGTCGTCGCTTGCTGTTGCACGGCGACGACGGCGTTCCCCCGACCGGCCTGGACGACCAGGGCGGCGAGGACCACGAGACAGACGACCAGCCCGAGAACACCCGCCCCGACGGTCCCACGCGTCGCACGGGCACGACCCACGACCGGGGACGCTACCAGTCGACCCCCGCCGCATCCGAGCGTCGAGCGGCATTGGCGGCCGGAACCTGCGAGGGCTCCGACGGAGTGGCCGACACCGACGGCTCGCCGGACGCGCTCACCGGGGGCGGCTCCGGACCATGACCATCCGCTTCGGCCACGGGCCGCCGCCCTCCATCCGAGAACACCTTCCGCCGCCATATCATCAGCCGCTTCTCGACCAGGAACCAGCTGGCGAAGGCCAGGGCCATGACGATGACCAGCCGAACGGTCTCCGCCTCCCAGTACGGCCAGAGCATGCCGATTCCCCATGGGCTGATGGCCACGTAGACGGGCCAGTGGTAGAGGTAGATGGCGTAGGACATGTTCCCGAGCAGTACGAGCAGCGGGAGGCTCAGCACTCGGCCGGTCAGGCTCTTCGGATGGATGAGCAAGAAGGTGATGATCCCGACCGCAGCCAACTCACTGACCGGAAGCCATACCAATGGCAGCGAGCGCGCCGCCAGACCAACGTTGAAGTAGATCCAGAACATGGCGGCGGTGGACGCGAGAGCAGCTACGGACACGAGGCGCTTGGCCGTTGGACCCCATCCGTCGAGATGGCCACCGGTGGCCACCAGACCCAGTAGGCATCCGATGAAGAGAGCGTCAGCGCGGGTGTCGAAGGCGTAGTAGACGCGGCCGGCGACCAGTGAGTCCCACCGTGGGGCGGTCAGCACGATGAACATCCGATCCGCGACCGAGGCCAAGACGCCGACGATGGCGATCACGTACGCCAGTCGCCGGTTGCTCGAGCGTAGGACGACGAAAAAGAGGATCGCCCAGACCAGATAGAACTGCTCCTCCACGGCCAAGGACCAGCACTGGGACAGATAGCCGATGGGTGGCTCGTGGCCGAGCGCCGAGCGGTAATCAGCGAAGTAGAACACGGCCGCGGCCACGTCGGTCCAGAGCTCGGTGGCCGCCATGCGGACGTGGACGATGCTGGCGTAGATGGCGAGGAGGGCGACGATGATGAACAGCGGCGGGAGAAGTCGGAACGCTCGGCGTGAGTAGAAGTTCTTGAGACTGATCCCGCCGGTGCGTTGATGCTCTCCGGCCAGCATGGCCGTGATGAGGAAACCACTGAGGACGAAGAAGAGCCCGAGTGAGGCCCATGCCCCGGGCAGAGTCCGGAAGTTCGAATGAAAGATGAGAACGGTGGCCACCCCTGGCGCCCGGATGCCAGTCAAGGCGGGGCGGTTACCGAGTCGCCATGGGGGCCTCGGAGTCGAGAGGCTGGTGCCCGCTGACGGGACCGGACGTGCCAACCCCCCGTCTTCCATCGGTTCATTGTGCATCACGGCCGTCTTGGCGACGCTCTGGGGCGATCGATGCCGGACCTCGCTCGGCGAGCTCGCTGAGGACCGGCGCTTGGCCACGGTTTACTCGGCGGACCGGTACGACCCATCAGGAACAGCCCGGATATTGCCGGCTCCGAGCGTCACGACGACCACCGGCCAGCCGTCCAGCGGCTGCGGGAAGAAGGGGGCGATGCTCGGCTCGAGCCCCGGCCGCCAGCCGTCGACCATCAACTGGTAGGCCACTCCCTTCGAAACGAGGTTGATGAAAGCCGGCGACACGCCGGTGTCCACTCGGTTCGGCGTGACGGGCGACGCACGCAGGACGACTGCCACTGGTCCCGGTGAGGGCACCTTTTCCCTCACGTCGGAGGTGATGCCCCCTATGTCCGACACCGCCGGCTCACCCACACTGGTGGTGCCGGAGGTGATGGCGATGGACAGGCCCCCGATGGCGGCGGCCGCGGCGGCCAGAATCAAGACGGCGGCCCCGGCCGACGCGAGCCGCGGGCTGACCCCTCGAGCCGTTCCGTCCGAGGCACCGGGCCTCATCGTGGCCAGGACGTGCCGCAGCACGGTCGCTCCCGTCCAGACCCAGGTGATCCAGAGTAGGAAGCCGAGGACCCAGAGGCAGAACACGAGATAGGCCGCGCCCAGCGCGTAGCTCTTGGCGATGGACGAGAAACCGAACGCCGTCCCGGCCGCCACCACCACCGTGATCACGGCGAGTGCGGCGAGATCGAGCTCCCCCCGGGCACGGGCATACACCGCGATCCCCACCAGGCTGACGAGAACCACGACGCCGGCCACGAGCGAACCGGCCGGCTCGATGAACCGGAAGTCGGCAAAGATCGACGAGGGATAGTGGGTCAGCATGATCGGCTTTGGAGAGGCGGCAATGGTGAGCATCCGCAATCCGTATCCCACGCCCGTCGTAGGGAGGCTGTGCCCGTAACGGAGCAGCTGAGTCATGTTCCCGGAGCGGCTGTCGAACTCCTGAACGAGCGGCGGCGTCCAGACGATGACCCCCACCACCACGCCCCAGGCCAGCCATCGGGAGCGCTCGAGTCCGCGAGCCGATCTCCCGATGAGCGGTGCCACCACGACCAAGGCCAGCGAGGTGACGGCGAACATCAGATGGCTTTGTGCCGCGACCGATGCCACCAACACGAGGACGGGCCACCAGTTGCGGCGCCCGCACGCAACCACCCAGCTCACCGCAACCGTGGCGATGAAGAAGATCAACCCGAAGTAGGCGTTCCAAATCAGATTGGCGAACACCAGGTTGGCCTGCCAGAGGAGATCCCCCATCACGAGCGGCACCACGATCGCCGCCGGCCATCCCCGGTAGTGCCACAGCGCCTCGATCGAAACCGACAACGCTCCCCCGCAGACGATCGCCGCCCCCACCAGCGGTCCGATACTGGGGGCAAGCCTGACGGGAATGGCGAGGAGCCAGAACTCCAGTGGACCCGGGTCGCGGATTTGGTGCCCGGTCGCCTGCAGGCCGGTTGCGAACATGCCCACGAGTGGCGTGTGGACCGAGAACACCTGGTATGCCTGACTGGCGAGGAAGGCATTGTCCCCGATGGGGAACCAACCTCGTTCCAGCTGGACCACCGTCGGCGCCAGCACCACGAACCATGCCACCGCATGGCACGTGATCCGCAGGACCATCAGCCGCCAGGGAGGCCTGGCTGCCGCCTTTCGCACCCGGTTCTTCTTACCATGTAGGCCGGCCCAGGCCATCGGGTCGAGATGGCCAAACGGACGGGAAAGGATTCCGTGTCAGCTGCGCGACAGCAAGAGGTCCTCACCGACCCGAGCACTCGCCATGCCGACACGAGCCCTGTCCGTTCGGATCGGACGAGGCAGAGGCCAGGTCGACGGCCGCCCATCGCCCTTTCGGCCGCTGTCTACTCGATCCTGTCGGTGCTGGTGTGGTCCCACGTGTGGTTCGAGCACCCGCGTACGACGACCATCTGCGGCTGCGGTGACTCCTCGCTCTTCAGTTGGTTCCTCAACTGGCCGGCCTACGCCATCCGCCACGGGCTCAATCCGCTGTATTCGAATGCAATGGGCTACCCCCACGGCGTGAACCTGCTGAGCAATTGCTCGGTGCTCGCCCTCGGGTTCACGCTGGCCCCGGTCCCCAGCGATGTCCTCGCTGTGCGCGACGCTTTGGACAAATGGGGAGTGACCACCCTCGTGCTGCCTGACCAGGCCGGACTGCCGGAATACGACGATGTGCGGTCGGTTCCGACCGTCGCCGCCGTGATGACGGCGGCGACCGGCGCGTTGCCGATCTGAATGGACAGCGCCTGGGTGTGGCCGGACGCAACCGGTAGACCAGCCGCCATTCCCTCTTCGAGCAGGTCGGATGCGGTCGACCGTTGCATGTCAGACACCTCGGGACCGACGACCGTGTCGGTTCCCGCCGACGCCCGCTGCATGCTGCGCCAATGATCTCCCGAGAACGGTGAGCGGGCCGGCGATGCTCGGCCGGACGGGCAGCTCACAACACGTGCCGCTCGGCACCCCGCGGAAGACATCTGGTCCATCCTCGGAAGCAACGGAGGCTCGTGGCCGACCGCCCCGGCTTTCGTGGCCGATCGCACTCGGGGTCGGAGCGGGGTACCTGGCTATCTCCCTCATCATCTGGGCCAGCGTGCTCCCCCATTTCCGATCCGCCACCACGTGCGGATGCGGTGACGCGGCCCTCACCCTGTGGGTGATCAAGTGGCCCGCCTATGCGCTGAGCCACGGGCTCAACCCGTTCTACTCGTCGAAGCTCTTCTACCCCCACGGCATCAACATGGTGCCCAACTCGCTCGCCCTGGGCATGGCCACGGCCCCTATCACCTGGGTCTTCGGCCCGGTTGCCTCGCTCAACCTCATCGACCTGCTCTCGCCCCCCCTCTCGGCCCTGGCCATGTTCTGGTTGCTCCGCCGGTGGACGCAGTGGACAACCGCCGCCTTCATCGGAGGCCTGTTCTTCGGCTTCTCCCCCTTCGTACTGGTCAGCCTGGCCCTCGGTCACCCCAACTTCGGGCTGTTAGCGCCCATCCCCTTGATCGTGGGCTGTCTCGACGAGCTTTTCGTGCGTCGCCGCCGCTCCCCATTGCTGGTCGGCATCACCCTCGGGGTCCTGACCGTCGTCCAATTCTTCGTTAGCGTCGAGGTCCTCGCTCTCCTCGTGCTCTTCGCCGTCCTCGCCGCGCTCGGCTTCGCCCTGCGATCGCTCGTCCTGGGCCGGACCGACAGCGCGGTTCACGCCCTACGCCATGCCCTCCCCGGTCTGGCCGCCGCCACCGTGTTGTCCGCCGTCCTGCTGGCCTATCCCCTCTGGTACTTCTTCGCCGGTCCCGCCCACCTGCTGGGACGGGCCTGGCCCGATTCACCGGCGGGCACGGTCGTCAATCATCCGGCGGACTTCGTGCACGGGTTCATCGGTCCCGGACTCACCAACATCATGCATCTCGCCGGCGGATACCAGGGTCCCGCCCTCCCGCTGTTCTGCTTCCTCGGAGCCGGGATGATCGCCGTCCTCGTGACGGGGGCAACGATCTGGCACGGCGACCACCGCGTGCAGTGCTTCGGGCTCCTCGGACTGGTTGGCGTCCTCCTCTCCTTCGGCATCGGCTCCGGGGTATGGACGCCGTGGCGCCTGTTCGTCCACCTCCCCGTCTTGGTAAACGTGGTCCCGGTCAACATCACTTCCATCGTCGACACCTGTGTCGCCATCGTGCTGGCCGTCGTCATCGACCGAACATGGTCGCTGTCTTGCACCCGGTTCCCAGATCTGTCAGCCGTTCTTTTGACCGTGGGCGTGGCCGGGCTCGCTCTCGTCCCCATCGCCGTGGCCTTCTGGCCCAACTTCCCGCTCACCGCTCGGGTGGTGCGCACGCCGCGCTGGTTCGCGGTCATCGCCCCCCGTCTCCGTCAGCACCTGGTCGTGCTCCCCTACCCCGCCGCGCTGGGCGGTATCCAGGCCTCGATGGCCTGGCAAGCGGTGGAGGGCATGACGTTCTCGATGGTGGGTGGTGGTGGGCCGGGCATCACCCCGTCTCGAGCCGGACCGGAACGCCCGGGATTCGTGGTCCTCAACCGCGCCTCGCTACCCCTCGGCGCCCCGCCGCTGCCCACTGCGGCCAACGTCGCCGCCATCCGAAGCGCACTGCGCGGCTGGGGGGTCACCACGATCGTCGTCCCCGACCAGCCCGAGCTTCCGAGCTACGACCGCGGACGCAGCGTCGGCTACGCCGTGGGGCTCTTCACCGCCGCGCTGGGCGACGCGCCGGTGCGCCAATCGAGGGCTTGGGTGTGGACGATCACCACGAGCCTTCCGGCTCCGGTCATCATGACGCCGGCCTCCTTTGGCAACTGCACGGATGGGCGGGCCGGCGGGTCCACCGTGGCGTCCTGCGTGCTGCACGCTCCATGACCGCACCTGCGTCGACCGTCTCGTCGTGGGCGGTGGCCACACCCGACCCCATCGACCCCTCCCCGGTGGATGCACCGCGACATCACTGGCCGCGCCGATGGAGCTCGTCGCTCGCCGCCGCTCTCTACCTGGCCTTGGCGTTCGCCCTCTGGTGGCACGCCTGGAGCACCTCTCCGTCCGGCGTGATGACGTGCGCCTGTACCGACGCCGGGCGGATGGTCTGGTACCTCGAATGGGTGCCGTTCGCTCTCGGCCACGGCCACTCACTCCTGTTCTCGACCTACCAATTCCACCCGCACGGCTTCAATCTGCTGGCCGACACCAGCGTGCTCGCCCTCGGCACCCTGTCCTCGCCGGTGACGGTTCTCTTCGGACCGGTGGTGTCCATGAACCTCCTCTCCACGCTCATCCCGGCGGCGACGGCCTTCTCGATGTACTGGCTGTTGCTGCGCTGGGTGCGGTGGGTACCTGCCGCCTTTGTGGGCGGACTGGCCTATGGGTTCTCGGCCTGGGTGCTCGTCCAGCTGGCCTTCGGTTGGATCAATCTGGCCTGTGTCGCGCTGCTTCCCCTTGTGGCCGCTTGCCTGGACGAACTGCTGATCCGGCAACGGCGACGGGCGGCTCTGGTGGGCGCGGCACTGGCCCTCCTGGTGGTGGTCGAGGTCTTCGTGAGCATCGAGATGGCGCTGCTGGCGGTCCTGACCGCGGTCGTGGCCGTCATCCTCGTCATCGGTCTCGCCGCCGTGGCCGAGCGTGATGCCCTCCGGCTTCGGTTCCGACATGCCGCCACCGGCCTGCTGTCCGCCGTGCTCGTGGCCGGCGTGCTCCTGGCCTATCCGGTGTGGTTCTTCACGTCGGGGCCTGCCCACCTGTCCGGTTCGGTGTGGACGAGCAACGTCCCGGGGTCGCTGGGCAACACCATCGGCAATCTGTGGGACCCGGTCGGTCACTACGGCTCGATCAGCTCGACCTTTCTCTCGGCCGAGGCGCGGGCCCTCGGCGGATTCGCGGGCACCGCCGGACCTTCCCCCTCCTACCTCGGCTGGGGTCTGCTGGCCGTCCTCGCCATCGGCCTGGTCCTGTGGCGATCGGATCGGCGGCTCTGGCTGTTGGGCAGCCTCGGCGTCGTCACCCTGGTGCTGAGCCTGCAGGTCGGCCCGCACCGCTTCGGCGTGTGGTCGCTCTTCTACCACCTGCCCATCCTTCTCAACGTGGTGCAATACCGCTTTGCCGGCATCTTCGTCCTCTGCGCGGCGGCCATGCTCGGCGTGATCCTCGATCGATGCCATAGCTCCGTCCTCGACCTACTGACGGCACGACGCTCGTCGGCGATGGCCGCCACCGCGGTCCGGGGATCGGCTCCTCGCCACGGCAGGCGACAGGCGGGGAGCGGTGGGGCTTCTGCCATCGCCGCGGTCGTGGCCGCGGCGATGGCCGCCGTGGCGCTCGTGCCCGAGGTCCACGTCCTGGCCCCGAACCTCCCCGTCGCCATGCGGCCGGTGACCGTACCCCGATGGTTCTCGACCGCAGCCCGTCGTCTTCCGGCCAGGACGGTGCTCGCCACCTATCCGTTTGCCACCGCCGATTCGCAGTCGGCCATCCCGTGGCAGGCCATCTCCGGCCTGCCCTACCAGATGGCTGGTGGGGGTGGTCCGGCCGGCACCGTCCCACGAGCCGGAGCCGACAAGGTGGGCTTCGAGGTATTGAACCAGGCCTCCGTGACCACGCTGGCGCCACCGACGCTCGATCACGCCAACCTCTCGGCTGTCCGTCAGGCCCTCCGCGACTGGCAGGTGACCACGGTGGTGGTCCCGGGCGACACCGGCCTCCTCACCTTCCAGACCGGACGGGGGACGGCCTACGGGGTGGCCTTCTTCACCGCCGTGCTCGGCTCGCTCCCCGTCCCTCAGGACGGATCGTGGGTGTGGCCGGACGTGGGGCGGAACACCGGGGCTGTGGCACCCGTCAGCCCGGTGGCCTTGAGCGCTTGTCTTTCACCGTCCCGCACTGTGGTGCCGGGTGCCGATCCCTGGGCCGCATGCGTGCTGCGAAGTGGCTCTCAAGGCTGAGAAGGCTCGCCACGGGTAGTTGGAGACTGTCCGTCGAGCCCAAGAAAGAGAAGGGCGGGCTTCAGGAAGCCGTTTCACGCGGTTCAGGCAACCGCGGGGCGTACGTCACCCCTTGGAGAGAATGGCGGCGGACGTCAGCATTGCCGGTCACGGCCGGGCTGGCGACTTGTTGCCCATTCGCTCAGAAGGACCTCGGACGTCGATACGCTTCCTCGAGCGGCTTCCCGTTCGTACTGACCGAGCCGGCAGCCTCTCGCCTCGTGCCGCCAGGTAATCGATGATGCACGCATTCGCTTGAGGACCGGGGGGACCGTTGCTCCCGGCGGTGACGACATCGCTCGAGACATCTCCACAGCGCCGCAGTGCTTGTGAAGCGTTGACGGCAGAAAACAGACCATCACGATCAGCTCGACTGAGGTCCCATACCCACGACCCATGAGAGCTTTCCGGCTCCTTTGCCGTCGTGGCAGTGAATATTGCAGCGGCCTGCAATGGATGTGGGCCTTGGTCATTCACGACGATCGTCGAGATGTCCCATTTCTTTATAGCAACCCGAAGAGATTGCAGCTGGCTTGGTGACACAGGGATTGGCGTACCAGGCACCGGGTCTGCGGTCAGGTCGTAGAGGAATCTCACCGCAGAGCCTGGAGCGCCAGTCGTCAAGGCCTGACCAGAACTTCCGGGCACCTTGACATACCCGCCGGCAAGGCGGAAGCGCATACCATCGACCGCCTGCCAAACGAGTGGCTGTGACACCAACGTGGCTGACATGGGAAAGGGATAGGTCAAGACGGTCGATCCTGGCGCAATCCTCTTTCCCACCGTGGCAAACCACTGCGGCAAGATGACCTGCTGTGCTGGGATCGGAACCTGATAGGTCAGCCATTGTGGGACGACGGCAAGGGCCAATGCACCGACCAAACACGCATTGAGCACGATATTGACATGTCGAGCTCGGACTCGGACGCCGGACCCGGTGACTGCGGAGCGTCCGGTTGCTTCCCCAACGGATGCCGCCGGTCGGTCGAATAGAGCCCAACGGCTCACCGTATCGATACCTATGGCGACGAGCAGGGCGCAGGCAAGATCGACAACAATGGCAAATCGGATCGGCGCGATGTCACCCAGGACGGGAAACGCCGTGAAGATCCTCCAGGGAAGCCAGGCACCAGATAATTTGTGAGTCGGCGAGAGCCAGATACTCGTGCCCCACGAGAGGACCAGGCAGACCAGCGCAACTGTGGCCAACACCCAGGACATTGCCCGTCGCCTGGCCACCACCAGGCTCGCCAGCGCCAACACGACGATCCCAACGCCCAAGAAGTCCACTGGCGTGCCCACGACGATCGATGCTGCTGGGTTGAAGAATCGATACGTTGGACCCGCGCTCCAGAGATGGAACAGCTGACCATCAACCGAAGCAACACCGACAATCGGCGTTCCGGAGATGTGGCGGGGCCCTGCCAGCAGATACCAGGTCGGCCAGGCGAGCAGCACCACAACGATTACGAACGCCGTGGCAAGAGCGCGCCGGGCATAGGGAAGGGCGGCCCTCATTCTCGTTGGAGAGCCGAGAGCGAAAGCAATGACGCCCACTCCAGCCGCGATGCTCATGATGGCCAGCACCTCGACCGAGATCATGAACTGGACACAGATGAGGAGCCCCAAGAGGAGGCCCGTGACACCGGCCCTCATCTGCTGGCGGACACAGATCTCGTGAAGGAGAACGACGACGAAGGGTGGCACGACCAACAGGGCTATCGACAGATGACCGAGAGCCACGCTGCTCACGACAAATGGCGAGTAACCGAACAGCAGACCAGCAATCACGGCCGCTGGTGTCCAGCGAACAAACCGACGACATGCCCACCAACACGACCAAGCCGTCAACCCGGGCGCGAGAGTCAACGCGAGATTGGTCGACAGGACGGGGCCAAAGATCCAGGTGACTGGACTCAACATGATTCCCGTTATTGGTGCGCTCGTGTTGTTGAGAAGGTTGACACCGTTCGGTGACCAGAGAGCAAGCGAGAAGAACGGAAGGATCGCGTGGCGAATTGCGTAGGCAGGCCAACTGATGAACCAGATCTCCTGGCCTGAGTCCAGGCACGGGCACACGACCGTCGTCGTGGGACCGCTACTCCAGACGTGCCACCAGAGGACCACCGACGGAACCGTAAAGGCCAGGATGATCGCGATTTGGCGGGCCAACCGGAGGACGACGCTTTGCGGACTGGCGATCATCGAGGGTCGTAGGTCTGACCGAGGACCTTGCACGCGGCGGACCGTCACTCGACCTTCAGTTCAGGCGTGGACATCTCATCGTCATGCGGATGTGACGCGACCCCTCCTCAGCTGTCCTCTCCGCACCGTCGCTACCGACGACGCCAGTACGACGGTGGAGGCGACGATCCACCAGCCGGCAAGGACCGGAAAGTCTGTCACTCGATGGACCGACGTCTGCAGCCAGAGGTCAAGGAAAAAGAGGTTGCCGGGACCGAATATGTAGGCAGCGGCGATGATCGCAAGACCGACTACGAGGAGGACCCATGCCCAAATGTACGACTCGATCACATCTCTTCTGCGGGCGACGAAACAGGCCCCCATCAGCGAAAGAGCTGCCGCGATGACCAAGACAGCAAGGTGTGGCGTCATTGCGTCGTACACCGTCTGGGCGCGGCGAATTCGGGAACCTTGCCCGGGACCACTCGTATTGATGTCGGCCGCCACACGCCGCCACCGCATGACAACCGGCCACGCGCCAAGCAGCAGGACTGCAGATAGGCCGATCAGGACAACTCGCCTGGCGGTCACCACGAACGGCCCACTCCGGTGGAGGATGGAACGGAGGCTGAGCAGTACCACCACCACGATGGCGATGGTTGTTCCCTCCGTCTTTGATTCGCCAGCCACGGCCAGAAGGATCCCTGCGGTGCCCCATGTCCATGAGCTCGACGGCAGCAGCAGCAGGTAGCCGATGGCGCCAGCGGTGGCAACGGACCACAACGGATCCGCGTAACCGTTCGTGGTGAAGGGCTCGGTGACCCCGAAGTAGACGAAGAGAAGGAGGACGCCGACGGCGACTCCAGTCCACAAGGGCACGTCGGTCGAGAACGGATGGACCGAACGGGCCTTTGGGCGCCATCCATCCAGCGCATGCGGACCGTTGGCTCGAAGGAGTGCTCCGAACTCGACGAGCGCCCAGACCGCCACCACTGCAGCACTCACATTCACGAGTGCGATCACCACTGTTGCGAGCCGCTCCGAATGAGTTCCGGAGATCCACCAAGCGACGGCGGTAGTCGAACTGATGAGTGGTGGATACCCTGCATGCGTTGCTTCACCGAGTCGCTGCATGTTGGTCAGCGCCTGGGCATGCGGCATCAGCCACCAGCCAGCCCGCAATATCCAGAAGAGCCGGGCATCGAGGCCCACTGCCGGGTTGCGGAGGCCACGAAGGCACCAGATGCCCGTTCCGAGAAGAGCAATCATCCCGACCAGCCGGACGGTCCGCTCCCGCCCCTCAGACATCGGGGTACCACCCGTTGCCGCCTCCGCTGGGACGCCGGCCGTGAACAGTCGAGCGGCACTTACCACTGCCAGAATCGCCGCGATCGTCACGTACCAGACCATCAGCGACCATCCGACGGCGACGTAGCACGTTGCTGCGAGGGCGGAGACCACACACCCCCCGAGGACGCTCAGGGGCACGACGGTCCATCGTCGACCAACGAGACACAGGCACGGAACGAAGCCGGCGATAGCCAGCGCGATCAGCGAGACCAAGGCTCCGACCGTCGTACTCACAGTTGCGGCCTCGGGAGCGGACCTGCACCGGGGACCGACGCGCCGGTTCCGATGCGAACGACATGGCCATCACCCCGGCCATTTGAAAATACGCCCTCGATGACCGAGCCATGGCAAGTTCCTGGTCCCGACCGTTCCACGATCCGAAGCATGGGGGCGTTTCGGTCGTCAGCGGGAGCAGCCTTCAGCCAGCTACCGGCCGCACGAAGCAGGTCAGCAACGTTGCCCTGGTATGCGACAACGACGGCTTGACCAGGCATCACCAAACTCTGGGTCTGAACGTCCAGACAGTGGTAGTAGGCATTGTCGACATTCGTGGCGCCCATCTGTGAAGTGCTCGTCAGGGAGGCGACCGTCGAGTTGCCACGGGCTGCCCCGAAGAGGAGGGCAGCCATCCCGACGGCGATGACGACGAGGGGCACGCCGATGCCGGTCGCCCACTTGGCCGCCTCTCGTCCCGCCGTTCCGTGCGACATGGCCGACATGCTAGGCAGGGAGCCCCTGCGGAAGACTCCTGAGCCACCTGCAGCGCCAGATGGACAAACGGTGCCACGGGCGACGCGGCACCGACCGCGACACCCGACCGACGAGGAGCACGCATCATCCGGTGGTTGCAGAGACGGCCCGTACGATTCGAGGGGCTTCAGTAGAAGAAGCCTCGCCCGAGGTACGCCGTTCGACGTTCGCCCACCAGCTGACGAGGCCGAAGGCCACCGCCGCGGTCACCGTGATCACCGGCGCGGGGCGACGCAACGGAGGGCATGCGATAAGGTCCGCCTGATGCGGACGTGGGACGGCGCGAACCTGCTTGCCGTTGTCCCCTGGGCCTCGTCCTGCCGGAGAAGCCGATAAACCAGCGGTGGACGAAGAGCGCAGCCCGCTTCGTGGCGTCGAAGCTGAGCAACTAACGGCTGGCCGGATCAGCCGTTCGACAGCGGAGGCCGGGCCCGCCACCACCGGCCCGGACGCTGCGGCCGGCGCCGGCGCAGCAGTGACAGCCGAAGATGGACCGGCGCGACCCAAGTTCCGGTTGGGCAACCGACCACCACTGACCGGTTTCCGGGCCTTCGCCCTGACCACGGTGCTCGTCTACCACTCCAACTTCCACACCTGGCCGGGATCGTGGATCGCCATCCAGATGTTCTTCGTGTTGAGCGGGTTCCTCATCACCGCCATGCTCGCCGCCGAAGGTGACCGGAATGGCCGGGTCAGCCTCAAGTCCTTCTATGCCCGCCGGGCCGCCCGTCTCCTGCCCCCCCTCCTGCTCACCATCGGGCTCATCCTCATCTACGCGGCGTTCGTACACGTGGCCCAGGCATCCACACGAGTCTGGGGTGACAGCTTTGCCGCACTCTTCTATTACGCCGACTATCGCCAGGCCTTCGGGCACGAGCCCTTCTTCGGCTACCTGGCCCAGACCTGGTCGCTCTCGATCGAGGAGCAGTTCTACGTCATCTGGTCGGTGCTGATCGTGACCTCGGTGGCCCTGCGCAAGCGGGCCTTGGCCTACGCGTTCGCCACCGCCGGGCTCGTGCTCAGCATCGGCGATCGCTTGTGGCAGGCGTACAGCGCACCGCACTTCAATGACGTGGTGTTCACCCGCGTCTACTACGCCTTCGACACCAGAGCCGATGCGCTCTTCCTCGGCTGTCTTCTCGGACTCCTGGCGACGGACGGCTACCTGAGCGACTGGGGCCGGTGGGGCAAGCAGCTTCTCGGAGCCGCGGCGGTGGCATCCGTCGCGTTCCTCATCTGGATCCTCTACAACGCTCCCCTCTTCCAGGAACGGATGGTCGTCTTCTGGATCCCGGCGACGACGGTCGCCTCTGCTCTCATCATCGTGCACTTCGTGATCAACTCGAAGGGGATTGGAGCTCGATTCGTTGGGTTGGGCGTCTTCGTCTTCCTCGGCGACCTGACCTACACGCTGTACCTGGTCCATTGGCCGGTGTACCTGGCCATCCAGCCCAACGGGACCCACTTGGTCGTACTGGCCGACCGAGCTGTTGCGGCTGGCCATCATCTTCACCATCGCCATTGCCAGCTGGTTCCTCATCGAGAAGCCGCTCACTGCGCTGGCGCCAACGGTCGGCGGCCCGCGGTATCGGCCCCACCGCAGCCGAGCCCGGAGCTGCTGCGCCCGGAGCTGCTCAGCCGGAGCGAGACGGGCAGGAACGCTTCGCCGTCGGTCACGAAGACGGCCATGTCGCCCACCCGACCGACGTAGCCGAGTCGCGCCTCGAGCGCTGGGGTCCAGGTGGCTGAGCAGGATGCTGCGCGGCGCCGTCCCGTTGTCGAAGGAGCCGGGCCCCACTTCGACCAGCCAGAACTTGTTCGACTTTGGGTTTGTAGCCTTCGCGGTCCAAGACGTCGATGAGCCCGAAGAATCGCTCGATGTTGATGAGCACGTTGTCCGGCGAGGTCCCAGCCCGACCGTCGTTGACGGCGACCGACTCGCCCGGCCGAAGGTGCGGGGTGACCAGGGCCACCAGCTGAGCCACCTCGGGGTCCGACGCCGTGGAAAGGGGCGGGATGCTC
Organism: uncultured Acidimicrobiaceae bacterium; assembly: GCA_963774915.1. Lineage (GTDB taxonomy): Bacteria > Actinomycetota > Acidimicrobiia > Acidimicrobiales > RAAP-2 > CAVSNH01. The sequence goes on along the minus strand of CAVZGR010000005.1, from coordinate 328,422 downwards.
GCCACTCGGACCATCGCTGCCACCGACACGACCGCGACCATGACGACCAGTCCCAAGCGGACCGCGGCCACACCGATGGTACGAGCCATGCGTGCCGACCATTCGTCGGGCCAGCGGACCACGCCGGCCGCGACGAGGGCGGCCACGGGCAGGACCACCGCCCACATGACGAGGTAGCCATAGAGGTGCCCGATCACGTGGGTGACCCCGGCGACCACGGATGCCGTTCCCACCACCACCAGCACGCCCAGGGCGGCGCCGAAAGCGCGACCTCGTTCGAAATCCCAACACTGCGGCCGCCCGCTCCCAGCACGACGGTGGCGACCAGGACGAGTGCGGCGAGCACCTGGTGGGGTTGTGAGCCCTGCAGCGCTTTCAACATGACCTCGGACGGGTCGACCACCAGCACGGCGGAAGCCGCCGCGGTGGCCCCGAAAGCGGTGCTCCAGGTGTGTCCGGCCTGACCGGAAGTGAAGTAGCGATACAGCAGCGTCATGTTGCCGGGATTGTTGGTGAGCTGCTGAACGAAGGGCGGCACCCACATCACGACGACGAGGACGAGCCCTGCGGCGATCAGCCCGACGACCGGCCGCGCCGACGGGTCCGAGGCGGCGGCGCCGATGCGGCCTCTGCGATGGCGCATGGCACCCACCACCCAGGTCACCTCGGCGACGATTGCCACCGCGGCCACGAGCGGCAGAGTGGAGATATCGGTCTGGACGACGAAGGAGCCCACGACGCAGGACGCCGACCGCGGCGAGGGCCGAGCGGCCCATGGCCACAGCGCACAGGAGCACGAGCAACAACAGGGGGAGGATCACAACCAGCGGGTTCCACGGGCTGACGATCGCCCCGAGCACTGTCTCGGAGTAGGTGGTGGCGCCGGTCCCCGACGCAGCCAGAGAGAAGATGAGCAGGCTGACGGCAAGCGCCGACCACAGAGCCCGCGTGGGTGTCGTCTGTCGGCGAACCACGACGACGCAGGAACAGGCGGCCGGCCCCGCCCATCAGAGTGGCTCCGAGGAAGAGCGAGCGCACGTTGGAACCGAAGATCCGGTCGACGACCCCGAGCAGGTAGAAGTACGACGGACCCGGGTGGTTCCAACCGTTGCGGTCGAAGACGCCCAGTTGTTGATGCCAGGCGATGGCCTGGCGAGTGTGGAGGTCGATGAGGGCGATGTCGTCCGTCAGCGTGAGGTGACCGGAGGGACTCCGACAGCAGACGCACGAAAGCCACCACGAAGGGCAGGGCCACGAGGCCGATGGCGAGGCCGGTGAGCACCCGTCTCGGAGTTCAGCCACGGCCGGGCGCTGACGGCCCGTGTCGGTGGCCCCCGCTGGACCGCTCCCTCGGGAGGGGCTGCCCCAAGGCCCACGTTCGCAGCCACGATGGCCCGATCGTAGGGCATCGACCCTGCACGGCGGCCGTTCTGACCTCACCCCGACGTGGCTCGTCGGAGGCGTCGAGCCCTCCGACGACGGAGGGTCAGTAGCCGGGGACGTACCCGCCGCGGCCCATGGACTCGCTCAGGAATGGGTCGATCGACTCGTCCACCCCGCCGCGGACCTCGGTGACCCAACCCAGTCGATCGCGGAGAATGCGATCGACCCCCCCCTGGAGGGTGGCCGAACTCACCGCGCACGAGCTGCAGGCCCCCTGGAGTTGGACCTCGACGACCCCGGTCACCACATCGGCCGACACGAGGACGAGGTCGCCGCCATCGGCCTGCACCGCGGGTCGCATGAGGTCGATGAGGTTCGTGAGCGCGGTGAGGCGCTCGGCCCGGGCGGCGTCGTCCAACTGTTGGTCGGCCTGGCCTGGTTCCTCGGTCAGGTCGATCCCCTCTCGACCGCCAAGCTCTTCAGTGTCCGAGTCCACGATCCTTCTCCTCGCTGGCCCACAGGGCCTGCTCACACCATTCTGCCGTGTCGAGCCGGAAGGCCGGACAAAACCGGATCCTGGTCGGCTCGACCAGGACGGCCATCAACCAGGCAATGGCCCTCTGTCCCACTGGGGCCACCGGAGGTGACCGGGGCCTGGTTCTCCCCTCGGTTGCGTCCACCTGACAGCCCGGTCAGGCTTTCGGCGTCGGCTCGAGCCCCAGGGACCACGTCCCGACCCGGAGGCAGTGATGGAACCAGGGGGTTGACGGTTCGGTCGGAAGAGGGGCACAGGCATTCCATGAGGAGCGATTGTCTCGGGCGGTTCCGAAACGGTGGCCCATCCAATGGCGGTTGACCTCGGCGTGGCCGCAGAGCCTTCGGTCGGCGGCGCCTGCCCATCGTTCCGCCTCCAAAGGAACGGCCCAGGTGCCGGGCTGGATGCGGACAACCGCCGTCCACATCGGTGTCATCGCCGTCTTCACCTTGCCCGCCATCGTCCTCTGGTGGCGGGCCTGGAGTGGTGGGCCGTCATCGACCATCCGGTGCCAATGCCTCGATCCCGGGCAACAGGTCTGGTTCGTCGCCTGGCCCGCCTACGCGCTCACGCACGGCATCAACCCCCTGTTCACCAGTTGGTTGTGGCCACCGCACGGGGTCAACCTGCTGGCCAACGCCAGCGCTCCGCTGGTGGGGACCGTCCTCAGTCCGATCACCTGGGTCTTCGGTCCCTTCGTGGCCACCACCGTGGCCCTCACCCTCGGTCCCGGGCTGACCGCCTGGGGGTGCTGGATCGCCTGTCGGAGATTCGTGTCATGGCCACCCGCCTGTTGGGTGGCGGGCTTCGTCTTCGGCTATTCACCGGTCGTCGTGACCAACCTCGAGCAGGGTCACTTCTCCGTCGGCCTCTTGGTCATTCCCCCACTGATGGTGGCCGTCGTCCACGAGATCCTGGTCCGACGGCGATGGTCGGCGATGCGATGCGGGATCGTCCTCGCCATCCTGGTCGTGCTCCAGTTCTTCATCTCGGCCGAGGTGCTCACCATCACCGTGCTGGTGGCGGCCGTCGGGATCCTCATCGCCGCCCTCCTCTCCCCTCGCCAGGCGGCCGCGGCGCTGCCCTTTGCGCTGCGAGCCTTCGCCATCGCCTTGCTGGCTTCGATCGTCCTCTTGGCGCTACCGGTGTGGGAGATGCTGCGCGGGCCCCAACACATCAAGGGGTCGATCTGGTCGGGCCTACAGGCCTTCTTCATCAGTCCCGCCTACCGGCTCTGGAACCCTGGGACCTACCGCGCTCCGTTGTGGCCGGGAGCGGCCACGGGGCCACCGGTCGCGTTCCTCGGCTTCGGGGTGCTCGGCCTCTTCGTGGTGGCCATGGCCGCATCATGGCGTCGTCGATCGATGTGGGTACTGGCCGGGGTGGCCGTGGTCAGCACTGTCCTGTCCTGGGGCGCCGTCTTTTCCGTGAGCCCGACAAACGTCACCGTGAGCGCATTGCTCCCTTGGGGGCACGTGCTCAACCTGCCGGTGCTCGAGAACTTGGAGCCGAAGAACTTCGCGGTGATGAGCGACCTTGCCGTCGCCCTCGTCATTGCCATCGGCTTCGATTCGCTCCGCCATTCCTCGCTGGCTCTTCGGCTGCACTCGTCGGGCAGGTTCATCGTCACGGCCGTTGTTGTTGCTTTGGCCATGGTGCCGATGTGGCTCACCTACGACGCCCCGCTCACCGTCCAACGGGTGACCCTCCCGCCCTGGTACGCCACCGCCGCCCTCCGCATCCCCGAGGGTTCGGTCGTAACCTCGTTCCCCTTCCCGGCGTCCGTGTCGGTGATGTCGGCGCCCATGGTCTGGCAGTCGGCCGACGGGATGCGATTCCGCCTGGCCGGCGGCTACGTGAAGGTTCCAGCCGCCGACGGACAACCGGGCGTGCTCGCCCTCGGACCGCCGAACTCGGCCTCCCGCACTTTGGACGAGCTCACCTTGCCGGTGGCCGGGACCGCGCTCGCCATCACCCCGACCATCCTGATGAACCTGAGGGCGGCCCTCGTGACCTGGGGCACGTCCTACGTCGTGGTGGTCGACCAAGGCAACGCCATCGGAGCCGCCGCCGTCTTCACGGCCGCCACCGGCCAGCTCCCGAACGTCGTGCATCGGGCTTGGGTGTGGGACCTACGTCGGCGACCCCTGGGGACGGAGTTCGACGCCACTGCCGCCGCTGCCGCCTACGGAGGCTGTATCGGTCACGACGTCTCGTGGCTGGGAGACGTGGCAACGGACCACCCACTGCCCCAGACCGACAATCGATGCATCGCCGGGGCTGCCTAACCGATCTGCCCGGCCAGGCGGGTCATATCAGGGGTCGGGCCTTCGGGCGTATACGATCCGTTGTGGTCATGGAGCGACCCGCCACTCCCATTGGGCCGATCGGATTCGTTCTGCCGACCTTTCCCCAGGAAATACCACTTCCCGGGGCGCCGACGACGGACCGCCCGGCTACCGATTTCGATCCCATCGGAGCCCTGGCGTCCATCTGTACGAATGCCGAGAGGCTCGGTGCCGGGGCCCTGTGGGCTTGTGACCACCTCTTCTGGCACGGCCCCAACCTCGAGTGCCTGACCACCCTGATGCTGGCTGCCACGGCCACCGAGCAGGCGGCGCTCGGGACCTGCGTCCTGCAGCTCCCACTGCGGCTGCCTACGGTCGTCGCCAAGCAGGCGGCGACGTTGCAGAGCCTCAGTCGAGGCCGCTTCATCCTCGGAGTGGGCGTCGGCCTTCATCCCGAGGAGTACGAACAGGCCGGCGTCGACTACCACACCCGCGGTCGTGCAGCTCGACGCCGGGATCATCGAGCTGCGGCGTTCGTGGTCCGCCGGGCGCGAGTCGGGCCACCGATGAGCCCGTGCGACAGTCTCCCTACCGACAGCTGCCCGAGCCACCGGCCGTACCGGTATGGATCGGCGGATCGTCAGTGGCGGCGCGCAAGCGGGCGGCCCGGGTGGGCGATGGATGGCTACCGCTGTTCGTCGAGCCGGACCACTACCGCCACGACCTCGACCGGCTGGCCGAGGACGTCGCCGCCGGCGGTCGAGCGCCGGGCTCGGTCACACCCGCCATCGTCTTGTTCGTCTCCGTCGATGACGACCCAGGCACCGCCCTGCACGAGGCACGCGGTGGATGTCGTCGATGTACAAGATCCCGCCCAAGGCCTTCGAACGCCACCTGGTGAGCGGAACAGCCCGGGAGGTGGCCGATCGGGTGGCCACCTATCACGATGCCGGTGCCGAGCATGTTGCCCTCTACGTGACCGACGACCGACCGCTCGATCAATTCGAGACGCTGGTCGGCGCCCTTTCGGCGGCCGGCGTGCCGTCGCGGTATCGGCGTAGCTCGATGCCGCCACCGTACGCATTGTCGGCACCGCCACCACGCCCATGAACCGGCGCGACCGAAGCGGTCCCGACATGGCCCAGGCCGTCGTGCGCGACGCCCTCGTCGAGTCCGGGTTGGACGCAAGCGACGTCGACCTCGTGGTGTTCGGCAACGCAACGGCCGGCCGCCTCTCAGACCAAGGGTGTATCCGCGGACAGACCTTCCTCCTGCCGGCCGGACTTCGTAATGCCGGCATCATCAACGTCGACAACTCCTGTGCCGGTGGTGCCTCCGCCCTTCACCTCGCCACCCTGGCAGCGCAGCAGGGACGCAGACCGTTCTTGCCGTCGGCGTTGAAAAGATGTGGACCGGCGACCGGGCGGCGACCCTGGCCGGCATCGAGGATGGCGTACCCGACGAGGACCGGCGATTCCTCCACGAGAGGCTCGAGAACCCGTCGGGGTCCGTCCTCATGGCTCTCAATGCGAGATGGGCCACGGACGCTGATGGAGGAGCGTGGCGCCACGCTCGAGCAGTTCGCAGCGCGTGGTGGTCAAGTCGCGTCGCCACGGGTCCCTCAACCCCACACGCGCAGTTCCAGGAGGAGGTCACCCTCAGACGAGGTGATCGGATCACCTGCGGTCGTCGACCCATTGACCCGCATGATGTGCTCGTCGTTCACCGATGGGGCCGCGGCCGTGGTCCTCACCACCAAGCCCACGGCCGGCGCTCCCCGGATTCGGTCCTCGACGGTCCGATCAGGCAACGGCGACGCTCGACTACCACGAGCGCCTGGCCCTCACCGCCGCCGCCGCCTGGAAGGACGCCGGCATGGAGCCAGCAGACCTGGATCTCGTCGAGTTGCACGACGCCACCAGCCCCGAGGAGCTCTTCGCTCTCGAGTCGCTCGGTTTCTACAAGCCCGGAGACGCAGGCCCGGCCACCTTGGCGGGGGACACGACCGTCGGCGGCAGCGGCATCACCGTCAACCCGAGCGGCGGCCTCCTCAGCCGCGGCCATCCGCTGGGCGCGACCGGCATCGCCCAGGTGGTCGAGCTGGTCACCCAGTTGCGAGGCCGCGCCGGTCGCGCGTCAGGTCGAGGGCGCGCGACTGGCGGTGGCCGCCAATACGGGTGGCATGATCGGTTCCCATGCAGGAACGACCGACGCCGCGTTCATCGGCATCCATGTCCTCGAGGAGGGCTGAGGCATGAAGGCCACCGGCCGAGGCGGCATCATCACCGGTTGGGGGGCTGCCCTCCCCGAGAAGGTCGTGACCAACGAGGACCTGTCGGCCTTCCTCGACACCAGTGATGCCTGGATCCAGGAGCGGACCGGCATCCGCGAGCGTCGGATCGGTGGCCCCACCTCCCAGCTGGCCATCGATGCCGGGATGGCCGCCATCAAGGTGGCCGGTTGCCGTCCGGACGAGATCGACGGCGTCATCCTGGCCACGGCCACCCCCGACCAGATCGCCCCGGCCACCTCGGCCACCGTGCAGAACGCCATCGGGACGACCGGTGGGGCCTTCGACCTCAACGCCGCCTGCTCGGGATTCGTCTACGCGCTGGTGGCGGCCCACGGACTGCTGGCCATCGGGGCCGAGCGCCTGCTCGTCATCGGGGCCGAGACCTTGAGCCGGATCACCGACTGGGACGACCGGTCGATGGCCGTGCTGCTCGGCGACGGCGCCGGCGCCGTCGTCCTCGAGGCGACCGACGGCCCCGGACAGCTCCTCTCACACGTGCTCGGATCCGACGGCTCCCTCCGTCACCTCCTCGACTGCGACCATGGTGGCTTTCTGGCCATGGACGGCAAGGAGGTCTTCCGCAACGCCGTCCGAGTGGTCGTCGAGTCGGCCGAACAGGCCATCGCCGAAGCCGGCCTCACCGTCGACGACATCGACCTCATGGTCCCCCACCAGGCCAACCTGCGCATCATCAACGCCGTGTGCCAGCGGCTCGGGATTCCCGAGGAGAAGACGGTCGTCGTCATCGACCGCTACGGCAACACCTCCTCCGCCTCCATCCCCATCGCTCTCGTCGACGCGCTCGACGCCGGACGCCTTAAGGCCGGGGACCACGTCCTGCTCACCGGGTTCGGCGGCGGCATGACCTGGGCCAGCGCAGTCCTGCGTTGGGGCGGATGAACGGGGCACCGAGCCGTCCCTCGTCGTCCTGGCAGCCGGACTCGCCCGACGCTACGGAGGTTGCAAGCCCCTGGCCCCCATCGGACCCGGGGGTGAAGCCGTCATCGACCTGCTAGCCAGCGACGCCGTCGCCGCCGGTTTCGGGCGGATCGTGCTCGTGCTTCATCCCGAGACGGGACCCGCCGTCCGCTACCACGTCGAACATGTGTGGCCCGATTGGGTGGCGGTGGACTATGCCACCCAGCTTCGGCCCCTCGGGACGGTGCACGCCGTCCTGGCCGCCCGCGAGGCCGTGGGCACCGGCACCTCCGTTTGCAGTCGCCAACGCCGATGACATCTACGGCGAGTCGGCCATGGCCGCGCTGGCCGACCACCTCGGGCTCCGACCGACCCGAGCACGTCCTCGTTGGCTACACGTTGCGCTCGACGGTGGCCACGGCCGATCCCGTGACCCGAGGCATCTGCGAGGTCGACGGTGAGGGCCATCTCGTGACGCTGACCGAGCGGCGCAAGGTAGCCCGGATGAACGGAACGGCGCGCGTTCGTGGCCGAAGACGGCTGTTCGCCGGCCGAGCTCGATGCCAACGCCATGACCTCGGTCAACCTCTGGGGCTTCCGACCCGCAGATCTGGGAGGTGTTCGATGCGGCCATGGACGCCTCGGGTCTCGACGAGAGACCTCCGGCCGACGGTTCGACTACCGATCCACCGGCGTCCGAGGTTCTCCTACCCGAGGTGGTCTCCCGCTCAGTGACTGCCAGGATCGGCCTCCCGGTCCGGGTCGTTCCCACCGACGCCAAGCTGGTGGGCGTCACCCATGCCGCCGACCTGCCGGTCGTCACCGCGGAGCTGGCCCGTCAGGTCGCCTCGGGAGTCCGGCCCCCGAGGACCTTCGAGCGACCGAAGACCTCGTAGCGCCGAGCGGGCTGCTCGGCCTGCCGGGCTGCCGAGCAGCCGGGAGCCGGAGTCTCACCAAGAGGTTGGCGTTGGCCATGCCGAACGCGCTCAACCACCCCCGTCGGCCGGCTTTGGCGCCGGTGTCGTCGACCTCCTGGGGTGAGCCTCCGACCTGGGACGATGCAACGCGGCGGACGATCGAGGTTTTTCACCGGCCCCCGAGTGGGCATACCCTGAGCCTTGCGTGAGCAGTCGAGTCCCGCACTATCATCGCCCCGACCTGGGGTGGTAGCGACCTCGAGGGGGACTGTTCGGGGGACGATTGCATGGATGGCACCGAGAACCCGGGAGCACCTGGGCAGGTGTTGACCCCGAGAGCCCTCAGCCCGGCTCTTCACGAGGCGCCCTCCGAGGTCGTCGGCCCGCGGAACGGGGAAGCCGTCGGCTCCCTCGCCGGGTCGGCCTTCGAACGTCCCGATCTCCTGCCGTTCGCCTCGATGAGCCTCAGCGAGATCGCCTCGGCCGCCGGCTTGCGAAACATTCACGTGGTGGCCTGGCGCGACTTCGACGACGCCGAGGCGGGCGGCTCGGAGCTCCATGCCCATCGGATCCTCTCGGCCTGGGCGCAAGCCGGCATCAACGTGGTCATGACCACCTCATCGGTCGCCGGCGCGCCGACGGTCGTCACCCGCGACGGCTACCGGGTGACCCGGCGCCTCGGCCGCTACGCCATCTTCCCCCGCACCATGATCTCGGGCTGGCTCGGCCATCTGGGCCACATGGACGGGATGGTCGAGATCTGGAACGGCATGCCGTTCCTCTCGCCACTCTGGGCGCGCTGCCCCAAGGTGATCTTCCTCCACCACGTGCACGCCGAGATGTGGCGGATGGTCCTCCCCAAGGGCATGGCCGAGACGGGCTACTTCTTCGAGCGCCGAGTGGCGCCGCTCGTCTACCAACGCAGTCGGATCATCACCCTGTCCAACGTCCTCGCAACAGGAGATCACAGAGCTACTGGGACTCTCGCCAGTCCCGGATCACCGTCGTCCCGCCCGGGGTCGAGCCACACTTCTCCCCCGGGTCGGTGCGTTCGGACGTCCCCCTGGTCGTGGCGGTGGGCCGCCTCGTTCCGGTCAAGCGCTTCCACCTCCTGATCGACGCCCTCGTCCGGCTCAAGCCGCGGCTGCCGGACCTCCGGGCCGTCATCGCCGGTGAGGGCTACGAGCGAGCCGACCTCGAGGAGCTCATCCGCCGTCACGGTGCCGAGGACTGGATCTCCCTCCCCGGGTTCGTGAGCCAGGACGAACTCGTCGACCTCTACCGCCGCGCCTGGGTGGTGGCCTCGAGCTCCCTTCGTGAGGGCTGGGGCATGACCGTCACCGAGGCCGGTGCCTGCGGCACCCCGTCCGTCGTCTCCCGCATCAGTGGGCACCAGGACGCGGTGGCCGACGGCGAGTCGGGGATCCTCGTCGACGACCAGGACGGCATGGTCGAGGGGCTGCACTCGGTCTTGGCCGACGAGGTGCTCCGCAAGCGTCTGTCACTCGGCGCCGCCGACTTCGCGGCGCGGTTCTCGTGGGAGTCCACCGCCCGCCAGACGGTCGCCGTCCTGGCCGCCGAGAAGATACGACGGGACAAGACCGGCGACGTCGTGCCGGCCTCCTTCCCCACTGATCGCAGCCACCCGCCGGCGATGTTGGTGGACGAGTGCCCCCGTGTCGTCAGGCGACGCTGGTGCCGCTGCGTCGGCCGTGCGGCGGCAGCCGTGTCGTCGCCGGCGTGGACGTCCTGCCCTGGCTTGCGGAAGGCGATCCAGCCGGCAGCCACGAAGGCGACGATGGCCACGAGCGCAGCGGCCGCGCCCCCCTTTCGGTAATGGCCCCGCAGCTTGATGGTGGCCGGCCGTCGGGATCTTGTGGCCCGGGAACCAGTCGGGATGTGCGAGATCGAGACGGTGAGGTACTCGACGGCCATGTAGGTGGAAAAGGCGCCGATGATGACGAGCAAGATGACCCAAATCCATTTCATGGGCACCGACTCTACCCAAGGCACCCCGGTCCATTACATCGCCCGGGACCGATGCGCTACACGCCGACCACGGACGGCAACTAAAGATCACGTCTGCGACCGGGTGCCGGTGTCCTGCACGTCCGATCGTGCCGGACCGTGCGTGGCCGCCCGGCGGGACGCCGAACCCGAAGAGCGGCGTCCCTACTGCTCGGCCCGTCGGAGGGCGGCCAGTACGGCGGCGACGGCGTTCTCGAGCGGCGTCCCCGACTCGACGGTCAACTCGCTCGTCTCGGGAGCCTCGTAGGGGTCGTCGACCCCGGTGAACGAGCCGATCTCGCCGGCCTCGGCCCGGGCGTAGAGGCCCTTCGGGTCGCGCCCGGCGCAGACGTCGACGCTCGTGGCCATGTACACCTCGACGAATGGCAGACCGGCCTGCACGTGGATCCGGCGGGCCAGGTCACGACCGGTGCGGTAGGGGCTGATGAGGGCGACGATGGCCACGAGGCCGGCGTCGGCGAACAGCCCCGCCACCTCGGCCGCCCGTCGACACGTTCTCCTCGCGTCCCGCTCGGCTGAACCCGAGGTCGGCGTTGAGCCCGATGCGCAGGTTGTCGCCGTCGAGCCGGTAGGCGGGCCGTCCGCCGTCGACCAGCCGCTTCTCGACGGCGGCTGCCACCGTCGACTTGCCGGAGCCGGACAGCCCCGTGAACCAGATCGTGGCGCCCTGCGGCCGCCGGCAATGCCGGCACGCTCCTCCCGGGTGACCTGGCCGGGGTGCCAGGTCACGTTGGGTGAGCTCACCTCGGACCACCGACTCAGTCAGGTCCGAGCAGCATGCCGGCGCCCGACCGTCACGTTCGTGCCCTCGTCGGCCAGGATGAACGACCCGGTCTGGCGATTGCGTCGGTAGCTGTCGTAGAAGAGCGGCTGGGTCACCCGGAAGGTGACCCGGCCCACGTCGTTGAGGCCGAGGCTGGTGGCCGACTCGTCCCGGTGGAGCGTGTTCACGTCCAGCCGATAGTGGATGTCGCGGACCACCGCCCGGACCCACCGGGTGGTGTGCTTGAGGTGGAAGAAGTCACCGGGCGCGATGGCCCGCTCGTTCATCCAGGCCACCATGGCGTCGAGGTCCTGGCCCACGGTGGGCTGGTTCATGTGGCCGGCAGATCAGGTCGCCCCGGGACACGTCGACGTCGTCGTCCAGTCGCAGCGTCACCGACATGGGCGGGAAGGCCTCTTCGAGCTCGCCGCTGAACGAGTCGATGGCGGCCACCGTGGTCGTCAGGCCCGAGGGCAGCACCATGACCTCGTCGCCCGGCCGGAAGACACCGCCCGCCACCCGGCCGGCGTAGCCGCGGTAGTCGTGGTGGCTGTTGGCCTTGGGGCCGCACGACCCACTGCACCGGGAGTCGGGGGTCGATGAGGTTGCGGTCCGAGGAGATGTAGACCGTCTCGAGGTGGTGGAGCAGCGACGCGCCCTCGTACCAGGGCATGTTGGCCGAGCGCTGCACGACGTTGTCCCCCTGCAGCGCGGAGATGGGGATGAACGAGAGATCGGAGAGCGTCCAACCGGCTGGCGAAGTCGGCGAACTCCTCGCGGATGGCGTCGAAGACGTCCTTGTCGTAACCGACGAGGTCCATCTTGTTGACGCACAAGAGGAGGTGGGGCACCCGCAGCAGCGAGGCCAGGAAGGCGTGGCGGCGGGTCTGCTCGACGATCCCCTTGCGGGCGTCGACGAGCACCAGGGTGAGGTCGGCCGTCGAGTTCCCGGTGACCATGTTGCGCGTGTACTGCACGTGTCCCGGCGTGTCGGCGATGATGAACTTGCGGGCCGGCGTGGCGAAGTAGCGGTAGGCCACGTCGATGGTGATGCCCTGCTCGCGCTCGGCCCGCAGCCCGTCGGTGAGCAGGGCGAGGTCGGTGTACTCGTCGCCCCGCTGGCGGCTCGACCCGCTCGACCGACTCGAGCTGGTCCTCGAAGATCGACTTCGAGTCGAACAGCAGCCGCCCGATGAGCGTGCTCTTGCCGTCGTCGACCGACCCGGCGGTGGCGAAGCGGAGCAGTCTCCATCAGAAGTAGCCCTCGCGCTTGCGGTCCTCCATGGCCGCCTCGCTCGCCCGGTCGTCGGCCCGGGTGGCGCCCCGCTCGGTGAGGCGGGAGGCGGCCACCTCGGTCACGATCTCGGCGGCGGTGGCGGCGCGTCGACTCGACCGCCCCGGTGCAGGTCATGTCCCCCACGGTCCGATAGCGGACGGTGGTCTCGAAGACCTCCTCATCCGGCCCGGGACGACGAACTGGCCGGTGGCCAGCAGCATGCCGTCCCGCCGGAAGACCTCACGCCGGTGGGCGTAGTAGATGGACGGGCAGCTCGATGTCCTGGTCGTCGATGTACTGCCAGATGTCGAGCTCGGTCCAGTCCGAGATGGGGAAGACCCGGATGTGCTCGCCGGCCCGGTGCCGCCCGTTGTAGAGCGACCACAGCTCGGGGCGCTGGTTCTTCGGGTCCCATTGGCCGAACTCGTCGCGGAAGGAGAACACCCGCTCCTTGGCCCGGGCCTTCTCCTCGTCCCGCCGGGCGCCACCGAAGACGGCGTCGAACTTGTGCTCGGTGATGGCGTCGAGCAGGGTCCGGGTCTGGAGGCGGTTCCGCGACGAGTTCGAGCCCGGGGTCCTCGACCGACCCGGCCGGCGTCGATCGACGCCTGCACCGAGGCCACCACCAGGTTGGCGCCCATTTCGGCCACCGTCCGGTCCCGGAAGTCGATGACCTCGGGGAAGTTGTGGCCGGTGTCCACGTGCATGACCGGGAAGGGAATACGGCCAGGCCAGAAGGCCCGTTTGGCCAGGTGCAGCATGACCACCGAGTCCTTGCCCCCCGAGAACAGAAGGACCGGTCGCTCGAATTCGGCCGCCACCTCGCGGATGATGTGGATGGACTGGGATTCGATGTTCTGCAGCTGGGTCAGCTGATAGCGCCCAGCCCCCGGCGCGCCCCACCCCCGGTCCATGACGAGCCAACGATACCCGATGGCCCGCGATTTCGGAACTGGCCGCAGGTAGAATGGCTGGTCAGGCGAGGTGGCCGTCACCTCTGGCCGATTCGCACGCCGGAGGTCGGTGACACGAGCATGGGGCCAAACGGAGACGGACGCCCGGCCAGCGGCGCACGCCCACGGGCGCCGCTCGCCGTCCGGCCGGGGACCGTCGAGGATGCCCGTGCGACAGCCCGACAGCACGCCTCCGGCATCACCGAGGGCTTCCTCTCGGCCCTCGGCGCAGGGTTCCTCACCCGCTTGTACCGCGCGGATCGTCCGCCAACCGGGCTGCTTCCTGCTCGTGGCCGCGGCGCCAGGCGCACCGCCCGGCGAGGTCGGTGGGTTCATTGCCGGCGCTGCTGATGTCCGCCGTCTCTACCGGAGCTTCCTGCTACGTGACGGGATGGCCGCCGCCTTGCCCGTGGTCTTCCGGCTGGTCCGATGGCTGCCGCCGGGTCACCGAAACCCTTCGCCACGGAACCGATGGCGATGCCGGGTCGGGGCGAGGGACCGAACTACTGGCCATTGCCGTCGACCCACACCAGCGCGGCGGCGGCGTCGGCCAGGCGCTCGTGGTCGCCTTCCTCGACCAGGTGGTGGCCGACGGTGGAGACGCCGCCCACGTGGTGGTAGGAGCCGACAATGCGTCGGCCGTGCAGGCTCTACCGCTCGGGCCGGCTTCGTCGAAGCCGGCCGGTTCGAGCTCCATCCGGGAACGGAGTCACTGCTGCATGCAATGGGACCGCCCGGCCAACGGTGTTCGTCCATGAGCTACCCTGGTCGTCGGCGCGGTGGCACTGGTCGTGACCGCTCGTGCCTCACCCCGCTCGCCATCGTCGCCGCCCGTCGTCTCGGTGTCGTCGACCGGCCGGGGGCACTCAAACCACAGTCGGCACCGGTGCCCTACCTCGGCGGGACAGCAGTTCTCTGCGGAGTGGCCGTTCGGCGCCGCGGTGGGCCGGCCCACCGTCCTCATCCCCTTGGTCATCGCCACTGCCCTCGGCGTGGCCGACGACCGGGCCGGGCTGCCGCCCGTCGTGCGATTGGCCGGACAGCTGGCCGTCGGCGGATGCGTGGCCGCCACCGTCCCCGTCCACCTTCCCGGCGGGCTGGGCGCCATCATGATCGTGGCCGTGACCCTGGTGGTGGTCAACGGAGTCAACTTCATCGACGGGTTGGACCTACTGGCCGCCGGGGTCGGCACCCTGACCGCCGTCGGCTTTGCCCTCGTGCTCCACGGTGCCGGGCGCCAGCTGGCCACGGCGCTGGCCGCCGCCCTGGTCGGCTTCGGTTGGTACAACCGACCGCCGGCTCGCATCTACCTCGGCGACGGCGGTTCCTACCTCATCGGGACCGCGCTCTGCGTGCTGCTGGCCGAGGCGTGGGCCCCGGGCGTTTCCACCGCCACCGGCATCGCTGCACTGGCTCTCGTGGCCGTGCCCGCCGCCGAGGTCGCCTTCGCCGTCGTCCGCAGGCTGCGCGGGGGTGGCTCGCTCATGACCGGCGACCGCGGCCACCCCTACGATCGACTCGTGGCCCGGGGCTGGTCGCGGCCGGCGGCGAGCGGGGCCTATGCGGTGACGGCGGCGGTGCTGACCGCCGGGGCAGTGGCCGCCGCCCATGCCGGTGCCGTCGGCGGGGCCGTGTGCGTGGCCTTGGTCGCCGCCGGGCTGCTCGTGGCCGGGGCGGCCGCCGCCGGCGCCCTCACTCCTGACGCTGGGGCGGCCCAATGAGCCGCGTCCTCCTTTCACCGCCCGACGTCGGGCCCGAGGAACGACGCATGCTCCTCGAAGCCTTCGATTCCAACTGGATCGCACCGGTCGGTCCGGATCTCGATGCCTTCGAGCGCGAGCTGGCCGACCGGGTGGGTGTCGAGCACGCGGTGGCCGTCTCGAGCGGCAGTGCCGCGCTCCACCTGGCCCTGCTCCTGCTCGGGGTGGGGCCCGGCGACGAGGTGCTGGTGCCGTCCTTCACCTTCATCGCCACCGCGGCGGCGGCCACCTACCTCGGGGCCAGGCCCGTCTTCGTCGACTGCACCGGCGACAACTGGACGATCGACACCGCCCTGGTTGCCGAGGAGCTCGACTCGCCGCTCCCGGGGCGGAAAGCAGCCGGCCGCGGTGGTCACGGTCGACCTCTACGGTCAGGCCGCCGATTACGACGAACTGCTGCCGCTGTGCGCGGCGGCGGGCATCCCCCTCGTGGCCGACGCGGCCGAGGCCCTGGGGGCGACCTACCGGGGCAAGCCGGCCGGGAGCTTCGGCGATGCTGCCGTCTTCTCCTTCAACGGGAACAAGATCATCACCACGAGCGGCGGCGGCATGCTCGTGTCGCACTCCGAGTCGCTGATCTCGAGCGCTCGCCATCTGGCCACTCAGGCCCGCGAACCCTTCGTCCATTACGAGCACGAGGCCATCGGCTACAACTACCGGCTCTCCAACCTGTTGGCCGCCCTCGGGCGGGCGCAGCTCGCCGGCCTCGATCGGCGCATCGCCCGCCGGCGCGCCATCAACCAGACCTACCGGGCCGAACTCGGCAGCCTCGACGGCATCGACTTCATGCCCGTCGCCGACTACGGCGAGCCCAACTGGTGGTTGACCTGCATCCTGGTCGACCCGGAACGATTCGGTGTCGACCGCGAGGAGATCCGTCTGGCCCTCGAGGCCGAGGACATCGAGTCCCGACCGACCTGGAAGCCCCTCCACCTCCAGCCGGTCTTTGCCGAGGCTCGGGTCGTGGGCGGGAGCTGCTGTGCCACGATCTTCGAGCGCGGGCTCTGCCTACCGACCGGGTCCAACCTCGACGACGATGACCTGGGTCGCGTCATCGAGGCGGTGCGGGACGTTTCCCGGGGACGACGGGCAGTCTGAGCGTGCATCCTGCGTCGGGAGCACCTGGTGGGCCGCGTCGGGTGCGCTGACCTGCCGTATCATTGAGGGATGGAGGCCGAGGGGGGCGAGACCGAACACTCGGTCAACGTGCTGAAGGCGCTGGCCTTCTCCCTGCTCCAGTTCCATCCCATCACCGAGAACGACAATGGTGGGGCATGGGTTTCACCGAGTGGTCCAACGTGATGTGGGCCCGTCCCCTGTTCCCCGGTCACCATCAGCTCGATAGGCCCGACGAGCTCGGCCGCTTCCATGAGATGGCCGGCTTCGTCGACTGATGTCCGATTTCGCTCGCTCCGTCTTCCGGGTCCTCCCGGACCGAGCCCAGGCAAAGGTCCTTCGCCGAACGGGCCGAATGGCCCCGTGGGCTGACGGCCGGCCGCCAGCAGCACCGCCGTGCCCGCCAACGATGACGACGGGCCCTCCGGACTTCGTGGGCGTTGGGGTTCCGAAGGCAGGGACCTCGTGGTGGTTCAGTCTCATCGAGGCCCACCCCGACGTTGCCGGTCCACCCGAGAAGGAGCTCAACTTCTTCAACCGCCACTTCTTCCAACGCGAGGCCGAAGGCGCGATCGGAAACGAAGAACTCCGTGCCTACCACGCATTCTTCCCACGTCCGTCCGGGGCAGTGACCGGCGAGTGGACGCCCTCGTATCTCTTCTCCTACCGCCTCCCCCTCATCCTGCGACAGGCCGCGCCCGGCGCCAAGCTGCTGGTCCTCCTGCGAGACCCGGTCGACCGGTACCAGTCGGACATCTCCCGAACCATGGCCCGGCGCCGGCTGCGCAACGTTCGCTACAAGGGGCTGGCGCGGGGTATCTACACCCCGGAGCTCGCTCCGTGGGAGGCGGTCTACGGGCCCGAGGAGATGCTCGTCCTCCAGTACGAGGCGTGCACCCGCGATCCGGCCAGCCAGCTGGCTATCACCTACCGTTTCCTCGGGCTCGACGACTCCTACCAGCCGCCCCGGCTGGGGACCCGTGTCAACGAGACCAAGACCAAACGCGCCGTTGCCCCTGGGTTCAAGCGACTGCTGGTCGAACTGTACGAACCCGACGTGGTCGCCCTGGCCCACCGCTACCCACAGATCGACCTCCACCTCTGGCCACACTTTCGCCACCTGGCCGACAGCGCTCACGCGTCCGTCGACTGATGGAGGCGTGCTGGGCGCCGGTCGTCAGGGAGTGGCGCTCCGCTCTTGGAGCGGCTCGACCGGGAAGCGCATGCCGAGGCGTCCTCGGGCCCCGTCGATGAGCCCGCGTCCCATGACCGACAGCCGCCGCAGCCGGCCGTCGTGCTCACGAAAGAGGGCGCGGGCGAAGAGCAGCGTCACGTTGCGGGGATAGCGACCGACCTTGTGCTTCACGTGCATGTGCACGTAGAGCATGTTGCGCGCCTCGTAGTAGTACTTCCAGAGCGGGACCGGCCCACCTTGGCGCACGGCGTCGTGGTTGACGACCGCGTCATTCACCACTTGGCGCGGTAGCCCGCCTCGGGGATTCGCCACTGCAGGTACTCGGTGTCCTCCGCCCACCAGAAGAGCTCGGCCATGGGCAGGCCGACATCCTCGATGATCTCCCGGGCCACGAGGAAGCCGCACCACGACGGCCAGACGTCGAGCGAGCCGTCGCGCTGGCGGGAGACGGGGAAGACGAAGGCGCTGCCTGGGTCCCCGGCCGCCGCTGCCCACAGCCGCTCGAGGCAGGGCGGCTCCGGGCGCATGTCGTCATCGAGCACCCAGGCATGGGTGGCGTCCGACGCCAGGAACTCGCCGAGGGCCTGGGCGTAGCCTCCGGCCGGTCCCGTATTGGTGGCCGACCGCACCAGCACCAGGGGGACGCGACTACCGATGCTCGGCAGGTCGCCGACGGGCGGCTGGCTCGCATTGTCCACCACCAGGACGGCGTCGGGCAGCCGCGTCTGGGCGGCAATGGCCGCCAGGCACCGCTCGAGGCTGACCGGGGCGTTGTGAGTGAGCATGAGGGCCATGACCTTCGGCGCCGGTCGGCTCACGCCTCGGCTCCGGCCACGGGCCTGCGGGCGAGGACGAACCAGCCCGTCTCGTCGCGGGCGGCCTCGACCACCAGCCCGGCGTCGGCAAACCACGGCTCCAGCTCGGACCAGACGTAACGGTGCTCGACCGGTGCGCTCAGACGGTCGAAGGTGTCGAGCACCAGGCTGCGGAAGGGCTTGCGCCGGTAGGCGTCCATGGGCAGGCGACGGAGGGTGCCGACGGAGAATCGGTCGCCCACTTCCCCGGGAACGACCACCCCCACGTAGAGCGCGGCGGCGATGGGGGTGGTCAGCACCCGGAGCAGGCGGTGGGGCAGGCGCGTGGTCAGGCGGCGGAGCGCGGCGGAGGCGGCCAGCGCGCGTCGCCCGCAGGCCGGCCTCTGGCGGGCGGCTGTAGAGATAGAGCAGCACGCGTCCACCGGGGGCCAGGTGGCGTACCAGGCGCTCGAAGCCGGCCCGGGGGGCGTCGAGATGGTGGAGGACCCCGAGGCTGGCGATGAAGTCGAAACCCTCGGCGGCGAAGGGGGCCGTGCGCAGATCGGACTTGACCACGACCACGTTGGCGAAGTCAGCCAGGTTCCGAGCGGCCGCCTCGACGGCGCTCGACCCGTCGAGGGCGGCCAACGCCGCCAGGTGCGGGGCCAGGAATCGCGTGTAGCGGCCCTTCCCGCAACCGGCGTCGAGGCCGACGTTGTCGGCCAGGCTGGCCAGGTCGACGTCCCGGAAGTACACGTCGGCGAAGCCTGCGTCCTCCTCACGCACGTCATCGAAGTTGTTCCACTCGAAACCGAAGCTCTCGAGCGTCCGGTCGGTCGAGCCGCCGAAGGATGACCACGCGAAGCAGTCGAGATAGCCGTCACGCATGGGCTGAACGTGACCCTCGGAGCAACCGATGCCCCGGCCCCCACTGCGCTCTTCGACCGGCCGCGAGCACTCAGGGCAGACCAGACGCTCAATGATCTGCTTCGGAATCATCTTCGTCGTGCCCCCGCGTTCCATTCCCATCCCTCTCCGCGGAATGGATTCAGCAACGACACTACCGCCCGCACACCGCTCACCGGGGTGGCCGGCTCCCGAAGTTGGGCCATCGGCCCAGGTCGAGGTCAGGAACGAGCGCCACAAGGTCGCTCACATCCTCCGCGTACAGGTCGCACAGCCGCTCGACGACCTGATGGTCGATCGGCGGCACCTCCGGTGTCGCGGGGGCCGTTCGGCGTGGTGGCCGGTAGCCGTCGTCCAGCCCCAGGAACCGGTAGGTGTCGGCCAGCTGGTGGTCCACATCGGTGGCGCAGCGCTCGAACTGAAGGACGATGATGCGCTCGGCCGGGAAGAACTGGCGCAGCCGGCGCAGCTGGGCAGAGTAGAAGCCACGGTCGGTGACGTCGGACACGGCGGCGCCGACGTTGGCCACGCGGGACTCGGTGATCCGCGCCATGCCGTCGCGGAAGCGCTCGACCGGGTCCCGCACGAGGAAGAGAAGCCGGGCCTCGGGGGCGGCCTCGGCCAGGAGTGGGGGAACCCAAGGTTCTGCCGCGTAGCTGGCCGTCCACTCGCCGGCCAGCATCCCCACCGGACGGGGGAACCACGCGTGGTACCGCGCCACATCGGCCGCCTCGAAGTCGCGCAAGCAGTAGTGCGAGAAGTAGTGCAGCCCGACCGGACGACCGTAGCTGCGAGCAACGCCGGGATGGGCTGCGATGAGGTCATACCACCAGCGCGTCCCGCACAGTGACCCACCGACCCCGACGAAGTCGGGCGGTCCCAACGGCAGTGGCCCGGCCGTCGGCGGCTCGAAGTCATAGCCCTCCTCCCAGGGACGGATCCGGCCGAGTCGCCGGCGCAAGTCGGACCGCGGTCCATAGGGCACGATGCGCTGGGCCCGTGCCGGAACCCGGCTGAGCCACGCGGCTACCGTCTCCGACGCGCTCATGGCTCCTCGGTGCTCAGCCGCGTCCCGGCGCGAAGTTCGGCCACCGGGTGCGATCGAGGTCGGCAACCAAGCCGGTGAGCTCTTCGACATCGGGGTCGTAGAGGTCGATCAGCCGTTGTCGAGCGGCGGGGTCGAGGGACAGCTTCTCGCCCGAGGGATTGACCGGTCGGTGGAGGTCGGGCGGCACGTGGTCACCGAGCCCGAGGAATCGGTAGGTGTCCGCCAGGTACCGCTCCGGATCGCCCGCGCAGGCCTCATACTGAAGGACGAGGATTCGGTCGGTCGGGAAGTAGTCGAAGTACCGTCGGAGCCAGCGTGCATAGAAGCCCTGGCGTACGGCGTCGGCCACCGTGGCGCCGGTCGGCTCCGCCCCCTGGGCCAAGCGGTACGAGAGCCCGGAGCGGAACCGCTCGACGGGATCGCGCAGGAGCACGAGCAGCTTGGCCTCCGGCGCGGCGGCAGCCAGTAGGGGTGGCACCCACGGGAAGCAGAGGTAGTCCGGCGTCCATTCGCCGCAGATGGTCCCCGGCGGCCGCGGGAACCAGGCGGCATAGGTCGCCACCTCGGCTGGGCCGAACGGCTGGTCGGCCAAGTGAGAGAAGTACTGGCGTTCCTTGTGAAGGTCGGGGCGAGCCCACACACCGGGGTGATCGGCGATGAGCTCGTACCACCAACTGGTGCCCGCCTTCTGCACGCCGATACCGACGAAGTCGGGGGGACCGGTCCGCTCCCCCGGTGATACCGGCGGGGGTGAGTAGTCGAAACCGTGCTCCCACGGTGCGAAGATGCCCAAGCGGTGGAGCACGGCGCTGCGCGATCGGGGCGAGAGCTTCCGGAACGCGGCCCGGGCCAGCCGGGGCGGGCGCATCGGAGTAGGATGCCATAGGCCTCGACGGCCAACAACCAGCCGTTCGGGCCCGACTCTGCACCTCTGCCGCTCATTCGTGTCACCGGCGCGTGCGAGGGGGCCCTCGTTGCACGAGGGGATGAAGATTCGTTGAGCACCGCCCGACCCATCGTGATCGTCGGCCTCCCCAGGTCGGGTACGACGTGGACAATGGAGGTGCTCGGGCGCGCCGAGGGTGTGCTCCGGATCAGCGAGCCGGACAACGAGGACAAGCACCCGACCGCCATCCATGCCAAACGCAAACTGGGCCGCTATCCCGTCATCGGGCCCGGCGAGGACGACGGTGACTACCGCCGGTTGTGGGAATGGATCCTGAGCGGCGCGCCGGAAGGTCGGCGCGACCGCCTTGCCCACGTCATCCTCGGCCACGGACTCGATGCTCGCCTCTACGAGGGCCGGAGCGACGCGGTCACCTGGCTGGGCGGGACCGTGGCCCGCAGCCACCGGCCGGCCGCAGCCGCACCCGGACGGGTCGTGGCCAAGTCCATCCACCTGCAGCTCGCGCTCGAATGGCTCGTCTCGGCCTTCGACGTCGAGGTGCTCGTGCTGTTCCGCCATCCGGCCAACGTGCTGGCCAGTTGGATGGAAGTGAACCTGAAGGACGGACGCAATTCGACCCTCGAGACCCGGCCCGACATCCGCCAGCGTTACGTCGACCGCTGGGGCGTGCCACTGCCCGGCCCCGACCCCATCGAGCGGATGTGCTGGCGGATCGGCCTGCTTCTGGCTGCCCTGGAGGAGTCGGCTGCCCGGCACCCGGAGTGGCACCGCCGTGGACATGAGCACCTGTGCGAGGACCCAGACACCGAGTTCCGGCGGCTCTACGACGAGCTCGGCCTGACCTGGACGGCAGAGGCCGGCACGTACATCGAGGATAAGAACACACCGGGCACGGGCTTCCAGCTCAAGCGGGTGGCCTCCGAGCTCTCCGACTCGTGGCGCGAGCGGCTGGAGGACCAGCACCTCGAAGTGCTGCGCCGAACCTTGGCCCTCTTCCCCATCACGGACTGGACGGACCAGGACTTCGAACGGGGGGCGGGCGCCGAGCTCTGAGCGGATCGCCATCCCACCTCGCTCGCCGCCCCCTCCAAGCGAAGCGAGCGGGTCAGGCAGCCGACGTGGGTGCCGCCCGGCGAAAGTGCACGACATGGCCGGCTTTGCCCAACGGAGTGACCCGGGCCACCTCCATGCCGGCCACGTCGGCCATCTGTTCAAACTGGCTCGGGGTGTAGCCATGCACGCCGACGCCTCGCGCCCCGTAGCGCACCTTGCGCAGATTGGTGCGCAGCCCGGGCGTGGGGAAGGAGCCGACCGCGTGGCTCGCCGCCCGTCCCATGCGGCGCAACAGCTCGGCTGGCTCGGCCACATAGTCGAACACGCCGAGGGCCACGGCCAGGTCGTAGGCGTCGACGTCGTCGATGTCCTCCCAGCTTGCCTGGCGGACCTCGATCAGCTCCGGGAAGGATGCGGCCTGCCGGCGGGCGAGCGCGACCATGGCCTCGGCCGGGTCGACGCCTGTGACCCGGATGCCCTTCTCGGCCAGCGGGACGAACAGCGGGCCGCTCCCGCAGCCGACGTCGAGGACGGAGGCGGCTCCGAGGTCGGCGGCCAGCTCGGTGGCCAGTCGCAACCGGTCGAACAAGGGACCGCGACCCAGTAGCCGGGCCACCGGCTCGCTCGAGTAGAAGGCCGCGAACCGACCGGCTCGCTGGTGGAAATAGGTCTCGAAGTCGTCACCCGGCATGGCCACACGCCCGACTGCCGTAGCGGTTGAGGATGGAGGCGAACACGTTGGCGATGCGGCTCCGGCCGATGAGCTGTTTGGCTGCGGCCAACGACCGGATCGACGCCGTCGACGGCAGTGTGGCCCCGAAATCGTACGAATGGTAGTAGAGGACGACGGGGCCATCGGCCGCGTCGAGGAACGAGGTCACCGCCGAAGTGGGAAGCAGCCGCTGGTAGCTGCCGCCCCCCACCGGGAAGCGGCCCCGGGTGAAGACCGGCAGCTCGGTGATCGGTGTCGTCTCTCCCAGGCGGTGCGTATCGGACACGTAGTCGAACCCCGCCTCGGCCAGCAGCTCCCGGTAACGAGCCAGGCCGATCGGTTCGGGCACATCGAAACGCGGCGAGCGGAAACCACGCACCGGCACCTGGACCATGTCTTCGACGATCTCCCGACCGCGCCGCAACCAGTCCAACAGCTGTCCGGGTTCGTCGGGCAGGTGCCCATGATCGGGTCCGTGCGAAGCGATCTCGTGGCCTCGGGAGACCAGGTGGGCCAGTTCGCTGCGTACGGATGGTGCGTAGTTGCCCACCACGAAGAGCGTCAGCGTCGCGTCGCAGTCGCGAAGGACCTGTGTGAGCCCGGTCAGCCCGCTCGCCGGCTCGGCCGGGCGCGGGCGCTCCTCACCCAGCACTGCCATCCCGTCGTACCAGTCCTCGACGTCGACGGTCAGTCGCACATCGGTGGTCATGCCGCCAGCTCCTCCCGGCCGGACGAGCGGGGCAGTAACTCGCGGTACACCGACCGCAACCGCTCGATGACGGCATCTTCGGAGAATTGGGCCACCACCCACTCCTGACAGCGGGCACCGAGCTCGGTGCACTGTTCGGGCTCCTTCAACAGGGACTCGAGCCGCTCGCGCAGTGCAGATCGGTCGCCCCGAGGAACGAGCAGGCCGGTCTGTGGCTCGATCACCTCGCGCATGCCGCGGATGTCGTAGGCGACCACCGGGCGACCCATGGCCGCGGCCTCCATGGCCACCCGGGGGATCCCTTCGCGGTACGAGGGCAGGACGACCACCGTCGCGGCCGCCAGGTAGGGACGGACGTCCTCGACCGGACCGACGAAGGAGACGGTTCCAGCATTGCGGGCAGCGTCGATCTCTGCCTGAGTAATGGCATCGCGCTGATCGTGCTCGACCGGTCCGACATGCACGAAGTCGGCCACCCCGGACAGCGCCTCGGCCAGCTCGAGGAAGTCGGCACATCCCTTCTCACGGACCAGGCGGCTCACCATGACCACGAGGGGTCGGTTGGAGGTGAGGGCGGGCGGAACGCGCTCCGCGAACCGGTCCATCACAATGCCGTTGCCGATGTAGCGCAACCGGGAGCGCCGACAGATGCCGACGGTCGGAAGGCGGTCCCCGTCCTCACGGCTCTGGACGAGCACTCTCGTGGCCCATAGGCAGCACCATCGCTCGAAACACCAGCCGGCAACATTCGCAATCCGGCCGTTGCCCTCGAAGTAGAGCGCTCCGTGGATGGTGTAGAGAGTTCGTCGTCCGGCCAGGCGCGCAGCCGGCAGTCCGAGCAGCGATGCCATCGGGGTATGGGTCTGCACGAAATCATAAGGCCGGCGTCGGAAGTGACCCCACAGGCGGACGATCGAGCCGAGGGCCGACGGGCTGAGCTCACGACGGATGGGGATGACCACGGCCTCGATGCCGGCAGGGGTGTCGTCGAAATCGTCGCCGCTCACGACCGTCCACTCGATCTCCGACAGGCGAGCCAACTGGTTGGCCAGCAGCAGCCGAGCGGTGAGAGACGTGGTCACCACCCGGCACCCCCGGGGCGCGGCCGACCGGGTGTCGGCCGCCACTCGAGCTGTGCTCATGAACTACCCCCCCGTCACCGGAGAACCAACCGCCGGCCTACACCGGGGCTCGGCTCTCCGTGCCCGACCTCCGTTCACCAGGACGTTCAGACTATCGCCCGAGTCGCGGTGGGGGCACGTGACGCCGCCTCCTCGGCTCACCCCGACGGACGCCATCGTGCCAGCCAGGCCTGAAGGGCCAGCACGTCCCACAGCTCGTGGGCCAGATCTCGACGTCCGGCCAGATGGTCGGCCCAGGCCTGACGGATGGGCCCCGGATCAAGCAGACCCTGGCGCTCCAGCCGAGACTCGTCGAGCAGCTCCTCGGCCCACGGCCGCAGTGTGCCGCACAACATGGGCCCGATGGGGAAGCCGAAGCCCATCTTCGGACGTTCGATCAACCTGGCCGGGACGTGCCGGTCGAGTACCTGGCGAAGGATCCATTTGGTGGTGCCCTCGTGCAGCTTGGCCGAGAGGGGCAGGCGCCAGGCCAGGTCGAAGACGGCACGGTCGAGGAAGGGCACCCGACTCTCGAGCGAGACGGACATGGCGGCGCGGTCGAGCTTGGTCAGGATGTCGTCGGGCAGGTATCCCACCAGATCGAGCCACAGCATCTGCTCGGTGATGCCCGGAAGAGCCGGCCAGTCCTCCGGCCGTCCGGCGACCGACACATTGGCTCCGGCACCGATCACCATGCGCTCGGCATCGTCCCAGTAGGAGGCGAGCGCCAGGTAGGCGTCCTCGGGCCCGGCCGCCCCGAGCACCTTGCCCACCTTGGCCACCTTGAAGGCGGGATTGCGGACCTCGAGTCGCGGCGACAACCGAGCCGCCATCATTGCCCCGCGCTCGACGGCGCCGGGGGGTAGTCGATCGATCGAACGGGCCATCGTGCGCCGCAGTCCGGCAGGGAGTGGGGCGGCCCGTCGCCAGATGCGCTCGAGCCAGGCATGGCGGTTGTACCCAGCGAACAGCTCGTCACCACCGTCGCCCGAGAGGGCCACCGTCACCTCGGTACGCGCCAGCTTGGACACGAGGTGCATGGGGATCTCGGAGACGTCACCGAAGGGCTCGTCCCAAATGTCGGGCAGGAGCGGTATGAGCGCGGCCGCGTCCGCGTCGCCCAGAGTGAGCTCGGTGTGATCAGTCCCGAGATGCGCGGCAACGGCCGCCGCATGAGGCGACTCGTCGAAGGCGCGCTCGGCGAATCCAACGGTGAAGGTCCGGACCGGCCGACTGTGGTGGCGCTGCATGAGGGCCACGATGAGGCTCGAGTCGATCCCTCCGGACAAGAAAGCGCCGACCGGCACGTCGGCCACCATGCGCGCTGCCACCGAGTCCGACAGGGTGGCTTCGAGCTCGTCGACCATGGCTTCAGACGAGCCGACGTGCGGGCGAGACCGCGCCGACTCGATGGCGTCACGGGCCGACCAGTAGGCGCTCGGCGTGAGCGTGGCCTTCGGCCGAATGTCGGGGTCGACGGCCAGATGCTGGCCCGGAGAGAGCTTGGCGACGCCGCGATAGATGGTGCGGGGGGCCGGAATGCAGTTGTGCCGGAGGAAGAGGGCGACGGCGTCGCGGTCGATGTCGGCGTCGAAGTCGGCGAGCCGGCACAGGGCCTTGAGCTCGGAGCCCCAGGCCAGGCAGTCGCCGACCCAGCCGAAGTAGAGCGGCTTCTCGCCGAAGCGGTCGCGGACCAGGTGCAAGCGGCGCTGGTGGCGGTCCCAGAGGGCGAAGGCAAACATCCCCTCGATGGCCTCGAGGGTGGTCGCCAGGCCCCACCGAGCCACCGCCTCCACGAGCACCTCAGTGTCGGACGTTCCCTCGAAGGCTGCACCCTCGCGTGCCAAGCGCGTGCGCAGCGATCGATAGTTGTACAGCTCGCCGTTGTAGGAGAGGACATAACGCTCGTCCGCCGAATGCATGGGCTGGTCGCCGTTGACACCGAGGCCGATCACCGCCAAGCGGACCGAACCGAGGGCGATTCCCCCGTCGGGCTCACACCACACTCCGTGGGCATCGGGTCCTCGGTGAGTGATGGTGGCCGACATCTCCTCGGCGCGGTGTCCGAGCTCCGCGGCGGCTACTCGTCGACCAGGGTCGAGCAGTCCCGCGATGCCACACATCAGCAGTGCACGCTGGGATCGGTGGGGCGTCGACGGCGAGCCGGCACCGGCCCCCCGTTCGGCTCGACCATCGATGGATCATCCGCTCTCGCCCCGCGGTGTGTCAAGGGCTCCGTCGGAGTGTCGCTTCATCGACGGTCGTGGCACAGTCGAGCCGGCGTGTGGCAACCTGCGACATGGTCCTCGATGTCTCCCAGCCGACCGTGCGCGTCCGCGCCGGCCGCGCCCGACGGTGAGCGACCTATGACCGTGCGTGACCAGCTGGGGCGAGGTTTCATGCGGCTTTCGCCCACCACGCGCCGGCGGATCCTGCATGGGATGGGCCGGTACGCCCCGTGGGAGCCGAAGTTTGACTTCACGCCTCCGGCGCTCGCGCCGGGAAATCGCACGGGACCGCCGGACTTCGTGGGAATCGGCGTGCAGAAGGCCGGCACGACATGGTGGTACGAGCGAATCGTCGCCCATCCGGGCGTCTTCGCCCCGGCCGGGGTCCACAAAGAGCGTCATTACTTCGACCGTTTCGGCGCGCGCCCGATGACAGCGGTCGACGCGGCCGGCTACGACGGGTGGTTCCCTCGCCCGGCCGGCAAGTTGACCGGTGAATGGACACCGGACTACTTCACCTTCCCCTGGGTACCTCGCTTGCTGGCCCGCACCGCTCCCGATGCGCGACTACTCCTTCTCCTGCGCGATCCGGTCGAGCGCTTTCGTTCGGGGCTCGCCCATCACGCTCGCATGGGCCAGCCCGTTGACGGGGCGGCCATGGTCAACGCCGTCGTGCGGGGCCGTTACCACGCCGCCTTGGAGACGTGGCTCGACCACGTGGACGCGACCCGATTGCTCGTGCTCCAACATGAGCGCTGCGTGCTCGAACCGGACGTGGAGATGGCGCGGACCCTCGCCCATCTCGGGCTGGCGCCGACCAATGCGACGGAGCAGTCACCCGCGCTCCTCCGGTCGCCCGACCCGGTGCTTCCCGCCGGTCGTGCTCGCCAGGAGCTGGGTGACGAGGTGGTGGACTTCTTGGTCGAGTTGTACGAGCCCGACGTCGTTGACCTCAGGCAGGCGGTCGGCGATCTCGACGTCGCCCTCTGGCCGAACTTCGCCTATCTGGCCGAGCCCGACTGCGCCTCAGGATCGAGCTCACCGACCTCGCGCCGGTAACGAGGGTTCTCCCCCAGGCGTCCACGGGCCCCGTCCCACAGCCCGTGGACGATGGCCCTGCGCTCGGCGCTCGACCGGGCTTTCTGCAAGTGCCGAGCCGAGTAGGCGAGGTGCCAGACCATCCAGCTCGGACGGCCGTGCCGACGGGCCAGAGCGAACGAGTTGCGGGCGTGGTAGTAGAGCGCGCCACGCCTCGGCCATGTCGGTAGGCCGCCGGTCACGGATGGCGGACTCGCGGCCGGCATTGGTCTGCTGCTCGGCCACCTGCCGGGCGGCAACCTCGTCCAAGAGGACGTCGAAGCCCGCATCACGCACCCGGCAGAAGAAGTCGAAGTCCTCGAGTCCGAAGAACCATGTCGAATCGGGGAGCACGCCGGCATCGACCACCGCCCGGGACACCAGGGTCGCACCCCAGCAGGCCACGTCGACCGGCGACAGACCGTCAGCCGGCGCGACCGGAACGACGTTCACGGTGTGGGCGCCTCGTCCCACGAAGACCCGGCCATAGGCGACGACGGCCCCAACCTCCCTGCGCTCCGGTCCTGGTCCCCGGGCCCTGGTGCCGGCCGTGACCCGATCGAGGAGCTCGGCCAGGCGGGGCGACGGAAGGTCGAACAGTCCCACGTCGTCCTCGCACAGATATGCCCAACGAACCAACGGATCGCGGAAGGCCTCGAGGAGCCCTATCTTGAACCCGCCGGCCGGCCCGCAGTTGTGGGGAAGTCGGACCATTCGCACCGCGTCCTCGAGACGGGCGTCATCGAGGCCACCTTCACCGTTCACCACGACCACGATGCGTCGCGGGTCGAGGTGGTCACGGTCGATGAGGCCTCGCACCACGTCACCGGCAAGCCTCGGCCGCAGGTACGTGAGTACCACGGCGGTGACCTCGTCAGCCGGCACTTTGGCCAACGGTCGTGACGACATGTCGTCGGCCGCGATGCTCATGTTGGGATCACAGGCGTAGGCTAGGCCTTGAGCGCCCGATGACGGCTCGATGTCCGGGGGGCCGCCCGGTCAGACGTGTGAGGGGTGAACCGAGCGGTGATCAATGTCGTCGTTCGATACGCAACGGCACGCCGTGGCTCGAGGACCAACTCGTCCCTCTGGCCACGTAGCAGTGCCCGCACGCAGCCCCGGTCTCACGACGGGCTGATTGGCCAAGCGATGGCGCCGTCATCGATGCACGACATACCCCAGACCAGGAATAACAGGCGCACCGCCATCGCTATCATCACCGTATGACGGCCACAGCCGAGGGCGCCGGGCCGAAGCCGGAACAATTAGCTCGGAGCGCCCGTTCCCTCAGCGGTGCGGGGGCGGACGGGCGCATCCGGGTGCTCCTCGCCATCAAGGGCCTCGCCACCGGCGGCGCCGAACGCCTGCTCGTCGACACGGTCGCCACCGGCGACGCCGCCTCCTTCGACTACGAGGTCGCCTGCGTGATGGCTGACCTCAATGACCTCGCCCCCCGGCTCGCCGATCTCGGCATCCCGGTCCATCAGCTTGGTGCCACCGGCAACTTGGACGTCCGATGGGTGCCTCGGTTTCGGCGGCTCCTGGTCGAGGGCCGTTTCGACATCGTGCACTTCCACTTGCCTTACACGGCTGCCATTGGGCGCCCGATCGTGCTCAGCCTGCCCTCGCGGTCTCGGCCCATGACGCTCTATACGGAGCACTGCCTGTGGAACAAGGTTTCGCCTCCCATCAAGATGCTCAACCGACTCACCGTTGGCACCGACCGTTTGGTACTCGCCGTATCCGAAGCATCCCGCGGGTCGCTCCCCGACCGCCTCCGCCAGCGGGCACGCGTGGTCGTCCACGGGATCGATCAATCGCTCGCACCCGAGGTGGTAGCGGAACGACCCATGATCCGTCGGCGAATCCGCGGGCAATTAGGTGTTCCCGAAAAGGACCTGCTGGCTCTCACAGTGGCCGGTCTGCGAGCCGAGAAGGGCTATGACCTTCTCCTCGAAGCTGCGCACCTCGCCGTCGGGCGCAACCTCCCCATCCGGTTCGCGGCGGCGGGCGACGGTGCTCTGGCCGGCGAGCTGCGATCCCGCCACGAGGCCCTGGGGCTGGACGAAAGCTTCCGCTTCCTCGGCCACCGAACGGACATCCTCGAGCTCATGGCGGCCGCCGACGTGGTCGTGCTCCCGTCCCATCAGGACGGATTGCCCGTCGTCGTGATGGAGGCCACGAGCATCGGAACGCCCATCGTGGCCACGGCCCAAGGCGGCCTCCCTCAGGCAATAGAGGATGGCGTCAACGGCCTTCTCGTTCCTCCCGGGGACCCCGAGGCCCTGGCCGACGCCCTCGCGCGCCTGGCCGCCGATCCCCATCTGCTGGCCGAGCTCGGGCAAGAGGCCCTCGAGCGACGTGCGGCCTTCGACGTAGCCCGGTCGACGGCTGAGATCGAGGACCTCTATCGCAGCCTGGTCGTCGCCCGCCGTTGACACCCGTCCCGTGCGAGGCCCGCCCGTCCGTTGTCGGCGCTTTTGTCGCCGCGCGGTGGCCGGTTTGTCGAAGCCGGCGCGGGTGACTCCTTCGAGCTCGAGGGCGGGGTCGGAGGGTCCATCTCGACGCGGAATTGTGAGATCAGAGAGAAGAGATCCACCGAGCCGCCGCCGACGCAGGGCCCGCAACACCATTGATAGCCGTAGACGGGGTCGATGGACTCGGGCCCGGGTCAGTCGCCGGCAAATCGCTCAAGGTTCGCATGGCATTCCTCGGACGGTGGCGACAGGGCGCGGCGCTACACCCACCCGCCAATACGCCGAGGTCAGGCCGTTCCCCGCCATCTTCATCGGGACCGGGCGATCGTTGGTGTCCGCGAGTAACTGTCCGGAGGTCGGAGGGCGTGCGACTGCTAGGTTTTGCGTCCGCCGGGAGGGCCGGCACTGGTTGAGGAGGGGCCGCGCATGACCAGGCGCATCAAGAGGACGCCGCCACCTTGGCCGTCGAGCGCTTCGCCGTTGATCCTTCACGTCATCCCCACACGGAGGGCACGTGGAGCCCAGCGAGAAGCGCGCGCGCTGGCCGATCGGCTCGACCGTCCCGGTGTTCGTGCCCATCGAGTCCTCAGCCTGTTCGCCGGATCCGACGAGGTCCGCGCCGACGTGGCGCTCGATCACCCCGGAGGGGACGCACCGGGAGTCGGTTTCGACCCCCGCCTCGTGCTGGTGCTGCGGCGCCGCCTGCGCGGCCTCGACCCGGCCGTGGTCGTCGCCCACGGCAGCGAGCCACTCAAGTACTTAGTGCCAGCCATGGCCGGCCAACGCCGCCCGCTCGCCTATTACGCCATCGGCACCTACTCGGGCTCGCAGCGCGCCGCCCAGGTGACGCTCTGGCGGTTCCTTGCATCGAGGGCCGACGTGATCGCCGCCGAGGGTAGCGAGGTCGCATCCGAGTGCGTCGAACGATTTGGGCTCCCGGCCGAGCGGCTCGTCGTGGCTCCCAATGGCCGCGACCCCACCGTCTTCCGGCCTGCAACCCAGCACCGCAGCGGTCCACCGACTCTTGTGTTCGTCGGCGCCCTGACTGACGGGAAGCGACCGGACCGGTTCATCGACTTGGTCGCCGACGTCCGAGCGGACGGGCACGACGTCAGAGCGGTCCTCATTGGTGACGGCCCGCGCCGCGCCACTCTCGAGGAGAAGGCTCGAGCAGCGGACGTGGAGATGCTCGGTCCTCGCTCGGACGTCGCCGAACAATTGCGGGCGGCCGACATCTTCGTCTTTCCGAGCGCGCCGGAAGGTGAGGGGATGCCCGGGGTGCTCATCGAGGCCGGTCTCTCCGGCTTGCCGGTCGTGGCCACCGCCGTGCCAGGCGTTGCCTCCGTGCTGGTCGACCGTGAGACGGGACTCGTCGTCGACGTCGACAATCGACCGGCTCTGGCCGCGGCAGTCGCTCGGCTCGTCAAGAACCCTGAGCTGCGGCTGACGATGGGGAGGGCGGCGCGGACCCGCTGCGAGCGTCTGTTCACCGTCGATGCCGTGAGCGAGGTCTGGATCGAGCTGCTCCGGCCATTGCTCGACCAACTGTCGGGCGATGGCCTCGAGGGCGCCAGAGGCGCCAGAGGCGCCAGAGGCCCGACCGCACCTACCTCCGCCTGAGGCCAGGGCACCAACCGAGGCTGGCAAACGCCGGCCGATGCGCGAACCCTCGGTTAGGGGAGCGGTGGCCGTGTAGGGCCACCGCCCATCGCCGCGACCACGGCCGCCCGATTGGCCGGTGCCAGGGCGACAGGAAGACGACCATCGGTTCGGTCGAAGAGGGGTTGCAGGCGTCGACGGTCCTTGCGCTTGAGCTCCCACTCGTAGTGCGGTGGCGCGCGCTTCGGCCCGCGGGGGATGCAGAGGAGCACGAGGAGCAACGGCAGCAGCAGTGTCCGCTCTCGCTCGATGAGGCCGAGGTTGCCAAGGGCTGCAAAGGCGTAGAGAAATCCCAAGCTATAGACGAAGCACACGAGCACATACGGGCGGGCAAAGCTCGCTCGGATCACGACTCGCAGCTGTCGCAGCGAGGCCAAGATGAGGACGAGTATCACCGTGTTCTCTGCTGCCGCGATCAGCTGGGACGAACCGTGGGCGTTGATGGGGAGCGGGTTGAACAGCACCTCGTAAACGTCCCGGGGAAAGGTCAGTGGGTTGGACGAGTAAGGGACACCGCCGCTCGACACGCTTGCGGTGTTGATGCTGTTGTTCGCGTTGGTTGCCTGTAACTGTCCGGTGATCGACGACCCGCCATGGAGCAGGTAACGCTGCGTGATGAAGAAGGAGAACACGAGCAGAACGCCCCCGAAGGTGAAGCCCAGGATTCGTCGCATCGGGCCGGCTTCACGACCACCGACCACCCGGATCACCATGGCCACTGCGAAGCCGCCCAACAGAAGCACGACCTCATTGGGACGTACGAGCACCCCGATGACCACACCGAGCACCATGAGCAGGAACCCACCGCGCCGGCTGCGCAAGATCCGCGCCGCACCGTAGGCAATGAGGGCGATGCACCAGAACATGATCGCCTCCTTGCTGGCGTCGCTCGTCCAGAAGATGATCGAAGGGAGGAGAAAGACGAAGTACGCGTACCGTCGAAAGCCGGCGCCTCCGAACGTGAGCGTAAAGGCGCGGTAGTACAGGATCCCACCGAGGAAGGACAACCAGCCGAAGACCAAGAAGGTGGCCAGGCTGTCCCTACCGACGATGCTCATGACGATGCCCGTTGCAATGCTGACCGAGCCGTCGTTCACGATCTTGCCAACGCCCGTTCCCGCCGTCGTGAAGTTGAAGTGGTCGAAGTTGCTCGCCACCAATGACCCCTGGTGGGTGTAGCGCTGCCAGTCGGCGATGCCGTGGTAGACGTGCTGGACCACGAAGATCTGACCCGGTGCGGCAAGTAGGTGCAGCACCAAGCTCCAGGTCAGGATGCGCACGAGCCAGGGGTTGCCCTCGGCACGCGCCACCCGATGGATGATCCACCGTCCGAACCCAAACAGAACGATCGCCACCAACAGGCCAACCACCGGGTTGGACGGGATCGCCGCGGCGGGGATCATGCCGAGTCGCGGTCGAGCAGGGTCAGACCTGGGTTCTTGCGGTCGGCTCTTCCCAACCGGCAGTGGGGCTCACCGCGCCGTTTGCCGGAGCGAGCGGGCCCGAGGGAACAGCGACCGGCCGCGGTCGGCCTGTGATGCCTTGGCCCTGCCCTGTGGCCGGACGTTGGTGAGCGCCACACCGAGAATGGGGGCACCGATCCGCCGTAACAGGTCCGATGCCTTCCGGGCATCGGCGATCCGAGTGGTGCCGCACTCGGCGACGACCACCATCACGTCGACGGCATGAGACAGTGCCTCGGCATGGTGCACGGACAGCAAACCCGGGGTCTCGACGATGATGACATCCGACACCGACCGGGCCGCGTCGAGCAGCTCCTTGCCACGAGAGACGAGCTGCCCACTGTTCCGAAGGAACATCGTGATTGGCAGTCGTAGGACGTTGTCCACCCTCGTCGGTTGGAGCCGGGCTTCGACGTCCACCGGACGGATGTCGCCGGAGAAGAGAGCTTCAGAGTCCCCCATGACCACCGGCTGTCCCACTCCCAAATCCATGGTGCTGGCGACGACGACTCGCTGTCCCGCTTCGGCGTAGACGGCGGCGAGGTTCGCAGCGACGAGAGGACGTGTCTCCTCGCTACCAGCGGACGCGATTAGAACGACCCGGCGTTCACCGGATTGCCGTCGGCCCAGCTCGGGTACGGCCGGGACGGTCGCGCCGAAGACTCCGTGACCGTTGCCCCCGAGTGCCAAGCCGAGCGGATCGGTGACGGCTGCGGTGTCGGCCAGTCCCTCGAAGAGCACCGACATGCGCAGCATCCGAAAGGCCTCGGCCTCGACAGAAACCGGTTGCAGCGCCACATCGACGGGCGCAGCCCGCTCGTCGGCGCTCACCAGTGGTCGAGCGGGGATCTCGACGATCACCGGGAACCCGAAACCGTTCACCGCTTGAGCGGCCGTACGGATCCGCTTGTCAAACACGACGCGAGCAATGGCGATGATGGCGCCCAGCAACAGGCCAAGGAGGAAACCCACCAATAGCCGCACTTTGTGCGTGTCGAGCAGGCCGCCGCTGACAGGAGCGACCGGGGTGGCCGCAGCGGCATAGTAAAGGACGTAGTAACCGGTCTCGAGCGGGGTGATCGGGGGAGTCGTCGCGGTTGAGCTCGACGACCCTGATGTCGCGCTCGACGAGCTCGGGGTGGTGCTCGGCGAAGTGGACGAAGCCGAGGCGCCAGATTTGGTCGTGGTTGGTTTGGTCGCCGACTTTGTCTGGTTCAAGTATTGCTGCTTGGCGGCGGACTCGGTGGCAATGAACTGCCCGAGCTCATTGGCAAAGGTGTTCACCAGTTCGATGGCGTCAGCCTTCACCCTGCCGTAGGCCGTCAGGGTGACGACATCGGTGGCGCGACCCGCCTTGCTCGGCGTCGTCGTTGACGAAGATCCCGATTTCGAGGCCACGCCGACCCCCGCGGACATGTAGCGGAAGAGCTGGGCGAAGGGTATGTCCTGGTGTGCCGCTTTGGCGGCGGCCGTCTGTACCACCAAAGAGTTCCCGTAGAAGGCGACCTGCGCGCTCGTGACTCCACCGCCGATGAGATTGTTGCCTCCCTTGGGGGCGGCACCCACCAAGGCCACGGCCTTCCAGTGAAGAACGGGCTTGATTTGCTTGACGTGCGAGGTCGGCAAGATGACGCCGACGACGGCGCCGACCACTGCAAGTGCCAGAAGCAGGCGCCAGCTCCGCCACAGGACACTCGCGAAGTTGATGGATTCCATCCGTCTCCTGCTCCCCGCCCGCTATCCCCGCCCTGCGTGAGCCATCCACTCTACACCGTCGTTTCTCGTTTTCGGAAGCAGCAACACCCCGGTGGCCTGGGCATGGACCAATCGCGGGCCAATGAGAGGATGCGTTGTTGGACAGTCAGCGCCCAGACGTCGAAGCTCTCCGGCCACGTGGGGACCAGGCAGGCGTCAGCCACATCGATCAACTGGTTTGGCCGGCAGTGGCCAGCCAACGTCGTGATCCCAAATGAACGTCGTGCACCTGGTGCGATCGAGCGAGGTTTGCGACAGCACCCTCGTCGGCCAACAACGCGCATGGATCCGCCCGACCCGAGGGCGTGCGACTGTCGGTTGCACCCATACCCAAAATTAGGGATGGTGACTCCTCCTGGTGCTGGATAGTCTGCCAGCGGAACCTTCTTGGCCGGCGATGCGGTGGCGACGGCCCTTGGCGCTCTTCGCTTCCCAAGTGGAAGAATGGGAGTCTCGGGCCGGGCATCCCGAGACGAGGGGGACGCAGTGGAGTGGTGCATTTGAGGGCGACGGATAAGCCCGCGCTGTTTCTCGGCGTATCCGATGGAGGAGATCGCTCGCGGCGGAGGGTGTCGGCCCAAAGAGGGGGCGAGAGCGTGGGGATTAGTGAGGGACAGCCGCAGGCGGAAGAGCGCCCAAACGTCGCCGTTCGGGCTAGCCGAGTTCGCTCGCGCATGGTCTTTACCTTGCTCGACGCCCTCTGTGTCGTCGTCGGATACGGGCTGGCTGAGGTCGCGTACTTCCGGGACAAGGCGCCCGCCCACTACTGGCAGCACTTCCTTGCTTTCCTTCTCCTCACCCTCTTCCTGACACTCGTCGCAAACCACGTGTTCGGCCTCTATGGCCGCATGTGGCGCCATGCCGGAGCGGAGGAGGCTCGTCAGCTGGTGCTTGCTGGCACCGTCGTCGTCTTCGTCCTGGTGATCATCTACCCGCTCGGGCGGCTGGCCGGTCTCGAGTTGGTGCCCGTCATCGTGATCGTGGTCG
Source organism: uncultured Acidimicrobiaceae bacterium (assembly GCA_963774915.1). Taxonomy (GTDB): domain Bacteria; phylum Actinomycetota; class Acidimicrobiia; order Acidimicrobiales; family RAAP-2; genus CAVSNH01. The sequence continues at coordinate 292,101 of CAVZGR010000005.1, read as the reverse complement.
GCTGCATGTTCGCCACCATGGGGATGGGCGTCCTCCGGTTCCATTCGCGTCTGTTTGCTTGGCAACGCGGCTCGCGCCGAATCGGCCTACGAGTGGCAGTGGTCGGCAGTCGCGACGCGGGTGCGGCCGCCATCCGAGAGATGTTGCGCAACCCGGGGACAGGGCTCGTCCCGGTCGCCGTCTTCGACGACGACGCCCGGGCTCATGGCCTGTCGATGATGGGCGTGCCCGTCGTCGGCTCGATCACCGACATCCCCCTGGCGGCCAGCCGCTACACCCTGCAGCAGGTGCTCCTGGCCATCCCCAATCCCCCGCCCGAGCTCGTCGAGCGAGTTCTTCAGGCCTGCGAGACGGCCGGGCTGACCATGAAGGTCCTACCCGGTGTAAAGAACTTGGTCAACGGGGCTACCCCCGCCTCGATCCGCCAAGCTCGTGCACCCCGCATCGAGGACCTGCTCGGACGCACGCCAGTCCCCATCGACCTCGACACCGTTCGCCGTGCCCTCGAAGGCCGCCGGGTCATGGTCACGGGCGCCGGAGGGTCGATCGGATCCGAGATCTGCCGTCAGGTCGCCGAGCTCGACCCGACCTCTCTCGTGCTTCTCGACCATGACGAGACGCACCTGCACGACACCGCCGCCACCGTCTCCAGCCCCTGCGAGCAGGCGCTCGTCGATGTGACCAATCGTGAGGCGGTGTTCGAGGCCTTCGAGCGCTACCAACCCGAGGTCGTCTTCCACGCAGCCGCCCACAAGCACGTCCCCGTCCTCGAGAGCCATCCGATTGCGGCCGCAGGAACCAATGTGTTCGGCACCCGCAACGTGGTGGATGCGGCCATCCACGTCGGCACCCAGCGGTTCGTGCAGATCTCGACGGACAAGGCCGTCCGGCCGGCCAGTGTGATGGGCGCCTCGAAGCGCCTGGCCGAGCAGATCGTTCTCTCCCGTGCGCCGGCCGGTGCCTCCTACTGCACGGTCCGGTTCGGCAACGTGCTCGGCAGCCGGGGCAGTGTGATCCCCACCTTCACCCGCCAGATCGCAGCCGGCGGCCCGGTGACGGTGACCGATGCCCGAATGACACGGTTCTTCATGAGCGTCCACGAAGCGGTGCAGCTGGTGCTCGAGTCGTCGGTTCTTTCGGACGGTGGTGGCGAGGTGTTCATGCTGGAAATGGGCAAGCCGGTGCGCATCCTCGACCTGGCCGAGCGCATGATCCGGCTGTCCGGCTACCAGGTCGGTGTGGACATCCCCATCCACGTCATCGGCATGCGTCCCGGAGAGAAACTCGATGAGGAACTGCGCACCCCCGAAGAGGAGATCATCCACACTCAGCACCCTTACATCAACCAGCTCATTCCCATCACGGCGCCGGCCGACGCCTTCGGTGTCGGGCTCCGACGCCTCGAGGATGCGATGCTGCAGCGGGACGCCGTGACGGTCCGAGCCTTGCTCTTCACCGTCGGGGGGGCCAGGCCCGACGTGCGACCGGATGTGCTCACCCAGGCCGAGTTCGACGTGCTGCTCGAGGGCGGGACGCAAGGTGGCGCCCAGGTCGACGGTGGGGCCGACTACCGTCGAACGGAGATCGACGACGACTCGGCCTCGAGCTCCGAGCAGATCCCGGCATGAGCGCGCCGGCCGGTCGTCAACGACTGGCCGTCATCGGCCAAGGGTACGTCGGGCTCCCACTCGCCCTCCGTGCAGCCGAGTGCGGCTATCAGGTGGTCGGATACGACCTCGACGCCAACCGCATCAAAATGCTGGCTGCCGGGAGCTCCTACGTCGAGGACATCACCGACGACCGCCTGCAGGCGGCGTTGCGGAGCGGGCACTACCGGCCCACCGACGATCCCGAGCTACTGGCCGACTTTGACGTGGCCGTGATCGACGTGCCGACGCCCCTCACCGATGGGGTGCCCAATCTCTCCTACGTCGAGTCGGCGGCGCACGTGGTCGGGCGCCACCTGCACCGAGGGGCCACCGTGGTGCTCGAGTCGACCAGCTACCCGGGAACGACCGAGGAGCTCGTGGGTCCGATCCTCGAGGACTCCTCCGACTTGGTCGCCGGGAAGGACTTCCACCTCGGCTATAGCCCTGAGCGCATCGACCCGGGCAACTCCGAGTGGACCATCGAGAACACACCCAAAGTGGTGTCCGGAATCGATGCCCAGTCACTCGAGGCAGTCGCCGGTTTCTACGGGCGGCTGGTAGCGCGCACGGTGGCGGTCTCGGGTACCCGGGAGGCAGAGCTGACCAAATTGCTCGAGAACACCTTCCGCCACGTCAACATCGCCTTGGTCAACGAGCTGGCCATGTTCGCTGCCGAGCTCGACATTGACGTCTGGGAAGCCATCGACGCGGCATCAACAAAGCCGTTCGGATACCTGCGCTTCACGCCGGGTCCAGGAGTCGGCGGTCACTGCCTGCCCATCGACCCGAGCTATCTCTCATGGAAGGTACGGCGATCGCTCGGGCAACCGTTCCGCTTCGTGGAGCTGGCCAACGACGTCAACGAGCACATGCCCGCCTACGTGGTGCGGCGGATCATGATGGCCTTCAACCGAAGAGGCCGCCCCATCAGCGGGTCGCGGATCCTCCTTTTGGGTCTCGCCTACAAGCGCAACACCGGGGACGCCCGTGAAGCCCCGGGCACGGTCATCGCCCAGGAGCTGGCCTCCCTCGGCGCCGACGTGCGAGTTGCCGATCCCCACGTGGCCGGAGAGGCCTGCCGCCATCCGATGGTGGACCTCACCGTCGACGAGCTCGAGGCGGCCGACGGCGTGGTGCTCGTCACCGATCACGATGCGTTCGACTATGAGCTCGTACAAAGACACGCGAGCTACGTGCTCGACACCCGCAACCGGATGGACGGGCCGGCAGTCGAACGCCTGTAGTGTCGATCGCCCGTGCGGGCCCGAACCCTGAACACCAAATCGTGAGATCCGCACCATGAACGTGGTGGTGACCGGCGGGGCCGGTTTCATCGGCTCGAACCTGTGTCGAGCCCTCGCCTCCCACGAGTCGATCGCCCGGGTCGTCGTCCTCGACGACCTCTCGACCGGATCCCGGGCCAACCTCGACGACATCGGTGCTGGGGTGGACTTCGTCGAGGGCTCGATACTCGACCCCCACCTCCTCGACGACGTCGTCGGTGCAGCGGATGCGGTCGTGCACCTGGCGGCCCGGCCGTCGGTCCCCCGTTCGTTGGCCGATCCCATGGCCAGCCACCTGGTCAACGCCACCGGCACCATGGAGGTGCTTGAAGCGGCCCGCCGCCACGGCTCGCCGCAGGTCATCGTGGCGTCGTCGTCGTCGGTCTACGGCGCCAACCCGGTTTTGCCCAAGCGTGAGGACATGGTGGCCATGCCGGTCAGCCCCTACGCGGCCGGCAAGTTGGCGGCCGAGGCGGCCACGCTCGCCTACGGCCGGTCCTTCGGGCTGCCGGGGCTGGCTTTTCGCTTCTTCAACGTGTTCGGCCCGGCTCAGCCGGCCGACCATGCCTACGCGGCCGTCGTGCCCGCCTTCATCTCCTGCGCGCTACGGGACGAGCCGTTGCCGGTCCACGGAGACGGTGAGCAGACCCGTGACTTCACCTATGTGGGCAGCGTCGTGGCCGTGCTTGTCGACGCGCTCACCCGCCGGTTGACGGACCCCGAGCCCGTCAACCTGGCCTTCGGTACCCGAGTGTCCCTCCTCGAGCTCATCGGAACGCTCGAAGCCATCCTCGGGCGCCCGTTGGACCGCGCTCACACCGAGCCGCGGGCGGGTGACGTGCGGGACTCGCAGGCTGACCAGACTCGCCTACGCCGACTCTTCCCCGACGTCACGCCCGTCCCCCTCGACGAGGGTCTACGGGCCACCATTCGGTGGTTCGAGGAGACTCCCTGAGCCTGCGAACCACTGGGCGGGCCACGGTGCAGCGCCGTCCGGGGGTGGTCGAGACCGCCATCGGCGCCGCTCTCCTCGGTCTCTCGCTGATCGGTGCCGCCTTTGCTCGTGTCCATCCGGCTCCGAACACCTTCGACCGATGGGGGTTCGACGCCATCGGATCGGCCCTCGGATCCTCGAGGCTCCTCCGCATCACCGATATCGGCTCGCCAGTGGTTCTGATCGTCGCCACGGTGGCCGCCGGACTGGTCGCTCTCCGCCATGACCGCGTCCGCGCCATCGCCTGTCTGTGTGGCCCAGCTGCCGTTGCCGTGCTCGTCGAGCTCGTCCTCAAACCAGCCGTCGGACGGCGGTTCGAAGGAGTGTTGAGCTATCCGTCGGGCAATGTGGCGGACGTGGCCGCCGTGGCCACCGCCTGGACGCTGGCCGTGACCCCGCGGTTCCGGCCGTTCGTGGCCGCCTTCGGGGTGGGCACCACTCTGGCCATGGCCTACGCGGTCATCGCCCTTCGTTGGCACTATCCGAGTGACGCACTGGGCGGTCTCGTCCTCGGCGTGGCCGTGGTGCTCTTCGGCGACGGCCTGCTCCACCTCGGGCTGCCGGGAACTCCGACGACAGCTCTCGACCGACCACCGAAGTGACCCGAGACCGGCCTGATCTCCCGCATATGGCCTTTTGTTCACGATGCGACGGGGAGTAGCATCGGGTGAAGGCCGAGTCTGACGGCGTCCGTTTCGCCGGGGCTTGGCCGTGGGGGGTTGGCGAGGCCAGATGGCGATGAACGGGCAGGGGACAACGGCGGCGGAGCGACCGAGGGTGGCGCGCACGGTCGCCCACGTCGACCTCCGGTCCCCGATGGCGCCCACCGATGTTCCCCCGGTGGATCCGATCCTCCTCAGCCTGGCCCTCGAGCAGGTGTGCCAGACCGTACGGGCGGACGACCGAGTGTGCCCGTACGCGGTGTCCCGGATCGTCGTTGAATTCGGACCCGCAGCCGACGCCGTCACCCCCCGGCTCCTGGGGCAACGTCTGGCCAGGGCCGTCGGACAGGGCCTGCTTGACGAGTGTGCGATGGCGACCCGACGGCTCCAGCAAGCTGACGCCCTCACGGGACGGGGCTCCCGAGCGTCCACCAACGGGCACAGCGGGCCGCGCCGGCAGCGGTCGACCATTCCTTCGACCACGGTCGTAACCGTCGAGCGGATCTTCGACGACGCCGTCGAGGACGACGACGACCCGATCACGCGGTTGGGCGCCCCGATCGCGACCAACGGCGGCGCACACGATGAACGACTGATGTCGCCGCGGCTGCGCCAGCGGGCCGTCGTGCGCTATTCCCCCGGCGGGATGGCGGGAGCCGGCACCCGGCGCGACGACTCGGCCCGGCCGGAGCACGTCGAAGGGGCCATGGGCACCGTGCTTGTCATCGATCCCGACCCGGCGGCGGGGGGCGCTCCGGGTCTGGCCGCCACCGCCGCCGCCGATCTGGCCGAACGCATCGGCTTCGTGGCCGGGGCCATCGCTCTCAGCTCCGACGAAGGGCTGATCGCGGAGATCGGTGGGCGCCCGCTCGACCTCGTCGTGCTCGTGATCGGCTCCGAGTCGGCCGGCGGACAGGCCGATTGGGCGGCCAGCACGTGGTCGATCCCGGCCAAGCTGACCGAGGCCTATCGCTCGAAGGGCATCGATGTCATGGTGGTCAGCGCCGGAGCCAGCGTGGCCGCGCTGACCGGATGCCTCGAGCATGGGGCGGTTGCCGCCTTCGAGCTCGGTGCCATGCGAGACATCCTGCTCGACCTGGCGGCCGACTCGGGATGCACGGGCACAACGCCGACAGAAGGGCCAAACCTCCGCGATCTGCCCCGAGGTGCCGAAGGTCTGCTCAAGCTGACTGGTGCTGAGCGCCGAGTCCTCTTCCACCTGACGACCGGACGTTCGCCGCAGACGGTGGCCAACGACTTGGTCGTCTCGCTGGCCACCGTTCGCTCGCATATCAGATCCGTGCTTCGCAAGCTGGGTGTCCGCTCACAGTTGGCCGCCGTCGCCATGGCCACGAGCCGGGCCCTGCCACCGAACCCCGCCACCTGCGCTCCCTCTGGCTCCGCCAGCCGTGAGCGGCCGACCGACGAAACGGCCGATGGGGCCTGATCCGCGCCCAGCACCAGGCCGCCGTGGGCGCTCCCGTCGACTCCTCACAGCATCCGCCATACTCCTCCCTTTTTTTGTCGTGACCCCACTGCTCGCCAGCGTGGGTCCGATCGGCGTGGCCGGTGCCGATCCGGGCACGGTCCTTCCGGGCACTGAGTGCCCCGCCTTCCCGGCCGACAACGTCTGGAACACGCCCATCACCGGCCTCCCGGTCAACGCCGACAGCGCGACGTGGTTGGCCTCCATGGACGCCTCGACGACCTACCTCCACCCCGACTACGGGCCGTCGCATAACAAGAAGAAGCCCTACGGGATCCCGTGGGAGATCGTGCCGTCGGACACGCCACTCGTCCCGATCACGTTCACGTACGCCGACCAGAGCGACCCGGGCCCCTATCCCCTGTCGGCCAGTACCCCCATCGAGAACGGCTCCGATCGACACGCCATCATGGTCGATCCGTCGAGCTGCACCCTCTATGAGACCTTCGACACCCACTATCACCCCAAAGGAAAGTCGAAGGCCGGCTCCGGCGCCATCTGGGACCTCAACTCGGACGCTCTGCGCACGGCGGGCTGGACGTCGGCCGACGCGGCCGGGCTCCCGATCCTGCCGGGGCTCGTCAACTACGACGAGGTCGAATCCGGCGCCATGGACCACGCCATCCGATTCACGGCCGAGTGCACACAGGAGTCGTACATCTGGCCGGCCCGCCACGAGGCCGGCCAGGACAACCCGAACTGCCCGCCCATGGGAGCCCGCTTCCGCCTGAACCCCGACTTCACCCTGCCCGCCTCACAGTGCAGCGCGGCCTGCCAGACGGTCATCACCACCATGCAGACCTACGGGCTGATCCTGGCCGACAATGGCAGCAACTGGTTCTTCCAGGGCACGGCCGACACGCGCTGGACCGACACCATGGTCGACCAGCTGAAGGCCATTCCCGCCAGCCAGTTCGTGGCCGTCGACGAGTCCTGTCTGATGGTCGACCCCAACTCGGGTCAAGCCTTGCAGCCGGGGACCTCGGCCTACGAGTCGGCCTGCGGATGATCACCGGGACCGTCACGACCGGCTTGCCCCCGAGGACCGGCTCAGACGCGCCGGGCCGGGTCGAGAACACCCTCGTCCTCGAGCCGGCGCAGGAGCTCGTACTCGGGCTCGAGACGAGCGCGGAGGCGGTCGCGCTGGCTGTCGGTGAGCGACGACCGAGTGGTGGTCACCCGTGCCCGATGCTCGGTCAGGGGTAGCTCGAGGCGGCGCCCGAGGTTCGACAGTCCACTGGCGAAGTCCGAGGTGACCAGCACGCTCGAGCAGCTCGCGATCCGCTTGGCCGCTTCATCGATATCGAGACGCCTCGAGAAGGTGGCCAACTGGTTGAGGAGGTCGCTGTCGGGCACTCGGTCGAGGAAGGCGTCGAAACCGCCGGCTGCCAAGCGTCGCTCACGACCCCTCAGATTGCCGGGCATGCCGGGCTCGTCGCCGGCGACGAGATAGTCGAAGTACGAGTGGACCCGGTCGGCCGGGTCCCGCAGGACGGTCACCGTGAACGTGCCCTCGGGCAGGGGCTGGTCGTCGTAGCCGCGGTGCGAACGCCCGAAGAAGTAGGCCCCTTGGGCGAGCACCTCGCGCCGGAAGGCGGCGAAGGCGTAAGGACCGCTCACCGTCCGGCGCAGGCGGGACTCGCTCACACGACGCCAGACCTCGAGAGGATCCTCACCGCCGAGGGCGAGAAAACTGAACCCGAGACTCGTCCCCGCCGTCTTGCGAATGTGGTAGCAGTACACACGTCGGGTGCCGTCGGGAAGTCGGTAGGAGCGAGAGAGGCGCCGGTAGGTCGGGTCGAGCCGTAATTCGGCGTCGGTGCGGACTCGGCTCGCCGTGCGCACGATCCGGTTGCGAAGCCGCCGGCCCACGCTCCTTCGAGGCGGCGTCCAGGGGGCTACACCCGACGGCTCGGGGAGGCGTGACTCCCGGCCGGGCTCCACGCCCGAAATGTACCAGAGGGCCCACAATCTCTCTGCTGGCACCAGCCAGGCCGAGGATCGTCCCACCACGTCGCCCGGCCACGCTTGGGCGAGTAGACCTCACGTCATGTCGTATCCTGGCCCTGTGGGGGGTCGGTACCGGGCAGGGCACCGCGGACAGCCGGAGGCCGGCACGTGGCGCGCCAGATCGGTGGGGTGCGCCCGGCATCCCCATCCTCTCCTCGGTGCGAGAGCGTGATCCACGTCGCCACCGTTCACCACAAGTCGGCCCAGTGGATCGATGTGCAGCTCGACTACCTGCGGCGTCACCTCCACGAGCCCTACCGAGTGGTGGCCAATCTCGAAGGGGTCGAGCGCGGCCACGACTCGAAGTTCGACCGGGTCGTGCCGGCCATCGGGCGTCATTCGGGCAAGCTCAACTATCTCGCCGCTGAGATCGTGGCCGAAGCCGATCCCGACGACCTGCTCATGTTCCTCGACGGTGACGCCTTCCCCATCGCCGACCCCATGCCGGTCGTGCGCAAGGCGCTGGACGAATCCGTGCTCGCGGCCGTACGCCGCGCCGAGAACGGTGAGGATCGGCAGCCACATCCTTCGTTCTGCGTGATCCGAGTGCGCGACTGGGATCGCTTACGCGGCGACTGGTCGATGGGTTATTGCTGGGAGACGGATTGGGGCGAGCTGGTGAGCGACTCAGGCGGCAACCTGCTCGCCACGCTCGAGCGGAATGAGGAGAAATGGACGCCGCTTCTCCGGTCCAATCGGGTGAACCTCCACCCGCTCTGGTTCGGGATCTACGGCGACGTCGTCTACCACCATGGGGCTGGGTTCCGCATCGCCCTGGCCCGCTCGATCTCTCGGGACCAACCCAAGCGGTGGCGGCGAGGTGAGCAGCACTCGCTGGTCGGGACGGCCATCCGCAAGCTCGACTCGGTGCGGGTGGCCCGCTGGGAGAACCGGCAGATGGCCGACGCCCGCAAGATCGGAGCGACGCTTTTCGACCAGCTCCGCGTGGACCCCGACTTCTATCGCCAATTGCTCTGATCGGCGGGTCGGTGACCGGCACCATGACGAAGTGGGCGCTCGTGCACCGTCGAAAGCATCCATGATCTCGACCCCCGACACCGGGTGTGGGCATCGTTCCGGAGGGTCGCCGCCCACCGAGATGTGGCCACCAGTGCGTACCCCGCCTTGCCAGGACGATCGCCTGCTTGGCTCGCAGTTGGCCCGGGTCTCCCCCGAGGGCGACACGGCGTCGGTCCGGACGGGCTGATCGGTCGGTGGCCAGGGGGAAGAGCCGAGGGGCGGCCAACGAGAAGAGGACCACCACCACGAACACACGAGAACGAGCCCGAGACGTATGAGCCCACGTTCCTCGAAGCCGGGCAGTGCCCCATGCATTCGGCCGCCGTCGCCCCATTTTCCCAGGTTACCGGTCATGTTTTGCGAGATCGTCCCGCGCCGGCCAGAGGTCGTCGACGGTCCGGGCGGTAGGCTGGTGCGAGGGAACACCATGGATCGGACCCGCAAGACTCGCCGTCAGCCTCTCGCTCAACCTGGCGCTCGTGGCCGTCCAGGTCTCCTTCGCCATCGTGGCCCATTCGACGGCTCTGGCCGCCGATGCCGGGCACAATCTGGCTGACGTCGGCGCCCTCGGGATCTCCCTCGTGGCCGTGCGATTGGCCCTGCGGCCGCCGAGCCCCTCGCGATCCTTCGGCAACCACCGCGCCACCATCCTCGCCGCCCTGACCAACGCCTGCCTCGTGGCCGTCGTGACCCTGGCCATCGTCGTGGCCAGTGCCGAGCGACTGGCTCACCCGGTGCCGGTCCGGGCCGGGATCATGGTGTCGGTGGCTGCCCTCGGCCTGGTCGTCAACGGGCTCTGCGCCATCCTTCTGCGGGACAAGTCCGGCGACCTCAACATGCGAGCCTCGGTCGTGCACATGGCCGGCGACGCCCTCTCCTCACTGGCCGTCGTGGTGGCCGGCGCCGTGTTGCTCGTCGTCCCGACGGCCACCTGGCTCGACCCCGCCGCGGCGCTGGTCATCACCGCCGTCATCCTCGTCCAGGCAACCCGGGTGGTCGGCGGGAGCGTGGCCGTCCTGCTCGAATCGACCCCGCCCGATCTCGAACCTGCCGCCGTCTCCTCGGCCATGGCCGCGGTGCCGGGCGTGAGCCAGGTCCACGACTTGCACGTCTGGAGCTTGTCCAGCGACGTCCGGGTCCTCTCGGCCCATGTGGTGGTGGCCGGCCACCCCTCCCTGGAAGAGGCGCAGGCCACCGGGGAACGGGTCGAAGCAGGCTGTGGCTCGACGGTTCGCCATCGCCCATGCCACCCTCGAGCTCGAGTGCGAACGCTGCGAGGAGAGCGAGGACGAACACTGCCGGATGATGCCGACGCCGGCTGTCGCCTCCGGTCCCGGGCTCGGACACGGCGCTCACCGGTTCTGACCGGGCCTGTCCCCGCCCATCCGTCCGCATCGCCGCCCAGACGCGACGCAGCCCCGAGTAACCCGACGGCCGAAACCGCCCGAGCTCCTCGGGGCCACGCCTTCCGGTGAGAACGGACTCACCTGCGCTGGGCCGTGTCGGACGACCCTGCGGCAGGATCCGGTCCACGGCTCCGAAGAGCCAGGGCGCACATCCGAACCACCGTCCCGGACATCGGTTCTCCCATCTTCGTCGTGGCGCTGCGAGCGTCCTTTGGGCTTTTGGGCCCGCCAGCCGCTCGGCACTTCGACTCCGGTGGAGCATCGACGTTCCGAACTAGCGGACACCTTGAAGGGTGCCGTGACCAGGGTCAAGGGCCCGGCGCGAAATCCCTACCTTTTCCGCCACATTTCTCGGGACATCAACAGCAACCGCCGAGATGTCCACCGTTCGTCCCCAGGACGACGCGGCCATGCCAACCCCCGTAGCATTCCCCTACGCCTCGGTCGGCGTTCTGCGATCGGTCGGGGCATCCCACCAGGGGGCCATTGCCGCATGGGCGACACGCAACCGGATACCAGAGGCGGTGAGCCGTCCCCGGGTGGGCCGGACGGGGGCGGTGCGGGCTCTTCGACTCGGTCCACCGACGGGCGGCAGCCGTCATCGTCATCGCCACCGCTGCCGCGGTGGTCGCGATCACGGCGCTCGTCGTCGGTGGCGCGGGGCACCCGAACACGACGCCACGACGGCCCGGCCAGCCTCGGAGCCGCCGGCCCGGGCATCGACCCGTGTGAACCCACCGTTCGACCCGTCGGCCAGGTCCGATCTCTGGCCCTGGCGTCGGGGCTCGACCGGCGTCGACGCACCCCCGCCCGACCCCGATCCTGCCGCCCCGGGCCAAGTGGTCGAGGGGGGCGCCGACCAGTCCGACCCGTTCCTCCTCCTCGACGGGACCCACTACTTCCTCTACACGAGCGGCATCCCCGGCGACCCCACCGTGAACGTGCCCGTGACCTCGGCCACCCGGTTCGGCAGGCTGGGGCCCGGTGACCGATGCCCTCCCCCATGCTTCCACCATGGGTCGGGGCCGGCTTCACCTGGGCTCCCGACGTCCATCGGTTCGGCGCCGACCTACGTCCTCTACTTCACCGCCCTCGTGCGGGACTCTCACCCGGCCATGGAGTGCATCGGCGACGCCGTGGGGACCTCCCCGACGGGGCCTTCCACCCCTTCCCTCAGCCCTTCATCTGCCAGCCGACTCTGGGCGGTGACATCGACCCACGGGTCATCGTGAGCCTCGACGGCACCCCATTACATGCTCTGGAAGTCGGACCAGAACATCGGGGGGGCCGCTCGGGCCGACCCAGATGTGGTCAGAGCCCCTCTCCAGCGACGGCCTCACCCTGACCGGTCGTCCGGCACTGCTGCTCATGCCGGACGAGCCCTGGGAAGGGACCATCGTCGAGGCCCCGGACATGGTCGAGGTGGGGGACGTCTACTGGTTGGTCTTCTCGGGCAACTGGTTCAACGGCCCGAGCTACGCCATCGGCGCCGCCCGCTGTCACAGCCCGCAGGGACCCTGTGTCGACCTCCCCCAGAACCCGCTGCTCGGGTCCAACGCCCAGGGCTCGCGGGCCGGGCGAACCGTCACTGTTCGCCGACTCGACCGGGGTCTGGATGCTCTACAGCCCGTGGCATTCGCTGGCCTCGCGTCCCGACATCCCGCGGCCAGTCGGTCATCACCCGTCTCGGCTTCGACGCGGCCGGTCCCTACCTGGCCGCCGGCGGCCCGCCGGCTCCGTTCAACCCGCTTCCCCTCGGCCCGGCCAGGTGGCAGGCTCCGGCTGGCCAGTCAGCCTCGTAGGCGTCGCAGCTCGGCGGCCACCGCCTTGCCGTCGGCCCCCTTCGAGGTCTGTCCGCATGACGAGGCCGGTGAAGAAGCCGATCAGCTTGTCGCCCTTCTCGCCACCGGCCGTGAACCGCTCCCATTCCTCGGGATGGGCGGCCACCACCTCGGCCACCACCGAAGCCAGCGAGTCCGCGCTCATGGCCTCGAACCCGTGGGCGGCGGCCACGGCCGCCGGATCGTCGCCCCGGCCGGCCAGCAGGTCGGCAAGCACCGCCTTGGCCTGCGTGGTCGTCAGCGATCCGTCTGCCTCCATGGAGAGGAGCCCGACGTAGGCGGAGACGGGACAGACGTCGGGCCGCCTCGGCGTCGTTGGCCGCCTCGTTGGCCGTCCGGGACAGGGCGAGCGCTGCCGGCACGCCCGCCGCCACCGCCTCGACCACGAGGTCGTCGAGGCCGAGGCCAACCACGGTGCCGACCTGGTCGACGACGAGACGGCGGCGAGTGACCCGTCGCCGTCGAGCAGGGCCACCAGCCGCTCGCGGCGGGCCCGAGGCAGGAGGCCGACGGCCTCGGCGGCCTGCGCGATCCAGGCCTCGATCGGGCTCGAGAGGGACGAGATCGGGCTCGAGGAAGTAGCGGTAGTCGTACGCCTCTTCCTTGGACCGAAGCCCGACCGTTCGGCCCGCGTCTTCGTCCCAGTGCCGCGTCTCCTGGACGACCGGCTGCCCGGACTCGAGGAGGCCAGCTTGCCGTTCCGCCTCGTAGTCGATGGCCCGGCCGACCGAGCGAACGGAATTGAGGTTCTTGATCTCGCATCGGGTACCGAAGGGCTCGTCCGGCCCGCGACGGACCGACACGTTGGCGTCGACCCGCATCGACCCCTCCTCCATCTTCCCGTCCGACGCGCCCGAGGCGACGAGGACGCCCCGCAGCTCGGTGACGTAGGCCCGGGCCTGTTCGGACGAGCGCAGGTCGGGTGCGCTCACGATCTCGACCAGTGGCACGCCCGATCGGTTGTAGTCGACCAGCGAATAGTCGGCCCCGTGGATGCGGCCCGAAGCTGCCGGCGTGCACCGTCTTGCCGGTGTCCTCCTCGATGTGGGCGCGCACGATGCCCACCGCGTGCCGTCGGGCAGCTCGAGGCAGCCGTTCACGTTGATGGGCTCGTCGTACTGGCTGATCTGGTAGTCCTTGGCCTGGTCGGGATAGAAGTAGTTCTTCCGGTGGAAGGTCGACGGGCGGATCTCGCAGTCGAGGGCCGTGCCGATGGCCATGGCCAGCTCGACGGCGCGCCGATTGAGCACGGGCAAGGAGCCCGGCAGCCCGACGCAGGTGGGGCAGATGTTGGTGTTGGGCTCGTCGCCGAAGGCGTTGAGGCAGCCGCAGAAGAGCTTGGTCGCGGGTCTTGAGCTCGGCAGTGGACCTCGAGGCCGACCACGACCTCCCAGCCGTCCGTCACGTCGACCCCCGACTCCGGCTCGACGACGACCCGGCCCCGACCGGCACCAGCAGGGGTCGACGGCGGTGCCGCCGCCTCGAGCACGGCCGCCACCCGCAGAACGGTGGCCTCCGACAATGACGGCCCGAGCACCTGGACGCCGACGGGCAGTCCGTCCTCCCCCGGCCCCGAAGGGAACGCTGACGGCGGGCTCGCCTGTGAGGTTGGAGGGGATCGTGCAGACGTCGTTGCGGTACATGGCCATGAGGTCGTCGGTCTTCGAGCCGAGGGGGAAGGCGGTGGTCGGCGACGTCGGCCCGATGAGGACGTCGCAGCGGGCGTAGGCGGAGGCGAAGGCCGCGATCATTCGGGTGCGGGCCCGCAGGGCTTGGTTGTAATAGGCGTCCATGTAGCCGGCGGAGAGCACGTAGGTACCGAGCATGATGCGCCGCTTGACCTCGTCGCCGAAGCCGGCCGTGCGGGTGGCCACGTTCATGGCCACCGTGTCGTCGGCGTCGACCCGTCAGCCCGTAGCGCACGCCGTCGTAGCGGGCCAGGTTGGAGGAGGCCTCGCCCGGGGCGATGAGGTAGTAAGCCGACAGCCCGAGTCGGACCTCGGGAATCCCGACCTCCTCGACATGGGCCCCGGCCTCGGCCAGCACCTCGGCCGCCGCCCGACAGCAGGCGGCGACATCGGGGTCGGCCGCCTCGACGAGCTCGCGCACGACGCCCACGGTGAACCCTCCGATGCCGTTGCCGACCTCGTCGAAGGCGCGGTGGGACGGTCGCTCGAGGGAGGTGGAGTCGAGCGGGTCGTGGCCGCCGATCACGTCGAAGACGAGGGCGGCGTCGGCCACCGTGGTGGACAGGGGACCGATCTGGTCGAGGGAGCTGGCGAAGGCCACCAGCCCGTAGCGGGACACCGCCCCATAGGTGGGCTTGAAGCCGACGACGCCGCAGAGCGCGGCCGGCTGGCGGACCGAGCCGCCGGTGTCCGAGCCCGAGGGCCACGGGCACGAAGCCGGCCGCCACCGCGGCGGCCGATCCGCCCGAGGAGCCGCCCGGGACCCGGTCGGCGTCGTGCGGGTTGCGGGTGGGGCCGGTGGCCGAGTTCTCGGTCGAGGACCCCATGGCGAACTCGTCCATGTTGGTCTTGCCCACGAGGACGGCCCCTGCCTCGCGCAGCCGCCGCACGACGGTGGCGTCGTAGGGAGGCCGCCAGCCCTCGAGGATGCGCGACGAGCAGGTAGTGGGGATGCCCCGGGTGCAGAGGTTGTCCTTCAGGGCGACGGGCACGCCGCACAGCGGCCCGGGATCCCGGCCCTCGGCCACCGACCGGTCGACGGCGGCTGCCTGCTCGTCGGCCAGCCTCGTCGGTCACCAGGGTGAAGGCGCGTACCTCGCCGTCGCGTTCGGCGATGGCGGCCAGGGCGCCATCCACGACGTCGGCCGCCGACCGTTCACCGCCGACGGACCGCAGCGGCCAGCTCGGTCGCTCGGGACGGGGCGCCCGCCGGGCTCACGGTGCCTCCCCGAGGATGGGCGGCACCCGGAACCGGTGGTCCTCGACATCCGGGCGCGGCAGCCAGAACCTCGTCACGCGGCAGGCTGGGGACGGGTTCGTCGTCGCGCACCACGTTGGTGACGGCCATGGCGTGCGCCGTCGGCTCGACGCCGGTCAAGTCGAGGGAAGCCACGTCCTCGGCGTGGTCGAGCACCTGGGCCAGCTGCTCGGTGAAGTGGTCGAGCTCGTCGTCGGTCAGGGCCAGTCGGGCCAGAGCGGCGACGTGGGCCACGTCCGCCCGAGCCAGGCGGGGACGATCGGCCATCAGGTCGAGGCCTTTCCGGGACCTCCCATCACCTTGCCGCAGAACGTCACCACCCGCTCCTCGATGATCGGCGCGTCCCAGTCGAGGGTGGCTACGTGATAGCTGCGCTCGAGGAAGACCCGATCGATCGGGCCGCCCACCGAGCGCGCCAGGACGTCCCCGGAGCACGGCTCGACGACGTGGTCCTGCCGGCTCGAGAAGCAGGAGGACGGGGCAGCGGATTTCGCCGAGGACGCGGGAACAACTCGTCGACCCCCTCGAAGAAGGAGAGGGCGGACTTGAGCGGCGCCCCCTCGTAGGCGGACTCGGCCGAACCTTCCTTGGCGATGTCCGAGCCGATGCCGGGGGCAACTTCGGTGCCGGCTCTCCAGCAACGATCGGATCGCACCGCGGTACTCCTCGTTGGGCGGGTCGACCATCGGGTTGACCACCGCGATGCCGGCGATGTCCGGATGGCGAGCGGCCAGGGCGCAGGACAGCGTCCCGCCCATGGAGAGACCGGACACCACCACCCGCTGGCACCGCTCGGCCAGGCTCACATACGAGCGCTCGGCCGCGCATCGCGCCAGTCGTCCCACCGGGTCGGCACCATGTCCTCGATCGCCGTTCCATGGCCGGGAAGGAGAGGAAGCTCGACGGTAAAGCCGGCGTCGGCCGATGGCTTCGGCCAACGGACGCATCGACTGGGGGTTGCCGGTGAAGCCGTGCAGCACGAGGACCCCGTGGGGTCCGCCCTCGGACGACCACGGCTCGGCGCCAGGAATGATGGGTGCAGGCACGCGCCGGATGCTAGCGGCCGGAGTATCGACCGCTGTCCCTCCCGACGCAGAGCGGCGAGCGCGGTCGGACGCATTGGACCGGCCGGGGGGCGCCGAGATGGCCCGACTAATGTGTCGCCACCTGTCCGGCGACCGACGAGGAGCAGCGGAGCGATGGCCACCTATGAGTTCCTGAGCGACGACTGGCTGGCCGAAGCTCGGGCCATCCGGGCGGAGTTCGAAGGCAAGGGCGCGGCCATCGTGCACTCCATCCGCATGAACCTCGTGGTGAACGAGGTCCCCTTCGGCGACGGCGTCATCGACGCCCATGTCGACACCAGCTCGGGCAGCCTCGTGCTCGACATCGGTCACATCTCACCGGTCGACCTGACGGTCACCATCGACTACCCCGTGGCCAAGGCCATCCTCGTCGAGGGCGATCCCAACGCCGGCCTACAGGCCTTCATGCAGGGGAAGATCAAGGTCGAGGGCGACATCTCGAAGCTCATGGCCCTCCAGACGATCACGCCCGACCCGGTCGCCGCCGAGATGGGCGCCCGCATCCAAGCCATCACCGCCTGAACCTGACCCGCGCCCGACGGGCGCCTGTGTCGGCTTGCGGGTGCCACAACTACCAACGGCCCGGACGTGGAGGTTGAGTCCCACTGAGTCGTCGGGAGTACGTAACGCTGGCCTTCGTTGGCGGTGCCATGGCTTGCCGCACTCACAAGAGTTGGTGAGGCCGGCCGTGACGTGAGCGGCCGTCTCGCTGATGAAGGACGACCCGTCCGAAACAGCCTGCGGCTGCAGCGTGACACGTATGCGCCGACTGGCCCAAGCACCCATGGGACACTGCCATCGCCGTGGATACACCCCCTCCCCTGAGTCTCGACGAAACGCGCCTTGCCGATGGCTTGGCCCGCTCATGGGGTCTCGATGCATATCGAGTCGACTACATCCCCAAGGGATTTGGGAGCTATCACTGGCTGGCCGAGACCTCGGGCCACCGGTACTTCCTGACTGTCGATGACCTCGAAATCAAGCCGTGGCTGGGGGGAGACCCCGATGCGACCTTCGGCGGCCTCGAAGCGGCCTACGACTCGGCACTCGCACTTCGCCAACAGGCAAAACTTGGCTTCGTCGTCGCCCCCATCCTCCAGCTCGGCGGTGGGACCTCCTTGCGCCTCAGCGAGCGCTACGCCTTGACCGTGTTTCCGTTCATGGAGGGCGAGCCCGGCGTTTGGGGAGGCGTGATCAGTTGGATGGATCGCGACCAACTACTGCGGCGGCTCGCCGAGCTGCACCAGTCGACGTCGGTGGTGGCCTCTCGGGTGCCCCGACATGGCCTTGTTCTGCCAGGCCGAGCAGTGCTGGAGGCTGCTCTTTCTGACCTCGACCGTCCTTGGACGAGCGGTCCCTTCTCCGAGCCGGCACGGCGCGAGCTGGCCAATCACGCGGCCACGATCCACGAGTGGATGACCGCCTTCGATCATCTCGCGAGCCTTGTCGAAAGAGGAGGAGGCGAACAGGTCGTCACCCACGGTGAACCACATCCCGGCAACCTCATCCATACCGACGATGGCATGCTCCTCGTTGACTGGGACACGGTGACCCTGGCCCCACCGGAGCGCGACCTTTGGATGTTCGACGACGGGTCGCCAAACGCCCTGGCGCCCTACGTCGAGGCTAGCGACAGGATGGTTGACGAGGCAGCGATCGCTCTGTTTCGACTGGCGTGGACACTTTCGGACGTTGCGGCCTTCACGGCCCTATTCCGATCTGACCATGGGGACAACCAAGGTGCAGAGAAGAGCTTGCGCGCCCTTAATGCC
Source organism: uncultured Acidimicrobiaceae bacterium (assembly GCA_963774915.1). GTDB lineage: Bacteria > Actinomycetota > Acidimicrobiia > Acidimicrobiales > RAAP-2 > CAVSNH01. The sequence continues at coordinate 273,947 of CAVZGR010000005.1, read as the reverse complement.
TCGCTCGTCGGAGCGTTGACAACACGACCCTACGGGCCAACGCCTTCGGCAGGATGACGGTCTTGTCGGCGATTCGACCAGGAGAGGTGCCGCAAACGGCTCCATCGAGACTCCTCGGTGTAACCGCTGCCATCGGATGTTGGTCCCGTTCAGTTCAAACACGAGTGGACTACGCCACGAGCGGGTGATCCACACGGGGCATCACCCATCGAGTAAATCGATGAGCCATCCAGGGCTCGCCACCTTTGCCCCCAAAGCCTCGGCTCGCTCTCGCAGCGCTCGATCTGCTGACACAAGCGTTACGTGACTGGTGGCGTCGGTCACCACGGCGATGAGCATTTCGTCACCACTGCGCGGTGCATGGAGAACGCTGACCCCCTCCGCGATTCCCTCCTCGATGCCACTGCGAGAACGGCCTTCGAGGACCACGACGACGGGTTGGCCGAACCGATCCGCTTCGGCCGCGCCACGAACTCGCTCCACGAATGCCCTGGCTGAACCGGGTCGATCGCGCCACCAGCCCGTCGGCCGAGACCCGATCACGTTGGCCGCATCGATGAGGAGCATGTCCCAGTCTCGCCGCCGGGGCGACCCTCAGGGACGCCTGCTCCGGGCAATGAATCAGCTTTGCGTCGACAACGGACGCAAGGGCTGTCCTCGATGTCGGTCGACCTGCCTTCTGAGACGCCGACCTGAAGAGTTGGATCTCCGCCACCGACAGCCCGACGCACGACGACACTGCGACGGCCCGCCGACAGGCCCCGCCGACGGGCCCCGCTGACAGGCCTCTTACGGCTCAGGGTCCGGTTTCGGTGAAATGACGCGCTTGCGGGCGCGCCAGACCTCCTCGGCCGGCCACCGCCGGGCCCATTCGGGCGTGACGAACGGGTAGGGCGTCGTCACACCCTCCGCCGGTCGTAGCTCGAGCAGGTCCTCGATTTCGAACCCATTCGCCCGCAGCAGGCGGATCCAGTCGCCATGGCTCAGGTGGAACTCGACCTCGTCGTCATCCGGCCACACGAAGCGGCCCATGCCGAACTGTTCACGGAGCAATCGATCGGTGGCCGCTCCATCGTCATCTGGGACGCAGAGCACGAGGATGGTGCTCGTGCCCAAGAAGACGAGCTCGCCGCCCGGCCGCAGAAGGCGTGCCGCCTCGGGGATCCAGGCCTCGGGGTCGGCCCAGATGGCCGCCCCGTATTCGCTCATGACGAGGTCGAAGGAGCTGCTTCGGAGGGGAACCTGTTCGCCTGCTGCCCGCACCAGCGGGAAGCTCGGTCCAATGCGCTCCTGGCATTGACGGGCGATGGCCAGTTGCCCCGGGGTGGGGTCGACGCCCACCGGTCGTGCCCCGCGCCTGGCCAACCACGCCGAGACGTAGCCCGTCCCGCACCCGAGCTCGACGACGTCGAGACCCAACAGGTTGTCCGGAAGGACCTGAGCGCGCTGTTCGGGGATGCCGAAGACTCCCCATGTCGGCTCCGACGCCGCCCACTGGCGTGCCGCCAACTCGACCTGGTCCGCGTGCCGTCGCTCCCACGAGGCGACATTGGCAGCAACGTGGGCCGGCGTCGGGGTCATGACGAGCCACCCTCCGCCAGCCAGTTCGATCGGGACGGCTGCCCGGGCGCGAGCCCGCGGCGTGTTTCGCATGCAGAGCCCACAGACACCGGACAGGGCTGCGACGACGGCCCCGACGGCGAAGGCGCGGTGGAAGTCGGACAGGCTTCCGGCCCCGCCGCCCGCCGTCGCCTGCACGGTCACCATGACCTGGATGCCGGCCACAATCCCGATCTGGGCGATCAGCTGCTGGGCTGCGCTCATGACGCCGAGCTCGTCGGCGCTGAACTCGTTCGAGGCAGATGAAGTTGCCGATGGCGTGGACAGCCCGTTGCCGACGCCGGAGAGTGCGAGGGCCACGACGATCACGGCCAACGGGGGGTCGGCGCCGAGTTGGGTGAAGACGACCATCGAGACCACGAGGGCGACGGCACCGGCCGCGACCAAGGCGCGCTCGCCCAGTCGCACCGCGGCGTAGCCCGCAGCCGGCGCCACCAGCGAGAAGAGGAGGGGTCGGGCGGTCGAGACGAGCCCTGCCGCCGTCTCGCTGTAGCCGTAGACCCGCTCCATGAGGATGGGAAAGAGGAAGAACCCGCCCATGTAGGCGAAGTTGACCGACGCCCGGGCGCCGACCGGGAAGACGAAGTTGCGACGACGGAAGTAGCGAAGGGGAATGAGCGGCTTGTCCGTGTGCCGTTCCTGGAGGACGAAGCACACGCCGAAGGCGGCGCTGGCCGCGAACAGCCCGATGGTGCGCGGGTCGGCGAACCCCCACGACGGTGCCTGGTTGAGAGCGAGTAGCCCGCTCGTAACGGCGGCCGAGAGGGTGAGCGAGCCCAGCCAGTCGAGCTCGGACCAGGGTCGCGACCGGTGGCGGTGGGCGGTCGGGCTCCTTCCGGCGCTCACCGGCGGGGAGGACGATGATGGCCAGCACGGCGGCCGCGGCCATGAGCGGGAGCTCGCCCCAGAACAGGGCCCTCCAGCCCAGGTACTGGATGACCGGGGCCCCGATGGTCACCCCGAGGACGGGGCCCCCGGCCCCGACGAGGGCCCACCAACCCATGGCCTTGACTCGGTCCTCGTGCGAGAAGACCTGCAGCATGAGGGCCATCGAGGCGGCCCCGGTGGCGGCGCCCTGGACGCCGTCGAAGAAGCGGGCGGCGATGAGGACGCCGACGGTGGGGGCCGAGGCGGTGAGGACCACGCTGACCGCGGCGCCGGCCAGGCCCCAGAGGTAGAGACGTCGGTAGCCGCGCAGGTCGCCGAGCTTGCCGAGGATGGGCGCGGCCACCCCGAAGGCCAGCAACGGACCGGTCGACGTCCAGGTCAAGGTGCTCACCGATGTGTGCAACTGGCGCGCCACCTGGGGCAAAGCGACCACGAAGACGGTGAAGGTGATGTTGACCGACAGCAAGCCGGCCAGCACCGTCCAGAGAACCCACCATTGGTAGCGGTCGGAAGCGGCCACCCGATGGTGCATCCGATGGCGGAACAGGATGGGCCAGGGAACGACGATGCCACCTTCGGCGCCGGCCCCGGCGCCGCTGAGGAGGGCCTCGGCATCGGCGGCCTCGCCGGGATCGAGGTCACCCTCGTGCCCGGGCTCTCGTGCGGAGCTCGGATCCGAGCCCCGCGTGACCGTCATTTCAGGCTCCGAGGCCGGGCAGACGCTCAGCCAGCTCCTCGATGGTCCAACGACCGGGCTTCTCGATCCCCTCGGCCATGGACCATGGTGCGAACAGTCGGACCTCACCGCCCAGCACAAAGAAGACGCGGCCGGTGAACGCGCAGTCCGCCGTGCACAGGTAGGCGGCCAGAGGCGCCACATTGGCCGGGTCCCAACTGTCGAAGGCTGCCTCCTCGACGGGAGCGGCCACCATCTCGGCGAGACCAGGGGGCAGATCGGTCATACGTGTGCGGGCGCCGGGAGCGATGGCGTTGACTCGCACGCCGTAGTGGGAAAGCTCTTGAGCAGCGATCACCGTGAAGGCGGCGATGCCGGCCTTGGCCGAGCCGGTAATTGCTCTGGCCTGGGTTACCGATCAACCCAGAGGTCGATGTCGTGTTCACCACGGCGCGCGGGACGGTCTCGCCGGCCTTGGCCCGCTGGCGCCAGTAGGCGGCCACATGGCGAGTGGGGAGGAAGTGTCCCTTCAAATGGACGTTGACGACGCTGTCCCAGTCCTCCTCGGACATGTTGAACAGCATGCGGTCCCGGAGGATGCCGGCGTTGTTGACCAGGGCGTGCACGTCGCCGAAGGCCTCCCTCGCCCCCTCGATGAGGGCGTAGGCGCCATCCCAGTCGGCGACATCGTCGGTGCTGGCCACCGCCGTCCCCCCCGAGGCGGTGATTTCGTCGACCACCTGCTGGGCGGCGGAGGCAACGCCCGGAGTCCCGTCCACCGAGCCCCCGAGGTCGTTCACCACCACGCTCGCTCCCGAGGCGGCGAACAAGATCGCGTGGGCACGACCAATGCCTCGCCCGGCGCCGGTCACTATGACCACCCGGCCGTCCAGCGCACCCATTGTCCTTCTCCCCCGTTCCCGGACTCGCTCGGCTCCGCGGCCACCGAGCGTGGCGAACCGATGGCCGCCCCACGTTGGCAGGGGCGTCTGAGGCGGTCAAACCCCCTGGTGGGCTTTCAGGCCGGGATCAGAGGAACGGCCCGATCGGTCCGCCGACCGAGACCGGCAGAAGCGACGGCATCGGCCATCGAACGGATGCGACGTGACGGACCGGCCAACACCAGGTACTCGGTGTTGCGGAGATGGGAGACCCGCCCGACACGCTTCCCGGCCGGATTGTGGATGCCGATCCTCGCCCCCACATAACGCGGCGAGTCGAAGGCCAGCACCTCGACGGCGCCGCGTTGGGAACACATGTCGCGGAGCTCGCCGAAGTCGAGCCATGACTCGTTGTTGTAGGAGAGGACCACGACATCGGCATCGACGGCGGACACGACGTCGCGCAGGGCCCCGGGCATGGTCCGGCGACTGTTGAAAAGGCTTCGACCCGTCGGGCTCCGCAGATCCTCACGCTTGGCGGCCACTCCGTAAGCAGGTGGCGCGTCCCAGGCCACCAGCGTTTCCCACACGTGGTAGTTGGCGTCGTAGCGGTGCTGGTTGTAGGGCGGGTCGAGGTAGGCGAGGTCGAACCGGACCGACGGCGGCGGAGCCGGCCAGGTGACAGGCGTCACCCCGCAGGGCCCGGCCCGGTCCGGCCACGAGGTCGGGGACTCGGAGCACGAGCGGGCCGTAAGCGCGTGGCGCCCAGTCCTTGAGGTACGCCATCTGGAGGCCAGTGGTCGAGTCGACCCGGTCGGCCGCCTCGAGAAGGCTGGTCAAGAGCACCGGCCAGAGGTCGGATTGCGCGTGGTCGCGCTCGATGGCGGCGCGCACGGCGTCGATGCGGGCGCCGTTCTCAGGCCGGAAGTAGCGGGCCCGCTCACAGAAGGTTGTCGTCACGTAGCCGGGACGCCCCGGCAGCCGGTTGAGCCGTTCGATGGCCACGGCCGCCCGATCGGCCAGGCCCGGGTCGGCCCCCGGGTCGGCGGCCACGTAGGTTCGGGCCAGCACGTGTGCGCAACGGGTGCTGTCGACGGCGGTCACGGCCAGCCCCGCCTGCTTCCAGGCCTGGGCCACCCGGGTCGTCCCGCAGAAAAGGTCGAGGCCGGTCCTCGCTCCCGATGCCCGAGCCAGCAGCTCGAGGGCGGGGACGAGCCGTCGCTTGGAACCGAGGTACTTGATCACGACTCGCCCCGTCGGCCGTCAGCTACGGCCGAACCGGCGCGACCACCAACCGGGGTCGCGGGCATGGGCGTGGAAATGGTCAGGGATCTGTCGCATCACCCGATCGAAGGACCAGACGCCGGCTCCCAGGCGCTCGTCGGCCACGCGGCCGAGCTCGGCCAACATGTGGTCGACGACGTCGTCGGGTGGATCCTTCCCGTGCTGCTTCCAGACCACCATGGGCACGAGGCACACCTCACAGTCGGCCACCCAGCACGTCTCGTCTTCGTAGAACCACTCGGTGATGCGAGCGGCCTCGCACAGCTCACACTCAGCAGGGACGGTCACGTCGTCGTTCGGGCCACGGCGCCTAGAGCGTGTAGAGGTTGACCGTCGTCCCGGGCTGGACCGAGGCCCCGGCGGCCGGGTCGGTCGACAACACGGTGGTCGACCCGGGCGGTCCGTAGGGACCGGCCACCCTAAGCCCGAGCCCTTGGAGCGCGCTCGTGGCAGCCGCCACCGACTGGCCGACCACATTCGGGATGATCACCGGCTGCGGGCCCTTCGAGACGGTGACGGTCACCGACGACCCGAAGGGCTGGGGCCCGGCCGAGGCCGGCGGGGTGGTCCCGATGACCTGGCCGGCCGGAACGGTCGAGCTATAGGCCGTGGCCTGGGTGGCCGTGAAGCCGGCGGCGGCCAACGCGGCCTGGGCGGTGGCGAAGGTGGACGTCGCGCCGGTGACCGTGGGAACGCCGACCGGCGCGTGGCCTTTCGAGAGGATGACGGTCACCGACGAGCCGTAGAGCGCACTTCCGCTCGGCGAGGTCCCGAGGACTCCGCCGGCGGGCACCGTCGGGTTGTACTGCTCGGCTGCTACCGGGCAGGCCGCCACCAGGTGCACCGCAGCCAGAGCCTGGACGGCGTCGTGGCAATCGGTGAACGTGGTCACGTCGGGGATGGCGACCGGTGGTGGCCCCGACGAGACGACCACCCGGACCGTCGAGCCCTGCTTGGCTAGAACGTGATGACCGTTGTGCTCGGCCATCGGCACCTGGCTCACGATGTCCCCACGCGCCACCGTGACGCTCCGTGTCGTGCCCACCAGCTTCACGGTGAACCCACCGGGTCGCGCCGCGGCCCGAGCCGCCGACAACGGCTTGCCGACCAACTACGGGAACGGGATGACTGGGAGTCAACAGTTGTCCGTCGGTGGCCAGGACCACGAGAAGGATGACGGCGGCGACCAGGAGGGTGGCCACGGCCCAGAGGAGTCGGCGGCGACCCGTCCGCTTCGGCCGTCGTCTTCGGGCCCTGGCCCGGATGTGGACGAGGGACGGGCTTTGACGGTCTTCGCTTTTCCGCGCCCCTTTCCGGGCCCGTCGGCCACCACCTCGGGTGCTCCGATGGCGGTGAGGTCGCGGGTCGAGGCGGCGGTGCCATTCATGACGTCCGAAGACCGAGGTGCGCCGGCTCCGGCGCCAAGGTCGGTGACCGGAGCGGCGCCCACGATGGGCAACGGGGCCGGGTCGGCCAGGTCGCCGGCCAGAGCCCGCAGCCGGACCCCGAACTGAGCGGCGTCGTAGCGCTCGGCAACCTCGGGAGCGGCCGCCCACACGAGGATGTCGTTGAGCGGACCGAGGGCGTCGTGCTCGGGGAGCAGGGCACCCACCCGAGCCATGAGGGTGGTCACCGTCGTGTCGCCGATGAACGGCGACTCGCCGGTCACCGACTCGTAGAGGACGAGGGCAAGGGAGTACACGTCGGCCTTGCCGTCGAGGACCCAGTTCCCGCTGCCCTGCTCGGGGGCGGCATATCGAGCCGTTCCCAGCATGGCTCCATCCGGCTCGGTCCAGGACGCCTCGGCCAGAGCCCGGGCGAGACCAAAGTCGGCGATGCGTAACCGGCCGTCAGCGTCGAAGAGCAGGTTGGCCGGCTTGATGTCGCGGTGGATGAGGCCCCGCCGGTGGGCGTAGTCGAGCCCTGCGGCGGCCTCGATGCCCACCTGAACGGCCTGGGGCTGGCTCAGCCGAGCGCCGGTGTCGAAGAGCTGGCGGAGGCTGCCGCCGGCCAGGAACTCGAGGACGAGGTAGGGCTCGCCATCCTCTTCACCCCAGTCGTAGACCTGGAGGATGTTGGGGTGGTTGAGGGCGGCAACGGCACGAGCCTCGGCCCGGAAACGCTTGAGGAAGGCGGCGTCGGCCGCCAGCGCCGGGTGCAGCACCTTGATGGCGACTCGCCGGTGCAGCGAGACGTCCTCGGCCAGGTACACGTGAGCGGACGCGCCGGTGCCGAGCGCTGTGATCAGTCGGTAGCGGTCGCCGAGGACACGCCCGATGGAGTCGGTGATGCTCGGCATAGGGCTGGGTCAAGGGTACCGAGCGGTGCCTGGCGAACGGTGGAGGGTCATGCCGGTGGAGGGTCATGCCCCAAAGGAAGCCCGGGCGACTGTCAGCCATGGCCCCATCCCGGCTCAGCTTGGACGTCATGCCCCGACGGACGCGACGAGGGCGGGGCCAAAGCCCCGCCCTCGTCGGTTTGAACCGCGACCCGGCGAACCGGGTCGAGTCGAACGTGGGATTAGCTGAGGTTCAGCGCGGTCCCGGACGCCGGGGTCTTGATGCTGATTTTCGTGAGTCCCGACTTCTCACAGATGCCCAAGAGCTTGAGTGCCGTATCGTTCGTCTGAGCGTTGGCCTGGTCACCGGAACCGGAGTCCGTTCCTTGGAACGAGCCCGACGGGGGCCCGTTGGGAACGCTACCCCGGAATGGTGAAGGTGGCGTGCCCGTCGGCACCATCGCCGCCCTGCTCGGAGTTGACGGCCAGCACCGAGTCGCCCGAGCTCAATGCGGGCTTGGTCTTCCATGCGACCGAGACGGAACCGGCCGAGGTGCTCCCGCCGGCCAAAGCAGTGCAGCCATTTTCGTTGGCCGTGCGGCTACCAGTCAGCGTTCCCGTCGCCTTGCCGCTCGTCACTGTGAGCCCGGCAGCGTTCGTCGTGCACTTGGAGAACGTGACGGCGAGGGCGGTCGTGTCCGACCCGGCAGATTCATCGGTTGTCACCGCTGGGCTAAACGTCACCGTCCCCTTGAGGCTTGTGCAGGTGACCGTGTTGTTGGTGGCATTGACCGGCGGCGTCTTCGAGGCACCTGCAGTGCCGGCGACGGCGATGAGGCCAATGGGTGCTGCGGCCGCTACGGCGACCAGCATCAATTTGCGCAACATAAAACGTGCTCCTTCTCCGCGGTTTGGCGGATGCATGAGTCAGGTGACACTTTCCCCCGACACGTTGATGGTCCGAAGTGAACCGGATCCCTCGGCGGCCACGGGTGGTCTCCCGCATGCTGATGCAGGACCCCACAGATGGTCGGCGAACGATTGGCTCGCGTCGACCGAGACGTGATGACGATCTTTAGCGAATGCCGATCCCCCTCATCTCGGACGCAGTTACTCTACAGTCACTTCTCCCCGCCGTCCACGACCTTCGTTCAAATCATGCGCCTCCTCTCCCCATCTTCTCTTCGTTTGTCCATGTCGCCATGGCCGAAGTCAGGAGACTGCAGCCCCCCAACATTGCATTGCCGACCGGAGGGAATTCGGCGGCTGAGTGTGGGCGCAAAACGTCGGAGAAGCGGGCATGCGGCCGTTTGCACCGCACGCAGCCCCCGGCGTTCGTCCCCCAACCCCTAGCCCGCGAACCCCAACTGCATCGGTAATTCGCACACTAACGGTGGTCGATCCTCGGTTCAAGGGCCGCGACACTGAAAACAAGGCTTTCGGAGTTCGCCTCTTCTGGGGTGGCACGGGATCGATCGGGTCTGTACGTCGCGGCCAGCTCAACCAGGCAATTCACCCGTGCGCAGGAGCACATCGAACTGCGACCGGTCGAGCACGGGCACTCCGAGCTCTTCGGCCTTGGCCAGTTTGGCGGCACCCGGGGCATTCCCGACCACCACTGCAAACGTTCGTTTGGACACCGTCCCCGGTGACTTGCCGCCCCGGTCGGTGATGGCGGCTTCGGCCTCTTCGCGTGTGTAGCCCTCGAGGGTGCCGGTGACGACCACCGACTTGCCGGCGAGCGTCTGCCCCAGCACCGGGTGGCGGCCGTTTCGCCCGGCGTCGGGCTCGACCATGTTCACGCCTCCGGCGCGTAGCCGTTCGATCATCGATCGGTTGACCGGTGACGCGAACCAGCAGACCACGCTCGAAGCAATGACCGGCCCGACGCCGTCGATGGCGGCCAACTGGTCCTCCGAGGCGGCCATGATGGCGTCGGTGTCGCCAGTGGCTCGGGCCAGCGCCACCGTGCCCACTTGGCCCAGGTGCCGAATGCCGAGTCCCACGAGAAGTCGATGGAGGGGTCTCCTCCGCGACTCATCGATGGCACCAAGAAGGTTGTTGATCGATCGCTCCTTGAAGCCCTCGAGACCGACGAATGTGTCCTGGGTGAAGCCGTAGAGGTCGGCCACGTCGTTGAGCAGACCGAGGTCACAGAACAACTGGACGCGCTGCTCACCGAGGCCTTCGATGTCCATGGCCGATCGCGAGGCGAAGTGGGCGATGCGCTGCACGCGCTGTCCAGGGCAGTCGAGGTTCGTGCAGAAGGTGTCCTTCTCGTCGGGCAGGCGCTGGAGGGGCGCCCCACACTGAGGGCAGACCGTCGGAAACTTCCATCGCGGACGGCGACGCTGGCCGTCGACCAGTACCGGTCCGAGAACCTCGGGGATGACGTCGCCGGCTTTGCGCACCATGACCGTGTCGCCTGGACGCACGTCCTTGGCCCGCACCTGGTCCTCGTTGTGGAGGGTGGCCAACGACACCGTCGAGCCGCCGACGAAGACGGGTTCGAGCACGGCGAAGGGAGTCGCTTTGCCGGTGCGTCCAATGGATACGTCGATGCGGTGCAGCAGAGTTGCGCGTTCCTCAGGCGGGAACTTGTAGGCGATGGCCCACCTCGGCGCGTGCGAGGTGGCCCCGAGCTGGCGCTGGAGGGCCAGGTCGTCGACTTTGACGACCACACCGTCGATCTCGTAGTCGAGCCCGTGCCGGCGCTCCTCCCAATCGCGACAGAACGCAAGGGCGGCGTCGAGACCCCGCACGAGCCGCCGCTCGGGGTTGACGGGAAACCCGACCTTGTCCAGCCAGTCGAGGGTGGCTGAGTGGGTGGTCGTCAAGGCCTTGGGGAGGCGCCTCGAACCGGCGGCGTCCAGTGCCCCAACTTGATAGGCCCAGAAGGAGAGCGACCGGCTGGCGGTGATGTTCGAATCTTTCTGGCGCAGCGAGCCGGCCGCAGAGTTCCTCGGGTTGGCAAACAGTCGGTCGCCGGCTTCTTCCTGCCGTCGGTTGAGGTCAGCGAAAGCCGACTTCGGCATGTAGACCTCGCCGCGCACCTCGATCAAGCCGGGTCGGTCCTTGGCCGTCACCTTCAGCCGGCGGGGGACGACGTCGATGGTGGCCACGTTGGCGGTGACGTCTTCTCCGATGCGACCGTCTCCTCGGGTGGCGGCTTGTACGAACTGCCCGTCCTCGTAGGTGAGCGAGATAGCCAGGCCATCGATCTTGAGCTCGCACAGGTAAGCGGTATCGGCCGGGACCTGGCGGCTCAGCCGGGCAGCCCAGGCATTGAGCTCGTCGGCTCCGAACGCGTTGTCGAGGCTCATCATGGGCACCCGGTGAACGACCGGCGCGAACAACACGGAGGGCGCGGCACCGACCGTCTCGGTCGGAGATCCCGGGACCAACAGGTCGGGGTGGTCGGTCTCGATGATCCGCAGCTCGCGAACGAGCTCGTCGAAGTCGGCGTCAGAGATCTCCGGCGAGTCGAGCTGGTGGTAGCGCTCGTTGTGGTGCGCGATGAGCTTGCGCAGTTCCTCGGCCCGCGCCACCGGGTCGGGTCGGTCCGAGCCGTCCGGCCCGTCGGTCCCGCGAGGAGGTGTCACCGGGCGATCCCGCAACCGAGGACAGAGTCGGGGTCCGCCGCGTCGTACGAGCGCGACCGTCTGGCCCGGTGCCACCCGCCGCTCGGGCCGGTCGAAATGGACCGCCAGCCCGTCATCGTCTTTCCGCACCCGGCATGGCGTCGGCCGGCCATGGGCGCTGCACTGGGCCACCGCCGTGACCGCGGCCGTGGCACCACCGCCCTGACCCAGTCCCTCGGGCTCTCCGTCCACCCAGGTGACGGTGTGCAGGCGGACCTCGGGAGCGAAGGCATCCGCAGGTGGACCGACGGAGACCCGGCGACCACGGATGTCGACGGCGGTCACGTAGCGGCGCTGTCCGTCGGCTCCGTGGCCCATGCCCCGCCGCTGGCCGACCGTGACCAGTTCGACCGCCTCCACCGTGCCGAGGTCCTCGCCACTGCGGCCGTCGACCAGCCGGCCCGAGTGCAGGGGAATGCGATCGCCCAGGAAACGCTGACGTCCCTCGTCACGTCGGATGAAGCACACATCCTGACTGTCGGGCTTGGCCGCCGTCCGTAGCCGGCGCCGGGCGGCTTCGGCTCGCACCTCCTCCTTACGCAGGTGCCCGACCGGAAAGAGCGTCCGCACCAGCTGGTCCTGGGTGAGCATGGCCAGCACATAGGACTGGTCCTTCGCCTGGTCGGCCGCCCGGCGCAGCTCGAGCCGGCCGCCAGAGGTGGCCCGAGTCCGGGCGTGATGACCGGTGGCCACCGCGTCGAACCCGAGAGCCACGCCCCGCGAGAGCATGCGATCGAACTTCAGGTGTCGGTTGCACTCGATGCAAGGATTGAGCGTCGAGCCCTCGGCGTGACCGCGGACATAGGGCCCGACCACTCGCTCCTCGAAGTCGGAGACGAAATTGAAGACGTGGTGGACGATGCCGAGCTGGTCAGCCACGCGGCGTGCGTCCTCGGTATCGGCCACCGAGCAGCACCCTGAATCGGAGTGGCCCCCCCACAGCTTGAGGGTGGCACCCACAACGTTCTCGGGCCCGAGACGGTCGACCAAGAGGGCGGCAGCGACCGACGAGTCCACGCCGCCGGACATGGCTACGAGGACGCCCATGGTCAGCCCCGTAACCGGTCGACGGCGTCGGGAACGGCCCTCAGCGCCTGGTCGACGTCCAGGTCGCTCGTTGTGCGACCGAGGGAGAACCGGATACCACTCGTGGCCTCGGCGTGATCGAAGCCCATGGCGAGCAGCACGTGACTCGGCTCGGTGGCGCCGCTCGAGCAAGAAGCGCCGGCCGAGACGGCCACCCCGGCCGCGTCGAGCAGGAGAACGAGGGACTCGTTCTCGACACCGGCGAAGCGCATGTGCAGGTGTCCCGGCGTGCGTGCCTCCCGATGACCGGTCTCGTCCGCTCCCGGCACGGCTCGGCGTAGCCCTTCGGCCAGCCGGTCGCGGCGCGCTGCCACCGCGGCGTTGATCGCGACTCGTTGCGCGGACAGTGGCGGCCAGGGCCGCAGCCATGCCGACCACGCCCGCCACATTCGACGTACCGCTACGCCGCTCGCGTTCCTGGCCCCCTCCGAACAACAGCGGTCGGACAGATGGTCCCGTTTCGGGCCACCAGGGCACCCACTCCTTTCGGTCCGCCGAACTTGTGGGCGCTGATGGCCACCAGGTCGGCGACAGCCGCAGCGTCGGCCACGTCCAACCAAGGCGCGGCCTGCACGGCGTCGGTGTGGAACGCGGCGGACGGCGCTCGCCGACGCACCACTTGGGCGACGGCATCGAGCGGCTGGATCGTGCCCAACTCGTTGTTGACGGTCATGACCGACACGAAGCCCACGTCCTCGTCACACACCTCCTCGAGCGCGTCGAGGTCGATGATCCCGTCCTTGTCCACCCCCACCTCGGTGCATCGGACGCCGAAGCGTTCGGCACGCGCCCGACAGGCGGCGAGTACGGCCGGATGCTCGATGGCCGAGCAAACGACGGATCCGGTCGTCGGTTCCACCGCGCCCTCGCTCGCCGATCCGAAGACGGCCAGGTTGTCAGCTTCGGTCCCCCCTGAGGTGAAGACGACCTCTCCGAAGTCGGCACCGAGCAGACCGGCTAGCTCCTCGCGTGCGTCGTCGATGGCCCGGCGCGCCCGGCGCGCCTCGGCGTGGCTGCCCGACGGGTTGCCGAAGTCCGTCGTCAGATATGGCTCCATGGCCGTGCGAGCCTCGGGCCGGAGCGGAGTGGTGGCGGCGTGATCGAGGTAGGCGCGCCGGATTCCGGTCACGCCGTCCATACCGACTTCACGTTGCAGAACTCGTGCAGGCCGACGCGGGCAAGCTCGCGCCCGATTCCTGAGGACTTGATGCCGCCGAAGGGCAGCGGAGGCATGGAGACGACCATGCCGTTCGACGAACACCATGCCGGCGCGCAAGTCCCGGGCGAACCGCTGTTGCTCATCGAAGTCGGTGGTCCAGACGCTCGCACCGAGCCCGAACTCGGTCTCGTTGGCCACGGCCAGCGCCTCCTCGGCGTCGTCGACCACGAAGAGGAGGGCCACCGGCCCGAACACCTCCTCGCGGCCCACTCGCATGTCCGGAGTGATCCCTGCGATCACGGTGGGCCGGTAGAAGAAGCCGCCAGGGCCGTCGCCGACCGCAACTCACGACCGGCTCGCCCCCACAGAGAATGGACGCCCCCTTGGACCGGGCGTCGTCGACCTGGGCGGCAATGGTGTCACGCGCCGCTTCGGTCACGAGCGGGCCCACGTCCGTCGCCGGGTCCAGTGGATTGCCCACGACGAGCGATTCCATCTGGGCCACGAACCCCTTGGTGAACTCGTCGGCCACCTGCCGGTGCACGATGAACCGCTTGGCCGCGATGCACGACTGACCGTTGTTCTGTACGCGGGCCTGGACGCCGACCTCGATGGCACGGTCGAGGTCGGCGGAGGGCAGGACGATGAACGGATCGCTGCCGCCGAGCTCGAGCACGACCTTCTTGCCGACGGCCCCGGCTTCGGCCGCCACCGCCCGGCCCGCGCCCACGCTGCCGGTCAAGGTCACCGCGGCCACCCGCGGGTCGGCGATGACTCCGGCCACCTGGTCGGTGCCGATGAGCAGCGTCTGGAACACCCCGTCAGGGGCACCGGCGCGACGCACGACGTCCTCGAGGAAGAGGGCCGTGCGCGGCACGCTGGGTGCGTGCTTGAGGAGGCCTACGTTTCCGACCATCAGAGCCGGCGCCAAAAAGCGCACGACCTGCCACAGCGGGAAGTTCCACGGCATGATGGCGAGGACCGCTCCGATGGGCTGGTAGGTCACGTGGGCACGGCCGGCGTCGAGTGGTACCTCCTCGTCGGCCAGCAGGCGAGCCCCGTGCTCGGCGAACCACCGGAACCCGGCCGCGCACTTGGACACCTCGGCCTTGGCCTGGGCGAAAGGCTTCCCCATCTCGGTGGTGACGCCGTGGGCGATGTCGGGCAACTCGCCTTCGAAGAGCTCGGCAATGGTGATCAGCAGCTGGGCCCGATCGGCGAAGGAGGTTGCGGCCCACACCGGCGCGGCAGCCGCCGCCGCCGCGAGTCGGGCATCGACGGCGGCCGCGTCGAAGGGCTCGAACGACTCCACCAACGCGCCGGTGGCCGGGTTGACGACGGCGATCGGTGGCCCGGGGTCAGAAGGGCTCATCGTCTCAGTATCCCCTACCTCTCAGGCCGAGCAAACGCCCGAGCACTCATTCGGCCGCCTCGGGGTCGAGGAGGTCGCGCAGCCGGTGCCGCTGGAGCTTCCCGGTGGCGGTGCGGGGTAGGTCCTCGACCACCACGTACTGCTTCGGACGCTTGTAGGGAGCAAGGCGCGTGCCGGCGAAGGCAGCAACCGCATCGGCAAGGTCGGGAGCGATCCCATGCCCGCGCTGGCACCAAGGCCGCACACACCCGCTCTCCCCACCGATCGTCAGGCATTCCGAAGACGCCGACGTCGGCCACTTCCTCGGCCTCGGAGAGCACGGACTCGACCTCAGCCGGATAAACGTTCACGCCACCGGAGATGATGAGGTCGTCGCGGCGGCCGTCGATGAAGAGGTAGCCGTCACCGTCGAGGCGGCCAAGGTCCCCGACCGTGAAAAACCCGTCCCGCCACGCCTCCTCCGTCTTCTCGTCATCGCCCCAGTAGCGGAAAGAGCCGAAGCCCGGCGGACGACACCAAATGGTGCCGTCCGGGTCGACGGCCAGCGTCCGGCCGGGGCGGGCCCGCCCCACCGTGCCCGGACGTGCCCGCCATTCGTCGGGCGAGCACACCGTGAACTGGCCCTCGGTCGATCCGTAGAACTCCCAGAGCGCGCCGGGGCGGACTGCGGCCAAAGCGGCGCGCTTGAGGCTGGCCCCAGCCGGCGAGCCGGCATGGACCAAGAGCCGCAGCTTGGAGAGAACGTTCGACACGTCAGCGCCGGCCGTCTCGAGCAGCCGGTTGAGGACAGCCGGCGCCATGAAGGTGGTGGTCGGGTACCGCGCCTGTCGTGCCCTCGAGGGCGCGGCGGGCCACGATCGGATCGAATCGGGTGAGCACCACACAGGTCCCCCCGGACAACAGCGTCCCGGCCGCGAAGCGGATAGAGACGGAGTGGTACATGGGCGAGCAGACGAGATGTACGTCGTCGGGCCCGAACGACCACAGGTCGGCCTCGTCGGCGAAGGAGTCGGCGGCCGTCGCCTCGTCCCACAGGCCGGCCCACACCCCCTTGGGCCGACCGGTCGTCCCCGAGGTGTAGTGCATTGGCCGGGAGAGCGGATGAGGTGCGAGGTGGCGAGGTCGGCCCTCAGCCAGCTGGTCGAGCCCATTCGGTTCGGTCACCGTGATGCGGGGCTGGGCGTCGTCGAGAAGCAGTTGCCGCTCGGCGGGCAGCAGGGTGGCGTTGAGGAGCACGGGCACGACGCCGCTTCGCAGCGCCCCGAGCACCGTGCAGAGGAGCGCTCCCGAGGAGGGGAGGCAGAACGCCACCCGATCGCCGGGGCGACAGCCCGCTTCGTAGAGTCCCCCGGCCGCCCGGCGTTGTACGTCCTCGGCCGCCTCGGCGGTGACGATTTCGATGGTGGCCGGCCCGCTCACAGAGACTCTTCCACCGGAACGAGCGGCTCGATGGTCGCCGGCTCCGGATCGCCGAGGGCGCGCAGCACGGAAGGTCGTGCCGCGGCGATGGTCACCACGACGGCGAGAAGGGCGAGGGCGCCGACGGCCGTCACGACTCGCAGTCCGGTGGCGTCGGCGATGTTGCCCTGGAGGACCGCGCCCAGGGGGTAGACGAGGCCGAGCCCCATCATGTAGATGCTCAGCACCCGCCCCCGGGCAAAGGCGGGGGCGCGGAGCTGGACCACGGTGTTGAGCCCCGACAACACGGCGATGTAGCCGGCGCCCACCGCCAGTAGGGCAAGGGTGGCGAGCCAGAGCTCGGGGGCGGCGGCGTAGGCGACAAGCAGCAACGGAAGAACAACGAGGGCCGCGGTCAGCAGCCGTCGGCGACCAAATCGCAGCGCCACCGACGGCAACAGGACCGCGCCCGCTACCGCGCCCACTCCCTGGGCGGTGATCAGGACGGAGGTGGCCGTGGCGTTGCTCACCCCGTGATGGCGGACCACCCCGGCCATGACCGGCACGAGGGCGATGAACGGCGAAGCGAGGAGGGCCACGAGGGCGATCAGGAAGATGGCCGCCCGGCAACCCGGCTCGGCCAGGGCGATCTTGGCCCCGAGCACGATTCGGGTGACGATCGAGGTGTCGTTGGCGACGGGTGGCCGCTGCGGCAGTCGGACGAAGAGCAAGGCGACGACCACGGCGCCGAAGGAAGCAGCATTGACACCGAAGACGATCGAATAGTCGTGCGTGAGGAGCACGAGTCCCGCCAGCGCCGGCCCGATGACCCGGCCGAGGTTGAACTGGGCCGAGGACATGGCCACGGCGGCGAGCAGGTCCTCTTGCGGAACGAGGTCGGGCACCATCGCCTGGTAGGCGGGAAAGCCGATCGAGCCCGCGGCGCCTCCACCGAAGGCGAGAAGGACGAGGGCGAATGGCGGGTCGTCGTGAGCCGCGGCCAAGACGGCCAGCACGGTGGCGAAGGTCATCTCGGCCAGGGTGGTGACGATGAGCCAGCGTCGGCGATCGAGGCGGTCGGCGAGCGCACCGCCCAGCGGAGCAAGCAGCCCGATGGGGACGAAGGCGGCAGCGGCGACGAGCCCGGTCCAACCAGCCTGGCCGGTCCGTGCGTAGACAAGCACACCCAGGGCCACCGCCTGCATCCAGGTGCCGACGTTGGAGACCAGCGCGGCCGACCAGATGAGGGCGAAATTGCGCGAACGCAGTGACCGGAGGGAGGCGAGCGCCACCGAGGTGAGGCTACCGGTGCCCTTCCAGGCGCCTCCGGCTCTGACCGGCGAGGGTGGCCGGACCGGCTACTTGTTACGGTCGTCGAGCTTGATCTTGCGCCTCGGGCGGAGGGCAAACCACCAGATGCTGGCCATGGTGGCCAACAGGCCGAAGGCGGCGGCGGGCTTGGCGAGCTTCCGGGAGCGGTCGGACATCCGAAACGACCTTAGTGGCGAGCCTGCCGGCTGGGTGCCCAAGACGGCGGTTCGCCCAGCCCAGCGGCGCGAGGCGAAGGGTCTGGCGAAGGGTGGCGAAGGATGGCGAAGGGTCACATTCTTCGAGACCTCATAGCCCTTCCATATTCGGTCCTTATGAAGTGCGCTCACAGTGGGATGCATGACAGATAACCCAATGTCTGGTCCCGAGACCCAACCGGGTGACGGCGGCCACGACCGACCGTGGTCCACTGGCGGCCCGACGGGCGAGCTTCCGGCCCCGCCTCCTCCCGCTGCTGCCTCTCTCCCCGCATTTCCCCGCACCGGCGACACCGACTGGCGTTTCGCCGCTCGGCCGGATCTGGCCCCGTCGGTGCACGACCCGGCCCAGGCCGCGGGTGCCGTGCCCCCCCACGGCGCTCCACCGCCTCCCCCTCCTGGTGCCTGGTCACCCGGCCCCGCCTGGCCGGCCGGTGATGAACCGACCGGTTCCAGGCGCGGTCCGGGCACACGGCGCCGCTTCGGTGTCGTCACGCTCGTCGCCGTGGCCGTCTTGGTTGGTGGCGCGGCCGGAGCCGGGGCCAGCGCGCTCGTCGGGCACGGCTCCTCCTCGCCCACCGTCGCGATCTCGACCGCGCCGCCGATCAAGGTGGCGGGGTCGACCAGCACGTCGGCGTCGATCAGCCAGATCGTGAAGAAGGTCTCCCCCGCCATCGTCTCTATCACCGCTGACGATGGCGACGGCTCCGGCGACGAGGGGACCGGCATGATCATCACCTCGTCCGGCGAGGTGCTGACCAACGACCACGTCATCGACGGAGCCGAGAGCGTGACCGTGGCACTCGACGGCTCGACCAAGCAGCTGTCGGCCACCGTCGTGGGTGCCGACCCGGACAAGGACGTGGCCCTTCTCCAGATCCAGGGTCAGAGCGGGCTCCCCACCGTTACCTTCGGCGACTCGAGCACGGTTCAGGTGGGCGACCAGGTCGTCGCCATCGGCAACGCTCTCGCCCTCGGTGACAGCCCATCGGTGACGTCGGGAATCGTGTCGGCCCTCGACCGCACAATCACCGCCGGCGACAGCTCGGGTGAGGGCACCGAAACGCTGAACGGGATGATCCAGACCGACGCGGCCATCAACCCTGGCAACTCGGGCGGCGCCCTCCTCAACGGGTCGGGCGAGGTCATCGGAATGAATACGGCCGCCGCCGGATCGACGTCGGATGGCACGTCGGCCGAAGACATCGGTTTCGCCATCCCCTCCGGTGAGCTCGAGTCCCTCATCTCCGGCTTGCGCAGCGGAGGCGACGGCAGCCAGAGCTCGCTCAACTCGGGCGGCTCGTCGGGCTCATGGGCTCGACGGCTCGGGTGGTATGGCTCGGGTGGTTCGGACGGCTCGGGTAGTGGCTCGGGTGGTTACGGCTCGGGTGGGTACGGCTCCAGTGGCTCGGGTGGGTACGGCTCGGGTGGCTACGGCTCGGGTGGCTACGGCTCGGGTGGCTACGGCTCGGGTAGCGACGGCGGTTTCGGCTCACCCTTCTGATCGATCAGGTCGGCCAGTCTCCTCTGGCTGGAAACGGCAACTGCCCCGGACATTTGTCCGGGGCAGTTGTTCGTCACGACGGCGGCGCCACACACATCGGCGTCGCGGCCAGCTTCAGCCTTCGTCAGCGAAGAAGACGGTCTTCACCTCGGTATAGGAGTCGAGCGCCTCGAGGCCGAGCTCGCGGCCGATGCCGGATTGCTTCATGCCACCGAAGGCGGTCTGCACCCGGACTGAGCTGTTCGAGTTGACCGAGAGGTTGCCCGACTCGACGGCCCTCGCCATGCGCAGGGCGCGGGCACCATCCCGGGTCCAGATGGAGCCGGACAGACCGTACGGCGTGGCGTTGGCCAGCCGGACGGCCTCCGCTTCGTCGTCGAAGGGGATCACAACCACCACCGGCCCGAAGATCTCCTCCTGGGCCAAGCGCCACTCGGCGCTCGCCGGGGCCACCACCGTCGGCGCGAACCAGTGGCCCACCCCTTCGGGAACTCGGCCGCGGTGGGCGGGTACGACGGGCGTGCCGTCCGGCTCGCCCATGCCCGGTTCGAGGAATGCCGCGACCGCCGCCCGGTGCTCGGCCGTGACGAGGGGACCCATGCGGGTCGCCGGGTCGGTCGGGTCCCCTACCGTCCAGCCGTCGACCGCCTGCGCCAGCAGCTCCAGAAAGCGGTCGAACACGCGGCGCTCGACGAGCAGGCGGCTGCGCGCACAACAGTCCTGGCCGGCGTTGGCGAAGGCACCCCCGGGAGTCGACGCGGCGGCCAGTTCGAGGTCGGCGTCGGCGAAGACCATGCCGGCCGACTTGCCGCCCAGCTCGAGGGTCACTCGCTTGATCGTGCCGGCTGCCGCGGCCATCACTTGTCGGCCGACGGCCGTCGACCCGGTGAACGCCACCTTGGCCACGTCGGGATGCTCGACGAGGCGGGCCCCGGCCACCGCGCCCCGGCCCACGACCACTTGGAACACTCCTTCGGGAAGTCCCGCCTCGTGGGCCAGCTCGACCAAGCGAAGAGCGGTGAGGGGCGTGGCTTCAGCCGGCTTCACGATGATGGTGTTGCTGGTGGCGAGCGCCGGGCCGATCTTCCACGAGGCAATGGCCAACGGGAAGTTCCAGGGCACGATGGCGCCGACCACCCCCAGGGGCTCGTGGAAGGTCATGGCCACTCCCCCGGCCACGGGCACCGTGTCGCCTCGGTGCTTGTCCACTGCCCCGGCATAGAAGTAGAGGACTTCGGCCACCATGGCCACGTCGTCGCGGCTCTCGGTGATCGGCTTGCCGACGTTGGCCGTCTCCAGAGCAGCCAGCTCCTCACCGTGCTCTTCGACGGCGGCGGCGAATCGTCGCAGCAGTCGCGACCGGTCGGCTGGTGGCACCGCCCGCCAGGCGGGAGCCGCCCGGAGGGCCCGGGCCACCGCCTCATCGACCTCGTCGGGCCCGGCCACCGGCACCTCGGCGATGACTCGCTCGGTGGCCGGGTTGACCACCGTCGTGGTCTCGCTCATGAGGCGCGCTCCTCGGTCGACTCGCGGCCACGTTGTGACCGCCACGCGTACGAGGCGGCCACGAGCCCTTCGAACAGCCGGGTGTCGCCGGTTTCCTCGGGATGCCACTGCACGCCGACCACGAAGGTCCTCGCTTCGAGCTCGGCGGCTTCGACGACGCCGTCGTCACTGGTGGCCGTGATCCGCAGGCCGCGGCCGAGGTGGTCGAGCGCCTGGTGATGACTGCACCGGACCTCGACCCGCGCACCGCACAGTCGACCGACATGGCTGTCGTGCTCGGTGGTCACCATCACCGAGGCGAAGGCACCAGGTCCCGGATGATGCGCGTCCGAGCCGATGCGATCGGGAAGGTGTTGGACGAGGTCGCCGCCGAGGGCGACGTTCAGGACCTGGAGTCCTCGGCACACGGCCAGGACGGGCATGTCGCGTTCGAGAGCGAGGAGCAGCACATCGAACTCCAGCCGATCCCGGTCCTCGCTGGTCCCGGCGGTCCGCGGGTCGGGCGTCTGGTCGTAGTGAGTGGGGCCCACGTCGCCTCCGCCGGCGAGTACGAGGCCGTCGAGGCCATCGCAGACGGCATCGAGGCCGGACGGTTCCGGCACCTTGGGCGCCACATCCGTCTCGACGGATGGCTCGTCGACCACGGTGTCGTGAATCGGGGCAAGGAGCACCGGTTGCGCTCCGGCACGCACCAGGACGTCGAGATAGGTGGCGGGAATGAGGGCCGCCTCCCGATGCCACGCCCCCCACGACGTCGTTTGCCGATAGGTCGTGAGACCGATGATCGGGCGGCGCACAGGTTCGGTCATGAGGAACGAGTATCCCTCGCCGGGCCAACTCCACGGCGGCCCCGGTCGAGTGTCACCCCGGTAAGGTGCGGCCGCGCTCGGCAGCAGGGAGGGTACGTGGGACGACTCGACGGCAAGGTGGCGGTGCTCACCGGCGCGGGGAGCGGGATCGGCCGGGTGGCGGCGTCGATGTTCGCGGCGGAGGGCGCCGCGGTGGTGGTCGCCGACGTCGTGGCCGACGCCGCCCGCGAGGTGGCGGCCGAGGTGGTGGCATCCGGCGGACAGGCGGAGCCGGTGGGCGTGGACGTGGCCGACGCCGATCAGGTGCAGGCCATGGTGGACGCGGCCAACGGTGCCTTCGGACGCCTCGACGTCCTCTTCAACAACGCCGGCATCTTCCCGCCTGACGACGGGGGTGTCCTCGATACGCCGCCGGCGACGTGGCAACGGGTCATGGAGGTCAACCTGCAGGGAGTCTGGCTCGGCTGCCGGGCAGCCATCCCGGCCATGCTGGCCTCGGGCGGCGGATCCATCGTGAACGTGGCCTCGTTCGTGGCCCTTGTCGGGTCGGCCACCGCCCAGGTTGCCTACACCGCGTCGAAGGGAGGGGTCCTCGCCCTCTCTCGCGAGATCGCGGTCGAATACGCCCGGCAAGGGATCCGGGTCAACTCGATCTGCCCGGGTCCGATCGAGACGCCGTTGTTGGCCGAGCTGTTGCGCGACCCGGACCGTCGTGAACGGCGCCTCGTACACGTCCCCATGGGCCGATTCGGACGGCCCGAGGAGATCGCGGCCGCCGCCCTCTTCCTGGCCTCGGACGAGGCTTCGTTCGTCACCGGCTCGGCGCTGGTGGTCGACGGCGGCATCACCGCCGCCTACGTGACCCCGGAATAGGCCGGCGTCGCTGGACGCACGCTGCTCGCTGGACCAGGCTTCGGTCATGCTGACGCTCGAGACCCTGCCCCACCAGGTGCGGACGGGTGACATCGACACCGTGGTGGTGGCCTTCCCCGACCTGCAGGGGCGACCCGTCGGCAAGCGCGTCGCCGGCACGTTCTTCCTCGACGAGGTGGCCGCCCACGGCATCGAGGTGTGCGATTACCTGCTCGCCTGCGACGTGGACATGGAGCCCCTGCCCGGCTACCAGTTGGCGTCGTGGGAGACGGGCTACGGCGACCTCCACGCCCAGATCGATCCGAAGACCCTCCGGCCGCTGCCCTGGCTGCCCGGCAGCGCCCTCGTCCTCTGCGACCTCTTCACCACGAGCGGCGAACCGGTCGAAGTCTCGCCCCGCCGGATGTTGCGACGCCAGATCGAGCGGGCAGCCGAGCTCGGGCTCGAGGTGCGCTGCGCCACCGAGCTCGAGTTCTACCTGTTCACCGACTCCTACGCCGAAGCGTCGGCCAAGCGCTGGCAGGGGCTCGTGCCTCACTCGGACACCATCGAGGACTATCAACTGCTGCAGACATCTCGAGACGAGTACGTGATCGGACGCATCCGTCGCCAGATGACCGAGGCCGGTCTGCCCATCGAGTTCTCGAAGGGCGAGGCCGGCTTCGGACAACACGAGATCAACATCACCTATGGCGAAGCCCTCGAGGTGGCCGACCGCCACCTCGTGTTCAAGACGGGTGTGAAAGAGATCGCCGGCCAACTCGAGCGGTCCGCCTCGTTCATGGCCAAGTGGTCGATGGCGACGGCCGGCTCGTCGTGCCACTTACACACGAGCCTCTGGGACGCGGAGCACGGGACACCGCTCATGGCACCCGAGGACGGGTCCGGACCCCAGGATGCCGGGTTTTCGAAGGTCGGCGCACAGTTCGTGGCCGGTCAGCTGGCGACCGCCGGCGAGCTCACGTGGTGCTTCGCTCCCTACGTGAACTCCTATCGCCGGTTCGTGCCCGATTCGTGGGCGCCGACCGCGCTCGTCTGGGGAGAGGACAACCGGACCTGCGGCCTGCGCGGCTCTCGGGGCCGGCATCGGCCGTCGGATCGAGAACCGGATACCCGGGGCCGACGTGAACCCGTACATCGCCCTCGCCGCTTCCATTGCCGGCGGCCTCTGGGGTATCGAGAACGAGCTCGAGCTGCCGGCGGCCTTTGTCGGCAACGCGTATGCCGCGACCGATTTGCCTCGCGTCCCGACCACTCTGGTCGAGGCCATCGACGCCCTGGCATCGAGCAAGGTGGCGGTCGGCGCCTTCGGGCGGGAGGTCCACGAACATCTCCTCAACACGGCCCGACAGGAATGGGCCAAGGCCAACCGGGCCGTCACCGACTGGGACCTGGCCCGCAACTTCGAACGGATCTGAGCGCCGGTGGAGAGGCGAGCTGCGGTGTCCTTGACGCCGACCTCGAGCCCCTGTCAGCATGGTGGGGCTATGTACGCGACGGTGCGCTCGGAGCTGCTCCTTACCTGACGGCGAACGCCACATCGCGTTCGCCCCGAACCTCCTGCGCCGAATCGGCCAGGGGGTTTTTTCGTGGGCGAGCACCAGTGGTGCCAACAGGTGCGGACCGGAGGTCAGGCTGTGGTCTGACAGCCGGTCGGTGACGGAGCGGGTCGAGCCCCGAATGGCGAGGAGTATGTCGATGAGCGACGAAGCGAGGACGAACCAAGGAACGGGGGCCGGACAACGGCTGGCCATGCCCTGTGATGTCTCCCCCATGCCCTTCCACCTCTACCGGCCCTACCGGCCGCTCGTGCTCACCGACCGCACCTGGCCCGACCGCCAGCCAACCATTGCCCCTCGCTGGGCGAGCGTGGATCTGCGGGACGGGAACCAGGCCCTCATCGACCCGATGGACTCGGAGCGCAAGCTGGCCCTGTTCGCCACATTGGCCGACGTGGGCTTCAAGGAGATCGAAGTCGGCTTCCCTTCCGCTTCCCAGACCGACTTCGACTTCCAACGCCAGATCATCGAAGAAGGGCTGATCCCAGACGACGTCACCATCCAGGTCCTCGTCCAATGCCGTGAGGAGCTCATCGAACGGACCTTCGAGTCACTCGAGGGCGCGTCCCGGGCCATCGTCCACTTCTACAACTCGACCTCCGAGCTCCAGCGGCGGGTGGTCTTCGGACTCGATCGGGCCGGCATCATCGAGATCGCCGTCAACGCCGCCCGGCTGTGCCGCAAGTTCGAGACCGAGCTGCCCGGCACCGACATCCGTTACGAGTACTCGCCGGAAAGCTTCACCGGGACGGAGCCCGACTTCGCCGTCGAGATCTGCGAGGCGGTGATGGCGGTGATCGAGCCGACGCCGGAGCGGCCCATCATCATCAACCTCCCCAACACGGTCGAGATGTACGGGCCCCAGGTGTACGCGGACGTCATCGAATGGTTCGACCGCACGGTTTCCCACCGCGACTCGCTCATCCTGAGCCTTCACCCCCACAACGACCGGGGCACGGCCGTGGCCGCCGCCGAGCTGGCCACACTGGCCGGCGCCGACCGGGTCGAGGGGACCCTGTTCGGGAACGGTGAGCGGACGGGCAACGTCGACATCGTGACGCTGGCCATGAACCTGTTCTCGCAGGGCATCGACCCGGCGCTCGACTTCAGCGACATCGGCCGGATCCGCCGAGTGGCCGAGTACGCCACCCGCCTGCCCGTCCACCCGCGCCATCCCTACGCCGGCGACCTCGTCTACACGGCTTTCTCCGGCTCGCACCAGGACGCCATCAAAAAGGGCATGGCCGCCATCGGCGCCGACTACGAAAAGTGGGAGGTTCCCTACCTCCCCATCGACCCGAGCCACGTCGGGCGCACCTACGAGGCCATCATCCAGGTCAACAGCCAGTCCGGTAAGGGCGGCACGGCCTACGTGATGGACACCGAGCACGGGCTCGACCTACCACGCCGACTGCAGATCGAGTTCCAAAAGGAGGTGCAGGCCCACACCGAGGAAAGCGGCACGGTCATCCAACCCGGCGAGATGTGGGACGTCTTCGCTCGCACCTACTTGCCCGAGGAGGCTGGTCTCCGCCTTCTCGGCAGCGAAGTGACGACCGGCGGCCGTCGCACGACGGTGACCGCCCAGCTGCTGGTGGACGGTGAACCTCGGACGGTCATGGCCGAGGGCAACGGCCCCATCGACGCGCTGGTCATCGGCCTGCGGTCCGAGCTCGCCGTCGAGTTCGAGATCAAGGACTACTCCGAACACGCTCTCACCGCCGGCAGCGAAGCATCGGCGGTGGCCTACGTGGAGGCGCAGGGGCCGGACGGATCCACGTGGTGGGGAGTGGGGATGGACTCGAGCATTCTGGACGCATCGCTGAGCGCCGTGGTGGGCGCGGCCAATCGGGCCCGCGAGCAGTCGACGGCGCCTACCGAGCCCTGAGACGGGGCCACGCCGGCCTCCCGCTCGTCGCCGGTCGTCAGCTGATCAACGCCGAGTTGAGCCGGCGGTAGATGCCCTTGTTCTGCTTGTAGAGGGCGACGAACTGCTCGAACAGCAGGTCGTACTCACCGGCCGCGGCGGTACCGGAGTCGGGTGCAAACCGACGCTCGACCTCGACAAGAGACGGGATCTCCTCGAGCGAGACGCATCCGAGGGTAAGCAGCGTGAGCAGAGCCGCGCCCCGCACATTGGCCAGCCTCGGTTCCTTCATCTGGCGGATCTCGCGGCCGAGCACGTCGGCGTGGATCTGTGACCAGAGCGCCGAGTTGGCTCCACCGCCGATGAAGGCCAATGAATCGAGACGACGGCCGGCGAATTTCTCGACGGCGTCGAGCAGCCAGCGGGAGTTGAGCGCGACTCCCTCGAAGACAGCCCGGCACAAGTCGGCGCGAGTGGTGGACAGCGAGAGGTTGTGGAAACCACCACGGAGGGTGTGGTCGTCGACCGGTGAGCGCTCGCCATTGAGCCAGGGGGTGAACAGCACCCGACCGCTGCCCGGAGCGGCGGTGGCGGCCAGGGCGTTGGCCGCCTCGACGTCGTCGGCCAGGCCGAGTTGCTCGCAGGCGAAGGCCAGGCAGACCCCGGCTGTCTCGTGCTCGTCGGCGATCATGTACTTGCCCGGCACGGCCGCCGGGATCGAGGCGATGTTGCTCGTCGGTGCCGTCTTCTTGAACGGAACGTGGGCCGAGATCCACGACGACGTGCCGATGTAGAGGTGGGCGTCGTAGTCGGCCACCGCACCGGAACCGACGACGGCGGAGTGAACGTCGCCGCTGCCCGTGGCCACCGGCAGGCCGGCCGGCAGGCCGAGGTCGGCCGCGGCCTCGGTGGTGAGCTCGCCGATGACGGTGGCCGGCTTCACGAGCTCGGGCAGGACGGCACCATCGAGGTTGCACATGTCCAGCAATCGCTGGTCGTAATGCACCCGGTCGATGGACCGGTTGTCGGTCACCCAGTGGGCGCAGATGGAGTCGAAGGAGGCGACCCGGCGCCCGGTCAGGCGGAGGTTGAGGTAGTCGACGGGCTCGAGGAAGGTGGTGGTCCGGGCGAAGACGTCGGGGAACGCGTCGCGGATGAAGAGGATGTGGGCCAACGGGTCCTTCCCCGACAGTCCCGGCGCTCCTCCGGTGACCTGGACCCAGCGCAGGATCTTGCGAGGGTCGTAGCCGAGGACGTTGACCGGGCCACCGGCCACCCGGCGGATGGCCGCGCTTCCCCGCGAGTCCATCCAGATCACCGCGCGCATCAACGGCCGACCGTCGGCTCCCACCGCCACCGTCCCCGACCACTGGGCCGTGGCGCCCATGCCGATCAGGCGACCCGCATCCACCCCGGATTCGGCGACCGCCTGGCGGCAGGCGGCACTGATGGCCGACCACCACTCGTCCGGGTCCTGCTCGGCGCCGCCGCCGGGCAGGAGGTGCAACGCCACCGGTCGGAAGGCATGGTTCAGAACGCGACCCCGGCCCGGAGACCACCGCCACCTTCGGACCACCGGTGCCGAGGTCGACGGCCACCACGCAGGCTTCATCGAGATCGGACCGGCCCGTCCCGCCCGCCGCGGTCACGGCGCCTTCTCGATCCAGACCTCGACCTGGCGGGTGGCGTCGCCCGTCTCGAGCACGAGCACGGTTCCGGGCCGTCCGCTCGCCAGGCGGGGAGGTGGTCACGGCACGGGCCAGCACCTCGCGGCCGATGTCGCCGAAGAGCGGTTCGAGGTCGTCGACCCCCACCAGGCACAGCCGGATCCAGTCGGAGACCTCGAGGCCCGCCGCCTTGCGCACGTCCTGGACGTGTCGCACGACCTCGCGGGCGAGGCCCCGCCGGCGCAGATCGTCGTCGAGGGTCAGGTCGAGTGCCACCACCTCGGCTCCGTCGCGCGAGACGGCGAAGCCGGGCTGGGCCCGCACCCGCAGCTCGACCTCGTCGGCTGGCCAGCTCGACCGTCCCGTCGCCGAGTTCGACCGTCACCGGCCGGCCGGCCGCCAGTTCGACTGCGGCCGCCGCCGTATCCACCGTGCCGAGGGCCGAGCGCAGCTGCTGGACCCGCCCGCCCAACCGGGGCCCGAGCACGCGGTAGTTGGGGACGAGCTCGTAGGAGAGGACGTCGCCCAGCTCGGTGGCCACCTCGACCACGTCCACGTTGAGCTCGTCCTCGACCACACCGCGGGGGAGTCGAGGCGCTGCCGGCCGGCAGGTACACGAGCGCCCGGGCCAGCGGCTGACGCACCTTGACCCCGGCCTCGGCCCGGGCCGCCCGCCCGAGCGAGGAGAGTCGGCGGGCGAGGGCCATCCCGGCCTCGAGCCCAGGGTCGCGCCCATCCGAGTCGGCCGCCGGCCACTCGGCCAGGTGCACGGAGTCGTCGTCGCCCGCGTCGGTGAGCTCTCGCCACATCCGGTCGGCCAGGAACGGGCAGAACGGAGCCAGCAACTTGGACAGCGGTGACCAGCACCTCGTGCAGCGTGGCCTGGGCGCTGAGGGCGTCGACCGGGTCGGCGTCCGGATCGGTCCGCCAGAACCGTCTCCGGCTGCGCCGCACGAACCAGTTCGAGGCGTCATCGGTGAGCTCGGCCACGGCCGAGGCAGCCGGGAAGGGCTCGTAGCCGTCGAGCGCGGCGGTCACCGTCTCCACCGTTGCGGCCAGACGTGAGCGCATCCACCGGTCGAGTGGCGGCCGCCCATCGGGTGCGGGAATGGCGCGCGTCATCGGGATCGAACTCATTGAGAGCGGCGTAGGTGGCGAAGAAGTACCAGGTGTTCCACACGGTCAACAGCGCGTCACGGGTGGTGGCGTCGATGGCGTCGAAGCTCACGCGGGTCGGCGTCCACGGCGATCCCTGCGAAAACATCCACCACCGCAGCGGATCGGCGCCCCGCGAGCCGACGATCTCCCAGGGGTCGATGACGTTGCCCAGGCTCTTCGACATCTTTCGCCCGTCGGCGTCCACGATGTGGCCGAGACACAGCACGTGCCGGTACGGCGTGCTGCCACGCACCAGCGTGTTCACGGCCAGGAGCGAGTAGAACCAGCCGCGGGTCTGGTCGATGGCCTCGCAGATGAAGTCGGCCGGGTAGACGAGGCGTTCGTCCGATCCCGGTGCCTGCGGGTAGCCCCACTGGGCCGTCGGCATCGACCCCGAGTCGAACCAGGCGTCGATGACCGGCTCGACCCGGACCATGGTGGCCACCCCGTCCGCCACCCCGTCCCCTTCCCCGTGGCAGTCGGGACACGGGAAGGTGACCTCGTCGATCGTCGGCCGGTGGGGGTCGACCCCGGTCACGTCGCGCCCGGCGAGCTCGGAGAGCTCGGCGAGCGAGCCCACGCAGCGCAGATGTCCGGCCGCACAGCGCCACACCGGCAGAGGGGTTCCCCAGAAGCGGTCGCGGGACAGCGCCCAGTCCACGTTGTTGGCCAGCCACTCCCCCATGCGCCCGTCACGGATGTGAGCGGGGTGCCAGTCGATGGTCCGGTTCTCGCTCACCAGGCGGTCCTTCTGCGCCGACGTGCGGACGTACCAGCTCGGCTTGCCCCAATAGATGAGCGGGGTGCCGCACCGCCAGCAGTGCGGGTACGAGTGCCGGTAGTCGGCTCGGCGCACGAGCCGGCCGGCCTGCTTCGAGGCGGTCGTTGATCTCGGTGTTGGCCTCGCGGACCGGGCGTCCCGCCAGCCATCCGATGTCGGAGGTGAACCGTCCGTCGGGCCCGACCGGGTTGAGGGTGGGCAAGCCCTCGGCCCGGCCGACCTCGCGGTCGACCTCGCCGAAGGCGGGGGCCAGGTGGACGATCCCGGTGCCCTCGTCGGCTTCGACGAACGCCCCGGCCACCACCCGCCAGCCGGCCGCCTCCTCCTCCGGCGAGACGGCGAGATCGGTGAACGGCCGCTCGTAGCGCAAGCCGACGAGGGTCGGCCCCGGGACCCGGCCGGCCTCGACCGTACCCTCGCCGAAGACGGCCTCGACCAAGTCGGCGGCCACCAGGTCGTCACCCACCACGGCGTAGTCGAGGTCGGCGGAGACGGCCGCCCCGGTGTTGGAGAGCAGCGTCCACGGCGTCGTCGTCCAGGCCACGAGCGAGAGCCCGGCCACCGACGGGCGCCCGAGGGCCTCGGGCCAAGCTTCGTGCCGCGTCACCCTCGTCGAGGAACGGAAAGCGCACGTAGGCGGATTCGTCCACCACCTCCTGGTACACGTCGGGCTGGCCGAGCTCGTGGCTGGAGAGGGCGGTGCCACACCGCGGGCAATACGGGACGACCTTGATGTCCTCGTAGAGGAGGCCGTCGTCGAAGAGGCGACGGAGGTTGGACCACACCGACTGGACGTACTCGGAGGAGAACGTCCAGTAGGCGTCGTCGAGGTCGATCCAGTAGCCGATGCGCTCGGTCAGCGCCTTCCAGTCGTCGACGTAGTTCCGCACCGACTGGCGGCACAACCGGGTGAACTCGGCGATGCCGACCTCGTCCTCGATCTGCTGCTTGGCCACGATGCCGAGTTGCTTCTCGACCTCGACCTCGACGGGAAGGCCGTGGGTGTCCCAACCGGCACGGCGCGGGACGGCGAAGCCCCGCATCGTCCGGTAGCGGCAGAACAGGTCCTTGTAGACCCGGGCCCAGACGTGGTGCAGCCCGGGCCGACCGTTGGCCGTCGGCGGCCCCTCGTAGAACACCCAGGGCTCGGCCCCGGCCCGCAGCGAGACCGAGCGGGCGAAGACGTCGTGGCGCGACCAACGGGCGAGCTCTTCCGCCTCGAGGGCGACGAAGTCGGCGTCGGCGGGGACCGCACGGAACACGGGCATTCTCCAGTCGGCTGCTCGGTCGAGTCATCGACCACGGCCCGGGCGAGACGGCCGTTGCTCCGGCCATCCGGGTCCAGGACACCGGCCGCAACGACGGGAACGGGTAGGCCGGTCGAGCGCCGATGCGACGACCGATCGCCCGTTCGCCGCCGCCCCGCGCCGATGCGGCGGAGATACTACGGCCCGCGACAGGCCACAATTGGAAGGTGCCCGAGCTTCCCGAGGTCCAGGCGCTGGCCACCGCCCTCCGGGGACACCTCGCCGGCGGGACCATCGAACGGTGCGAGCTCGCCTCCTTCTCGGCCCTCAAGACGTTTGACCCACCCCTCGATGCGCTCGAGGGCCGGGACGTCACGCGACGTCGGTCGCCGGGGCAAGTTCGTGGCCATCGAGGCCGACGGACCTCTTCCTCGTCGTCCACTTCGCCCGAGGCGGCTGGCTCACACTGGTACGAGGCGGTGCCCGCCGGCCGAGCCCGGCCCGGCCGCGGCCCCCTGGCTCTTCGGGTTCGCCTCGACGGTGGTGCCGGTTTCGACATCACCGAGATGGGGACCGAGAAACGCCTCGCCCTCTGGGTGGTGCGCGCCCTCGAGGACGTGCCGCCTCTGGCCGCCCTCGGGATCGACCCGCTCTCGCCCTCCTTCACGCCCGAGGCCTTCGCCGGCCTGCTGGCCGAGGCGGGCGGGGCCACCATCAAGGGGGTGCTCACCACCCAGTCGGTCATCGCCGGGGTGGGCAACGCCTACTCCGACGAGGCGCTGTTCGTGGCCAAGCTCTCGCCCTACCGGCGGGCCGACCGCCTCGGAACCGAAGAGGTCCGCCGCCTGTACGACGCGCTCGTCACCGTGCTCTCCGAGGCGGTCGAGCAGCTCACCGGGCTCGGCATCGGTGAGCTCAAGGCCGACAAGAAGCGGGCCATGCGGGTCCATGGCCGGACGGGCGAGACCTGCCCGGAGTGTGGCGACACCATCCGACAGGTCTCCTTCGCCACCAAGTCCTTGCAGTACTGCCCGCAGTGCCAGACCGGCCGGCCGGCCACTGGCCGACCGGCGCCTGTCCCGCCTACTCAAGTAGCGACCGGCCCTCCCCGAGCCACTCGCCTCCATGCCCCCGCCCGAGCCCGTCCCGCCCTTCTCGCTGGCCGGCCGCTACGTGCGATTGATCCCTCTCGAGATCGGACACCTGGACGCGTTGGTCGAGGCAGCCATCGACGACCGCTCGACCTTCACGCTCTCGTCGGTGCCCTGGGATCGGCCGTCCATGGAGGACTACGTCGATCGGGCCCTCGATCGCCGCCAGAAGGGTGAGCACTACCCGTTCGTGACCTGGAGCCGCGAGCTCGGCCGGGTGGTGGGCAGCACCCGCTTCTACGACATGGCGGCGTGGGATTGGACCGGCGTCTTCGCCGGGTCGGAACAGCTCCGGCGCACCGGGCGCGGTCGACGTGACCAACATCGGCTACACGTGGCTCCACCCATCGGCGCAAGCGCAGCTGCGGTCAATACCGAGGCCAAGGTGCTGATGATGGCCCACGCTTTCGAGTGCTGGCAGGTCCGCGCCGTCCGCCTCAAGACCGACGCCCGGAACGCCCGGTCGCGATCGGCCATCGTCGGCTCGGCTGCCGCCTCGACGGGATCCTGCGATCCGAGCGGCCGGGCACGGACGGCGCGGTGCGTGACTCGGCGTATTTCTCCATGCTGGCCGACGAATGGCCGGACCATCGCCGACGGCTTCTCCAACGACTCGGGCGCTGAGCCAAATCCCTGGCCGTCGGCCACCCGATTTGTCACAATCCGTGCCTCGGACGTCGGTATCCTGCCTGCGCAATCGTCGCTGACGACACCGAATGCCCTGTTCGCTGAGCTCTGCCGACATCCCGATGTGGTCGCCACGAGCAGAGCGCCGTTGAAAAGCCCCGCCCTTTTTGCTATATTGAGTTAAACTAATTCCTACTTATTTTGTAGGTATATGGGGTAAGGAGACAATCTGGCGCCATCCGAGCGAGATGGCAATGCGTCTGCTGTCGCACCAGACAGTGCCGTGCCCGCCGCAGGAGCCAGGCTAGGATCCGAGAGGACGGCTCGAGCGTGCCGTTCCCCAGGCGCGTCGTCAGCGGTGCGTCACCGTCGAAGACGTCCCGGAATCATTCAAACGATCAAACGGAACCAAAGAAGAGGAGCATCGTGACCGCAGTCCAGACCACATCCTTCGGTCCGCCGGCGGTTCCGTCGCTTGGCCGCCGTGGCCGCGGTGGCCGCCGTCGGCCTGGTGGCGGCCGCGTGCAGCTCGGAACCTCGCAGCCCCACGACGACGACCTCCGGCGGCGACGGCCACGACATCCGGCGCGCCGGTGACGCTGCGTCTGGGTTACCTGACCAATCTGACCCATGCCCCGGCGCTGATCGGTGTGCAGGAGGGGTTCTTCACGAAGAACCTTCCGAGCAACGTGACCCTCTGCAGACCTCCACCTACAACGCCGGTCCGGCCGAAGTCACCGCCTTGCTCGCCGGATCGCTGGACGCCGCCTACATGGGCCCGAACTCGGCCATCACCGCCTACTCGCACGACAAGGCCATCAGGATCATCTCGGGGGCGACCTCCGGCGGCGCGGCGCTTGTCGTGTCCTCCTCGATCACCTCGCCCAGCCAGCTCAAGGGCAAGACCCTGGCCACGCCCCAGCTCGGCAACACCCAGGACGTCGCTCTGCGCACCTGGCTCAAGAAGCAGGGTCTGACCTTCCCCGGCCCGAACGGCGGCAGCGGTGAGGTCACCATCCTGCCGGAGGCCAATGCCACCACCGTCACCTCCTTCGAGGCCGGCACCATCGCCGGCGCCTGGGTTCCCGAGCCCTACGTGGCCGAGATGGTGGCCAAGGGCGGCCACGTACTGGTCAACGAGAAGACGCAGTGGCCCAACGGTCAGTTCTCGACCACCCTGCTGGTGGTGGCTCGACCCCTTCCTGACTGCCCATCCGAGCGTGGTCACCGCGCTCCTCAAGGGACAGCTGGCCGCCAATGCCTTCATCAAGTCATCGCCCACCGCCGCCCGGACCGACGCCAACGCCGCCCTGGCCACATTGACCGGCAAGTCGCTGAGCACAAGCGAGCTCGACGCCGCCTGGTCGGACATGACCTTCACCAATGATCCTCTGGCGTCAGCACCATCGCCACCGACGAGGCCCACGCCAAGGCAGCCGGGTTCGCCACCACCGAGCATCAGCGGGATCTACGACCTGGGACCGGTCAACCAACTGCTGACGGCACAAGGAAAGCCGACGCTGCTCGTCATGACCTCCACGCTGGCGCCACCACCAGGCATCCCCGCCGCCCCGACCCGCTCCCCGTCGGTCGCCCTCACCGGGGTGTCCAAGCGCTACGGCGTCGGTGACAGCGCCGTCACCGCCCTGGCCGACATCACCTTGCAGGTCGAGCCCCACGAGTTCGTGTGCCTGGTCGGTGCCTCGGGATGTGGGAAGACGACCATCCTCAATCTGGTGGCCGGCCTGGACCGACCGACGGTGGGGACGGTGGACGTGACCGCCGTCCGAATCGGCCGGCGCCAGCCCGGTGAACGGCGACCCTTCCATCGGACGGACCGGGGGCACGGCGACGGCCATGCTCTTCCAGGACTCCGCCCTGTTCCCTTGGCTGACGGTGGCCGCCAACGTCGAGCTTCCGCTCCGGTTGCGCGGCGTGGCCAAGTCGGATCGGCGAGGAATCGCCGACGACCTGCTCGAACGCGTCCATCTCGCCGGCTTCGGGCCCAAGCGCCCCCACGAACTGTCCGGCGGGATGCGTCAACGCGCCGCCCTGGCTCGCGCCCTGGCCCAGGACGCCGGCCTCCTGCTCATGGACGAGCCGTTCGGCGCCCTCGACGCCATCACCCGCGACCTGCTCCACGACGAGCTCGAATCGCTGTGGCAGGAGCGGCGCTTCACCGTTCTCTTCGTCACCCACAACGTGCGCGAGGCGGCCCGGCTGGGGGACCGGATCGTGCTGCTCACCAGCCGTCCCGGCCGGGTGGCGGCCACCTACGAGGTCGACCTCCCCCGTCCCCGCCGCATCGATTCCGTCGAAATCGCCGGCTTGGCAGCAACGGTCACCGATCAGCTTGCGCGCCGAGGTGGGCCGACATGGTGGTTGACGGCCCACGGGCACCGGCCGTGACGACACCCGTTTCCAATGGGAACGGGTCGACGACCGCCGGTGGCCAATGGATCGAACTCCCCGTCACTCGAGCCAGGCCCTGGCCGGGCTCGACGCCCTCGAGGAAAGCGAGGGACGGAGGACCGGCAAGACCGTCGCCCAGCGTCTCTGGGGTGCCACCTGGCCCAAGCTCATCGCCTTCGGCCTCATCCTGCTGGTCTGGCAGATCGCGGTATGGGTCCACTGGAAGCCCTACATCCTGCAGTCACCCGCCACCGCCGCCCGGCAGCTCTGGGATCTTCTCGGCACCTCGTTCTTCTGGCAGGCCTGCTGGGTCACGGCCCAGCAGGCGGTCATCGGCTACGTCCTGGTGGTGATCATCGGTGGCATCGTCGGAACGGCTGTCGCCCGCATCCCCGTGCTGCGCGCCGGCATCGGCTCACTGATCACCGGGATGCAGACCATGCCTTCCGTGCTCTGGTATCCCCTCGGCGTCATGGTGTTCGGCATCACCAGGAATGCCATCCTTCTCATGATGGTGCTCGGGGCGGCACCGGCGGTGGCCAACGGCTTCATCAGCGGGATCGACCAGGTGCCACCGAGCCTGCTGCGGGTGGGTCGGATCCTCGGGGCCCGAGGGCTCGCCCTCGAGCGCCACGTGGTCCTCCCCGCCGCCTTCCCCAGCATCCTCGGTGGGCTCAAGCAGGGATGGGCGTTCGCCTGGCACGCCCTGATGGCCGGCGAATTCCTCATCCTGGTCACCCCGCTCAGCCTGGGAGGTCGCATCGTCAATGCCGACACCCAGGGGGACTACGGCGTGGTGGTGGCCATGATGATCGTCATCGTGTCATCGGCATCCTGGTCGACGCCGTCTTTGCCGGGCCAACCTGGGCGTGCGCCGGCGCTACGGCCTGCTCGACGCGGCCAGGGGCTGAGCGAGCCACCGTCCAGCCTCCGACGGAGCGCGCCAGGGCAACAGGGCATCACCTCTGAAAGAATCCCCCCGTGTACATTTCGGCCAAGGTGGATTACGCCGTCCGTGCGCTGTGCACGTTGGCCGATGCCGAAGGACGACCGGTGACGGCCGAAACACTGGCCAGCGCCCAGGGCCTACCGGCCAAGTTTCTCGAGAGCATCCTCAACGACATGCGGCGAGCTGGCCTGCTGCTCAGCCAACGGGGAGCCGATGGCGGCTACCGCCTCTCCAGGCCGGCCAAGGAGATCACGCTGGCCGAGGTCATCCGCCCGCTCGACGGGCCGCTGGCCGAGGTCCGGGGCCTGCGGCCGGAGGCGGCCAACTACGAGGGATCAGCCGAGCACCTGCAGGAGGTATGGGTCGCGGTGCGGGCCAGCCTGCGCCAGGTCCTCGAGCAGGTCACCATCGCTGACATCGTCACCGGCCAGCTCCCGCGGCAGGTGCGCAAGCTCACTGCCGACCCGGACTCCTGGCTCTCACACTGACCTGCTGACGGCCGTCGGCATCCTCGCCGGTTGTCGGCACAACCAGGCAGTCATCGGCACCACTACGAGTGACGCTCGACGAGCAGGGACTGGGCCGCCCGACCGATGCGGCCTTGGATGTCCCAGAGCGCCGACTCCGCCATCCCGATACCCGGGGCCCCGAACCGGGTCCGGGCATCGAGACACACCCACTCGCCGACCGGTGGTCGGTGGACGTAGACGGTGAGGTCGGGATTGATGAAGAGGTGGGTCTGAAAGTCGAGCTCGGACGAGACGCCGTTGCCGAAGTCGGCCGCAGCCGCCACTCGCTGCCAGGGACTCGGCTCTTCATCGGTGAGAACGGGAACTCGTAACCGAATCCAGACGGTGGCGGGACCCATCTGGGCGAAGAGCCCCCCAACGAATCGCATCTCGACACCGTCACTGTGGAACGCCCGCCCCCCGAGGACCGGGCGACAGACCCTCACGACCGGCGGAAGGGGGCGGTGGGGGTGGGTCCTCGGCCACGCTCGCCTGCATCTGCTGGTCGGCGCCGAGCGTGCGGATGCGAAGGACCCGAGCCCGGACCACATCGCGGCCATCGGCCTCGACGGTGACGTCGACCAACTGCACCTTCGCGCCCGTCGCGCATCGTCTCGGTCCGGACCGTGAGCGGCGAGAAGGGCACGGGTCGGAGAAGCTCGAGAGTCAGCCGGGTGGGCTGAACGCCTTCCCCCGGACGGTGGCGCTCGACGGCCCGGATGACGAGGGCGGCCACGGGCCCGCCGTGCAGGGCGTCGGGCGACCAAGGCCCACGCGACAGTTCGGTCGGGACGAACGCTGGCGCCCTCGGCTCGGCGGAGAGGGCCCTTCTAGGACTGGGAAACGCTTCAGCGGCGCCGACGGCATCGAGCTGTCGCTCCATCGGCTCCCCACGACGAGGGATCGCACTCCTCAGCCGAAGCGACGGGTCGGGCGTCTCAAATCCGAACAATCGTTGCTACCATCCCGCGCCATGGAACTTCGCACCCTCGGCCGCACCGGCGTGAAGGTCTCTCCTCTCTGCCTCGGGGCCATGATGTTCGGAGCGTGGGGGACGACCGATCACGACGAGTGCGTGCGCATCATCGAGCGAGCGCTCGACGCCGGCATCAACTTCATCGACACGGCCGACGTGTACTCCGCCGGTGAGTCCGAAGAGATCGTGGGCAGGGCCCTGGCCCGCCTCGGGCGAGAGAACATTGTCCTCGCCACCAAGGTGCATGGCCAGATGGGCAAGGATCCCAACGCTCAGGGCAACTCACGACGATGGATCCTGACCGAGTGTGAGAACAGTCTCCGTCGGCTGGGCACCGACTACATCGACCTCTACCAGATCCACCGGCCGTCACCGGAGACGGATATCGACGAGACGCTCGGGGCCCTGAGTGATCTCGTGCGTGCCGGAAAGGTCCGCTATATCGGGAGCTCGACGTTCCCGGCCGATGACATCGTCGAGGCCCAGTGGGTGGCCGAGCGTCGCAGCCGCGAGCGGTTCGTGACCGAGCAACCGCCGTACTCGATCCTCGTGCGCGGCATCGAGGCCGGCGGTGCTCCCCCGCTGCCAGCAGTTCGGCATGGGCGTCCTCTCGTGGAGCCCGCTCGGCGGTGGCTGGCTGTCGGGTGCCTTCGGCGCCGGGCGCGAGAACACGAGCCGGCGCTCGGCCATGCTCCCCGACCGCTACGACCTGTCCCTGCCCGGCAACCAGCAGAAGCTGCAGGCCGTCGACGCACTCAACCAGCTGGCCGAAGGGGCTGGTCTCACCCTCATCGAGCTGGCCCTGGGGTTCGTCGCTCGAGCACCCGGCGGTCACCGCCCCCATCATCGGTCCCCGGACCATGGAGCACTTCGAAGCGCAGCTCACCGCCCTCGATCTCCGCCTGGACTCCGATGTGCTCGACCGCATCGACGAGATCGTCCCGCCGGGGACCAACTTGCAGGAGACCGACATCGGCTGGACCCCACCGGCCATCGCCGAGGCAGCGCTTCGGCGGCGCCCGCGCTGAGCCGGACGGGCGGTGGAGGGCGGGCCGAGCGCCGGCCTACCATCGGGCCGCCCCGCGGTACCCGATCAACGGGTCATGCTGGGTCCGAGACAGTGCGGCCGTTAGGCCGCAGGAGACGAGGTGAGATGGCGACGGGACAGGCCAGCATCGACATCGACCAATCAGCCGACACGGTCTGGGGAGTGATCAGCGACTTCGGCGGCATCGGGACCTGGATGCCAGGCATCGACGCGTGCCGGGTCGAAGGCGATCGGCGCATCCTCGACACCATGGGCATGACCATCACCGAGGAGCTCGTGAAGAAGGATGACGGCGGCCGCGCCCTTACCTACACGATCGTCGACGGGGCTCCGGTCGAGAGCCACCAGGCGACCATCACGGTGACGCCGACGGGCGGCTCCTGTCGCGTGACGTGGGACGTGGAGGCCGCTCCCGACGAGATGGCCGACCTGATGGCCACCATCTACCAGCAGGCGCTTGAAGCCCTGAAGAACCACGTCGAGGAATGACGGCTCCGGCCACCGGCTCGCCATCCGTGCCCGGTGGAAGATGGTCGGTCGACGACCCGGGCGCGCAGCTCAGCGCCCGTCTCTGAGGTCTGGCCCCTGATCGGTGAGGCGGGCCGGTGGAAGGAATGGTCGTTCCTGACCCGGTCCGACCTCGTCCGGGTCGGCGAGCCCGCACCGCCGACGGCGTGGGGGCCGTGCGCCGATTCACCCGCCACGGGATCGGGTCGACCGAGGAGGTGGTCGCGTGGGAGCCGCCGCACCACCTCGGGTACACCATCCTCTCGGGCTTTCCCGTCCGTCACTACCGAGCCGATGTCACCCTCGCACCGGAGAAGGACGGCACGGCTCATCTCCTGGTCGGCCACGTTCGATCCGAAGATCCCCGGCACCGGCCGCGTCATGAGGGGGGTGCTCCGTCGCATGCTCCGGGGTTTCGCGGTGGCGGTGGCGGGCTACGCCGAGGAGGCCGACCGGCCCGACCGGTGACCGTCGGCGGGCGTTCAGAAACACCATGATCACGACGGTCCGGGGTGGTCGGACGATCGACGGGCGTGGGGCTTGGTCAGGCCGTGGTCGCCTGCAGGCGTTTCGCTCGTTGCTCGACCTCGCGGCGAGCCTGGTCGACGTCGACGGTCACACACTGCCGGTCAGCGACCACCTGGCGACCGGCCACCCACACGTCGGTGACCAGTCGGCTGGAGGCCGACCACACGAGGTGGTCGACCAGCTGGGCGTCGGAGTGAAGCGGGACGAAGACGGGATCGTCGAGGTCGACCGCCATCATGTCGGCCACCGACCCGATGGCGAGCACACCCACGTCGGAGCGCCCGAGAACACGGCCGGCATCGCCGGTGGCAAGGGCCCACGCCGCCGTCGAGCTCGAGTGCACCGGCGTCCCGCTGCCGGAGCCGGGCGAGCATGGCGCAAAGCCGGACCTCGTCCCAGAGGTCGAGATCGTTGTTGGAGGCCGGCCCATCGGTGCCGAGCCCCACCCGGAGGCCGGCGCCGAGCAGCTCGCCCAACGGAGCGATGCCCGACGCCAGCTTGGCGTTGCTCGATGGGCAGTGAGCCACAGCGACGTCGAATCGCCGGTAGATCTCGATGTCCTCGGAAGAGAGCCAGATGCTGTGGGCGGCGACGACCCGGGCGTCGAGCACGCCGAGGTCGGCGAGGAGGGCCGGTTCCGACCGCCCGTGCTCGGCGACGAATCGGTCGCGCTCGTCCTGTGTCTCGGCCATGTGGATGGCAAAGAGAGCGTCGAGCTGGCGAGCGGCGAGCGCCGTCTCGGAGAGCGCGGCCAACGGCACGCTGTAGGGAGCGTGGGGAGCGAACCCCACCTCGAGGCGGTTCTCTTGGCCATGGCGCCGTCGGTGGAAGTCGCAGACCTCCGCGATGCGATCTTCCCACCACCCGGCCTTCGGCTCGAGCTCGAAGGTGAGGACGGCGGGGGCGATCACGGCGCGGCTGCCGGCGGCGATGACCGCGTCGGCGATGGCGTCCTCGTGGAAGTACATCTCGCACGAGGTCGTCACCCCGAAGCGCAACAGTTCGGCCGTGGCCAGGGTCATCCCCCAGAAGACGTCCTCGGCGCTGAGGTGCGCTTCCATGGGCCAGAGGACGTCGGTCAACCAGCGATGGAGCGAGAGACCCTCCCCCGAGCCGCGGAAGAGGGTCATGGGCGAGTGACAGTGGACGTTGACGAGGCCAGGCAGTAGGGCCCCTTTCACCCGCACTTCGCGAATGTCCGCATCCTCCGAGGTGCCGGCCGCGGTCGACGGCCCCGTCCCGACATGGACGACCCGGTCGCCGAGCACCTCGACCACTCCTGGCCGGAGCACACCGGCCGCGCCGGAAAGACCGTCGCCACCCGCGACGACCACATCGGCGCAGTAGCGGATCCGCGTCGGCGCCGCGTCTCCGCCCGCCATCAACGGCCGGTGGACGTCGGGCCCTTCGCCGCCTCTTCCTCCTCGATGGTGGTGAGCTCCGTCAGCCGGGCCACGTGGCGACCGCCGTCGAACGAAGTGCGCATGAACTCGTCCACGATGTCGAGGGCGAGCTCGGTGGCCACCAGCCGGGCCCCGAGGGACAGCACGGTGGCGTCGTTGTGCCGACGAGCGAAGCGAGCGGTGTACTCGTCGTGGCACAGCGCAGCCCGAGCCCCTCGCACCTTGTTGGCGGCCATGGCCTCCCCCTGGCCACTGCCCCCGATCACGATGCCGCGATCACCCTCTCCGCCGACCACCCGCCGGGCCACTCCGGCGCAGATGGGCGGGTAGTCGA
Source organism: uncultured Acidimicrobiaceae bacterium (assembly GCA_963774915.1). Taxonomy (GTDB): domain Bacteria; phylum Actinomycetota; class Acidimicrobiia; order Acidimicrobiales; family RAAP-2; genus CAVSNH01. The sequence continues at coordinate 232,723 of CAVZGR010000005.1, read as the reverse complement.
CCGGGTCCTCCGAGAAGGTGCCCACGTCCTCGATCTCGTGGCCGGCCGCGGCAAGATGCTCGATGACCGCTCCCTTGAGCCGGAAGCCAGCATGGTCGGAGCCGAGGATGATGCGCACCGGCTCACGATAACCAGGCCGGCCGGCGCTGTCGGGCGCCGTCCCGTGATCTCGTCAGCCGATGCTGATGGACAGCACCTTGGTGGCCGTGTCCTCGGTCTTGCCGATCTTCTTGTCGACCACCTGAGCGGTGAAGACGAAGTTGCCGGCGAAGCTGGCCTTCCCCGAGATAATCCCTCTCGCCTTGTTCAGCTTGAGGCCGGTGGGCAGGCTCCCCGAGACGATCGACCACTTGTAGGGCGGGTTGCCGCCGCTGGCCGCCAAGGTGGCCGAGTAGGTGTTCTTGAGGGACTTTTGGTACACGCTGCCGGCCGGCAAGGACGCGGTCGTAATGGTCAATGGCGGGATCGGGAGCACGGTGAGCGTGGCCGGGTCGGTGGTGGCCGAACCAGCGGGATTGGTGAAGTCAGCTTCGTACTGGTTGCCGCTGTCGGCGAGTGCAGTGGTCAGGCTGTAGGTCGGCGACGTGGCCCCGACGATGTCGCTGAACGTCGTGCCGCCATTGGTCGAGACCTCCCACTGCACGCTGGGCGCCGGGAGCCCGGTGGCCGAGGCGGTGAAGGTAGCCGTCTGACCGGTGATGACAGAGACGTTGCCGGGTTGGGTGCCGATGACCGGCGCCGACTCGAGGTTCAGGGTGGCCGGATTGCTGGCCGTCGGTCCGACCGAGTTGGTGAAGATCGCTTCGTACTGGTTGCCGTTTTCCGTGCTGGCAGTGGCGAAGGTGTAGGTCGGATTGGTGGCCCCGGGGATGGCGCTAAACGTCGTGCCGCCGTTGGTCGAGACGTCCCACTGCACGGTCGGGGACGGGTTGCCGGTGGCGGCCGCCGTAAAGGTCGCGTCTTGGCCGGTCAAGACGGTCGTATTGGCCGGCTGCTGAGTGACGACGGGAAGGCTGTCCACCGTCAAGGTGGCCGCGCTGGTGGTGGCCGAACCGATGGAGTTGGCGAAGACGGCCCGGTAGACGTTGCCGTTGTCGCCCGTAGTGGGGGTGAACGTGTACGTCGGCGAGGTCGCACCGGGGATGCCGGTGAAGGGGCCGCCGTCGCTCGAGACCTGCCACTGAACGTCCGGCGAGGGGTTCCCAGTGGATCCCGCCGAGAAGGTGACCGGCTGACCGGCGTCGACGGTGGTCGACATCGGATTGGTGGTCACCGACGGCGCCGTTCCCACGAAGCCGTAGAAGGTCAAGGTGGCCGAAGCCGAGGCCGACGTCGTGGAGAAGGTTGCTCCGGACAGATTGAGGGCCCACGATGAGCCGGCCCCGCCGCCGCCGCCGGCACCGCAGTCCACTCCTGCGGTGGCAGTGGAGCCAGTGCCGCCCACGTACCCGCCGCCGCCTCCGCCGTTACCGGCCGAATCACCCAGGGACACCGTGCTCGAACCGGGTCCACCGGGTGTGCCCGATGCCGAGTCGCCGGTGTTGTTGACGCCCCCCACGCCTCCGACGTCGCCGCTGGTCGCCCCCATCCCACCGTTGGTGCCGCTCGGGCCGGCGCCGGTGAGGTCGACCGACGAGGTCGACGATCCTGCTCCCCCCGTGCCGCCGCCGCCGCCGTCCGAACCGGCGCACATCGATTCTCCGCCGCCGCCACCACCGGCAGCGACGAGGAGCGGCGTAACCCCGGCCTGGCAGCTGGAACCGACGCACACCGCGCTCGACCCGCCGCCACCGCCGCCGCTTCCGTCAGCCCCCCCGTCGCCGATGCACACGCCGTCGACGGCCACGCCCGCGCAGTAGTAACCGTTGCCCCCGCCACCGCCATTGCTGAAGCCGGCTCCTCCGGCACCACCGGTGCTCACGACCCCCGAACCGTTGGGCGCCGTCGCCCCGGCACAGCCGGTGACCGCGGTGAGCGACCCTCCGCCGACGATCGGGAAGCTGCCCGTGACCGACGATGCCGACCCGCCCGAGCCGCCCGAGTCGCTGCTGGCCGCTCCACCGCCACCGCCACCGACGCCACCGCTGGTCGAGATGGTGACCAGGCTGGCGATGGCCGGTGCGATCGTCGTGGACTGGATGCTGCACGCCTGGGTGTCGGTCCAGGTGGACAACTTGCTCAACACTTGCTGGCCGAAGGAGTACTGGTCAGCCGGCACCGGCGTCGTGGTCCCACTGGGCGTCGTGACGGTGATGTCGACCGTCCCGGTCCCGGCCGGAGCGGTGGCCGTGACCGACGTCGAGGAGTCGGCCGTGATGACCCCGGCCGTCTGCCCAAAGTCGACGGCCGACGCATTCTCGAGGTTGGTGCCGGTGATCGTCACACTGTTGCCGCCCCCCACCGGACCGGTGGCCGGGCTCACGCCGGTGAGGACGGGCGGTGGCGTGCTCAGCGAGTACGTGAACTGGTCGGCGGGTGAGGTGGCCGACGTCCCGTTGGGCGTCGTCACCGTCACGTCGACGGTGCCGGTCCCCGATGGCGACGTGGCCGTGATCGAATTGGCCGAATCAGACGTGATGTCGCCCGCGCCCGAGCCGAAGTCGACGGCGGTGGCCCCAGCCAGGTTCGTCCCGGTGATGGTCACGCTGGTCCCACCGGCCGGCGTCCCCGAGTCGGGGTTCACGCCGACGACCGATGGCGAGGTCGACAGGATGGTGGTCGTGGCCTGGGCAACGGGCGCCGCATAGGTGGGGTTGTTGCCAGAGGCGCAGGCCTCGCACGACGGATAGCCGTCGAAGGTCAACGTGCCGATGTCCGCCACCGTGGTCTGGAGCACGAACTCGGTGTAGAGAACCGGCACGACCGCTCCCGGTGAACCGGTGGCCGTGAACTGGGCGGAGATGGTGGGCAGGGTGACGTTGGCCCCCCCGGCAACCGTGGTGTCGAGGTAGGTCTCGATATAGGGATAGACGGTCTTGTAGTTACCGCTGTCGATCTGCGCCGTGCAGGCGCCGGCGGCCGGGGCGGTGCAGTAGGTGGCTTTGAACTTGCCCGAGGTGGTGGCGTCACCGCCGGCCACCGAGATGCTGCCGGGCACATAGGTGAAGCCCGTCGGAACCGGCATGACCACGGAGAACTGGGTTGCGCTCTCGACAGAAATCCCGTCTTCGGAGGAGGGGATGCTGGTGGAGACGGGTGCCACCGTCATGTTCGCCGTCTGACCCGGCGCGACGCTCGAGGGCAGGGTGACCGCGGTCTCGAGGTCCTGAATGACACCAGCCAGGTTGTCGACATCGCCTCCGAAGTACTGGCCCGTCGACGGCGTGTAGGTGATGGTGGCGGTGGTGCAGTTGCCGGTGCTCGGATAGGTGTCGCCCGGGCGCGCAATAGGCGAAGGTGAGGGTCTGAGTGCCCGTCGTGCCCGACGCCGGCGTATAGGTGATGATCCCGTTCGTGCTCGTGGGCGCGGCCGTGGCCGTCCCGCTCGCCGGCTGCGTCACGATGGTCAGCGATTCCGGGTTCACCGCCGAGGCCCCGCCGCTCACGAGGGTGAGCGCGTCGAACTGGTTGGGCGGGCTCGTCGTCCCCGGCGTGTACGCGGCATTGCCATTGGCAATAACCGGGGCACTGGCGGCCGCGGCCTGTCCTCCAAGCAAGGTCAGTGTGGCCCCCGAGACGGTGGCACCGAGGACGAGCGCGGTGACGGCGGTCAGACGGCCGGACAGCGAGAACAGTGAGCGCATTGGGTTCGGTCCCCCCTCATGGCAAGCGCGCCGGCGAGCGACTGACAGCACGATTGCTCCCATCCCCCACCGGCTGCGTCGCGCAGCTTGCGGAGAAACCTAAAGCACTTGCACCACACAAAGCAACCATTCTCCGCAGTTTCACAGCAAGTGTTCGGCACGGTGGGGTGCGCGCGTTTGGTGCGCGCGACCCGTTTCGCCCCGTTTGATGACGCTGTTGTCAGCCTCTGATGACGCTGTTCTCCGCTTCGGTTGATGACGCTGCCGTCACATTCAGATCATGACACTGTCGTCATATTTCGGTATATGACGCTCGTGTCAGGGCGCGGCCAACACTCGCATGCGGTGAACCAACGACACCCCTCAGTGATCAATGACAGGGCGGAATTCTGAAAAAAACCGAAAATCGTTTGCCTTCAGAGCCAACAATGTCTACGTTGCGACATTGGGTCGCGAGGACGGCCCAATCTGGAGGGGGTCATCGGGGGCGGTTCCGATTGGCCTGGGTCCGTAGGGGGAAGCCGGTCAATGGAATCACCGCACGTGTACGCCGTGTCATCGCGCCTGTCCGCAACACCCTCCGACCGCGACCGTCGTCGTCGTCGGTCCCTGGGCATGCGATTGACCGCCATCGGGTCCGCGGTGGCCTTGATCGGCGGGGTCTTCTCGATCATCGCCATCACCATCACCCCGACGGTGGCCGGCGCCACGACCACGCCGGTGGCGGCCAGTTGGAGCTCGTCGCCCAACACGAGCAGCTTCGTGACGGCCTCCCCTCCGGCCGGCACCGTCTCGGCCACCCTCACCCTCAGCGGCGGTGGCGGTGGCGGTGGCGGGACCAACTCGGGCAGCTACGAGGCGGCCGGCGGCACCGGTGGCACGGTGAGCGGGACGTTTCTCCTGACTCACAACACCGGTCAGGTCGCCGTCGAGCTCGGTGGAGGCGGCGGGGCCGGCAGCAACTGCAGCAGCAGTCTCAGTAGCTGCACCGCCTCGGGATCCACCGGCGGCAGCGGGTACGAGGCCGGTGGTGGCGGCGGGCAGGCGTCGTCGGAGTCGGCCTCCGTCCAGGGGGCGGCTAGCGGAGGCGCCGGCGGTGGGGCAGCCGGACTCTTCCTCGGTTCCGGTGCGGGCGGGACCCGCGTGGCCGTGGCCGGCGGCGGCGGCGGAAGCGGCGGCCAGCACGGCTGCGACAGCGACTACTCGCACGCCGGTACCGGCGGTGCGGGCGACAGTGGTGGCACCGGCGGCTCGAGCGCCGGCCAGGCCGGCGGCACGAGCGGCGACAGCGAAGGCGGCGGCTCCGGCGGGACCGCCGGTGGCGCGTCGTCCGCTGGGAGCGCCAGCGGTGCCCAGAACGGTGGGCACGAAGCGACGTCCACGGCCGGTGGCGGCGGCGGTGGCGCCAGCGGGGGCGGCGGCAACGGCGGTGAGGACTACTGCACGACGGGCGAGGACTCGTCGGGTGGCGGCGGGGGCGGTGCCTCCTACGCCAACTCCAGCTACTACTCCTCGGCTCCGAGCTACAGCTCGGCCGGCGGTGCCGGTGGCAACAGCGGGAGTGGCGGCGGCACCGGCTCGGTGACTCTGACCTGGAACGTCGACGTCATCACCGTCACCAACCCGGGCACCCAGTCCAACGTGTCGGGCTCGAGCATCAGCAACCTGCAGATCGTCCCCCACCTACGACACCACCGGGGGCAACACGGTCACCTACTCGGCCACGGGACTGCCCGCCGGGCTGTCGATCACTCATCGGGCGGTCTCATCAGCGGCACGCCGACCACTGCGTGCGCCTGCTCGGTGACGGTAACGGCCACCGACTCGGAAGGGCTGGGCCAGAGCACCAGCTTCACTTGGAACGTCACCAACGCGGTGACCGTGGTCGCCCACACCAACCAATCGAATGTCACGGGCTCGGCCATAACGCCACTCACCAATGGCGCAACGGACTCGTCCTCGACGGCCACCATCACCTCGTGGTCGGCGACCGGCTTGCCTGCCGGGCTTTCCATCAACGGCACGAGCGGGACCATCACCGGAACCCCGACCACACCAGGGTCCAACTCTGTCACCGTAAAGGCCACCGACTCAGCGGGCTACTCGGGGACGACGGCCTTCACCTGGACCATCACCAACAACGTGGCCGTGACCAACCCGGGCACCCAGTCGAGCGTCTCGGGCGCGGCCATCAGCAACCTGCAGATCGCCGCCACCGACTCCCAATCGGGCGCCACGCTGACCTTCAGCGCCACCGGTCTGCCCATCGGCCTCACCATCTCCTCGAGCGGTCTCATCAGCGGCACCCCGACCACGGCCTGCGCCTGCTCCGTGACGGTTACCGCCACCGACGGACCCGGCTACCACGGGTCGACCTCCTTCACCTGGAACATCACCAACACGGTGACCGTGGCCAACCCCGGTGCCCAGTCGAACGTGACCAGCACCGCCATCTCGACGCTCCACAACTCGGCCACGGACTCGTCGTCAGCGGCCACCATCACCTCGTGGTCGGCCACCGGCCTGCCCGTCGGGCTGACCATCAACGGCTCGAGCGGGGCCATCACCGGCACCCCGACCACGCCCGGGTCCAACTCGGTCACCATCAAGGCCACCGACTCGGCCGGCTACTCGGGGACGGCCAGCTTCACCTGGACCATCACCAACACGGTGGCCGTCACCAACCCGGGCACCCAGTCAAGCGTCTCGGGGACGGCCATCAGCAACCTGCAGATCGCGGCCACGGACTCCCAGTCGGGCGCCACCCTGACCTTCAGCGCCACCGGTCTTCCCGCCGGCCTGACCATCTCGTCGAGCGGCCTCATCAGCGGCACCCCCACCACGGCCTGCGCCTGCTCGGTGACCGTCACCGCCACCGACGGATCGGGTTACCACGGGTCGACCACGTTCACCTGGAACGTCACCAACACCATCAGCGTGACCAACCCGGGCAGCCAGACCAGCCAGTCAGGGACGGCCATCAGCCCGCTGACCATCTCCGCCAGTGACACCGGATCGGGCGTGACCAAGAGCTACTCAGCCGGTAGCACCTTGCCGGCGGGGCTGTCCATCAATTCCTCGACCGGGGTGATCAGCGGCACACCCACCACCGGTGGCCTGTACTCGGTGACCATCACCGTCACCGACGGCACAGGGGCTTCGGGCAGCACCACCTTCAACTGGACGGTCAACAACGTCGTCACCGTCACCAGCCCCGGAAACCAGTCGAGCGTCTCCGGTACCGCCATCACCCCGCTCAGCATCAGCGCCTCGGACTCGTCGTCGACGACCACCCTCCGCTACTCGGCCGGCAGCAGCACACCCTCCCGCCGGGGCTGACCATCAATTCCTCGACGGGGGTGATCAGCGGCACACCCACGACAGCCGGCACCTACTCGGTGACCATCACGGCCACCGACACGCTCGGGTACTTCGGAACCACGAGCTTCACCTGGACGGTCACCAACACGGTGACCGTCACCAGCCCCGGCAACCAGTCGAGCGTCTCGGGCACCGCCATCACACCCTTCGTCGTGGCCGCCACCGACTCCTCGTCCACGGCCACCCTGGCCTACTCCGACGGCGGCACCTTGCCGCCGGGTCTGACCATCGACGTGGCCAGCGGCACCATCAGCGGCACACCCACGACCGGTGGCTCCTACCCGGTGACCATCACGGCCACCGACGGCTCGGGAGCCAGTGGCTCGGCCACCTTCACCTGGACCGTCACCAACACGGTGTCGGTGACCAGTCCCGGCAACCAGTCGAGTGCGGCCGGGACGGCCATCACCCCGCTCACGGTGTCGGCCACCGACACGTCGTCGACGGCCACCCTCTCCTACTCGGACGGCGGCGACCCTCCCGCCGGGGCTCTCCATCGACGCCTCCTCGGGAGCCATCAGCGGAACGCCGACCACGGCCGGCTCCTACTCGGTGACCATCACGGCGAGCGACAACCAGGGGTTCTCGGGCTCGGCCAGCTTCACCTGGACCGTCACCAGCAACATCAGCGTCACCAACCCCGGCGACGCAGTCCGATGTGTCGGGGACGGCGATCACGCCGTTGCCCATCCAGGCCTCCGACTCGTCGGCCGGATCGACCCTCTCCTACACGGACGGCAGCACCCTGCCGCCCGGGCTCTCCATCGATCCGACCTCCGGCGTCATCAGCGGCACTCCGACAACGGGTGGGTCGTACTCGGTGACCATCACGGTGAGTGACAACTACGGGGAGTCCTCGCCGGTGAGCTTCACCTGGACGATCACCAACACGGTCTCGGTCACCAGCCCCGGAGCCCAGTCCGACGTGTCGGGCACGGCCATCACCGCGGTGCCGGTCACGGCTTCGGACTCGTCATCGACGGCCACCCTCACCTACTCGGACGGCGGCACCCTTCCGCCGGGGCTCTCCATCGATTCCTCATCGGGAGTGATCAGCGGCACGCCGACCACCGCCGGCTCCTACCCGGTGACCATCACCGCGACCGATGGCGCCGGCTACTCGGGTTCCGCCACCTTCACCTGGACCGTCACCAACACTGTCTCGGTCACCGGCCCCGGTGACCAGTCGGACGTCTCGGGCACGGCCATCACCCCGGTGCCGGTCACGGCGACGGATTCGTCGTCAACGGCCACCTTGTCCTATTCGGACGGCGGCACCCTCCCGCCCGGGCTCTCCGTCGACGCTTCGTCGGGAGTGATCAGTGGCACCCCGACCACGGGTGGCAGCTTCGCGGTCACCCTCACCGCAACTGACAACGCCAACTTTGTCGGGTCGGAGAGCATCACCTGGGTGATCACCAATGTGGTCACGGTGACCAGCCCCGGTGACCAGTCCGATGCGTCGGGCACGCCCATCAGCCCGCTGGCCATCTCGGCCTCGGACTCGTCCTCGACGGCCACCCTCTCCTACTCGGACGTTGGCACCCTGCCGCCCGGGCTCGCCATCGACCCCTCGGCGGGAGTGATCAGCGGCACCCCGACCACGGGCGGGAGCTACCCGGTGACCATCACAGTCTCCGACGACGCCGGCTACTCGAGCTCGACCTCGTTCACCTGGACCATCACCAACATCGTGAGCGTGACCAGCCCGGGTGACCAGTCCAACGTGTCAGGCACGGCCATCAGCCCGGTGGCCATCTCGGCAACGGACTCCTCGTCCACCGCCACCCTCTCCTACTCGGACGGCGGCACCCTGCCACCCGGGCTCGCCATCGATCCCTCCTCGGGAGTGATCAGCGGCACCCCGACGACGGCCGGCTCCTACCCGGTGACCATCACGGTTTCCGACGACGCCGGCTACTCGAGTTCGGCCTCCTTCACCTGGACCATCACCAACTCGGTGAGCGTGACCAGCCCCGGCGACCAGTCCAACGTGTCGGGGACGGCCATCAGCCCGGTGGCCATCTCGGCCTCGGACTCCTCGTCGGGCGCCACCCTCACCTACTCGGACGGCGGCACCCTGCCGACGGGGCTCAGCATCGATCCGAGCTCCGGCGTCATCAGCGGCACCCCGACCACGGCCGGCTCCTACTCGGTGACCATCACGGCCACCGACGGATCCGGAGCCAGTGGCTCGGCTTCCTTCACCTGGACCATCACCAACTCGGTGAGCGTGACCAGCCCCGGCGACCAGTCCAACGTGTCGGGCACGGCCATCAGCCCGGTGGCCATCTCGGCCTCGGACTCCTCGTCGGGCGCCACCCTCACCTACTCGGACGGCGGCACCCTGCCGACCGGGCTCAGCATCGATCCGGGCTCCGGTGTCATCAGCGGCACCCCGACCACGGCCGGCTCCTACTCGGTGACCATCACGGCCAGCGACGGATCCGGAGCCAGTGGCTCGGCCTCGTTCACCTGGACCATCTCCAACACGGTGGCGGTGACCAATCCCGGGAACCAAGTGAACGACTCGGGCACGGCCATCACCCCGCTGGCCATCTCGGCCTCGGACACGTCGTCGACGGCCACGCTCACCTACTCGGACGGCGGCACCCTGCCGCCGGGCCTGTCCATTGACTCGGGCTCGGGCGTGATCAGCGGCAACCCGACGACCGGCGGGACGTACTCAGTGACCATCACCGCCACCGATGGCTCGGGGGCGAGCGGCTCGGCCAGCTTCACCTGGAACATCCCCAATGTCGTCACCGTCAACCCGGTGGCCAACCAGACCAGCGATACGGGCTCGCCCGTCACCCCGGTCAAGTGCACCGCCACCGACTCCCAGACGGCGTCGCCCAAGCCGCTCCTCCAGTGGACGGCAACCGGTTTGCCGCCAGGCCTCTCGATCGAAGGCGCGACCGCCAATATCACCGGCACGCCGACGACCGCTGGCACGTACTCGGTGACGGTGACGGCAACCGAGAGGGCGACGCCATCCAACTACGGCTCGACGAGCTTCACCTGGACCGTGGTGAACGTGGCTCCCACCATCACCTCGATCTCTCGCTCGAGCGGCCCGGGTGGCGGCGGGACCGCGGTCAAGATCACCGGGACACGCTTCAACCACGTGACCGCGGTGACGTTCGGGTCGGTGGCGGCCGAGTCGTTCCATGCGAACAAGAAAGGCACCAAGGTCACCGCCTACTCGCCGGCTGAATCGTCAGGCACCGTCGACATCACGGTCACGGCTGCCGGAGGGACGAGTTCGCCGGTTCCGGCGGACCAGTTCACCTATGAAGGCCCAGCGGTCACCGGTGTCAGTCCCTCGGTCGGCAGCGCCGCCGGGGGCACGAGCGTGACGGTCAGCGGCTCGGACCTGAATGGGGTGACCGCCGTCCAATTCGGCTCGGTGGCAGCCAGCTCCTTCAGCTCCAACCGGAAAGGCACGAAGCTCACCGTGGTCTCGCCGGCCCAAAGTGCGGGCACCGTGAACATCGTGGTCACCACGCCCGGGGGCACCAGCGCGGTCAACGCCAACGACCAGTTCACCTACGCCAGCCCCTCGGTGTCCTCGGTCTCTCCCGACACGGGACCGACGGCCGGAGGGACCAGGGTCGACATCTTCGGCACTGAGCTGTCGGGTGCGACCGCCGTCGACTTCGGGTCGGTGGCGGCCACCAGCTTCACCGTCAACGGCAGCGGCACCAAGATCGTCGCTACCGCCCCCGGTCAGTCGGCCGGCACGGTTGACATCACGGTCACGACACCGGCAGGGACCAGTGGGACCTCGAGCGCCGACGAGTACACCTACGGCTAGGACCAGCGAGCTTCGCAAGTCCGATTCCTGCGAATTCTGCGATACCGACCACCATGACCACTGACCGAACAGCTGACCATCGACCAACCGACGGCCTCGAACGGGGCCGATCCACAGGGGGAACCGTGTTGCGACCCGCCCATCTCCACCGACCCGACCACCGCCCACACTGGGCGCGGGTCACGGCCGTCGTAGCCGGCGCGGTTGCCCTTGTGCTGTCCGTCGGCGTGGCCACCGAGGTCCTTCCCTCGTCGGTGGCCGGCGCAGCCACCAACCCGGTGTCAGCCAGCTGGAGCTCGAGCCCGAACTGCTCCACCTACGTGAACGCCACCCCACCGGCCGGCACGGTGTCGGCCACCGTCACCGTCAACGGTGCCGGTGGGGGTGGTGGGAACACCAACTCCGGATCGGGCGGGAGCGGGGGGAGCGGGGCCCAGATCACCGGCACCTTCGCTCTCACCCATAACAAGGGCGCCGTCTCCGTCAAACTTGGCTGCGGCGGTTCGCCCGGGACCACCGGTGGCGGCGGGGGCACCACCATCGGCGGAGCCAGCGGTGGCAGTGGTTTCGCTTCCGGCGGGTCGAGCGGCGGTGCCACCGACGAGGACGTGTCCGTTGACGGAGTCGCCTCGGGTGGTGGCGGAGGTGGCGCCAGCGGGCTCTGCTTCGGTACGACCGGCTGCACCACTCCGCTCGCGGTGGCCGCCGGTGGTGGTGGCGGCGGAGCCCGTTGGGACTGCACCGGTTCCACCGGTCCGGGAACCGGCGGTGCCGGCCAGAGTGGAGGATCCGGTGCCGTGAGCAACGGCGGCGGTGGTTCCAACGGTGACGGCAGCGACGGCGGCGGCGGGGGCGGCGGCACGTCCAGCGGCGGAGGCGGAGGCGGGAGTGGTGATTCGAGCGGAGGCTCCACCGGGGGCAATTCCCCCTACAGCTCTTCGGGCGGCGGTGGCGGTGGCGGTGGCGGCGGATTCCCGGTCGAGGCCGGGGCCAGCGGTGGTGGCGGTGGTGGCGGCTACACCGGCGGCGGCGGCGGTGGCGGTGACGAGTGCACCTCCGGTTCTGACGCCGGCGGCGGCGGAGGTGGCGGTGCCTCTGCCGCGAACTCGACCTACGCCAGCTCCATTTCCTACAACGGCAGCGGAGGTGCGGGAGGGGGCAGCGCGGGGAGCGGCACCGCGGGTTCGATCACCCTCACCTGGAACGTCGACAACCTGTCGGTGACCAGCCCCGGCAATCAATCGAACACGTCGGGAACGGCCATCTCCACGCTGACCATCGCCGCACCCCATGACACGACCGGTGGCAACTCGGTGACCTTCACGCAGACAGGCCTCCCCGCCGGTTTGGCGATCAACAGCACCACGGGCGCCATCACCGGCACGCCGACCACGGCATGCACGTGTTCGGTGACCGTGACCGCCACCGATTCGGAGTCCTTGAGCGCCAGCACGTCGTTCACCTGGACCGTCTCCAACACGGTGAGCGTCGCCAACCCGGGTGCGCAATCGAACCTCTCCGGCTCGGCCATCTCCACACTCTCCAACTCGGCCACCGACTCGTCGTCGACGGCCACCATCAGCTCGTGGTCAGCCACCGGCTTGCCGAGCGGCCTGAGCATCAACACCTCGAGTGGGGCCATCACCGGGACCCCGACCACGGCCTGTTCGTGCTCGGTCACCGTCCATGCCACAGACAGCGCCGGATTCAGCGGCTCGGCCTCGTTCACGTGGACGATCTCCAACACCGTCTCGGTGACCAACCCTGGTAACCAGTCGAACCTGTCGGGCACGGCCATCAGCCCCCTCACCGTGAGCGGCCACGACTCCTCATCGGGTGCCACCCTCACCTACTCGGCCACCGGCCTCCCGGCGGGTCTGTCCATCAACTCGAGCTCGGGTGTCATCTCCGGAACACCGACCACCTCTTGTACGTGTTCGGTCACGGTCAAGGCGACGGACAACGCCGGTTACGCCGGATCGGCGCCGTTCACGTGGACCGTCACCAACACCGTCACCGAGACGAACCCCGGCAACCAGTCGAGCGTGTCGGGCACGGCCATCACGCCGGTCAGTGCCAGTGCCAGCGACACCTCGTCGACGGCCACGCTCTCGTACTCGAGTGGCGGCACCCTGCCACCGGGATTGTCGGTCAACTCGTCGTCGGGAGTGATCAGCGGCACGCCCAACACGGCCGGCACCTATTCGGTGACGATCACGGCGACCGACAATGCCGGTTTCGATGCCACGGCTTCGTTCACCTGGACCATCACCAACACGGTGAGCATCACCAACCCGGGCTCCCAGACCAACACCTCGGGCTCGGCCATCACACCGGTACCGGTGGTCGCCTCCGACTCGTCCTCGACGGCCACCCTCGGCTATTCGGCCGGATCGACGTTGCCCCCGGGGCTGTCGATCAATTCGTCGACCGGAGTGATCAGCGGCACCCCGACAGTGGCCGGCACCTTCGCCGTCACGGTCACGGCCACGGACAATGCCGGCTTCAGCAACTCGGCCTCGTTCAGCTGGACCATCACCAACACGGTGTCGGTGACCAACCCGGGCGACCAGAGTGACGTGTCGGGCTCGTCCATCACCCCGTTGCAGATCGAAGCTTCGGACTCCGTTCCGTCGGCCACCTTGAGCTACTCGGACAACGGCACCCTGCCGGCCGGACTGTCGATCGATCCTTCGACCGGGTTGATCACGGGCACGCCGACCACGGGCGGGGAAAGCTCGGTGACCATCACGGTGACCGACAGCTCCAACTTCGCGGCCGAGGTGACCTTCAACTGGACCATCACCAACACGGTGTCGGTGACCAACCCTGGCGCGCAGAGCGACGGCACGGGCTCGGCCATCACGCCCGTGCCCGTCCCGGCCAGCGATTCGTCGTCGGTGGCCACCCTCACCTACTCGGACGGGGGCACGCTGCCGCCGGGGCTCTCGATCGATCCATCGACGGGAACGGTCTCGGGCACGCCGACGACGGCCGGCACCTACTCGGTGACCGTCACGGCCACCGACAACGCCGGCTTCAGCAGTTCGGCTTCGTTCACCTGGACGATCACCAACACGGTGACGGTGACCAACCCGGGGAACCAGAACAACGTCTCGGGCGCGCCCATCAGCCCGTTGTCCATCGCCGCCAGCGACTCGGCATCGGGCGCCACCCTCACCTACTCGGCGAGCGGCCTCCCGGTAGGTCTCAGCATCAACCAATCGTCGGGGACGATCAGCGGCACACCGACCACGGCCGGGTGCTACGCATGGTGGTCACCGTGACCGACAACGCTGGCTTTAGCGGCTCGGCCTCGTTCACCTGGACGATCACCAATACGGTGACGGTGACCAACCCCGGCAACCAGACCGGCACGGTGGGCTCGCACATCACGCCGGTGTCCATCGCCGCCAATGACTCGTCGTCGACCGCCACCCTCACCTATTCGGCGACCGGCCTCCCGTCGGGGCTCTCGATCAACACCTCGAGCGGGGTCATCACCGGCACCCTGACGACATCGGGCGGCTATTCGGTCAGGTCACTGCTACCGACAATGCTGGGTTCAGCGGCTCGGCCTCTTTCACCTGGACGGTCGTCGGCCCGGTGATCACCGGGGTCAAGCCCTCGAGCGGTGGGGCCGGAACCAAGGTCACCGTCGACGGCAGCGGTCTGGCCGGAGCCACCTCGGTCAAGTTCGGTTCGGTGGCTGCCACCTCGTTCTCGGTCAACGCCAAGGGGACGAAGATCAAGGTCACCGCCCCGGCCCAGGCGGCGGGGACGGTCAACATCGTCGTGACCACATCGGAACGGGGCCGACGCTCTGCCCACGCTTCCGATCACTTCACCTTGTCAGCCCGGTCGTGACGAAGGTCAAGCCCGTCCTCCGGCCTCACCACGGGCGGCAACAAGGTGACCATCAAGGGCAGCGGGTTCAACGGCGCCACGGCGGTGGACTTCGGGTGCAGCCGCGGCCAGCTTCGCCGTCAACGCTCAGGGCACCGCCGATCAGGGTCACCGCGCCAGCCCATTCGGCGGGCGTGGTCGACGTCACCGTGACCACGCCAGCGGGGAACGAGCCCGACAACTCAACGCCGACCTCTACGACGTTCAACTGACCCACCTCTACGACTTCGACTGATACCGGCCATGGCGTGGTGGGCGCCCCTCCGGGCGGCCACCACGTGACCGGTTGCAGCTGAGCGGCTTCTACTCAGTGTCGAACCTGACGACGCCCCGGATGTTGGTCGCCCGCAGCCAGGTCGTCGTAACCCTGCTGCACCTCGTCGAGCGTGTACTCCTGGGTGATCAGCTTGTCCATCTCGAGGATGCCGGCCTGGTAGAGGCGCAGAAGGTTGGGGATCTGGTAGCGGGGGCTCGACGAGCCGAACACGGTTCCCAGCAGTGCCTGGTTGAACATGGCGAAGTTGAACATGTTGAAGTCGATCTGCTGCTGACGCCACGGGGCGATGGCCGTGCACACGATGCGCCCGTCCTTCGACGCCATGGCGCAGGCCGGCGCCACCAGGTCGCCGGTCAGAACTCCCGGGCGTGAGGATGACCACGTCGGCCATCCGCCCCTCGGTCATGTCGGGGATCATGAGGTGGGCCTCCAGGATGGAAGCCGCCCCGTGGGTCGCCCCGATCTCCTTGGCCTTCTCGACCTTGAAGGGGATGGGGTCGACGGCGATGATCGTGCGGGCCCCGGCGATGCGGGCACCCTGGATGGCGCCCGAGCCGACACCGCCGCAGCCGATCACGACCACCGTCTCGCCGGGCTTGACCTTGGCCCGGTCGACGGCCGAGCCGAAGCCGGTGGCGATCCCGCAGCTGATGAGGGCGGCCGCCTTCAGAGACACGCCCGGGTCGATCTTGACCAGTGACTGCTCGTTGGCCAGCACCTGGTCCGAGAAGGTGCCGAGCTGGGTCATCCGGTTCACCTTCTTGCCGTCGAGGTGGTAGCGCCAGACCCCGTCGCCCATCATCGGGCCGGCCAGGATGGACATGCCGAGGTCGCAGAGATACTGACGACCGGTGACGCACCAATGGCACTTGCCGCAGGCCGGGATGAAAGAAGCGGCCACGTGATCGCCCGACGGCCAGCGATTCGACGGCCGAGCCGATCTCGACCACGATCCCGGCGCCTTCGTGGCCACCGATCATCGGGTACATCGAGTCCACGTCGAACACAGGCAGAACCTCGGGCGGGACACCCATGTCGCCCGTGCGCAGGTGCTCGTCCGAGTGGCACATCCCGGCGTAGGCCATCTGGACGAGGACCTCGTGCGGACCCGGGGGCTCGACGTCGACCTCCTCGGTCTTCCACGGCTCGTTGAGACCGGAACAGACGGCGGCACGGACCTTCATGGGGCCTCCCCTCCTTTTGACGCCGGACCGAGGATAAGGCGACCGGGTCATGCGGGCTCAGACCAGCATCGCGCCGCCGTCCGGCTGCGTCGAGCCAACGGATCGCCTAGCCGCCGAGCGCGACTCGTCGAAGCCGACGGCCAGCAGGCGGAAGGCCCGGTCCAGGTCCCCGGCCAGGTCGTCGGAAGGGCGGTCCGAGGAGCTGGCCGCCCAATAGCTGAAGGCGGCGTTGGCCGCACCGAGGGCGGCCCGAGCCACCGCCTGGGGGGCCAGGTCGCCGGGCGTCGCGCCCAGACGACGGGCCGCGAAACGGGCCACCACCTGGCACCACTCGGCGTAGCGAACGGCCGAGTGGGCAGTGAGGGTCGGGACGGTGGCGATGAGCCCGATGCGGATGCGCAGCTCGTCGAGCTCGCCGGCGCCGAACCGGTTGGTGGCCACCACCGCCCGGCGCAGCACGTCCATCATGGGCTGCTCGTCGTCGGGCTCGGCTCAGCTTGGCCTCGAACCGGGCGAGCTCGGCATCGAACTCGCCCCAGACCACGTCGCTCTTCGACTCGTAGTAGCGGAAGAAGGTCCGGCGGCTCACCCCCACGGCAGCGGCGATGGCCTCGACGGTGGTGGCGTCGTAGCCGTGCCGGGCAAAGAGCTCGAGGGCGGCCCGGGCCACCCGTTCCGCGGGAGGTGGCCGGCCGCCGGCCCCGGGCCGGCGCCGGCTCGACGACGCATCGGTCGGACGGCAGGGACCCCGACGGGACCGGTGGGACCGGAGGCGACCGGCTCGGGCCGACGGCACAGAGCGGGAACTGGCCAACTCCTTCCATTTTGGCATCCAGTGCTATAAATTGAAACGACCGGTCCCACCGCCGCCTGCCCCCTCCGGCTGCGAGCAAGGAGATGCCATGCCGACGCGCCCGATCCCGTCCTCCATCCCATCCGTCCCGAACGGTCCCGGCGGCACGCCGCTCTTGGCCCGGAGGACGCTCTGCCGTGGCCACGCCCGCCCTCGTTGCCGATGACCTGCTCGTCGAGGACGTGTCCATCGACGGCATGTGCGGCGTCTACTAATCGCCGATCCGCACCGTCCCTCGTCGCCCGATCGACCCCGTGTCATCCGCGTCCGTCGTCATCCGTGTCGTCCCCGACCGATGCCGTCAATCCGGCCAACGCTGCCTATGACGGCAGCCGACCGTGGGCGCTGGCGCCGCAGGTCGCGCTCCGTCCGGAGCCCTTCGGCGCCCTCGCCTACCACTTCGGCACCCGTCGGCTCTCGTTTCTGAAGAGCCGAATCGCTGCTGGCCGTGGTCGAGGGGCTCGCCGACCACGCCACCGGTGACGCGGCATGCGCAGCCGCCGGCGTCGACGACCGACGAGCTCCCGGTCTACCGGCAAGCGCTCGCCCGTCTGGCCGGCTCGGGAATGATCGAACCGAAAGGCGGCCGGTGACAACCGTTGCCCCCCGTGGTCTCCGGCGGCCGTCTCGTCGACCATTTCGAACATGGCCTCGATGCACCCATCTGCCTGACCTGGGAGCTCACCTACGCCTGCAACCTGGCCTGTGTGCATTGCCTGTCGAGCTCGGGGCGGCGAGACCGACGCGAGCTCACGACCGACGAGTGCCGTGCTCTCATCGACGAGTTCGCCCGCATGCAGATCTTCTACGTGAACGTCGGCGGCGGCGAGCCCACCATCCGTCCCGACTTCTGGGAGCTCGTTGACTACGCCACGGACAACCAGGTGGGCGTGAAGTTCTCGACCAATGGATCCCGGATCACCGACGCCGTGGCCCGGCGCCTGGCCGCAAGCGACTACGTCGACGTCCAGTTGTCCCTCGACGGAGCCACGTCCGAGGTCAACGATGCGGTCCGTGGCGCCGGCTCCTTCGACGTGGTCATGAGGGCCATGCGCCGGCTGCAAGATGCCGGATTCGTCGGCTTCAAGCTGTCGGTCGTGGTGACCCGTCAGAACGCCGGTCAGCTCGACGAGCTCAAGGCCCTGGCCGACGACGCCGACGCCCAGCTGCGCCTCGCCCGGCTCCGGCCTTCGGGCCGGGGGGCCGACGTCTGGAACGAGTTGCACCCGACGGCCGACCAACAGCGGGCCGTCTACGAGTGGCTGCTTCGCCATGGCGACGACGTGCTCACCGGTGACTCCTTCTTCCACCTCGGCGCCTACGGGGAGGCCCTACCCGGGCTCAACCTCTGCGGCGCGGGACGGGTGGTCTGCCTCATCGACCCCATCGGCGACGTCTACGCCTGCCCGTTCGCCATCCACGACGAGTTCCTGGCCGGCAACGTCCGCGCCCCCGGCGGGTTCGTCGGCGTGTGGCGTGAGTCGGCGCTCTTCACGTCGCTCCGCGAGCCCCAGAGCGCCGGCGCCTGCGCCGTCGTGCGGACAGTTCGACGCCTGCCGGGGTGGCTGCATGGCCGCCAAGTTCTTCACCGGCCTGCCGCTCGCCGGTCCTGACCCCGAGTGCGTCTTCGGCCATGGCGCCGCCGCCCTGGCCACTGCCGATCGGACCAAGCGGCGCCCCGACCGGCAGCGACCACTCGCGACCGGCTCCGTCCCCAACCGCCCGCCGATTCGACGGCAGAGCGGGCCGCGGTGCGGTTCCTGCCTCGCCGCGCCGCCCGCCTGTGCGAGGAGCACCCACTGGCCGGCGCGTTCGTCGGGCCACACTCTCGCCTGAACCGTGCCCCGCCTCACCGAACCACTCGACCTCGCCGGCTGTCCGCGCCCCGTCGCGGGTGGTCTTCGGCCCCCATGTGACCAATCTCGGCCGCAACCGCTCCCTGAGCGAGCGGCACGTCGCCTATTACCGGGCCCGAGCCGAGGGCGGGGCCGGAGTGGTGGTCACAGAAACGGCGTCCGTTGCATCCCTCCGACTGGCCCTACGAGCGCGCCCCGCTGGCCGCCGACTGCGTACCGGGATGGCGGCAGGTGGCGGACGCCTGTCGCCCGTTCGGCACCACGTCCTCGCCGGTCTCGGCCATCGCGGCGCCCAGGGCTCCTCGGCTTACTCGCAGGCGGCGCTCTGGGGCCCGTCGCCGGTGGCCGACGTCATCAACCGCGAGATGCCCATGGTCATGGAGGAGTCGGACATCGCCGCCTTGGTCGAGGGCTACCGGTCGGCGGCCCAGGCTGGCCGTCGCCTCGGGTCTCGACGGCGATCGAGATCGATGCCGGCGTGACCTCGCTCCTCCGTCAGTTCCACTCCGGGCTCACCAATCTGCCGGACCGACGCCTACGGCGACGACCGCCTGCCCTCACGCGCACGTCTCGCGTCGGTCGCGCTCGGCCATCGGGACGAACGGGTGCTCGGCCTGCGGCTGAGCTGTGACGAGCTGGCCCCCTGGGCCGGCGTCACCCCGGAGCAGGCCGCCGAGCACGTCGACGCCCTGGCCGACGCCGTTGACCTGATCGTCGTGGTCCGCGGCGGCCCGTTCTCACGGTCGGCCTACCGCCCCGACGCCCATTCGCCGGCCAATTTCAATCGTGACCTGTGCCGGCCATGCGGCGAGGCGGCCGCCGGCCGGGCCCTCGTCGTCCTACAGGGAAGCGTCGTCGACCCGACTCGATGCCCAGCGTGCCATCGACGACGGTGTGGCCGACCTCGTCGAGATGACCCGGGCGCAGATCGCCGACCCTCGTCTCCTGACCAGGTGCGCTCGGGCGACGCTCGAACCGGGTACGCCCCTGCATCCTCTGCAACCAGGCCTGCCAGGTCGATGACGTGCGCAACCCGTTCGTCAGCTGTGTCGGCGAGCCCCGCAGCGGATACGAGACCGAGGACGCGGACACCGAACCCATCGACGCACCTACGGCTCGACCGACGAGGGTGCCGGTCTCACTGCCCTGGTCGTCGGGCGCCGGAGTCGCCGGACTCGAATGTGCCCGGGTGCTCGCCTCCCGTGGTGCCCGTGTCCGGATCCTCGAGGCTCCGACCGACCGGGCGGAATGTGCGCCCGGGCGGCCGTCGGCGCTGGACGTGAGCGGCTCGCCGCACTCACCGACTGGCTGATCGCCGAGTGCCGCCGTCCTCGGCGTGGACCTCGAGCTCGGACGCCAGGCCACCCTCGAGCATGTTGGACGGCACCGTCGACGCCGGTGGGTCGCGTCGTCCTCGCCACCGGGTCGCGTCCGGCACCCACCTCCTTCGCCCACGACGGGCGACTGCCCGGTCATCGATGCTGCCGAGCTGTTGGTCGTCGGGACCGGACGGGCTTGGCGGACGGGCCCGATGCTCGTCCACGACCCGGTTGGGGGCCCGATCGGGGTCGGCATCGCCGAGTGGCTGGCCGCCGCCGGGTTCGACGTCGACCTCGTCACCCCCGATCCGGTCGCCGGGACCCTGCTCTCGCGGACTGGCGACCTGGCCGACGCCAACGTCCGTCTCGAGCGGGCCGGTGTGCGGCGCCGTCTCCGCTCACGCCTGATCGAGGTCCACGACGGGCGCGGCCACCATCGAGGACGTTTGGACGGGTGCGCGCACGCGGCTGGCCTGCGGCAGCATCGTCGATAGCGGACACCGCCTGCCCGAGGACGAGCTCGCACGACGTCGACCGGCGTTGGCTCGGGCCGGCGACTGCGTCGCCCCGCGCACGGTGCTCGAGGCAGTGCTCGAAGGGTCGGCGGCGGGCGCTCGAGGCCCTCGCCAGCGCCGGCGGCGTGCGGAACCTGGTGGAGCTCGTCGGATGACCGGGCCTCGCCTGGAGGGCAAGGTGGCGCTCGTCACCGGAGCCGCCCGGGGCCAGGGACGCAGCCATGCCATCCGGCTGGCCGAAGAGGGCGCCGACGTCATCGGCGTCGATATCTGCCGCGATCTCGATGGGCTCGACTACCCGCTGGCCTCGACCGCCGATCTGGCTGAGACCGCCAACATGGTCGAAGAGACGGGTCGGCGGATGATCACCTCACGTCGTCGACGTGCGCGACCTCGACGGCGCTGCGCCGGGCCGTCGACGAGGGCGTCGAGGCAGCTCGGCCACCTGGACGTGGTCGTGGCCAACGCCGGGGTCTGTGCCGTCCGCCGTGGGAGGAGATCGATCCCGACCTCTGGGACACTCATCATCGGCGTCAACCTGACCGGTGCCTGGAACACCTGCTCGGCCACCCTCCCCCATCTGGTGGACGGCGGAGGAGGGTCGCTCATCTTGGTGAGCTCGGCCGCCGGCCTCAAGGGACAGCCGTTCTTTGCGCCCTACCCGGCGGCCAAGCACGGCCTGGTCGGGCTCATGCGGTCACTGGCCAACGAGTTGGCCACCTGCTGGCGTGCGGGTCAACTCGGTGCATCCCGACCGGCGTGGACACGCCGATGCTCGCCGGCCTGTCCGGTATCAGCGCACGTATCGCCGAGAGCCCGGAGCTCGGCCCCCTGTTCCGCAACGCTTTGCCTCTCGAGATCGATCGACCCGGCCGATGTGAGCCACGCCGTCCTCTATCTGGCCTCGGACGAGTCTCGGGCAGTCACCGGACACACCCTGGCCGTCGACGCCGGCATCTCGGCCCGGTGAGCGGCGAGGCCAGGGCCCGGACGGGGACCGAGACGTGGATTGGCGGACATGAGCAGCGCTACTCGTTACCGTCACCTCTTCACCCCGCTGCGGCTGGGGCCGGTCACCGTTGCCAACCGCATCGTCTTCGCCGCCCATCTCACCAACTACGCGGCCGACGGCCTGCCGACCGAGCAGCACGCCGCCTACTACGGCGCCAGGGCCGCGGGCGGCGCCGGGCTCATCATCACCGAGGAGCACTCGACCCACCCGACCGACTGGCCGTACGAGAAGCTGATCCACGGCTTCAACCCGGAGGTGCTCGGTCGGCTACCGACGCATCACCGACGCCGTGCACGCCCACGGCGTTCCCGTCTTCGCCCAGATCAACCACAACGGCGGGCAGGCCTCGGGGATGTACTCCCGTCTGCCGTGTGGGCGCCGAGCCCCGTCCCCGACCCCCTCTTTCGAGAGGTGCCCAAAGCGGTCGACCACCTCGAGATCGCCGCCATCGTGGAGGGCTACGCCACCGTGGCCGAGCGCTGCGTGGCCGGCGGCTTCGACGGCATCGAGCTGCAGTGCTCGCATTCGTCGATCGTCCGTGGCTTCCTGTCGCCGGCCACCAACCACCGCGACGACGAGTACGGCGGCACGCTCGCCGGGCGAGCGCGGCTGCTGGGCGAGATCATCGACGCCGTCCGCGCGGTCCATCGGCCCCGAGTGTGCCCTCGGGGTTCGGTTGTGCGGCGACGAGCTCATCGACGGCGGCACCACGTTGGCGGACGCCGTCGAGGTGGCTCGCATGGTCGAAGACAGCGGCCAGGTCGACTACATCAACACCTCGATCGGCGTGGCCACGGCCACTCTCTTCATGATCGAGGCGAGCATGCAGATCCCCCCTGGCTACTCCCTCTACATCCCGAGCGCCATCCGGGCCGCCGTCGGGCTGCCCGTCGTCGGGGTCGGTCGGTTCAAGGACCCGGTGCAGGCCGATCGGGCGCTCCGCGACGGTCACTGTGACCTCGTCGGGGTCGTCCGCGGCCAGATCGCCGACGCCGACTTCGCGGCCAAGGCCCGGGTCGGGGCACGCCCTCGACATCCGCACGTGCCTCTCGTGCAACCAGGAGTGCGTCGGACGCATGGGGCTCAACCGGTGGCTCGGTTGCATCGAGAATCCGTTGACGGGTCGAGAGGCCGCGCCGCCTCCCGCTTCCACCCGCACGACGACGACAACGCCGACCACCAAGAAGGTGGTGGTGGTCGGCGGAGGGCCCGGGGGTCTGCAGGCAGCCGTCTCGGCCGCCGAGCTCGGCCACCGGGTGGTCCTCTTCGAACGGCTCGACCGCCTCGGTGGACAGGCAGTGGTCGCTGCAGCCGTGCCCAGCCGGGCCGAGTTCTTCGACATCGCCCGCAACCTGATCGTCGCCAGCTCGGCGTCTCGGCGTCGACGTGCGCATCGGTTGTCCGGCCGACGCGGAGACGGTGCGGTCGGAGGAGCCCGACGCGGTCGTGGTGGCGACGGGGGCCCGACCGGCGCCACCTTGGTGGTCGGGCGGACAGGCGCGGGTGGTGGACGTGCGCGACGTGCTGGAGGACCGGGCCTACCCGACAGGCACCGTGGTCGTGGTCGACGAGCTCGGCTTCCATCAAGCCACGTCGGTGGCCGAGCTGCTGGCCGACCGGGGAGCAGCGGTCGAGATCGCCACCAACGGCATGGTGGTGGGCCAGGATCTCGGGATCACCCTCGACCTCGAGACGTGGAACGTGAAGGCGCACGCCAAGGGCATCGTCCAGTCCGTCGACCTCGTGCCCATGGCCGCTCGGGCCGCCGATGAGGACACCGACCGACTGGTGCTGACCTTGCAGCATCATCCGACCGGTCGCGACGAAGAACGGGTCTGCGACTGGGTGGTGTGCGCGTTGCACCAACAAGCCGACGACCAGCTGTGGCGCGACCTGCAGTCCGTCCCCTTCCCCGTCCATCGGGTGGGCGATTGCCTCGCCCCCCGTCGCGCCCATGCCGCCGTCATCGAGGGCCACCGGGTGGCGGTGGGATTGTGACCGGGTCGGTGGCGGTGCTCATGGTTCGGGGCGGACGGCTGCCGACGGGAGCAGACGAGGCCGTCGAAGAGGCCGGTGGCAACGCCGTCGTGGTGGGCTCGGGCACCCGCCACGGTGCCGCGGCGCTCTGCTCGGGCCGCCATCTTCGATGGTGGGAGACCGGTGATGGCTTCGCCCCCGGTGCTCTCGCCGCCGGGCTCGGCCCGGCCCTCGTGGACGTCCCGCTCGTCATCCTGCCGGCCTCGGCCGACGGTCGTGACCTCGCCCCCCGGCTGGCCGCCCGGATGGACCGGCCCCTTTTGGCCGGTGCCGAACGCGTCGCGCTTTCGTCGGGGCGAAAACGGCCAGCCGCACGTGGTGGCGGCCGTCGCCCGCCTCGACGACCGCGTCCTCGTCGACGTGATCGTGGACGGTCCTGCCGTCGCCACGCTCATCCCCCATCGTCGGGAGGCGAGCGTGCCGGTTGCCGAGCCGGCCATCATCGAGCCGCTGCATGCTGACGGAGGAGCCGACGACAGCAGTCGTCCGATGCCGGCGATCGCCGATCCAGAGGTGACGGCTGTGCTCGAACCCGACCTCGCCACCCTCGACCTGGCCGACGCTCGGGTGGTGGTCGCCGGAGGGGCAGGACTCGTTCACGGCCGTGACGAGATCGAAGCCCGGGCGACGTTCGCGCTGCTCGGCCGGGTGGCCAATGCCCTCGGCGGGGCGGCCGGCGCCACCCGGGTTGCCACCGACGCCGGGTGGACCAGCTACGACCGACAGATCGGCACCACCGGGGTGGCGGTCGACCCGGATCTCTATGTCGCCTTCGGGATTTCGGGGGCAGCGCAGCACATCGGCGGGCTCGGCTCGCCGCGCCACGTGGTGAGCGTCAACGTCGACGGGTCGTGCCCGATGACGGCCATGGCTGACCTCGGGCTGGTGACCGACGCTCGTGCGCTCCTCGTCGAATTGGCCCGTCGCCTCGACGTCGAGTCCGAGCTGGCGCCGGAGCCGGAGGGGGTCGGATGACCCAGAACGCGCAGCCTGAGGCCGAGTGCGATGTCGTCGTGGTGGGTGCCGGGCCGGCGGGCTCGGCTGCAGCATTGGCGCTTGCCCGGGCCGGGCGGTCGGTCGTCCTCGTCGAGCGCGGCCCGTTCCCCGGATCGAAGAACGTCTACGGGGGTGTCGTCTACGGCCGGGTGCTCGACGAGATCGTCCCCTCGTGGTGGGAGACGGCGCCGGTCGAGCGGTGGGTGGTTCGCCGTTCGACCATGGTCATGAGCGGGTCCCAATCCCTGACCGTCGACTTCCGGTCACCGGCGTGGGGGTCTGAGCCCTACAACGGCATGACCACCGTGCGTGCCCGCTTCGATGCGTGGCTGGCACAGCTGGCCGCCGATGCCGGGGCCCGACTGCTGACCTCGACGGTGGCCACCGGGCTACGGCGCGACGGCGGCGGTCGCATCGCCGGCGTCCGCACCGATCGTGGCGGGAACATCGCGGCCCGCGTGGTCATCGCCTGCGACGGGGTGAACTCGTTCCTGGCCAAAGAGGCGGGCCTGTTGCCGCTGGCGGACGCCGCCCACTACACGCTCGGGGTGAAGGAGGTCCTCTCCCTCGACCCCCGGTCGATCGATGAGCGCTTCGGTGTCGAACGGCGCGAGGGCGTCGACATCGAGATCATCGGCGCCACCGGTGACATCGCCGGCGGAGGATTCCTCTACACCAACGCCGACTCGCTGAGCGTGGGCGTCGTGGTCTCCCTCCCCTCTCTGGCCGCGTCCGGTCGGCGGCCCGAAGAGCTCATTGCCGACCTCAAGGCCCACCCGACGATCGCCCCATTGGTGCGCGACGGGCGACTCCGTGAGTACGCCGCCCACTTGATCCCTGAGGGTGGCTACGACGCCATGCCGCGACTGGTCACGGACGGGATGATGGTGGCCGGCGACGCCGCGGGCATGACACTGGCCGCCGGTCTCTGGCTCGAGGGTGTCAACTTCGCCATCGGTTCCGGTGACGCCGCCGGCCGAGCGGCCGCTGCCGCCCTGGACGCCGGGGACACGACCGCGACCGGCCTCGACTCCTACCGGTCGGATCTCGAATCCAGCTTCGTGCTGGGCGATCACAAGCGGTTGCGGCGAGCCCCGGGCCTCGTCCTGTCGGAGCGATTCCAGCACCGTTACCCGGCGCTCCTCTGTCAACTGGCCGACGGTCTCTTCACCGTGTCCAACCCCGAGCCGAAACCCGGCATCCTGCGGTTGGCCCGACAGGCTGCCCGCCACCAGGGAGTCCGACTGCGCGACCTGGTCAGCGATGGTGTGCGAATGGCCCGGACGTTCGGATGAACCGACGACCACGCCGGCCGCGCCGGGCCGCGCCCGAGAAGAAGCCGGCCACCGAGCCTCGGCCGCCTGTCGCCGACCAACCCTCCCCGTGGCGGGGCATCTCCTTCGAGGAGCGGATGGCGACCGTCGACTTTCGGGTCGGGGCCCGCGCCCACATCAGCGTGGACTCGGATGTGTGCCGGTCGTGCACCACGCGGGAATGCGTGAGCGCCTGTCCCGCCAACCTCTTCGCCCCGACGGCCGAGGGCGGCATCCTCTTCAATTATGAGGAGTGCTTCGAGTGCGGCACCTGTTACCTGGTGTGCAACGAAGAGGGGGCCATCACCTGGACCTATCCGGACGGCGGCTTCGGCGTCGTCTTCCACGCCGGATGAGCCGCCACCCCGAAGCTGCGGGGGCCGTGGTGGCCTGCCTGCGGGTCTGCGACCTGCACCCCGAGGTCGATCCCCTGACCGGCGCGGTGCGCACCGACGTCGCCGGCCTCGGCCTCTCGCACGCCGATGCCGCCGCTCTCGAGCACACCCTCCGGGCGGCCGAGACATGGTCGGTGCCGGCCGCGGCGGTGACTGCCGGACCTCCCGATGTCGACCCGGTGCTGCGTGATGTCGCCGCCCTCGGCGTGTCGGTGCTGCGAATCGATCCGACTCCGAGCCGACGCCGACGCCGACGACGACGGCACCGAGGGCGAACGACTGGCCGGCGACGAGCGGCGTCTCGCCCGACGGGTGGCCGAGGCCATCGTCCATGCCTTCGGTCGCCCCCGTCTGGTCGTCTGCGGTGACCGGTCGGTCGACCGCGGGACTGGCGCTTTCCCCGCCTTCCTGGCCCACGAGCTCGGGGTGGCCCAGGCTCTCGGGCTCGTGACCCTCACGGCGACCGTTTCGGGCCTCGACGCGGTCGGAGACGGGCGAGAGGGTGTCACGGCAGACCGCCGCCTCGACGCGGGCTGGCGCGAGCGACTGTTCGTCCCCTTGCCCGCCGTCTGCTCCGTGGAAGGCGCTGGTCTGCAGTTGCGGCGGGCCGGCCTCGACGCCGCGCTGGGTGCCGCGTCGTTGTCGATCCGGGTGTCCCGCAGCGCCGCACCCTCCGAGCCGGTCGATGCCCCACGCATCCGGGTCGGCTCGCCGCGACCGTTTTCGCCACGTCCACGCGTCGTGCCGGCGCCAACCTCGGCCGACCCCCGCCTGCGGGTGCTCGACCTGTGCGGGGCGCTCGAGGACCGCGATCCGCCCGTCGTCATGGGTCCGATGGAGGCCGGGGCGGCCGCCGACGAGCTCCTCAACTTCCTCGACCGGAACGGCTATCTCGATGCCGCCGAATCGGGCGCCACCCCAGCGAGCGCCGGATGACACGGCTCTCGCAGATGGGCTGGCCCGAGGCCGCCGAGCGAGCCGGACGCGGCGCCATCCTCTTGCTGCCGGTCGGGGCGACCGAGCAGCACGGACCCCACCTTCCGCTGACCACCGACACAGACCTGGCCGTGGCCGTGGCCGAGCGGGCCGCCGAGCTCGATGCCCGAGCCGTCGTCACGCCGGCCCTGGCCTTCGGATCGAGCGGGGAGCACGCCGGTTTCGCCGGCACGCTGTCGATCGGCACGCTCGCCACCGAGCAGGTGCTGGTCGAGTTGGCGCGCTCGGCGTCACTCCACTTCACTGGGCTCGTCATGGTGTGCACCCACGGCGGCAACCTCGACGCACTAGAGAGGGCGGTACGCGTCCTGCGATCCGAAGGCCGAGCGACCGAAGTCTGGGTGCCTCGATGGGGCGGCGACCTCCACGCCGGTCGAACCGAGACCAGCCTCATGCTCGCGGTGGCGCCCGAGCGGGTGAACATGACAGCGGCCGCGGCCGGTGACCGGAGGCCTGCCGCGGACCTCATGCCCCTGCTGCGCGAACACGGAGTGCGAGCAGTGTCGGACAACGGCGTGCTCGGTGACCCGACGGGCGCCAACGCGGAAGAAGGTGAACGCCTCCTCGACGGAGCGGCGCGCGATCTGTCAGCCGTGGTGGCCCGGTGCGGGGGCCGCACGCCGGCCGGGGCGGAGCTCCGGTGACTTCGGTGCCTCCGGTGCCTCGGGTGGGCGACACGACACCGACCGACGACCGAGTGGCGCTCGTGACCGGCGCGGCCCGCGGCATCGGGGCGGCCACCGTCTGCCGGCTGGCCGCCGCAGGATGGTTGGTGGTGGCCGTGGACCGGGCGGCCGCCGATCCCCGATTGCCCTACTCCATGGGCACCGAAGCGGAGCTCGAGGCGACCGTCCGCAGAGCGGTGGGCACCGGGCCGAGCGATCCGCTCGTTCCCCGTGTCATCGGGCGAGTGGCCGACACCACCGATGCGGCCGCCCTCGGAGCCGTGGTCGATGAGACCGAACGGCGCTTCGGTGGGCTCGATGCCGTGGTGGCCGCGGCCGGAGTCATCGCCGGTGGCGTGCCCCTCTGGGAGATGCCCGCCGCCGAGCTCGGTGCCGTGCTCGGGGTCGACCTCGGCGGCCCGATCACCGCCGCCCGCGTCGGCATCCCCGCCCTCCTGCGCCGATCAGAGCCCCGGGCCGGCCGGTTCATCGCCGTCGCCTCGGTGGCCGGTATCCGAGGGCTCCCGTTGCTCGCCGCCTACGGCGCGGCCAAGGCGGGCGTGATCGGTCTCGTGCGGGGCCTCGCCGCCGAGCTGGCCGGTACGGGCATCACCGCCAACGTGGTCGCCCCTGGTTCGACCGACACCGAGATGCTGGTGGAGAGCGCCCGGCTCTACCAACTGCCCGATCACCGCTCCTTCGGCGAGCAACAAGCTCTGCGACGGATCATCGATCCCACCGAAGTCGCCCAGGCCATCGTCTGGCTCGCCGGCCCGGGTGGGACGGCGGTGACCGGTGCCGTGGTGCCGGTCGACGGCGGACTCTCGCTGTGACGGCGGGAGCCGGTCTGCGACCGGAGTGACCACCGCGATCGCGGCGGGCAATCCAGACGGGAGCGACGGCCGGGACGACGTCGATGTCCTGCCCGAAGGCTGGCGAGTGGTCCTCGATCGGTCGGTTTCGTTGGTGAGTGACGGGACCGCGCTCCTCGGAGGGCGACCCGGACGGCTCATGACCCTTACCCCGGCCGGTCGCAAGGCGCTCGGCACGCTGCTGGTCGAGGAGCCGGGTGTGCCCGACCGGGCGGCCCGCCGTCTCGGACGTCGCCTGGTCGATGCGGGGATGGCCCATCCGCGGCCGCCGCCGACGGCCCTCGGGCCCGGCGGTCTCACCGTCACCGTTGCCGTGCCGGTGCGGGACCGAGCCGAGGAGCTCGACGGCTGCCTGGCGTCGCTCGGCCGCGCCTATCCGGTCGTCGTCGTCGACGATGGATCAGTCGACCCGGCGGCCATCGCCGCCGTCTGCCGACGGCACGACGCCCGCCTGCTGGCCCGCACGACCAACGATGGTCCGGCCACCGCTCGGAACGACGCCCTGACCGTCGTCGAGTCCGACATCGTCGTCTTCGTGGACAGTGACTGTCGCATGGTGCCAGCGGCCGTCGACGCCCTGCTCCCCTACTTCGCCGACCCGGCGATCGGCGCCGTGGCGCCGCGAGTGCGGCCGAGGCCCGTTGCGGGCGTGCGGTCGAGGACTCTCGTCGATCGTTACGCAACGGCTCGCTCCGCACTCGACATGGGGGCAGAGGAGGGGCCGGTGGGTCCGGGGCGCGCCATCCGGTATGTCCCTGCCGCCGCCTTGCTCGTCCGGCGCCGGGCAAGCGGGCCGGGCTTCGATTCCCGGCTGCGCGTAGGTGAGGACGTTGACTTCGTCTGGCGGCTCGGCGACCGAGGCTGGCAGGTGCGCTACGTCCCAAGCGTCAGCGCTCATCATCGCGAGCCGGACGGTTGGATCGAACACCTGGGCCGTCGCCTCCGCTACGGCACCTCGGCGGGACCGTTGGCGCGTCGCCACCCCGGTCGCATGGCTCCGGTCGAGCTGCGTGCCGGCCCGGCCGTCGTGACGGCCGCCGTCGTGACCGGCCGCCGTCGACTGGCCGGCCTGCTGTGGGCGGCGGGATGTGGCGTCGCACTTCGCCGCTTGGCCGGCTCAAAGGTGTCCCCCGTTCGGGTGGTCGGCTGGCAACTCGCCGCCCCGTGGTGGACGTTGCTCGGACTGGCCCGGGCCACGTCAACGGTCGTCGTCCCGGGTCTGTGCGTGTTCGTGGTAGCTGGCCGAAGGCGGCGGTGGGCGTGGGTGGCCATCCTCCTCGGCCTTTCTGGGATGGTCGACTGGTGGCAGCGCCGACCGGCCGTCGACCCCATCCGTTGGACCGCGGTCTGCCTGGCCGACGACCTCGCCTACGGCGCCGGAGTCTGGGTCGGCTGCCTTCGGACCCGCACTGCCGCGCCGCTCGTGCCGGCCCTGCACGTTCCCGACCCGATGGCCGTGGCCCGTCGAGCCCGCAGAGCGCGCCGAGCGCGCGGGGGCCGCGGAACGATCGCGGTGGGTGGGGCACGGGGCATACGTTCGGATTGACGAGCTCCTCGCGAACAACCTCTCGGCCGACGAGTACGGCGGCACGGCTCATGAGCGATCGGGATGCCGCCAGTCGGAGCCGATGGATGCGGATGCTGAGGGAAGTGCTGAGGGAAGTGTGGGGAAGGGGAATTAACGGATCCCTAACGACTTGCTCACTGAATCCACACCCCCTGAGGTTTGGCTAAGAGCACGGGTGTGACCGCCCACCGCGGGTGGTCCGAGGGACGAGGTGAGGATCTGGTGGTCAACCAGTCGGTGATCGCCCATCTGTTGCGCCGATCTGGATTCGGCCCCACCACGCAGGAGGTGGCCGCAGCCGACAAGGCCGGCTACAGCGCCACCGTCGACAGCCTGATCGGCAGCCTTGGGGCACCGGATCCACTGGCCCAGAGCTTCCCGCCACCTACCTTCGACTCGCCGGCTGCCGACTACCGCACCCTCCGCCAGGCCCGGCAATTGGGGGACACGAGCGCGGTGAAGTCCATCACCAAACAACTGGTCGTCGAGCACCGCACACTCACCAACTGGTGGCTGGCTCGAATGGTGGCCGCCTCCCCCCCACTCACCGAAAAGCTCACCTTCCTCCTTCACGGCCATTTCCCGACGGCCATCTCCAAGGTCCGCTTCCCGGCGTTCATGTACGGCCAGAACCAACTGTTCCGGACATTGGGCCCCGGTCCCTTCGACCAGCTGACCCAGGCGGTGTCGGCCGACCCGGCCATGCTCATCTGGCTCGATGCCTCCTCCGACAAGGCGGCCGACCCCAACGAGAATTTTGCCCGCGAACTCATGGAGCGCTTCACCATGGGCATCGGCACCTATCACGAAGCGGACGTGCGCGCCGCGGCCTACTGCTTCACTGGCTGGCGCCTCGACCTGGCGACGGACAGCCTCACCATCGATCACCGCCAACACAGTCCGGTCGAACAGCAAGTGCTCGGGCAACCGGTGAACACGGGACAGCAGGTCATCCAGCTCGTCACCCATACCCCGGCATCGACCCGTTACGTGCCGGCTGCCTTCTGGAGCCATCTGGCCTACCCCGTGAGACCATCCGACCCGGTGGTGTCCGACCTTACGCCTGTCTATGCCCAGGACCTCGATATCACTTCATTGCTCCGAGCAATCTTCCAACACCCCGAGTTCGTGAGCGCGACCGCGCAGTCAGGGCTCGTCAAACAACCGACCGAGTACGTGGTCGGCGCGCTGCGCTCCTTCGGTATCACCGGGCAACAGGTAATGGCGAACGGCACGCGGCTCCAAGCCACCTTGGCCGCCATGGGGCAGATCCTGTTCGATCCTCCGAGCGTGGGCGGTTGGCCGCAGAACCAGTACTGGTTGTCGACGGCCGCGGCCCTGACTCGGTGGCATTTCGCCGAGAGACTGACAGGCGAGGTCGACCTGTCCCCCATCGCCGATGCCTCGCCTGCGGCCCGGCCGGAAGCGCTGGCCGAGATGTTGTCAGTGCCCGCATGGTCCAACCCGACCGCGGCCGCCCTTTCCCGAGCCGGCGGTGACCCTCAACGACTCGCCGTCCTCGCTCTCACTGCGCCCGAGTACCTGACCAACTAAGGACCACCATGGACACCCTGAACCCCGACCGCTTTGCGCTGCCAGCCTCGGACCCCGGGACGCCGTCAGCCCGGCGTGGACTCAGCCGGCGAGCGTTCCTCGGACTGGCCGGCGGCGCCGGAGCTGCGTGCGCGCTCGGCGCGACGCTCGGTCCATCGGCGTGGGATGCACTGTTCGGCGGGACCGACCCACGCGGACAACTGGTGAGCGATATCGGCGGGCGGCTCGTCCTCGTCACTCTCTACGGCGGGAACGATGGACTCAATACGGTCGTCCCGATCGGTGATCCTCACTACGAGGCTGGGCGCGGCCCGCTCGCGTTGGCGCCGGACACCGTGCTGCCTCTGCGAGACGGATTCGGATTGCACCCCTCCCTGACCGGTTTCCACACCCTGTGGGATCGCGGTCAACTCGCCATCGTGCATGGCGTCGGCTTCGCCGATCCCAACTACAGCCACTTCGAATCAATGGACATCTGGCAGACGGGCATGCCCACCGACCCTGACTCGACGACCGGATGGCTAGGTCGGTGGCTCGACATCACCCAGGCAAGCCCGCTACAGGCAGTCAGCATCGGACCGACGACGCCCACCCTCCTCATCGGTGCACAGATGCAGGGCGCCTCCCTTCCCCTCGGCCCGCTCCAGCTCCCGGGTGGCCCGGCCGAGCGCGCCCTCTATGCCGACGTCGCGGCAACAGCGACCGAGGAGCCGGGAATGCTCCCCTTCGCCGGCCACGGGAACGCCAACCTGCTGACCGTGAACCAAAAGGTGGGGCCCATCATCGACCGGACGCTCGACGCACACCCGCTTGGCTCGGCCGACAGCGGCAGCTCAACGACCGACGAGGGTGCCCTGGCCGCGGCTGACGGGGGTGGCGGGTCGGCCGGCCCCGGCATCCTCACCGCGCAGCTGAGCATGGTGGCCAACCTCATCCTGGGCGGATCGACCAGCGCTGTCTACAGCGTCGAGCTCGGCGGCTTCGACACCCACGCCGACCAGGAGCCCACCCAAAAGACCCTCCTATCGGAACTCGACACCGGGGTGACCGCGTTCGTCGAGGCGATCCAGCATCACCCCGGGCCTCCGACGGTGGTGGTCGTGTACACCGAGTTCGGTCGTCGGGTGACGGGCAATGCCAGCGGCGGCTCCGATCATGGATGGGCCAATGTCGTCTTCGTGGCCGGTCCGTCGGTGCGCGGTGGCTTCTACGGCGAGCCGCCGAGCCTCGCCACCTTGTCGGATGGCAACCTCGTCTACACCACCGACTTCCGCCGGGTCTATGCCACCGTCTTCGACAGCTTGCTCGGCGAGCGACCGTCCCGAGTCCTCGGCTCGTCGTTCCCGACGCTCTCCTTCGTCTAGGGAGATCCGCCGGGGTCGCATTGGCGACGCCCGGCTCGGCTCGACGCTCGCCGACCGACAGGGAGGTCACGGTCACTGCCGGTAGCCTGGTATCGGCGCCCGGCGGATGATTCTCAGCAAATCCCCAGGTCTTTCTTACAGGCCGTCGACAACGGTGCGTCAGAGTGACGCTATGAGTGTGATCCCCATCACCCGGTTCTCGGACGAGGCCGGCACCGTGCCGGACCTCGAGGTGGCCATGCCCGTCCACAACGAGGAAGAGCAGCTGGCCGCGAGCGTGATCCGTCTTCGCAACTTCCTCGACGAGTCCTTCCCCCTCGAGACACGCATCGTGATCGTCGACAACGCATCGACCGACGGCACCTGGGCCATCGCTCGCCACTTGGCCGACACCCTGCCCGGTGTCGACGCTCTCCATCTCGATCGCAAGGGCCGAGGCCGGGCGCTGCGGGCCGCCTGGACGCGGGCAACGGCTCCGGTGGTGGCCTACATGGACATCGACTTGGCCACGGATCTCGACGCGCTGCTCCCTCTCATCGCCCCACTCGTCTCCGGTCACAGCGACATCGCCATCGGCACTCGACTGGCCCCGGGCGCCCACGTCGTCCGAGGGGCGCAGCGCGAGCTCCTCTCGCGCGGTTACAACCGCCTCGTCCGGATGGTCCTGGGCAGTTCATGCAGCGACGCCCAGTGCGGCTTCAAAGCGATGCGCCGCGATGTCGCGGCCGAGCTTCTGCCTCTCATCGAGGACAACGAGTGGTTCTTCGACACCGAGCTACTGGTCACCGCGCAACGCCTCGGGCTTCGCATCCACGAAGTACCCGTCGACTGGACCGACGATCTCGATTCCCGTGTGGACGTGCTGCGGACGGCGTGGATGGACCTTCGCGGCGTCGGGCGCCTGGCCCGCGGTCGGGTCATCTCGCGACCGGTCGGAGCCGGCGACAACGCCCCGACGCACCGCACGATCCGACCACTTCTCTCGTCCGGTCAACTCGGTCGCCTCCTCGACGATGACTCGTCTTCATCCAGTGACGGCCGTCGATCACGACCAGGTGTTCGCCGACGAGCTCCTTCGCTTCGCCGGCGTCGGAGTGGTGAGCACCGCCATCTACCTGGCCCTGGTCGTCCTCCTCCAGGACACCTTCGGCATCTATCTGGCCAATGCCTTGGCCATCGTGGCCTGCAGTCTCGGCAACACAGCCGTGCACCGCCGGCTGACCGACCGCCCAGGAGCGGACGCCAGCCATGGGCGCCAAGTTTTGGTTGGCGCCGCCCTGATGGCCGTGAGCCTGGCCGGCACGACGGCAGCCCTTGGGATCACGCGGGCCGTGGGCCTCGACGTCCTCATTCCCGAGATGGTCGCCCTCACGCTGGGCAACCTGGCCGCCGCCGTCGTTCGCTTCGGCATTCTGCGCACCTGGGTCTTCCGGCCGAGCTTCGGCACCAATCTGACCGGTGAGCTGGCCGCCGCCGATCCCGCCATGGAGACGATGAGTGCATCATGAGTAACCCGACCGGAGACTCCACCTCGTCGTCGGCCACGGCACTCGTCGATGACGTCCCGCCCGGGGCCGCCGCCACCACCGTGGCCCCACCCGAGGTCGAGCAACCTCCTTGGCTCGACGAGCCCGACACCCTTGACGAGCCGGGGCCGCGGGACGGAGGCGAACCGGCCGGCCTCGACCAGGCCCCAGGTGGCGACTCCCGCCCACCGGACCGACCCTCGCCGCCCGCCCGATTCCTCCGACGCTTCATCCGAGGTCGCGACGACGACCCCATCTGGGTCCGACCTTCGCTGCTCACCCTGCTGGCCGGCACCGCCGTGCTCTACATCTGGGGCCTCGGCGCCAGCGGCTGGGCCAACAGCTTCTACTCGGCTGCGGTCCAGGCCGGTAGCAAGAGCTGGAAAGCGTTCCTGTTCGGCTCCTTCGACTCCTCCAACTTCATCACCGTCGACAAGCCAGCCGCCTTCCTGTGGCCCATGGACCTCTCGGCCCGCATCTTCGGCGTCAACGCGTGGAGCATCCTCGTACCCCAAGCCATCGAGGGCGTGATCACGGTGCTGCTCGTCTACCTGTGCGTCCGGCGGTTCTTCACCCCGGGTGCCGGCCTCATGGCCGGTGCCGTCGTCGCCCTTACGCCAGTCGCCTCGCTGATGTTCAAGTACAACAACCCCGACGCGTTGCTCACCCTCTTGCTCACCGCCTCGGTGTACGCCACCATTCGCGCCCTCGAGCGGGGTCGATCCGGCTGGCTGGTCGCCGCCGGCGTCTTCACCGGGTTCGCCTTCCTGGCCAAGCAGCTCGAAGGGCTCATCGTCCTGCCCGTCATCGGACTGGTGTACCTGCTGTGCGGTCCGCCCAAACTCGGCCGTCGCCTGCTCCAGTGCATCTACCTCGGTATCGCCACGGTGGTGGCCGGCGGCTGGTGGGTGGCCGTCGTGCAGTTGACGCCGGCGTCGGCCCGCCCCTACGTCGGCGGCTCGACCGATAACAGCGAGCTCAACCTCATCTTCGGCTACAACGGCTTCGGCCGCGTCGACCGGCAACGAGACCGGCAGCGTGGGCGGGACGGGCGTGGTCGGCAACATGTGGGGCCCGACCGGCTGGACCCGCCTGTTCCAGACCCAGATGGGCGGACAGATCAGCTGGCTGATCCCCGGCGCGCTCATCGGATTGGCCGCTGCCCTGTGGCTCACCCGGCGAGCGCCCCGCGCCGATCGCACGCGGGCCGCCTTCCTCCTCTTCGGCGGATGGCTCCTCCTCATGGGAGCCGTCTTCAGCTTCTCCAAGGGAATCATCCATCCCTATTACACAATCGCCCTGGCCCCCGCCATCGGCGCGCTCGTCGGGATGGGGGCCTCGACCCTCTGGGCTCGACGGCGTTCGATCTTCCCTCGGGTGGCCCTCGCCGTCGCCTTGGCAGCCACCGTTGCCTGGAGCTTCGCCATCCTCGGCTGGAGCCCACAGTGGTACCCGGCCCTCCGCTGGGCCATCGTCGTCGGTGGCGGTCTCGCCATCCTGGCCATCCTCCTCGTGCCTCGTTTGCGCTGGTTCCTTCTGGCCGGAATCTGCGGCCTCGGCCTGGCCGCCGCCCTGGCCGGTCCGGCCGCCTATTCACTCGACACCGCCACCACCCCGCACAACGGGGCCATCCCCTCGGCCGGCCCAGCCGTCCGCGGCGGTGGCCTCGGCGGATTCGGTGGCTTCGGGGGAGGAGGTGGGCTTGGCCGGATCCTCCAGAACATCAACCACACAGGCATTACCCTCCCGCCGGGGTTCCAGTTCGGCGGCTTGCGGTTCCCCCACGGCCTGCACATCCGACCCGGAGCCTTCGGACACTTGGGTGCTCCGGGTGGGAGTCCCACCGGCGTTCCCACCGCTCCTGGCGCGGCCGGCCGCGGTGGACCGGGCTTCGGAGGCTTCGGAGGTGGCGGCGGTTTCGGCGGCCGAGGATTCGGTGGCTTCGGTGGCCGGCCGGGTGGAGCGCGAACGGGCGGCGTGGCCGGTGGCCTGCTCAACGCGTCGACCCCCGGATCGCAGCTCGTGGCCATGCTCGAAGCCGATGCCAACCACTACACGTGGGTGGCCGCCACCACCGGTGCCAACTCGGCGGCCGGCTACCAGCTGTCCACGAACGATCCCGTCATGGCCATCGGTGGCTTCAACGGCACCGATCCGGCTCCCACCTTGGCCGCGTTCGAGAAGTACGTCGCCGAAGGCCGGATCCACTACTACATCGGCGGTGGCGGGTTCGGTGGCTTCGGCGGTGGGCGTGGAGGTGGCGGTGGAGCACAGTCATCGGCGGCGGTGGGCGCCGGGCCGATCTCGACGTGGGTGAGCTCGCACTTCACGGCGCCAGACGGTGGATGGCGTCACCATCTACAACCTGACGACCCCCCGCACCACAGCCACGACCGCGCCCTTCTGACAACGACCGCCGGGTCGTGGGCCATGATGGGCCGAGACCGTGATGAGGCCCAACTTCGAACGTCTGGGGTCGCCTCACGACAAAGGAGGCACCCGTGGCCATCAATGTGACGCCCATCCCCGGGCTCGATCCCGACATCAACGCCCTCCGGCGCCAAACCGCTGACTTCGTCAACGCCGAGATCCTGCCCAACGAAGCGGCGCTGTGGCGGAGCCGTGGGGACGGTGGCGCGACCGCCACCGTGGAAGACCGCGAGGCCGGGCGGCGACGGAGCGCGGAGCTCCGCGACGAGATCAAGTCGAAGGTCAAGGCAGCCGGGTTGTGGGCCCCTCATCTGCCCAAGGAGTACGGAGGGATGGGGCTCGACTTTCTGCACTTGGCCTACATGTACGAGATCCTGGCCTACGCGGTAGGTGCGGGAAGCCTCTTCGGCATTGTGGCGCCCAACTCCGGGAACGCCAGCATCTTGGTCAAGTACGGGACCGACGAGCAGAAAGAGAAGTGGCTGCTCCCCCTCATCGAAGGGCGCATGGAGTCCGGCTTCTCCATGACCGAACCCGAGGTGGCGGGCTCGGACCCACGCGCCCTCCAGACCGAGGCCGTCCGGGACGGCGACGAGTGGGTCATCAACGGCCACAAGTGGTTCACCTCGAACGGGTTGGATGCCGACTTCTTCATCGTGATGTGCCGGGCGAACGACCCGACCGGCGAGCTCGGACAACCGGGACGGATGACCCAGATCATCGTGCCGACCGACACACCCGGGGTGAACATCGTCCGGGGGATCGGCATCTTCGGCCACGCCACCTCCGATCACTGCGAGATCCTCTACGAAAACGTCCGGGTCCCCATCGAGAACACTCTCGGGCTCGTCGGCCAAGGACACCAGGCCGCCCAGGACCGGCTGGGCGCTGGCCGCGTGTACCACTGCATGAACTCGATCGGCCAGATGTGGCGGGCGTTCGACCTCATGGTCGAGCGCAGCCTGAGCCGCGAGGTGCACGGCGGCCTGTTGAAGGACAAGCAGTTCATCCAGGGCTTCATCGCCGACAGCTACATGGACGTGGAGTCGGCTCGGCTCATGACCATCAAGGCAGCCGAGAAGGTGGCGAACGGCGACCCCGACATGCGCACGGCCATCTCGGCCATCAAGGTGTTCGTGCCGGCCGCCTACCACCGGGTGGTCGACCGGGCCATACAGGTCTGGGGAGGAGCAGGGGTGTCAAACGACCTGCCGCTCGGCCAGATGTACCTGACGGCACGCGTCCTACGCCTGGCTGACGGCCCGGACGAGGTCCACCGGATCCGCATGGCCAAGAGCATCATCCACCACTTCGAGACCGGTGAAGGCTGGAGCTTCGGGAACTAACGCCGGCACCGCCGAAGGGGCATGGTCGGGTGCCAGACATGGCCCCGTCCGACGTCACCCAAGCGCCACCGGCTGGAACCTTCTCCGCTTCAGGGTTGCCGACGGGGCGGCCACGCCCTCGAGATACGGCTGGATCTGTTCGGCGGGCAATGGCCGCGAGTAGACGTAACCCTGGATCTGCGTGCTTCCGAGGTCGCGCAACACCTGAACCTGGTCCAGGTCCTCGACTCCCTCGGCGACCGTCTGCAGCTGGAGGGTGCGGGCGAGCTGGATGATCGAGTCCACGAATCCGCGACCGCGACCGTTGTCACAGACGTTGTCGATGAATGACTTGTCGATCTTCAGGATGTCGATAGGGAGGTCGGCGAGTGCGGCAAACGACGAGTAGCCGATGCCGAAATCGTCGATGGCGATCCGGATCCCGCATTTGCGCAGACGGTCGAGGGTGTTGACCACCCGACCGGAGTCGTCCCCCAACACCGATTCGGTGATCTCGAGGACCAGTGCAGAGGGCGAGAGGTTCGTCTGCACCAGTACATCAGCGACGTCCTTGACGAAGGAGGGATGGGCGAGCTGGAGACGGGACACGTTGACGGCGACGCTCAAGTCGAGTTCCGGATGCAGCATCCGCCATTCGGCCACCTGATGACAGGCATCGTCCAAAATCATGCGGCCGAGGGGGAGGATCAAGTTGGTCTCCTCGGCGATGGGGATGAAGACCCCGGGTGGGATGTCGCCCTTCTCGGCGTCCTTCCAGCGGGCGAGAGCTTCGAAGCCAGTGACCCGCTCGTTGTCGGTGTCGATGATCGGTTGGTAATGGACGTCGAGCCCCGCGTCGGCGACGGCGCCGCGCAGGGCTTGTTCGAGCTCGAGGCGCTCCAGCGCCGCGGTGAACATCGAGGTCTCGAACATGCGATAGCAGCCCTTGCCCTCCCGCTTGGCCCGGTACATGGCGGCATCGGCATTGCTGAGCAGCCGTTCGGGTGCATCATCGATGTGATCGGCGATGGCAATTCCAATGCTGGCACCGATGGCCACTTCGCGATCGGTCAGCGGGACCGGATCAGCGAGCGCATCGAGCATTCGTTGCGCCACTATCTCGCCTTCGTCAGGCGAGCGAAGGTCCTCGATGAGGATCGCGAATTCGTCACCACCGAGCCGAGCAATCGTTTCAGATGTGCGCAAGGAGCTGCGGAAACGTTGGGCAATGGCGACGAGGAGACTGTCGCCAACTCCGTGGCCCAGGCTGTCGTTGACGGTCTTGAAGCCGTCAAGGTCGATCACGAGAACGGCGATACTCGTTCCGGTCCGTGCCTGCCGGGCCAGCGAATGCTCCAATCGATCGTTGAACAACCGGCGATTCGGAAGCCCGGTGAGCGGGTCGTGCAACGCCTGATGCCGGGTAGCTTCCTCCGCCCGGCGGCGCTCCGTCACGTCGCGGGCATTGATCACGATGCCCGCGACTGCCGGATCCTCCAACAGGTTGGTCACGACGCCTTCGAGCCAGCGCCACTCACCATCGGCGCGGCTGACCCGGGCCAGGAATACGGCCCGTCCCTCGGGCGTCAACATGGCGCGGTCCACAACCGCTTTCAACTCATCCAGATCGTCTGGGTGGACGGGTATCCCGCTTGTCGGTACCGAGCAAGGTCGCTGGTTCGTAACCAAGCTCTTTCATACACGAAGGACTTGCGTAGGCAATCGCAAACGGTCGCGTCGAGCACGAAGATCAGATCCTGCGAACTCTGAACGAGCGCACGGAAATGACGCTCGCGCTGCTCGGTCAGCGCCGCCGCCTCTTCCTTCTCGATCAGCGCCGTCTTCAACGAGCGATACGAGAAGGCGACACCGAGCACAGCCAACGCCGTCAGACCGTAGCCAGCCTGCAACGGGATGAGCGACGGGATCACGCCGCGCGGCGACCAGTATTTCCCCGAGAACCAAGAACGAGAGGTTCCATCCCAAGACGGCACGCTGTGCGATCGGGCCGATCACGGCCAAGGACTCCTGGCCGACCAGGACGGAGCCCACGGCCAAGGCGGGTCCCCACCCGATGATGTAGACCATCGCCATCGCCGTCATGGCTTGCGACCCGACCCGAGCGTGCATCCGTATCCGGGATGGCGACTTCCTCCACCAGAGGTCGCAGATGGTGCTGCACCACCTGACCCACGACCAAGACGGTCGGAACCAGCCACAACGGTGACGGTGTGATCAGGCCGAGCCGACGCAAGAGCAGGATTGCGACAATCGCCAGCGGGCCCATGAACATCATGGTCACGACGTGTACGGCCGCGGGATGGTCCCGAAGCGCGAAAGGCCTCGTCAGGCGCACTGACATGATGTGGATATCGGCTCTGCGAGGGGTCTCCTTGAATACGGCACTCCGACCCCCGATGGCGAATGATGAAGGGGCGCTGGGGCGCTCACCAGCCCGGGGATGACCTGTACTTCAGGGATTTGGCGTCCGGGGGCGAGGCGCCGCCTCCAACAGCCCTGACCAGGGTGTTGGAATGCGCCACAGGCGCCAAAGGGCGTCGGCCAGGGAGGCGCCACGAGGCCAAAGGTGGTAGAGGTTCGGGTGAGGGTATCGGCGGGCACGCCGCCGCCGCTCGGTCGAGCCACCGGCGGCCGAGGGAATGTCTGCGCACGAACGATTCGCTTGAACGAGAAGGAGCCTCAGATGCCGATCATGGACGACTACGAGCCCGGAACGCCGTCGTGGGTGGATCTGGCCAGCACCGACCTCCCGGCCTCGGTGCGGTTCTATACCGAGCTGTTCGGCTGGAGCGCCGAGGACCAAGGTCCCGAGGCCGGCGGCTACCACATGTTCATGATGCGTGATCGGCCCATCGCTGGTGGCATGGCCGCCATGATGGAGGGTCAGCCTTCGGCCTGGATGTCCTACGTCTCGGTGGCGGACGCCGACCGCACGGTGGACCGGATCAAGCAGGCAGGTGGCGCGGTCTTCGTCGAGCCGATGGACGTCATGACCGTGGGGAGGATGGCGGTGGCTGCTGACCCGACCGGCGCCGCCTTCGGTCTCTGGCAGCCGAGGGACCACCGTGGGGCCGGCATCGTCAACGAGCCTGGGGCCCTCACCTGGAACGAGCTCAACACCCGGGACATCGACGCGGCGTTGGACTTCTATCCCCGCGTCTTCGACTGGGTGTCGGAGACGCACAAGGGTGAGATGGACTACACCGAGTGGAAAGTCGGCGGTCGCACCATCGCTGGAATGATGTCGATGCCCGAGGTCGTGCCGGCCGACGTGCCCTCCCACTGGCTCGTCTACTTCGCCACCGCCGACTGTGATGCAAGCGCCGAGAAGGCGAGCGGGCTCGGTGGTCGGGTGGTGACCGGCCCCATGGATATCGAACCGGGTCGCTTTGCCGTGATACTCGACCCGACAGGCGCCGCCTTCGGAGTGATCGCGACCAAGGCTGCCTGAGTGGCTCGTCCGAGCCTCGCTCCCATCAAACAGGAGCGCCACCTCGCCACCGATATCCCCGGACCGCGATCGCTCGAGCTCGAATCCCGGCGCCGGGCGGCGGTGGCCGCTGGAGTGAGCTCCAGTTTTCCCGTCTACGTCGAACGCGGCGACGGCGCCATCCTCGTGGACGTGGACGGCAACCACCTCGTCGACCTGGGCGCCGGCATTGCCGTGGTCAGTGTGGGGCACGCCGCACCCGAGGTGTCCGAGGCGGTCGCCGCCCAGGCCGAGCGCTTCAACCACAGCTGTTTCATGGTCACGCCCTACGAGGGCTACGTGGCCGTCGCCGAACGGCTCAACGCGCTCGCCCCGGGCGATGGCGAACGCCGTACGGCGCTGTTCAACTCGGGTGCAGAAGCCGTCGAGAACGCGGTCAAGGTCGCCCGCCGAGTCACGGGCCGCCAGGCGGTCGTCGTGTTCGACCACGCCTACCACGGTCGCACCAACCTGACCATGGCCCTCACGGCCAAGAACTTCCCCTACCGGGACGGCTTCGGGCCCTTCGCCCCGGAGGTGTACCGGGTCCCGACCTCCTACCCGTTCCGAGACCCGGCCGGCATGACCGGGGCCGAGGCGGCTGCACGCGCCATCGAGCAGATCAGCCGACAGGTTGGCCCCGAGCGGGTGGCCTGCGTCGTCCTCGAGCCCATCCAGGGTGAAGGTGGCTTCATCGTGCCGGCACCCGGGTTCCTCCCCGCCCTCAGCGCCTGGTCGACCGAGGTTGGCGCCCTGTTCGTGGCCGACGAGATCCAGACCGGCCTCTGCCGCACCGGGGACTCTTTCGCCTGCGAGCACGAGGGTGTGGTGCCCGACCTCCTGACCACCGCCAAGGCGCTGGCCGGCGGGCTACCTCTGGCCGCGGTCACGGGACGGGCCGACGTCATGGACGCGA
This sequence comes from uncultured Acidimicrobiaceae bacterium, assembly GCA_963774915.1. Lineage (GTDB taxonomy): Bacteria > Actinomycetota > Acidimicrobiia > Acidimicrobiales > RAAP-2 > CAVSNH01. The sequence continues at coordinate 189,414 of CAVZGR010000005.1, read as the reverse complement.
TCCACCCCGGTGGATTGGGCGGCACCTATGGCGGCAATCCGACGGCCTGCGCGGCGGCCATCGCCGCCTTGGACATCCTCCGCGACAACGACCTGGCTGCTGCCGCCCGACGAATCGGAGCGGTCATCGAACCGTGCCTTCGGAAGCTGCAGCAGTCGTATCCGGCGGTCGGCGACGTGCGGGGCCGAGGAGCGATGATGGCCATGGAGCTGGTTCGGCCAGGCACCACCGACCCTGACCCCGAGGTCACCCGGCAGATCACGGCCGCCTGCCACCAAGCCGGCGTCGTCGTGCTCTCCTGCGGCAGCTTCGGGAATGTGGTGCGTCTGCTACCGCCGCTGGTCATCGAACCGGACCTCTTGGCCGACGGTCTCGACGTGCTCACGGCCGCCGTGGATCAGGTCCTCGGCTAAGAGGCGGCGCGACTTCGTCCCCCCGTTCGGAGCCGTGCCGAGCGGTTATCGTCGCTCGACCGTGGCGAGATGGGATCGGGGTCGGGTATGGCCGAGTTGCGGATCGACACAGAGCGAACGCCTGACGAGGGTGACGTCTCCGAGGGAGGCGATCCGAACGACGACCGTGTGACCGTGCGCGTCGCCGGCGAGGTGGACCTCGACACCGCCAGCCAGTTGGCAGCCAGGCTGGACGTGTGCCACGGCAGGGTTGTCGTCGACCTGGCCGGCGTTGCCTTCATCGACAGTTCCGGCCTTGGCACTCTCGTCCGAGCCCGCAACCGGCTCACCTCCGAGGGGGGCTTTCTGTTCGTTCAGGAGCCCTCGGAGAGCGTCCGCCGGGTGTTCGAGCTGACCGGGCTCACCGAACTGCTGGCCGACTGATGGTGGCGGCGTCAGCGCCGCAGCTGCGCAAGCGCAGCCCGTGCCGATGCCAGTCCGGCGTCGAGGAGTCGGACCTCGTCGTCGGCGTCACGAGCCAGTTCGGCAACTTGCGGGTCACAGGCGTCGCTGGCCGCGGCGATGGCCACCCGCCGTATGTCGACGGCCGCCCGCATGACGTCCTGCACGTGGCCGCGGATGCTCGGGGGTACCGGTCCGACCGGCTCGAGGCGAAGCACGCGATCGAGGTCGGTAGCGGCCCTTTCGAGGCGACGGCAGAGGCTGGGCAACTCGGCGACGGGCGCCCCGAGGTCGACGGCCGTGCGTACCGCGTCGGCGGCGCCGTCGACCGCCTGCCAGAGGGATCGCCGTACCCGCCGCGGGGATGACCAATTGTCACCGGCACGCGGACCGCGGCGGCGGGCGCGGCAGGGCGGCGGTGGCATCCCAGAGAGCGAGCAGGACGATGAAGGCGCCGTGGGAGCGGACGAGTCGCCAGCGGCGGCGAACCGTTCGGCCCACGACCAGGGCGGCGACAATCGCTGCGGCCAGGCTCAGGACGAAGAGAACCGCCACCACGTCGAGAACCGAACCCCAGACCGACGCCAGCACAATTCGATTCTACGGCTCGAGCAGCAGCTCGGGGATGCGATCGAGAGTGGCGGTCGGTACCCCGGCGGTCTCGGCCCACGCCCTCGCTCCGCCGAACTCGCCGTCCAAGTCATCGAGGAAGGACTGCATGGTGACGGCCTCGACTCCGTAGGTGGCCGGCGGAACCTGGGCCAGCCTCTCGGCGGCCTCGGGGTCCGATCGCCGGAAGCGATCGAGAATGGGCTCCATGCGACTGGCGGTGATGACGTAGTCCTCCACGATGACCCGGTGATCGACTCCTGCGAGGTCGAGCACCAAGGCGGCCAGCACCCCGGTCCGGTCCTTTCCGGCCGCGCAGTGGAAGACGAGTGGCAGTCGAGCCGGGTCGCCGATCAGCGTGAGCGCCTCCGTCAGCGAGTCCCGCCCGACGTCGAGGTACCAGCGGTAACGGGCGGAGAGGTCCTCGCCCACCGGTGCCGGGGCGGCCATGGCCTCCCCCGGGGTGCCGGCGGCGGTGGCCGTGCCGGCGGCGGTGCCGGTGCCGGCGGCCGTGCCGGTGCCGGTGCCGGCGGCCGTGCCATCGCCGAGCACCGAGAGGTGATGGAATCCGATCGGCTCCGGCCCGAGAAGGCCCCGTCCGGTACGCGCCAACTCCTTCGGCGTGCGCAGGTCGATGACCGTCGTGAGGCCCAACTCCCGAATGACCTTCACGTCCGCTTCGGTCAGCTCGTGGAGAGTGTCGCTCCGGAACAGGCGTCCCCACCGGGTGTGCTGGCCGTCCCGGGCCGGGTATCCGCCCAGGTCGCGGAAGTTGAAGGCGCCCTCTAAGGCGACCAATCGCTCGGGGACGGGCATGGGACCATCATGCCCGGTCGGTTTCGCCGCGCCGTCGCCCCAGCTGGACTGGACGGACAGGCGGGCCGTCGCCCATTTCGCACTCCGTGCCGGCCATCGGCGACAATAGGTAGCCGGCCGGCCGTTGGGTCGGCGCCGTTCGCGTTACCCACCCTCACATTGAGCCTTATCAACCCGTTGCGAGGAACGCCGCCATGAGAACACTCGCTACTTGGTGTGTCCGGCACCGCCGCGTCGTCGTCCTTGCCTGGCTGCTGGTGCTGCTCGCCGCCACTGGACTGGCCCGCTCGGTCGGCTCGGCCTACACCAACAACTTCTCCCTGCCGAACACCGAGTCGACCCGCGCCCTCGACCTGTTACAGGCGGCGTCGCCGGCGGCTGCCGGCGACCGCGAACAGGTGGTCTTCCACACGACCAACGGTGTTCGGGTCACCGATCCGTCCGTCCGTGAGCGGATCGAACCGATGCTGGCCAACCTGGCGCACGTTCCGTACGTGTCCGAGGTGCAGAGCCCCTTCGGGCCGCTCGGCGCCTCGGAGGTCAATGCCGCCGGCACGACCGCCTTCGCCACCGTGACCTTTGACAAGCTGGCCCAGAACATCCCGGACTCAGTGGCCAAACAGTTCGTCGCCACTGCCCAAAAAGCCTCCGGCCCCGGACTTCAGGTGGCGGTGGCCGGCCAGGTCGCCGAGCAGGCCAACCGTCCCTCGTTCGGCGGCACGCTCCCCGGGGTCATCCTGGCCGGCATCGTGCTCTATCTGGTGTTCGGCTCGGGCTGGGCCATGTGCCTGCCGTTGCTTTCCGCTCTCGCCTCCTTGGGCACGGCCATCGGCGTCATCGAACTACTCAGCCACGTGCTCAAGATGCCGGTCTTCTCGACCGAGCTCGTCCTTCTCATCGGGCTCGGGGTGGGTGTCGACTACGCCCTGTTCATCGTGACCCGGCACAGACAAGGCCTCATCGCCGGCAACGACGTCGAATCATCCATCGTGAATTCAGTGAACACGTCGGGGCGGGCAGTGATGTTCGCAGGAATCATCGTCTGCATCGCCCTGCTCGGCATGTTCGCATTGGGGGTGACCTTCCTCTACGGGTTGGCTGTGGCCGCAGCCATCGGCGTGGCTTTCACCATGATCGCCGCCCTCACGTTGTTGCCGGCCATGCTGGGCTTCCTCGGCCATCGGGTCCTCAGCCGGAAACAGAAACGGGAGCTCGCCACCAATGGACCGCGTGTCGTCGGCGCCGGAACCACGGGCTTCTGGCCCCGCTGGGCGGACTTCATCAAGGCCCGCCCGGTCCTTCCCGGCCGTTTGCGCCCTCGCGATCATCGTCGTTGTCGCCCTGCCTTACTTCTCGCTACGGATGGGCCTGTCCGATCAGGGCAACGACCCGACAGGTACCACCACCCGCACCGCCTACGACCTGCTGGCCAACGGCTTCGGGCCGGGCTTCAACGGCCCACTGCTGCTCGTGGCCGATAACGAAGGACCGGCCAATGTCGCCACGCTCGACCGACTGGCGACGGCTGTGGGCGACCAACACAATGTGGCCCGGGTGACGCCGCCCGTATCCCTGCCCACTCGCGACGGACGCACGGTCTCGCTCATCACCGTCTACCCCGGGTCATCGCCACAAGGCGGCGTCGACCACCGCCCTCGTCGATCACTTGCGATCGTCAACCATCCCGGCGGCCATCGACGGGTCGGGGGTACAGGTCGACGTGGGTGGGTCGACAGCTGGCTTCATCGACTTCTCGCGCGTGCTCACCTCGAAGCTCCCGCTTGTTCATCGGCCTGGTGGTAGTCCTCTCCTTCCTTCTCCTCAGTGTCGTGTTCCGAAGCCTCCTCATCCCGCTCACCGCCGCGGCCATGAACCTCCTTCTCGATCGGTGCCGCCTTCGGCGTGATGGTGGCCGTCTTCCAATGGGGCTGGGCCGGTTCACTCATCGGATCGAGCCGGGCCGGGCCGATCGACTCCTTCTTACCCGTCATGCTCTTCGCCATCCTCTTCGGGCTTTCGATGGACTACGAGGTCTTCCTCGTGAGTCGCATCCACGAGGAGTGGTTGCGCACCGGCGACAATCGCACGGCCGTGCGCAACGGACTGGCGGCCACCGGCAAGACCATCACCGCCGCCGCCCTCATCATGATCCTGGTCTTCGGCTCGTTCATCCTGGGTGGGATCCGGGTCATCAAGGAATTCGGCCTCGGGTTGTCCGGCGGGATCCTGATGGACGCTGTGTTCATCCGCATGGCCATCGTGCCCGCCCTCATGTTCCTCTTCGGCCGGGCCAACTGGTGGTTCCCGTGCCTGGCTCGACCGCATCCTGCCCCGACTTTCGGTCGACGCCCGGAGCTCGGGAGCGCCACCGTCGGAGCCGGAAACGCCAGGTCCCGCCCCCAGTGAGCCTGAGTCGATCGGCGTCTAAGGTGGACGCCGGTGCCGGACCGGCACCGCGGACTGGAGCTGCGGCCGGGTGACGAGCCTCGGGCGCAGGAGGATCGGGGAACATCATGTCGGACTTCGTGATGACCATCGGTGGCGAAAGCGTTCCTGCGGCCGACTCCTTCGGGGTCGTCAACCCGGCCAACGGCGAGGTCTTTGCCCACGCCCCGGAGTGCACCAAAGAACAGCTGGACGCCGCCTTCGAAGCCGCCGCCAAGGCACAGCGCGACTGGAAGGCCGACGAGGGGCTGCGGCGGTCGACTCTTCTCAAGATGGCCGACGTCATGATGGGATCGGGTGCCGAGATCGCCCCCATCCTGACCGCCGAGCAGGGCAAGCCTCTCGGCCGACGCCAACATCGAGTCGTTCGCGGCGGCCATCTGGTGCCAGTACTACGCCAATCTGGAGACACCGCCGCAGGTGATCCAAGACGACGACTCCGCTCGAGTCGAGGTCGTTCGCCGGCCGTTGGGTGTGGTCGCCGGCATCACCCCTTGGAATTATCCCCTGACGCTGGCTTTCTGGAAGATCGCCCCTGCGCTGCTGGCCGGCAACACCCTCGTGATCAAGCCCTCGCCCTTCACTCCCCTCTCCACCCTGAAGGCCGTCGAGCTTCTGCGTGATGTCATCCCGCCGGGTGTGATCAACGCGGTGAGCGGTGGCGACGACCTCGGCGCCTGGATGACCTCGCATCCGATCCCGCGAAAGGTCAGCTTCACCGGGTCGATCGAGACGGGGAAGAAAGTCGCCATGTCGGCGGCGCCGGACTTGAAGAGGGTGACACTCGAGCTCGGTGGCAACGATCCGGCCATCGTGCTCGACGACGCCGACCCGGCCGTGGTGGGCAAGGCCATCTTCGCTGGGGCATTCATGAACAACGGACAGGTGTGCTCGGCCATCAAGCGGGTGTATGTCCCCGAAGCCATGTACACCGATGTCGTCGACGCCCTGAGCGAGCAAGCCCTTGCCATCAAGGTCGGTGACGGCACCGAGCCCGACTCCAAGCTCGGACCCATCAACAACGCACCCCAGTTCGAACGGGTCAAGGAACTCGTCGGCGATGCCGTCGCCCACGGGGCCACGGCCACAGTGGGCGGGCACGCCATGGACCGGCCCGGCTACTTCTTCGAGCCGACCATCCTTACCGGTCTCTCCGACGGCACCAGGATCGTCGACGAGGAGCAATTCGGCCCGGCCCTGCCCGTCATCGCCTACCGGGACGTCGACGATGTGATCAACCGGGCCAACGCCACCCATTTCGGACTGTCGGGTTCGGTGTGGGGCGGAGACAGCGACCGGGCCGCCGCGGTGGCGGCCCAGCTCGAGTGCGGCACAGCCTGGGTCAACACTCATCTGGCCCTCGGCCCAGCACAACCCTTCGGCGGTTTCAAGTGGAGCGGCATCGGGGTCGAGAACGGGCCGTGGGGGCTCGCCGAGTTCACCGAGGTCCAGGCGGTGTACCACTCGAAGACGCCGGACGGGCTCAACCTCAACACCGGGAGCCTGCTCTCCTGAGCTCGACCTGCTGAGCCGGGCTCGATTCGACCAGCTCAAGCGAGCCTGAACCAGATCGTTCGACCGAATCAGGTGTCGGGTCGCACGCGACAATTCGTTGATGCCACCAGAGGCGCCTGAACCCCACTCGTGGTTGGACCCGAGAATCGATACCCGGCCTTCGGCCATCCACGGGATCGGGCTCTTCGCCGTGGCCGACATCCCGGCCGGCACCGTGGTCTCTCGCCTGGGCGGCCGGCTGGTTTCAGATCAGCGGTTGGAGGCTCTGCTGCGCGAATCATCGGCTGGCGCTGACGGTGACGGTGACGCTGGCTATGTGGATTCGATCGTCGTCGGCGTCAACCTTCATCTGCTGCTACCGGTGGGCGACCGTAACCACTACGGCAACCACAGCTGTGACCCCAATCTCTGGTGGACCGGCCCGTACACGCTGGCGGCCCGACGATCCATCCAAGCCGGGGAGGAGGTGACCAACGACTACGCGACCAGTACGGGCTCCGGAGGCTGGGAGATGCCGTGTTCGTGCGGTTCCCCGTTGTGTCGAAAGGTCGTGGCGGGTTCGGATTGGCGACGACAGGATCTCCGGCAGCGGTACGGCGGACATTGGGTGCCCGCACTGCTTGATCGCATCGATCCCAATCGGGAGTCGATGCTGGGCTATGGCTTGTCGGGAGGCGCGTCGTAGAGCTCTCGGATCACGGCCTGTCGGATCCACCATGACGCGAAGACCGCGAACGGCACTGCTCGTGTCGCGCTTCCATGTGAGGCGATGGCGTCGGCCAAGCCTTGTCGGCCCGCGCTCGAGCAGCTCTCCCCGTCTCGGGTCGTCGACCGGGATGAGCGAGTCGACCACCTGTACCACCATCGAGTCGAAGACCTCCGCAGCGTCAGCCGGCGGCTTGACGGGAAACTCCTCGAATCGAGGGGATGGCTCGCGTTTCTGGCGCCTCTTTTGCTCGGGGCTCCGCCACTTTGCCCAGGCCGTCTGCTTACTGACCCCCACCGCGTCGGCGATCTCCTGCCACGAGTGGCCCTCGGCACGGGCCACATCGACCGCGTGATGCTCGACCTCCTGGAAGTACCGCTCGTACATGCCCGCCGCCTTGAGCACCTCCATCGGCTCGAGGTCCTCTCGCTCGAGAAGATCGTCCCAGACATTCCAAATTTTTTCCGAGGCCATTTTGTCAGTTTACCCTGACGGCTGTCAGGAAAGGCTGACGGTCCCTCAGGCTTGAAGAGGGACGCCGGCTGTCACGATCCTCAGATTCATTCGATAGTCTAACTAAATGGCTCTCGAAACAACCTTCGAGTCAACGGCGGCGGCCGACCAGCCTCGATCCATCGGCCGGACCGCAGCCTGGCTGGCCAAGCAGGTCGAGATCGGACTGGCCACCGTCGACCTCTCCCTCCCCCAATACCGGGTTCTCGGGTTGCTGGACGAGTCGACGGCCGTGTCCTCCGACCTGGCCAGCCGGCTCGACGTTCGGCCACCCACGGTCACCGCCGTGGTCGACGGTCTGGTCGCAAGAGGGCTGGTCGAGCGCCGAGCAGTCGAGGGGGACCGTCGACGCGTCTCCCACGCTCTCACCCCTGAGGGACGGCGCTTGCTCGTGGCCGGTGACTCGGCCGTGTTCGATCGGCTCTGTGCCACGGTCGGAGCATTGAACGACGACGAGGATCGCACGCTCGCATTCGATGGGCTTGCCGCCTGGCGTCGAGCTCTGCTGGCCGCCCACCTGGCCAAGCAGGGGCCGTCCGCATGAGGGCGCCCGCATTCGGGCGCCGACGGCCCACCCAGGAGGAAGCGAGCGCCTTCGAGCCCATGGGCGTCACGGCGCGCTACGAGGCGCCCCCAGCCGGCATCGACCCGGACAAGTCGCTCACGTGGTTGCGGCGGGCATGGCCCATCATGCGCGCCCACCGCGGGATCTTTGTCACCTCGCTCGTCCTCTCGTTCGTTGGCCTGGTCGTTCAGGTGCAGATCCCCTTCCTGTTGCAACGGGCCATTGACAACTCACTCGTGCACCACACGGTGCCGATCTCTCACTACGTCTGGTGGGTGGTTGGACTCGGAGTGGCCGGTGTCATCGCCGGCTATTTCTCGCGCCTCTTCCTGTTCGAGACGGCCTACAACATCGAGTACGACCTTCGGAACATCATCTACGAGCACCTGACCCGGATGTCCTTCTCCTTCTACGACCGGGTGCAATCGGGGCAGCTCATCTCCCGAGCGAACTCCGACATCCGATCGGTGCAGATGTACATGACTTTCGCGCCGTCCATCCTCGTGCAGTGCTCGATCGCCGTCGTTGCCTTTGCCTACATGCTTTCCATCAACGTGCCGCTGGCCTTCATCGCCATGGTGACCATGCCATTCGTCTTCTGGAGCGGCGTGCGTATGCGCAAGTCGCTCTTCCCGGTGTCCTGGCTCATCCAGTCCCGGCTGGCCGAGGTGGCCACCATCGTGGATGAGAACGTGAACGGCGTTCGCGTCGTCAAGTCGTTTGCCGCCGAGCAGCAGCAGATCCGTTCCTTGTCGGGAGCGGCCGAGCGCGTCCAGTGGAGCTACATCAAAGATGCCGACCTCCGGGCCCGGTTCACGCCGCTCATCCAGAACCTCCCGCAGGCCGGCCTGGCCCTCGTGCTCGTGGTTGCCGGGTACATGGTCATCCACGACCACCTGCCAATCGGAGCCATCCTGGCCTTCAACGCTTACCTGTTGATGCTGCAGGCACCGTTCATGATGCTCGGCATGATCATCATGATGGGCCAGCGGGCCTCTGCGTCCGCCGAGCGCATCTACGAGATCCTCGACGAGCCGGCGGCCATCACCGACAGCCCGGACGCGGTCGACCTGGTCGACTGCCAGGGCAAGGTCGACTTCGACCACGTCGACTTTGCCTACGACCAGGCGGTCGACCAACTGGTCCTGGCTGACTTCGACCTGCATCTCTCCCCGGGGGAGACGGTGGCCCTCGTCGGTCGCACGGGATCCGGCAAGTCGACCGTGTCACGCTTGCTGGCCCGCTTCTACGACGTGAAGCACGGGGCGGTCAAGATCGACGGACACGACGTCCGAGATCTCACTCTGCGCAGCCTGCGGGCCAACGTAGGGATCGTGCTCGACGAGCCCTTCCTCTTCTCGATGTCGGTACGTGACAACATCGCCTACGGTCGGCCCGACGCCACCCAGGAAGAGGTGGAGGCGGCCGCCCGTGCTGCGGGAGCGGACGAGTTCGTCAGCGAGTTGGCCGACGGCTACGACACCGTGGTCGGCGAGCGGGGCTACACGCTCTCGGGCGGCCAGCGCCAGCGCATCGCCATCGCCCGGGCCCTCCTCCTCAACCCGCCGATACTCGTGCTCGACGATGCGACGAGCGCCATTGACGTGCAGGTCGAGCAACGGATCCACGCTGGACTCCGGGTGGCCATGCAGGGCCGGACCACGCTCATCATCGCCCATCGACTTTCGACCATCGCCCTCGCCGACCGTGTGATCCTGCTCGACCAGCACAAAATCGTGGCCGACGGCACCCATGTGGAGCTGCTCGAGACCACCCCGCTCTACGCCGAGGTGCTGGCTCAAGCGGCGGTGCTCGACGCCGAGGTCGACGATGTGCTGGCCGACAGCGAAGCCACTATCACGTCGAACGGCCATGAGCACGACGGTCTCGTCGAGTCCCAGCACGGAGGGACAGCATGACCTGGGGCATGGGTGGTGGCATGGGTGGTCCGGGTGGCGGGGGCCTCGGCGCCATCGGAAGCGGACCCGGGCGCCCGGGCGTTCCGGGCCTGCCGTTCGCCGGGATCCCCTCCGAGCTGCAGACCGGTGTCGACAAGCTGCTGGCCACCGAACCGGATTACGCCGAGCCTGACTACGTCTTCTCCCACACCGCTTCCGAAGCCGAGCTCCGGAAGTTGAGCCTGTGGCGACTGATGCGCAAGTACCCGGGCATGTTGGCCCTCGCCGGACTACTGATCGTCATCATCGCCGTGGCCTCGCAAGAAGGCCCCCAGCTCATCCAAATTGCCATCGACGACGGTCTCAACGTGAAGCACCCGAACTTCGCCCTCGTGGTGGTTGTGGCCGTGGCCTATCTCGTGTTCGTCGCCATCACCGCCATCTCTCAGCGTGCCCAGGTCAAGGTCACGGGCGCCTGGCCGCCTGGGTCATGAACGACCTGCGGATCAAGATCTTCGCCCACCTCCAGCGGCTGTCCCTCGGCTACTTCACCGAGGAAAAGGCGGGGGTGATCATGAGCCGGATGACGAGCGACATCGAGAACCTCCAGCAGCTCCTCCAGGACGGCCTTGCCCAGTTGGCCATCCAGGCACTGACCATGGTGGTCATCACCGTCCACCTCTTCACCACCAACGTGGAGCTGGCCGCTATCACCGAACTGCTCGTCATCCCGATCCTGGTCGTCGTGTCGATCTGGTTCAAACGGGCGTCAGAGCGCGGCTATGACCGAGTACGTGATGGCATCGCCAACGTGCTGGCCGACCTGTCCGAGAGCCTGCACGGTGTTCGCATCGTGACCGCCCACAACCGGCAGCGTCACAACATCGTCCACCACCGCAACGTGGTCGGCGACTACCGGGCGGCCAACAACTACACCGCCCACGTGAACGCCGTCTACGGCCCCGGGACCCAGTTCATCGGCGTCATCGGACAGGCCGTCCTGCTTGGCCATCGGCGGCGAGATGGTGCTACACCACAAGCTGTCCGTCGGCGCCCTGATCGCCTTCTTCCTCTACCTCAACCGGTTCTTTGCCCCCATCCAGCTGCTCGTCCAGCAGTACAACTCGTTCCAGCAAGGGAACGCCTCGATCTTCAAGCTCCGGGACCTGGTCGACACCGAGCCCGAGGTCAAGGAAGCGGATGACGCCATTGTGCTGCCCCCCATTCAAGGCACCATCACCTTCGACCATGTGACCTTCGGCTACGACGCGGACCGTCCCGTGCTCTTCGAACATCGACCTGCGCATCGCCGCGGGTGAGACGGTGGCCTTCGTCGGACCGACCGGGGCGGGGAAGTCGACCCTGGCCAAGTTGGTGACCCGCTTCTACGACCCGACCCAGGGCCGGGTGCTCATCGACGGCTACGACCTTCGCAACGTGACGCTCTTCTCCCTGCGCTCGCAGCTCGGCGTGGTCCCCCAGGAACCGTTCCTCTTCGCCGGCACCATCCGCGACAACATCACCTTCGCTCGGCCGAGCGCCACCGAGCAGGAGGTGGATGAGGCCATCGACCGAGTGGGGCTGCGGGACGTCATCGACCGGGCCCCGAACGGCGTCGACACCGTCGTCCACGAGCGGGGACAGACCCTCTCCTCCGGCGAGCGCCAGCTGCTCGCCTTGGCTCGGGCCTTCCTCGCCCGCCCGCGAGTGCTCGTCCTCGACGAAGCCACCTCCAATCTCGACCTGCAGTCCGAGACCAAGATCGAAGCCGCCCTCGACGTCCTCCTCGAGAACCGTACGGCCGTGCTCATCGCCCACCGACTGTCGACGGCCATGCGTGCCGACCGCATCGCCGTGGTCGACGATGGACGCATCGTGGAGGTCGGCTCCCACGATGAGCTGGTGGCGAGGGGTGGCCGCTACGCCGAGATGTACGCCACCTGGGTCCGCCAGGCCGAGCTCTCCGAGCACACCTCCTCCGACGCCTGACACCGGGCAGTCCCATTCGGTGCAGGTCAACCGGCCAGCGCCTCGGGCAAGGGCTCGGCGTGCACCATGGTCAGCTGACGGATGGGTCGGGTCATGGCCACGTACAGCAACCGCAGTCCCCGCCGGTCGTTCCCGGCGATGGCCGCCGGCTCGACGAGGACGACCCCGTCGAACTCGAGACCCTTGGCCGCCTCGGGTGCCAGCAGCGTGATCGGCCGGGTCATCCCGACCTCCTCCAACCGTCCCGACGTCGCCGCGATCGGCGGCCGCCTCGATGGCCTCGGCCCGGTACTCAGCCGGTACCACCAGTCCAACCAGATGCCCGTCGGCCGCCATCGCCATCGCCTCCTCGTAGGCAGCGGCAACGAGTTCGTCCCGCGACACCGAGCGGATCCGCGGCGCCTCGAGCCCGCGTCGGATGGACGTGGTCGGGCGAACGGTCGGGGCGGCCACCGGCAGGAGACGGGAGGCGAGATCGAGCACCTGACCGGGGGCCCGGTAGCCGCGGGTCAGCTCCTCCTGCGAAATGGTCGCCGGCTGTGGCAGGAAGGGGAGGATCTCGTCCCAGGAGTCATAGCCCCAGGGCCCGGTGGCCTGGGCCAGGTCGCCCAGCGCGGTGAGGAAGCCAGCCGGTGCACGCCGAGCCACCATCCGCAGCTGCATCGGGCTCAGGTCCTGGACCTCGTCGACGACCACATGGCCGAAGGCCCGCGCCCGGCCATCGATGAGGAACGCGGCCTCGTCGAGCAGGGCCAGGTCGTCGATGCTCCATCCTCGCCGAGTACGGCCGGCACCGGAGGACAGCAACTCGACCTCGTCGGCCGTGAGCAGATCTGCGCCGATCTCGGCCAGCCGGTCCGGGCTCCCGAGGATGCCGCGCACGAGCGCCTTGGGGGCGACCGCGGGCCACAGCCGGTCGAGCGCGGCCTTGAACGCATCAGAGGCCACCAGCTCGCGCTCGAGCGCGGGGTCGTTGGCCTCGAGCCGGCCGGCCTCACGGAGCGTGCGCCGGAACAGACCGGCCAATCTCGACCGCAACGCCGCCCGACCGGCCTTGTAGGGGCCCCCGGTGGCCGGCGATGGTCTCGGCCAGGTGATTGACCGACAGCGGCGTCGAGGGTGGTGCCGACCATCCGGGCGCGGAGCGACAACGTCCCCGTCGACGTGGTCGTCGATGGCCGGCCAGCCCCCGAGCCAGCACCACCGCCATCCGAGGGTCTCCTTTCAGCCGGCGGACGGGCGCGCGGGTCCTCGCGGTCGACCCGGACCCGGGGTGCGAGATCCCCCACCGTTGTTTGGATCACCGCCTCCTCCCCGAGCGAGGGCAAAACCTGGGCGATGTAGCGGAGAAAGGCCCGTGACGGCCCGAGGACGAGAACCCCGGTGCGGGAGAGTTCCGGATGGTTGTAGAGGAGGAAGGCGGCGCGATGCAGGCCGACCGCCGTCTTGCCCGTGCCCGGTCCGCCCTGGACGGCCACCAGCCGGTCGAGCGGGGCGCGGATGATCTCGTCCTGCTCGGCCTGGATGGTGGCGACGATGTCGAGCATCTCACCGGTGCGGGCCCGTTCGAGCTCGGCCAGCAAGGCGTCACCGCCACGGAGACGGGTGCTCGACGCGAGTCTCGGTCCTGTCCCCGGCAGGCCGTCGGCGGCAAAGAGGTCATCGGCCAACGAGACCACTCGGCCTCGGTCGACCATGATCTGTCGGCGACGGACGAGCCCGCAGTCGTCGGAGGCGCCGGCCCGGTAGAACGGAACGGCGACCGGCGCTCTCCAGTCGATGACCAGAGGGTCGGCGTGCGCGTCTTCCACGTGGCGTCGCCCGATGTGCCACGACGGGCCTGCCACCTCGTCGATCCGGCCGAAGAGCAGCGGACGCGGACCATCGACCAGCGCGTTGACCCGACGGGCGAGCGCCGCTTCATAGTCGAGATCCGGGTTGGCCGGCCGCCCGGAGGTCTTCGAGCAGTGACCGGGCTCGTTCGCGCATGGCGGCGAGGGCCCGACGCGACCCGTCGAGGTGCTGCTGTTCGGCGGCCATCTCGGCGTCACCGCCTGCTCGACGTCGCCCTCAGACTGGCGCCGTCAGTCGGCACTTCCGCCGCGCTTCACCGTTCCACCGGAACGGCACCCGGCCGGCCGAAGGGCGGGCGTTGCGTCGGATCCGACGCTGGCTATCACAATAAAAGCTGGTTCAGACGCGCAAATAACCCCGGACATGTCCGGGGCACTTTACGCTTCGATTTTGACCCTTGCAAGGCTCCTAGCTGGAGAAACTTCCATCCCCGGGAAGTTCCATCAGAACCTTTTTCGTGGGGTCTTGACGCCTGTCACTTTAAACAAAACAAGCCGACGATGCAAGTGGTTTTCGCAACTCTTGTCGACCGACCGTCGAAGGCCTCGGGTGAGCTCTCACGTGTCGGCTGCGCGTGGGCCCCACAACCGCTCGGCCAGCCCCGAGGCCCGGTCGACCGGACGTCCGACAGCAGCTCGCACCGCTTCCTCGTCCCCCACCACCGTCAGTCGAGTTCGGGCCCGGGTGACCCCGGTGTAGAGCAACTCCCTGCTCAGGATGGGGGACCCGGCGTCGGCCAGAACGACGACGGCGTGGTCGAATTCGGAGCCCTGCGACTTGTGGATGGTCATGGCCCACCACTCATCGATCTGATCGAACTGGGCCAAGGCCAACCAGCGGATGTCCTGTCCCTCTCGCATCGCCACCTGGAGTCGCCCATCGTGATCGACGGCCACGCCCACGTCTCCGTTGAACAGCCGATTAACGGGATCGTTGGCCGTCACCATGATCGGTCGGCCGACATACCAGCGACGGCGCGCCCGGGCCAACGTCTCCCCGAGCACGGCCGCTCGGAGGAGATCTCCCCATGCGGCTCCGGCCAGCCGGCCCTCGGCGAACGCGCGCACAGCACCTTCGTGCGCTCCGCCAGCTCCAAAGAGGCCGCCGCGTCGCCCGAACGTGCCGCGGCGACCATGGCCACTCCGTCGGCGACGACCTCGGCCTGGATCTCTTCGAGGCCAGTTCGCATCGTCGGGACGGATCCAACGCACATCGGGCCGCCCGAGGTGAGGACATCGAGCGTCTCAGTCGATATCGCCGCGACGGATGGCGCCGGCCAACGAAGAGATGCCGGAGTCCTCCGCGTAGCGCTGGACCCGGTCGAGCACCGTTACCCGGCCGGCCAGCACGCCGCTGACCCCGTGGTTCGGATCCTGGCCCTCCGGGCGGTAGCCTCGCCCTCTCCTCCCTCGTCCGGTGCCCCCGTGGTCGGGCCGACCAGATCGCTCATCACCGTTCCCGCTTCGATGCTGGTCAGCTGCGAAGGGTCGCCCACCAGCACCAGTCGGGCCTCAGGCCGCAGTGCGGCCACGAGGGCGGCGAGCAAGCGAGAGAGAGACCATGGACGTCTCGTCCACGATGACGAGGTCGTAGGGCAGGGGGTGATGCCGGTCGTGGAAGTACTTCGCATCACCGCGGGCACCGAGCAGCCGATGGAGCGTGAGCGCCGGTGTGCTCACCAGCTCCTCGGCCAGGGCATCGTCGATGACGCCGTCGTCCACCAACGCGGCGACGGCAGCCGCGACCGCCTCGCTCATGCGGTTGGCCGCTTTCCGGTCGGTGCGGCCAGTGCCACCGACGGTCCGCGCCCGTCGCGGCCCACGGCCAGGTGGGTCGCGGCCAGCAGCCGAGCCACCGTGTAGGTCTTCCCGGTGCCCGGGCCGCCGGCGATGATCGAGACCCGGTGGCGCAGTCCGCGGCGGGTGGCCAAACGCTGGCGATCGGTGCGCGATTCCTCGGGAACTGCGCCGTCAGGGCCGGCCCCGGCACCTTGGCCTTCGAAGAGGGCATCGAGGACGGCCTCGATCGAAGGATCGTCGAGCCCCGACGTGCCGCTTGCCGATCCGTCTTGGCCGTCTTGGCCGTCCTGGCATCGGAGACGCAACTCGGATGCCACCTGCAGCTCGTCGTGCCATAGCCGCTGCAGGTACAGCCGACCCATGTCCCAGACCAAGGGACGCAGTGGTCGACGTTCACCGCTCTCGGCGTCGGCCACGAGGGAGGAGCGGCGCAAGTGCATGCTCCCACGGCTCGGGTTCCGGCCACGGCAAGCGAAGCCGGTGACGGCTCGTCCCCGTCGGCCACGGCGAGCGGCCGGGCGCCGACATCCAACCGGGTACAAACATGGCCGAAGCGGGGAGACCGAGCAGCAAGGGCCAGGGCCACTCGGACGTCCTCATCGATGGTCGGATCGAGCCGAGCGATGCTGGCCACGAGATGCACCTCGTAGGCGTCGAAGATGCGGGCCTCGACGTAGGGAGCCAAAGCCGCTGCGTCGCGAGGCAGCGCATCGAGGGATTCGGTCCGAGCGGGACTCATCCCGGGACCCCGACGCGGGCGCCGTCCAGGAGGTCGCTCAAGGCTGCAACCAGTGCGGGCGGCACCAGCCAGCTGAAGACCCCGTCGGCGGTGCCGCCGGCCGCGGCCCGCCCACTCATGCCCCGGATGAAGAGATAGGCCACCCCACCGAGATGGCGTTCTGGCTCATACCCGGGAAGCCGCCAGCGCAGATAGCGGTGCAGGGCCACCGAGTAGAGGAGAGCCTGGAGCGGGTAGTCGTGCTCGGCCATGGCCACAGCCAGGCGTGTTGATCCGTAGTCGGCGGCGCGAGCCGCCGTCCCCGGTACGTGCAGGGTGTTGGTCTTGTAGTCGGCGATCACGAAACGTGGATTGCCGTCGGCATCCTTCACCCGTGCGATCGAGATCGATCGAACCGGTCAGATTGCCGCCGAGGACCAGGTCATGGGAGCCCTCGGCCAGTGCTTCGGCCCAGGGCAGGCAGGGATCGTCGGTCTGGGAGCCCGTCGCGAACGGCCTCGCCCAACAAACTCGTGCTCGGCAGATGGCCGTCGGTGCCGAGACGGAGGTCGAAGGTGAGCTCGGCGATGCGGTCGCGACGCCCGAGATCCACCAGTCGAGCATTGGCGAATTGCGGTCCAAGGGGAGCGTGAGGAGCGCGGTGCGCAGACCGGCGATCAGTTGTGAGCGACCGGATGACCCCGACGGATCGCCGGTAGAGGAGGGAACGGCGGTCGTGAGCTCGACCGGTCGCCAGGCCAAGCAGTCGTCGACGGCGTCGCCGAGTGCCCGGTCGAGGTCGGACGCCTGCCAATCGGTGCGTTCGAGCACCGAGTGCACGAGCGTGCCGAAGGTCGTGCCGCCGGCGAGGTCGGCCATGGGGTTGACGTCCCCGACCGCCGTCGACGTGGGCGCGGCGGCATCGACCGCCGTCGGGTCCTGTCCGGCAGGGTCCGATCCGGACACATCGGTCCCGCCGTCGACCACCGTCCTCGAGATTGGCGTCGATCTCTTCTTCCGCCTCGTCGGCGGCGCCGGCGTCGGCCAGCGAGTCATCGGCTGGGTCGGCCAACTCGATCGCAGCTCGGTCGACGATGGCCGAGAACGACCACCGCTGGTAACGACGATCGGGCTTTGGCGCGTCGGCGACGTCGAGGTCGGTCACCATCATGGGCGCATCCGGGTCGTTCCATACCGGGACCTCGGTGTCCGCACCGATCACGTGCACGGACATGGCGGCCGCGTGGCGGCGATTGGCCTCGGCCACAACCGGATCGAGGAACGCGACAGCCTGCCCGTCGGCTGGGACGGTGACATGGTGGGCCGAGAACAGCTCGGGTTCGATCGAGCCATCGGCCCGGCCGAAGAGGATCCGGGCCATCGCCGAGCACTCGCTCTGTTCGGTGCGAGCCCACCACATGATGTTCATGTGCTTTGCCCGGGTCAGAGCGACGTACAGGGTCCGCAACCGCTCGTCATCGGATTCCCGATCGATGAGCGTGTGTCGCTCTGCGGCCGACTCGAGGTCGGGGAACTCGCGGTAGTCCTTCTTGCCGACGGTGAGATCGATCGTGCGGCACTCACTGCCGGGGGCGACGTACTCATCGGGTGGCTGGAACGGCGAGTTCGACTCCCACCACAGCATGGGCAGGCACACGATCGGGAACTCGAGCCCCTTGGCAGTCCAGGTCGTCATGACTTGGACACAGTCGGCATCGCTCTCGAGTCGCCGGGCGGTCAGGTCCTCGTCCACGTCGATGATGGCATCACCGTCGCCCGTCGGCTCGGGCTCTTCGTCGAGGTAGGCGAGCAAGGTGGCCGGCCCACTCCGCCCGCTGGCAGTGGTCGACCCGAGAAGCTCGCACAGGTGGTCGAGATCGGTGACGTATCGATCCCCTTCGGGCTGGGCCAGGAGACGCTCGACCAATCCGCTCTCGCTGCGGATCCGGGCCAGGACGGCGGCGACCGGCTGGGAGGAGAGGGCGTCGGCCCAGCTCCGTACCCGCTCCTGCAGAAGGGTGAGGACCCCATCAGCATCGTCGTCGCCGGCCTCGGCCACCTGACGGGCCGTCCACCCTCCGAACCACGACAAGGCAGCGAGACGCACTCGGGTGAGGTCCGACGGCCGTTCCATGGCGTGCAGTAGCCAGCGGAGGTGGGTGGCCGCCTCGGATTCGAGCACGCTGCCGGCTCGGGCCACGACGGCCGGGATGTGGGCGTCGCGTAGCGCCGACTGCACATCCAGTGCGTACTGGTTCTTGGGTACGAGGACGGCGACGTCGCCGGGTCGGACCCGTCTGCCCGGACCGGAGCCGTCGCTTGCCGGAATGACGGCTCCATCGAGGAGTCGGCAGACCGTCGCCGCCAAGTCACGAAGGATCGCCGTCTTCGCCGGGCCGACGGTGACGAGCTCCTGGTACAGCTTGTGCCGAGTGATGTCCTCGCCCACGGCCAGCCGTAGGGACAGAGCGGCGAGGTGATGACCGTCGGCATCGAGCATCCGCCCGGCGTGCCCCGGCGCCGCCTCGACCGGGAGGAACTTGATGTCCTCCCCGAACGTGGCACCGGTCAGGAGAGCGGACAGTGCGTCGAGGAGAGCCTCGTCCGATCGCCAGTTGGTCCCCAACACCTCTCGAGCGGTGGCGGGGTCATTCGACCGCCCGTCGGTAGGTGTGGACGTCGGCCCCCCGGAAGCCGTAGATGGACTGCTTGGGATCACCGACCACGACGAGGCTGCTGCGGCCGTCTCCTTTTCCGAACAGGGACGAGAAGATGTCCCACTGCACCGGATCGGTGTCTTGGAACTCGTCGATGAGGATCACGCGGTAGCGGGCCGTCAGATAGCGGGCCGCGCTGGCACCGATGGAGGGGTCGGCGAGGACCTGGCGGAACCGGGTGAGGACGTCGTCGAAGCTGAGCATGCCGGCGGCTCGCCGTCGCAGCTGGGCGAGCTCAGCGGACCTCGTGACAAGAGTGGCCAGCACTGACAGTGGAGGCGGCACGCCATCGAGGTCCGCCGGCGGGAAAAAGCGGAGATCCGGGCGGCCGTCCACCTGCTCGGTAATGCGCACCAGGCCATCGAGCTCCGGAAGTCCGAGATCGGCTTCCGGGCCCACGGCGGCGGCGGCCAGGACGTCATTGCAGGCCTCGCGCAGGAGGACTCGATGATCGGAGAGGATGCGGTCGTTCGGACCGCTGCCGGTGCCGGTGCCCAACGCCGCTCGCACCTGAAAGGCGAAGCCGTGGATGGTGGTAACGGTGGCCGCATCGAACTCGGTCACGGCCCGGCGCAGGCGTCGGGTGCGCTCTAGGCCGTCGACCGAAGCCAAGTGAGCAGCCAGACGGTTGACGTCCGAACTCTGGTCCGGTGAGCCGGTCTCCAACACCTCGGCCGTGTCGATGAAACGCTGACGCACCTTGGCCCGAAGCTCGTTGGCCGCAGCCCGGGTGAAGGTGACGATGAGCAGTTCGCTGGCGGCAACACCCGATTCGGCCACGAATCGGGTTGCAAGGGTGGCGAGGGCGTGCGTCTTGCCCGTACCGGCACTGGCTTCGATGGCCATCCGGCGACTCGGCAAGGCGCCGAACGGGTCGAACCCCTCGAAGGTCGGGAAGAGGGCGAGCTGATCGCTCATGGCCGGCGCCCTTCGGAGATCCTCATCGGGCTCGACCCCGTTTTGCCGGCTTCTCGTTTTCCGAGCGCATCGACGAGGCCACCTCGCAGTAGAACAAACGGGCCAGGCGCCTCGCCCGCGACGATTCAGACAGCTGCCCGGGGTCGCCGTCGCGGGCCGGCAGGTCCAGGATGGCATCGACCTCGCAGCGCCCGTGGACAAGCTCGGTGGCGGCGGACTCGCCCTCCCCCGGACCACCGGGCGAGCCTGGGGACGAGCGCCAGATTCCTGCCAGGCCCTTCGGGTTGTGACAAAGCGCATACGAGAGCTTGGGGAATAGGGGCAGTGGTTCGTCCATTCCCCTGCGGTACAGGTCGACGGCCAACTCGAGGCACTCGATCGGCGTGGGGGGGTCGTCCTCGGGCGGGGTGAGCACGTATTCGGCGGACACCGCCATGTTCTTGCTGTTCCGGGACACGACTACCGAACGCCAGTCGGTGTCCGGCCGGGCGGCACTCAGCGCGACGAGGTCGAGCCACGCTCGCACCCGCTGGCTGGGCTTCTGCTTCGAGAAGGTGAGCCAGGCAGAACCCGGGCGCTCCGAACCCAACGACATCGGGATGGCACCGACGATCCGAGACCCCGAGGGCAACAGGATGTCGATGGAGGCGGGGACCAAGCCGCTCTCGACGCCCAGGTCGCGGGCGCATTGGACAAGCCCCTCCACCTGTGCGGCGATCTCATCGAGGAGCTCCTCGCCAAGCTTCCCCGGCGGGACGGTGCCGAGGCCCCGTTCGTGAGCGACCACGGACTCGACGCGAATGCCCCTCCAAACGGGCATTGAGTAGCCGGTCACCGATCTGCCAGCGTGAGAGCGCGTCGAGCTTGACCGGCAACGAGGTCTCGGGTCGATCCACCCGCCGAGGCATGCGAACACCGAGGCGTTGCAGCAGGAATGCACCGGTCGGGTCGTCGAAGAAGGCTCGGAGGTCGGCAAGTTCGATGACGGCGGCCGGCCTCGGCTCCAGTGGCTCGGCGAGGAAGTCCTCGGTCGAGGCCCGGCGTTGGTAGCGGGCACGGGCGGCGTCGAGGTCACCGCCTCCGAAACCCCAGCGGATGTCGTCCTGGAGCCCTCCGATGGTGAAGCAGCGCTCGTCAAAGGGATGGCAGGGATGAGCGATCTCGAGTCGCTCCGCGACGTCGTCGCGGAACGCGGGGCCGGACCATGGCCATCAGCGACTCGAAGAGCTCGGCGATGGCAACCGCCCGCGGAACCTCCTTGTTGGTCCGCGGGTTGTGCCCATCCCGGAAGAGGAGAAGATGGGACTCGGCGGCGAGCACCGCCTCGAGGAGCGCCTGGCGGAGATCGCTCCTCGGATCGCGGTCCCCCAGGACGGCCGGCGCCTGCGCCAAGTCGTCGCCGGACGGGTTCCGGCCGGTGAGGGCGGCCTGATCCATGCCGAGCAGACAGACCACCCGGAACGGCACCCAGCGCAGCGGGATGAGCGACGTGATGGTCACTCCCCCGCGGAAGAAGTCGTTCCGACCTCGACGGGCACCGAGGTGCTCGCCCAACAGTCGCCGGACATCGGTCCAGTCGAGGACCACAGCGGATGGTTCGCTCCCGCCTGCGGCCTCGAGCGCATCGGCCAAGGCCCGCTCCACCGCCTCCAGCTGCCACGCCGTCTCCGGAGGCGCCGACAACAGTGAGCGAATGGCCCGCTGTACGAGATCGAGCCACTCCTCCACCGGACGCGTCGAACCGGTGGCCGTGGCCAGCTCGTGGAGAATGCTCAGGGCCTGGGCCAAGCGACCGGCGCACTCCACCGCGCCGCCTTCTATGGAAAAGGGAACGACCCCACCGGTCGCTATCGCAACTTCGTCGGCGTTGACCACGGAGCCGATGAGCAGACGGTCGATGGCGGCCTGCCACGTGTTGGAGGTCACCGAGGCCGAGAGCCCGAACGAAACTCGATGCTCCGGGTCGAGCCCCCATCGGACGTTGGTGGCCACCACCCAGCGGTCGATGGCAGCCACGTCGTCCTCGTCGAAGCCGAACCGTTCGCGCACCGGCGGCCGGGTCAGGAAGTCGACGACGGCCGGAGCCTCGAAACGGCCCGACACGAGGTCGAGAAGGGAAAGGGTGGCCTCGGCCACCTCGTTGATCATCCGCACGGACTGGTCGACGATCCGGTAACGGAGCGGCGGGGTGGTGTCGTATTCCGGCTGTCCCGTATCGACGGTAAGGGCTGCGCCAGCGGCCGGCGCGGACGGACCGAGCACCGTCTCGATGAGCGGGGCAAAACGGTCGAGCGCCGGGCAGAGCACCACGATGTCCTCTTCGCGGAGATCAGGGTGGTCGGCGAGGAGATGCAGCACCGCGTCGCGAAGGGCGGCAACCTGGCGTGCCGGTCCGTAGCAGGCGTGGAACTGCACCGAGCGGTCATCCGACTGGTGGTTCGAAGTCGGGAACGGGCATTCGATTGGACCGGATGTCCGCCTGCAGACGCTCGAGAAGAGAACCCGCAGCCGCGCCGTCGTCCGGACCGGTTCCCACCCGCTCGGCGGGGGCGATGCCCTTGGCCTCGGCATCGGCCATGAGCACGGCCGTTTCGCGCTGTGGTCGCCCCCACGACCGGAGCAACGGGTGCAGAGCGACCGAGGCCGACTCGTCGTCGACGCGAGGTCGCAATCCACCCACCGGGGCCGGTGCCGCCGATCGCAGCGCTCGACCGTCGTAAGCGGTCGGCTCGAGCAGGAAGAGGTGGACCTCCCGAGTCGTGGCCACCCCGGACAGCAGATCGAGGAAATCCCCCGACGGGAGCAGGCTGAACCCGAAGATGAGCAGCCGATCGGGAAGGTCGAGCTCGATCGTCCCGTCCCGCAGCCGGTCGAGGAGCCCGGGCCACCGCTCAGGAGCACTGGCCTCGCCGATGACCTCTCGCACGTGGCGCCAAAGGCGTGGTTGCCACGCCATGTCCCCCGGGAGGCGGCTGCCCACGCCGTCGACGTCCTTTCCCCCAGCCCATGCCCGAACCATGGCCGGTCGATGCACGTGATAGCCGTCGAACTGGTCCGCGATCTGACGAGCCACGCCGTAACCCGACGTTTGCCCGGACCACGGCAGGCCGAGATCGCGGACCGCGTCCCGGTCGGCCATGACTTCGAGGAGCGGCCAGGCCAAACGTCCCGGTGACCAGGGATCGCGAGCCCCTTCGACCATGTCAGCGGCCAGGACGATCCGCCGCAGGGAGTCGGCGAAAGCGGGCTGCACGTTGGCGCAGATGCCATCTGCCCGACCCGGCTCGGAGGAGCCCAGACGGGAGGCCAGCTCGAGCATCACCCACCGGCGCATGCCCTCCGAGGGCGTGGCCAGCCATTCGGGGGCCAGCGGGTCGGGCGGTACCTCGTTCAGCACCTCGGCCAGGCGTGCGGCCAGGGGGCCAGCCCGGTCCGCGGCATAGCGGTGGAGCGTCAAGGGGCCGACGCTACCCAGTCGGTGTGACAAACGCTGGGAGGCGACGCGGTCGTGAGCAAGCCGGATGGAGCCGGTGCAAGTGATGGTCTGGCCCCACCTGCCCAGCTCGGAAGCGGACCCATTGCTCCTTGACCGTGGGACAATGCGGGTCGGGCGGCGGCATACGAAGGATCACCCAGTGAGCGACGTTTCTCAGGGTCCGGGTTGGTGGCAGGCCTCCGACGAGAAGTGGTACCCGCCAGAACAACACCCCGACCGTCTCCATGTGCCAACCCCTCCACCATGGTCGCCATCGGGAACGTCAGACGCCCCGGCGGCCGGCCCGACAGGGGCCTCGGGCTCGGGGGTGCCTCCGTCGTTTGCCTTCGACCTCAAGCGATGGTCACAACAGGATCGGATCTGTGGAGTCGCCACCCTTGTGCTGTTCATTGCGCTCTTCCTGCCATGGTTCAGCTACAACTTGGTGTTCCTCTCCATCTCGGTGAACGGGCTCTGGCACGGATGGACCTATCTCGTGCTGCTGCTGTCGCTCGCCATACTGGCCTATCTCGTGCTGCGCACCGGAATGAGTGAGATGCCGGTGCTTCCCGTTGCCGATGCGCAACTGCTCCTGTTCGCCACCACTCTCAACACGTTCATCGTTCTCCTGGCGTTCGTCTTCAAGCCGTCCGGATCGGATTGGGACTTCGGCGCCTACCTGGGCCTCGTTGCAGCCATCGTGGCCTGGGCCCCATTCGCCTTCACGCTCGTACGTCCTGGCGGGTCGTCACAGCCGTAGCCCCCTACCGCCGTGGGCGATTCGCTCTCGTCCCACACGGTCTCAAGTGAGCTCTTCGTTTGGTCGATGTGAAGAGTGATCGCACACCGAACGACACCGAACGTGCGACCGGGCCCCGCCCACGGGGCAGATGCCCCCCATCGGATCCTCGCTCCGTTCCGCTTGGCGGGGCGTTGCGCTCGAGATCTGCATTTCGCCACCGACCCGGCTGCCGCTTCGCAGCCGGGTCGCTGTGGATATGGCGGGTGACGCCGTCGAGAGCAGCCGGCGTCGCTCAGGCTCAGCTCGACGACAGATGGCGACCGAAGAAGTCCCAGACGTAACCCCAAGCCTGGACGGCCGCCTCGGGGCGGTAGTTCGGACGCTCAGTGGCGAAGAAGGCGTGGCCGGCACCCTCGAAGGTGTGGAACTCGAACGTCTTGCCGGCCTCGGTGAGTAGCCGCTCGAGCTCGTCCACGTTCTCCGGCGAGGGAAACTGGTCCTCCGCTCCGAAGAGGCCGAGCAATGGACACGAGAGCTCGGGGGCCAGATGCCCGATGGGCTTCATCTCCTTGACCGGGAAGCCTTCTGGGACCTGGCCGACGACCAACCCGCCATAACAGTCGACGGCGGCGTCGAGCTCCAGGCTGCAAGCGGCAAGGAAGGACTGGCGCCCACCCGAGCAATAGCCGATGGTGGCCACCTTGCCGTTGCAGGAGCCGAGGGTGCGCAGGTGAGCGATCGAACCGGCCACGTCGCCCACCAGCCGCTCGTCGGGCACGCCGCCGCGCTCACGCACGAGAGCGGCAGCCTCTTCGGGTGAGGCGTTCGGCGCCTCGCGCGAGTAGAGGTTGGGACAGATGGCCGGATAGCCCTCGGCCGCGAAACGCCGGGTGATCTCCTTCGAGCCCTCGTCCCAGCCCGGCATGTGGTGGATCACGACCACTCCACCGGCTGGTTCGCGGTCGGTGGGCTCAGCCAGGTAGGCCTGAATGGTGTCACCGCCGTGGCCTTTGATCTCCACTGTCGCGGCCTTCATGGCATCGCTCATCGTTGGTTGGCTCCTTCTTTGGATTTCTTCGGTGCCGGGCTCTTGCCCCGTCCACCACCTCGCTCGGACATCGTGGCATCCCCATCTCCACGTGACGACTTGGCCGACGTCCGCCGTGCTGGTGGCGATGGGGGTGGCGATGGCGGTGGCCCCGGGTCCGGCGACGCCGCTCCCTCGATCTCGGCCACCGAGCGCGTCTCGGGTGGCACGGAGACTCTCCGCTTTCTCCGCCCGTTCGTCACGGAAGGCACCGATGCGGGACAGGGTCGAGTCGAGCTGGGTCAACAGCTTGTCGTTGGCCTCGATGGCCTCCTCGAGCAAGGCCCGGCGGCGTGCGGCTCCGGCACTACCCCAGCGGTACTCCGACCGGACCCGGTCGAGCACCTCGACATCCTCCACGTCGAGCACCACCCGCACCTCGGCCAGCGAGAACCCGAGGAGCTCCTGTAGCTCACGGATGCGGATCACCCTCGCCATGTCGGTCTGCGAATAGAGCCGCTCACCGCGCCCCCGGTAGGCGCTGGGGCGGATGAGCCCGAGCTCCTCCCAGTAGCGCAGCGTGCGGGTGGTGAGCGCGGTCAATTTGGCCACCTCGCCGATTCGGAAGCTCGGCGGAGACTCGGACGGCGTGGTTCCGCGTCGCATCACTGGGCCTCTTGGGCCATCGAGCTGGCTTCGGTGTCGTCGTCGTCGACCACCTCGTTCGCACTCCCGTGCTCGTCGGGGCCGGCACCGACTGTGACCACGTCCGTTGCCTCGACGCCGTTGGTCGAGGTCTCGCGGAAGACGTAGCGACCCCCGCGCAGCCACGACGCCCAGGCGGCAGCCAGGCTGGCCAGGATGGCGAAGTCCAAGGCGGCGTGCAGGCCGGTTTGGAACGGCCCGCTGATGAGGCTCGGGAAGAAGCTGCGCCCGGTGAGCGCGTGCTGTTGGGACGCAGACAGGAGGCTGAGCTGATGGGCGCCGATGAGGTGCGCGATCGGGTCGTAGCCCAAGAAGGCAGCGAAGAGGGTGGAGACGGCCGGGAGGTGAGCGGCGTGCTCGGCCGCCGTGCGACTGACGCCGTGGGCGATGAGCCCGGCCGACAGGCTCTCCGGAAGGGCGGCGCTCAGGCCGGCGATCATGAGCGAGAAGAAGATGCCGATGGACAGCACCTGAGCCGAGTTCTGGAACGTGGTGTTCATGCCCGAGCCGGCTCCCCGGTGCTGCGTCGGCAGGCTGTTCATCACCCCCGCCCGGTTGGGCGATCCGAACGAGGCCATGGTGCAGCCCATCAGGAAGACCAAGATGGCGAAGAGCCAGTAGGGGAAGTCGATGGGCAGAAGCTCGAGGAGGAGGAAGCACACGGCGCTGCCGAGCATTCCCCCGGTGGCGAAAGGACGCGCCCCGTAGCGGTCCGAGAGCACACCCGACACCGGGCCGGCGACGAGAAAGCCCAGAGTGAGGGGCAGCATGGCGATGCCGGCCCAGAGGGGGGTGACCGAGAAGGCATAGCCGTGGAGGGGAAGCCAGATTCCCTGCAGCCAGATGATGAGCATGAACATGAGGCCGCCCCGGCTGAGAGCGGCGAGAAAGCTGGCGAGCACGCCGCTCGTGAAGGCCCGAATCCGGAAGAGCTGCAACCGGAACATGGGCTCCGGGACCTTCAACTCGATCACGCAGAAGGCGGCGAGCAGCAGTACCCCGCCGACGAGAGCGCCGATGACGGTCGGGCTCGTCCAACCCATCGTGTGGTGCCCGTAGGGCTCGATCCCATAGGTAATGCCCACCATGACGAGGATGAGCCCGACGGCGAAGGTGGCGTTGCCGGCCCAGTCGATGCGAGCCGGACGTGGCCCACTCGTCTCGCGCAAGGCGCAGTAGCCGAAGATCGTGGCGAACAGCCCGATGGGCACAGAGACGAGGAAGATGAGGCGCCAGTTGATGGGAGCGAGCAAGCCGCCGAGAACGAGGCCGATGAAGGTCCCGCTGAAGGCGGCGGCCTGGTTGATCCCAAGAGCCATCCCCCGCTGGGTGGAGGGGAAGACGTCCGTCAGGATGGCTGCCGAGTTGGCCATGAGCATGGCCGCGCCAACCCCCTGGAAGACCCGCATGGAGATGAGCCAGATGCCCGCGGCATGACCACTCATCCAGGTCACCGTGAGCAGCAGCGAGGCCAGCGTGTAGACGGCGAAGCCCAGGTTGTAGATGCGAACGCGGCCGTAGATGTCACCCATGCGCCCGAGGCTCACCACCAGCACGCTCGTGACGACGAGGAAGCTGAGGATCATCCAGAGCAGGTAGAAGGTGTTGCTGGGCTGGAGCGGGTCGAGGTGAATGCCCCGGAAGACGTCAGGCAGGGCGATGAGCACGATCGAGCTGTCGATGGTGGCCATCAGCATCCCGAGGGTCGAGATGAACAGCGCCACCCACTTGTAGCTCGGGGGCAGCTCGGAGACGCGCAGGCGGGCCTGCCGGGCATGGGTCGGGGCGGTCGGGCGAAGCCGTTCGAGGACTGTCATGGACCTCCCTTCGGACCGCCGGTCTCACGTCCCGCTCGGCGCGGGGCCGGCTTCGAGGATATCGCGGACGTAAAGATACATTGACGTTAACGTAAAGCGCCGAGCCCAGGGGCGACCCCGTCCCGCTCGGCGGGCGGACCGGCGTACGGTGCCGCAAACCCGCACCTGGTCAAGTGGCGCCGATAGCGTGCACGAAATGGAGGGATCGGTGGGTCGGCACCCTCGCCGCACCGTTGCCGCGGCCCTCGGAGTGGTCGGTTTGGTGCTTGCCACGGCCGGGTGCGGGTCCTCGCTCTTCGCCACCACCGCCGGCACGGTGGCACCCAGCACGACCACGACATCCACGACGGCGCCGACGGTGAACGGGGTGGCCGTCGGTGTCCCGGTGGCCGGTTGCACGGCCAGTGCCCCTTCCAATGGGAGTCCTGGGGCGCCCCCAGGGTCCGGAACGAGTGGTGCCAACGGGCAGGGTGCGCCGCCGTCGACCAGCGAAGCAGAGGGCGGCTCGTCGGGGTGGCGGCCGTCGTTCATGCTGGCGCCCATCCCCACTGCCTTGATCAGCCAGCTGGAGTTCTATTCCGATGGTCTCCATACCGTGCTCGCCCCGGCCGGCTGGACCTGCACCGCACTCGAACCGAGCAACCAGGAATCCGAGCTCGTCGTCTACCCGGCGGGCGACCCCGACCCGCCGACGACGGGTAGTCCGTCCCCCGGCAGCCAGGGGATCTTCGCCTTCTTCGACACGACCAACGAGCCCCAAGGCATCGCCATCGTGTGTCCGTTCTTCACGGTGCCGTCGTGGCAGCAACGCGAGGCGCTCTGTCTATCCGGGCACGTGCCAACCGGTGAGCAAACCACCATGCCCACGCCCGACGTGGCCGCGGTGACCGACCCGGCGGGTGTGGTCGGCACGATGCCGGGTTCGGGGGGCCAGCACGCCGTATCTGGTGTCGTGATCTTCCCGCAGGTCATGCCGGCCGTACAGCAGGGTGACGCCATCGATGTGGCGGAGGAATCCTGCAGCCTGACCTCGCCGATGTTGTGTCCCGACCATCCTTTCGGACTTCGAAGTCCGCGAGTTCCCAGTGCCATCCGCAACAACCTTGAACACGGGTCGCTGACTGGCGGGCCGCCCGCCCACTTCGGCTGAGACCGGCCGGCGTTGGGTCGGCGGCGTGGCCAGATGTCCCCTCGACGCCGCTTCCACCACTCGCTGAGCGGGCGTGCGCACGCTCCGACGTATGCGGACCGAAGAGGTTGACGGCCCAGCATGCCACCCATATGTTCGGCGCAGGCTGTTGTCGGTGGTGAGCCGACACCAGCCGAGACTCGACCGAGGGGCACTCAGTCGAACGATAGGAAATCGACTGGGGATTGAGTCTCCGACGGCATACATGCACGCCGCCGGTGGACACAAGGAGGGCAGGCCTTGGACGAGGACCCCGAGTCGACGACGTTCGATCCGAAGGGTCGCAGTGCGCAGCTAAAGACGGCTACCCGCCGGGCTGCGCTTGGGGCCCTCGGTGGCACCGGTATGGCTGTGCACGCCACCACCGATGTCGGCATTCACCGAGAGCGGGCGAGAACGACCCGCTTGCAGCGGCTGGCCGTCCTCCTTGCCATCGTGGCCGGCCTGCTGGTGGTTCGCGACCTGCTCTTCCCTACGTCCTCGGTTCCCCTGCCCCATCTGCCCGCCTCCTTCGACCCCTACCTTCCCGCCATGCTGTTGATCAGCGTGCTGGCATTGGTGATGGTGGTGCCTCTATTGGCCGCCGGCCGCTCTCCCCATGTGCTCTTCCGCCCCGATGAGCTGTCGATGTCCTTTGACGACGTCCGCGGATCGGAGACGCTCGTCGAGGAAGTCACGAAGACGCTCAACCTGTTCCTCGCCCACCGAACCTTCGCCGAGCACATGGGTGGGTCACCTCGCCGGGCCATTCTCTTTGAGGGACCCCCCGGTACGGGCAAGACCTACATGGCGAAGGCCATGGCCGCCGAGGCAGGAGTTCCGTTCCTCTTCGTCTCGTCGTCAGCGTTCCAGTCGATGTTCTACGGCCAGACCAATCGAAAGATCCGTTCGTACTTCAAGGCCCTTCGCGAGCATGCCCGCCGAGAGGGTGGGGCCATCGGCTTCATCGAGGAGCTCGACGCCATCGGGGCGGCCCGCGGCACCGGTGGGCGCCATAGCGAGGGCATCCCCGGCGTGGTCAACGAGCTGCTCATTCAACTTCAGTCCTTCGAGCAGCCACCCCGGTCGCTACGGATGCGGAACGCACTCACCGATGCCGTCAACGCATGGTTGCCACCGGGTCGTGGTCTGCCCAAGCGCCAGAACGTGGCGGCCAACATCTTGGTCATCGGGGCCACCAACCGCGCCGCCGACCTCGACCCGGCCTTGCTCCGCCCGGGGCGGTTCGACCGGTCGATCTACTTCGGGCTGCCGAGCCGGTCGGGCCGGCGGGACATTTTGGCCTACTACCTCGATCGGAAGTCGCATGAGGCGGAGCTCGACGACGAGAGCTGCCGGGAGACCCTTGCCGCTATGACCGCCGGTTACACGCCGGTGATGATCGAGCACCTACTCGACGAAGCGCTGGTCTGGGCCCTCCGGCGTGGCGCCGACCGCCTCTCGTGGGATGACCTTCAGCACGCAAAGATGACCGAGGAGATCGGTCTGGCCCAGCCGGTCGAGTACACCGAGGCCGAGCGGCGGACCATCGCCACCCACGAGGCCGGGCACGCCACCGTGGCCTGGCTGGTCGGAAAGGGCCGCAAGCTCGAGGTGCTCACGATCGTGAAGCGACGCGAAGCCCTCGGGTTGCTCAGCCACTCCGAGGAAGAGGAGCGCTTCACCAAGACCAAGACCGAGATGCGGGCGCTCATCGAGATCGCCTTCGGCGGGATGGTCGCCGAGGAGCTCTTCTTCGGCGAATCGTCGTCTGGCGTGGCCGGCGACTTGCAGGCGGCGACCACCAATGCCTGTCAGATGGTCGGCTTGCTCGGAATGGGCACGACCCTCATCTCGTCCGCGGCGGCGGAGTACCCGGCGGGCGGGATCGTCTCCAAGGTGTTGGCCGACGACGGCGCCCGCCAAGAGGTCGAGTCGCTCCTGGCCTCGGCGAAGGAGTCGGTGACGAGGACGCTGAGCGAGCACCGGTCGGTCGTCGAGGCGCTCCGGGACGCGCTGCTGGAGCGCGAGGAGCTCATCGGCGAGGCCATCCTCGATGTCATCCGAGGGGCACAACCGGCCGAACCGGTCGGACCCGTCGTAGCAGCTCTCAGCGCCGCGCCGGCGATGGTCCGTGCGGAAATGCGTGCGGAAGCGCCGACCGACCGGCCGGAGAACCGTTCCGGCGATTGATGCGGGCGTCGTGGATTCGGCGCGGTGCCTGAACTCAGATGCCCGCCAGCCCGAGTGCCACCGTTGCGGGTCGTCGCCGCGGCGGCCGTTCTCGCTTCTGGCCTGGAGCGTTTGGCGGAGCGGCCGGACGGGTACACCAAGGCGACTCAGGGCCAGCGAAAGCCGGTGCCTACGGCGGACCCGGTAGCCATCTCCGGCCCTGGGTCGAGTTCGCCGCTACCAGCCGGTAACTCCTGGCCGTCGATGCTCGGCGTGCTGCGGACAAAGGACCATTCCTCCGACGAAGGCCCAGTCGCCGTAGGCCTTCCCGACCTCCGAGCGCTGGAGGGAGGGACCTACCTTCAGCTTCCTCGCACAACCCTCGAACTCACACGTAATGACCTTGCCATCGGTTCCCATAGGGTGGCTCTTTCCCCAACGACCGATTCGTGAATCCGACAATTCCCGACGCCACCGGCGTCAGCCTTAACTGACAGGCGTCAGCCTAAGCTGACAAAACCGCCCTTTCTGAAAAATGAAATGCGACACCCGGCAGCAGAGATTGGCTCCCGGCTGCCGCGTGCTCACCCCGCGGACCCCTGCGAAACACGAGGCTCATCGAGCCATCGCCGCTTCGATGTTCAGCTGGGCCCGGCGCCTTGACAGTCCGGCCCCACTCCCACCGTGCCGCTCTGTTCGGCACAGCGACTGCATCGGCCACGGAAGACGACCTCGACCGAATCGACGGTCATCCCGAACCGTTGGGCCAACGGGAGGGACAGCTCCGGACACTCCGAAGGGCTCCACGTCGAACATGAGGCCGCACCCCTCGCAGACCAGATGGTGATGTTCGGGTCCGACCTTCGGGTCGTAGCGGGCCGAGCCATCCGCCAGGTGAATCTCGCTGACCTCTGCCAGGCGCACGAGTTCGTTGAGCGTGTTGTACACCGTGGCCAGGCTGACCTCGGGCACCGTCCGTCGGGCCGCAGCATGGACCTGCTCAGCGCTCAGGTGGACCTGCTCGCCGGAGAGGGCGCCGAGGATGGCACGGCGTTGAGGGGTGATGCGCCAACCCCGGGCACGAAGCCGGTCGGAGAGTTGGGCGTCCGCAAGCGTGCCGGAGGCGGAGTCGGTCATCTTCAGCTCCGCCGCTCCTTGACCCCGCGGCTGATCTGCTCACCGAACTCGGGGTCGGCAGCCGCGAAGTGAGCGATGCTTCGCTCGACGATGCCATCACCGATCGGCCCGGGCGACACCGCTCCGAGCCCCCCGGCGATGTTGTCGACCAATCGGGCTTGAGCCTCGGGCGGCTGGAGCCGGTAGAGGTCTCCGGCCTGGGCGAAGTCATTCGTCTGGCGCTGGTCCCAGTCGAAGGTGCCCGTGGTGCCGGACAGAGCCAGTCCAGCCGCATAGGGAACGTCCGTCTCCGTCGGCCCGTCGAAGCTGTTCGGCTCGTAGTTCCTGGCGCGGCCCCCGTTGCTGCCACCCGCCATGAGGCCGTCTCGCCCATAGTTGTGCGCCTCGGCGGTGTGGGGTGCGTTGACCGGCAGCTGGGTGTGGTTGATGCCCAGCCGGTAACGATGGGCGTCTCCGTAGGCAAAGAGTCGGCCTTGGAGCATCTTGTCCGGCGACGGCCCGATGCCGGGAACGAAGTTGCCCGGATCGAACCCGACCTGCTCCACGTCCGCGAAGTAGTTGTCCGGGTTGCGGTCGAGGGTGAGACGGCCCACCTCGTGGAGAGGGAAGTCCTTCTGCGACCACACCCGGGTGAGGTCGAACGGGTTGACCCGGGCGGTGGCGGCGGCGGCTTCGGTCATCACCTGGACATTGACGGTCCACGACGGAAGCTCGCCGCGGTCGATCGACTCCATCAGGTCGAGTTGGTGGCTGTCGGGGTTGAGCCCGGCCAGTTCGGCTGCCTCGGAGGAGGTGAGACAGCGAATGCCTTGATCGGTCTTGCAGTGCACCTTGACCCAGACACGCTCCCCCGAGCCATTGACCCACTGATAGGTATGCGACGAGAAGCCGTCCATGTGGCGATAGCTGGCCGGGATCCCCCGGTCACCGAAGAGCCAGGTGAACATGTGGGTGGCCTCGGGTGAGTGGGAGAAGAAGTCCCAGACGTTGTCCGGTTCCTGATGGTTCGTGTAGGGGTCTGGCTTCTGCGAATGGATGAAGTCCGGGAACTTGAGCGGGTCACGAATGAAGAAGATGGGAGTGTTGTTCCCCACCAGGTCGTAGTTGCCGTCCTCCGTATAGAACTTGATGGCGAATCCGCGAGGGTCACGCACGGCGTCAGCCGAGCCCCGTCCGCCGGCCACCGTCGAGAAGCGTACGAACACGTCGGTGTGTTTGCCTATCTCGCCGAGGAAGTGGGCTCTCGTCCATCTCTTCACGTCACCCGTCACCTCAAAGGTGCCGTAGGCGGCCGAGCCATTGGCGTGCACCACCCGCTCGGGGATGCGCTCGCGGTTGAAGCGAGCCAACTTCTCGATCAGGTGCTGGTCTTGGATGAGGACCGGTCCCTCTGCTCCGGCCGTCTGGCTGCGCTGGTTGTCGGCGACCGGCGCCCCTGATTCGGTGGTCAAGGTGTGTTCCTTCATCGCTTCCTCCATTTCATCCTGCATGGGCGGCCAATCCATTCATGGCGATGGTTGTCCTGGCGTTCGCTCTCTTCGAGCCCCGCATCTTCGAGCCAGTCTCTTTAGAATAGTTCTAACTATAGTGGGATTCCAGTCAAGCCCCTCACGTCGGTGAGCCAGGCCTTCCGCTGGGCCGATCAGATGGTGACGGCCATCCCGCCGTCCGGCGCGGCATGGACGACAGGGATGACTGGTGGCGGCGGGTCCGTCCGGCGCCAGCGCGGCTGGCAAGGGATGGACGCGAACGATCCCCCGGGCAAACCCCGGGGGATCGTTCGTGAGTTGCCGTTGATGCTGCCTGGTCAGCTGACGGGCGGCACCACCACTTGCGTGTAGCTGGTGTGGCTGCTCTGGAAGTCGCCGTCTGACGGGTAGGACACGGACACTGTGTAGTCGGTGTCACCACTGGGCCCATTGAGGTTATTGAGCTCGTCCGGTGGCAAGTAGCACTGCGCCACGCCTTCGTCATTTTGACCTTGGTCCAGTGTGACGGTGTTGCCACTCGAACAGGTGTAGGTGTTGTTGTCCGGGTCGGTGATGGTGAAGGTGACCGTTCCCGTGGGCGGGCCGACCAACGTCGATCCGGCGCTACCGTCGGCAGCCGTCACCTCGGCGGTGAGCGTCACCGGATCCCCCGAGATCGAGGGATTCTCAGACGACACGACGGCGATGGATGTCGGAGCCAGGCCGATCGACATCGTGGCACGGCGGGCCGAGCTGGGCAAGTAGTTGCTGTCACCGAGGTAGCTGGCGTACACGTAGTACAGGCCCGGGAATTCCCCGCCGGCCACGGTCAGGACGGCCTGCCCCGTACTGGGGTCAACTGGTTCCGGCGTTCCCTGGCAACCGTTGCCGCCATTGTCGTTCTCACCGCACACCGTGATCTCGATATCACCGGTCGGCGCCAGCGAGCTCGGAGGCCCGACGGCGGTGACCGTCGCTGTCACGTTGAACGTCTCGCCGGCGCTGATCCCAGACGGGTGCGACAGTGTTGTGTTCGTCGACAACTGACCACTCGTCTCGTAGAGCGAGGCGGACGTGCCCATGTAGTTCGGATCAGACAACGTCGCCGTGACCGTGTAGTACACGCTGGCCGGCAAGCCGTTTGCGAAGTTGCACGTTGCCGTATCCGAGCCGGAGACGCCGCTCAGCGGCACAGTGTTGCCGTTGTCGCAGGTGATTGACGTCTTGGAGCCGGCGGGCACGATCGAGAACACGGCCGACCCGTCGGGCGTGCCCGTGCTCGGGGAGTTGGAGCTCGCGGTCGCGGTAAAGCTCACCGCGTCACCCGCTGGGACCTGGCAGAGATCTCCCGTGCAATTGTCCGGTGTGGCCGACAGCACGACCGTCGCGGTGGCCTTGCTGACCTTCTGCACGAGCTTGGGACTCGTACTGCCGCTGAAGTTCGGATCACTGCCGTAGCTGGCTGTCACATCGTACGGAGATCCCGCCGCGGTCAGGCCGGCTGACACCGAGCACTGGGCCATGTCACCCGAGATCGGAACCGTGTTGCCGCCATCGCAGGTCACCCCGGCGAACGTGACGGAACCGGCCAGGGTGCCCGTCGCCGGGGATTTGATGCTGACCGTGGCCACGAAGTTCAGCGGTTGGCCGGCTACCGCCGGGTTGCTCGAGGACGTCACTGCGGTCGTCGTGCCACCTGGGCTCACCGTCTCATTCAGGGTGCCGTCGCTTGCGACGAAATTGCCATCGACGGTGTCCGTGTAGTCGGCAGTCACCGTGAAGGGGGACGACGACGCCGGGAGACCACCACTGATCGAGCACTGGGCGGTGCCCGAGGAGAGGGTGACCGGGTTCGACGCCGCACAGCTCCCGACGTAGCCACCGCCGCCGGTGACCGAGAACGTCACGCTGCCGTAGGGGGTCCCCGCCGCCTTGGGGGTTGCTTTGACGGTCGCCGTGAACACGACGGCCTGACCCGTGACCAGCGGCTTGGGCGACGCGGTGACCGTGGTGGTCGTCGAGTACGGCGGTTGGGCGACGGCGCCGGCCGACACCTGGATGGCCGCACCCGTCACTACGGTCGCGACCGCAGCGGCTCCTGCTGTGCGAACCAGCATGCGCTTCAGAGACTTCTTGTCGTAGTTCATCTCAGCTCCCCCCGGTTTGGATGGTGATCGAGCCAGTGATTACGTGACCCGGCTGCTCTCCGACCGTCACCGCTTTGACGCCGCTCGCCCCGCACCTCGCATCGGCTTTTCCAGCTTTGGTCGAGGTCAGACCGCTCGGGCTGCCACTCTCGCCGCTATAGGAACCCGAGGACACGCTGGTCGGGAGGTAGACATCGAAGGACCCCTCTCCGTTGTCGCCATTGGGGTCGTAGACAACCGACCCGTCGGTAATCGAGACGGCGGATCCATCGATCGTGCCGCCGGAGCCCTTCCACTTCACGGCCCCGGTCAGTTGCGGTAAATCCGATCCGTTGAACACCGCACCACAGTTGTTGTTGATGGTGGAGGACGCGGTGGCGGCCAGATGACCGGACGAAAGCGTTACGCCACCCTGCGAAGCGCCCGGGCCCGAACAACCGGTGAGCTTGGCCTTGACGGACACAGTGTCGGCGGTTGAACCCCCATTGACCAGTGCGGGGCTGAAATGGACGGACCCGGTGACGGCGCAGGTGATCGTGCCGGACAGCGTCACTGGTGTCGCTGCTCCTGCCACCCCCCCTTGGGCGAACACCATGCCGCCCAACGCCATGGCCAGCACACCGGCCCCTGACAAGACTTTTCGGATCATTGCTTCCCCGCCTTTCACAACTCGTCGTCCCTACGGTCACTCTTTGCCGCGATTCCATAGCTCGCCCGCCGACGCGTCATACCGATCGTCGGATATCCGAGAGGGACCGCCCGTCCGGACTGTACGTCAGGCGGCCGCTGGCTGCAACCGATTTCACGGCGGAATGACGCCAGTCGGCCACGTTCAGCGGTGGCGTTGGCCGCGCCAGGACTCGCTCGCGGAAGTGAAGGCGCCATTTCGTGCCTTTAACAGTCCACACGACGAACGGTTCACACGACCTCGCCTCAGTCCCACGACCTTGAGGACCATGCGCGGCCATTCGACCACTCATCGCGACGAAGTGCAGGCCGATCTGCCTCCCGGAACACCGGTTCCTTCCTCGTGATTTGCCTACCAGAGGGCGTTCCAGTCGGTGAAGGTCAATCGTCCGGGCGGGGTCAATATTTCCGGACGAGGGATCCGCACCGTCTCCGCCCCGATCCAGGTCGGCTGGTCCAGTCCGGCCTCCTGCCACTGGCGCAGGGCCACCGACGTCCAATCTCGGCTCTTTCGGCCGCCCTTCGAATAGCCCGGTCGGACGAGGAGGTGCGTGCGGGCGACACCGATCACCACACACGGCCGGAGCTTTCCGAGGTTGTCCGGGCCGCTCGTCACGGCCGAATTGCCCTGCCCGCCCTGCCCGGGTTCGGCGCCCACTCCTGACGCGCCCTCCGGCGACTCGTCATCGTCCGAATCGCCGTCGAAGGGAACCCAGGCATAGACGATGGCGCCCACCAGTGCATGGGTTGGATCGAATTCCTCTTGTTGCGCGGGCGTCAGGGAGGGTTGTCGAACGAGAGTGGGAACGGTTCGCTTCTCTGACGCGGCCGGTGTCGACGGCTCCACCGATGATCCGCTCCGCTCCTGCTTTCGAGCCGAACGGACGAGGGCCGCCGCCCGCTCCGCCGTCTCTTGGCGATGGCGACGGTCTTCAGCCGCCGTCTTCCGCCGCTCCTTGCGAGCTGCCCGCTGCTCGGCTGTGGCGGGCTGTGGACTCGGCGTGTCGCGATCCGCATCGGCACCGTCGGGATCTTGAGGGTGAGCCACCGTCCGGGTCTCTGAATCGTCGGCGTCAGGACGGCCGTCTCGAACCCTCCGGACCGTCGGGACTGTCCGGTGCCGGTCGCCAGTCGGTCAAGCCAAATCGTGCGTCGGTGGTGGCGATCTCGAAACAGAGGTCGGATGCCGGCATCGAGTTGGCAGCCACCGACGCGAGCATCACGCCGATGACGTTGTCGGAGAAGGACTCGCGCAAGGTCTCCACCGCCTCGAGCAGTTGCTCACGAGAGGGATCGTCCGAATCGTCACCGAGGATCTCGATGGTCCGAGCCAGGCAGTCGTCGGCGACGACGGTGGCCAGATAGGGCAGCACCGTCCGATATGGCGGCCGCACCAGAGTCGCAGCGACTCGTCGGCTCCGACGCAGGGCGTTGCCTGCGTTGAGCACGGCGCGTGGAATCCCCGGCTGGGACCCGAGCTGATCGACGGCGCCGCGGAGGTCAGCGTCGTCCACCTTGGACAAGGCGGCGGCGAGCAACAACGAGCGATCCCGGGCGGTGATGGTCGTTTGCAATCTCTGACCTCTCTCTTGCTGGCTCCGTCACGAGCAATCGGCACCCGGGCGGCCGATCGAGGGCCCATCATCGCAGACCCTGCCGCCTGAACGACCCGCCCGGTCAGTCCGCCGCAGACAATCCGGTCGACCGGCGGAAGAACGTAACGACGACCGGTGTTGTTACGAGCGAGGGATGCCCGGGACGGGCGGCTGGCCAGGTGGCGACCGTGTGTCCCGGGTACGAAAAGGAGAACGAGGGAATGAGCAGCTCAGTAGAGGAGACGGATACCAGCGCCGAAGGCGGCCAGGCTCAGGACACAGACGAGGCAGCGTCCACGGTGACTCCGGGCGACGCTCTCCGTTCGTTGTCGGCCGAGGCGGAGCGTCGAGGCACCCGGCTGGTGTCGGCGCACGCCATGCAAGCACGTCTCTTTTCCGTCTACGACGCAGCCGCGGCCGCCGAGGTCGCCCTTTCCCTGGTGCAAGAGCAGCTGACCCGGACCCTCGACCGTCGGTACTACGAGCCGGACGAGATCGAGGCCATGGCTGCTGAGCTCGACGCCATCCTGGCCCTCGCCACGCTTGAAGCAGAAACGGCCGAGCTGGCCGACGGCGTGGGCTCCCAGGCGGAGTAGTCCGGCCTGACCAGCCAATCAGCCGGCGACGGCCCCTTTCTCAATGGGGTAGGCCGGCCTCACCACAGCCGGACACTCATGGACTGGCTGGCCGTGGCCAGCAGGGTTCCGTGTTGCGACCACAGGTGCGCTACTCCTTGGCCGTAGCCGCCGACGAGTGCCTGCATCCCGATCTCGCAGAGGATCCACTCGGTCGGTTCGAGCTGGACCATGCGAATGGTGTTGTCGAGGCTCCGCGACATCGTCCTGCGTCCGAGTGGCTGGCTCACCGCCCCCGAGACGTAGTCGCCGACGACGGCCAACATGGCTGCCGACGGCCCGAGGTAGGCCGGCACATGCGCCCAAAGTGCACTCGTCGGCTCGCCCGTCATTCCCGATCCCGCTAGGAGCTCCTCGAAGGTCAACCCCCGGGCGATGCGCACATCGATGCGATCGAAGATCGATGGCCCGCGATCGAAGGGTGGACGCCGAGGCGGGCACTCCTCGGGTGACGGCACCGTCGGCGGAGACAGCCAGACCCCGTCGACTTCGAGCTCGCCGGGCCAGCCGACGGCGGCGTTGACCGTCAGGATCTCTTGGTCACCCACTCGACCGACCACTCGTCCCTGGGTCACTCGCCGACCCTCGGCGGCGAGGGTCACGGTGAGGTCGAGCACCGAGTTGGTGCGGGCGTACGAGAGGTACTGGGCCGTGGACCAAATGGTCGGTCGCCCCGAGGCAGCTTCGAGTGCGACCAGCGCGGCCCCAAGGCCACACCCCCCAAAGAGGAAGTGTCCGGGAGTGGTGAGCTCGGGGACCACCTGAAGGCGCCAGTGCAGCAGGTCGTCCTGCGGCTCCATGCCGAAGAACTCGCGGGCCCCCGAGGATTGGGGTGGTGCCGGTGCCGACTCGTCAGGGGCGGCCGAGCCGCCGTTCAACTCCTCGGGACCTTCGACCAGGGGATGTCCTTGTCGACTCGGACGTCACCGGGAAGGCCGAGGATCCGCTCGCCGAGGATGTTGCGCTGGATCTCGGACGTGCCACCTTCGATCGAGTTGGCGCGCGACCGGATGAACATCTTTCGTGCGCTCCCCGGAGCGCCGATGAGCCCCAGGTGCTCGGATCGGCGCATGGCGTAGTCGTAGCCGACCAGTGCCTCGGCGCCGAGCAGGTCGACACAGAGCTCGTAGATGCGCTTGTTGACCTCTGCGAACATGAGCTTGGCGATCGACCCCTCCGGGCCGGGATTGCCGACTCTTCGATTCTGGCTGGCCCGGATGTTGGTGAACCGCAAGACCTCGGCCTCGATCCACAAGCGGCACAGCCGGTCACGCTCGACCGCATCATGGCGGGCGCCGTCGCGGTTCCAGATGCGGAGCGCCTCGGCGATGGAACCCGAGCCGCGGGCCGGAGGTGTGCCGCCACCGCCGATCGACGTCCGCTCGTTGGAAAGGGTGGTGAGGGCAACCCGCCACCCCTCCCCCACATCCCCGATGCGATCGGCATCGGGGACACGCACCTCGGTGAGGTACACCTCGTTGAACTCGGCTTCGCCGGTCATCTGCCGCAGAGGTCGGACTTCCACGCCGGGTGCGTGCATGTCGAGAGCGAAGTAGGTGAGGCCCTTGTGCTTGGGCGCTTCGGGGTCCGACCGAGTGACGAGCATTCCCCGGTCGGCGATGTGGGCCAGGGTGTTCCACACCTTCTGACCGGTGATCACCCACTCGTCGCCGTCCCGAACTGCTCGGGTGGCCAGGTCGGCCAGATCGGAACCGGCACCCGGCTCGCTGAACAGCTGACACCAGGCCACCTCACCGGTGAAGGTGGACCGCAGAAGGCGGTGGCGGATCTCGTCGGACCCGTGGGTCACCATGGTGGGCCCGGCCATGGTGAAACCAAAGAACTCGCGGGCGCCGAGGGGCTGAGCGCCGGCTGCGCCCAACCGGCGATCGACCTCGCGCTGGAGCCCTGGCACCAGGCCCAGACCGCCCGACCCCTCGGGAAACGAGACCCAGGCGAGTCCGAGGTCGAACTGTCGAGACCGGAACTTCTCCGGGGGGGCGTGGCGCGGGTCGATCTCCTCGAGGAGCTGGTCGATCCGTTCGTCGACGAGCGCCTCGGGGTCGGCCATGACTCGACGATACCGCTGCTACTACTCTTCCGACCGCCCGCCGGCCGACGGCCGCCGACCCGCTCACGGCTGCAATCGAACCACCTGCCAGCCGTCACCCTGGCGCTCGTAGGCCAGGCGGTCGTGCAGGCGGTCGGCACGGTGCTGCCAGAACTCGAACGCTTCCGGCTCGACTCGGTAGCCCCCCCACCACGGCGGCCGGGGGACGTCGTCGCCGAACTCGAGGCGCACGGCGTCGGCCTGAGCCTCGAGTACGCGCCGGTCGGCAATCGGTCGGCTCTGACGCGAGGCACGGGCACTGACGCGGCTGCCCGGCGCCCGAGTGGTGAAGTAGGCGTCCGACTGGGCCGGCGGGACCTTGGTCACCAACCCTTCGACACGAACCTGTCGGGCGGGAGGATCCCAGTGGAACAACAACGCCGCCCGAGGGTTCTCGGCCAGCTCTCGGCCCTTGCGACTCTCGTAATTGCGATAGAAGACGAAGCCGTCGGGCCCCCACCCCTTCAGCAGGACCATGCGCACGGACGGTCGACCGGCGCTATCGGCGGTGGCAATGGCCATGGCCTCGGGGGCCGCGACGAACCGCGACGCCTCCTCGTACCATCGCCCGAACTGCACGAACGGGTCGGGGTCGGCCACACGCTCGTCGAACGGGGGGACGCCAGAGCTGGGTGCAGGCATCGCGTGCGACCCTACACAGAGCATTGCGCGCCGACACCCGAGCGCCGATGCTGGACCGGTAACGTCCGGCACCGTGCCCCGCCAGTCACCATCCTCCACC
Organism: uncultured Acidimicrobiaceae bacterium; assembly: GCA_963774915.1. GTDB lineage: Bacteria > Actinomycetota > Acidimicrobiia > Acidimicrobiales > RAAP-2 > CAVSNH01. Next base: position 147,870 of record CAVZGR010000005.1, on the reverse strand, counting down.
ATCGACGTCGCCGCCGAACGGTCCATCACCCCCGGCTGTGCGTCGGTCGCGCACCTCAACAACGCCGGCGCCGCGCTCCCGACCGAAACCACCCTGGCGGCGGAGATCGACCACCTGCGGCTCGAGGCGCAGATCGGTGGCTATGAAGCCGCGGCCGGGGCGGCAGGGCAGCTGGCCGCCGTGCGGGCCGGGGCGGCGCAGCTGATCGGTGCCCACGGCGACGAGGTCGTCCTCACCGGGTCGGACACCCAGGGATGGTCGCGTGCCCTGTGGGGCTTCGCCCTTGGGGGTGGGGTCGCCGAAGGCGACCGCATGCTCATCGACCGGATCGCCTACGACAGCCACTACATGGCCCTCCTCCAGGTCGCCGAGCACTGGGGAGCAACCATCGAAGTGGTGGCGAGCGAGGACGACGGAACCGTCGACCTCGATGCGCTATCGGCGGCCGTCTCCTCCGGGCCGGTGGCCGTGTGCACCACTACCCATGTCGGCACCCATCGCGGTCTCGTGAACCCGGTCGAGGAGATGGGCGTTCTCTGCCACGGGGCCGGCGTCCCCTTCTTCGTCGACGCCTGTCAGAGCGCCGGCCAGCTCCCACTCGACGTTGGGGCCATTGGTTGCGACGTGCTCACCGCCACCGGCCGGAAGTGGCTGCGCGGCCCCCGAGGGACGGGGTTCCTCTACGTGCGCCGCGCCCTGGCCGAGCGCATGGTGCCGCCCGGCGTCGGGGGGGACGGGGCTGTGTGGGTCGACGCCGACCATCTCGAGTACCGGCCGGGTACGACGCGCTTCCTCGAGTTCGAGATACCAGTGGCCGCGCACCTGGGGCTGGGCGCGGCAATCGAGCACGCCGCCGCCCTCGGCATCGACACCATCAGTGAACGGGTGACGGAGCTGGCCGACCAATTGCGCCGCTTGCTTCGGGCCACCGACGGTGTGACGGAACACGACGGGAAGGGCCGGCAGGCCGGCATCGTCTCCTTCACCGTCGACGGGGTCGAGCCATCGGCCGTCAAGGGAGCAGCAGCGGCAGCCGGGGTCAACGTCTCGGTCACCGAAGCGCCGGCGGCTCGCCTCGACATGGGTGGCCACCGTCCGACGACGACCGTCCGGGCCTCACCGCACTACTACAACACCGGCGAGGAACTGGCGGCTTTGGTCGAGGTCCTGCGCGAGGTCTCTCGAGGGCGCTGAACGGAGACCGCCGCGCCGTGGGGTGACGCTCTCGGTCCGTCAACCCCGGTTCGCGGGAAGCGGCTTTCGACTGAGGAACAGGAAGTGGAAGTCATTCACCTCGATGTGGGTGTCCTCGAGGGCCACGGCGGACAACCTCTTCGGGAAGCCGTCGGGGTCGACGGGAACGAAGGTGTCGTTCTCGTGGCCGGCCCGGATGAAATCCAGATCGAGTGAGTCCTGGCCGACGAAGACACCACCGGGTCGGAGGACTCGGCCGATCTCGGCGAACAGTCGGTCCTGGTACTCGGCAGATGGCATGTGGTGGAGAACCGAGAAACAGGTCACTGCCGAGAACCGATCCGACGGGAGCCCGCTTTGCGTGGCGTCGGCGCAGATCACCTCGACACCGGTACCGACCAGGCGATCACGAAGAGGAACGGCCAGCTCCGGGTCAACCTCCACGGCGGTGAGATGGGCCACCCGCTCGGCGAGGAGGTCGGTCGTCCGACCGGGGCCAGGCCCGATCTCCAGGACATCGTCGCCGAGGTCCCCGGCCGCCTCGATCCACGGCAGCAAGTCGGTCCGGAGCATCTGTGCCCATCCCGGGCTCGAGAGGAAGTCGATGTGGGTTTGGTTCACGGCGTTGTCACCCCTGGGTTGGTGACTCGGACCCCGGCGTCGCCGGCACCGATCGCCCCACCAAAGGGTCGACGACGCTCCTTACCCAGGACGAGGCACGGGCCCACAGCACCGCCACCAAGTCTTGCTCCCGTTCCTGTCTCGGTCCATCGGATCGGCGGACGATGCTTCAGGGCAGTGATGGGCGGTGCCTCATGCTCGGCGAACCGACACACCGGGCTTCGATGGACACGAGACCAGGTGGTCGTCGACCACACCCACCGACTGAAGGAAGCTGTAGACGATCGTCGATCCGACGAAACCGAAGCCCCGCCGCTTGAGGTCCTTGCTCAGCCGATCGGACAAGTCGGTGGTGGCCGGCATCTCGGCCAGGGAGCGCGGGTGGTTGACGACCGGGCTGTCACCGACCCAAGCCCATAAGTACTCGGCGAAGCTCCCGTACTCGGCCCCCACGGCCAAGAAGGAACGGGCGTTGGTGACCGCTGAGCGGACCTTGAGCCGGTTGCGGACGATGCCGGGATCGGCGAGGAGGGTGGCGACATCGCTCTCGCCAAAGGCGGCGACGCAGTCAGGGTCGAAGCCGCAGAACACCTCGCGGTAGCGATCCCGCTTGCCCAGGATGGTGGCCCAGGACAGGCCGGCCTGTGCACCTTCGAGGACGAGCATCTCGAAGAGATGACGCTCGTCCCGGGAGGGGACGCCCCATTCCGTGTCGTGGTACTGGCGCATGAGGTCCGAGCTCTCCGCCCACGGGCAACGACCGGTGACAGCAGCCTGTTTCTCGTTCGGACCCACGGGACGAAACTAATAGCGGCCTTCGGTTCGAGGAACGGCGGACCGCTTCCGAGCTCGAGGCCGTCGGGGCGAACGACCACTCGGCGTCGCGGACCACGCGATCATTGGTCGTGGACTCCTCTGTGATCACCGTGGCCACCGGCGATCGGACGGTGACCGACATCAGCCACCTCGTGGCCGATTTCTGCGCCGGCCGGGGCGACGGCTTGCTGAGCCTGTTCGCACCCCACGCAACCTGTGGCCTCGCCCTCATGGAGCTGGGCTCAGGATCCGAGCCGGACCTTGACGAGCTCCTTTTCCGGCTCCTCCCCCGTGACGACCGATACCGTCATCGCCATGGCGGTCGCGGCCACGGCGCCGACCACCTGTTGCCCGCGCTCATCAGCCCCTCGTTGACCATTCCGGTGCTCGCCGGCCGGCTCCAGCTCGGGACGTGGCAAAGCATCGTTCTCGTCGACACCAACGTCGACAACCCGACCCGAGAGGTGCGCCTGAGCTTTCTCACCGGTTGATCGGCCCTCGTCGTCAGGATGGGTCGAGCGGAGATCGGCAGTTCAGGTCGACGCCGCAATGGTTGGCGAAGTAAGCAGTATCCGATGGGCACCTTGCTCGATGGCAAGACAGTGGTGGTGACCGGTGTCGGTCAGGGGCTCGGGCGTGAGTGCGCGGCGGCCGCCTTCCGCGACGGCGCCCAGGTGGTGGTGGCCGCCCGCACCCAGGAGTCCCTCGAGGCCATCGCCGCCGAGCTCGACCCCTCCGGGGAGCGCGTCGTCGCGCAGGTGGCCGACATCCGTGATCCGGCATCGTGCGCGGCTCTGGTCGAAACCACGAGTGCCCGGTTCGGAAGGGTCGACGCGCTCATCCAAGTAGCGGCATTCGAGCACGCCTGGGGTGGCCTCTACGACCTCAAGTTCGAGGACTGGCAGAAGGCGTTCGACACCAACGTGCTCGGCGCGCTCGACCATCATCCGCCCGGTGGCCGAAGCCATGAAGGCGGCTGGCGGCGGATCGATCGTGCTCATCGGCTCACAGTCGATGTTCCGGCCCCAGATGCCCCAGGGCGGCTATGCGGCCTCGAAGGCGGCGCTTCTCGCCGCCATGTACTACCTCTGCGACGAGCTCGGGCCCGACAACATCCGCTGCAACATGGTCATCCCGTCGTGGATGTGGGGGCCACCCGTGCAGATGATCGTGAGCGGACAAGCCAAGCACCAGGGCAGCGCCGAAGAGGAGGTGCTCCACGACATCGTGGGCACCTTCCCACTTCGCCGGATGACCGAGGACGATGAGGTGGCCGACGTGGCCGCCTTCTTCGCCTCCGACCACGCCAAGGCGGTGACGGGGCAGTACCTGTTGGTCAACTCCGGAGAGATGCTGCGGTGAGCGCAGCGGGCCGTCCGGTCAAGCGGGTGGTGGTCTGGGGCACGGGCTTCGTGGGACGCATGGTCATTCCCGAGATCGTCCGTCATCCCGGCTTCGACCTGGTCGGTGTGGGGGTCCACGACCCGGCCAAGGTGGGCGAGGACGCCGGCACCCTCTGTGGGATGGAGCCCGATCGGGGTGCGCGGCCACGAACGACATCGAGGAGCTCTGTGTCGCCGAGCCCGACGCGGTCGTCGCACTTCGGCCCGACCGCAGCCCACGCCGAGGACAACCTCCGGGACATCGGCGCCTTCCTTCAGGCCGGCGTCGACGTGTGCTCGACGGCCATGACCCCGTGGGTGTGGCCCCACATGTCGCTCGTCCCCCCTTCGTGGACCGAGCCCATCACCGAGGCGTGCGAGTCGGGCGTCTCCTCGTGCTTCACCACCGGCATCGACCCCGGCTTCGCCAACGATCTCTTCCCCATGACGCTCATGGGGCTGTGCAGCGAGGTCGAGCAGGTGCGCGCCCTCGAGATCCTCGACTACACCAACTATGAGGGCGACTACGAGGAAGAGATGGGCATCGGCCGGCCCTCGACGTTCACCCCGCTGCTCGAGCACCGGGACATCCTCGTCATGTCGTGGGGAGGGACAGTGCCCATGATGGCCCACGCCGTCGGCATCGAGCTCGACGAGATCACCACCACCTGGGACAAGTGGACGACCGACGAGGCCATCACGACCGCCAAGGGGACCGTCGAGCCAGGCCAGGTGGCCGCCATCCGCTTCACCATCAACGGCATCTACGGGGGAAAGCCGCGCATCTGCCTCGAGCACGTCAACCGGGTGGGGGGCACCAACGTCGCCCCCGACTGGCCGCAGGGCAACCAACCCGACGTCTACCGGGTCGAGATCGACGGCACTCCGTCCATCACCCAGGAGACCGCCTTCCGCTTCACCGACGGCAGTGGCCGTGACGCGGCCGCCGCCGGTTGCCTGGCGACGGGACTGCGCGCCCTCAACGCCGTCCCTGCCGTCAACGACCTCCCGCCGGGGTGGGTCACCGCCCTCGACCTTCCCCTCATCCCCGGAAGTGGGACGATCCGCTGACGACGGCCCACGTTTTGAAGGAGACGCCGTGACCCCCGAGGACCTCGTCGAGATCGAGCTCATCAAGCGGCTCAAGTACCGCTACATGCGATGCCTCGACCAGAAGCTGTGGGACGAGCTCGAGACCTGCTTCGTACCCGACGCCACCGCCCGCTATGGCGGCGGTCTGCACTCCTTCGAGGGCCGCGACGCCATCATGTCCTTCCTCCGCGAGTCCATGGGGTCGACCACCATGTTGAGCAGCCACCGTGTGCACCACCCGGAGATCGACCTGGTCGGCCCGGACGAGGCCACCGGCACCTGGGCGCTCGAAGACACGGTGGTGCTCACCGACTTCGGGGTCAACGTGCAGGGTGCCGCCTTCTACTCCGACCGCTACGTGAAAGACGCTGATGAGTGGCGCATCGCCCACACCGGCTACCAGCGGACGTACGAGGAACTGATGCCGCGGGCGTCGATCGCCGGGCTCAAGCTGACCGCCGACTGGTGGGAGACGGGCGGGCGGTCGACTCTCGGCTGATCGCCTTTTTGGGCCGACGGCTGACCGCCGTCCCTCCTGTCCACGCGAGGATGACCCGGTGACCCGCGTTGTCCTCATGCGACACGCCGAGCCGCTCGTCGCGGACGGGACGCCAGCAGCTGAGTGGCCGCTCACCGACCGGGGCAGGGAGGATGCGAGCGTGCTCGGAGGGCGGATCGCCGACGGCTCCACGACCACCGTCGTGTGGACGAGCACGGAGCGTAAAGCTCGTGAGACCGCCGCGCTTGGCTTTCCTTCCGTCGCCGCCCGCACTCGGCAGCAGCTCAGCGAGGTGAAAAGGGCGTGGTATGCCACCCCCGACGAGCTGGCGAAGGCCACGGCCAGCTATCTGAGTGGTGAGGTCGTCGAGGGATGGGAGCGTCGCCAAGACGTGATGGGGCGGCTCGCTCGGTTGGAGGCCGACTTCACTCCCGGCGAGCGCCTCGTCGTCGTGAGCCACGGCGTGCTCCTCACCATCTGGCTCGACCACCAGATAGGGCTCGATGACCCGTTTCGGTTTTGGTCGAATCTGAGGATGCCGGACGCGTGGGAGCTCGACCTCGAGGAGAAGTCGATCGAGCAGATCGCATAGCGCGGTCGGTTCGACCGGAATCGAGTTTAGGTGCCGATCCGCGCCCGCTCTAGGCCAGCGTGCCCCCGTCGATAACGAGGTCGGCGCCGTTCATGTGCGACGCCTCATCGGAGGCGACGTAGGCGATGGCCGCCGCCACCCCCTCGGGCGAGCCGAACGCGCCCATGGGCATGGCTCGCTCGAGCAAGGAGGCGTCCGCCCCTTCCGGCAACCGGAAGGCTCCTGTGATCGGCGTGTCGATGGCACCGGGGCTGATGGTGTTGGCTCGGACGCCGGACTTGCCGTACTCGACGGCGAGCGCCCGAGTCATGGCAAGGATTCCCCCTTTGGTCGCGCTGTAGGCGGCGGCCCACGCCTGCCCGGCATGGGCAGTGGTCGAGGCCAGGTTCACGATGTTGCCCCTCGACTCCATCAGGTGGGGCAGGGACTCGCGACAGACGAGGAACGTGCCGGTCAGGTTCACGGCCACGATCCGGTTCCACTCGTCCGTCGACTGCTCGTGGGTGTGGGAAAAGGAGAGGATGCCGGCCGCGTTCACGACCACGTCCAACCCGGCCAGGACCTCGATCGAGCCTTCCACCAGCCCGACCACCCCCGCTTCGGAGGAGACGTCGGCCACGAGCGGTGTTATCCGCCCCGGCTCGGCATCGGATGACCCGGCAACCTCAGCCAGAGGGGCTTCGTTGACGTCGGCTGCCACCACGTGGGCGCCTTCGGCCGCCAACCGAAGGGCGGTGGCCCGACCGATGCCGGAGGCACCACCGGTGACGATGACGCGTCGACCCTCGAAGCGCTGCAGCTCCATCGGGGCACTCTACGACCCGGACGAACGCCGGCCAGAGGTAGCGTCGACAGCATGTGCCGTTCCATCACCACCCTTCGGGGCCTCGACCCCGCCGCCACCGACGAAGAGATCGCCGACGCCGCCCTGCAGTACGTCCGCAAGATCAGTGGGATCCGTGCGCCGACCGGCCCGACGCAGGCGGCATTCGACGATGCCGTGCGTCAGGTGGCGACGGCGACAGCCACGCTCCTCTCCGGCCTGCCGCCCCGCAAGGTCCCACCGCCCACGGTGCCGCCCCGGCGCCGGCTGGCCTCGGCCGGACGACCTGAGGGCCGTTCGGCGGCCCGGTTCGGGCCGTCATCGGCTCAGCCTTTGAGGGCGGGCACCTCGATCTTGAAGACGCGAGCGGCGTTGTCCCGCAGGAAGAGCGGCCAGACGTGCTCGCGCAGCGGAAGGTCCTCGAGCTCGCGGAAGATGCGCTCGAGGCTGAGCCCCATGGGGTAGTAGCCGGCGTACATGACCTTGTCGGAGCCGCGGGTGTTGGCGTAGTCGATGACGGCCTTCGGGTAGTACTTGGGGGCGAACGCCGAGGTCATGTAATAGAGGCCCGGCCACTTGAGCATGAGCTTGACGGCCAGCTCCTCCCACGGCTCCGCCCCGTGTCGCATGACCACGACAAGTTCCGGGAAGTCGTAGCAGACCTCGTCGAAGTGCATGACGTCCTGGCAGGCGGACGGGACACGAGGACCAGGGATGCCGGCGTTGACGATGATCGGGATGTCGAGGTCGACGCACGTCTGGTACACGGGGTAGTAACGCCGGTCCGAGATGGGCACCTGTGGATTGCATCCGGCCGGAAAGGTGCTGACCGCCCGGATGCCGTGCTCGTCGAAGGCAGTGCGGATGGCCCGCACCGCTCCCCCGATGTCGTTGGGGTCGATCTCGAGCGACGGTACGAACCGGTCCGGGTGCTCGGCCAGCGCTCGCAAGGCCGACTTCGGGCCGATGCCGATGAGGCCGACGGCGATCCGGTACTCGTCCATCTCGGCCAGGAGCGCCGCCACCGGGTCGAACTCGTCTGCGTCCTTCTTCGCCCCGCCCACACCCGGCCCACCCTCGGGGACATCGTTGAACAGGAAACCAGCCGGCATGGACCGGGACCGGCTGTCCTCGTCCTTCAGGAGCGGCGCCATGAAGTGGTACTTCGCCTCGGGCCGAGCGCTCGGGAAACTGATCATGAGGTCGATGATGCCGTCAACAGCAGGTCGGGCCATGAGCGAACGATAGGCGCGACCCCGCCCGTTGCAAGCCGGTGCCCGCTCAGCGACTCAGCACCACGACGTCCACCTCCGCGAGTCGGACGATCGGCCCATTGGGCAACTCACTCAATGCCCGGCGCGCCGGTTCGGTCACCCGCCGGTATTGGTCATCCGACAGTCCTTGCAAGGCCGGCCATACCCGAGCGTCGATGTGCGCAATCTCGTCGCTGGCCGACGTTGTCCACGGCTCACTGTCAAAGGAGTCGATATCAGAATCGAATCCAGCTTCCCCTCCCCACGTTGCGATGTCCTTCGCAGTGACAACATCGCGCTTCCATGTCGGGTTCGCGTGAGTGGCTCGGCTGAACATCTCTTCCAATATCGGTTGAACCGGGTCGCCCGGCCCGGACCGCTGAGTGGGGCAGACCAAATAAGCGCCCGCCAGGACGTAGGACCCTGGCCACTTCAGCAAACAGCATGCTCCTCGGGGTGACCGCGTGCACGACCCAGACCGACACCGCGTGGGCAATCGAAGCGCTCGCCAGCGGCATCTGTCGGGCGTCAGCGCGCAGGACGGAGGGACCGAGCCGTGTCCGTGCTCGAGCAAGCATCGGCGCCGAAATATCAACGCCGATGACGGACCGACCGCGTCCTCTGAGCCCCAGTGCGACCACCCCGGTACCGACACCGATCTCCAGGACGACGTCACCCGGTCGGCTCGGAAGCAGGAGCCGGTTGAGATACCTCGCATAGTGATCACCGCGACGCTCGCCACCGCGTGAAGCGTCATAACGATCGGCGACCTCGTCATATCCCGGGATCGAGCAATGCTATCGACGTCTCTCACGCCTTCGGGCGTCGAAAGGAGGTCGACGGCGCGGCCGATGGCGATCGCCCCCGGGTCTCCACACCACGCCGCGTCGCCGAGCGATCATGGGCCGATGCCCGATCGTCGCGGGCCAGGCGGAGGCGTCGGCCCCGTCGGCCATTCGGTCTCGGCCACCCCCATGGCAACGAAGCTCGGCATCAAACCGGGCCAGGTCGTCGACCTCATGGCTGCGCCCAGGGGATGGTCCATTCCCGACCTGCCCGAAGGCGCACGGATCGTGCGGCGAACAAGGGTGGCCCGAGCCGGTGGCCCGGCGGCCGACGTGACCGTCGCCTTTTGCCACCGAGCCGCCGAGCTCGAACGCAGGGCAGCTGCGGCGGCCCGCTCGCTGGCCGCCACCTCGGCCCTGTGGGTGGCCTGGCCACGCCGGGCCGGTGGTCACGAGAGCGACATCACCGATGCACTGGTCAGGGCCACACTGCTCCCGATCGGTGTGGTCGACGTGAAGGTCGCAGCACTCGACCTCGATTGGTCGGGCCTCAAGTTCGTCTGGCGCCTCGAGAATCGATCAACGGCTCGCCCTTCCCAATGAGGCGGGCGAGAGAGCACGACCCTTCGGCGTGGACACCTGGAGCGTCGGGCGCATAGGTTCGCCAGAGAGCTGCCGGCATCCGGCGGCAAGCTCGGCGTCAAGGGAGGGCGATGCCGCGAATCGAACCAATCCCATTCGAGAAGATGGCCGACGAACCCCGTCGGATCATCGAGGAAGGTGTCGCCGACGGGACCTACGCGACTCCAATCCCTCTCCAGATCTTCGCCTACCGGACGGATCAGATCGTCGCCACCCACGCGGCTCGCGGCGCCTGGGGCCGAAAGAGCCTGCTCGGCGGCCGCATCTTGGAGCTCATCCGTATCCGGAGCGCCCAGTTGGGCGAGTGCCAGCCGTGCATGCAGTCGCGAAAGCACGAGTCCATCACCGATGAGGATGTCGCCTGCCTGGTGGCGCCCGGTGCTTCCTCGCTGACCGAGCAGGAACGCTTGGCCGTCGAGTTCCTCGACCTGCTGTCCGCCGATCACCACGCCATCGACGACGAGGTGTACCGCCGTCTCAGCGCGGTCTTCACGGCCGCCCAGATCATCGAGCTGGGCTTCACGTGCGCCAACGCCATGGGCCTGCACCGGTTCATCCACACCCTCGACGTGTTCGGCGACGGAGAGCCGGTCATCCGCTACGACCTCTCCGAGGTGGACACGACCCGCCAGTTCGAGCCCGAGGCTGAGACCGCGGTCGAGGTCGAGATCGAGACAGTGGTGGAACCGGCGCCGTCGTGAGCGAGACCGTCCTCGTCACCGGGGCCACCGGCCTGCTCGGCGCCAACGTTTGTCGTGTGCTCGTGCAACGAGGCGACCAGGTGCGAGCCCTCTGTCGAGCCCAGGCCGACACTGCGCCGTTGGCGGCCATGGGCGTGGACGTGGTGAGCGGCGACGTCACCAGCGAAGACGATGTGCGGGCCGCCGCGTTGGGCACGGACGCCGCCATCCACTCGGCGGCCCTGCTCGGCGGGGCCAGCCAGGATCTCGACGCCTTCCGAGCCGTCAACGCCGAAGGCACGCGCCACGTCCTGGACGTGGCCGAGGAGCTGGGCCTTCGCCGGGTGGTGGCCGTGTCGACCGGCACGTTCTTCGACACCTCGACCGGCGTCGATCGCGAGGACGCCCCCGTGTCCACCGAGCCGAGCTCGGATCCGTACACGCTGACCAAGATGGCCGCCTTCGAGGACGCCATGGCTCGAGCGGCCAAGGGACAGGACGTCGTCACCGCCCATCCGGGCGCCATCTACGGGCCGTCACCGGTGGCCAGCAACGCCCTCGGGCGGACGAGCTTCAACCGGGTCCTTTTGGCCGCGCTGCGCGGCCGGCTGAAGCGCTACCTCAAGTTCCCGGTGAGCTGGGTTCTGGCCGGGGACGTGGCCGACGGATGCGTCGCCGCCTTGGACCGAGGCACGTCCGGCGAGCGCTACATGTTCGACGGGAGACCGGAGGACGTGATCAGTGTGGCAGCGGCCGCCAGCCGGGCCTGTGAGCTGGCCGGGATGGACCTGCGAGTGGAGGACGTCGATCCCTCCGACGACCCCGAGCTGGCCGCCACCTTCGGGCCCACTCTCATGGCCATCGCCAGCAAGCCCGACACCGAGCGGGCCGAGCGCCGTGACAGCACCGAGACCAAGACCTACCGACGTCTCGGCTACCAGCCGACCAGCCTCGACGACGGTCTCCGGGCCACCGTCGAGTGGCTGCGCCATCTGGGCGCCATCGAGTAGCCCATCGCCGCCCCGAAACCGGGATGGCCGGAGAGGGCGTCCGCTTCTGGATCAGCCGGCGACGTCGGCCACCACCTCTTCGACGGTGCGCACGGCGAGGGCGACGAAGGCGGGATGGGTGGTCCGGTAGTACGGGATGATGGCCACCGCCTGGTGAAGGGCGATGCCGCGGGCCCGGCTCCAGGTGGCGTCGTCGACGCCGAGAGCGGTACGAAAGACGTCGCGCCCGACCTGGCCCAGCGCGCTCCAGGCGGCGATGACATCGGTGGCGGGGTCACCGATGCCGGCGGCACCGAAGTCGATGACGGCACCGAGCCGTCCATCCTCGACGAGGAGATTGGGTCGCAGCAGGTCGGCGTGGATCCAGACCGAGGTGCCGTCCCACTTCGGCGCTCGGAGCGCGGCCTCCCATGCCCTCGAGCGCGGCGTCGCCGTCGATGGCGTCCCCGGCCGCTTCAATGGCCCAGCGCGTGACCGAATCGAGCTCCGCCAACGGCCTGCGACCACCGACGGGCACCTGGTCGGGTTCGACGCCCCGTAGCTCGGTGACGAACTGGGCGAGATCGCCGGCCGCTTGGCGCTCGTCGGCGACGAGCGCGTCGGCATACGGCTGGCCCTCGATCCAGCGGTAGACCGCCCAGGGAAAGGGGTAACGGCCCCCCGGGCGGCCACGCCCAACTGGCTCGGGAATGGCCAGGGACAAGTGTGGTGCGAGCCTCGGCAGGTAACGCAGCTCCTTCTCGAGGTCCGGCACCCATCGCGCTGCCCGTGGAAACCGTGCCGACAAGCCATCGCCGATCCGGTAGATGGCATTCACCGTCCCCATCGAGCGAACGGCGCGGATGTCCAGGCCGGCGAGATCGGGAAACTGGCCGACGAGCAACTCGCTGACCAGCTCGACGTCGATGTCCACCTCGTCGTCGTGCATCCTCACTGGCGGTGCCCTCCGGTCATGCCGACGACGGCGATCATCTCATGGCTGCGGTTCGGGATCCGACTCGCCCTCGAAGATGACCGGCGCGTCGAAGGAGGCGCGCCGCGCCGCCCTGCGGAACACGGCCAGCAATGCTGGCCCCACGAGGACGATGGCGAGGATATTGGTCACCGCCCGACCCGTGTCAAAGCCGAGCGAGGTGGTGGCATCGAAGATGAGGTACCGGTGGACATTGACCACGGCCGAGGCGCCCGGCAGGTAGGCGATGGTGCTGTGCGGGTCGGCGGCGAAGGGCCAAAAAGAGAGGTTGAGCACGAAGCCGTAGGCGTAGGCGGAAAGCCCGCCGTAGGCCGCCAGCATGGCGATCTCTCGCCGGCCGGTGGCCGGCGGAAGGAGGCCGGCGAACAGCCCGACCCAGGCGCAGCCGAACATTTGGTACGGCATCCACGGCCCTACTCCTCCGGTGAGCAGGGCCGAGGTGAACAGCGTGGTGCAGCCGAGGGTGAACCCGAAGCCGGGCCCGAAGACTCGGCCGGCCAGGATCAGGGTGAAGAAAACCGTCTCGATGCCGGCGGTTCCCGTCCCGAGGGGTCGCAGGGCGGCACCCACCGCCGAGAGCACGCCAAGCATGGCGATGGCCTTGGCGTCGATCCCGCCGTCGGCCAACCCGGCGAAGACGACGGCCACCACCAAGAGGAGCAGGGCACCGAAGACCACCGGCGCGGTGTCGGTGCTACCGAGCGCCCCCGGTTGGAGGAGGAAGGGCCAGAAGAAGGCGACGACGCCGATGGCCGACGCCATGGCGATGGCCGCCCAGGTGAGTCGACCGACGCGGATGGCGGCCAACCGCGGCGAGCGTTGGCCACGCGTCCACGCCCGCCGCTCGACCGGCGCCCGACGGCTCAGACGGTTCACGGTGGCCCCTGGGTGAGGGCCCGCTCCACCTGGTCGGTCGTCAGGTACTCGAGCGGCGCCAGGATCTTGGCCATCTGCGGGGCGAAGGCCGGCGAGCCAGCAATGACCGCGGCAGTGGGGCCATCGGCGATGATCTCGCCCTCGGCCATCACGATGACCCGGTCCGCCGCTTCGGCCACGAACTCCACGTCATGCGTCGCGACCACCACGGCCCGTCCACCGGCGGCGAGCTCCGCCAAGATGCCGGCGAGGGTCCGCTTGGCTCCGTAGTCGAGACCTCGTGTGGGTTCGTCCAACAGGATCACACGCGGCGACGCGGCGAGCTGGACGGCCAGCACCAGGGCCAGCCGCTGTCCCTCGGACAGGTCGCGGGGATGTTCCTCGTCCGCGACTCCGGGAGCCAGCCTGGTCGAGCAACTGGCGGGCGGTGCCCGGCGGGGCCCCGGCCGATTCGCGATCGGCCTGCTGGCATTCCTCCGCCACCGTGTCGAGATAGAGGAGGTCAGCCGGCGTCTGTGGGACGAGGCCGACCAGTCGGCGGGCGCCGGCCGGCGACAGCGTCCCGGGGTCGTCGCCGTCGACGTCGACCGTGCCCCGCAGGCGCGGGCCTGAGCCTTGCAACGCCCATAACAGCGACGACTTGCCCGAGCCGTTGCGGCCCATGAGGGCGGCGACCTCGCCGCCCAAGAGCTCGAGGTCGGCCCCGGCCACCGCCCAGACCGACCCGTAGCGGACGGCGACGCCCTTGGCGCGAAGCACGACACCGGGTGGTTCGTCTCGCGCGACAGCGGGCGTCGGTCGCCGTGCGGGCGGTTCGTGCCCGGCCAGCCGTTGGCGGAGCGGGCCGGCCATTCGACGAGCGTCGCGAACCGACAGTGGGATGGGGTCCCACTCGGCCAAGCGCCCGAGGGCCACGACGGGTGGCGCCACCGCCGAGGTTCGCATGGCCTGCGCCGGCGGCCCGTCGCTCACCGTGCCGTCGCGGCGAACCTCGACGATGCGGTCGGCGTACTGGACCACTCGCTCGAGCCGGTGCTCGGCGAGCACGACGGTCGTGCCCAAGTCGTGGACAAGCCGGGTGACGGCGGCAATCACTTCCTCGGCCGCGGTGGGGTCGAGCGCAGAGGTGGGCTCGTCGAGCACGAGGATCCGAGGCTGGGCCGTCAGCACCGAGCCGATGGCAACTCGTTGCTGTTCGCCGCCCGACAGTGAGGCAAGAGCACGGGAGCGGAGCCCGGCGATGCCGAGCAGATCGAGCGTCTCCTCGACCCGCTTGCGCATGACGTCCGGTGGTATGGCCAACTGCTCCATGGCGTAGGCCAGCTCCTCCTCGACCGTGTCGGTCACGAACCCGGAGAGCGGGTCTTGACCCACCACACCGACCACGTCAGCGAGCTCACGGGGTGGGTGCGTCCGCGTGTCGCGGCCATCGACCAGCACCCGCCCGGCAAGCGTCCCGCCTGTGAAATGCGGCACCAACCCGCACACCGCACCGAGAAGCGTCGACTTACCCACACCGGTCTGCCCGACGACCAGAGCGAGCTCCCCCTCCGGAACCACGAGGGAGACCTGCCGCAGCACGGGCGCATCGGCGTCCGCGTAGGTGACCGTGACTCGGTCGAGCTCGATCACGCCGGTAGCTCGGCGGGCTCGGGGACGGGAGCGGGGCCGGTCCCGTCCCCGTCTACCGACTCGGCCTCGGACTCGGACGATCTGGCGTCGTCATCGTTGGCCAGCCGGCTCGCCGTCGGCGACGGCGGCCGGGTCGTTACCGACGCACGTGGCAAGGGTGGAGCGACCAGGGCGGGGAGGAGGGCGCAGGCGACGGCGAGCACATAGACGAGCGGCACCGACGGCCACACCGGCGGGTCGGTGGATGGGTTTAGCCCTACCCCGCCGGCTCCGGTCAGGAACACGACAGCCGGGATCGCCCCACACAGCGCGACCAACCACTCGGGCGTCCGCCAGGGGTCGGGACGGTAGCGGGTCGCACGCACCCGCCGACCGCCGAGCACCAGTCCGGTGGCGCACAGAGCCGCGCCGCCGATCAGTGCGGGCGGGCCAAGTGCTCCAGGGGTCGAGCTGTCGACGAGGCCGTAGGCGCCGAGGCAGAGCCCGAGCATCCCGCCGATCATGAGGCCAGCGGTCAGCCGTCGAGCCTCGCGTGAGGCGCCGGCACTGCGGCCGTAGCCGCGCGAGTCCATGGCCGCGGCCAGTCGGAGCGACCGCTCGAACGCGTCGACCAACACCGGGATGGCGACCGACCGCAGAACGTGGAATCGCCGACTCGCTCCCCCGCGCAAGCGACGGGCGCGCCGCACGCGCTGCACACTCTCGACCAGTTGGGGCGCGACCGAGACGGCCACCACGACAGCTGCCCCGAGCTCGTAGAGAGCCCCGGGCAGCGTGCGAAGAGCGCGCTTCGGATCGGCCAAGCTGTTGGCCGCGCCGACGCAGCACAGCAGGACGCCGAGCTGCAGGCCGCTGTAGAGCGCGCTGAGCGTGCCCTCCAGAGTGACGGGGCCACCGAGTTGCACGCCGGCGGCCCACGACGGCAGCGGCACGTGCGGGAGGGTGAAGAGCACGTGCATGGTGCTGGCGTCGATGTCCCCCCCGAAGATCGTGCGGGAGACGACCCGGATGGCCACCACGATGGCCGCCAACATCAGGTAGTAGCGGAAGGCTCGGGCCCACGGGGACTCGCTCCGCCGGCTGACCACGACCGTCCCGAGCACGGCGAGCACCAAAGCCAGCAGGACGGGATTGGTGGTCTGGCTGACACAGACGGCCAGACCGATGGCCCACAGCCACCAGGCCATCGGGTGCAGCGGGCGCGGCCTCTGGTGAAAGAGGGCTGTCGACGTCGCCCTCCCTCCCGGGCTCACAACCCCTCTGGTCTCTCTCGGCGGCGGACCCAGGTCATCGTCCCGGCGACGGCGATCAAGACAAGCACCACCCCGGCTCCGACGAGGAACGACGTGGACGGTCCGGAACTCGGGTGGCGAGCATCCACGGCCGGAACTGCACTGACGACCCGCTCGCCATCTCCCGGCCGGGAGGTCGAGGTCGAACCCGACCCGGGGCTGCCGTGAGCGGCCGGGCTTGTACGACCGGCTGACGGCGCACTCTGGGCGGGGCTCGGGCTCAGCTTGGCGCGCGTCGGAGTAGTCGTGGACGTCGTCCCGCCCGCGGCCGACGGCGTGGATGCCGGTGCCGGGTCAGCGCTCGCGCCCTGCGGAGCGGGCGCCGGGTTGGAGCCCGATGATGACCCCGGCGGCGTGGCGGTTGCTGTGCTCGTCGTGGTCGTGGTGGTCGTCGTGCCGGTCCCCGTCCCGGTCACGGTCTGGGTCGTCGCCGCTCGGACCTCGTCCGGCGTCGGGAGCCCTGATGGTTGCGCGCCGCCCGTCTCACCCCCGAAGACCCACGCCTCGACGCTTCCGGCCAGAGGTTGGAGGCTCATGGCTCCGAGATTGCTGTAGTTCCACACGTCCTGGCCCGAATCGGCGTACCAGAAGGACCAGTAGGCGTCGGCCGGCGGCGTGGTGGAGCAGTCCTCCCCCGGCGGATCCTCAACACCATTGATTCCCTGTATCTGGCAGATGAAGTCGAGGCCGTAGGACGAGACCGGCGTGGGATCGAAGCCCGTGGCCACCAAGGCATAGGCGGCGTTGGCCGGGAGGATGGTGTCGCACACCGCATCGGTGTTGCCACCCCACGAGCTGAAGTCGACGGCCACGATCACGCCCGCCGAACAGTCGACGGCCGTGGCCGCGCCGGCCGGGGTGGCAGGTAGGAGTAGGACGGTCGCCGGCAACGATCCGGCCGCCGCCGCGACAACCGGGGCGGCGGCCAGGACGAGCGAGCGCCGCAACCGGGACTTGGTGGTCATGGGCTTCATCGCACGCTCATCGAGGACCGACGCGCCGGGACGGCGCACCGGCCCCTGCGCTCAACAGACAGGCCATTCGAGTGGTGCCCGGTCAGGTCGGCCGTGCTGGGCTCGCGCTGATGCCGACGACGGGGGCGTTGAGGGCGACGCTCCCCGTCGAACCGAGGAAGGCAGCGTCACCGAAGTTGAAGATGCCGCCGTCGGAGGCCACCTCCCAGTAGCCGAGCCCGTCAGGAGTGGCGGTAATGCCGACCACCGGCCGATTGAGGGGCGTCGCTCCCATCGAACCGTGGAAGGCGGCGTCGCCGAAGCTGAAGATGCCGCCGTCGGAGGCCACCTCCCAGTAGCCGAGGCCGTCGGGGGTGGCGGTGATACCGACCACCGGCTTGTTCAGCGGCTTGCCGCCCATGGACCCGTAGAAGTTGGCGTCGCCGAAGCTGAAGATGCCGCCGTCGGAGGCCACCTCCCAGTAGCCGAGCCCGTCGGGAGTGGCGGTGATACCGACCACCGGCTTGTCCAGCGGCTTGCCGCCCATGGACCCGTAGAAGTTGGCGTCGCCGAAGCTGAAGATGCCACCGTCGGAGGCCACCTCCCAGTAGCCGAGGCCGTCGGGGGTGACGGCCATGCCCACGATCGGGGCGTTGAGCGGCTGGCCGCCCATGGACCCGTAGAAGTTGGCGTCGCCGAAGCTGAAGATGCCGCCGTCGGAGGCCACCTCCCAGTAGCCGAGCCCGTCGGGGGTGGCTGCGATGCCCACGACCGGGGCATTGAGGTGGATGCCACCGGCCGAGCCACGGAAGCTGGCCGCCGCACCGAAATTGAAGATGCCCCCGTCCGACCCGACCTCCCAATAGCCGTTGCCCGAAGGACCCCACCCGAAGGGAAGGCCGGCCAGGGCGGGCACCGGCTCGTAGGTGGCAGGGATGTCGGGGGTCACTGCTGGCGGGTAGTAGAAGGCGCCGGCATTGGGGCCGGAGCTGAACTGGAAGGACAGGAGGGCCGAGGTGGGGGTGGCTGAGCCCTTCGTGAACGTCGCCGCCGCCGGCGAGTCACCCATGGCCACAAGGGCCTGGATCACAAGAGCCGTCGAGTCCGGATCGCTCACCCCGGGCGTGGCCACCGTGTTGGGGAGGTACGACCAGCCGGCGTCAGCGTCCTGAGCGCTGGTGAGGAACTCGAGGCCGAGCGCCCCGACCCCCGGCGTCGAGCGCGCCCTGGGCCACCAGGCCCTGGAGAGCGAAGGAGGTCGAGTTGGTGTCGGGACCGGAGTCGACCGGCGTAGGTGTGCACGTGTTGAGGACCATGTCGGGAAGCGTCCAGCCGCCACTCGGGCACTGTTGGCCGGCGAGCCAGGCGTCGGCGGCCTGGGTCTGACTCGTTCCGCGCACGCCGGCTGTGGCCAGGGCCACAAGGGCCAGCCCCTGCTGATAGGTGCCGGTGTAGTAGTCGCCCAGCTGCTGTTCGGTGCCGAAGAGGCCGGCGTCCGCGCCGGTCGTCTGCTGGGTGGCGAGCAGACGGCTCACGAGGTTGGTGCCGCCGAAGGTGCTGGGGTCGACACCCAGAGCTTCGGCGTCGAGGATGAGCAGCGCTAGTTGGCCCGGCCCGTCGGCGGCGTCGACGGTCACGTAACTGTCGACGTTGGACTCCATATAACTCAGGGCGAGGCTGGCGCCGTGCGGATCGACGTTCGCCGCGGAGAGAGCAAGGATCGTCTGCGCCGTCGACGACAGGCTGGGCACGCCGGAACCGGGTGCCGTCGGCATGAAGCCCTGCGGGCTCTGCTGTGCCGCCAGCCACTGGGCAGCCGCCCGGGCCGGCAGCGGTTGGGGTACCGCACCCGGCGTCGTCTGCGCGGCCAACGCCGCCCGTACGCTCGATCGGGACACGGCGGTGGCGGCCACGGCCGCGGACGAGTCCAGCCCGGAGCTGATCACGGCGGCCGCGGTGATCAGAGCGAGCATCGCGGCGACGACCAGGATGCTCGAACGACGAAGGGCGGTCATGGGTCCTCGCTTCCCGGGCCACGACCCGGTGAACGACCGGATGACCGGACGACCGCCGAGCCCCGGTCCATGTGTCTCGACAATGGGAGCTCTGGCCGTACGTGGGTATTCCGGCTCGTGGGGCTTGATGGACCCCACCTACGGCTGCGGACCAGCGCCGGCTTCTGACCGGCTTCCCCCACGCAACGGCGATTTAATTGTGAGCCGACGGTACCATGCCGCCGGTCCGATCACCCGGGGTCGCTGGACGTCCCCGCCGCGAACATGGCCGGGACGATGTCGACGAACTCCGACCGTTCCGAGGGGGACAGCACTTCGAAAGCCGGCGCACACAACCGGTCGGTGAGCGCTTCGGCTTCGTCGTGACGCTGGCGGAGCTCATCGGTCACCTCGGGGAAGGGCTCAGGCCATCCGAAGTACCGAGCCTGGTCTGCGTGATCGGTGAGGACGGCATCCAAAGGGCTGAGCCCCCGGGCGGTGGTCGCCACCAGGTGATTGGCCCCGCGCCATTCGCGCATGACGTGCACCAGCTGCATGGCCCGCCCCGGCCCGTCGGTGACCCGGGGCTCGCGGCTCCAGCCGGCGAACAGCGGACGGCCCGATCTTCGGCCGCGCCGGTGACCCGTTCGGCCAGGTCGGCGAAACGGTCGAGGCCCTCCACCCCGTTCAGGTGGTCCCGCCCCCACTCGGCACAGGCAGCGAAATAGCGGGTGGCGGCCGGACGGGCACCGTGGACGGCGACACCCGCTTCCCACATGGGACGCACCACCGTGGGAGCGAACCAACCGAACGCGGAGCAGACGACGTCGGCGTCAACATCACCGAGCACCCCACCACGACCGGCGAAATAAAACATGAACGGGCTCTCGTAGCCGTTGTCGGCGGATCGAGCCATCGTCTCCTTGTGCAGCATGAAGGTGGATCCGAGATCATGGATTGGCTTCGAGGTTGCTTGGTCGGTCGTTCCTGCAGTGAGTTCGGCCATGAGCAGATTGTCGCGGACGCCGCGCTTCGCCGCTCCATCAAGGTCTCGCCGATCCCCTCACCGACCGTCAGCCGGGTTTGACCGCCTCGATCAGGAACCGATGGGCGTGGCTCACGAAGGACCCCTCCCGCTGGATCTGCTCGTGAAGTGCAAGTAGTTGCTTGTGGTACCGCTCGACGTCGAAATCGGGCACGGTCCACACGACGAGACGTAGGAAGTAGACGATCGCGCCCACGTCGAAGAACTCCACACGAAGACTGGTGGTACGGAGATCGAGCACCCAGAGCCCGACCGTCTGAGCGTCGACCACCGCTCGTTGTGGGCTCCGCCGCCCGCTCATCGGCTGCGGTCCCATGAGGAACTCGACGAGCTCGCGATTCGATCCGTCACCGACATGCTGGGCGAGATAGACCCCGCCGGGCCGGAGCACCCGCTCCACCTCGTCCCACCGAGTGGCCACCGGATGGCGGCTGAGAACCAGGTCAAAGGTCTCGTCGTCGAAGGGGAGGTCGCCGTTCTCGGCTGCCTCGGTGACCCCGACGCCGAATGGCTCGAGGTTGTGGCGAGCCCTCGCCACATTCGGGGGCCACGATTCGGTGACCATGACGATGGCTGGTCGGTCGGCGGCGTCGGTCAGGATCTCGGCCAGCAGTTCGCCGCCGCCGGTTTGTACGTCCAGCACCGTCGTAGCCGCGGTCACCTCCTGGGCCGCCAGCCCGCGATACCCCCACCACGGGCGTTCCTCGGTGGCTCGTCCGTCGAACCACGAGAAGTCCCATCCGTGAATGGGAGCAGACATGGCCTCGGCCACGAGGTCGGCGAACGATGCCATTCAGGAAGTATCGGCCGCCAGCGTCCTGGTCTGGAACTTCTGGGTCCAACTGGGCCTCCCGAGGGGCCTGGGCTGGCAATTGTCGGTCGGCCCGACGCTCCTCGTAGGGTCCCTTCGGGGCGAAGCTGACCCGCCGAATCCCACGCCGGTCGGGCATGGAGGCGAACCATGAAGATTGCAGTGGCCGGGGGAACGGGTGTGGTGGGGCGACATGTCGTGCAGGCGGCGAAGGCCGCCGGGCACGAGCCAGTGGTGCTCAGCCGAACGGCCGGCGTCGACCTCCTCGACGAGAACAAGGTGGCCGCGGCACTGAGCGGAGCAGACGTGGTCATCGACGTGGCCAACGCTCCTACCCTGAGCGAGAAGAAGGCCACGGCGTTCTTCACCGAGGTCGACGAACGGCTGAGCCGGCTCGGTGCGCAAGCCGGGGCGTCGCGGTTCTTGGTGCTGTCCATCGTCGGCATCGACCGAGTGAGTTGGACGTACTACCGGGCCAAGGTGGCTCAAGAGCAGGTCGCCCGAAACGGTCCGCTACCCGCCACCATCGTCCGAGCGACGCAATTCCACGAGTTCCCCGAACAAGTGCTCGATCGGGCCCACCTGGGCCCACTGGCGGTCGTTCCCGTCATGGCCATCCAGCCCATCGCGGCCGCGGAGCGTGGCCGAGTTCCTCGTTCGGTCGGCCGAACAGCCGCCGTCATCCGAGCTCACCGAGATCGCCGGCCCGCAACCGGAGGAACTCGTGGCCCTGGCCCGAGCCACGGCCCACTTCAACGCCCGTCGCATGGTGGTGGTGCCGTTCCGCGTTCCGGGGGCACCCGGCCGGGCCATGCGCCGAGGTGACCTGCGACCGGGCCGTGACGCGCAGTTGACTCGGCCCGAGCTTTGCCGACTGGGCCGAGCAATCTCACACCGAATCGCGGTGAGCGTTTGCGACCACGGCGCAGGCACGACTCCACCCGCTGCCGGCAAGTGACATGAGACCCGTGAGTGACGTCGGTCGTTCGGCACCGACGCCTCGTCCTTGCCGGATGCGAGCCGGTGAAGCCGCGTCGTGCAGCGGATCGTGGCGCGGAGATGGCAGAGGTGCCGGGTGGTAGGGCGGCGGTCGTGCGGGATCACGGTGGGCTGATCGCCCTGGCCACACGACCCAGATCGTCCCGATTGACGGATTCGATCACGCATCGTGCGAAGAGCCACTGTCGTGACTCGTGTGCGGTCGAGATCGAGGAGATCGGCCATGCGCTCGGCCGCCACTCAGGGGATCGGTGGCCAACCGCTCCCGGCAGTTGAGCAGGTGCTGCAGGACGTCGTAGGCCGGGTCACCCACGTAGGGCTTCGGGTCGATCATCAGCCACGGCTCGCGCTGGGCAGCGAGCACGTTCCCGGCATGCAGGTCGGTGCACAGGAGTACGGCACGGTCGGCCGACCGTGGAAGCTCCCGGAAGAGCTCGATGCCGGATCGAACGAGGCCACGAGTCGAGATCGACCGGCCGCGACGACACCTTCTGCTCGAACTCGATCCGTCCACTGGTCGCACATGTCGGCCAGGGGTCGGAACGGAACGCTCGCCGGTCGGCGCCGTCCACAAACGGCTGCAGGAGACCGGCGATCACGATGTCCTGGTCTGCTTCCTCCCGACCAGCCAGCGGGGAGCCGGGCACGCAACGCTCGAGCAGAAGCCCCCGCGCCGCCTCGAAGTCGGCGCTGGCCTCGAGCCGGACGGCCCCGTGACCGTCCCAGACGGTCAGCCCTTCCGCTTCGTGCAGCCCTTCGAAATGGACCCAAGTGATCTTGAGGACCAGCTCGCGACCCTCGGCGGTACGAGCGGGAGCCACCCACGAGGTGAGCCCACCGGGAAGAAACGGCTCTCCGACCTCAAGCCCCCAGCGGTCAGCCGCCTCGTCGACCGTCGCCGGTAGGCCTTCGAGCCATGCCATCGAGCCGAAGCGCCGCATCCCGTCCCGCAATGTGGGTGGGATGACGAAGGGCCCGGAGGTGCTCAATGGGGCGCCCATCGGGGGTCCCGGCCGATGTAGGCCACCAGCCGGGCTTGGACGCTCGCATCCGCCGGCACGTCGACCGGAGGGTCGTACAGGCCGGAGGAGGCGATGGCGGGTGAGTTGGCCGCGGCGGCCAGCGACAACTCGCACAGTTCGGGGTCCAAATCGATGTCGACGTCGGCGGCCCGGGCCAGGTCCCAGGTGTGGACGAGCACGTCGGTGGTCAGCATGGGCAGGAGGTGCACGAGGTCGATGTCTCGGCCGCCAGGAACCTCGACGACATGGTCGAGCACGCGCACCGATCAGCCCACCGATCGCCTCCTCGGTCACCTGCCAACGAGCCACCGGGTCGTCCTTGGGCCGTTGCGGCTTGGCGCCGAGAGGGCGGAGCAACAACACGTCGTGGAAACCGATGACGTGCTCGAGCACTCCCCTGGCGTCCCATTCGGCGCAGGGCGAGGGTCGCCCCCAGCGGTCACCGACCTGGACGACCACCTCACCGAACCCGGCACAGGCGCGGCGGTGATGGTCGACCGGAGCTCGCATCGGGCCCGAGGCCATGACCATCCTCCACTCTGTCGACACCGCACCGGCGGGGTCATGTGACGCGCCGTGTGCCGGCCATCATGGCCGACCGTCGATCGAGGGATAGAGTTCAACTCGGATGGGCTGACCCGAAGGGGTAGGGCCAGATGGCCCCGGCCTGCCGCAAATGTCCCGATTTGCGCGCGCCGAAGGAGCCACGTCCATGTCGAACTCACCCCGATCCCTCGTTGACCTACCGAAGGCCCATCTCCACCTCCATTTCGAAGGTGCGATGCGACCGAGCACGCTGGCCGAGTTGTGCGATCGCCAAGGGATGCCTCTGCCGGCGATCGGTCGGGCCATGGGCTCCTTTGCCGCATTCCAGGAGGTCTACGAAGCTGCCCGGTCCTCGCTGACGGCGGCGGAGGACATGACACGGCTGGTCCACGAGATCGCCGAGGACGCCCGACGGGATGGTGCGATCTGGATCGAGGTCGGTGTCAACGTGAGGGACCACCTGGCGCTGGGCGCACCGGCGGAGGTCCTCGAACTGCTCGTGACGGCGGGCCAGCAAGCGGCGGCGGCGAACCGACGTCGGGGTGGGTTGGATGGTGACGGCCGATCGGACCCGGTCGCCCGGCGATGGCCGTCGAACAAGCTCGACTCGCGGCCGCGTTCGCTGGGCGCGGGGTGGTCGCCTTCGGGCTGGCCAACGACGAGTCGGCGTCCCCTCCCGAGCTCTTCACCGAGGCATTCGGCGTGGCTCGGGAAGCGGGCCTGCTCAGCACGCCACATGCGGGCGAACACCGTGGGGCCGAGTCGGTACGCATCGCCGTGCACGAGCTCCGGGCCGACCGGGTTCAGCACGGAGTGCGCGCCATCGAGGACCCTCTCGTCGTCGACCTGTTGGCGAGGGGTCAGGTCTGCCTCGACGTCTGCCCGACGTCCAACGTCTGCTTGTCAGTGGTGCCCGAACTCGCCTCGCATCCGTTGCGCCGCCTCATTCGGTCCGGCATACCGTGCTCGATCAATGCCGACGACCCGCTGCTCTTCGGACCCGGCCTTCTCGACGAGTACGGGACGTGCCGAGACGTGCTCGGGTGCTCCGACGAGGAGTTGGCCACCTGTGCTCGGGCTTCGGTCGCCCACAGCGGTGCGCCTTCGGCTCTGAAGGAGAGCGCCGCTTCGGCCATCGAGCGGTGGCTCACCAGTTGATCGGTCGACGCGTGAAGAGCCCAACGAGCCGGCATCGGTTCGGCAGACACATGAGCATTCGAGCCACCCGACACACGGACGTCCCTGCTTTCGCGCGCTATCGAGTGGGCCGCGGGGCAACGTTTCCGTGAGTTCGGGCTGGCGCACATCGCCGACGACGAACCCTCCGCGAGCGAGGCCATGGCCACCTATGTCGACGAGGGGCGCTCGTGGGTGGCAACGCAAGCCGACGACCGACCGGTCGGCTACGTCCTCGTCGACGAGCTCGACGGTCTGGCCCATATCGAACAGGTCAGTGTGCTGCCCGAGCACCAGGGCACTGGACAGGGGCGAGCGCTGGTCGAGCGTGTCGCCGACTGGGCTCGGGCGACCGGACGGTCGGCCTTGACGCTCACCACCTATGACCACATCCCCTGGAACCGGCCTCTCTACGAGCATCTCGGCTTCCGGGTCCTCGACCTGTCCAAGCTTGGCCCCGAACTGGCAGACCGACGAGCGGAAGAGGCCAGCCGCGGCTTGGACCCTGGGCGGCGCGTGGCCATGCGGCTCGACCTCGACGTCTGACACGCGCCTGAACCACAGCCGGTGAGGAGTGATCCTGCGGGCCAAACTTGGCCGGTGGCTGCGAGCGGGGGAACCGATTCGGTCGAGTTGGGCGGTGTGACCATCGACGTCCCGGACGACGCTGGCGGCTCGGGCGATTCGAATGCCGCCGGGCGGCTCGATCCCTCATGACTCGATTCGATCGCTGGCCCGGATCGATCGTCGGATCTGGATCGTCGGTGGTGCCCTCTTCGCCGTCCTCATGCTCTTCTCGTCTCGCTACGGATTCGACCGCGACGAGCTGTACTTTCTCGATTGCGCTCGCCATCTGCAGGGCGGCTACGTCGACCAACCGATCTTCACGCCGCTGTTGGCCAGGGTCACGCTCGCCATCTGGGGGGTCTCGCTCCCCGGGCTGCGGCTGTGGCCGGCCCTGGCCGGCGGCGCCACAGTCGTGGTCTGCGGCCTGTTGCGCACGCGAGCTCGGTGGTCGCAGACGTGCGCAATTGCTGGCCGCCTTCGGCGCGGCCACCATGCCGACACTCATCGGTGCCGACCACATCGCCGGTCCGACGGCCTTCGACCTCCTCGCCTGGGCCCTCTTCGCCCTCGTGGTCCTGCGGGTGTCGAGGACCGGCAACCCCCGCTGGTGGCTGCTCGGTGGGCTCGTCCTCGGGCTCGGACTGGCCAACAAGCACAGCATCGGGTTCTTCGCCCTGGCTGTCTTTGTCGGCGCACTGCTCAGCGGCGGTCGACGGCTGGTGCTCAACCGCTGGTTCCTTGCCGGTGCCCTCATCGCCGCCGCGTTCACCGTCCCGGACCTCGTCTGGCAGGCCGGCCATCAGTGGGCCACCATCGCCATGACACGAGCCCTCAACCACGAGAACGGCGGGCTCGGCAATGTCGGCACGTGGATCAGCGGCCAGCTGTTCATGACAAGCCTCGCCTTCATTTGGGTCTGGATGGCCGGGTTGCGAGCCCTGTGGCGATCCGGCGAGCCGCTCCAGAAAGCTCTCGTCTGGGCCTACGGACTGCTGTTCGTCTTCTTCGCCATCACCGCCGGCGCGAAGGTCTACTACCTGGCCGGCGCGTACCTCTATCTGTTGGGTGCTGGAGCGGTCGCCGTCGACGGGTGGCTGTGGGCCCGTCGGGAACGCGTCCGCCGCCTGGCCATCGTCACGGCGATCACCACCCTCGTCTCGTTGCCCCTCGTGCTCCCCCTGCTTCCCGCCTCGGACACCGCCTGGGCCTACGGGGTGAATCCGACGGCGGGTGAGACGGTCGGCTGGCCGGAGGTGGTCGCCACTGTTCGCTCGGTGTGGACATCCCTCCCGCCGGACCAGCGCGACCATGCCGTGATCTTCGCTGCCGACTATGGCGAAGCCGGGGCCATCAACGAGCTCGGTCGAGGGGAGGGTCTTCCGGTGGCGGTGAGCGGCCACAACAGCGAATGGTGGTGGGGCCCGGGCGATCCGCATGCCACGACGGTGGTGGCCGTGGCGCCGGGACCACGGGACACGACCGATTATGCGGCCTACCTCTCGGACTACTTCACCTCGGTAAGGACCGTGGCCACCCTCACCAATCGGGCCGGGATCCACAACCAGGAGTGGGGCGGTCACGTCTATCTGTGCACGGGTCTGCGGCGACCGTGGCACGACACTTGGCCGCAATTGCGTCACTACAGCTGACTCGCCTTCTGACTCAGGAGGGGCCGGAAGACCCCGACTTCTACAATCGGCAGCCGCGCCACCGCCCGCTCGACGGGACGGGCTCGCTCACGAGGAGGCGACATGGCCCGACTGGACTACGACCAAGTGGCCGATCGGTACCACCAAGGTCGGGGCGTTCCTCTCGACCAGCTGAACGAGTGGCGGAGCGCCATCGGGCCGCACGTCGTCGAACGTGCCGACAGTGCACCGATTCTCGACCTGGGAGCAGGGACAGGCATCTGGACGACGGCCTTCGGTCGGTGGTTCGGGTTGCCGGTGGTGGCGGTCGAGCCGTCGGGCGGGATGCGACAGGTAGCCCATGACAATGGCGTCCCTGATCGCACCTGGCTCGTTGCCGGCCGGGCCGAGGCCATCCCCTTGGGCTCGTCGACGGTCGGCACCATCTGGATGTCCACTGTCATCCACCATGTGGAGGACCTCGACGAGTGCGTCATGGAGCTTTCGCGGGTGCTCCGCGCCGACGGACGCGTTCTTATCCGCAGTTCGTTCCCCGGGCGCCACGACGAGATCATGCTGTTCCACTACTTCCCCGCGGCCAAGCGAGTCGCCGAGTCCTTCCCCACCGTCGAGGACCTGATCGAGCTCTTCGCCGGAGTCTCCTTCGAGCTGCAGGAACTGCAGCGAGTGAGGGAGCCGCCGCCAGGAAGTCTCCAGGACTTCCGCGGGCTGGTCGAGCACATGCGACGGACCGACTCCACGCTCGCTCCCCTCAGCGACCTGGAGTTCGATGCCGGCCTGGCCGCCATCGATGCCGACGTGGCAGACGGAGTCGCCACCATCCCCTTGGGTCTCGACCTTTTGGTCTTCGCCCGCACATGAAGCCCCCGGAGCCGGACCGGGGTCCACGGAGCAGGGTCAGCCCGCCGCGCAGAGGGCGGGCCCGGAGGTGATGGGCAGGCCGCCGGCCACTTGCATCATGTAGCGCCACACCGGGACGAAGGCCGGTGACCCGTTCGGGCAGAGGGGAGTCTGCGCATCGACGGCGGTGGAGTCATGGGTGGCGAGAGCGGGCGCCGGTCCCGGTGGGACCTGCGCCGAGGTGAGCAGTTCGTGCGAGTTGTCGAACGGTGGCGCCTTCCCGTCGACCGACACGGGCGACCCGAAGGACCGCAGATCGAGGGCGGTCCAGTCGGCTTCGATCTTGTCGTTGAACGGGTCCCGCGTGTGATCGAACCCGACGTAGCGGTCGAGGGGGGTGAGGTGGCCAGTCGTGAGGTACGTGGCGGCGACCGGTGGGCGGGTGGTCGTCGAGTCCACGTCGGACGACAACATCACGACACCCTCGACGCCTCGAACCTTGGCGATGTAGGCCGCGTCGCCACCGCCTTGCGAGTGTCCGGCGACGACGACCTTGCTCCAAAGGGGAGTCGCTCCCACGAGGAACCGGGACCAACCCTCTGACGGATGTTCGGCGGCCAGATAGCGGAGCAGGTCGACGAGCCGAGACTGGATGGAGTTGGCCGGCGTGATGCCGGCGTACGAACCGGGGGTGGAGCCGTCGAAGTCGTCCTGGCGTACGACCGTGAAGCATGCCTGGTCGGTCAAGGATCGCACCTCGCAGCAGACTGATCCCTACGCCGCTCCGGTATCGGCTGGAGAAACCTCATGCACCGATTGGGGAGGCCTCGCGCTCATGCCGTCGGTCGACGGCGTGCCGGAGCGTTGGGAGCTCGCTGCGGTCACCGACAAGACCACAAACCCCCAGATGGGAGTGATCGCCTCGGCCGCCGACGCGAGCCACCCTGGGCCGAACCACCAATACGGTGCCAGAACCACCAACCCGAGCAATCCCACCAATGCCAGGCGGACGTTGCGATGCAACTCGTTCGGCGAGAGGAGCAGCGGGACGATCATGATCATCCAGATCCAATGGTGACTCCACGAAACGGGGCTCATCAGGAGCCCGGTGATGGCCACCATGAGCACCCCACCCACCTCCGAGCCCGCCGCCACACATCTCGATGCGGCGATGACGCCGACGACAAGGGTCACCGCGGCCAGCCCCACCCACAGGTACCGCGTGTCCGCCGACGAAAGCCCCGTTCGCACGGAGACGGCGTCCCAGGAGAGGTTGCCCGGGTACGAGAGCTTTCCCGTTCGCTCCGGTTCCCACACGAACTTGGTCCAGAACTCGTGGGATGGCCCTGGCAGGAGGAGCCAGGCGAGGCCGGTGGCGGCCAGAAGGGCGATGGCGGCGCGGACAATGGCCCTTACGTCTCGTTTGATGGCGAAGTAGAGCACGAAGATGACCGGTGTCAACTTGATCGCGGCAACACAGCCGACCAACACGCCACGCCAGCGAAATCTGGGCCACAGAGTGTCGAAGAGACACGCCACGAGGATGACGGCGTTGACTTGGCCGTAGTCGAAGGTGCTGCGGACGGGCTCGATGACAAAGAGCGCTGCGCACGACAACGTTGCGGCCACGAGCCACAGCTCCAGTGAACCCTGCCACTTCAAGCTCTTGAACACGATGAACAACGAGACCGTCACCGCGGCAAGGCTGACGACGAACCAGAGGAATTTCGCCAGTTCGGCTGGGATGGCGGCCAGCGGGCCGAGCGCCAACAACGCGAATGGTGGGTAGGTGAAAGCCAGGTGGTGGATGCTGTAGAGGTGGCGATAGGGATCGTGGCCGTTCCACCACCAGCTGATGGCCGATCGATAGACCACGAGATCGAGGTCGTAGTTGCGTGAGACCAACACGAAGTATGTGATCGCGGCCAACAGCAGGACACCGGTAAGGACGAAGAGCCACCATCGCGGGATCCGTAGGGCCCGGTTGCGACTGGAAGCATCTGACTCGTCCCTTTGGCTCGACGAACCGTCGGATGCGCCGCGGCTGGTCAACGATGTTGCCGCGTCGGCCGGAGGATCAGAGCCTGGAATCGACCGCATCGTCATGCGCCGGGCAACCGGCGTCCCGGGTGCAGTGGCGGGCGGACCCTCCCTCTCATGCTTTTACGCTCCTACGCCACTAGACGGGAGGCCCAACAACGGGCGTGGGTCCCGAAAGGTCCAACTGCCGGATGAACAGGTCACGGCTGTTCGGGTAGCCGACAGCGCCGGGGATGTAGGCATGGAACGCGATCCAATACGATCCGGTGCCGTTTGTGAAGACCGATTCCCCACCGGGGCCCTCGGCACCCGCACCACTGGAGAGGATCGGCCCCGGCGAGGCGGCATTGGAACATGGGCCGAGCGGCCCGGAACAGGTGGCCACGCCGACGGCGTAGTCGGGGCTGCTCCAATCGTTGCCCGAGTAGAAGAGGAAATAGCGGCCACCGGCAACGACGAGGTCGGGGGCTTCGGCGACTCCGCCCTCCCATGGTTGGTTGGGACCGAGGAGGGCGACGGGCGAGGTATTGGCGGTGAAGGCGAGGCCGCTCGCATTGAGTTGTTCGGCCCAGATCTTGTCCGAGCTTCCACCGCTGCCCGACTTCCACAGCAAGTACAGATCCCCGTTGGTGTCGACAAACGGAGATGGATCGAGGGAGCCGCCCAATGACGCCTGGCATACCAGTGGCGCCGTCGAGCTGTCGATGAAGGGACCGGTTGGCTGCGTGGCCGAGGCCACCGAGACGCACTCCTCACCTCCTCCCGGACCGGCGACTTCTGCCGCGTAGTAGAGGAGGACGTTGCCGCCGATGACCGCGACACCTGGCGCCCAGGTGGCGTCCGGGTGGGCCCACGCCGGAAGGCTGGGCAAGGCGTCGCCCACCACGCTCCAGTGAACGAGATCGGTCGATTCGCTGATCTGGATGTTGCCCGCCACCGAATTCGTCGCGTAGGCGTAGTACGTGTTCCCGATGAGGAGGACGTCGGGATCCGGGAAGTCGAAGGGATAGACCAGGCCCTCAGCTCCCCCGGCGAGAGACAGACACGGGCCGGACACCGCCGAGATGTCCTGGGCGGCTTTGTTGTTGTCGTTGGCGCCAATCTGGTCGAAGGCACCCTCGACACCGCCCAGGCAGGCCTCGAGTGTCGTGATATCGGTCCCCTGCAATGATGCGTCGGCATCGGTTCCCGCTGAGGGCAGTGTTGGTCGTCGTCAACTGGCTGAGAGTGCCCGCAATCGATGTCTCCAACAGGGACCTGCGCTTCTCGCCGGCAGTCGTTGCCGCATTCGTAGCGCGCAGGTCAGATCGAACCAGGACGAGCTGGTGCTTGGCCGCGACCAGCCTGCTCAGCTCCTCTCGCTCCCGGGAATGGGCATGTACGTCCGTTGCAATGGCAGCCACCAACGCAGCCACGATGATGGCGACGGTGCCGGCGACGACCCAGCGTCGTCGTCCAGATCTACCCACTGGACCCGGACACCTCATCGCAGCTCGTCGACACCGATTTCAGGGCGGCGATGGCATGCGGCTGGTCATTGACGGAGAGCGCGGTCAGTGCCTGCTCGACGCCTCCGAGGCAGACGTGGAGAGCTCCGATTGTCGCAACCTGCTGGGACACGTGTGATTGGGCACTGGAGAGTGCAACCTGTGCCGCCTTCAGCTCAGCCGCGTCCTGGGCCAGCGCCGTCGAAGCACTGCTGACCTGCTCATCGACAGCGGAAAGTTG
Organism: uncultured Acidimicrobiaceae bacterium; assembly: GCA_963774915.1. Taxonomy (GTDB): domain Bacteria; phylum Actinomycetota; class Acidimicrobiia; order Acidimicrobiales; family RAAP-2; genus CAVSNH01. Next base: position 116,338 of record CAVZGR010000005.1, on the reverse strand, counting down.
GCGACGGACACTGTTCAGGTCGCCACGCACGAGGTCGATGCCGTATCGGTTGGCCAACAACGACTCGTGAGCGGCATCGAACCGGTTGGAGGCCTGGATCTCGTTTGCGATGACACCCGCCAGCAGCCCACCGAACAACACGACGACAACCGCGGCCCAGAACCAACGCCGTCGCCGGGTTCGCCGCCGCGCCGATGGCCTCGCCGGCGTGCGCCCGCGAGGCTCATCCACGACCAGAACATCTGCCGCCATCTGTCGGTTCGGCCCGCTTTCTCGAACCCCGTCCGTCATGGTCGCAAGTTCGTTGGTGGGAAACAAGTCGGTCGGGAGCGCATCACCTACGGAGAGGGCCGGCGTTGCTCAGTCGACGGTCTTCACCACCGAACCCCCCCCATCTCAATTCCGGCGTGCGGCGATGCCAATTGCAAGTCATAGAGCTGGCTGCGGCGGGCTGCCGCCCATCCGAACGTGCACCGCAGGACGTACGGGCTGGAGACGGGATGCTCGGGTGCCGCCACCCATCCCCATTGATGGCCCGAACGGCCGAGCGCTGTCTCGAGAGCTGATCTGGAGCTGACCTGGGCAAACCTTCAGCGCGACATCCGGAACGTCCTCGGTGGGGCCATGGCAGAGACCAGCCTCTGGCGACGAGCCGGCCTTGGAGCGCGGTTAGCATTTCGAACCGAACGATCGGAGCAGGATGCACGACCAGGGACCCAAGATCTGCCTGATCGGTGCCGGTGGGATGTCCTTCGGGCCGGTGATGGTGCTCGATGCCATCAACACGCCGCAGGTGCGCGGGGCGACGATGATGCTCCACGACGTCGATCCCGGACGCCTCGACAATGCCCGCCGGTTCGCCAGCCCGGGTCGAACGAGCGTCGGGGCAACCCGATCCGCATCGAGGCCTCGCTCGACCCAGCCGAGGCGATGACCGGCGCCGACTTCTGCCTCACGAGCGCCGAGGTCGGACGCTGGGAGCACTGGATCGAGGACTACGAGATCCCCTGCTCGCTACGGTGCCACCCACATCACCGGCGAGAACGGAGGGCCCGGTGCCGTCTTCCACTCGCTGCGGTCCATCCGGACGATGCTCGCTGTGTGCGACGACATCCAGCGTTACTGTCCCGAGACCTTCCTGATCAATCTGACCAATCCGCTCAGCCGGGTCGCCCTCGCAATCAACGCCGCTACCCCCATCGACAACGTGAGCATGTGCCACGAGTTCGCCGGCGGGATCTCCCGCATCGCCACCCTTCTCCGCATTCCGAAGTCAAAGATCGAAGCCAAGGCCTCGGGGATCAATCACTTCACCTTCTTCACCGAGATCCGACGGCGTGACACGGGTGAGGACCTGTATCCGCGGCTCCGACGATTGTGGCAACGGAAGTTCTTCGACTTCCCACCACCAGTGACCCAGGTGGCCAAGCGGCTTGTCGCGGTGCCCTGGGCCGGTATGGCCGCCGAGCAGTACTACGCGCCACTCGTCGCCCACATGTTCCGCGAATACGGACTGCTTCCGTGCTCGACCGACAGCCATATCGGCGAGTACGTCCCCTTTGCCAAAGAGGTTGCCGGATGGCACCCGGTTCCCGTGTACTTCCACCGGGATCTCATGGCCCGCCTCGGCCGCTTGGTGAACCGTTACGCCACCGGAGATTCGATCGTGCCCATGCATCGGGCCGGCCGTTCAGCCGAGGAGCCGTTCCCGGCCATGGGCGCCATGTGGACGGAAAAGGAACGGACCCTCAACGCGGTGAATGTTCCCAATCGCGGCTTCATCCCGAACCTCCCGGAGGGAGCCATCGTCGAGGTCCCGGCCACGGTCAGCGGAGGCGGCATCATTCCGACGACCATGCCGCCCATCGCCGAGCCGCTGGCCGAATTCATCAAGGTCCAAATCGAGCTCCAGGACCTGGTGGTCAAGGCCGCCCTGACCGGCGATCCGACTCCGGCGTTCGAAGCCCTCTGCCGCGACCCGCTCTCCCCCCCGGACGGGGCGTCCTGTCGGAAGATGTTCGACGAGCTCGTCTCCGTCCAGGCGGAGTCATTGCCCTTCTGATCTTCGGAACCAAGAGGCATGGCAAGGGATGCCCCGAGCGTCATGCGAGAGCACAGAACGCTCCGGATTCGCCCTCGATGAACCAAGGCTTGCGATGAGGCGGCGTTCGCGAGTGTGCGGGCCGACGGCGATGGGGGGCACCACGACATGGCTGGGTCGGTGACGCGCACCCACCATCCCAGCTCTTGGGGCGTCGTTCGGATCATTCCGATGGCGGCAACATGGCCCTCTCCACGAACGAGATGGCCGACTCCAACAGCGACTCGTCGACGGCGTCATGCTCGACGGAGCGCATCGCAAACAGCCCCGAGAACAGTGCGACAACAATGCGAGCCTGATGCAGACGGCGGCTCGGGGAGATCGATGCCGAAGCGCTGGCGTTCGGTGGCGATGAGCTGGGCCATCGCATCCATGTCGGCTCGTTGCAGAGCCGCCAGCTTGGTCATGGCCTCGGGATTCCGCATCGCATAGAGACGGAACTCCTGCAGTGAGCACGCCCCAGAGCTCCTCCTCATCGCTGAACTGCTGGCGGGATGTGCTCCACCCACTTGGGCATATCCGCTTCCGGGTCGCCGCTCCCCTCGTCGAGCGTGGCGTACAGGACGGACAGCATTCGTTGGTAGCGGCATTCCAGGACGGCCAGGAACAGATCGTCCTTACCCTTGAAATTCGAATACACGGCGCCTTTGGTGAAACCCGCCGACGCGAGCCACTTCGTCGAGCGTGGCACCGTGAAAGCCCCGTTCGGCGAAGACCTGGGCGGCCGCCTGGATCAGCATGTCGCGGGTCTGTTGCCGGCGGCGCTCGGGGGTGAGAGGTTCGACAGCCATGTCGCTTGACCTACCAGTGAGTATACTACATACTCATGAGTATGCAGGATGACGGTCGGGTATCTCGGATTCGGAACGACCGGCCGTGTCCGGGTCGGAGGGCTTGGTCCGCCACTTCGGGCACACCACCGCCCTCCGAGGCGTCGACCTGGAGGTCAAGGCCGGAGAAATGTACGGGTTCCTCGGGCCGAATGGCGCCGGCAAGTCCACCCTCATCCGGATCCTGTGCACGCTGGTCCATCCGAGCGACGGTCGAGCAGTCGTGGCGGGACACGACGTCGTGACAGAACCACAGGAGGTACGATCCCGCATCGGGTGTGCTCTGCAGGAGGCGGCACTCGATGACGGCCAGACGGGCAGGCGAGTTGCTCGCGCTTCAAGGCCGCCTCTACGGCTTGCGGCGCCGTGACATTCGACGTCGACTCGACGAGGTGCTCGACCTCGTTGTCCATCGGGGACGCCATCGACCGACGCATCGGCACCTACTCGGGCGGGATGAAGCGGCGAGTCGACCTTGCCGCCGCTCTCGTCCACGATCCCGAGGTCCTGTTCCTCGACGAGCCGACGACCGGGCTCGATCCTGACAGCCGTGAGCGGGTCTGGATCGAAGGTAGCGAGGCTCAACCGTCAGCTCGGAAAGACGATCTTCCTCACCACCCAGTACCTCGAAGAAGCCGACGCCTTGGCCGACCGAGTCGGCATCATCTCACAAGGGAGGCTGGTCGCCGAAGGCACGCCCACGCTCGTTGAAGCGAGATGTCGGCCGCGACGTCATCGAGGTGGACGTGAGCGGAACCGATCGCGACCATCTGCGAACGGCTGACCGACCTCGACGGCGTCGATTCGGTGGCGTGCGAGACCGGCCGCCTGGTCGATGAGCACACCGGACGCGGCCGCAGCGTCTGAGCCCGGTCGCCGTGGAGCTCGGACAAGAGTGGCCTGCAGGTGAAGAGCCTCGCCATTCGCACACCGACGCTCGATGACGTGTTCCGGCACATGACCCAGAACGCCCCAAGTACGGGCCGGAATCGCTGGTCGGAGCGAACCGATGAGTGGGCGGCAAGGAGCGGGATTCATCGGTGACATCGGCCACGGTGGCCGGTCGAGCTCTTCGCCAAATCCCACAGGAGCCGACCTCGGTGCTGCCGGCCGTCTTCGTTCCGGCGTTCTTCTACGCGGTCAACCTCGGGGCGCTCGGGGTCATCGAGCGCACGACCGCCGGCTACAGCTTCAAGGCGTTCCTCCTGCCGATGGCCATCGCCTTTGCCGTCACGGGGATGTCGAGAGCACCGAAGCTTGTGACCGACATCCAAGGCGGCTACTTCGACCGCTTGTGCATGACCCCGTTCGCCGCTCCGCCCTCCTCCTCGGGCTGATGGTGGCGGACGTCGCCGTGATCGTGGCCCTGTGCCTTCCGGTCCTCGCCATCGGATTCGGCGTCGGTGTGCGGTTCACGACGGGTGTGGCCGGCGTCGCTGGTCTTCGTTGGGTTCTCGGCCCTGTGGGGGCTGGCGTTCACTGGTTTCCCCTATGCCGTCGCGCTCCGAACCGGGAGCCCGGCGGCGGTCAGTGCCTGCTACGTCATCTTCTTCCCGATGTTCTTCCTCAGCGATGCCGTCGTGCCCAAGCAGTTTCTGACCGGATGGTTCTCGACCATCGCGACCTACAACCCGGTGACATACCTGTTGAACGCCCTGCGGGCTCTCATCGCTACGGGTTGGCAGGCGCGGCATACTGCTGGAAGGCGTTGCCTCACTCGTCGGCATCGGGATCGTGAGCATGGCACTCGCCCTGCTTGCCTTGCACGGCCGACTCAACCGTGGCCACTAAGCCGATAGCGTGGCGCGGCGCGGGATGCTCGAGGACTCGTCCTATCGGCGGGTGAGAATGAGTGGCCGGCCGTGGCCGCGAACGATCAGAAGGTGCCCCAACTGACCCGGTTGCCAGCCTTAGAGTGCGGGAGGACTCTCCGGCTCCGAGTCAGCCTGCGAGCCCAACACCTGGTTGCCATCGGTGCGATGCGGGCCCACCGGTGGACGGGAAAGGAGATCGGCTCCGCGATCGGCACCCGGTTCCAATCAGCTGTAGAGGTCGGTGCCCACCCACGTCTGTCTCAGAAGGAGAGTGGTAGGTGAAGAGAATCTTGGCAGGTGCAGTCTTGGGGACAATCGGGTTGGTGGTTGCTGGTTGTTCCAGCCCATCGCCGTCAGCCCAGTCCAACTCGACCACATCGACGTCGTTGCCCTCGACCACCACTTCGACGGTCGCCCAATCGAGCACGACGACAAGTGGTGCTCAGGCGGTCAACGTCCCGGTGACCAATCAAATCCGTTCGCAGCTGGTCGCGGCCGGAGCGGCCCTGAACAACATCCCGGTGGCTCAGTACAGCGGCCTCGCCCCTGGCCTCACCTACTACGCGTTGGATACGGCGACCCAGACGTACTGGGCGGGGGCCAGATTGGTCCCGGCCCCTTCCAGTGACCCCTCGAATCCCACCCGGGCTCAGGTTGCTTCCCAAGATGAAGGCTCCTACTACGTCTTCACCCAGCCAAAAGGCGGGAGCTGGACGGCCCACGCGGCCGGAAACGTAGGCCCTTCCACTCCATGCCCGGTGACCGTGCCCGCTTCCGTTCTCGCCGTGTGGGGGTGGCCGTCGGGGGGCTGCCGACCGGCAGGTCAATAGACGGCACGTCGAACCGGCGACGTCCTCGGCCGCTACGCCTCGGGCTCCAAAGCGTCGGCCGAGGCGTCACGGCTCAACGTCTTCACGACGTAGCGCCCGATCGTCTCGGCATAGTCGGGGAAGTAGCGCGAGATCTCGTCGAGGCGGAACCGACGCAAGATGGACGTCGCCGGCTCCCGTTCGAGAAGAAACACGAACGAGGCGCGCACCAGATCTCTCGTTGCCACGTCACGACAGCCCACCTTCGCTGGATAGCCATCCGGAACCACGACGGAATGCCGGGTCGATTTCCCCGATGCGGCGACCTCGACGTCGTAGGAGCCATCGACATTCTCTTCGACCACAATCTCGGTCATCGGCTCACGCTACCGAAGCTTCGATCAGTCCTCGGGTGTCGGGGCTCGGTCCTGTCGTACGGGAACGGCGCCATCCGCATCCGCGGCGTGAACCGAGACGTCCCTCCGGTCCCATTGTGCGAGGCGCCGTCACGGTTCGACGATGGCCGAAAGAACGGAGCTGATCGGATCTCTGACGACAGCATGGGCCATGTGGTCATAGGGCGTGGGCTCGGCGTTCACGATCACGATCGGGGCTCCGGAGTCAGCCGCAATGGGGACGAGACCTGCCGCCGGATACACGGTCAAGGTGGTTCCCACAGCAAGGAGCGCATCACATCGAGCGGCGGCCCGCTCGGCTCGGACAAGGTCGGCGACCACCAACGACTGGCCGAAGCTGATGGTGGCCGATTTGAGGATCCCCCCACAGCGGAGGCAGGGCGGATCGCTCTCGCCGGTACGCACCCGGTCGAGGGTCGGTCCGGCGGGACCCCGATCCTGGCACTCCATGCACACGACTTCACGCATCGTCCCATGAATCTCGATCACCTTGGCCTGGTCATTGCCAGCCAGCTGATGCAACCCGTCGATGTTCTGGGTGACCAACGTGTCGAGCTTTCCCTGGCGCTCGAGCGCAACGAGCGCCTGGTGCCCGGCATTGGGCTGCGCCGTCCAGGTCGGCGAATCCAGCCGGCCTTGCCACGCACGACGGCGAACCTCTCGGTCTTGCATGTACACATCGAGAGTCGAGAGTCGCTCGGCTTCAGGGTTCTTTGTCCAAAGGCCGTTCGGCCCCCGGAAGTCCGGGATACCGGAGTCCGTCGAGATCCCCGCGCCCGTCAGCACCACTACGTTGCGAGCATCCTCGATGACCCGACGAGCGGCAGCGACCGGGTCACCGTTGTCACGTTCCGGCATCGACGGAAGACTACCGATCCACGTTCTGGCTCCGGACCAGGCGACAGCTCCGAAGAGGAATCGGATGTCCTCGAAGCCACTGCCGCATCTCGGACGAGGATGCGTTCGCCGACTTCGCCGCTTGCACGGCACTCTCGAACATCGGAACCGTCTGCGTCGCCAAAGCAGCGACGCCAAAGCACGGGAGGACCTCGCCTGACCAATCGCAATTTCTCATCAGGAGGCCATTGTGCGGGATGGCAAGGTCCCCTGATAGACACATGACCGTGGGCGACGAGGAAGGTCAGGCCACCATCACCTTCCCGATCCATTGTCGGTACCTCGGTGGCCACCGAGCACTTGGCGGGCGGGGCCGGCATCTATGGATCAGGACCGGTCGAATCGGCTATGGCGCCTTTCGCCTGACGCGCTCCATCCCGTTGACCGAGGTGACCAGTGTCGAAGTTTCAGAACGGGAGATCGGCGGAACGAACCGGAGAGTGATCTACGCCGTCGGAGTGCGCACGCGTCCCGCCGCCATCAGTCATCCACCCAAGCAACTCACCGACATCGTCGTACGGACGAAGGATGGACAGGAAGCAGCCTGGGAGGTTAACCGGCGAGGCCAGGACTGGGTCCGCGACAAGATGCGAGCTGCCCTCCACGCGAACGGGGTGCCCTTCTACGACGAGCTCAGGCCGGACCAACGAGTCCATCGACCTGGTGGTGGCTGACCTCCGAGGGATCGCTTGTTTATCCCCTATTGCCTTGGCCGAGCCGTCGGCAATCCTTCGGCCAATTCTTGGTATTGACGCAGTGGAAAGGCGGCGCCCTCCGAAACAACCTGGATGCAGACATGATCAGCACCAGCATCGTGATGCTCCATCACGCGAGCGGCCACGGCCTGCGCGTCACCCCACGGCACCACCGCGTCGACCAACCGATCACTTCCATCTCCGCCCAAGTCGCCATCCCCATAACCGAGCGTGCGCAGGTTCTGGGTGTAGTTCGGCAAGGTGAGGTACAGGCTCATGTAGCTTCTCGCCAGTCGGCGCGCCGTTGCCGGGTCGCGCTCAACAACCACGGCCACCTCGGGAGCCAGCAGTGGGCCCGGCCCAAGGAGCGTCCTGGCTCGTTCCGTATGCTCAACGGGGACAAAGTAGGGATGTGCGCCGAGGGCCCGTTCACCCGACAAGGCCAGCATTCGCGGACCGAGGGCGGCGAGCGCCCGCCGATCACCCGAGACCGGAGAGCCCGCCATGTCCAGACCATCGAGGTAACCCACCATGCGCTCGTAGGGACGGGAGTAGTTCTCGACGACCGGGGCATGGCTGGCCCCGAGGCCGAGGAGAAAGCGCCCCGGATAGGTCGTCTCGAGGCGGACGGCAGCGGACGCGATCTCCTCCGGCGACGACGCCCAGATGCTGACGATGCCGCTCGCCACGATCAGACACGCGGTAGAAGAAAGGAGGCGCTCGAAGTGGGGCGACAGACCCGGTTCGAACCCTCCTGAGGACCACAGCGTCCCGTATCCCAAGGCCTCCAATTCGGCCGGGACGTCGAGGGATGGGTTGTCCTGCGCCTTCCATGATCCGCTCCACCAGACACCGATCTTGCCGAGGTCCACGGCGTCACCATAACGGGACCCGCATGCCCGTTGGCTGGAATCTCTTTCAGCAATCGAGAAGCGCCGGACGAGCACACGGACGACCAGTGGGGCTGCTCGAAACCCTCCGTGACAGCAATCCTCAGTCGACGGGCCCGATGCGGTCGACGATCCTCCCGATGTCCCAGCCGTGATGGATGGCATCGTGGCAGTTGGCGCGGGCAATCTCGACCAGCCTCTGCTCACCGCGCTCGGGATGCATGAGCGTCACCGGCCGGCCGGACACCTCCCGATTCAACGCTTCGCGCACGGTCACGCACCAATCGTCGGCCGCTCGGGCCAGGGACCACAGAGCTGCTCGTAGGTCGATGGCGTCGTACCCGCGCACCTCGGCGAGATGGCTCTCGTCGTAGGAGCCGACCTCGTTCGATCCGCCCCGGAGCACTCCCTGTAGACGTTCGGCCCAGATGCGGAGGTTGTCGGAAGCGTGGCAAACATACGCCGTCACCGACCAAGCGACGTCCGGATGACGCTCCGAACCTGAAGCCTTCCCAATCTCGTCGGCATACGCAGCGGGTAGCGCGGCGATGAGGTCGACCGTTTCCATGACTGTCAGTGACCACGAGTAGCCACATTCACGGCATGGGTTGCCGTACCTAGCGATCGACCAATCGTCCATGGCCGGACATTCTGCCGTGCCACGACTCGGTCGGGCTTCGCCTGTGACACCGCCATCGGGCACGAGATGGTGAATGGTTCTTCGGAGACCGTTGTCCTCGGACACGGGTTTGAGCTCGACGGCTGCTTTCCGTCGGTCGACTCCGTGTCAGTAAGGACTCTGCAAACCTGCGACACCTGGGCCGTCGCTTCAGCGCATGCTCGGAGGCTCTGCTAGCTTCACTTCCGCAGCACAAAAAAGCAGCGCGTCGGGGAAGCCGGTCAAAGTCCGGCACTGGTCCGCAACCGTTGGTGACGAGCATCATTCTCGTCACAAGTCGGGGTACCGCCGAACTGCCAAGTTGAGTCCCTAACCGTCGAGATCACGGCAAGGACTCGGGTTGCCTCGGCGTCCTTGCGGATGGTGGGCCTTCCGGGTCGTCTTGCCCGGAAATGAGGAACCCTTCAATGTCCAGCACGCGCATTCTTGCGTCGGCCCTCCTCGGAGTCGGCCTAACCTTCGCTGTCATCGCGGCACCGGCGACAGCCAGCGCAGCATCCCCCGCCGCATCGAGTCAGCCCTCCATTCCACAGGTGTCTTCTGCCCAGGCGGGTGGAAACTGGCTGGCATCACAACTCACGCCTCAGGGGTACATCCCTGTATCGGGATCGCCAAACACGGCCGACCTCTCGGCGACCGCCAATACGATCCTGGCGCTTGCCAGTGCAGGCGTCGACCCAAGCGGAGCGCAGAACGCTCTGAACTACATGGAGCAGAACGTCGATGCCTACGTCACCCAGGACGGCTCCGACGGCCCGGGACAACTCGGGCTTCTCATCCTTGACGCCCACGCGCTGGGTGTGGATCCAACTTCCTTCGGGGGCACGGACCTGGTCTCGCGTCTCCTCGGCACGCAGCAGACGTCGAGCGCTGATGCCGGCCTGTTTGGCACCGAGACCCAGGTCGACGACTACTCGGCCGGGGTCTATCAGCAGGGGCTCGCCCTTGCGGCTCTGGCCGGCGTGGGCGAGAACAGCGGATCACAAATCAGCGCGGCTGACGCCTGGCTACATGCTCAGCAATGCCCAGATGGTGGCTGGACCAGCTATGCAAACCCGGAGAACCCCTGCAACGGCTCTCCGGCCGATTACGAGGGGCCCGACACCAACTCGACGGCACTCGCTATCGAGGGTCTGTCGGCGCAGGGCGACCTCGGCACGCCGGACGCCAACAAGGCGTTCCGGTTCCTCCTCCGAGCCCAGAACAGTGATGGCGGCTGGGGATACGAACCGAATGCGGCCGGAGCACCTGGTTCCACCGACCCTGACTCAACGGCCATCGTCATCCAAGCAATCCTGGACCTCGGCAAGTCGCCGACAGAAGTCACCTTGGACAGGAAAACCGCCAATCCCGTCGCGACCTTGGAGTCGTTCCAAATCGCCTCGGGATCGGATCAAGGAGCGTTCACCTATCCGGGCTCCGGCGCGGCCAACATCCTGGCCACGTATCAGGCAGTCCCCGCCGTGTCCGGGGTGGTGTTCCCATTCGACTTGTCCGTTACGACGAGCTCACTCCCCAATGGGGCGGTCGGAACCAAGTACTCGACCGCCCTCGCTGCAAGTGGCGGCAACCCGCCCTATACGTGGTCCTTGGTGATTGGGTCGGCTTCACTGCCTCCAGGCTTGAAGCTGAAGAAGACGGGAGGCATCTCGGGAAAGCCGACCTCGACCGGCACCTACACATTTACCGTTGCGGTGACGGACACCAAGACAACGTCCCTCCCCCGCACCGACAACATCGCTTGGAAGGTGCTGTCCATCACCGTTTGACCCGGTGAGAATCGGCCGGCGGCAGCGCGACGACTTCGTCAACCTGCCGCTGGCCGATTCAGACGACCAAAGCTCCACTGAAGAAGGCCGTTTGCGTCCGGCGCGAGACTGGTGCATGACGATTCTCAAAGGTCGAGTAGCCAGCGGCGTCGGTGACCTCGCCAACCGGATGACGGAATACGCCGACCTCTACGCGGCCAAGACCGGCGCGGTCCTCTATCCGGGCAGCCTCAACGTCCATCTGACTGAACCATGGCACGTCGGCGATGGTGCGACTCGGGTGGAGCCTCCCGAGTGCCCCGTTGCCTTCAGCATCGTGCCTTGCACCATCGGCGGCCTCGACGCCTTCATCATTCGGACGGACAGGAACGACCGAGGTGAGGGCGACCATCCTCCGACAGTCATCGAGGTCGCGGCGACCGTGCGGCTTCGGGACGCGTTGAACGTCGAAGACGGCGATGAGGTCCAGGTCGTCGCCTTCGACCCCTTCGCACCATGACGTCACGAATCGACCTCGTTACCATCGCCGTCGATGACTACGACGCGGCCATTGCGTTCTTTGTGGAGGTGCTCGGATTCGACCTTGTTGAGGACTCGCCGGCGATGACCCAGGCCGGCGTCGACAAACGTTGGGTCGTCGTTCGGCCGCCTGGCGCTGAGACCGGGCTGTTGCTGGCCAGAGCCGAGGGCGAGGCTCAAGCTGGCGTCGTCGGCCAACAGACTGGCGACCGGGTTGGGTTCTTCCTCCATGTCGATGATTTCGACGCTGCCTACCGAAAGATGGAGAGAGCCGGAGTGCAGTTCGTACGGACGCCGCGGACCGAACCCTATGGTCGGGTGGCCGTCTTTCTGGACTGTGTCGGAAACCGGTGGGACTTGCTCGGCACCGCATAGGTGAATGCTCGTCGATTAGGGCTAACGGCGCGAGAGGCGGTGGTGCCTTGCGCCAATCGGCGCTGATGTCATTGTCAATACGTCTGCTATCGAGACGGAGCCCTCGCCCTGAGCGTTTGGATTAGGACACCTTCTTGGTGACGACCTGGCCAGCCGGGTTCAACACGTACCAGAGACCACCGTTGTTGTTGATCGCCTGACCGGTGGCCTGCCCAGGCTCGGAGTCACTCACCCAGAGGTAGAGAGGCCAGCCGTTGTAGGTCACCTGGACAGTGCCGTCGGTTCGCTTGGTCGTGCCAAGCAGGTTCGGGTTCACTCCTTGGCCGTAGACGGGGGCACTGGTTCCGACCAAAAGCAACGGGGGCCAGGCCGAGGCGCAGGCGCTGTAGCACGTCGACACCCCTGACCTTTTGTCGGGAGCAAACATGTAGAGGGTGAAGCCGTTGCCGGCAACCAGGACCGTGCCGAGACCAGGGACGGTGCCCGTGGTGACCTCGTAGATCGGCAGCGTTCCCGAGGTCGGACCCGGAACTGCCTTCACTCCGGAGGCTGTGGTGCTCGGAGCATTCGTCGTCGTCGTTGACGTATGCGGGAGCGACGACACGGATGGATTGGTCGTGGTCGTCGAGCTGGACGAACTGCCGCAGGCAGCGAGGGCGGATGCGAGCACGATCACTACCAACGCCATCCCCAGGCCGTGAGCGCTGCGAGCGGACCGCCGACCAGTCGGGCAAGGGAGCATCGTCCGTACCGTCAAGGCTGCCGATTCGGCTTCGACGGGTGGTTCACTTTGTCCACCGGTCTGGTCGTGGTGCGCGATCGATGGCTCCATGAGTTCCTCTCCTCGGTATGAGTAGCCAAACTGCCCCCTCGGCCGGGTGGACGGAATGGCCGTCGACCTACAGGTCGTCGGGCGGCAAGTGTGTCGTGGCGATGGTCACGGTCACGGTCACGAGCCAGACGTCCCACTTCAGGTCCTCGAAAAACGTCTTGATCTGGCAACCCGACCGTACCCTCGGGGAGCTCCAGGGCAGGATCGCCCCCTTCGTCAACAAAATTCTCACCCGATGGGTCCACCTCACCACGCACAGGGGGCCATAGCCGCCAGGTCCAGCGGACCTTGGTGTCGGAGCCGGGGAACAAGGGCCTCCGAGTGACGAGTCCTCGGCAGCCTTTTCACATCCGACAGGTCACCGCTCGGGGCTTCGCAGCCTTCGGCTTGCGAGGTTGCGGCTACATCGCGAGGCTTCTGTCGCCGGCAGACGGAGGTCCCGGCGGGAGGAAGGGCTATGGGCAAGCTGCGATGGGACCTGGTTGCTGGCCTCCTCGTGGCTACCTCTGCGGTGCTGGGGGTGGCGATTGGCTCGACGACAGCCGGTGCCTCGACCCTCGACGGGGTGGCCACCACGACCAGCCCCGGCACGTCCAGCTACCTCGATTCCGGAGGGTCGGGAACAGAGTTCACGATCAGCCTGCCGCACCAGGCCGCCTGCTCGGGGAACTCACGATCGGACGGATTCCGGATCTTCAGCTACCTGGTGAAACCGAACGTCAACGTTACGACGATCACGTTCCGCGGCGGTCTCCCCGACACTCGCGGCAGCCAGTACGGCCTGGTCGAGTCGGACGGCACCTATTGGGGCGACAAGAACACCGCCCCTACGACTGGTGAGATCATCCAGATCCCCAACGACTTCGAATGGGGGCCGCTCGTCAATGACGACGGTGTTGCGCTCGACGCCCTTCTGTACCAGAACGGCGACACGAGCGGCGTGTGGGAGGCCGGCATCGCCTGCACCAACGAAGCGGGAACGGTCACGGACTACTGGAACACCCAAGTCACGTTCACGGCCAGCAGTTCGCGCCCCAGCCATTTCGTATGGACGGCGGTGCCGGGTCACGTCCCCGTGACGCGCGGGTTGCCCAATACCGGATTGCCGGTCCAATCGGCTAGCCCTCCATCAACGACTGCACCATTACCTACTCAGGCAGCCACACTGGCCACGCCACCTCCCACAACTGGCGCCCCGGTGTCCCCGCCCACGAGCACGCCGCCCGCGCCAACGGTACTGGCTATTGCGAAACCGGCTCCTGAGCCCAGCGACCTTGGTCGCGACGTGCTGATTGGCGTTGGTGCATGCGTCATCGTGGCCGTGGGGTTGCTGGGGTTCATGCTCGTCAGGCTGCGCCGTCGCGACGGATAACCGCAACCGGGTACTCACCGGCGCGTTGGCCGGCTGGCGATACCCTCACAATGGCCTGCACGGACTAACACTCGGCCCATCCTCCGTCTGGTCGCTGCATGCTGGCCGACCGGATGTCCAATGCAACAAGGCGAGCGATCTCTTACGCCTCTGAGCACGGTGACGCTTACCTTTCTGTTCACCGACATCGAGGGTTCGACTGCCTTGCTCAGGCATCTGGGTGAGGACTCCTACGCTCGCGTCCTGGCTGATCCCCTCGGGATCATCCGGTCCGCACTCTCCGTTCACGGCGGGCGAGAGGTCACTACTCAGGACGGCTTCTTCGCTGTGTTCTCATCTCCGAATGCGTGTGTGGCGGCAGTGGTCGAAATCCAGCGCGCCCTCGAGACGCACACGTGGTCGGTGCGCTGAACCCACCCGGCTATTCCTGTTCGATACGGAGCCGGTTGCCCGCGGGGTCACGCACGGCGGCGTCGCGAACTCCCCAGGGCTGGCTGGCCGGCTCCTGCAGTACCTCGACACCGGGAGTGGAGGCGATCTTCTCGAAGGTTGCGTCGAGGTCGTCACAGCGGAAATGGACTGGGTACATCTCGCCCTTGGCGAGCATGGCCGCGAGGGCCTCCCCTTCCTCCTTCGAGCGACCGGCCTGTGGCTGCGACAGCACGATACCGATCTCGGGTTGGCTGTCTGTCCCGAGGGTGATCCAGCGGAAGCCGTCGTTGGCAACTTCGAAACGCACCGTGAGTCCGAGGGTGTCGCGGTAGAAACGGAGAGCGGCGTCGGGATCGTCTACGAGGATATGGACTGTGCTCAGTGAAACGGTCATAAGGTCAACTTTACGAGGACGCGCCGGCGGATGCTTCTTCGAAACTGCTCTCTTCTCCTCGTTCCTCGCCTCTGTCTCGTCGCGGCCGGCTCAATACCATCGACTGGCAGGGGGCTACGTAGCGGAGCTGGTCGTGGTCACGAGCTCGGTACACGGACGGTGACTCGCCCACGATTTCGGTGAAGCGAACAGAGAAGGAGCCCAGGCTCGACCAGCCGACCGCGAAGCAGACATCCGTGACATTCAGGTCGCCGCGGCGCAAGAACGCCTTCGCCCGCTCGATCCGCCGAGTCATCAGGTAGGAATACGGCGTCTCGCCGTATTCCTCGCGGAACCGACGGCTGAAGTGCGCCGGCGACATCATTGCCGTGCGGGCGAGGACGAGAACGTCGAGTGGTTGGGCGTACTCGCGGTCCATCCGGTCCCGGGCCCGGCACAGTCGTCGCAGCTCGTCGATATCGGTGACCACTCTCCTATTGTGCCCGTCGGATGAGACGACTATTCCAATCAGGCGATCGGTAGCCGAATGTCCCAGCGGGCCTGTCCTCATAGATCCCCTCTGAACTGGCCTTACGTTTCGCCCATGGATGTGCGCGAAAGCGGAAGGCGGCGGTGCGCCGCCCCCACGGGGTGTCTCGGTACTTTGAGAGCTCTCGAAGTGTCGAATGGGCGCGCCGGTATCCCGCCAAGTCCGCGATCCAAGGATGCTCGAAACCGAGGCCGGCACCGCGCATCGGTCTGTTGCAGGTGACACCGCGATGGCCATTTCATTATGGTGGCCCGATGAAGATCTTGATTCTTGGCGCGGGCTTCGGTGGGCTCGAATTGGCAACGCGGCTCTCTGACGAGATCGGACGCACTTCGGAGATCACGGTGATCGATGAGAAGCCCGGCTTTGTGTTTGGCTTCTCGAAGTTGGACGTCATGTTCGGGAAGCAGACCGCCGATCATGTCTTCCATCCCTACGAGGGCATCAACAAGCCGGGAGTGAGCTTCGCCCAGACGACTGTTCGGTCCATCGACCCCGTAGCGAAGTCCGTGGTCACCGACGCAGGTGTGTTTGAGGCCGACGTTATGGTCATCGCACTTGGGGCTGATCTCGATCCCTCGGCAACACCAGGCCTTGTCGAATTCGGACATGAGTTCTACACGGTGCCCGGGGCATTCGCTCTTCGCGACGTACTTGCGTCATTTGAAGGCGGCAATGTCATCATTGGCGTGACGTCGACCCCGTTCAAGTGTCCGCCAGCCCCGAGCGAGACAGCCCTTCTCATGCACGACTTTTTGACCAGGAACGGTCGGAGGGACAAGTCTCGCGTCTCGCTCGTCATGCCCCTCGGAGTTCCGATCCCGCCGTCGCCAGGTGCCTCCACCGCCCTGCTCTCAGCGTTCGACGAGAGGGGAATCGACTGGCATCCGGAGCGCATGGTCACAGCACTGGAAGGCCAACGGAACGTGGCTGTCCTCAGCAGCGGCGAGGAACTGCCGTTTGACCTCTTCCTCGGTGTTCCTGTCCACAAAGCACCGGCCGTGGTCGATGAGTCGGGCCTCACGGTAGACGGATGGATTCCCGTCGACCCCCTCACACTCAAGACCAAGTTCTCCGACGTCTACGCGATCGGGGATGTGGCCAGCGTTGGCACACCGAAGGCGGGTGTGTTCGCAGAGGGACAGGCGTCGATCGTGGCCGATCAGATCATCGCGATGTCTCACAACCGAACGATGCTGAGAACCTACGAGGGCCGCGGGGTCTGTTACCTCGAGTTTGGGGACGGCATGGTTGCGACCGTCGATGTCACATTTCTCAGTGGAGCGGCACCAGTGGGTGAGATCGAAGGTCCATCACTCGCACTTGCGGCCTCCAAGGCCGAGTTCGGATCGAGTCGGATTGGCCGGTGGTTTGATCGAGATTGGACCGCACACATCACCACGGACTAACCGAGGCCCACGAGCTCGTGGCCGGTAGAAGCCACATCCGACTATTTCAAGACATGGGGCAACCTCCGAGGTGGTGGAACCGAGGTCGCTCTGTTCGTGGCCGGGCTCGTCATTCAGTTCTCGACGCGTCGGTACCGGGCGTTCGCACACTGGTTCCTGGCCTACGCCATCGAGATCTTCGGTACCGGCGTCTCCGACCTTCTTCACCTCGACCTAGGGATCCCTGGCGTCAGAACGACCTTGCTCTGGCGGCTGTACTGGCGCCAATATTCTGGACCTGGCATTTCCGGGAAGGAACGTGTCCATCCACAGCGTCACGACCCAACGACGTGAAGCCTTCTATTGGGCGACCGTGTTCGCGACCTTCGCGCTCGGAACTGCACTCGGAGACTTCACCGCGACCTCGCTGGGCCTGGGCTATCTCGCCTCGAGCATTCTTTTCGGAGTGGGCATCTTGGCCGCGGCCGTCGGGAGGTGGCGTCTCGGCCTGAACAGCATCGCGGCCTTCTGGATGGCCTACATCGTGACCCGCCCCCTCGGAGCGTCCATCGCTCACTACATCAGCAAGCCGGCCAATACCAGCGGGCTCGGATTCAGGGACGGTCCCACTGCGTTGGTGTTCACCCTGGCCGTTCTGATCTTCGTCTCCTACCTGACCATCGCTCGTCCGGACATTCAAGAGGCAGAGCCGTAGTCGCTGCTCGCGTTCAGAATCCGGCCTCCTTGGGGTGCCGGCGGCTCATCGCCGAATGGCTTGTCCACGGTTAAAGACGGCGGTAGCCACGAGCCATCGAATAAGTCCCCCAATCGGGCCAGAAGCCGGAACGTGACCCCAGCGCCAAGAAAGGCCCTCCGCGACGACCGCCGACGGAATCCGTCCGTTCCGCCGCCCGCCAACGAGCCTGCCAGGAGGCACCTCGCCCACTTGGTGACAGGATGACCACGTGGCTGTTGAGCGGGAAGGCTCCTACTTACTCAGTAACGCACTCGATTCCGAGGCCGAACGCCTCCGTCTCCTCGAGCGCATCGCCGATCCCCGGACCAAACGGCTCTTGGCGGACGCTGGCATGAGATCGGGCTGGGACTGTGCCGACCTGGGGGCTGGTGGAGGTTCTATCGCGCGGTGGATGGCTGAGCAGGTTGGGCCCACCGGGTCGGTGCTTGCGCTCGACCTCGATACCGCTCTCCTCTGCAGACTCGGCAACCTTCCCAATGTCAGCGTTGAGGAGGCAGACCTCTCCTCTGCCCCGTTGCCTGGGGAGTCCTTCGACCTCGTCCACACCCGCAACCTGCTCATGCACCTACCGGATCGGGAGCGCATCCTCGGCGAACTGGCAGCCTCCGCCAAACCCGGCGGAGTGCTTGTCATCGAGGAGGCAGACGGCTTTCCCGTGTCCGCCGCCACGGACGAGACCTTCCGAGCCACCGTCGAACCGTTGACGCGTCGTTGGAATTGGGCTCGCACCCTGCCCTCGCTCATGGCGGGTCTGGGGCTCACGAACCTCCGCGTCTTCGTAGAGACGGAGATGCTCCAGGGCGGAACCGACCTTGCCGCCTTCTGGCATCGCACCCTGCGGACGGCCCTGCCTTTGTTGGAGGCGGGGACCGGGCCGGCGGAGGAGCACGTAGCCAGGACCTTGGGGTTGCTGGAAGACCCTTCGTTCTGGACACCGTTCATGGCGGTGATGTGTGTGACGGCGACGAAGCCGCAATGAGTCGGCCGCCCACGACTGACCTGTCCTTGGCCCTTCGGCTCGCCGAAATGGCCGGCGACCTTGCGCTCCCCTTCTTCGAGAAGGGCGTGATCTCGACGCCCAAGCTCGATGGGTCACCCGTCACCGAGGCCGACCTCGCCGTCGAAGCTGCCCTCATCGACGTATTGACGCAGGAACGCCCCAACGATGGCGTCCTCAGTGAGGAAGGAGGGTCGCGACCAGGAGTCCGGCGCCGTTGGATTCTTGATCCCATCGACGGGACGGTGAACTTCGCTGCTGGAGACCCCAACTGGGGCACGCATGTTGCCCTCGAGGTCCACGGCGAACTGGAAGTCGGCGTCGTAACGCGGCCAGTAGCGGGCGAAACCTGGTGGGCCATTCGAGGCGAGGGGGCGTTCCACTCGCGTGGGTCCTCAGAGCCTGTCCCCTTCCACGTCTCCGACACCTCGGCACTCGACGAAGCCCGAGTGACAATGTGGCCGCCCGTTCCTGGGCCTGTCCTGCATGCCTTGAAAGAGGCCGCCATCTGGGTTGATCCCGACTGGTCCTTGCTCCGTGGCCTCCTCGATGGCGAACTGGATGGGATCGTGGCGGTGTCCGGAGGTGTCTGGGACCACGCGCCCCGGTCCTCCTGACCCGTGAAGCCGGCGGCGAGTTCAACGACCACGACGGCGGCCAGCGTCTCGACACCGGCGGTGGCATCTACAGCAATGGGCGCATCCACGGCCAACTGAAGGAGCTCGTTCGGACGGTTGCGCAGACGGGAGGTCGCTTGCGACCTCCCGGGGCTGGCTGACAGACCCGTCGGTTCGAACACATGAGCGGAAGCGCTCGAACCGTCACTCCTGCGCCTACCCATGGCACGGAGTCCCAGGCGCCGCTTGCGCAGATTCGTGGTGCTCCAACACCCCGTGACCGGACGCCGCTGACGGCTGCCAGCACGAGCCGGCCAGCACATCAAATCCCCTTTGACCTGGGCCTTCAGCGTGGGTTCATCGTCGGTTCAGACCTCTTTCGTTCAATGGGATCTACCGGCGACGCACCCGCGACGTCACGAGCGAGGAGACTGATCATGAGCATCGCGACGGATGACCAGAGGGCAACGGTTGGAGGCCAGCCAGGGGCCTCAGACGGAGGAAACCAGGGTTACGACGCCCGAACGGTTGCTCCAACCGTCTATCGGGCCGGCAGCAACGGGCAGACCTGGGGGCCAGGTGCAACGGTGTCACACCCCCGTGTTCAAGGCCCGGGGGGTCGGGCGAACCCACAGCGATCGACCCAAATCGTCGTGGTCGTCGCGGTCGCCTTGGCCGTGGGACTCTTCGCAGCTCACAGTGAGCACGCCTGGCCGTTCGCTCACCGTGCCGCGCATCCGAGCCAGGCCGCCGCGAATCCGAGCCCGCAGCCGGCTCCCAGCCCGAGCCCGAGCCCGCAGCCGGCTTCGAACCCCAACCCCAGCCCGAGCCCGAGCCCGCAGCCGGCTTCGAACACGAACACCGGGACGGTGACTGCTGCCCAACTCCTTCCCACGGACATCGATGTCTCTTCGGACTGCGAGGATGGCGTCAGCACGGCACAAAGCTCGGGCTTGGGAACAGGGCTCGTCGATGCGGAAGCCTGTAACGAGCCGAATCTGAGCAGTGGTGCCGTCATCGTCCTTCAGTACGACGACAGCGCCGACACCCAGCAGGCCCTGCAGACCTTCAATGGAAACAAAGGATTCGATCCCTCGACGGCAGGCAGCTCATGCCCACCAGACGGGTCCGGCGAGGGAGTGACGAGCGTCTCGGGCCAAGGGGGCACCGTGACGGTCGAGTGCTTCACGACGACATCGAATGGCTCGACCGATGCAGATCCCATGATCGTGTTCTCGATCCCCTCGGCAAACGCATTCATGATCGCCAGCACCTCAAGCGATTGGTCCACGTTCAGTGAATGGGTGTCAACAGCCTTCGACAGCGGAAACACCGACTGACGGATGGCGGTGCACTCCACCAGTCATCATCGTGATCCGAAGGGGCCGCCAGATGGCGGCCCCTTCGATCGCGTCGTACCTGATTGCCGAGTAGCTGGCGATCATCGGATGACTCCGCAAGGGCGACGAACTCGGTCCGGAATCCAACGGGTGCACCAACGCCCGGGCGCCGACCGTCGCTCTTCAGTGAACATTCAGTGGCCTTCCATTCCCGACCAACACGATGTCATGGACATCATGCAGCAATCGTTTCGAAGGCTCAGTGCAACGGACCTGAGGGCAGGTACGGACGCGGCGCACTGCGACGACGAGGGCGGCGAAACACGGACCGCCGTCCCCAACCGAGGAGAGTCCATGATTAACACTGCCCATACCGCTCGACGGCTTCATCTGATGCCTTTCGAGGCAAGACGAGCGGCCGACCAATGGCACAGCAAGCAGGTCGATGAGCGCCCCCTTTCGCGCTATGTCCGTGCAGGTCGGCGCCTGTGGTTACGACCCTGGCCCATGTCGCAGAGCGAGGACCGAACGCTGCTGCGGTGCTGGTCAGGCCTCGTTTGGTACCACACCGTTCCTCTGGCGGTCGAACTCGAGCTCTCAGTCTGGTCAAGCGAACAGACGGAGATCTCCCTGCATCCGATACGTTTCGGTCTGCATGCGCCAGGTTCCTTCTACCTGATCGTGCGCGAAGCTTTGAACGACGTTGCCAACGGGATTCTCACCGCCAACACGTCGAGCCATACCTTCCCAGTTCCTATGATTTCGCAACTTGAATGCCGGCGACAGTTGGCAACGATCTCGAGCTAGAGGACAGTGAACTCCACGCTGATTTCACGATACCGAGGATGCCACTCACGAAATGACGCGGTTAACAAACCGTTGGGCCTCGCGGCGTCCAGCGCGGAGTGCAGCCATCGTATGCGAACACCGTGCATCCAGTCTTCGCCTGTGGCGAGACCACTGATGCGGCGATCAGATCGCTCGCGGCGATGGATTGCAGCTGCGGTCGCAATGATCCTGGTTGTAGGCGTTGTTTCCTGGGCACTCGTAGCTCGATCAGGAAGTCCGCAGGGGGGTTCGGCCTTCCATCGCAAGGCGCCCTCTCACACAGCGGTGCCCGGTAAGGACGCTCGTCGACCCGCCCGAGGGTCTGCGCCTTCGTCGACAACGCAACCAACCGTTTCGGCTCAGGCCAATCCGCTCGGGCCCGATGTCGTCCAGTATCTCTCCTCACGAACGGGCACGGTTCTGGCGGCCGTCGAGGATCTCACGACGAAACAGGTCTGGAGCATCGGGCAAGGGTCGCCACAGGCAGAAGCCAGCATTGTCAAGCTCGACATACTCGAGACGTTGCTCGAACAACGCCAGAGCGCCGGACAGTCGCTCACAACGGACGACGAGTCCCTAACGCAGAGCATGGTGGAGGACAGCGACAATGACGCCGCCACTGACCTGTGGGACGAAGTGGGCAGCGCTCCCGGAATCCAAGCGTTCAACTCCAAGGTGGGGCTCGAGGACACGACGCCGTCCCCATGCGTGGTCTGCGCCGGCTTTCCTTGGCCAGGCTGGGGATTGACGACCACGACTCCTGTCGACCAGATCGCCCTTCTCCGTGAGGTCGTGCTACCCAATAGCCTGCTCACCCCGGCCAACCGGACCTATGCCTTGCAATTGCTGGAAAACGTCACGCCCGACCAGCGCTGGGGTGTGACGGGCGGCGTTCCACCGCAAGTGACCGTCGCTCTCAAGAACGGATGGTTACCACTGAACAATTCCGACACCGACTGGCAGATCAACAGCATCGGTTGGGTGTCAGGCGCCGGAAGGGACTACCTGCTTGCCGTGCTCACGACCGGAAATCCGACTGAGTCCTACGGTATCGAGACCATCGATCAGCTGTCGAGCTCAGTCTGGCAAACGATGGGGTGAGTGATGTCAATCCTCGACAGGCACGCACGGTTGGTGGGGTTTGGTCCTTCGCAGCCCGGTCCTCCGGACCAGTCTTCAGCGGGGCGTCAGTGTGCGTTCAGCTCCTTGTATCAGTGTGACATTGGGATGCGAACGAACCTTGCACCGGAGCTGCGACAGTTGACGATCGCGCACACCGACGCTTCACCGTGCGTCGGCCACCCTCCGTCCGAGTCCGACCTGCTGCCGCCAGAAGGTGGACGGTGGTTCCGATTTGCGCTCAGCGCCGTAGGTCAGCCGATGGGGCGGTCCAACATCCGATGGTGCCGCCGATCCCGCGGGGCACCGCCCATCTGTGGCGGTCCTTCGATGGCTCCCGTCGCAGGTGCAGATCTGATCGACCAGATAAAGTTGCCACCCGGACGCGACACGGCCGGCAGGGTAGAACATCCTTGGCGAGGAGAGAGCGAAAACGGTGGACCCCGGTCGGCGGCGATGGGTGCGGGTGCAGGAGGGATCAATCCCCTTCGGGCTGTCGGATCCTGGCGGCAGGTGGGCTCACTGCCCGGACCCGCGCCATGGACCCCATCTCGGGCAGGATTCGCGTCCCTGCGCCAAACACAGTTTCGCCCGCACGACCCAGCCAACTCTGATGGGTCATCCCCAACTCACGGGAACGGGGATTGCTACTCGCCTCAGCCGGGGTTCTGGATCATCAGCGCGCGTCATCCATCAGAACTAACAACGAGGAGACATTGACATGGGAACGCTCAAGATCGAATTCGAGGGAAACACCTGGGAGTTTCAACCGAGTCAGATCATCACGATTGGGCGACATCCCACTTGCACGATCGTTGTGTCCGACCCGTCGGTCTCTCGCCGCCACTTGACCGTCGAATGTGATCAGCAAACCTGGACCGTTACCAATACCGGATCTACCGGCACCTACCTGGACGGAAGGCCCATCGAGTCTCTCCCCCTCGATTCGGGGACCAGGCTCTACCTCGGCAGTCCGGACGGCACCGCAATTCGCTTCGAGCCTGAGCCCGATGCATCTCCCGCGTCCGCTGCCGAAGACAGGACGGTCACCGTCAGCTTCAATGGCGAACAAGCAACGTACACCCCCGGACAAGTCGTTGTCGTCGGGCGCGACTCGGACTCTACGTTCGTCATCAATGAGCCAACGGTCTCCCGCCGTCATTTGACCATTCAGAACAATGGGCATGAATGGGTGGTACAAGACACCAGCTCCACCGGAACATATGCGGGGTACGAGCGCGTTAGCTCGATGCCGATCCGCGAGCCCGTGACTCTTTGCCTCGGAAGCAATGACGGCGTACAGCTCGGCCTCTGGGTGGCAACAGCGCCTGCCGCACCGAGGGTGGGCTCGATCGAGGAGTTGGTGGACGCTTCGTCATCGGTCCATACCGAGTTTCGGGCCCTCGAACAGAACGTTCAGGCTCAAGGCCGAACGTCGCCGCCCTGGTGGCTCCTCTTGCCCTTTGGAGCCTGGATGCGGTCGAAGCGCATCCGCGCGTGGTTACCGCTTTTTCTCCTCGTCGTCTGGATTGCCCCGATTGCCATTACTGCCTACTTCTCCAATTCAGAAACCAGTCTTACGACAATCAATAACAGTCACACGGTATTTCCTATCGGTGATTATTACGCCTGGTCTATTTACTTTGGTATCCTTTGGGCCGTCCTCATTTGGGCCTTGATGCGACCGGGAATGATTCCCATTCCCGCTCTTCTCATTGTCGTCGGGTTCGTCTCGGTGATCCTGATCGGGACCAACGTCGTCCAAAACTTGAATGCGGGATCGAACGGCAATTCGATTTGGGACAATCTTCAAGTCGGCATCCATGAGGAAATAACAAAGGCCCTGGCCGTAGTCGCGGTGATCGTTGTGTACGAATTTCTTCTCCACGCGCCGCGTCTCAGCATCCGAGGGTACATGTACCTCGGTGCGCTCAGCGGGATCACTTTCGGGGTCATCGAGTCCCACACATACCTCAACAATGCCTATGTCGCCGCCTCCAACTGCATCACTCAGAACAGTGGGAGCCAAGCTATCCAACATAATGCTCCATTGGGGCCGTGGGATTGCCTTGCGAATGTCTCGCCGGCGGACATTCTGTGGCGTGCCATCACTGACGGGTTCACCCATGCGCTGTGGGCCAGCATCTCAGCATTCTTTATCGGTCTTGCTGTCCTTCACCGACGGTGGGCAATCCAGTTCATACTCACCGGCCTCGGAATAGCCATTGTCTTGCACGGTCTCAACGACTGGTTTGCCAGCAACAACAAGAGCTGGCTCCAAGCCGCCGTCGTGGTGGTCTCTGCCATCATCGTGGTCGGGTACGCCGTCAGCGGAAATCAGATCGACAGGATTATCGGCCAGATCGAGGCTTCGAATCGGCCGAAGCCCGTCGGTGCCGGACGTCAACGCGAGTGGCAAAGATGACGGCGCGGTTCGGCCCGATCTCCGAGGAGACTTGGAACCATGACTGATCCGACGTGGGATCCCAACCAGGATGTCCAGAGCGCGTTGCAGCGAATCGTGCAGGTCTATGGCCGAGAGATTCTATCGAAGCCGAAGAGCGCCGATGCGTCCGACTTCATGAGTGCGGCGAGCGACCAGCTTGGGAATGTGCCCGATAAGACGAGGGAGTTGTTGAAACAAGCCGTCGACACCGGTGTGGCCGCCGATCTCGAACGAAGGGTGCAAGCCGGGCTGAACCCGGACGAGGCAGTGCAGAGCGTGGCCGCGGCACTCGTGGAAACGACGCCAACTGACGCAACCGGGTGCATCTGGGTGACGAGGGAGTTCGCCCGTGCGCTCGGCTATCGGGTGACCGAGCAAGATCCCCACGAGATACCACCAAAGGGGAAGGCTATGCAGAGTGGTGGAGGCAGCGAAGCTGAGACGGTCTTCAAGACGGGACGAGGCGGAGGTCGCTCAGTGCCGGTGGACCGGACCTTGCCCCAACGCGGAAGCTTCGCTGCAGAGGATCAACGACGCACGGCAACGTCACGTGTGCTCGTAACCAGTCTCGCCCTTGTCGTCATCGTGGTGGCTGTCGGCCTGCTGATCGCGCATAGCAATCACACGTGGCCGTTCAAAGTGGCAGCGGCGGTCGCCACGACTACCACCACCACGACCAGCCCATCGACGACCACAACGACAACGACGACCACCACGATCCCACCGAGTCAGGCGGCCACAAACCTCTCAAACCTTCTGGCGCAAAGTTCGGGTGATCGCTCCGCCATTGTGTCGGCGGTCGGCGCTATCTCGAGTTG
Source organism: uncultured Acidimicrobiaceae bacterium (assembly GCA_963774915.1). Lineage (GTDB taxonomy): Bacteria > Actinomycetota > Acidimicrobiia > Acidimicrobiales > RAAP-2 > CAVSNH01. The sequence continues at coordinate 90,675 of CAVZGR010000005.1, read as the reverse complement.
CCAAGACCTCGGTGCAGATGAACAGACACTCAACGACGCGGCTGGCAATCGACAAGACCTGCTCAATTCACTCAACGCCCTCAATCTCTCGAGCCTTCCCAATGGTTCTCAACTCCTGCAAGCGCTTGTAGGGGCGTGGACGAATTCAAAGGCGTCCGATCAGTCCTACGCCGCCTGGGCCGCCGACGAGATCAACGGGTGCACACCCAACGACACGACAGACCTCAACTACCAAAAGGCCCAAGGCTCCGATTCTCAATCGACGATGTTCAAAACGACGTTCGCAAATCTGTGGAACCCGATCGCAATGCAGTACAACCTCCCCACAGTGACGGCGTCGACCATCTGAGCGCATCCTCGGGAGACACGGCGGGGCCGCTTCAGGAGGCACACGCTTCCACCGGGGACCCAAACCTTGGAGCGCCAGCTATGACGGAAGGAACGTAAGATGAGATCTCAATTCTCGTTGAAATTCTCCAGCGAGCGATCGATGCCCACCTACCAGTCGAGATGGCGGGCGCGAGCAATCTTCGCCGAGCCGTCGGAAAACCCGTTGCCTTCCAGCATCGCCCGCCAACCGGGCCTTTCATCCATCTTTCATCGAGCCTGAAGTACCCGGTGCGACACTGCCGTGGTGACCATGGCCGGCAAACTCCCTGTTAGCCACCCGAGTGTCGCGGTGGCAGGATATTGGCACGTACACGGTGTGTCCCAGTTGGGTGATGGTTCTGAAGGCTTCAGAAACCCATCGATCGGTGGAGGGTCGGCGGCCATGAACGAACTACGAGTCACCGTCAAGGGCATCACCCACGAATTCCATCCCGAAGAGGTCGTCCGGATCGGGCGGAGCTCCGACAACAGCATCGTCATCGATGATCCAACTGTTTCTCGGCATCATGCGCAACTGAGCTGGGGTCCGTCTGGTTGGCTTTTCAATGCCGTCGGCAAAGCTCCGACCTTCCTCGCTTCGAAGCCTGTTGACCGTCTGACGGTGGACGGGCCGATCGAACTTACCCTTGCATCATCTCGAGGACCGGCGATCCGGGTCGATCCGGCAGGTGCCCCCTTTCGGGACCATCAGATCGTGACCAACGCGTCAACCCAGGCACATCACACCATTCTGTCGATCAGGCCAGTCGAGAGCGGGGCCGAATCATGAGCGATCGGGACTGGGATCCCAATGATGAGGTGCCCGGTGCTCTCCGACGGATTGTGCAGATACAAGGCAAAGAGGCCTTGTCGAAGTCGGACGATCAAACGGAGTCCAACTTCATGGGTATCGTCAGCGATCAGCTTGGTGACCTTCCGGCGAAAAGCAGGGAGCTGTTGAAGCAGGCAGTTGACTCCGGGGTCGCTGCTGAACTCGAACAACGCATTCGAGCCGGTATGGACTCGGATTCTGCGGTGCAAAGCGTCGCAAGCTGGTTGATCACAACAACGCCCAACGATGCAGAGGGATGCACATGGGTGACGAGAGAGTTCGCCCGCGCTCTCGGTTACGAAACAACGTTCGGTGCAGAACCAGCAGAGGAACCGGGCGAGTCCGCGACTATGGGCGATGCCGCAACACAAATGGCCGGCTCCCCATACAGGCCCGGCGACCAAGCCACCGTGGGCGGTGCGCCCATCCGCCAACCGCAGGTTCTACCTGCGGCTCGCGAGGCTCGTTCTCGAAACGTGCCCATCGCTGCGGCCAGTGTCGCCGCAGATTGTCGCTGTCGTTGCGATCGTCGTGCTCACGCACAAGTCCCCTACGCCGTCACCACCGTCGACCACGACAACCACGGCGCCGCCCACCACCACGACGACAACCACGACACTTCCAGTGACCGCATCGCTGGCCAAGCTGCTACCCAGCGATGTCGATCCGTCGGGTTGCAGCGCCACCAATCCACCCACCGGGTTTCAGGGGGATGTCGACTCCGTTGCGTGCTCGCCGAGCAACCTCTCCGGTGGGAGTCTGTACGCCTTCCAATTGGATTCAGGAGCCGATTACGAAACGAGTTTCAACGCCTTCAATACTGACGTTAACTTTTCCGCCTCCGGAAGCGACTGCGAGGGGTCGTATACCAGTGCTTCCGTATCGTGGTCCAACCAATCGTATCCGAATACAAATGGTCAAATGCTGGAGTGTTATTACACCAGTTCGGGCAACGAGCCGGTCTACCTTTGGACGATTCCCAGTCAGGACGCAATCATGGAGGCCGTTGGTGGGAGTGGATCCACCATCGGTGACCTCTACAGTTGGTGGAAGCAATACGGCGGCCCTTTTAATTGATAGCCACACAAACCAGTGGAATGGAGGGACCGAGCTGAATGGCCATGTCGGAGGTAACACGCACCGTGATGCCAGGTGGGGGCGTAGCTAGACGCCCATTGCATCTCATCATTGTGGCCGATTGTTCCGGTGGGATGGACGGGAAGAAGATGGATTCGCTCAACTTCGCCATCGTCCAGATGTTGCAAAACCTCGAGGACTGGGACCGCGGTGAACTCGAGGCCGAAATCATGTTCCGCGTATTGAAGTTTGCAACCGAACCCGAGTGGCATATTCCCGAACCAGTGGCTGTAGCTGACTTTCGCCAGCATTGGTCGGATATCAAGGCTGTTCGCCATGGTTGGACGAACATGGGGGCCGCCTTTCGGGAGGTAGGCCGAGCACTCGCTCCCGATCGAATAGAGAGTCGAGCGCTCAGGCCTGCCATCGTGCTCGTCACCGATGGTCTACCGACGGATCGGCCCGGGGAGTTCGACGCCGGACTTCAAGCGCTGCTGGCCGTTCCAGCTGGTAAAGCGGCCTTTCGCGCCGCCGTGGCTATCGGCGCCGACGCCAACTCGGAATACTTGAATCGCTTCATCGGAGACCCATCCGTTCCAGTGCTTGTCGCCGAGCGCGCTCGACTCGTTGGTTGATCTCCTTGTTGCCGTGTCAATCGCCGTCTCGCGGATGTCCGAAGGAGGAGCGGACCGGGCCGGTGTTGTCGAAAAGGTCCTAAAGGCCCCCCCAGAAGATGAACCGATCGTTTGACGTCCGTCAATCCTCAGGATCAGTCCGGGTGAACGAACTCGTCTCCCATTGGCGCGTCTTGGCTGCCTCCACCCGGGGGGCATCACACGCTCAGTCTGGCGCGCCAAATCAAGACTCCAATGGATTCAGCCTGCTGCGTGACCTGGACGATGAATCCTTTGTGGTCTCGGTTGCAGACGGGCACGGAGACCGAAGGCATTTTCGAAGCGAGCGCGGATCGCGATTCGCCACCGATATTGCCTGTTCAAGCGTTCTCGACAATGTAGAACAGATCGCTGGCTCATCATCAGCCATCCAGTTGGAAGGGTTTGCAAAGTCAACCCTCGCACCTGGAATCGTTCAGGCGTGGCGAGAGCGGGTCGAGGCCGACGTCGATCGAGATCCCTTCGTTGCGTCCGAGCTTCATCGAGCGATGAGCGCAGAAAACGACCCGGAACTGGCTTATGGATCCACACTGTTGCTCGCCATGGTCTGCCGCCAATGGGTGCTACTCGTGCAAATCGGTGACGGGGACGCCATCGTCATTCATCCGAACGGAAGTGTCCGGTCGCCGGTCCCGGGCGACTCTCGACTCGATGGGCGGCAAACCACCAGCCTGTGCCAAGCGGACGCAGTCGACGCTTTTCGGATCGCTGTGATCGACCGCTCCGAAGTGGACGTCGCCGGCGTCCTCCTTGCCACGGACGGTTTCGGAAACGCACAAGTTGCAGATCCATGGGAACCGGCGTTCGGGGCCGATCTCGTTGACATGGTTCGCGATCGAGGAATGGACTGGATCGAAGGGCAGCTTCCTCTCTGGGTGGAGGAATGCGCCTCATCGGGAGGAAGTGCTGACGACACGACCGTAGCTCTCGTCCTGGCATCGGATATGGCTGATACGGCGGATCAATCCACGACCTCAGGACCAAGGGAACGAGAGGCGACGACCGTCGTCCTTCCAGGCCGATCACCAGAAGACTCCGATCGAACGCAGATGCTGCCCGCCGGAAGGGGGGGCGGAAACTCGCCCGCTGAGGCAGATCAATTGACCGTCCAAATTGATCGCCGTCCGCCCGCCGAAGTCGCCGTCAGCGGAGTTCCCACAGGTCGGTCTTCGAACGTGGGGTGGAAACGAGTCAGCATCGTCGCTGGCGTGCTCATTGTCGTCGCCATCGTTCTCGCTCTTGTGGTGACTGGTTCCGGGCCGTCCCACTCACCGCCTCCGACGATCACAACCACCAGCCGGCCGTCACTGACAACAACCCGCGGGTCCACTCCAACGATCACACCGAACTCGAGCCCCGCCGCCACCCAGAGTCCGTCTCCTAGTTCCACTCAGAGCCCCGTGGGTCAAGGAGCATCCACCACGACGAATCCCGCCGCTCAGCCTCTTCGGAATCCGACCAATTCAATGGGCGTTCCTCCAAGACGAGGCGGAATCTGAAATGGTCGATGCCAGTGGGCAGCGAGCGAGTTGCGCTGACGCTGCCTTCGAATTTGCACACACCCGCAATGCGGGATGTCCGTGGATATCAGTTCTCGTGACAAACGCATTAGAATTGTGGAGGACTTTGCCGGAGCCGGTGTCTGAGTCCCCTGGCGTAGAGGAGGCGATGGATCGATGAACACTTCCTCCGATGCGCTCACGAGGATCCCGATGCCGGGCGATGTGCTCCTCATGGCCCGGGCCGGCGCCCCTGTGACAGTGGGAAGGGAGATCAAGAAGGGCGGCGAAGGTGTCCTCTACGAGGCACGCCTCCGCGACCAGCCATTTGCCGTGAAATGGCGCCGCCCATTTGACGGAATTGAGGTCATGCAGCGGCATATTGACAACCTTATCGGCCTCCCCAGCCCACATAAGGATTTCGTCTGGCCGATGGATCTTGTCGTCAGCGAGAACCTTCCGGGGTTTGGCTACCTGATGCCGCTTGTCGACAGGGGCCGATTCATTGATCTTCGGGTGATGCTGAGGAATTCCACTCCCGCTGACGTCAGCTCAGAGCCTGTGTTCCAGCTTCGATCCCTCACGAGCATCGGCCGAAAGATCGTCGAGGCATTCGAAGCGCTTCACGGCGCCGGACTCTGCTATCGAGACATCAGCCTCGGTAACGTCATGGTCGATCCAATCCGGGCCGAGATCGCCATTATCGACAACGACAACGTCGGTTTGGCTGCGGAACGAACCTTCATCGCCGGCACGAAGGGATTCATGGCCCCCGAGATTGTCCGACACGATGAAAACGTCTATCCGTCCACTGCCACCGATCTGTTCTCGCTCGCGATGTTGCTGTTCTGGTTGTTCATAAAGCGCGATCCGTTGCGAGGGATTCGGGCTGAGGCTGCAGGCGCATGGGACAACGATCGGCGGGTCTCAGAGACGACAGTGCACATGGAAACGTACGGATTCGACCCACTCTTCGTTTTTGATCCCTCTGACCCATCCAACCGACCACCGCCTGGCGATGTGGGCTATAGCTTGTGGTCTTTCTATCCCACTTTCTTTCGCCGCCTCTTTGTCCAATCCTTTACCGACGGCTTGGCACCCTCGCTGATCGGTCGCGTCATCGAAGGCAAGATGGCGTCGAGCCTTGCTCCGTCTGGCCGACTCCATCTCGGTTTGTCGTTGCAGTGCAGTCGTCATCTACGACTCAGAAGAGCCTGGCCGTCCGTGCTGGCGATGCGGCGACCTGCCTCCAAACCCGATGCTGCTCGACCTTCCCGGTGGCACCGTGGTCCTCAGCCAAGGTGCGACAATCACATCCCACCACCTCAACAAGCACTCCAGCCACGATGAAGTTGTGGCCACGGCAGAGATCCCGACCAACACCGCCGTCTATGCCATGACCCTCCGCAATCAGAGTGCAACAACCTGGAAGGTGGTTCCTGAGGGCGAAGGCACACGATCTGTGGAGCCCGATCATCTCCTCGGAGTGCGACCCATGAGCATCGATTTTGGCACAGCGAGAGGCCAGATTCGCTCGGCCCCAGACGTCGTCAGTGCTTGAGTAAGGAGCCCATCGACCCTTTCCATTGCTGATAGGGGAATGTCTGGCGGACCCATGAAATGGCCTCGAACACTAGCCGTGGTACGACATGGCGAGTCGCAGTACAACGCTTTGAAAAAACTCAAGGACGAGGATCCTCTCTACAGCGAATTCAAACGGGCATACAACCGTCGGAAGAAGGATCCGGACCGAGCGAAGCAGCTGGCCCTCGAGCTGCTTGATAGTGGATCTTTTGCGGTATCGGCGGGAGATCACGACACTCCACTCACCGAGGAGGGCAACCGCCAAGCCGAGGCTACGGGCGCGAAGCTCTCACACACGATCGAGGAACCCGATGTCGTCTTCGTCTCTCCATATCTGCGAGCCCACCAGACACTCCGGTGCTTTACCAGGGCTTGGCCTACGCTGCAGCCGCGCAGCGATCGTCGAGGAAGAGCGACTTCGAGAGCAGGAACATGGCCTGGCCTTGTTGTACAACGACTGGCGAATGTTCCAAGTCATGCATCCAGAGCAGGAGGCGCTCCGAACCAAACAAGGTCCCTACTGGTACCGCTACCCTCAAGGCGAGAACGTTCCCGACGTCAGAGAGCGGCTCCGATCGTGGCTGGGAACGATCACGCGTGACTACCGCGGCCAAAGTGTGCTCGCCATTACTCACCACCTTGCCATTCTCGGTTTGCGGGCAAACCTCGAGCGGCTCGATGCCGTGCAATTCACCCATCTCGACGAACAGGAGAAACCCGTCAAATTGTGGCGTCACGGTCTATCGAGGGGACTCGGAGATCGGTGACGAAGGGAAGCTGCTTATCGATATGTACAACCGGGCACTCTGAGACGCCGCACTCGACCCGATCACGCAGATGACGCAAGTTCCACAATCTCATGCGGAAGCAAAGGGGCTCCTTCTTCCAGTGCCGCCGCGTAGCTCTCTGGTCCGAGTAGTTGCTCGACAGCGCTAACGAGCGCCAACCGCTCGCTTTCGGCCACGCGCGGGAGTGCGGTGTTATGGCTCTCGCACAAGGCGTGCACAGCCCCTAACAGCATCGCCGCATTTATCGCGTTCCCGCGTTGGAGGTTCAGGGAGCCCAAGGCGATCAAACTCTCGGCGATTCCGACGACATTGCCTCGCTGACTGGCAAGATCGAATCCCTCGGTCAATAGACCCTGGGCAGCCGTCAAGTCTCCATCCTTCCCCGCCGCTCGTCCCAGCTGGTTCACGAACTCGGACAGTCCTCGCCCCTGCAGCTGATCAGGGCTTGGGCTTCGGCTCGGCTGACTGGCGCTGCGAAACATGGCCAGCCCGTCCTCCAGAAAAGATCGGGCCTGAGAATCATCACCACGAATACGGGCGAGAACCCCCAAATCGCGAAGAGCGATCGCCTCGCCTCGAGCATTACCGCAAGCGCGAAAACCCTCAAGGGCTTCGAGGGTCAGCGCCTCCGCCTTCTCGAGGTCCCCGGCAGCACGATAGGTGCGGCCAAGAACGCACGTGGCCGAAGCAGCCTCCACTTCAAGACCGCGACTTTTGAAAAGGCTTCTGGCCTCAGATGCCCACTGTTGCCCCGTATTTTCATCCCCGAGCTCGACGTAGACCGAGGCCAAGGCAGCCATCAAGCGTCCGGCGATCTCATTATTGGTTGGCGCGGTGTGTGAGTGAACGGCGCTGAGCCCCCTGATGAGCCATACCCGAGCTTCACTCCATCTACCTTTCCGAATCCAGAGTTCAGTCAGTAGTTCGATGATCTGGAGGCCCTCCACGGGGCTGTCGTTGTCCAGCAACCACGCGGCGGACTGTAGAAGGTTGCTGCGCTCAGCTTCGATCGCTGCAATCGAAGCCGCGCTTCGGCGCGCAACAAGTTCCGAAGCCCAGATGCGCGCCGACTCCGCACACCATTCGGCCAGCCGTCGTTCCACCCGATACCGGTCATGGAGCTCGCCAAGTTTCTCTATGGCGTATTCGCGCACGACCTCTGGCATCCGAAAGCGCCTTCCGGTTGCTGTCACCTGAGCCGTGGCCAGTGATTTATTTACAAGGCGATCGATCAAGTCGACCGTTTCATCAGCTGTACACACAGCTTCTGCAGCATCGAGCGTCCAGCCACCTGTAAAGGTCGCGAGCTCGCACAGCGCCGTTCGTTCTGGATCGACAAGCAAGTCGTAGCTCCAATCGATCGTCGTCCGCAACGTCTGCTGCCGCTCCGTTGGGGTGCGATGACTGAAGTCCAGTACTGTTGAGCGGTGCTGGAGTCGAGCAGCAAGATCCTCGGGTGAGAGCGTGCGCGTTCGAGCCGCGACCAACTCGATCGCCAAGGGAAGACCGTCAAGATGGGTGACAATGGCGGCAACTGCTGACGCGTTCGACGCACTCAACGCGAACGCTGGGGAAACGAGACGAGCGCGATCGACGAAGAGCTGTACCGACTCGAAGGTCATCACATGATCGGCATCCCCAGCGCTCCCCGTCGGAACCGTCAGCGTTCGGACCGGGTAGACCACTTCGCCGGATATTCCAATCGCCTCCCGACTGGTCAGCAGGAGGGCGCTCTCTGACGCCAAACGGGCGATGTCAGCGGCAAGCTTTGCCGTAGCGTCGAGGACGTGTTCGCAATTGTCGAGGAGAATGAGGGCTCTGCATTGCCTCAATGCGGACGATATCTGCGCTCCCAGGGCGACTTCTGAACCTCCTGAGATGCCAAGCTCATCGCAAATTCGTGCCTCGACCTCTCGAGGATCCTCGACCGCCGTCAGGTCGATTGCAAACACTCCATCCGGAAAGGACTCCCGGAGCTCGGCGGCAGCCGCGTAGGCCAGTCTGGATTTTCCACAACCGGCGACTCCAACAAGCGTGGTTACAAACGACGTCCTGACGATCTGGACTACCTCCTCAACGTCTCTGTTGCGACCGACGAGGCTGCTCAACGGACGCGGGAGAGGAGACGATGGTCCGATCGGAACAGGCCGCTCTGTGCTCGTACCTGGAGGACTAGCCCGTGAGGAAGCATCGGGATCCCTTTCGGCGTTCGGTGCATCCAATATCGGATCGTGATTCAGGATGGCACCTTGAAGCTGGGTCAGCCGAGGCCCAGGCTCGAGTCCCAGCTGGTCGACCAAGGCGTCTCTTCCCTCGTTGAATGTTCGCAATGCGTCAGCCTGCCGTTGGCACCGATAGAGGCAGACCATGAGTTGAGCTCGAAGACCTTCGCGGAACGGATGTTCGTTCACGAGCGCCTCAAGCTCGCCGACAACGCCAGCATGCAGACCGAGCTGAAGTTGTAAATCGAAACGCTCCTCCAACGCATCCAGCAGCATCGTTTCGAGGCGGTTGGCTTCGGCTGCCGCGAACGGCTCAAAGATGAGATCGGCGAGAGCGGCACCGCGCCAGCAGCTCTCTGCTTCAAGATATTGATCAACCGCTCCTCGGGCCTCACCCTTCTTGAGGAGCCCTCGGGCTGCGGACACCTTTGCCTCGAACCGAGCGCCATCGACCAGACTGGGAGAGAGCTGTAGCACGTAGCCAGGTTCGTGACTCACGATCAAGCGATATGGATCGGCTTTCCTCTTGTGCGGTTCGAGAATCTGTCGAAGGTTATAGATATAGACCTGCAGAGAGTTTGGAGGCCGATCCAGTCCCGAGTCACCCCACACGCCATCCATAAGCCGGGTCACGGAAACCACACTGTTGAGATTGAGCACGAGTAGAGCGAGGACAGATCGCTGCCTTCGACCTCCCATGTTCACAACGGTGCCGTTGACTCGAACCTCCAACGGTCCGAGTAGCAGAATCTCCGGATCATCGGGCTGGACGGGAACAGGTCGCGCGCATCAGAAGCCTTTCTTAAATCACCCGAATTTGGGATGGTTCCCAAGCGAAATGCTACCGCTGCAGAATCGCGAAGGCTCGTTCGTCCAAACAGAGTTACAAGAACCGCCAGATGGCGAGAAATCCCTGAGGGGCGATATTCACTCCGCGCTCGCCGAGGGCCGGGGTTTATCATCATCAATTTTGGCGGCGCCGCCCGAGCTCTCCGATCTCGAGCTGCTCGTGACGGATTCCTCAGATGATGCAGCCCGACGGATGTCAAAAGGTACCGGGTTCACCGGATGACAGGAGCCCGGCCCAACGGTATCCTTTGCGCCCAAGTCAAGCGTGACGTCTGCTCCAGGATCTATCCCGGTGGCAGGGGAAATCCAAAGGAGTAGCGAAGTGAATGCACGAGCTTGGGATCCTGACGGTCGAGCCGCCGAGGCTCTCCGGGTTGTCGTTGCCGAATTCGGGGATTCCGTGCTGTTTGACGACAAGATGTTGAAGAGCAGTCTCAGCGACGTGCTGCCCGAAGGCACCTGCCAACGCGAGCAGAGTCTGCTCGTTGCTGCCTCGCATGTTGGCATCGCGGCGGAGCTGAAGGATCAAGTCTCCAACGGAATGGATACAGAGGGAGCCGCCCAACTGGTGGCTCGCCGCCTTAGTGAGGCACAGCCATTCGATGCGTCTGGATGTTTGTGGGTCGCGCGCCAGTTTGCTGCGGTTCTATGGATTCCAAATGCTGGGAGTGCCGACCGGTCCTATCAGCCTGCGCCCCAACCTTACGAAGAGCCATTGAGCGAGGTCACTGTAGGCGGGGATGACGCTGCTGCCCGGTATGGCGGTGCTGGGATGCGGCAACCGTCGGATCGTGATCCAACGGGCCAGGTCGCCGTACGAGTAGCGGTACTGGACCCCCTCCGCCGGCAGCCGACATTGTGGCTACTTGTCCTGGCCGCCGTTGTCCAGGCCATCGCCGCGCCTGTTACAGATTTCACGCTCATCTGCATACTGATGGCGGTCACGTTCGGTCTCATCGCCATTGCCGCGTTCTGGGGTTCTGCAATGGCGCGGACTCCGGTTGTCGCGGCTCAGGTGATCCAGCAATACTGGTCACCGCAGGCGTAGGCGCTGTACTCAGTGGGGTGGGTTGGGTCATCCAATGGCTCACTAACACCGGTTCCGCCGCAGTGTTCGACGTCGGGGTTCTTGCCCAAGTGGTAGGCGCCGCCCTCATCGGAGGAGTCCTTCTTCTACTTGCCATCCGATACCGGTCCTACCGCTCGGGGACTTCCCAATCCTCGCCAGCGATCCCCTTAGTTCTGGGAGGAATTGGCTTTCTGCTCTATTCGGTTCCGGATATTTACGGGGCGACATGGTTTCGTTTCAACCCGTCGACAGCGAAGATCTATTACGGCGTCCTCATTGGCCTCGGAGCGTTTCTCATCGCCGTGTCCCTCTTCGTTACTGCCGTGGTGAAGCTTGGTCCTCGAGTGAGCCTCGTTATCGCTGGAGTTGGTTCCGTTATCTACGGCGTTCACGCAAATCCACGTGTACTACAGCCATGTCACCAGCGGAGGTACGTACTGGGCGGTGGGGATGTGGCTCATTGCGATCGCCCTCGGTATCTGGGCCGTCCAGGTCACGACTGGTCGAGCCACGATGAATTCCGGAAGCGGATCTCCGATCGGTTCCTTTGCGGCGGCGGGCACCCCCGTGTCCAGTAGTCGGCCGACCGGTGCCATACCCACCGCGGCCGCCAAACGGATCATTCTCATCGGGGCTGGAATCACTGTCGCTGGCATCGTGATCTTTTTCGTTGCCTACAAATTGACGTCCACGCGCTTCTTCCTCTTCGGTCCCATCATTGTCGGGCTGTTGCTGGTGTACCGAGGTGTCCGAGCCTGGTTCGCAGCCTCTCGGCAAGGAACCCAGCCTGAGGTTGCCGGCGGTCCCGTCCACAGCAACGAGCCGAGTCAGCCCCAAGCAGGCGGACAACAGATTCCCGAGGCGCAAGGTGCAATCCCACACAACGGTCCTCTACACGCGACGGTCGGTGCGGAACCTCTCAGCCAGGAATCGAGTGCATCGGCAACCGTTAGTCCACAGGACCTTGAGCAGCGAGTGGTACATCCAACGAGTCCGCCGGCATTCTGCTCCTCGTGTGGCACCGCACGAACCCCAGAGGCACGTTTTTGCCCGTCGTGTGGGCAGGCATTCGCAGGAACGGGTCAGTAATCCGGAAGGGTCTGACAGCTGCGAGCGCGAAGTCTCACCCGCTAGGCGAGCTCGCTGGCTCCATGGTTTCTCGATGCCCCGATACCTGCGTTCACCAGTCGTCGGCTTCCACGACTGGGCGGTTCCTACGGCGTCGGCGGGGGCGGCGGCCCGGGCGGCGGAGGCGGACCGGGCTGACCGGCGGGCCGGTTGCCCGGCCCCGGACCACGGTTGTCGGGAACCGGCGGCCCCGGTGGCGGAGGTGGACCGGGCTGGACGACAGGCCCTTTTGTAGGAGCTCGACCACGGTTGTCCGGGGTCGGCGGCCCGGGTGGCGGAGGTGGACCGGGCGGTCCCGGTCGGGGACTTGCGGGACCTCGGCCACGGACGTCGGGAGAGGGAGAGAGCGGCTGATCTCCCGAACCACGCGGAACCGGCGGCGGAGGAGGTGGGGGTGGACCGGGCCGAGCCTCCTCCCCGGTCCACTCTTGGTGAACTTCGCCCGTCCATGACGACTGGGCTGTGCGCCTGGCCATCACGCCTGCAGCCGTCGTGAGAATCCCTCCGAGAAGCGCAAGCACGAAGCCGAACCCAATTGTGCGCTGTGCATTGAGGACAGCCGAGTGATATTGGAGATAGAAGAGAACGATTCCTGCGAGTTCAATAGCACCACCGGCTGTGAAGACCGTCGCGTCGGTCCCTGGCAAGGACGGGACTGATATGGAACTTCGGACTCTGGGTGAGCGAAGAACCAGCACGACGGTCACCGTGATCCAGGCCAAGACGGTCAACAAGCCAAAACCGTCGAACGCGCCGACTCCGTCGAAACCTTGAAACGACATCCATTGGGTAGCAAAGCTGATCAATATCAACAGGGAGCCAACCGCCACGAGTATCTCAGTGCGGCCACGGCTCGACGGGGGGGATCCATACTGGCTTGGCGAGGACGTCATCAGGCCCCTCCTACCTGGGCGGACCGGGGTTCACGTTCCTCGAACCATAAAGAGCATTTCGTGCACCTAAAAGTGCGTTTCTCGGGCCCGACACCGTCGTTCCGGAGCCGACGAGCGTGGCGTGAGAGAACAGAAGCCGGAAATTGAGCTTCTCCTGCTCGGGCAGCGTGGCAACGACGCAGTACATCCGTCCCGTGGCCTGGCCCACCCATATCCTCGTCTGCTCGCGACGGGTCGGATCGCGAGACGACCAGAACGAATGCATCTGACCAGGTACACCATCGGCCAGGCCAAGCTTCCAGGTGCTGTTGGGTTGACCGAGAAGGCGGCTTGGGGCCTGCCCGAGCTGCGTGTAGTCAGGGTGCGAGCCATAGGCGGCAACGCGTTGGCTCGCCCATTCGGAATCGAGCTCGTAGCTCTCGGCCGTCACCCGTTGATTCGTTCCTGAGCGGATCAGCTCAAGACGCTCATGGACACGATCGGTCTCCGCTACCTCGCAAGATATGGGCAGTTGGTAGAAGCGATCTGCATCCAACAATGATCGGCGACGACGTAGTCCGTCAAGCCTCTTCGCAAGCCCGGACGGCGCCAACGCCACGATGGCACGATCTCCCTTCACGACATATCGCTCCACCCATTGCCCGCTAGGGTGCTCCTCAGTCGAAAACCACCGCTCGATCCCCCTCTCGCCGAGCCACTCGATCTTCGCGGTCGACAACTCTTGATACCCGGAGGTGCTCGTCCGACGTTCGGCTGCAGCGTCGACGACCGCCGCGAGATCGCCGACGGCTGGCTCATCCGAGAAATCGATCGAGCCAAGATCGCCCTCTGGAGTGATGGTCAGGTAGCCAAAGCAATAGGCGCCTGCGTGCCAAAAGAAGGTACGCGTGGCCATGGCCAGATTGCTCGTGAACTCCCTCCCGCCGGGAGGGGGATCGCCCCCTCCGGACCGGATTAAGGGCTTCCACACTGTGGCCCCAAGCGCAACAACCGTCTTCGGGTCGCCCTCGACACTGGGTTTTATTTCGGTGCGCTTCCAGACTTCCTTGGCCACAAGCGGAATACGAGTCGATCCTCCGACGAGATAGATGCCAGACAAGTCCCGAGGCTCCAGACCTGCAGACTGGATGGTCTCGACCAGGACATCCACGGTGGTGGCCACGTCATCCACGATCAGCCGTTCAAGCTCCTCACCCGTTAGCTGAACCTCGCGTTCAATGCCCGGAATCCAAAGCTGCCAGATCTTCTGATTGGAAAGCCCCTCCTTGGCCTTGCGAACCTCAGCGCGCAACGTTGCTGCATGACGCCTCCATTGGACATCCGGAGGATCGAGCAGGTTCTGCCAGTCGGGGTGACCGCCGACAGGCCCAGCACCTAGATGGTCGATGATCTTGCCGTCGATGTCTTCACCGCCAAGCGGATCTCGACCTCCGGGAGGACCCGCGACTTCGAAGCCATTGGACGTACGTCGCAAAACCGCAACATCAAAGGTGCCACCACCAAAGTCGTACACTGCGACGTACTGCCCAGGCTGAACTGCTTTGATACCAATTTGAAATGCGGCGGCGACAGGCTCTGGCACCAACTCCGGTCGACCTAACTCTGCAGACTCTGCAGCAGCGCGCAGGACATCGAGCCGGGTTGACCCCCAGTCAGCGGGGTGAGTGAGAACAGTTCGGGATGGTGCGGTACCTCCAGCTACCCGCCGACCTTCCGCGCCAACGCGGTGCACCACGGCAGAGATGACGTCGGTCACCGGGATAAGTTGATCGCCGAGCAGCAAGTCACCATCGCCGACGACGCGCTTTGGCGTCGGCTCAAACCGATCCGGGTGGAACAACGCTTGGTGGGTTGCCGACTTTCCCACAGCAAAATCGCCTGTCTCATCGAGGAGAATGGCCGATGGCATGCGGCAACTGCCATCGGCCTCGACATCAACGAGCTGGGGATCTGATCCCTCCCGGGCCACTGCGGCGACGGTGAAGGTCGTGCCGAAGTCGATGCCGAGTGTCCAAGGACTCATGGCCGCCCAACCGTACTGCTCCCGAGTCCGAGGAGGTCGCTTCGGATGTCACTGCCGTGCTTCCTCAGCGCACGCAAGTCGCCAAGGCGCTGTTCGATCGCTTCGCTCTCGCGCTTCCTCTTTGTATCTTCGCGAGCCATGCTCTGCTCGCACTCACGAATGGCCTGTCCCACCTCTGCTCGCCGAGTGTCGATTCTCTCACCGAGAGCCGTGCGGAGCTCATGGCCAACGTCAATCATGGCCCGCGAGAAATCGTTGTTGAGCTGACGCTCGGCTTCGGCAAGTTGCTCGCGCATCCAGGTGCGGAACTCATTCTGACGGGTTACATCGTTGCGACCCTTGTGCATGTGAAACGCGAACACCGCTCCGAGCCCCAACCCGGCAATGATGAATGGGGTCCCACCGAGGGCGACGAGGGGCAGGGTAGCCACGAGCGAGCCGATCGAGCGGCCACTACTAAAGCTTATGAGCGTGGATAGACGCTCGACTCGGTTCGTAGCACGCTTGCGTGGAGTATCGAGGCTGACGGCATCTGCCAGCTTCTTCGTATCAAGCAGCTCAAAGCTCGCCAGCTCTGGAATCGATGTATCGACTTGACGTATGAGTTCCTCTGAGAGGTCAGTGAGTCGATCGCGGGCATCCTTGGTAAGTCGGTCAGCGAGCGCAGTGACATCCGAGATGAGCTCCGACGGCAGGGCTGACAGCTCTGCGCCGCGGACAGTCCCCGCTCGATCGTCATACCTCGTACGCAAATCACGCATCCCCCGATTAAGGGCATCAGCCCGGTCAAGACCCAACCTTCTGAAGCCGTCTTCGAGATCGCGCATGAGTTTCTTACCCTCTGCGCCCACTTCGTTCAGTCGGCTGCGCTCCTCTTCCAGCGCAGCCAGGATCTCGCCGCCGGCGGCAAGAACAGCTCGTTGCGCGTCCAGCTGGCGGCACACCTCAACCAGGCAGCTGTCAGCAACGCGAAGGATGTTGGCAAATCGGAGCGAATCCGTCCGTTTCGCGATGTGAGTAAGAAGGTGTGATTCGACCTCTTGGATCCCACTCTCCTTTCTATCCTCCGAGTTCATTGCCAGCATGCTGCTTACTGCAAAGAATGGGATGTCGGTCAGGCGTGGATTCCTAGCGGCCACTAAACGGCGGTCCTCTTCGGCCATGGCTCGCCATTCGTCGTAATCATCAATTTTCGTAAGGACCAGAGTCACGTTGTCAACCCGTGACGCCACCTCTTCGAGGAACCCGAGCTCAGGCAAGCTGATTGGAGCGCTGGCGTCGACGACAAGGATGAGTGCGTCGGCTGACGCGGCGGCTTCGGCTGCGAGAACACCATGGCCGGCATCGAGCCCACCAACGCCGGGAGTATCGATGATGCTGATCTGCTCCAAGAGAGGGTTGTCGACTCCGACGAGAACGGCGTGGACTCGACGCTCGTTGTCGGGGTTGCCGTCCACAGTCGCCCAATCTTCGACATCTCCCAGCGGTATGTCCTTGATCTCTCCAGTTTCGTACATACGGACCCGAGCCTGGCGTGCGACCGCCTTGTGAAGCAGGATGCTGCAACCAGTCGTGGTATCCAGACCCACAGGGCTGAGATCCGGCTCACCCAGCAAGGCATTGACGAAAGAGCTCTTGCCACGGCTGGTTTCGCCCACCACCACCAGTGTGGCCGTCGACTCCCGGCGGGCTTCGACGGCATCCTTCAGGTTCATAACGAGATCAGATCGGCCAGCAATTTGCAGTTGGCCGGCGACGTTGTTGAGGTAGGCCTGGAGATCACCTTGCCGTTTGCTCGGGCTGCTCTTTGATGGTGTGGTGGCAGTCGTCATCAGCGTTGGGTGGCGGCGAGCGCAAGGGCATAGGAACGCACAACCGTGCGAGCCACCTCATCCCACGTCGGGTTGGCATTGAGTCTCGCAGCTCGCCAGCGGCCAACCCCAGCCTGCGCAGCTCGACGCATTGCCTCCGGGCTTTCATCGTCGGCGCCCAACCGGAGCACGGGATCGCGATTGAACGCGAGGCGCCGGAGATCGTCCTCGAGGTCGGGGCTCAGAGCAATCGCGCCTCCCCACCACTTTTGAAACGCTTCCATCTCTCTCACCTCGTGCATTGCTCCGTTGAAGCGGATGCGGTCGATATTGTCACGCAAGGTCTGACCGAGTTCGGGTGATATGCCTGAACGGTACGAGATGTCACCCAGGGTGTCGAGGGCCCACAGGAGGCGAAGCAATACGCCTCGCTCAGTGAAAAACTCCGCCAGCCGGTTACGCAGTCTCATGACGCCAGAAATCCTTGAGAGCTCCCTGCTGATGGCACCGGCTGAGCGGGCTCCATCACGAATTAGGTCCATCGAGATCTGGACACCGAGCAGATCGAGCTTTCGAAGCAGTTCGGACCTGGATTCGGGAGAAACAGAGCATTCTCCACCGCGGAATCGGTCAACGCTCGAAAGGAGCCGATCAAGAACGGGGGGGTCGAGCGCCGATAGATCGGCCAGGTCTTCAACATCCTGATCGCTGAGGCCGCCCGTCTCGGCGGTCTCCGCGAACAGACCGAATATTGGCAATACGTCGGCCACTTCTCTCGCATGGCGCTCCGCGTATCGCTTTGCAAGACTTGCGGCTGCCTCCACTGGGTTCTTGTGCGTTAGCTTGTCAGCTTTTGAAAGAACGCCTATTGCGTTCAGGGCTGACGCCGGACTGTGCTGAGTCCGTTGGAAGGACTGCAACACCTCCAGATCGTCAGCTCGGACAGTCTGGTTGAGCACGAAGAGCATTGCATCGCAATCTGCGGCGGCCTCGCGAGATCGTCGATCCATGACCTCGTCCTCGGCAGGATCATTTGAACTCGATTGTCCGGAAGAGAATCCAGGCGTGTCAACAAGTGTGATGTCGCGGAGTCTCTCGTTGGTCAGAGATACTCGTACGTCTCGAATTCGATTCTTCGGAGCACCGAGATCCGCGGGCAGGATCCCGTCGTCGCCATCCCCGAGATGCATTTCCCGGACGGTGCCGTCAGTGAGGCGGACCTCGATCTGTTCCGGCCGCCCATACTGGAACCAGGTCACGACCTCCGTACATTCGCCGGCGTCCGTCGGAGCCACCTTTTGGTTCAGTAAGGCATTGAGAAGCGTCGACTTTCCAGAACTTACCCGCCCGGCCAATACGATTCGCAGAGGACCAGAGAGCCGTTCTCGAACTGCGTCGAGCTCTGCAGCGAGATTCGGATCCTCCACTTTGTCGGGATTGATGACTTCGAGGAGGTCAGCAATCAAGGAGGTCGGCGTATTCTCCATCAGTCGCCCCCGTCTGGCGCAGCTGGAGCCGGTGCAGGCTCTTCCGGAGCTCCAGCGCTTCCGCCATCATCGCCGTAGCCGCCACCCCCATCTCCGTAACCCCCGCCGTCGCCGCCGGAACCCCCGTCTCCATATCCCCCATCTCCTGCACCTGGGTCGCCCGTTCCGCCCCCATCTGTCGGGTCGCCCGTTCCGCCTCCATCTGTCGGGTCGCCCGTTCCGCCGCCGTCAGTCGGGTCGCCCGTTCCGCCTCCATCTGTCGAGTCGCCCGAACCGCCGCCGTTATCCCCTCCACTCACATTGCCTCCGATGAGCGCTCCATCCGAATCGCCCCACGCTCCACTCTCAGCACGGGGCGAGTCATCCCAGCCGCTCGTGTCTATCGGACCGACCGAGCTCACGACAGAGCCTGATCCATCGACTTCGAAGGTCTCCGCTCCGGCCTGCGCAGGTGCTTGATAGGTGGGCACGCCCTCGCTATCGACTCCCGATGGTTGGATCGTCTGCGCATCACCGCTTTCGCCGTCGTCGATGTAGGGCTGTCCGGTGGTTGGGTCGACATTGATCTGTTCATTTTGCGGACCTCCAGATTCGGCGTCCGGATTTGTCCCGCCGCCATCATCGGAAGGCGAGGAAACGCCATCGCCGATGAGGCTTCCGTCAGCATCCGATTGTGGTCCACTGCCGTCACCACTATTCGCGGCGGATTGAATCACCAAGCCACTTGCCCATCCTCCGTCGGAAGGGTCAGCTGCTTCTGGGCCCGGGAGAGGCCCGGTGGTTGGCTCGTCCGGCGTGTCGGGTGCAGCCATCCCCGGGTCGTCGGGCGAGTCGGGTACGAGCATCCCCGGGTCGTCGGGTGAGTCAGGTGCAGCCATGCCGGGCTCGTCCGGTGCAGCCATCCCCGGGTCGTCGGGTGAGTCAGGTGCAGCCATGCCGGGCTCGTCCGGTGCAGCCATCCCCGGGTCGTCGGGCGAGTCGGGTACGAGCATCCCCGGGTCGTCGGGTGAGTCGGGTGCAGCCATGCCGGGCTCGTCCGGTGCAGCCATCCCCGGGTCGTCGGGTGAGTCAGGTGCAGCCATGCCGGGCTCGTCCGGTGCAGCCATCCCCGGGTCGTCGGGCGAGTCGGGTACGAACATCCCAGGGTCGTCGGGTGAGTCAGGTGCAGCCATCCCGGGCCCGTCCGGTGCAGCCATCCCCGGGTCGTCGGGTGAGTCAGGTGCAGCCATGCCGGGCTCGTCGGGTGAGTCGGGTGCAGCCATCCCCGGGTCGTCGGGTGAATCGGGTGCAGCCATGCCGGGGTCGTCGGGCGAGTCGGGTACGAACATCCCCGGGTCGTCGGGTGAGTCAGGTGCAGCCATGCCGGGCTCGTCCGGTGCAGCCATCCCCGGGTCGTCGGGTGAATCGGGTGCAGCCATCCCCGGGTCGTCGGGTGAATCGGGTGCAGCCATCCCCGGGTCGTCGGGTGCGCCAGTCTGACCGGCATCGTCTCCTGGCGCGGCTGATGCTCCACCTTCGCTGCCAGATCCATCCTGACCATTCTCGTAAGGACCGGAATCGCCACCACCCGTAGCTCCGGCCGACGGGTCGATAAGCGACCCGCTCTCGGCGTTGGGCGTGTCATCCCAGCCACTCACGTCGATAGGTCCAATCGTTGCCCCAGCCAGACCAACTCCCTCAGCAGCGCTGAGGCTCCCTCCGCCACTTTGAGTTGCTGACTGGTAGGCGTTTACACCCTCGCTATCTACTCCAGACTGGTCGGGCGAGCTCTGCCCGGTCCCTTCATCCTCACTATCGGGTTGTCCAGAACCGGAACTGATATTGACTGAATCGGCGCCCACCCCGATTGCTGTGGGTGCGCTTCCAGTACTCCCGGAGTCGCTTGTACCGGCGCCATTCTCCTCAGATTGCGAGCCACTCGGTCCATCGCCCATCCCTTGCGAGGATTGGATGGTAAGCCCACTCGACCACCCGGAGTCTGCAGAACCAGAAGTGTTCGAGCCGCCGCCGGGATCTGCGCCGTTGGATGGATCGGACAGTAGAGGACTGACCGGCTCTGTAGGCAATTGAGGATTGGCCGTTGTAGCGCCGTCGTTGGATCCATCGGTGGTGGTGCCGTCTGGGGCCACCACCGAGGTGACGGACCCGTCGGGCCCGTAGTTGGTGGTCGTCCCGTCGGCATCAGCGGACTGGGTGAGGGTGCCGTTCTCGTCAGTGGTCACCGACGAGCCGTCGGGACCGTAGGTGGTGGTGTTGCCGTCGTTGTCGACGGTCCGGGTGACGTCCCCGTCAGGGTCGAAGTAGGTGGTGGTCCCGTTGGTGTCGGTGCTCTGAGTCGTGATGCCCGAGGGGTCGGTGGTCACCGAGCCGCCTTGGGGGTCGTAGGTGGTGGTGTTGCCCTCGGTGTCGACCATCGAGGTGACCACACCGCCCGGTCCGTAGTTGGTGGTGACGCCGTAGGGGTCGGTCTGCGAGACGGTGTTGCCCTCAGGATCAGTGGTCGTCGAGGAGCCGTCTTGGGCGAAGGTGGTGGTGGTGCCGTCTGGGGCCACCACCGAGGTGACGGACCCGTCGGGCCCGTAGTTGGTGGTCGTCCCGTCGGCATCAGCGGACTGGGTGAGGGTGCCGTTCTCGTCAGTGGTCACCGACGAGCCGTCGGGACCGTAGGTGGTGGTGTTGCCGTCGTTGTCGACGGTCCGGGTGACGTCCCCGTCAGGGTCGAAGTAGGTGGTGGTCCCGTTGGTGTCGGTGCTCTGAGTCGTGATGCCCGAGGGGTCGGTGGTCACCGAGCCGCCTTGGGGGTCGTAGGTGGTGGTGTTGCCCTCGGTGTCGACCATCGAGGTGACCACACCGCCCGGTCCGTAGTTGGTGGTGACGCCGTAGGGGTCGGTCTGCGAGACGGTGTTGCCCTCAGGATCAGTGGTCGTCGAGGAGCCGTCTTGGGCGAAGGTGGTGGTGGTGCCGTCTGGGGCCACCACCGAGGTGACGGACCCGTCGGGCCCGTAGTTGGTGGTCGTCCCGTCGGCATCAGCGGACTGGGTGAGGGTGCCGTTCTCGTCAGTGGTCACCGACGAGCCGTCGGGACCGTAGGTGGTGGTGTTGCCGTCGTTGTCGACGGTCCGGGTGACGTCCCCGTCAGGGTCGAAGTAGGTGGTGGTCCCGTTGGTGTCGGTGCTCTGAGTCGTGATGCCCGAGGGGTCGGTGGTCACCGAGCCGCCTTGGGGGTCGTAGGTGGTGGTGTTGCCCTCGGTGTCGACCATCGAGGTGACCACACCGCCCGGTCCGTAGTTGGTGGTGACGCCGTAGGGGTCGGTCTGCGAGACGGTGTTGCCCTCAGGATCAGTGGTCGTCGAGGAGCCGTCTTGGGCGAAGGTGGTGGTGGTGCCGTCTGGGGCCACCACCGAGGTGACGGACCCGTCGGGCCCGTAGTTGGTGGTCGTCCCGTCGGCATCAGCGGACTGGGTGAGGGTGCCGTTCTCGTCAGTGGTCACCGACGAGCCGTCGGGACCGTAGGTGGTGGTGTTGCCGTCGTTGTCGACGGTCCGGGTGACGTCCCCGTCAGGGTCGAAGTAGGTGGTGGTCCCGTTGGTGTCGGTGCTCTGAGTCGTGATGCCCGAGGGGTCGGTGGTCACCGAGCCGCCTTGGGGGTCGTAGGTGGTGGTGTTGCCCTCGGTGTCGACCATCGAGGTGACCACACCGCCCGGTCCGTAGTTGGTGGTGACGCCGTAGGGGTCGGTCTGCGAGACGGTGTTGCCCTCAGGATCAGTGGTCGTCGAGGAGCCGTCTTGGGCGAAGGTGGTGGTGGTGCCGTCTGGGGCCACCACCGAGGTGACGGACCCGTCGGGCCCGTAGTTGGTGGTCGTCCCGTCGGCATCAGCGGACTGGGTGAGGGTGCCGTTCTCGTCAGTGGTCACCGACGAGCCGTCGGGACCGTAGGTGGTGGTGTTGCCGTCGTTGTCGACGGTCCGGGTGACGTCCCCGTCAGGGTCGAAGTAGGTGGTGGTCCCGTTGGTGTCGGTGCTCTGAGTCGTGATGCCCGAGGGGTCGGTGGTCACCGAGCCGCCTTGGGGGTCGTAGGTGGTGGTGTTGCCCTCGGTGTCGACCATCGAGGTGACCACACCGCCCGGTCCGTAGTTGGTGGTGACGCCGTAGGGGTCGGTCTGCGAGACGGTGTTGCCCTCAGGATCAGTGGTCGTCGAGGAGCCGTCTTGGGCGAAGGTGGTGGTGGTGCCGTCTGGGGCCACCACCGAGGTGACGGACCCGTCGGGCCCGTAGTTGGTGGTCGTCCCGTCGGCATCAGCGGACTGGGTGAGGGTGCCGTTCTCGTCAGTGGTCACCGACGAGCCGTCGGGACCGTAGGTGGTGGTGTTGCCGTCGTTGTCGACGGTCCGGGTGACGTCCCCGTCAGGGTCGAAGTAGGTGGTGGTCCCGTTGGTGTCGGTGCTCTGAGTCGTGATGCCCGAGGGGTCGGTGGTCACCGAGCCGCCTTGGGGGTCGTAGGTGGTGGTGTTGCCCTCGGTGTCGACCATCGAGGTGACCACACCGCCCGGTCCGTAGTTGGTGGTGACGCCGTAGGGGTCGGTCTGCGAGACGGTGTTGCCCTCAGGATCAGTGGTCGTCGAGGAGCCGTCTTGGGCGAAGGTGGTGGTGGTGCCGTCTGGGGCCACCACCGAGGTGACGGACCCGTCGGGCCCGTAGTTGGTGGTCGTCCCGTCCGCATCGGTGGACTGGCTCGAGCCGTCAGGACGCACGATTGTGGTTGTGGACGAATCTGACCCGAACTGGTTGTCGATCCCGCTGGATTCGGTCCCCGACGTACCGAGCGCCACGGTGGCCCCGGCCTCGTTCACGGCGAAGAGCTGGTTGGAGCCAGAGTCTTGGATGACGGTTCCGGCCGGGAGGGCGTCGGGCAGGATGGTGGCCGTCGTCCCGTTGGCATCGGTGACAGTGAAGGAGTTGTCGGTGGTGTTGTAAACGCCGACGATGGGGGCCGAGCCGTCCCCCATGGAGACTGCTCCCCCACCGGCGGCGTTGATGGCATAGAGCTGTCCGGAGGTGCCGTCTTGGATGACGCTTCCCGGTGGCAGAGCATCGGGATTGATGGTGGCACTCCCCCCGCCGGCGTCGGTCATGGTCACCGTATTGCTGGACGGGTCGTAGTCCCCGACGATCGGAGCTGAACCGTCGCCCAACGGGATGGTCGTCCCGAGCGTGGACGTGGCGTAGGACTGGCCCGACACTGCATCTTCGACAACCGTCCCTGGCGGCAGGGAGTCGGCAGAGATGGTCGCTGATGCACCGTCGATGTTGCTCACCGCAAGGGAGTCGATGATGGGGTTGAAGTCACCGACAATCGGAGTGGTGCCATCGGTCAGCGCCACGGTGGCCCCGGCCTCGTTCACGGCGAAGAGCTGGTTGGAGCCAGAGTCTTGGATGACGGTTCCGGCCGGGAGGGCGTCGGGCAGGATGGTGGCCGTCGTCCCGTTGGCATCGGTGACAGTGAAGGAGTTGTCGGTGGTGTTGTAAACGCCGACGATGGGGGCCGAGCCGTCCCCCATGGAGACTGCTCCCCCACCGGCGGCGTTGATGGCATAGAGCTGTCCGGAGGTGCCGTCTTGGATGACGCTTCCCGGTGGCAGAGCATCGGGATTGATGGTGGCACTCCCCCCGCCGGCGTCGGTCATGGTCACCGTATTGCTGGACGGGTCGTAGTCCCCGACGATCGGAGCTGAACCGTCGCCCAACGGGATGGTCGTCCCGAGCGTGGACGTGGCGTAGGACTGGCCCGACACTGCATCTTCGACAACCGTCCCTGGCGGCAGGGAGTCGGCAGAGATGGTCGCTGATGCACCGTCGATGTTGCTCACCGCAAGGGAGTCGATGATGGGGTTGAAGTCACCGACAATCGGAGTGGTGCCATCGGTCAGCGCCACGGTGGCCCCGGCCTCGTTCACGGCGAAGAGCTGGTTGGAGCCAGAGTCTTGGATGACGGTTCCGGCCGGGAGGGCGTCGGGCAGGATGGTGGCCGTCGTCCCGTTGGCATCGGTGACAGTGAAGGAGTTGTCGGTGGTGTTGTAAACGCCGACGATGGGACCCTGCCCTGCGGGCCC
Organism: uncultured Acidimicrobiaceae bacterium; assembly: GCA_963774915.1. Taxonomy (GTDB): domain Bacteria; phylum Actinomycetota; class Acidimicrobiia; order Acidimicrobiales; family RAAP-2; genus CAVSNH01. The sequence goes on along the minus strand of CAVZGR010000005.1, from coordinate 66,260 downwards.
AGAAGCCCATGACGGATCTGCCAAATCTTGGGTTTCGATCCGGGGACCCCCGACCTCCACGGGTGATGCCTCGTCGCCATCAGAGATGCCGCTCCAGCTCTGGCAAACCGAGTACACGGTGTCAAGATTCGCGGCATAGGCGTCGGGAGTCATGGTGCCCTGAGCCATGGTCATGACCATGGCCATTGCCTGGGCAGCTTGTGCGAGATCCGAGCCGGCCTGCGCGTCGCCGTTGGTGAACTGCGAGAAGTCGTAGCCAGGCGCGTCAGCCGATCCAGATTGATATTGGCTCGCTCCCGATCCATCGGGAACGCTGTTCATCAAGGTAGACATCTGGTTCAACGCTCCAGCGACGTCGGAGAGACCATCCGGATAATCCGAAGGCGACACCAATGCTTGTTGCATGTTCTGGAGAGCCTGCTGGAACGGTCCGGCGATGTCCGCCGGCAGTGAGTCGGTGATCTGGGACAGTTGGTCGATGGGCGATTGAGCGGGTGATGTCCTCGCCGCCATCAGAGATGCCGCTCCAGCTCTGGCAAACCGAGTACACGGTGTCAAGATTCGCGGCATAGGCGTCGGGAGTCATGGTGCCCTGAGCCATGGTCATGACCATGGCCATTGCCTGGGCAGCTTGTGCGAGATCCGAGCCGGCCTGCGCGTCGCCGTTGGTGAACTGCGAGAAGTCGTAGCCAGGCGTGTCAGCCGATCCAGATTGATATTGGCTCGCTCCCGATCCATCGGGAACGCTGTTCATCAAGGTAGACATCTGGTTCAACGCTCCAGCGACGTCGGAGAGACCATCCGGATAATCCGAAGGCGACACCAATGCTTGTTGCATGTTCTGGAGAGCCTGCTGGAACGGTCCGGCGATGTCCGCCGGCAGTGAGTCGGTGATCTGGGACAGTTGGTCGATGGGCGATTGAGCGGGTGAGTCTGAGGCGCTCTCGGTTGCGGGCTGCTGAAGGGCGTCTCCGCTGCTGGTGGAGCCGGGAGAGTTGGAACCCCGATCATCCCCACTCTCGGGAGCCGCCGCCCCTGTCTCGCCGGCTGAGGATTGAGGCGCCTGGTCGACGAATGTGGCAGGTTCCAAGCCGTCTCGGACTCCAGCCGTCACATCCGTCGGATCGTTCGCCGGGTTGTAGATGGAGTCAAGTGCGGCCGGGTCATCGGCAAGGTGATCGAAGTAGATCTGTGTGTCATGTGCACGCCCGATGTCGAAACTCGGATTGCCATCGTCATCTGTGGTGTACCAGGGCACCGGCTGATCGAACGTGTGGATTGTCACGTTGTCGCCCTGCACGTATTCGGTGTCGGGAATGCTGCCGCTGTAGGTTTCCCCTAAGAACTGAGATATCTGAGCCTTGATCTCTTCAGAGAACGGATCGAGGGCAGTATTGGGCAGCTCACTGCCGACCCCGAACCAGTCCGGGACCGGATCCGCGACATTGACCCAGTGGTCGTAGGTCGGACCATCGGGGTAGGAATAAGCGGCAGCCCCAAATGTTTGCACGTGCACGAGCGAGAGATCATCGGCCGCCTGGGATTCGGCCTCAGCTTGCGACATCGGGTTGTCGGGGTCCGACATGTAGCTGTCGACGAGGTCGTCCCTCACCTCATTCAACGCGCTACTGACGATAAGCCCGCCTTGGCTGTGACCGAACACATTGATGTCTTCGCCATTTTGGATTGCGTCTTCGATTGTCGACGTCAATGTTTCCGTTGCGGCATTGGAATACGGAATCCCGAGCGATTGCAGCAATTCGCTCCCCTTGTCACCAGCGCACTGGAGAAGGTCCGCGATCGCATTCAGTCCATCGGGTGCATCCGTTGTTGCGTTGTGCAACGCGATCACATTTGCCCCAGTGGCGTTGGCCAGGTTTTGACACGCATCAGCTTCGGCCTCTGCCGGAGTCAAGATGCCGTTCACGTAGATGATCTGAGCTCCGGTGGGCGCCGCCCCATCTTCAGTGGGAGTGAAGGGTGGAATGTCGGAAAGTGGTGTGTCCGGCCCATAGACGTAGTGGGCGCCATCGATATTGCCGATGAACGTGCCATCAGTTGGACCATCATTTCCCAGAAAGTCCGCGACACTCTGTTGCTGATTGGCGGATCGAACCCCAGCCGTCGCTTTCATATCGCCCTCCAGCCCGGTCGAGATCTCATCTCATTCCATGCCCGTGACGGCTTCGGTTCGACCCGCCTATCGACCGGCTCGCTCAGCGGTCGGCGAGAGTGCGGGGTGACGCTGGATCTGAGTGGCTGGTTCAAGCCGACCGCCCCCCTTGCCATCTCCGTCTGCTCCGGGCTCGTCTGCAATCCCGCCATTGTGTTCTCGCTCCGGAAAGCCTGTGGCCTGGACATATCCTGACACCAAGTTCCTCAATCTGCCAGGGCGAACCCCGGTATCCGTTCTTGAATTGAGTTTCCCGGATGGAGCTTTCGACCTGATGAAGAACCGCTGAAGAAGCCGGTCCAGAGGCTCGACCGGCATGGTTGTCCGAGAATCGCCACTGCTCCTACACTGGCCTTGCCCGCAAGCGTTCAGGATCAGCTCGTGATGGTGGACCGAGCCACAACGGGAATCCTTCCGGGCGAAAAGGCGCCGCATGCAGCCTGGGATGATCTCGACAACGCCAGAATCCGCTCGAGCAACCTTGCCGGTGCGCCAATTTTGGTCGGTGACAGACTCAGTTTGCGAGGCGTTCTCCATCAAATTTCGCCGGACGACACCAGGGCGAGAATGATTGCTTCACCACGCCTATCTTGCGACGGGATCTACCCAGCCCGAGTCCGAATTCGATCCGAGTGGGCTCACGGGAGATTGCACCCTCATAGATGTCACTAGTCGCGGTCAGGAGCCTTGATCTCCGCAGATCTCCTCGCAGCGCTGCCTCGCATACTCCCAAGCAGAGAATGGCGGATCGAACGCTCCCGGATCGGCCCGAATAAAGGGATCCTCACCGAACGACCGATAGAGCTTGAAGAGTTCTTCTGATGTCATCGCTGCTTTATAAGCGTCTTCTAGAAATGCCTCGACGATCCGCTTGCAGTAGAGGAGCGCCTCGTCATGTGTCTCAAAGGTTCCGCCCAGGTAGCGTTCGTCCTCGTCCATGTAGTGAAAGTTGTCGTCAACGAACACCTTGTACGTCATGCGATCTCCGAATTACAAGCGGTTCCGTTCAGAGGCGGAGGGGCGACAGCCAACCGAGGAGAGAGCTGATGGTTCGGTGTTCGTGTCGATAGAGAACTGGTAAGGGGTTCAGGGTCCACTGGATGGCACCGACGAGAGAAACATCTGGCCCGTCTACCCTCCGACTGGCTCGTCGCTCCAACCCGCATAGAGGTTCGATCTTAGCGATTCTGAGCTTTTTTCTATGTAGCTGGTTTCTATGTAGCTGGTCCCACCGAGCGTTATCACGCGCTTTCGCTGACCTCGAATCCCAGAGCACGAGCGAAGGCAACGGTGACCCACCTGCACCCTGATTCCTCGAACTGGGTTTGTCCGACAAGCCGAGCAGCGACAATCTGCACTGCCCGAGACTCTGATACTCCTGCGTTCATGAGACGCAGAAGGTCGGCGGCTATGCCTGTATCACTCGCTGCACTGATGAGAGCACGTTCCTTCATGAGGCCTTGTCCAGCCAAGAGATTGGCTAGGTGCAGGCTCAGATCCCGGGGATTCTCGAGCATCCGACGATCGAAGGTGGCAACCAGCTCCCTCAGCGCTGCAGCTGCTGCTCCACTACCGTCCCAGGTGCGTTGCACTACCCTCCCCTCCTGGGCGAGACGCCGAACACATTTCACCATCACGCCTCTTCCCTCCGGCAACAGCCGACCGGACCTAGCCAGCCAGCTTCGACACCAGGCGGATGGGCAGGAAGACGATCAAACCTCCGACGAGTCCGACCAGGACATCCCACGCCACGTGGCCCTGATTGAAGCCCCCGCCCGAGACGCCGGTCGGTGCCAACACCATCGGATTGAAGATTGGTTTCCACCCACTGATGTGAAGCACCTTGACAAAGATGCCTTCTCCGATCAGTAGACCCACGACTCCCAGTGGGATACCAAGCAGAAACCGCTCCTCGTCCTTGGCTGCTCCGGTGGCGCTGAGGGTGATGTAACCGACGACCCCTCCGAGCAGACCGAACATAACGATTGCAATCACCCATTCCATACCTCTCACCTCTCGATCGTCTCAGTTTGCAGTGACAAACTCATCGTGCGGACCAGGGCTGTAGTTCGAATGAAGCATCACTGAACCTCCGCCTACCAGGACTTCTTCCGACCACGCTCTCCCAGTGGGTTGCCCCATCGCCTTTGCTCGTGCGCGTGCGGCCCGAATCGGGCCGTTGCCTCCCTGCTGTACCCAGGGTGGTGAAGCGGCAAGAATCCCCGCGAGATTGGATCCATGGACCATCGGCTCACAGCATCCGTGGGATCTAAGCTTTGGCCCAAGGATGCCTCGAGTGGCGCCGGTGCCGGCCACCTGTCGGCGGAACGGAGATAGACAGTGAGCGCATATGAGGGGACCGCCACAGGCATTCAGGTGACGACGAAGATCTTCCCCCTAGCCTTTATCCTTCTCTTCTTCAAGACGAACGTGGCAATCGATGAAACCACGTCGGTTCAACCGTGGGGCAGTCACTTCTTCAGCGTGGCGCCTGGGAACCATGAGGTAGCAGTGTCCTTCCGGTACATCTTTTCCAAGACAATGGGCGAGAACCGGATTACCGCAGAGGTCCGTCCGGGACAAGTGACTCACGTGCGATATCGCTCTCCCTTCATCATCTTCATGCGGGGATCGATCAAACTCGACACGCCTTCAACCAAGCCCTAACACCAGAGAGTCGCGCCGGTCTGTCAAGTTGGAGTCCTTGCCACAAGCGAGCCCGGCTCCAAGCAGTCGGATGGTCGCTCTCGTGGACTTTGGAGCTTCGTCCTTCAACCCCGGCGGTCGACAGAATCGGTATTGGTTGGTTACGGCCGGGCAATCGCTCGTCTTCTGAGAGAATCCAGTGGAGGCGAGTTCCGCCGGCCATTCATCCGAGGATCGTGAACGGGCAGTCAGAGCGTTCGTCGAAAGCAGGCGTGAGGACGGCGGATCTGCGCGGGAAAGGTTGAGATCCATCGCCCACCAGCTGGGGATCGACTTCCCCGAGCTAAAAGGTTGGGTCGTTGACGCTCAAGACAAGATGACACTAGAAGCCGGGGCGCTCCGGGCCAGCATCACCGAGCCTTCGATGTTGATCAAGCTTCCACTTTGGTACCGGCACATGCCGACCTGGGAAATGTTCGACTGGTCTTGGGATCGCCCAGAGGAAGGACCCGCTCTCTACGCCTTTGCCGTCTCGTACGCTCAGATTAGAGGTGTCGCGGATCTCAAGAAGTGGGCGCCCTTGAATAAGGGCGACTGGGACTTCGATCCGGAGTTCCAATGGGACCATTACGGAGCTGCATCACCAGAGCTGAGCCGATACATCGGATGCAACGTTGCCCACTATTGGGCATCCAGTGCGTTGACCGATCGTGTCTTTGTGAACTGCTAGTGAGAGCACTTCACGTTATGCATGACTCGTGTGCCGCCAACCACCATCGATGACCCCTCTAGACGTCGATGTTGGTCGTCGGCCAGCCGTCGCTATCGAGGTACTCCTTGCCGCCGGAGATCCCATGTGCCACGGGATCAGTTGTTGGCAACCAGATGAACGAACCATGAGCTCTCGAATCGGCGAAAGGAGTCCGGAGGAAACCGGCACGGAACCCACAGATATCGGAGTCGGGTCGACGTGAAGGCCTTCGATCTACTCGCGAATGCATCGTCGGGCTCGAGCACGCGACCGCCTTGAGTCCCGACGACGTGTAGGGCGGCGACGTGGGCGGTCCATGTATTCCCAAGAGGGGAGCTCGTCTCGCTCGTTCAACTGCCGAGTGAACGCGGCTCGGATCCATGAAGGCTGCAATCCCCCATTTGCCCAACTGTTCACTTGGCCGACGACGAAATGATCGCGTTCTCGATGGACGGCAACATTGAACCGATGGCCCGAAGGGTCATGCACGATCACAATAAAGAGCGATCCTTCCACGATCTGGTCCACAAGGCTGGCGGTGCAATTGCGCATCACCTTCGCGTTGTGCCGGATATCCGCGATTGTCCTCGGCAGCGTAATCTGCCAACCACAGGCCTCTGGGAATGTGGCATCCTCGAGCTCGCGGAGTTGCGCCGGGTACCAGATGCGGCGGCCCGTTGGGGAGGCTGTGTATTCCTCCTGGCGGAGGAGGCGGCTCGGGAGGAGCGGACGTTCGATTGCCGCGAGTCCGGGGCATGCTGCCATCCAGGCATCTCCACACCGGGAGGCACATTCCCTGTCCGACGCGACCAGTAACTCGAGCGGCAGGTGCCTCATTGCCGCATGGGCGACCGACGGGCACCCCCGGTCGATCAGGCGCCGAGCATCCTGTGCCGGCAATAAACCACGCTCAGTGTCGTCGAGCAGCCAGGCCAAGTGGGAAGCGTGCGGATGGCGAAGAGCGACCGCTACGACGAAGTCCATCGTCTCGGATGTGATCGAAGGACCAAAAGCGGCGACACAAGTCGCTCGGTCTCGTAGATCGAGGCCCCGTAACCTGCCGCTGACGAGCTCGTCGGCCGAGAGGAGGTCGAGCTGTCGCAGCACATCCACCATCTGCGCGGGAGCAGCGGCGACGAGGCCAAGAAGGTGCTCGCCGTCCAACTTGGCCAACATTCGGCACACTCGTGATCGCTCGAAGAACTCGGGTCCTCCGCGCAGCGCGAGCTCCAATGTTGCCATGTCGTAGGGATAGCGGACTCGGTTTCTGAGCTCTCGCGGACAGGACTGGTTGGACAAGGTGGACCGCGTGGCACGGAGGAGACAAGTGCCGATCGCTGACACGTCCAACCGAAACACGTCATCGTCGCAAGCGAGGCGCTCGACTGCGGTCGTACTGGCGCTCTCGACAAGTCGTTGCTGCTCTTCGGGAGCCATGGTGACGACATACTCGGCGTCAAGAAGGTCGTTCTCGGAGTCGGCCCCCCGTAACCACGTCGCCAGGTCGTCGACGCCGTCCTCCCAGTCGTTGAAGACGAACGCTCGGCTGCTGCCTCGGCGGTAGTCGAACTCAGGGTCGACGACGTTGGTACGGGTGGCCAACCAGAGGTCGCAGACCGGGTGCTGCCTCGATGATGGCTTGGCGGCCCGTTGGATCGCCTCGAGCAAGATCGGGTCGCCGAGCCGCCATGGACGATAGGTACCGGGCGACTCGACTGCAAGCTCCAGAAAGGACTCGATAATTGAAGCGTCTACGGTGCCGGCGAGGCTTGCCGACCAGGTGAGCGCCTCGGTAGCGAGCGCTGGGCCGAGCCGATGCCGGAGGAGCCGTCCGACGGCTCGGATCGCCCTGCGTGTGGCGTAACCCCCGGAGACAGGAAATCCAAGGATTCGCTCCGTCAGGTGGCGGGCGGTGGCGAATCGGACCTCGACACTGGCCAGGTCGCGAAGGGCCGACAGGTCGTCCAATGCAGCTTTGGCATCGCGGATCCACCCGTAGGGCCCCGGAGAAATGGTGGTGAGCTCGGACATTGCGGAGACTCCTTTCTGCATGGTCCAGAGGACCTTTCGGTCGAGCTGTCGGTCGGTGGATTCGGATCCAGTGCCGTCCGACATCCATACCGACCTATGGAGTCGAACCGGCCGGATGAGTGCCGAATCACCGGAAAGACGTAGCAACCTGCATTTCGTTACGCGATGTCACGCGGGAGCGGAGACGGGCCATACTTGGGGCGTGACCTAGTCAGTTCGTTTCTCTCGACTTCACGGTGCGGCGATGGATCGCGCCTTGGAGCGAGGAGATTCGAATTGGACGACCACCAGCAATTGGCCCAAGGACTCAGGGCTCAGCTCAGGAGCGTCGGTGATGAGGACGCAGTCCAGGATGGTTTTCTCCGAATCATCCAACGTCGAGCACCACAAAAATTGGTCAATCCAGACGGATACTGGTATCGGGCGTCCCACAGCGCGCTCCGCGACCACAAGCGTCGGCGGGCCGCGGAGGACCGGGCGATCCGGCGTTGGCTGGAGATCCAGCCCGGCCACGTGGAGTCCAGGCCCTGCTCAGAGGAGCAGATCGTGCATCTCCGCTTTGCGATAGATCGACTTGCTGGGCGCAGACGACGCCTGATCGACCTCGAGCTCAGTGGGGTGCGTGAGACACGATCATTGGCGGACGCCATTGGCATCTCCGAAGGTGCGACGCGAGTCCTCCGTCACCGCACCTATCGCCAGCTTCGCAAATTTCTCGCCAGCTGAAGAGACGCAGCTGCGGCATAGTGGGTGATGTCGGGTCACACGAGTAAGCATTGGGAGTCTCCACCTGTAGGACGCTGGTCGGACTACTGACGGGCCTGCTCGACACGGCCCTGATGAAGCCTCATCAAATGCGCGGGTAATGAGGGCTTGTGGCGTCGAGCACTACTTCGTCTGTCCGCCTGAATCTCAGAGTGCCCCTGCAGCGCCGCCATTCTCTATGACCCGGATGATCCAACCCTTTGGTGCTGGAGGTGCGGGAGCCCCCCAGCGCCGATCCTTCTGAAGGTCCCAGGCGGCACCTTGGTTCTCTGCGAGCGGGCGTCATCTCGATCGCGCCCCCTCAATCGCCACTGGCAGTATGACCAGGTCGAAGCCGTGGTCGCGATCCCGGAGACCACGTCCGTCCGCCGAATCATATTGCGCAACAACGGCTCGGCAACGTGGAATGTTTACGCCTGAAGGCAAGAGTCAAAAGGTGGAACGAAGATGTCCCTCGGAGTGTGACCAATGGCGATCGATTTTGGGAGGCCCAGGGACGATCGTTTGGGCTGGCCTGACTAGAACCCAGCGGGGCGAGACCCGATCGGGACCCCCAGAACAGTTGGTTGGCGAGTTGATCTCGTCCGCCGCATTGCGGCAGGAGCCGATTGATCCTGGGGGTCAGCAGCTCGAAAGGACCCGGTGTCGTCAGAGCGTCCGGAAGGCTTGGCGCTCAGGGCTATTACGTGGTTGCCATGCGATGGCCGTGCAACCGTGTTCTCCAGCCTCTAGTCCTGCGACGTGTGGCCCCCGCCAAGCTCGTGCCGGCTCAACACGATGTTCCGGTAGGCCGATCCGGCCAGGACCGCGTCTCGCTCGCCGTAGTCGGCGATCTTGCCGTTGGCCAGGACCAGGAGCAGATCGCACTGCGCCGTCGTCTCGATGCGATGCGAGATGATCATCACGGTGACGTGCCCTCTGAGCTCGGACAGGGTCTGACGGATGAGCTTCTCGGTGCGTCCGTCGACGGCGCTCGTGGGCTCGTCCAGGACGATGAGCTTGGGCGAGCCGACCAGGGCCCGGGCGATGGCAAGGCGCTGCTTCTGCCCGCCCGACAGGGCGCCACCCCCCTCGCCCACGGGGGTCTCGTAACCGGCGGCCATCTTGACCACGTCCTCGTGCAGGTATGCCGATCTCGAGGCCTCGACGATCTCCCGCTCGTCGAAGTCCCGGAAGAACCTGATGTTGTCGATGACCGAGCCCTGCAGGAGCACCGGTTCCTGGGGCACGAGGGCCACCGTGCTGTGCGCATCGCTTTTGGAGATGGCGGCCGCGTCCTCGCCGCCGATGGTGGCCCGTCCGCTGGTGGGCTCACGGAGGCCGAGCAGGAGCTGGCTGATGGTCGTCTTGCCGCTGCCCGAGGGTCCGAGGACACCGACGATCTTCCCCTCCGGGATGTGCATGGTGATGCCGGAAAGGGCGAGTGTCACCCCGTCGTAGGAGTACTCCACGGCATCGAAGTCCACCCCGAAGGACTGGGGGACCCGCGCTCCGGGACTGATGCGAGCGTCGGCGAAGCGCCGGAGGTCGCGGGTGACGTCCTCCAGCATGCCCTGCGAGGCGCGAAGGCCCTGGATCGAGGACTGGACGCTCGAGCCGTAGCTCACCGATCGCAGCACGAGGAGGAGGATGGCGCCGAGCTCCGCGAACCGGGCGTGCCCGGCATGGGTCAAAAAGACGATGGCGACGATGACGAATCCGAGGGCGAAGGACTGGTAGAGGACGGGCGCGATGTTGATGAGGATCTGGGCCCGGCGGTAGACGTGACCAGTGTCCCGGATCAACCCGCGCAGCTTGTCCATGACCCGGGTCTCCACCCCGAACAACCGGAAGTCCCGGCTGAGACGGGTGTACTCGGTGACCTGAGTGGCCATGGCTCTCGTGACTTTGGAGAGCTCACGATTTGCCCGCCGGCTGCGCATGTTGAGCGGCCGGAGGATCTGCGACAGCACGATGCCGACGCCAATGACCCCGATGGCGGCAGGGGGGTCGACGGCCAGGGCCACCGCCAAGAGCCCCAACACCATCAGGAGCGATTGAAGACCCGTTGACAGGTTCGAGACGGCGGTCGCCGTGGCCGTGCTGTTCATGGTGAGGAGCTGTTGGAGATGCCCGAGCCGCTCGGTGGATTGGAGGGACCAGTTGGACCGGAAGAAACCGTTGACGATGCGGATACGAGTCCCGGTCAGCGCCTGTTCGGAGGCAGACGTGCTGAGCAGGGTGGCGACGATGCTGGTGGAAAAGAACAGTGCCAACGCCACTACCGCCACGATGATCCCGCCCGTCGGTGACAGGGACCGACCGAGGGCATGGATCGACCGCTTGCCCTGGACCTCGGCCACTGCCACCTCTGAGATGAGCACCAAGAGGACGGCCTGGCTCAGACCGCCGATGAGCGAGAGAAGGGTGAATGCGATGATCTTCAGACGCAGCCGGCCGAGGCCGAGTGTCCGCAGGACCCAGAGCAGGGAGTCGGTGGGTGGGTTCCCGGTGCGGGACGCCCGGGTCCTGGAGAAAGGTATCTTCACTGGTCCCGTTTCGGCGGAAAGTGGACGCTCCTGTGCGAAGGAGGGCGCACCGCAATCGTAGTCCGTGGGACTCAGAACCGACCCCGGTTTGGCCCCGTTGCCGGCAGTTCTGGCCTCGCGAGTATCTGTTCAGCCCCGAGGTCCTGGGCCGGTCCTCGTGCCGCTCGACGGCACTGCTCAAGAAGAGATAGCGCCCGTCCGCCCCACATCCATGCCGTTCTCCAGCTGGCATCACCCCAGAGTCAGCCAAAATTCGGGCACGCAGGGTGGCGCCCCGCACACGCGTCGTAAGCTGCGGATATGCGGTTGTCTACAGTAGAGGTGGGCGTAACACCAGTTGAATTGGCGCTCTCACCACGCTCTGTATCCGAGGCCCGACACGTCGAAGGCGCCCGGTGCCTCTCTCGGCGGAGTGGCCTGTGTGACGTCGAAGCGAGCGTACGGTGCCGTGTTGAATATCCACGGGTTCGGTCGCTGCCCCTGCGATAAGCGTCGTTCAACGCTTGGGGAGAGTGACGGCCAGAGAGGGCAGCGACATGTCCAGAGCGCAGTTGTATGACACCCTCGGAGCCACCTATACCGTGACGCGACGGACCGAGCCGCGTATCGCCACAAAGGTCTGGGCCGCGCTCGGCGATGCGCGGACCGTATTGAATGTCGGGGCTGGCACCGGCTCCTACGAGCCTCTCGACCGCGACGTAACCGCGGTGGAGCCGTCTGCGCTCATGCGTGCGCAGCGCCCTGCAGGTGCCGCGCCGTGCGTGGCTGCCGTAGCGGAGAGCCTTCCGTTCGAGGACCAGTCCTTCGACGCCGCGATGGCTTTCTCCACGCTCCATCATTGGCAGGACCCAATCGAAGGCCTGCGCGAGATGCGCCGCGTCGCTCGCCGCGTAGTGGTGTTCACATTCGACGGCACTGACTCAGGATGGCGGCGTCGGTTCTGGCTTACTCGCGACTACCTGCCTGAGGTCGCTGACCTCCTGGTTGGCAGGCCTTCGCTCGGAGAACAGGCGCGCGCGATTGGAGCCCGCCTGGAGCCGGTGCTCATCCCGTGGGACTGCGCTGACGGGTTCTTCGAGGCATACTGGCGTCGGCCCGAGGCATACCTGGACGATCACGTGCGTCGCGGAGTATCGGTGTGGGCCAAGGTTGGACCGAGCGCCGAACAACGAGCAGTGCATAGCCTCCGTGATGACCTCGCGTCGGGTCGGTGGGCCGAGCGTAACTGTGACCTTGTCGATCTCGAGGCGGCAGAGCTTGGCCTTCGCCTGCTTATCGCCTGAAACCGTCACACCTGGGTACAAGGAGCTGCTCACACCGGCTGAGCATTCCTAGGCGTTCGAAGATCTCTCTGCCCTGCGTGTATCAACGAAGACGACACGCCGGCCAGACTTTGATGCTTGACAGGCTGCGGCAACCTCGGAGTCTCGACATTTTGTGCTGCATGGATCCCCTTTCCGCAAAATGGGACACGCCGGGCCACGAACCCGGCGCCTTGAGCAATCCTCTTCACTTACCGCCGTTGAGGCATCCCTTCGTAGTTCTCCGAATGTCGGCCTGGACGGTAGGCGGAAAGAGGTCATGGACGCACGATGCGATTGGATGCATGTTCTCAGCGCACTTGTCGCTGGGACTACAGCAGTAGTGGGAGCCATCTGGCTGACATGCGGCGACGCCGGCGCCAATCCGCGGAAGACCTGCCATCCCGGTCGGACGTGCGACAAGTTCATTCAGTTCCCCTGCGATGACTCCGCTCCTAAGATGAAAGCGTATGGGTGCGGTGGAACTCCGATTCGAAGTCGCCGAAGCTATCAAGGACAACTTCTCCTTGAAGACATACTTTCGCAACATGTTCCGGCCGAGGTTCGGTGGGGGCTTCGAAAGTTATAACTCCGGGAGAGGCCCATCGGTTCTGGCTAAGAACTCACGCGGAGAAGAGTGCGTCGTTGAGGTAACCAAGACGATGGAGGAAGCTCAGCAACGAGCAATCATCGTCGAAGGGGACTACCGCATGCTCGGCACGGAGGGCTGGTGCTCGAAGTACAACGTCCCCGTTTCGTTCGCTTCTGAGCAGTGATTCCGTGGGCTCTCCAGGGGTTCCAGGGCCGTTCTGTCCGAACTGTCATCTACCGATTGAACGGGTGCTGTGCTGTCGCCAGGCGGAGGTGGCACTTGAGGATTCCGATGGTGGGTCGGAGCCGTTGACCGTCGATGCGGTGTTCTGCTCTCACTATGGATTGACTCGCAGGTTGTTGCAAGCGGGTGGGTCGTAGGTAACGCGATGGACAAGAGTCACGTGTTGTGAGTACGAAGCTGCTATTGGTGCGGCATGGCGAGTCGACCTGGAATGCCCAGAGGCGGTACCAAGGCCACGCTGATCCACCGTTGAGTGACAGTGGCAGGCAAGCGGCCATTAACCTTGGACCGAGCCTGCGCTCCTTCGGATTTGGTTCAGTAGTGGCGTCAGATTTAGAACGAGCCAGAGAGACGGCACGGGTGTTTGCCACGTCGCTCGACTTAGACCCCCCGCGACTCGTCCCCAAATTACGTGAGCGGGATATGGGAACAGTCACTGGCCTAACGGTCGAAGACGTCGAGTCGCTGTACCCGGAATCGCTTGCTCTGAGACGGGCGGGGCAGATGTTCGAACCACCGGGGGCTGAGCCCGGCGATGCGTTTGTCCGGAGAGCCCTCGATGGCATTCTGAGTGCAGTCGATGATGAGACGTTGCGGCCAACCCTCGTTGTAAGCCACGGCGGACTTCTCCAGGCCGTTGCCACTTACCTCCATCAGCCAAAGCGTCCTTACAGGAATCTGGACGGTTACTGGCTTTCAGTGGACGACGACCACGTGCTTCGCTTCGTGCACAGCTTTTCGCACTCGGAACTCACCTTCCTCCCACGAAGTGGAACCCGGCCACACGGCTAACAGCATTTACCTCAGTCGTCCTCATTGGAGCCCTCGTAGTCAGCTTTCGACACTCTCCAACCTGCTGCGGCGGAGAATCGCTTCGATCCACATTTCGGGCACTGACTAAGCAAGGATCTGCTTTCGACGTGGTCTTGATTCTCGTCGCCGAGCTGACAGGCCCCGTTTTTCTCGCAGATAGGCGACCTTGCTGGTTATCGCCTCAGCTTGACCGAACCCCATCGGCAAGTCGTCCATTGGCTCCACAAAATGGTGCTAGGTGTCGTAACGCCACACCTCCGCGAGTGGCCACACTTGCCGCACGTGCGAAGCTCTTGCGCCCGAATCAGTGCCCCGTAAAGCTGGCAATCCCTCGATGCCGGAGGCCCTGCTCGCTAGGTGTGATCTCTGGTGTCTCGCTTGAGCGACCGTTGATGGTCGAAGTCGAAGTCCTCCAAGGTCTTGCGGGCCTGCCGCCCGCACCCGGATCTCCCCGCCGTTCGACTGACGGGCGGCGACCCCCTCCAACAGGCGGCGAGGAACTCCTCGTGGTCCAGTCTCCACTCGGGCCCGTTCGCTGAGGCGCTCGATGGCGGCCGAGGAGGGGGCCTTGAGGGCTCGACACAGATAGGCAAGGTCAGCCGACGGCTTTGGTGGCGGCCCTCCATCAGGCCACCCCGGTGGCTCGGTCATAACAGAGAGTCACGGACCTCGACGTCCTCACCCGATTGGCGCCGCCACAAGGCGGGCGGCCCGGAGCTGGCACAGCCCGATCGTGGTCGGGTGACGGTGCGGTGCTGGCCCACGAGCGGTGGCGGGCCACCACCTCGCCGGCGCATGACGACCACCTCTTGGTCGTTCACCCGGATCTCGACCCGACGGCCGATCACCTTGGGGTGGACCGAATAGTCGCAGGTCCCGACCCGCACCCAGTGGTCCCGGGCGAGGCTGGAACAGGGAGGTGTCGGGCAGCACCGGCGGCAACGACATCATGGCCGCCCTGTCTTCTTCGAAGCGGTCGATCGGACGGCATCGGAGGGTGGCGTGGTTCCGGCGGTTGGCCCGGACCAGCCACTCCTCGAGCTGGGTGTTGAAGTCGGTGGGGTCGGAGAAGCGACGGCCGGGCAGGAAGCTCGTCTCCAAGTAGCCGTTGTGGCGCTCGACCACGCCCTTGGACTCGGGATCCGCAGGTCGCAGCACGATGACCTGCATCCCGAGGGTGCCTCGGAACCGCTGGAACGGATCGGTCAGCGTGGCCTTGCCACCGTGGCGGGAGACGAGGGAGCCCTCGTTGTCATAGACGCCCTTCTTCGGCACGGCGTCGATGGTCTGCAGGCAGGCGAGGTTGCCCGAGAGAATGTCGTGGGCCTCCCGGGAGGGGACCATCCGCCCCACCATCACCCGGGAGTAGCCGAGCACACCGACGACGACCGGGGGACGAGCGACTTCGCCCGTCTCGAGCGGGATGTCGGCCGGTGGGAACCACAGATCCCACTGAGCGATCTCGCCAGGTCGATACTCGGTGCGACCGGCCGGGTCGGGCGGCAAGTAGAGCGGCCGGAGCTCTCGCACTCGTTCCTTCAGCACGGTGAGCGACCGTGTCCAGCCGATGCGCTCAGCGATCACCGTCGCTGGCATCCGCGGCGTCGCCATCAGGAGCCGTCGGATATCGGGCTCGACGGCATCGACGATGGACCCGGTCTTCTCTCCCGATAGGCCGGAGGATCGGACGACCGCAGTGCGGTGCGCACCGTGTTCGTGCGACGCCCACCTGGCGGGCGATCTCCTTGATCGACAGACCCTCGGCTCTCGACAGCCGACGGATCTCGGCCCAGTCCTCCACGCTCAACACCCTCTTCCTCCCCAGCTCGGTTCCGAGCCAGGGTTCACGGATCCACATCAGCAACGGTGGACCCGCCAGGGGGTCAAGATTCGAACGTCGATAAAGGGTCAGTATTCATGCGTCGCCGACACTTCTCGTCGGACCTGAGGGTCTACAACGGGCAACCGAAGGGGTAGAGGTCCAATCGACACCCGGCCTCTCGTTGCCCGCCAAGCGACACAGGAACGACGCCCACCGATCGGCAATCAGGAATAGTCGAAAACAGATAAGGCTGCTGACTATGGAGCTTCGCCGTCGAGGGCCGAATGCATCAACGCATTCCAATCCTCGGTCCCCAGAGCCCGAAGCTGCCGCTCTGCAATGCGCCATCCGCCGGAAAGGCGGACAACGGAATCGCGGTAATAGCCCCACACGCGAGGTGTAGCTCCGTCTGACCGCTGATGCCAGGCGTAGACGGAAGTCCGCACGGACGCATGATCAAGGTCCTCGAACGTTACTAGGACGTTCGCATTGTGGTGGCTCGTTGCAACAAATTGCCCTCAGGATTTTCCAACATCCGCCGGAGATCAGCCCTGGATCGCACGGTGCGATACTCCGGTCCGTAGTCGACCACGCAGTCCTCGGTGAACAACTCCACGACCTCGTCGTAGAGTCTGTGATCGACGCAGTATGAATAGCGATGAACGAGCTCGGTGATCTCGTCCTTGGCGATCAGCCGCCCAATGGCGGCAGCCTCGTCATTGTCCATCGGTCCTCCCAGATCTCACGCTCGATTCGCACGCACACGTCATCATGATCCGGAAACCGGAGTGAGATCGTAGTGAAGCGTCCGATGGCTCTAGATTAGAAGTTCGTGCATTGGCCTTGGCTCGTAACGCATTCCGTAGACGGATCGAGCGAAGATCGGCGATGTCCGGGTTGGGATTCCAGACCGACTGACCTCCTGACAGCTACCGGAGTCAGGGGTACGCACTCCCGGGTAACGGCTCGCGACTAGAGCCGTAGGGCCACGCCGGAGGTAGGGGTGGTGCACCCTCGGGAGGACTCTTCGTAGAGTCTGCAATGCCTACGTATGTGAGGTCTTCGTAGTCGGCAACCTGTCCTGCACTCAGTGGTGCGGACTGCCTCCCTTGGGCGATCATGGCGGCACTCGGAACGGATCGGAACTTTGAAGGTTTCCTCACCACGTCCCGGATCTCCAACAGGGAGGAGGTCTTGGGATCGAAGATCACCTGGAAATCGTATCGGGAGTTTCTCGTCTGGATGGCGAGCATGTCGCCTTCCACATGGGACCCGAAAGTTAACGCCCTACCTTCATTTCGCACGCCTGGAATGGTGGCCATAAATCGCATGAGTGCCGCCCTCTGCTTGGAGGAAGCTCCGTGTTGGAGAAACTGTGCAGCAGCATTGAACTCCCACACGGCATCCTTGCCGGTTGTTGGGTCCGTCGGCAGAACGGAGAGAGGTTGGCTATTGAGGTAGGCCCTGATCTTCGATGGTTTGATCGGCAGGTGTGACACATCGAAATAGATTGGGGCTCCCCCCCGCCCCAACCACTCTCGAGGGGCGGAGAACCATCTTGCTCCCAAGTATTTCGATCAACGGAAGTGATGAAGAGCGGCCGACCGACAACCGCATCAGATTTCCGGCCGACTCCGTGAGGAGAGGACCACACCTCATCCACCTCTTGAACGTAGTACCTGAAGACTCTTGGGTTGGGCTTGGATCCCATCCCACTCTGCGATGCTTCTATGGAGCGCACATAGAGGAACTGGTCGGGCCCTGGCACGAGTGGATGCTGAGATGCCGCGATCGAGGCCGTTTTGTCGAGGAATGCCGCCGCCGAGGCGGGAGGCGCTTGAGCGTGGATCCCGGTTGAATTCAGCGACACTCCAACGACAACAAGAACCAAAGCCGCGACCGTGGCCAAAGACCCAAAAAGCACAATCCGTCGGCCGCTTCGTCGGGAGATGGCCGGCGTGACCGTTCCCGGCGATCCAGCAACCGAGTCGATCACCTCCTGAGCGGTCACAGGTTCCGCTCCCAGATCTATAAGGTCTCGAATCCGTTGCTCGAGTTCAGGCATTGTCGACTACCTCCATCTTGCTTCTCAGGTGCATAAGCCCTCGCTCCAAGTGCGTTTGAACGGTGGTTACGCGAACTCCAGTCAGCTCGGCGACCTCACGGAGGGTCCAGCCGAAGCCGTGCACGAGCACGACCGCGGTGCGCTGGCGCTCGGATAGCGCAGCCAGTGCCGGACCAAGCGAAGGCTCGAACCATGGCTCGTTGTCCTCCCTCCTGGTGAACAGGACCGGCGTTTTTCTACGTCTGAGAGTCGTTAGCCCGACCCGGTAGAGGTACGGGAGCCTCTGTTCGATGATCTGCAGACTGTCCCAGTGCTCCCAGGCCCATGCCAACGCGTTGGCAGTGGCCTCTCGTCCATTCTCGAATCCAAGGGCAGCGACCAGCGACCTACGGAGCCGGGGCTCAATTTCGAGGACGAACCGCTCAAAGTCCGCTCTCTTTTCGCTGTCCATCCCGTCCTTTCACACGTCCACCATGAGTAGACCCCTGAGGACGTAAGTGTTACGACAGATGATTGAAAACTATTTCAGGATCCGTCGGGGGACGGCGTCGCCGTCAGGTCCCGAAGATGTCACCTTCTCTGTTCGGATTATGTCCACGGCCGGCGATAGGGCCTAATGCAAGGATCAGCTGATTCCCCTCAGCAGCTGTATTGGGGCAGCACGTCTGCACGGTGCTAACGGTGCACCGGGCGACCCACCACGCGCCGTGCCCCGGCCTGGGGTTCTCGACACAGCGGGCAATGGGTGATCCGCGAGGCCCCGCAGCCGTTCGTAACCCCATTGGCCCGGTACCCTGAGAGTTGTCGGAGCTACAGGCTTCGTCGGAGCGCTCTGTGTGCTCATCGGTGTCGCACAGAGCGGATCGCCATTCACATCGAAGATTTCCAATGCTTGGTTCATTGGAACAGGGTCGGGCCTCTACCAAGGACAGCACCTTCTTGGGCATTATCGTCTTCTACCTAGGCGTCGTCATCATGATGGGCTCGTGGTTTGAGGTCGTTCGCACCCTGCGCAGACACCCAGCCACTCCGGTCAGCGCAGTGGTGGCAATCATCGTCGCATGGGCGGTTCCGGTCCTGGTCATGCAATCGGATGGGTGTCAGGACTCGGATGGCGCTGGCTCGACGGGCTCAGTAACCCCGGGGTAGTGGTTTCTTGGGTGGACCCGGTAACCGCTGTCGGTCTGGCACTCAGCCATGCTTCCGCTGGGTTGGGGTTCGGCGGCCACTCTGCGGCGTATGTTCAAGCCGCCCGAGTCGCGGGGGTTGGTCTGGCAGTGGTCATCTCGGTCGGCTTGGTGCTCCGATCCCGGATAGGTGCGTTGCAAGCCCTTGGATGGAGCCTTCTCGTTTTCGTTGTCCTCGGACCGGTCGTGTGGCCCTGGTACGAAACGTGGGGATTCGTGTTCCTCGCCGTGATCGCTGAAGTATGGGCCTTGCGAATACTCCTCGCCCTATCAACGATTGCCGGCTTTGCTGACTTGCCGAGTTCCCATTACTACGAAACCTCGCCGCCAGCTCTAGCCATCGTCGGCTGGACGTTCCTGGGTGCCGTAATCGTCACCTATGGCGTCTTGCGCCTCCCACCTTCCGTTAAGAGTCCTCCGCGGACGGACTTCGATCCAACGACCCAAGACTCGAAAACAGTTCGAGTCACGACCGGGTAGCAACGTTGAGATGGAGGCGTCCTCAGACCGCGCCGGTTGCTAAACCGACCTACTGGCCTGGCGCTCGTAATGCACGATGGCCGAAGCTGGTGCTTCCAAAAGCGAGAGCTCCAGGCCATGGCGCATAAGACTCTTTCCGGACATCAATCCCTTGCTGGGCCGGTCGAGGTTTTCGATGCGATACTGCCTGTTGATATCCAAGCCCTGCAGGATGAATCGCATCGTTGTCGCCTGGGCGTCGGGCCTTCGAAAGGCGAGGACCACACCGCTCCCTGCACCGGGACGGTCGAATTGGAATGCCATCCATACGTCATCCTCCAAGCTGAACTCCGTCAGAGGGTAGAAATCGCTGTACAACAGGTCGTCCTGTATGCGCACGAATTCCTCGTTCATCCTGCGAAGGAGTGCCCAGTCTTTCTCGCTCGCGGTGCCCACGTCGACACTCGACGCGTAGCTCGGCGCAAGGGAGCTACGCACCACGTACTGGCCGGAACCCCAGGCACCGTCATTGGTGTTTTGGGGTCCCACTCCTGTTCCGTAGTAGGGGAGCCATAGGGAAATGCCATAGGTCTGACACTGGTTGCCGGTCGGCTCGAACTGGTAATCGCTCCGTAACAGAGGGACCGAGCGGCGCATCGTCTCGAGGTCGTTGCGACGGCCGCCTGATGCACAGCTGTCTATCCATAGGCGAGGATGGCGCTTGCTCAACTCGTCCCAAAAGGCGAGATGGCCAGTCACGTGCTTCACCTGCGTCATCCCGATGCGATCCGGCACGTCTTTCGCGTTCCAGTAGTCGAGGGGGTCCATGTTGAAGTCCTGACGGAACACGTCGAATTCGTGGCCCTGAGCGGCCTGGTGAGTAATGATTGTGTCGAAGTGCTCCACCAACCAAGCCCAAGCGTCGGCGTTACCGAAATCGAGGAGGAAGCTCGGGTCTGAGGCGGGGTCCGGTGGTGGGATGAGCCAATCCCGGTGCTTCTCGAACAGTTCGGTAAAAATCCCCACCCGCTCTGGCTCGCTCCACAACAAAGACTTCATGTCATGATCCATGGCCCGCTCGAATGTCGGTCTCATACCCTCCGGGAAGCGCTTTGGGTCGGGGAACCAATTCCCTACACCATTGCCCCAATCCTGTGACCAACCGTCGGGTAACCCAGTCGGAATGGCATACCACCCGGCATCGACCCACCAATGTGTATAGAAGCCACCGTGGTCCAGCGTGGTCCCCCGCCGAACATAGGAATCGATTGCCGAAAGTTCTTCTGACTGATCAGGGTAGAGGCTCAGGCCACCGGACGTAGGTGTTATGGGTGTCGGGAGGCTCCCCCCAAATCGTGGCAAGTTGTAATCAACCATCCATCTCCGCCACTTGTTCTGTGCGACCAGCCAGTTGTCAGCGCTCCATGGCATCAGGACCATCAGAGGGGTCCGCACCTCTTCGCCTGCTTCCAAGATTGTGTTCAAGAGCATCGCGTCACCGATGTCCCCGTAACTGTTCAGCACTGGGTCAGCAGACGTCATCCCCGCTTTGAGGCGGAGGCCTTCATCCCCGTTGAGCAGCATTTGGGTGGTCCATTGCCCTGGCCATCCGATGGCAACCATGACCCCCTTCTCACCCCAAGAGATATTGAAATAGGGCCACGTGCCGTTCGACGGCCGACCACCGACGGGGAAAAGAAGTTGCGCCTCACCCGGCGTCAACCGCGAAGTCTGCGGCGCGTAATCATCGGCCTGCTGCGCGCTGCCATTGAAATGGTGAAGGACATACGGTGCCGTGGATGACCCGTTGATGATGGTGTCAGCGGCCAGCACTTCGCTCAGCTGCTGCGAGGTGCTCGATGATGGGTTGACAAAGGACACCGTCCATTCGATAGCTCCGAAGGTTTCGTAAACAACGATCGCCGCTTGCACTTGAAGTTCTCCAGACGGCGCCCGCCAAGTGACCAACTCCTCAGAGCGCCCCGCCGCGGAGCTGATTTTGCGCCTCGTTGGCCGCCACTGGGGCAGGAGGCTCGCCGACGCTTGCCCGGCGTAATTGAACGAGAACGGCGGGTTGGCTATGAACTCCGATAGCGCCGCGTCGGCAGCGCCATCGTCTGTCGCAGCTTGCGCGACAGACGGCGTCAGAAGACGGCTCCCGGCTGATGCCAAGGCCACAGACCCCGTACCCACCCCCAACAACTTGAGGAAGAGTCTCCTGTCCACCGTCGTAACACTCCCTTAGCGTGGCCGTTGCCCGTCCAGGTACCACCGAAGCCCTTGGCGCAGTGCCCCGGCCTGAGCGAGCCCAACGCAGACTAGTGCCCTGATTCTTTTCTAGCGTTGCGTCCACCCGGCTGAATACGGCGGTTGCGCACACTGGCTCCTTACCACGCTTGAGTGGCTAGTTGGGCAAAACAGGCGGCAACGGGTCTTGCACGGCGGTGAACGTCAAAGAGCCCAACCTCAGTCACAGCGCCTTTCGGATTCACCAGTTCGGTCTGCCAGTCGAACTGGTCTCCCCTGCTGTACCAGCAGAGCCCGCGTACCGGTAGGCCGTCGTTCCGCAGTGAGCGAAGTCCATCCGTGAGTGAAAGCAACCACGGAATCTGGTGCTTTATGCCAAGGGATAGATTCGATGTCTCCGCCACCCAGAAGGGCACTTCGTATCGGTCGTGCCACCGTCGAAATTCAGCGACGGCGAAGTCGACTCGCTCGTGGATCGACCAATCGGGGGTAACGCCTCCGATAGGAAGGACCGAAGTGGGGTAGAAGTCAAGGCCCGCAATGACCCGGTCGATCACCGCGAGAGATCGGATGCGCTCGAGCAATGCGGTATCCACGGGATCGAGGTAACGAACCGACTCCGGCAGAGGGTCCCGTCCGAAGTGCAGGTCCCATACGAGCCAAGTCCATGCTCGCAACGCCTGCACGTCAGCATCGGCCCGCGGCTCAACTGCCACAGGAACCGAGAATCCTTCAGACCCAATCCACCAGCCACCGCGATCGCCACGGATGCGCGCCAGTGCCTCCAGGTTGGCCAACACAATATTGGCCAAGATCCGCGCGTGATCGGGCCCTGAGGCGAGCCGGTCATTCCACATTCCCAGATAACCTGAGTTCTCTGCCGTGACACCTGGCTCATTGATTGGTGTGAACCACCGCGGTTGTTGAAAGCGGTTGAGGAACGCCTCGACGTATCGACAGAATGAGTCCACCCATCGCTGATCGGCAAAGCCATCGAAATAATCGGGGAGACCAAAGTGCAACAAGTCGACGATCGGCTCCACGCCGTGCTCAGCACAATGGGCTAATGCTCGATCCCAGAGCGTCCAGTCGTAATGCCCCGGCTCTGGCTCACTCAGACGCCATGGTGCTCCGTATCGAACGACCTTGACGCCGAGAGCAGCAATCGAGCGAAGGTCGTCGTCTACATGGGAGTAATGGCCGCTTTGCGCGAATTGGTCTTGGCGATAGGGAACTCCATCGGCAAGCACCAAAGGATCGGACCCCTCTTCGCCGACGGCCCACGCAAAGTCAGGGAATTTGTCCTCGGCAACAATTGTCTCCGACATTAGGGTTGCGTACCTAGCGGAGCATGCTCATTCATCTGGTGCTCACGCACGAGCATCCCTCGACGTAGCTCCGTGTTGATTGATTCGCTTTTCAATCTCAGCCTAGGTTCCGACAGAACAATGGAAGACACCATGGAGATCGTGGCCGACTGCCCGCCATTCGCCAGCCGTGAGGAGTTCGTTGTCCCACATGAAGGGTGCGCCGGAACAGTTCGAATATGTGTTGGCTGAATACGTGATCGTTGGATCGGAGAAAATCGAGTTTTCCCTGTCATCCGTTACCATGCCCATGGATCCGGTGCCAAGGTTCACCACGTTGTCGTCGATCGAGACGTCATGCAGGACGAGAGGCCGTCCGTCGCCGCTCCGACCGCGGCGCTGTTGAATCAACCCGATCGCGTTTGCGTTGTTCACCAGCGTGTTATCAGTGACATGGACGTTGCTTGACTCCGCAATCAGAATGCCCGAGCCCCACAGCCACACGTCCATGCCGAATCCATTGTCACTGACATAGTTGGCAGAGATTGTGGCATCGCTACTTATCTCGAAGAAAATGCCTGCAATTGTGTTTCCGGTGACAATGTTTCCTTCGAACTTTACGTCGGTGCTCTGAACATCGCTCCATAGTCCGGGGCCATGGTTGTCACGCACGACGTTATCTGACACTGTAAGGCTCGAGGCAGCTCCCCACTTCGCCCCACCCGCCTCCCACCCGGGGTCGAAACCCGCCCAGTTGTTGTCGTCGATGACGTTGTCCACGACCTTGGTGTCCGCACCGGTCCCTCCGATGCCTTCTTCGCCGTTGTCACTGGCATCGACGTTTTCAATAGTCGCATGACCTTCAGTGGTCACTCCCGCTCCATGGTTCAGCTCCAACTGGTCGTCTTCGATCGTCCAACCGGGAGCGGAGGTATCGACGGCTCCGTGCTGAGCCGGAGTTGCGAACATTTCGATAGTGAGTCCGGCCACCGTCACATTAGAGTCTGTGTCTTCTGCATTCGAAGTGACGGCGACCGGCGCAACCGCAATCTCTATCTGATGCCGACTTGGATCGCCATAGACGTAGACAAGGTGACTGCGGCAGAAGAAAGTCCCATCGGTGAGCTTGCCAATGCTCATGACCCTACGCAGCGGTTGACCGTCAGAGAAGACTGCATTCGGCAATTCACAGGCCGCGCCGTCAAGACACTCGCCGGTGCGCGATCCGAAGGTTCCGGCGAAGTCGGTGACCCACCGGCCATGTGCGATGGAGACAAAATCCGTGAGCCGCCGCGACCCGATCAGTATCGCTCTCCCGCCGCCAGTGATGGTCTGGCCCGTGTTGGGCACGATTGGTTCGTCGATCGGATAGATGCCTGGGGCCAAGCATATTGTGGCCCCATGGGGAGCATCAGCAACCATTGTTGCGACATCTTCGGAAGGATTCACGAGCACAGTGCATGAACTGCTGTTGGAAGCACCCGCCCTGATCGGGGTCGCGCCGGCTGCAACCGGCAAGAGTGCCAATGCCGCAGCGCCGAACGCCAAGCCACGAATCATCCGCACAGCACGCCGTCGCGCCGACCCCATCGACTCTGATGGTATCGCCAGTGATATGAGCCTGAAGTGCCGGTTGTGGCTGGCTCAACCGAAACATGACGTGGTGAACGGTCAGGCGAGCGACGCACAGGGTCACTTGCCGCGTTGTGACCCGAACGCTCAGCGCCCTGCGGCACGGCATGTGGCATTAGCTCGGTTCTGACGAGGTGACCATCGTGGGAGTGACCGCCTCGATGCACCGGCTGCATTGTCCATCACACCCAGCTGGAGGATTCCAAAGACGTTCCGAGCGTGCGATAGCCGAGCCGGGTCGGCTTTCTGGCTGACGTCCGTGCGGGTGTTCGCCCAATGACACTGAATGGCGTGAAAGGACCAATGCAACCCGAGTCGGGATGGGTTGGCTGAGCCAATGGGGCCACAGCGCGTCAGTGAGGAGGGTCGCCTACCTCTTAGCAGAATCGGCCCCGCCGAATAATCCGGGGCCGATTTGGGTGCGTTGGATGGAAAGGTCAGTGCGTGAGCCCTACTCCTAGATAGAGCGAGGTCCGACCCTAGCGCGCACCTAAAGTCCGAAATTTCCAGGGGGAACTTCCATGACGCCGCCGAGCGGCCCGGATCGGGTCCGGTCGATGTTGAGGCCAAGCTGCTCGTGTCTCGGTTGAGAGCCGTCCTATGGCACATTGGAACGATGTATACGGACGCCGCTCCTCTCTACGACCTCATCCACGAGGCCAAGGCCCGCGATGCTGGCTCAGAAGCCGACGCCTTCATCCGAGAGATTCTCCAGCGGAACCCGGCCACTCGAAGCTTGCTGGACGTTGCTTGCGGGACCGGAGCAAACCTGCCGAGGTTTGCGGAGTCCTTCGAGGTCATGGGCCTCGACGCCAGCGAGCACATGGTGTGCATCGCTCGGGAGAAGTGTCGAGATGTCGAGTTCGTGACCGCCGACATGCGGACCTTTGACTTGGGACGCCGCTTCGACGCCATCGTCAGCTTGTTCAGTGGAATCGGCTACTTGGTCGAGGAGGCGGACCTACGTGATGCCGTCAGCACAATGGCGAAGCATCTGAACCCGGGCGGCGTACTCCTGCTCGAAGGCTGGGTCGAGGTCGACCAATGGCTCGGCTCAGGAGTGAGCGTTGATTCCTGTTGCACTGACAGTGCTGCGATCGCCAGGGTGACGCGATCGAGTGCCGAAGGTATGAGGTCCACGTTCACCTGCAGATATACCGTTGCGACCAGTGCAGGCATCGATACGATCGACGAGCATCATGTGATGCGGCTGGCGGACCCAGACGAGTTTGCCTCCATTTACAAAGAGGCCGGGCTCACCTTCGAGCGTCTGCCAAACCTTCTACGCGCAGGGCGGGCTGTGTACGTCGGAGTTGCGGGCAACTGACCACCCTCGTGGCAGACCATCACCAGCCCCCCATCCGCAGCACCTCGTCGGCGACCTGCGCGACGGTCTTGCCATCTGTAGCGACCGTGGGCATCTGAGATTGGTCATGGTGTTTGATGAACTCGGTCGCAAGGTTGGAAGCCTGCATCTGTTGGCCGAATCCGCTCCCAAGTTCTCGGTCCCGGAGCCGACGTTCTCGGGTCGTGTGGTCGGCGGTCAAGCGGACGAACGTAACCGTCGCACCCGGAATCGCATCCGCAATCCACTGTTGACTCTGGGCAATTGACGCCATCACACCGCAAAGCACAAGCCGCCTCGTACCAAGACGGGAGAAGGTCTCCCACATGGTTCGCAGATGTCGGCGAGAGACGGAGATGAGAGCCTCAACGGGCTCAGGCTGCGGCCAAACCCGGTCGAGTTCGTCACTATCGATCAGGGCATGAGGGACACCGCGTCGTTGCAATCGGTGTCCTATTTCCCACATCGTGACGGTTTTGCCGGTGCCGGAGGCTCCACACACCACCAAAACGTGGACCGCGCTATCGGACACGAAAGTTGGATAGTGCAAGCGCTGGACCGCGTCAACCTTAACTACGGCAGACCTGCAAGTGCCCGTTCCCAAGCTTCAAGGGCGGGGCCACTCAGCCAGCATCGCCAATTGCGGAGCAGCCCATAGAACCCAGGAGCCCATGTGGCCCCGGCTTTCGGGTTGGCGAGGACAAGGTCCAGTTCGTTGGCGGCCGTCAGTTCGAGCCATGCCCGGGTCTGGTCGTGGGAGATATACCTCGTCGCCCTTGTGAAGCGGTCACTGAACAGCAGCGTGCCAGCAACACTCAGTCTCCGATAAGTGGTCTTTCGCTCACAACTGGCATAGAGATAAGCGATGTCCTCACCCACCGTGCCGATTATGTGAGCCAGCAACTCGCGCTCGGACAGGTCGAGAATCGTCACAGGGAAGCCGTCGGTGCCGTAGCAGGCATGGCACAGCCCGGCAGCCTGGAGATCTTCGTCGGCACCCCAGTCCTCCAACAACCCGGAAACTCGAAGAGTGTGTTCGAGGAGACTCCCGCCAGGGTGCTCGATGTGGAGGGCTCCTCGCTCACGTAAGAGCCTTTCAGCGGCCTGTTGCCAGTCCGATCTCGCCATAGGTCCCCTTGGTCGCCGCAGGTGTCGGCGCCGGCGACAACACTGCCGCCCGAAGATTCGTGCGTCAACCGCCGAAGGGCCCACGGCTGACGACCAGCCGTTACGGCAGGTGCAAGAACCGTCCGATGCTCGAGGTCACCAACGACAGGCCCAACCTGGAAAGCCATCTGCTGGTGCCCGTAGGCCTTGGTGTCGGCAGCACAAGAAATCTCCAGCCACTGGGCGTGTGGTGGCATGCTGACAGGTCGAAAAGGAGGTGCAGCGATGTCGACGGCTGGCCCGGAATCAGATGCCTGGACGGTGGCTGACGCAGGTTGGGGTCGCGAAGCAGTGGACTTCGCCACCTTGAGTGAGCCAAGCAATTGCCGAGAGTACGTCGCACTTCACCATCTCCTCGGGGTCGATGCTGGCGACCGCTTGCTCGACGTGGCGTGTGGCTCCGGGCTGGCGATCGAGCTCGCACGGCTTCGCGGGGCGCTGTGCGCCGGGATCGACGCTTCGACCAGGTTGGTGGCAGTCGCTCGCGACCGGAGCCCACAATGCGACATCCGGGTCGGCGACATGCACGATTTGCCTTGGGAGGACGGGTCCTTCGACGTGGTCACCAGTTTCCGCGGTGTCTGGGGCACAACCCCCGCGCGGTCACCGAGATCATGCGTGTTCTCCGGCCCGGCGGCCGAATTGGGCTGACCGTATGGGGACATATCAAGATTTCGCCAGGTGCGTGGGCCCTGGCACCCTTCCTGCTGGCTTCTCAAGAGAAGGTCGAGAACCAGGGGGCCATGGTGTCACTCGGCCGTCCCGGTGCCGGCGAGAACCTGTTGGACTCGTTCGGGTTCGTCGACATTCGCCGAGTCGAGGTGCCCTTTGCGTGGGAGTTCGCCGACCCCAATGTCTTCGCCCGTGCGCTCGCTTCCACTGGCCCGGCATATGAGGCGATCCAGAACGTTGGCGAAAAGGCATTCCACGACGCGGCGGTCGACCAGTCCCGCCTGCGGGTCCGTGCCGGGTTGCCGCTGCGGGCCGAGATCAACGTCGTCGGGTACCTAGCCCGAAAGCGCGAGGAGGATGATCAACGATGACCGTCGGCTTTCTCGAAGAGCCCCCGATCAACCCGCAAACACAGGCCCTGTTCGACGAGGATGTCGAGGAGAGTGGCTACGTGTGGAACGTGTCTCGGCTATGGGCATACCAGCCGGACACCATGGGGCACCTCTTCGAACTGATGTCAGAGGCGTTCAAGCCGAGCGGGCTCGACTTTCGCCAGCGGGGTATTTTGGTCAGCGCTGCCGCGTCGACCCTTGGCGACTCTTACTGCTCGCTGGCCTGGGGTGGCAAGCTTTCCGGCGCGGCCGATCCAACCATCGCCGTGGGAGTACTCAAGGGAACCGACGCGGGATTGACCGCCCAAGAGAAAGCGGCGGCATCCTGGGCGCGCAAGATGGTGACGGACCCCAACGCCACCACTCCCGAAGACCTCCAGAAAATGCGTGACACCGGTCTGACCGACAAGCAGATCTTCGCCATCACAGCCTTTGTGGCGCTCCGGGTGGCGTTCTCCACCATCAATGACGCGCTCGGAGTCGGCCCCGACGCCCAGCTCGTCGAGTCACTACCCACACCGGTGACCGAGTCGGTGACCTATGGCCGACTGCCCAGCTGACGGCTTAGTCGACCTACCCAAAGTCACCTACGGAATCGTGACGGTGGTGGTCGTCGTGGTCGGCCCCTTGTGGACGATGCACACGCCCTGACATTTGGCCGTCCTGGGCGGCCCAAGGTGCACGCTGATCCCGCACCCCGTCGCCAGCACGGTTAGGGCGAGGACCAAGCCTACGAGGGTCCGCCGCACCCTCTCACGTGACCGCTTCATGCTCCTGGACGAATCCGGCTGGCCTGGCCTGGTGGAACGAGGAGTTTCCTGCTTCTCGGATCTCGGCGTGCCTGGCGGCCCAACTCTGACGATGCTCGGGATAGTCGTCTGCGCCCACAACAGCACATCGCGAGTGAATGAGAGTGGTTCCTGCTCAGTCATCGCCACCGAAACTCGACCTTCTGATTCTGATCAGATGCAAGTGGTCGCCCGACCCTGGTCGAGTTGAACGCGGTTCACGGTTCCGCTGAACCGACTCGCTGTCCGAGGTGCAATGTCGCTGAGCGATCGCTGGGTCAGACATCTTGCCTATTACGACTTTCCCGCCTCGTAGGTTTCGGTGAAGATGTCGCCCTGGGCCGCGCCCGAACCTGACTTACCGCCGCCTGGGCCTCGCAGAACGAAAGCGATGATCACGGCGAGCACGGCTCCGGCGATGGGACCGGCGATGTAGAGCCAGTACCCGGCGAAACTGTGCCCGACCAGATCGGGACCGAAGGTGCGGGCCGGATTCATTGAGGCACCGGAAATGGGACTCCCCCACAAGCCAGCGAGCGCGATGTACCCCCCGACCCCAAAGGCACCAAACAGGCCGATGTTCTGTGCGCCCGAGGCGGTACCAAGGATCACACTGACCAACCCAGTGGTTAAGATCAGCTCCATCCAGAAAGCAGCCATGTCCGAGTGGCCATGTGCCGGGTAGTTCGACCCATAGGTGGCCGAGACCGTGATGACGGCACGCAGGAACAGCGCAGCCAGCGTCGCCCCGATGAGCTGCATCACGATGTAGCCGGGTACCCGCTGCCATGGGAAGTCACGACGTAGGGCAAAAGCAATGCTCACCGCCGGGTTGAGATGGGCACCGGACACCTTGCCCATGAACAAAATGATGGCCAAGACGGTCAGGGCGGGAGCCACCACGGCAGCAGTGTGGCTGATCTCCCCCGGAAAAGCGTGACCCATCATGCCTCCACCGGCAGCCGCCAACACGAGGAAAAATGTGCCCAGCAACTCGGAGAAGAGTCGCCGCCATTCTTGGCGGGGATCGTTGAAATCGCTGATGCGCTTGACGATGTTCTGCTCGTAGCGAGCGATGGGGCCGAGCGTGGGAAATTCTTGCGTCGCAGTCATCTGGGTTCACACCTCGCGGTATCGGAGACAGTGCTCGACCTGGGCGTTGTCGCCCGACGGCACGACCCCCCGCGAGGGCAGTTTAAGTCGGTCTCGGGGTCCCGACATCACCGCCGAGATGGGCCGCCAGCCCGCTTAGGAGGAGCCTGGAGGGTCGATTTGGTCCTCGATCTTGTACGGTGATGCCAGTGCCACTTCGACTCCAGCGATTCATCCGAAATTGGCTCTTGGTGGCCATTCTCGGCCTATTCGGACCCATACTCGTTGTTCTGATTCTGATTCATCGCCGCGCCCGACGAGTCCTCTATGTTCCCTTTGTCCGCTGGTCGGGTTCGAAGTTGAGGGCAATAGCTGAGGGGTACCGCCGGTGGCTACCTTGAGGAGCGGAGTGTTCCCCTGTCACCGGATCTGTCTGGTGCGGCTGACTCACTGCTCCGGCCTCGCGTCGGATCGCCACAGGCACCTTCCCTGACCGCCAGAGTAGATTTGCCGTCCGAACGAACAACCGATTGGAGATTCGCATGGCGGGTTTCGTGCAGATTATGGAGTTTGAGTCGTCACGGATCGATGAGCTCGAGGCCCTGATGAAGGAGTTCCAGGAGATGCGCGGCGATTTGCTTCTGGCGTCTAAGGCGACGGTCACTGAGGACCGGAACCGACCCGGTCATTACCTTGTCATTGTCGAGTTCGACACATATGAGGAAGCGATGACGAACTCCGGCGATCCGGCTACAGGAGAATACGCCGAAAAGATCAACGCACTGCTGACCGGGGAACCGATCTTCCATGACCTGGACGTGCGCACGGTCATGCATGTGCGCCAGTAGCCTGATCCAGACGCCCGCTGGATCTGACGGGCACATCACCGGATGTGTGGCTCGTTAGCCCGTCTTGCCATCCCGCGTCATTCGCCGGGGTCATGGTGGCGTCCGACCGAGGATGGTCCACCCGTTAGGTCGGGAGTTCGGGGAGTAGAGCGGCCTGTGGCTGATTCAGGTTTCGAGCCGACGCCAACTTCGGCCCCGTCAGGGGTCATCCATCAATGACCCATGAATGTGCCAGAGTCTCGTCAAGTCTCTCCTCCTGCGCCCTCCGGCAGGAGCAGAATCGCTCCGAGTAGAAAGCAAATTGCGCCCGCGAAGGTACCTAGGTTGGAGCGCTCAAGGTTTCGAAGCTGTCCAGTGGCCGGGACGACGTACGACGCGACCGCTGACACTCCAAAGGCCACGGAGCCGAGGAAGTTGAGGAGGGTGATCCACCACGAAACACGGCGAGGAGTGAACGCCGCCCATCCGTGGCACACCTCGGCCCACGCCAGGCCGCTCGCTACGAGAAAGCAGATTGAACCGACCGCGTCCGGCCGCCATACATGCTGACGCGTGACCTGGGCACTGAGGTCCGTATCGATGGCAACGGCAGTGCTCACATTGAAGTACAGGGTGCCAATGAGTTGAATGCCGCTGGCCCACCAGTCGATCTGGTGTGGATGGACGGATATCAATCGTCTCCATTCGCGTCTCGAATCGCCTTCATTGACGTCCACCGACTCCCAGTACTGGAGAAACCCGGCTGACGTGAAGAACAGCGACCCGACGAAGAAGGTGATGGAATCGATCAGGCGTCCGAGGGCTTGGGCGTAGCCAGGAACGGCGCCCATGGCAAACAGGGTGGACCCAATGGCGAAGAGAACGCCGATCCACCAACTCCGGGATTGGGGTGCCCACCAGGTGCTCCCCGATCGGCTCTTCCGCTGTCGCCGCGATTCCCACTTGACCAATTCGCCGCCGGGGCGCCGATGCTCGATGAAGGTGACGAAGGGTCCGAGGCCCCGGGTGCGGTCTGTTCCTGCTTCCGGTATCAAACGATTCCCAATGCTGTCTGCAACGCGAGCTTGCCCGGTGCGACCTCAGGCTGCGCCCGATGTGGTTGATTCTGAGGTTGCTGTGGTCGTCTCAAGGGCCGGCGGAGTCTTTCGCTCCCTTGTCAGCCCTTCGAGGCTCGTCGGCATCCAGGCAGTGGCAACGTAGGCCACGACCACAGCCACGATCACGACGGGAACCACCGCGGTGCCGTCACTAGCAAGGAGCAGTGTGGCCAGCAAGGTGGATGTCATTGGAAGCTTCAGCATCACCGTGGCCATCGCGCCGATTCCCATGGCGACACCGGGGACCAGGCTCATGCCGGGAAGGTGTGAAGCGGCAACGCCGGCAGCCGCACCGATGAACATCGCGGGGAAAACGGGTCCTCCCCGGAAGCTCGAGAGCGAAAGGCCGTAAGCGAGGGACTTGCAGACAACGAGCAGAAGGAGTGCTCCAACGGTCCATCCGCCTGCATGGAGCACCAAGGTGGGGAGAGCCGACTGACCAGAGAAGAGGACTTCGGAAAAGCCGCGTCCCGTCCCTTCGGCGAAGGCCACGGCAAGGCCGGCCACTCCCAGCCCGATGAGCGGCATCAACAGGAGCATGCGCCGCTCGACGACAGACTGCAGGTACAGCGCGAGCAGCCGGATCCCGGTACCGAGGACTGCGGCCCCAAGGCCGAAGGCGACGGCCCACAGGAGCATGACGCCGTTCGGGTGGCTGAAGGGTGGCAGGCCGGGAATAGAGAGCGAGAAGGTGCCAAATCCGCTCAACGAGTCCAACCCGATGAAGATGAGGGTCCCGATGCCTGCGGCCAATAGGCCGGGGGCCAGCACGACTCCGATCATCGGACCGCCGAGTCCGGACGCCTCCATCAGGAGAAAGGCGGCGAGGATCGGCGAGCCGAACAATGTACTGATAGCTGCGAAGCTTCCCGCGGAGGCGATGACGATTGCGGCAGTTGGCGGCGCGTCTCGCTTGGCAAGATGGACTGCCCACATGCCCAAGCCGCCACCGATGGCGATCAAAGGGGCCTCGGGGCCAAGAACGACCCCCAGGCTCAACGTTGCCAATGCGGCCAGAACGACGCCCGGCAGCTCGATCGCGGTGGGCGCCCCCCCGGCTTTGAAGCCCTCGGCCGGTTTGTGGCCCGCTGTCCCCGGAAGGTAAGTGATGATGCAGGCGACCAGTAGGCCGGCCAGGGCCAGGAGTGGGAGTGGCCACCACGTTGGCACGCCTTTGAACCCAATTTCCTTGGGAAGTGAAGCGAACATCCACTCTTGGAGGAGACTCACCAGTTTGAGATATCCGTAGGCCACGGCCGACACAGGGATCCCGACGAGCCCGGCCAGAACGAGGAGCTGCACATAGCTTCGTGACCTGACGAGGTCCAGCGGGTCTGGCGGGGTCGCAGCCTCCACCGGAGCCGGCTGGCCCTCTGGACTTGAGGAAACCGAAGATCCGCCTGAGGTCACGCTCAACTTCCGCACCTTGGTCTCGCCGACTCCCTCCTCACATCACCCTCCTCCACGGTGCGTCCGACGGTGAGTTTGGCATTCATCTTGATCGCCGCCACCGAGCTCGTCGCACCGGTTTGGATAACAGCGGCAAAGGCCGGCGGAAAAGAAGCAGCCGAGGTAGAACAAGGCCTGCCATCCCAGCATGAAAATGCCGACTCGTCCCAGTGCGAAGGGAAGGGCACAGACCATCGCTCCGATTGCCCCTCCAAACACGACGAGCCGTCGGATCTGGCCGACGACAACGTCACGGCGAGCCAGTAAGTTCCTGTTCCTGGCGCCCAACTGTTGAGCTATAGGCCACTTCGGCTTCCTGGCTAGGAACCTCGTCTCGCCCGATGTGACCCGCTCCCTCTTCGCTCGAAGGTCCATCGACGGTGGCACCGGCCGTGAACGCCTCCCTCCCGTCTTGATTCGTGGCGAGAACGCGCGGGATTCACGTCAGGATGATCGGGGCGAGGATCAGCCCCTAAGCCAGGAGCTTGGCCTTCTCCGCGTCGAACTCGGCTTGTGTAAGTGCACCCGAGTCCTTCAGCGCAGCCAGTCGGGTCAGCTGCTCGATCGGGTCGGGTGCCGGCGCAGCCTCCGGTGCAGGTTGGTACTGCGGCTCGGGCGCGGCCTGCGCAGCCGGCGCCGCGGCCTGCCGGTTGGCCATACGACCGCCCACGACAGCGGCGGTTCCCGCGATTGCCGTGGTACGAATGGCCATACGTGCGATTGGTCGTCTTCTCATCATCTGCTGACTCCTGTCGTCGTGTGGTCGGCCTGCCCGGGTGTTCGTCTCTCGAGCGGTCAGACGGCTGGTGGCAGTGCTGCCAACGCCGGCTCGATGATCTCGTGCGGCACGCGGGCTCCGTCCAGCAGCACACCGCCCGAATCCCGAACGGCCTGGGCGAACGGTGCTGCCCACAAGTCCTCCCAGAGTAGGAGCGCCGCCGACGAGTTGGGCTCCAACTGTGATGCCACGAACTCGACATCTGCAGGGCTGATGAGCCCGCCCACCTCACCGTCGAGGTCACTGAAGCCGGCTACCTCGTCCAGCTCGTCGAACTCGAAGCTCAGTACGCTTCCGTCGGCATCCTTACCAATGAAGATGAGGTCGAGAACCCGGATCGTCCCCGATTCGACGAGTGCGATCAGCTCGGGAGCGATCTCGCCGGTGAATTTGTTGCCGGGAAACCCAACGACGATGTATTCGACTGGTCCTATGGTCATGATTGTCCATCCTCACCTTCGGGTTTGTCCAGCGTATGGGCCGGTTACCGTTGCGTCCACATCCGAATCGGAGGGATTCGTGCAGTCTCCGAGTGCGACCCGATCAGAGTCCGGCGTCGACCACAATACGACCATCGGCAATCGCCTTCTCAAGCGTGTCGTCCAGTAGGCGAGGTATTCGGTGACCGGACGTGAGGTTGGCGCCGCAAGGCACCTCGAGTCGGCCCCAGGTTCGCCACCGTCAGGTGTTCCACAGCCCAGCACCAGGAGCAGTCGGCCCTCGAGGACAGTGGACCCGAGGTTGCAGCGCTACACCCGGAGCACCCGGCGGTACTTGGTGCTCACCGTCGTCCTCGGGGGCGTTACCGCCGGCCTCATCGTGGCCCAGGCCTGGCTCGTCGCCAACGCCGTCTCGGATGCCGTCGTCCAGCACAAGGGATTGGCACTGATCCGGATGTCGCTGGCGGCGCTCTTCTTGGTGATCCTCGGACGAGCCACAGTTGGATGGCTGGGAGAACGAATGGCCGATCGGGCCTCGGCGTTGGCCAAATCAGACCTGCGAGTCGCCCTGGTGGAAAAGATCGCCCGGCTCGGGCCTGCGGGAATCGACTGCGAGCGCCCCGGCAGTCTGGTGGTACTGGCCACCGGCGGCATCGACGCTCTCGACAGCTACTTTGCTCGTTACCTTCCCCAGCTGTTCCTGGCTGTGATCGTTCCGGTCACGGTCGTCGTCGTAGCGCTCGGCTCCGACTGGATCTCGGCCCTGATCATTGCCATGACGGTGCCTCTGATCCCGCTGTTCATGGTGCTGGTCGGAGCCTCGACCAAGGCTCGGGTGGCGCGCCAGGCGCGACTTCTCCAGCGCTTGGCCGGGCACTTCCTCGACGTCGTCGCCGGCCTTCCCACCCTCAAGGTCTTCGGACGGGCGAAGGCCCAGGTTGCCGCGATCCGTGAGGTTACCGACCGCTACCGGACAGCCACCATGGACACCCTCAAGGTGGCGTTCCTCTCGTCACTGATTCTCGAGCTCCTGGCCACCTTCTCGGTGGCGCTGGTGGCCGTAGCCGTCGGGCTCCGGCTGCTCGGCGGCCACCTGAGCCTGGCCACTGCCCTATTCGTGCTCATCCTGGCCCCCGAGGCATACCTTCCCCTCCGCCTTCTCGGCACGAACCACCACGCCAGCGCCGAAGGGATGAAGGCGGCCGAGGACGTCTTCGAGGTGCTCGAGCGACCGTTGCCGACACGCGGCACCTGCCGCGACGTTCCTGACCCCTCCCGGTCCGCGCTCCGTGTTGAGCGTCTGGAGGTTTGCTATCCCGGGCGAATCGTGCCGGCCCTGCATGGCGTGAATCTCGCAGTGGAGCCCGGTGAGATCGTGGCCGTTTCCGGGCCCAGCGGTTCCGGCAAGTCCACCCTTCTCGGCGTGCTGCTTGGCATGGTGCCTGAGTGGAGCGGCTCGGTCTCGGTAGGAAACGTGAGGCTGGCCGACCTCGACCCCGACGCCTGGAGGGCGCAGGTGGCTTGGGTCCCCCAACGACCGCACCTGTTCGCCCGGTCCATCGCCGACAACGTGCGCCTTGGCCGTCCCGATGCCAGCGACGACGACGTAATGTCCGCCGTTTCCGGTGCGGGGCTTGACGACGTTGTGACGCGCCTACCCCACGGACTTCAGACGAGACTGGGCCAGGACGGGGCCGGGCTGTCGGCAGGCGAGCGCCAGCGGGTGGCCCTCGCCAGAGCGTTCGTGCGGGACGCGCCCCTCCTGCTCCTCGATGAGCCCACCGCCAATCTCGACGGCCAGACCGAGGAGAGCGTGCTGGCCGCTGTGCGGCGGCTCATGGCCGGCCGCACCGTGGTGATCGTGGCCCATCGACCCTCCTTACTGGCGCTGGCCGGCCGGGTGGTCCATCTGACGCCTGCGGTGGCGGAAGTGTCATGACGTCGAATGGGAAGGTTCTGGCGGCGAAAGACGAGGCCGCGCCATTGGGCCGCACGTTGGACACGGCGCGGCCGGCATCGGGCCGCTTGGTCCTCGTCATCCTTCTGGGCGCGGGTGCCATCGCTGCCGACATCGGACTCATCGGAACCGCAGCGTGGCTGATCTCACGAGCGTCTCAACATCCGAACGAGTCCAGTTTGGCGTGGCCATCGTTGCCGTGCAGTTCTTCGGGCTCTCACGCGGGTTCTTCCGATACGAGGAGCGACTGGTGAGCCACGACGCTGCCTTCCGGCTGCTCGCCAACCTCAGAGTCAGTGTCTACGAGCAACTCGAACGGCTTGCGCCCACTGGCCTGCCCGCATTCAGCCGGGGCGACCTTCTGGCCCGCATCGTCCAGGACGTCGACTCGCTGCAGGACCTGGTCACCCGGATCATCCCCCCTTCGGTGCGGCCCTGGTCGTGGGCTCGCTGACGGTGGCTCTCATGGCGTGGATGCTGCCCGCTGCAGGAATCATCCTGGCCGTATCACTTGTGCTTGCCGCCACCCTCGTCCCGTGGCTGACCGGAGTCCTGGCGCAGCGCCGGGAGTGGCGCTTTGCCCGTCTGCGTGGTGATCTGGGAGCGGCCATGGTGGATCTCACCGAGGGCGCCGCCGAGCTCGTCGCCTTCGGGGCTTCCGGCGCCCAGGTCGAAGCCATTCGAGACCAGGACCGCGAACTGACGAGAATCGCGGCCTCCTCGGCCGGGACCGCCGGCATCGGTCTCGCCCTGACCACCTTGCTCGCTGGCCTCGCCTGCTGGGGCTGCCTTGTGGTCGGGATCCCAGCGGTCATGTCCGGCCGCCTCAACGGGACCGAGCTGGCGGTCATCACTCTGATCCCGTTGGCCGCATTCGAGCTGGTCGTCGGCTTGCCTGTGGCCACCCAAACGTTGCAGCGGGTCCGCCAGGCAGCCGCCCGGTTGTTCGAAGTGACCGACGCTCCTTCGCCGGTCCCCGGACCCAATCCCGAGACCGAGGCTCGGCTACCCGAGTCTCCCTTCGACCTGCAGGCCCACTCGGTCTGGGCCGGTTATCCGGGTGCGCAGGGACCAGCCCTTCGGAACATGGACCTCTCACTTCCTCCCGGTCGACGAGTGGCCATCGTGGGGCCGAGCGGCGCGGGCAAGTCCACACTGGCCTCGGTGCTCGTTGGGTTCCTTCCCTACGAGGCGGGCACGGTCCTCTTGAACGGCACACCGCTCGACCGGCTGGCCGGCGACAGACTTCGCACCGTCGTGGGGCTGGTTGACCAGGAGGGCTATCTTTTCGACACCACGATCGCCGAGAATCTGCGGGTCGGAAAACGTGCCGCCACCGACCATGAGTTGGGCCAGGTCCTCGACCGGGTCGGGCTGGGCGGCTGGCTCCAACACCTCCCCCATGGCCTCGCCACCGAGGTGGGAAACCATGGCGCCCGCCTTTCGGGAGGTCAGCGGCAGCGGATAGCCCTGGCCCGGGCTCTGCTGGCCGACTTCCCCATCCTGGTCTTGGACGAGCCCGCCGAGCACCTCGATCTACTAGCCGCCGATGCCCTCACTGCGGACCTGCTCGACGCGACCGGCGGGCGATCCATAGTCCTCATCACCCACCGCCTGGCCGGCCTGGAGTCCGTGGATGAGATCCTCGTTCTGGACGAGGGCCGGGTCGTCGAGCGCGGCACGCACGACACGCTCCTCAGCCACGGCGACCGGTACGCCAGCCTCTGGTGGGACGAGATGGGGACCGAGCGGTTCGGGTCCGCGAACGAGGTCGACCTGATTCATCAACAGCCAGAACAGATGATCGGCGCACCCCGCGGCGCTCGACACGACGGGAGCCACCACAGTGACCACTGATCTCGCCCGATGGCAGTTCGCAACCACCAGCATCTATCACTTCTTGTTCGTTCCGGTGACCATCGGCCTGGCTTTTCTCGTGGCACTGTTGGAAACCAGTTGGTACCGCAACGACAACCCGACGTTTCGACGACTCACA
Source organism: uncultured Acidimicrobiaceae bacterium (assembly GCA_963774915.1). GTDB lineage: Bacteria > Actinomycetota > Acidimicrobiia > Acidimicrobiales > RAAP-2 > CAVSNH01. Next base: position 27,677 of record CAVZGR010000005.1, on the reverse strand, counting down.
CGCTTCTTCGGCACGCTCCTGCTGATCAATGTGGCCGTGGGGGTGGTAACTGGACTCGTCCAGGAGTTCGAGTTCGGAATGAACTGGTCGAACTACTCGCGGTTTGTCGGCAATATCTTCGGGGGCCCCCTGGCCATGGAGGGCCTGGTGGCCTTCTTCCTCGAGTCCACCTTTTTGGGCATCTGGATCTTCGGGTGGGACCGCCTTTCGAAGAGGCTGCACGTGGTCTGCATCTGGCTGGTGGCGGCCGCAAGCATGGTGTCGGCCTTGTTCATCATGGCCGCCAACTCGTGGATGCAGCATCCGGTGGGCTACGTGCTGAATTCGGCCCACCAGCCCGTGCTCAACAACATCGGAGCCCTGTTCACCAACCCGGTGTTCCTGTGGGCCTACCCGCATGTGATTCTGGCCTCACTCGTGACCGGGGCCCTGGTCATGTTGGCTGTCTCCGCCTGGCACCTCAAGAGGAGGAGCGCGGTCGAGGCGTTCCGTCGCACCGCCGTCATCTCCTTGGCCGTGCTCACCCCGGCCGTCTTCTTGAACATGTTCATCGGGAGCGAGCTCGGGGTGGTCGAGGGCACGTATCAGCCGATGAAGATCGCCGCGGCCGAAGCACTGTGGAACACCTGTTCGTCACACTGCGCGTTCTCTGCGTTCCAAACGGGTGGCGGGAACAACGATCCGACTCCGAAAAAGATCATTGAGATTCCGGACCTGTTGTCCATTCTGGCCACCAACCACGTGGACGGCGAGGTGCAGGGCATGAACAATCTTCAGGCGCAGTACGTGAAGGAGTACGGACCCGGGAACTACATCCCCAACGTCTTCATCCAGTACTGGGGGATGCGGGTCATGGCCTACCTGGCCGCCATCATTGCGCTCTTCGCTCTCTGGGGGCTCTGGCTCATTCGCCGGAAGACCCTTGAGAAGGCCAAGTGGTTCCTGTTCATCGCACCGTGGTTCGTGATCGCCCCATTTCTGATGAACACCGGCGGGTGGCTGCTCACCGAAAGCGGGCGACAGCCCTGGATCGTCCAGGGTCTGATGAAGACCTCGCAGGCCGCCTCACCGTCCGTGACCGCTACTGACATCTGGATCAGCCTGTCCGTCTTCGTCCTCCTCTATGCCGCCTTGGGCGTGGCCGACGCCTACCTGATGGTCCACTACGGCCGTCAACACCTCGGGGAGGGCGAAGACGGGGAGGAACGGGGCAAGCACGAAGACGTCCCCCGAACGGGGAATCTGACGAAGCCGGGGACGACCGTGTCCCTGCCCTCATCTACTAGGAGACGACGATGGTGCATCTCAACAACATCTGGTTCGTGATCATCGCCATCTTCTGGGTCGGCTTCTTCATCCTCGAAGGCTTCGACTTCGGCGTGGGCATGCTGCATTCGTTCGTTGCGCACGACGACGCCGAGCAGCGCATCGTCGTCAACTCGATCGGTCCCTTCTGGGACGGCAACGAAGTGTGGCTGGTCGTGGCAGGAGCGGGCATCTTCGCTGCCTTCCCGGGGTGGTATGCCACGATGTTTTCCGCCTTCTATTTGCCCTTGGTGCTCGTCCTGCTGGCTCTGATCGTTCGTGGCGTCTCCTTCGAGTTCCGCCGCAAGATCGACGATCCCCGATGGCACTCGACGTGGCGATGGTCGATGACCGTCGGCAGCCTCCTCATCCCGCTGCTGCTGGGCACCGCCCTCGGTGACCTGCTCCACGGCTTACCCATCGACTCGGCCCACAACTACACCGGGACCTTCTTGGGTCTTCTGGTCCCCTTCGGGCTCTACACGGGTGTCACGCTCACCGTGTTGTGCCTGTTCCTCGGAGCGGCCTACCTGACCCTCAAAACCGAAGGAGAACTGCACGACCGGGTATCCCGCCTATCGGGCTGGTTGGGCTGGATGTCCGCGGTGGTCGCCTTTGGCTGGCTGACCTGGAGCCACGTGGGTCTGAGTGAGGGGTTCCTCCCCAGCCCATTCGATGTCCTGGCACTGGTGGCCGTTGTGGCCGCGGCATTGTTCGCCGAATCAGGGGCCGAGGGCTGGGCGTTCGCATCCGCCGCGGGGGCCATCGGAACCCTGGTGTCCTCGATCTTCTTCGATCTCTTCCCCCGGGTCATGGTGTCCACCACCAACGCGGCCTACAACCTCACTGTCGCCAACTCGGCCAGTCCTTCCTACACGCTCAAGGTGATGACCGTGGTGGCAATCATCTTCCTTCCCATCGTCCTCGCATATCAGGGTTGGAGCCTCTACATCTTCCGAAAGCGGATCGGCGGGTCCGGTCAGGTCACCGAAGGTGGAGAGACAAAGGACGACGCAAGCCTCGGGGTGGCTGCGCCGGCGACGGTTGCTAGTCAAGGCGAGACCGATGGCTAAAGCCTCAGCTTGGACGGACGCGTTGCGAGGTAGGGTCGTTCCGATAACGCGTCGTCAACCTCCCTGAGCGATGGCGATCGCGCAGGCAAGAGCGCCGTGGCTGTGGCCCGACGATCTGGACGCAGCGTGGTCGCTCGATCCCAAGTGATTTCGAGTGGATATCCGAGGGAAGTTCCGCCCCACGCGCATCGCTCTCGTCGCCGCAGTCCGGCTCCAGGGGTCAAGCTCACAACAGTCCCAACCGGGTTGGAACCCTCGCCTTCGCCTCAGCCCTAAGGTCAAAGAAGACGACGCTCCGACCAGCGATTCTGACCCTCGACCAGGCTGCAGTCGGTTCAGAGTGTCCGATGTTCGTCGTTTGGGGTTGTATTTCGTGAGATGGGGCACGCCGGGGCACAACCCTCGCCTGATTGAATGGGCATCGTGACAGACGTTCCTCTATCGGGTTTGCCTCCCGACGAAAAGGCTGCGCGAGCCTCCAGCTTCGGAGAAGTCGCGGAGACCTACGAGGCGTTCCGCCCGGGTCCGTCGGACTCCGCGATCGACTGGATCCTTGATGGCCGGCACGTCGGCGTGGCCCTTGACCTCGGAGCCGGAACAGGAGCGTGCAGTCGCCTGCTACTGGCCCACGCCGATCATGTCAACGCCGTCGAACCCGACGAGCGGATGCGGGAAGTACTCAAGGCAGAAGTACCCACGGCGACCGTGCTCGCGGGACAAGGGGAGTCGATCCCTCTCCCGGATTCCAGCGTCGATGCGATATTCGCGTCCTCCTCGTGGCACTGGATGGAGCCTGAGCCGACGCTGCGAGAAGTGGCAAGGGTGTTGCGGCCTGGCGGCGTCGTCGGCGTCCTGTGGTCGGGGCCCGATCCCGAGGGTCTCTTCATGGTCCAAGCCAGAGCCTTACTTGAATCGCAGTCGTTGGATGCCGCGGCCGGTACCGACGAACGCTTGTCCGACTCCTCGCAGGAGAGCCTCGCCGACGTCGTACTGGCCGACGCCGACCGTCCCTCCCCGACTTTGGTCATTCCCGCCGACCGATTTCTTCCACTTGACCAACCTGAGCTTGCCGAGTTTCGTTGGGACCTCGCCCTGACCGCCGATCAGATGATCGGGCTCATGAGCACCCTGTCGCTGTTCATTCTGATGACTGAGGAACGTCGTTTGAGAATCTTCAGCGAGACGAGACGGCTTCTGCGCGACGCTCTCGGAATCGACGGCCAGATCACCGCTGACGTCGCCTTCAAGACTGAGGCTTGGAGAACCCGCAAACTCTGATTCGAACCGGCGACATCAGAGAGAATCCGCCGGCCACTGATAGGGCTTCGACCAGCCCCTCTGCCTCAAGGCGGGCCAGGACGGCGCAAAGGGTGCCCGGGCCGAAGGTGACACCGGTCATGGCCTCAATGTCCTTGATGACCGCGTATCCATGCATGTCGCCGCCGGACAGGCTGGTCAGGACGAGGATGGTGCGTCTTGTGTTCGGCCACGCCGCTCCGACGCCACCACCGATCCTTCCGTCGCCCCAATGCGCACTATTCCGAAAGTCGGAATGGTCAAGTGCAGCCCAGGCGGCGCGACGCCGCGACCGGAGAGGATGACTCGGCCGAGAGGTTTCGTTGTGGACGTCGTTCATGGCGGTGGTGAACAACGCCCTTCCCAAGGCAACGGGCTGGATAAGTCATGAATATCGAAATAGTTTGCTCAATGAGCTTCAGTACGCCATCGCTACAGCAGCCTGAGGCCAAAGGCAGACGGCTCGTATCCAGCGACAAGGGGAACGAGACCAAACGTGTAGCAGAGCTGATGGCGCCACACAGAGGCGGGGAGCTACCGTCCTCCAGGAGTTTGATCCGCGCGAGCGAAAGGACTCAGACATGGATGATGGCGAACCAATCTCGTATTTGGCTCTGGAGACCAAGACGCCCGTCCTCTCATCGTCCGGTACAGAGTTCGGCACCGTCGTCCACGTCCTGCAGATACCGTCGGAGGACGAGTTCGACGGAATCGTCGTGGGGACGAAGCATGGTCATCGTTTTGTCGAGCGAGACCAAATCTCGGACATCACGACTACCCATGTGACTTGCAGCCTTACGGACGAGCAGGCCGCGTCTTTGCCTGAACCCCATGGTCCTCCGGTACTTCATATCGACGCTGCCTACGACGAGGGGCCGTCGCTGCACGCACGGTTCGCTCGACTGTTTCAGCGTCCGCACTGGAAAGAAATGGAGTAGGGCGTCGAACTCAGCAAAGCTGCCGACAATGGAGCAGAGCAATCCGCCCTCATTCTTCGACGCTCGCAGCATCCTCGCCGGTATACAGAGGTGAGCGCGGATCGAGCGCTTGTTGTCGCCACCATGGCAACTCGGCGACGTCTTGCTCGAATCGCTTCCGCACCTTGACGGGGTGGAGGTCGATGTACAACTTCCCGTTCAGATGGTCCAACTCATGCTGGAAGCAGCGGGCGGACAGACCCTCGCCCTCGTATTCGACCGGGTGACCGTGTACGTCGACGCCGCGCACTGTGCAGCGTGCGAGTCGGCTAGTCGGAAGGCCCACACCCGGTATGGAAAGACACGCCTCGTCACCCTCTTGTAGCCCATGGTCGGCCACGACGATGACCGGGTTGACGACATGGCCGGTCATCCCATCATGGAAGTCGAAGACGAAGAGACGCTCCTGGTGGCCCACCTGGTTGGCCGAAAGCCCAACTCCGTTCCCGGTGGCAAGGAGCGTTTCGAACATGGTCTCGACAAGGTCGGCGAGGTAAGGTCCGAACTCCGTCACCTCTTGACATCGCTTTCTAAGCACTGGGTTTCCCAGCAGTGATATCGGCTGCATTTCGAGTCAGTCAACTAGACCGCGCCGAGCAATCTCCACTCGGAGGCGCTGCGCGTCCTGATCGAGAAGGCTTTGGTCGACGAATCCCGTCTTGCACCACATCTCCTCCGGGAGGTCGAGGTCCTTCCAGATGGTGACATTGGCCATCGGTCGTCCTCCTAAGGTGGTGTCAGTCACCAGTGGAGAGTTCATGACCGTGGTTCTCTTGGGTGGTCACTCGACGGAAAGCCTCTTTCATCTGTTCCCGCTCTCATCAAACGACAGCTTGGCCTCAGCCGCGTCGAGCTTCAGGAATGCCATCTCCAGTCGTTGGTGAGCCTGGTTGACCTTTGTTCCCTGCGCATTTGAGCTGCCGGCACCACCGCCAGTCGGACAATGATCAGCGACACAGAGGATGACGACCTTCGTAGATTCCTCCTGGAGCCGGTCTAACTCAGCGAGGTCGGTACTCACCGCGTGCTGTGCCTGGGTCACGGCGGCTCGGTCGGCGGTGAGATTGGGTCCTGACGAGCAGGCGGTTACGAGCAGAGCCACGACGGCAACGGCCGAGACGGCAATGCATCGATTCACGCCGACGCTCAAAGGAGGCCTCTAAGGGCAATCACCAACCATCCCATCTACCACAAGGATGCCCGAGCGAACCGGTTGGACCCCGCCCGGGCGGCCATCCCACTCGGGTCCGACCACAGAACGAGGGCAGAATGAGTGCATGCGGCGGATCCTCGTCACCCCGTTGGTATCGGGGTTCCCCAACTATCCGCCGACAATCTCGTCACTTGTGCCGTGGAGCAGGGGGCGGAGGACAAGGTGACCGTGATGGCCTTCGATGTTCTCTAGGAACCGCCACCCCCAGAAGTTCGAGGTCAATAGGGGGTGGTGAACTATAGATGTCCCCGACGGGTCGGCATGACGGTCGCTGGCCTCGGGATTGCCGTCCTCGCGTTCGCAGGCTGCTCCTCGGCGCCATCGGCTGACCGGACGACAGCCACGCGAATCACTATCACGACCGGTACCACGGCGTGGCCGCACCATTGCATCGACGGCGGTTCGTCTTCAATTCTGGTTCCTCATCTCCAAAGCCCGCCATTGTGCATCGACGTTGGAACCCATCTCACACTCGCCTTCGACAAGAAGGGACAAGGGGTCATCCCTGGTCTCTGGACAATCCCTCCTGTTTCCACCAGCAACCCCTCGGTTCTCTCGGTTGGGAGGGTCACGGCATCAGGGCAGACTCTCACCGTCGGATTGGATGCATTGGAGGCGGGCTCGGCCTCGCTGCGAGCCTCGTTTGGCCAGGAGTGTTCGCCGTCGGACGCACCTCCCTGCACCATCCCACCGCAAACCTGGTTCACGGTGAACGTCACCGTTGCTGCGGCGTCGTAGTCGGCCTCGCCTCGTCGGGGTCGGACATCGCAGACACGCAAGCAACCCGATCGTTAGCCGGCCGACTCTCCTATATCGACCGGCCGCTTGCAGATGACATAGGAATCCTCCCCAATTGCTTGAACTCCGACAAGCTCCCAGCCCTGCTCGCCCAACGTGTTGAGAGCCCTCTCGACGGCCTGATGACCGTCCTTTGCCATCGGGTCGAATCGCTCCAACTTGTAGGACCAAATGATCATGGAGAAACGCTACACGCGCGGCATCCCCGTCGGGAGTAGGAATGCCTAGCCCGACCCGTCCCGTCTTCGGCTAGCCGATGACGTCTACTGTGGGCCTTCACGTCGATGCGCATCTCACCGGCCGCTGAGGCGTCTACGACTGCCGGAGGCCACTCGACACGCACCACGCCGGACTCCGCAACTTGGGAAATCGCCTGCTGGGCATCCTCTACGGTTATCTCGTCAACCACTCCACCTGCGATGAGAACACCGCATGAAGCCACCGAGCAGCCGCGGGACATCTAACCCGACAAAGAACTGCCTGGCGACTCGCCTGGCAACTGACGAACCGGTACGGCACAGATGGCGGCAGCGAGCTTCGAGCCATTTGGCGTACCCAATCCCGTCGCCATGTCGTAGCCAACCAGGGCCGGGAACAGGTCGCCGTTCATTCCCGTGAGGTCATTGTTCCCGGTCGTTACATCGTTGAACGCCATTCGTTGACCGACGGCAATGTCATAGAGCACCGGGTTAGCAAATCCGATGTTCGTTGCGTCGCACTCGGCTGACGCGTCCGTCAAGGCAAAAAGCGACGCCCAGAGCGCGGAAGACAAGCTGGTCCCGCCCCAACTTCCCCATTTGCCGCCGACGAAGAACAGGAAGGGGTAGGGACCGGCCAAACTGGCGACATCCGGCACCTCGCGGCAGTACGTGCCATTGGCGGCGCCACACGGCGCGCCTGACGAGAAAGAGTTGATCACTGCGTCGGCCAGGTCATTCGACTGGTAGAGGGGCATGTCCCAAAGGGAGGAAATGCCGCCGCCGCCGGCCCCCCAGCAACAGGTCGGCCCGTCGTTCCAGGCTGATTCTCCAGGCGGCGCCTTCGACCACGATGTCCCACCCACACCGGTGACAAAGGGTTGGCTGGCCGGATCGTCGACGACCAGCTGGTCCAGCACATCGTGCTTACCCAGGCAGCCTTCCGACCCCTGATCCCCTGCGGATGCCACAATCGTCTGTCCCTGAATGGCCGCCTCTTCGAAGAGGGTGTTTTCGGCATCGGCAGTAAGGCTGCTCTCGAACAGTTCGCAGCGACCCCAGGACGTGGAGACCACGTTGGCCGCGTCTTGCGAGATGATCGCGCTGTACGTGTCGTAGCCGCCGGTGACGGTGTTTGGCCCTTCGTATACAAGGATGCGAGCATCCGGGGTCAGACTGGCGACCTCTTCCGTGTCGACGTCCGACTCCTCGGATCCCGAGTGGGTTAGCGGCCCACCGTCGACCTTCACCTCCGAGACCGAGGCCGCCGTCGTGTAACACGACTGATAGGCCGCCACGTCCGAAGCTCGTAACCCCTGCAGCTCGTAGAGGGCGACTGTCTCCCCCGACCCCAGGTCATGATCGACGTAGATACCAGAGAACCCGTAGGCACCCGCCACTCGATTGATGGTGACCGAGCCGTCCTTCGAAGCTTGCCGCACCGCCGCTCGGCACGGTCGACTCGGGCTGCCTCGGAGCAGCGGTGTTGCTACCTCCCGTCGGGCACGGAGCGACCGGTGCGCCACGGCTGGATAGGCCAGACCCAGGTCGTCCAGGCCGATCACCGCCTGGATGTCGGAGGCGATCGACCGGGGGACTTGCGGCGCCTCGGTATTGGCATAGGCGATGCGACCTCCGCTCTCGCGGTACTCGGTGAACCGGGTGGAGAATGCCGTCGCCAACCGCTGGGCACTGGCTTGCAGAGGAATGCTCAAGTGATTCCTGGCGATCGGCCCAGGATGCAGGCCGACTCCGTTCAGCGCGGCCTCGACGGCAGCGATCGAATGGCGTGAGGGTCCGAAGTCGTCAACGAACTGATCCACGCCGAGATAGTGCCGGAAGAGACCGGAGCTTGGAGTGGACACGGCTCGTGCATAGGCGGTGAGAACAAGCGGGTGACGGGGTTCGAGAACGATGTCGATGCTGAGCTGGGCCGTCGACGGGAGTCGAGCTGCCACCACCGCTCCCGAGGGAGCTGGCAGAGCCGGCCCGATACGAACGAGGACAGAGGCGGCCTCACTGGCCGGACCCGATGTGAGTTCGGCGATGGCGGCCAAGCCGATCGTCACAGCGAGCAGGACCCGCACCGCTGTCGGACCGTAAGTCACCGGACGACGCACCGCCGGCCAGCGGCGGCGCACGCTGACCGGTCCCGGGCTCACTGGTCAGCAGCCAGTCGGGAGCGGTAATAGCCATACGCATCCTGCATGGTGCTGATGGCCGGAACGCTGGCGCAAGGCTCCGTCCATCCGGCCAGCTGCTCGGAGATGACGACCAGCTCCAGTGCCTGCAGCGAATCGATGCCCAAGTCCTCTCCGAGGTTGGAATCCTCCGATAGCTCCGTCGGCACGGGGAGCTCGAGCAATTCGAAGACGTGAGCACAGTAGGTGTCGAATGTAAGGATGACGCGTGAGCCCTCGGGTGCCGGCATTGACGCTCTTCAGCCGATCGAGCCGTCGAGCACCTCGAGGCGACCTTCCTCGAGTGCCCGGATTGCGGAGATGCGCTGCCTCTTACCACTGGCGGTCATGGGAAGCCGTCCACGGGGGAGGATGGCAACGACCCGAGGGGCCACGCCGCACCGGGAGCTCACTCGTCGGCGGATGGAATCGGCCAAGCACGAGCAGCTCGATCTGTCCATGATGACGTCCGCCTCCGGCTCGGCCAGCACGACCAGTTCGCCGTGTTGATTCTGAGCGACGAGGCTGCGGCCCGGACGCACGCCTGGTAAGTCGGCGACGTGGGTCTCCAGGTCGCCGGCGAAGATGTTTCGTCCCGCGACGATGAGCATGTCGTCCTTTCTCCCCACGACATGAAGTTCCCCATCTTTGAAGAAACCCAAGTCGGACGTTCGCAGCCATCCTTCGGAGGTGGTCCCGGGCTCACCGGTCGAATACCGGTCGAGCACCGATGGACCTCGAACGAGAATCTCCCCTACCGCGGAACCGTGAGTGTCGACGAGGACCTCCATCCCAGACAGAGGGGAGCCACATCCCACCAGCTCCACGCCACCGGAGCGGGAAACTACTTCCTGCTCGGCCAGTGCATCCGGGTCGAGCCTGACCGAGCTCCAGTGAGCCTCCGGCTCGGTGATCGTCACCGCCAACGATGCCTCCGCAAGTCCATAGGCGGGGCAGAAAGCGGACGACGAAAAGCCGCTGTCAGCGAAGGTCTTCGCGAATCGCCGGAGACCCGCAGCACCGACGGGTTCCGCCCCTGTTATGCACACCCGCAGGCGATCGAGATCGAGTGAGCCGCTACCGCGGCGCTTGACCGCGAGCTCGAAGCCGAAGCTCGGGGCGGTCGTAACTGTCGACCGGTATTCGGAACAGGCCGCAAGCCAGTTTTGGGGATTCTGCACGAATCCCTCGGGTGTCAGGATCACGATGTCGTGACCATTGGTCCATTGCGGACCCGAACCGGCCAACGACGACAACAACATGCCGATGAGACCCATATCGTGAGACAGGGGAAGCCAGGTGCACACACCATCTCCCGGTGCCGGACGCAACCAGTCCAAGATCGCCTCCACATTGGCCACCAACTTGCGTTGGCCCAACACGACGCCCTTCGGGGAGGCCGTACTCCCCGACGTGAACTGAATCAGGGCAAACTCACTCGGCCGTGTTTGCCCATTCCCGCCGTAATCGAGCATTGCCTCAAACGAAGTGAACGAGATTCGCGGAAGCGGTGGCAGAAGCGCCAAGTACTTGCTGTCAACAGCCACTGTCGTGGCTCCGACCTGGTTGCAGGCGTCGGCCACGAATCGTGCATACAGCATGGGATCGGCGCCACGAGGAGGGGCCGGAAGCGACACGAAGGTGATGCCGGCCCGAACGGCGCCGATGACGGTGGCCACGCACGAGGAGCTGTTCGACAACACGGCAGCGACAGGTGAGCCGCCGTGTGCGGCATCCCACGCCGCGATCGATTCCCCTCGCCTCCACATCTCGCCGAGGGTGAACACGTCGTCCTCATCGATGAAGTGGAGGAAACTGTCACGACACCCCGGAGCGATGAGATCGGCGAGCGTGGTGGTCATCGGCCGGGGTTCGTCATTCCGATGGAAAGAGCAAGCTGAATTTCTCCTCGAACGCCAAGGCATCTTCTCGATACACGGCGTAAAGGCTCATATCCCAATACCGGTCGTCGAAATAGTGGTGGGACCTGAGTCGTCCTTCTTCCCGGAAGAGACCGAGCTCGATCGCGCTGGCGTACTGAGGGACATTGAATTCGAGAGATTCGAGATAGATTTTCCGAAGCGGCCAATGCCGGAACAGGTAGCGAAAGAACAGCGCGACCCCCTCGATGGCGCCGGCGCCGGCTCGGCTGTCCGTTTGCGCCGCCAGGTAGCAATGCTGGTCCTGCGGAGTAGCGTTGTACGCCACCACCAACCCGGCCACTCGCTGGGGGTCGTCGTTCGGGCAGATCACGAACTGGCACATCACCCCGACGTAAAGACTCTGCTCGAAGGCGGGAAATGGCGGCATTGTCCCTCGGTAACGCCAGCGCACGCTGTTCTGGTCCCTGGCCGCCAGTTCGTAGAGGGCGGGGTGATGCGTGGGCCGAATAGGAGTGAGGGAAAACCATCGACCTCGCAGCAGGTCTTCGCTGATACGGCTCTTCGTTTCCAACTCACTCATGGGGCATCGATCCAATTGTCAGGTAGTAGAGGTACAGGTCCCGAATCGAATCCAACCGGCTGAACACGTCGGGTGTGACAGTCGATGTCACCGAAGCCAACTCGTTGAACCGAAGAGCGAAGGTAAAGAGCTCGAGATCATCGAGGTGAAGATCGTCTCGAAACTCGGTACCAGGGTCCGGCATCCAATCGAGCTGGAGCACTTCCCGACACCAGGCCAGGAAGATGTCCAACTCCATCGGATCGGGAGCTGCATCCTCCTTCCCCACCTCGAGGTCAGCAGTCGTCATGGATGGAATCCCTCCTTCGTCGCCCGACGACGTGAGCCACCTCTCGTGGAGGTGTCCTGGTCCGAACGGATCCTCGAGGGAATCGCCAGCTGGCGAATCCGAACCCGCCAACTGGCATCTTCCCAACGACATGGCCTGATGGTGGCAACCGGGCCGCAGTCGGCCTGTTGCGCACCACCCCGTAAAGGACGATCTCGTCTACTTGGCAGCCTTCTTCACGTACCAGCCGTACGACTCTTCGTGGGCCCAGGCCGCCGCTGGTGAGCCGTACTCACTGAGGATGTAGTTGAGGCCCCATTGGACCTGGGTTTCGCCGTCGGTGGCCCAGTCGGAGCCGGCAGAAGCCATCTTGTCTCCGGGAAGGGACTGGGGAATTCCGTAGGCAACCCCGTTGTAGTTGCAGCTCGGATAGGTTGATCCGCCGTTGCAGACGTTCCACTCCCAGTTGCTCTCACGAGTCCACAGGTCGTTCAGGTACCCAAACTGCGAAGCGGCGCTCCATCCGTAGCTGGGCATGATGACCTGGGCGTACGCTTGCGATCCCGCGGCCTGTTGCGTCCAGGACTTGGCCCAAAGGGCGCTCCCGCCACTCGAATAGACGACGATGTTGCCATCCGACGACTGCAGGGCAAGATGGTCGCCCCCATAGCCCTGCGTGTGGGTCTGCCAACGGACTTGGTTGGCTGACCCGTACTCGACCAGGTTGCCGTCCGTCTGCATGGCCAGACGGTTGCCAGGCTCGCCCGCTGTGTAGGTCTGCCAAACGGCGTTCCCTGACAAGTATTCGACCAGGTTGCCATCGGTCTGCATGACCAGCGTGTAACTACCGGCGACAAGCTCCTGTCCGCCGGTGAGCGTCTGACCGTCCGTCAAGGTGCTCGATGAAGCGCTGGCCGGGTTGGACAGCATCACTAATGCACCCATCGATGATCCCGATGCAGCCATGACGGCCGCCGTGACGCGCAAAGTCTTGGAACGTGACATGACGAGAACCCCCTCCACTGGTGTGCTCACTCATGGCCCGGAATAGGCCGATTCGCTTGTGCATTGTCCGGCGTCGAGCGACTCCCGTCTACACCCGAATCGGGTATTTCTTCGTTCCTTTCCTACCGGCCTCTTGGTAAATGTCGATCACACCCAACCTCTCGCGACAACTCGCTCTCTCCTCGTCTAGTGCACCTCGACGGCGAACCACCATCCGGTCATCCTCGGCCCTTAGGGAAGGACGGGTTGCCCGATGGCAAAGGGAATGGCCGGTAGCCGGATGGCAAAGGGAATGGCCGGTTCGACGAACCGCCGGTTATCTAGGCGGATGCGTCGCCGAGCAGTTTGCGTCCCTGCTTGGAGAAACCCTTTAAAGGTTTTTCGTCGGCCAAAAGAGGTACTTCATTTGGGAGACGGCGAGCCATCTTGGCCACCTCGTTGAGGGCGTCGACCAACTCTGCTGCAGCCTGAGGACCGAGGACGAAATGATGCTCGTACTCATGCGTTCTGCGGAGGTCATCGGCGAGAAGCTCCACCGACTCGATAGCTTCGAGTTCCGACTCACGCACTAGCGGCCAACTCCGGGCCCGGATATACCTCCACCTTCCTCTAGACGAATCACACCCATTCTTCGTTACAGTGCCGGAGGATGGATGCGTGCTCTCGTCCAACAGGCAGAACGATTGTCTGATGCACGACTAGAGCGCCTCGAACTCTGAGATCGACAGTGGTGTGAGACTGCTCTCAGGGGAACCTTTCACGCCACGAGGACAAGTCCATCTTGGGGTAGCGGACGGGATGTCACGTGACATCGCGATCCGGGCCCGGGGGCAGGGATACCCACGCGGGATCCTGGCTCGACGGGCCTGCCCCTCGGAGTGTGCGCCTGAGGATAGTTGCCGTCAATCAGTAGCGGCATTGCCACTCTGAGAAAGACTTTGAGTAGCTCGGCGGCCACTTCGGTAACGTCGCCTGACGGCGATGCGACGGAACCTCGTAGCCCTGGTGCTCGCCCTGGCGGTGGTCGGGGCGGGATACTCATTCCTCAACCCCACCGACACCACCGTCTCGCAAACCCCCGTTGCCGCGAGAGCGCAAAGACAAGTGCGGCACTGGGTTGCGGAGGATCAGGCGGACCTGAAAGCAGTCAAGGCAGAGTGCCCAGGCACACCGCTTTCGTGCGTCGTCGACGCCCGAGCGTCCAGGAAGCTCTTCATCGCCGAAAAGCACCTCGCCCGAGCCGAGTTGCACTTGGACCGAGCCGAAGGTGAGCCGACTACGACTACCCCCGGGGCCACGACCCTCTACTTCCCATCTCCGGGCTGAGAGCTATGGATCCATTTGCGCCGTCGGAGCCAGGTATATCTGTAAGTCACTGCCCCAATATGCGGCCAAGCCGACGAAGCAGTCCTAACTGGGTTCGAACCCGTGTCTCTACCTTGAGAGGCTCAAAGGTTACGGCGACGCCCACCAGCGATTCTCACATTTGACCATCAAGGACGCACTCATACTGTGCCCCGCGTGCGAGTTGGAGTTCAGAGCGACAGGGATGCGGTGCTTGGTGGTACATCCTCCAGAAGCTTCGGCTCACTGAGCGAGGACGAGGTTGACGCTTGGGCCCGGGTCTTTGTCGATGCGGTTGTGGGAGGCGGAACGAACCTCCTAGCTCGTCACCAGCTCCGAGGCCGGCGGCACCAATGGATTAAACGCCACACCGAAATCACTAAGCGTCGTGGTGTAAATCCCGGCTGTCTGACCACTCCGACCACGCACCGAGACCACCTGTGTCGCGCTCGTCCGTGCAAGACGGCCGTGATTGTCGACCCACACACTGACGAGATAAGGGTGGACTGTGTCCCTGGACTTGTCCAAGCGTCACCGTGACAGCGGGCTCGTGAACGACGAACTCGACATATTTCACGCCGCCAATCGTCCGAATCCCCATGTCTTCGACCGTGGCAGTCCCCTTGGTCAAGGTTGTCGCGTCGAGTGCCCCGAAGATGGAATAGGGCTGCGGAAGCCGTCCTCTTGCCCACTTCGTCGGTGACGACTGGATGTAGATTGCTCGGCCGAACACCAGAGTCGTATGAGGCTGACCCAGTTGGTTCCGGACGCGACGAGACGCGTGGTGGAAGTCTGCACGTTAGGGCCGCTGAACTGGATGTAGCCAGTGGCCACGGATTGCGCGAACCCACTCTGCGATGCCTGGGCGGAGACCTGAACCGACTTGAAGCCCGCCGTGCCCTCCGCCTCAGTGACGCGAACCGCCACCTGTAGCTGGTGGAGGGCCGCTGGGCTGCCTTGGGCTGAGGAAGTGCCGGGTGATGTCGAGCAGGCCGAGACTCCCACGGCGGCCGTAATCACCGCCGCCATGAGACCTAACGCCCGCCACACCGAGACCACAGTAGAGGGTGGTCGTTCCCCGCCTCCGCCGACTCCTGCAGGTGCGTCGGCATCGTGAGGCTACGGACTCAACGGCTGTTGGGACGGCCCAAACTCAGGAGCGGCAGGTCAGTAGCCTCACGTCCATGTTCGAGAGGTTCACAGACCGCGGCGAGGCGGGTGTTAGTCCTGGCCCAGGAAGAGGCCCGCCTCCTCAGCCACAGCTTCATCGGCACCGAGCACATTCTCCTCGGCCTCATCGCCGAGCGTGACGGCATTGCCGCACAGGCCCTCGCAACTCTCGGTATCTCGTTGGACAAGGTCCGAGCGAAGGTTGAGGAGACCATCATCCCGCCGATAAGCGGGTCCGAGACCGCTGAGCCCGCCATTTACCCCCCGTGCAAAGAAGGTTCTTGAACTCTCCTTGCGCCAAGCCCTGCAACTCGGACATAGCTACATCGGCACCGAGCACATTCTGTTGGGCCTCCACCAAGAAGGTGAAGGGGTCGCGATGCAGGTGCTGGGCGCTCTTGGAGTGAACCCCTCGGACGTTCGAAGGGAGGTCATTCAGCGCCTGGGGGGACCTCACGAGGAGGAGCGGGCAACCTCCAGTTGGCATGCGACATCAGGACCGAATGTCGTCTTGCAACGTGCCTTTGCCGGCGGAGGAGTAGGGCCAATGGGACCGCGCCTCGCTTCCGTTTGCGTCTTGTGTGGGCGCGATCTCTGGAAGTCAACCACTACGTGACCAATGGCGCCGTAAACGTCTGCGAAGTCTGCATCAGTCATTCGGCCAGACGCTTGGACGGCGCAATGTCGGAGGAGCGATGCCTCACCCTGCCGCCCCGCGCTGTTCGGCGAGGTCCCCGACGAGAATGCAGTCAGCGACATTGTCGTGGCCGCGACGAAGGTGTTCGAGGGAAGGTCGGACGAGGAACTCTCGGACTTACTAGAGGATGCCGACGTCCTCCGACCCTTCCTGTACCAAGCTCAGCAACGAGTCGCTGCCCAAGACGTCACCGTTACTGTGCGACGGGTTCGCTTCGACTCCTCGGATACGGTGTGGATGGAGCTAACCATCCGGGTCGGTGATGGAGGGGGGCTCCAAGTGGGGGTCGAGGGACCGGTGCGGAAGTTGGGAGGACGGTGGAAGGTCACCCGCGAGCTGATGACAAACATCATCGGTCGAGCGGGCGTTCAGGTGCCGCCTACCCGACTGAGGTGGGTCAATCGTCATCGGGTATGGCGCCAACGGCTACAGGAACCCGATCCTCCGCTCTCGTGTCGGCGCCCTCGCATTGGATGCCGACCACAGCCTTAGCGCCGCCAGAAGGAACCCGGTGGCGCTGGAGACGTCCGACGCGAGCAGAAGACGCCAATGCGGAGCTTGGAACGAACCCACAGACCAAGAGACTCGGAAATCGACCTGGTTATAGACCAATCCCGACCACGATGCCGCGAAGGCCAGCGCCGCGAATGCGAAAAGGCGCGAGCAATAGCGCACGGTCCTATGAGGCACGGCGTCATTACTTGCCAAGTGCCACCATGCCCACCCAACAAGGCCGTAGCCAATCAAAGGCGCGATGGCGATGACAGTGAAGGAGGATTTCAAGATCACCCAACGGAAAGCAACTTGCCGACCGTTCCGGCCACAACGCCAAGAAAGCCAGCGCGACGAGTGCTCTGGGTATTCGCAGGTTCCGCCGCACGCGTCAAGCCTGTCATAGGACTACCTCTCCTCTCACGCTTGGTGACAGGATCACCTGCGTGACTGTCCAGCGAGGAGGCTCCGCCGTGGTTGGTAGCGAGACTCTCACTCTGTTCTCGAACTGCCGCCGGACGTTGTCCTGCGGGCCAGCTTGACCCGTCAACCGGCGTAAGAGCAGCTCGCCGTCGCAAATGCGCCCTTGGTCGTGTTAGAGACCACCGGTTGTCCATCTTCAGTAATGGAGCACGCGAGTGACCCGCCTCCGTCGCCATTGGTGGCGCTCACGTCGAAGCTCAGAAACAGTCCAGAAGCATTGATTGTCTTCGACCACGGCAAAGTCACGTCCGTCACCCGGGCCTCGTCATTCCGTCGCGAACCCCCTTGAAGAGTTGCATAGGTGATGGTCTTAGCCTGTCCAGTCCCGGTCACGGAGTACGTAATGAAGCTGGTTGCATGACCCGAATGGCCGAATGCTGCCCTGTGTCGGTGTCCAGCGATGACACTCAGGCAGCCACCAAGGCCGAGAACGACGACGACGCCCATAAGCAGCCAGAACCACACCCGTTGGTAGAGGACCTCTTCTTCGTTGGTCGCACGGGGTCAGGGTCCATAAGGCCCGCTCGGTGCAGCCTCGAAGAGAGTCGTTGTCGTGGTCGATGTGGTCGCCGTCAGCGGGGTGGTGCCCCGCGTCGTCTTCGCAATGACCGGGGACGGCGGCGGGCCATGCGCACTCTGAGCGTGGGCAAGCTCTGCCCAGGCTGCGAGGGCTACGAGTAGGCCGCAGAGGAACATGAGCACGCCCTGGCCCAGCCGCTTCACTCGGTACAGGTTCGCACGTTGGACGCATCGTCGCCACGTCCGGTCCGGGGAACGCTGGTCGTACGGTGGTGGCATGCCTGGCAGCGCGGAAGGAATTAGCAGTTCACGAAGAGACGAGCGTGCCTTCATCCGGCTTCTGACGCACCGGCACGACCTCGGTATAAGCCCGCGAGGCGATCCAGAACCCGATACCGGCAAGGAGGAACCCAACCTCAATCGAGGCGTCCGATGCGATACTCAGCAAATCAGGGAACCCCGCGTTGGATGGAAGAGAAAGGCGCACGTCTACGAGGTTGAAGAGAAGAGCGGCGTATGTGGCGGCGAAGGCGAGTGAGGCAACGGCGAGAATCCGTGATGCGCGGCTGGCCGTCCTGACCGAGGCCGAATCGTCGGACATCCACTGCCACCACGCCCAGCCGACGAGGCCATAACCAATCGGGGGAGCGAGTTCGACCACGTAGAAATAAATAGGCCCAGCGCGGAAATCATCTCCCTCCGCCAGCCACCCACAGGAACCCGCCAAGACGCCAAGAAAGCCCACGACAAGCAGAAGCCCGGGGAGTCGCAGTGAAGGCCGCCGCACGCGACAAGCCTCTCATAGGACTGTTTCCTAGGCTTGGTGAAAGGATGACTGCCTTGGCTGTTCAGCGAGGAGGGTTCCGACTTACTTGGTTGCTCGCACCCGAAGAGCCGGAATCATGATGATGAGTTCGTCGATGCGTCGATAGAACTCGATTGACGGTCGTCCCCGGTCATGTAGAAAGCCGGCGCTAGTTAGCTCAGCCTGGAGCGCGTCGAATGCTTGGGGCAACTCGGCGAGTCGGCTGTTCCAATCGCGGATGAGGCACCGACCATATAGGCCGCCGGGGACAATGGCCCGCTCGAACCCGAAGTCATCCGAAGCTGCATCATCCAGACGGAGGCAGGCGAAGTACCGTTCGGATTGGCCAGGATAGAAGACGCCGTACATCCTTTGCCCCCGAAGGGTCGGCATGCGCGATTCAAGCTGGTCGAACGCCAGTCCCGCACCCTGCGGGCCGCCTTCTGCTTCCACCCGTGCAACCTCGAACGCCGCCTCTTGAGTGACAGTTGGCGTCGCCATGTAACAAAGCGTAGGCAGTCCAGTCGTTCACTCACATAACCTGGTGCGATGGCGACTCAGCCTTTCAAGGTCATCTGTGAGATCGAGCCGGCAACCCGGCCAGACCTTCGACGGGTTCGTCACCAGATTGGCGTTCTAAGCCCAATCTCCTCTGCGTTCCTCATCCCCGATAACCACCTGGGCCGGGCAACCGTGTCCAGCATTGCCGTTGCCAATGAAGTCCAAGCCATGGGCGGACACTCCATCGCCTGCCTCAACTGCCGGGACCGCAACCTCCTCGGCCTCCGCCGAGATCTTCTGACGGCCGCTGCTTACGGCGTTGAGGAGTTCCTCTGTGTGTATGGGGACGAGCCAACGAGTGGCGGTCGTACGAGCCAACTGAATGTCCGCACCATGGTGGGCGAGATACACGGTTGGGCGGAACAGGAAGTAGGCCCAATGGGCCGAAGATTCGGCGCTGGTGTCACAACGCGTCTCACTCAACTCCCAGCGTGGAAGCGAGAAGCCGACTTCGTCTTCGTCCAGATGACTTTCTCCGCTGAGCACCTCGTTGATTGGCGCGAAAGGGTCGACCTCGAATGCCCGGTCTATCCAGGCGTTCTTGTGCTCGCCAGCCCGGCTATGGCCAAGGGCATCACGGCCAACCTGGCCGAGGTGGCCATCCCCAAGACCCTGCTTGACCGGCTTGACGGAGACCGTTCGGCCGGAGTCGAGGCGGCGTGCCAGCTAGTCCTCGACATACGGGATAGCGGTGCCTTCGAGGGTGTCCATCTGGTCCCCGTGGGTCGCTATCGGGAAGTGGCTGCGCGGCTGGAGTCGTTGCTCAGGGTATAAGCGACATCTTCGCTTAGTTGTGCTTCCCCCTGTCAGGACCTGCACTGTCGGGCTTCGCCCACCGGATACAAACGTCGCGCGCGACGCGCTTCTTCGCCCATGGTGGCTGGTTCGATAAAGATAGCTACCAGATTTAGCCCGCCCTCCCTCACGGTTCACCCATGGGAGGTGTCGCTGACGAGTCTTGCGTCCTTACGATTCACACACCACACGAAGGATTGACTCGCGCAGTCTCTTTCGATGACGTTCACCCTGCGCTGGTCGATGTCGTAGGTCTTCCTCTTGAACGGGCAGCGGGTCGGGGTTCCGGGAACCTGTCGAGAAATACCCGCATGCCGGTCTCAGTCAACACGACGAGGCCTCTGCCACCGTGAGTAGCGATCGCGGCCGTCCAACGTTGGCGAAGGGCACGGGATACATGGCTGCAGGCTGCAGAGGCAGGGACAGAGGCGAGACAAAGTCGACCAAGCTGCCGACCGGCAGACAAACTGCGAGCCACGGACCAATCGGGTCGCCTCACCTCGGGCCCTTGTCCGGTGTGGCCTTGCGTGGCCTGAGACCAGCCCAGAAGGCGTTAGGAGGCTCTTTTGTCCGCCGCCGGCCATCACGGGGACGTCTGGCTCGGGGGTTGAAGCTCATTCGCAAGCCGGCATCACACTCGGTCTGATGAACTGAAGGAGTGCAGTACGAGCAGTGGCGATTGGACCCTCCAGGTCTCAGCGACTTCTTCGTGCCCGTCGACCATCCCCAGTACGAGGTCGTGACCGCCGGACACCATCTGGTCTGGGCGTTCGAGGCCGATTCTTGGGAAGAGGCGATGGTGGTTTACTTCCGCCGTATGGCGTGGGAGCCGTACCGCACTCTGCCACCCTCTTCCGCCCCGCCAGTTGCCTGACAGAGGTCGAGACTGGAGAACGAATGACCGGACCCGACGTTGAGATTGCCGACATCACCTTCGACTGCTCCGACCCCGAGCGAGTGGCGACGTTCTGGAGCCTTCTTCTCAGCAGACCTATCGCGGGTCGGAAGGGCCCCTACGTCTGGTTAGTGCGTCGCGCCGGAGGGATTGGGCTCGGATTCCAGAGGGTGGCGGAGACGAAGGCCGGCAAGAACCGCCTACACCTGGATGTCTCAGGGCCCGACATCATCGCCATCAAGGAGCGGGTCGTTGACCTCGGTGGCCACCGGGTCGACGGGTATGACGACGGCGGCTTCCTGGTCATGGCCGACCCCGAGGGCAACGAGTTCTGTGTCGTACCTGTTGCGCCGGTCAACTTCGACGACGAAGGGCGAACTAGGTACTTGAAGGGTCTCGAAGTCTGAGGTCGGTACTGGCGCGGCACCGACTCCTTGCGGAGTCCCTCCCGCTACGGTGTCAATCCATCCGTCGGCCCCATGCGTTCCACGACCTGTGGACCAGACCCTTGGGCACATGCGAACCCGTCTCCGCTTCCAGGCGTAGGGGGACGCTGCCACCGGTCGCTTCGAGAGTCTGTGAGTACTGGGAGTTTGCGCGGCCTGCACGCCGACTCGCCTCGACCTGAGGACATGAACGTCGAGACAACACTGCCGGCCATGCCGGGACTTCATCTCATTGTGAACTTTGTCCCCTGCTCGTTCTGGAGGTAGCCGCTTTCTCGGCCGCATAGTTCTCCCTTGACAAGCCCACCGACCGCGATGGAGCCGGTGGTGTCGGCATCGACAGTGCCTCGGGCCTTGAACTCGGCGGCTGACGTCGATGGACACCGGTCCTTCCCCCTCTGGTCCTTGCGAACCGGTGTCAACACAAAGGAAATGGTGGTGGTCTTCCCGTTCGCCCAGGTCACGATGCCCGTCTGGTTGTCGAGCGACCCCGCTCCTCCGGTGTCGGCACGGTCCGAACACCCGGTCAACGCGAACGGACCGGAGGGAAAGGGGCCATCGAACCCGGTGCATCCCGTCCCCAGGCTCGCCGCCCCCGCAGGAACGCAAGTGACGGTCAGTTGCACCACGAGGGCCATCGCCGCAAAACCCATCACCGGAACGAGCCATCGCAAGACGCCGGAGCGATGCCCCATCTGTCACCTCCTTGGAACCTACGAAGGAAGCCGCCGTCGGTCTTCAACCTACTTCAAGTGGGCGCCTGCCTTTCGCCTCGCGCTCGAAGAAGAGGCTCTGACGAGCTTCCGTCTGCAGCGATTTGCCATCACGGCGTCGCCGGTTGCGAGTGACCGAGAATCCAGCCGCGACGTTCCACTGATGGCGAACCGCATCATGCGAGTTGGCTCGCGGCCGGCCCGCATCTGCTCTCCGCTCTCTGGGTGTGCGTGAGTCATGGCGTGACCTCGCCTCATGGCGACGAATGACTTCAAGCTCTTGGACTACGAGTCATCGCTGTGGAGGTGAACGCTCCCGTCCGGCGCCAGAACCCAGCCCGGATTGTGCGCGACCTCCCAGGGGTGGCCGTCAGGGTCGATGAAGACTCCTGAGTATCCACCCCAAAACGTCTCGGCACCCGGTCGCCCAATACGTGCGCCGGCATCACTCGCCTTCGCCAGAACCTCGTCAACCTCCGTTGACGAGTTCACGTTGTAGGCCAACGTGACGCCACCCCACCCTCCTCCATCGTCGACCATGCTGTCTGCGGCCAGCTTGTCGCGTCCCCAGAGGGCGACAATCATGCAGCCGGTTTGGAAGAACACCACATCGCCATCTGGTGATTCGCCGGCCCAGCCGAGGTCTTCGTAGAAGCGACGTGCGCGGCCGGTATCAGCGACGCCAAGCGTTATTAGTGAGACTCGCTGGTCCATGCGGGCATTATCGACCAGGAGAAGCCGCACTCGCGACACGGGCTGCGGTAGGTGGCGATTGACCACTCGTCCATGGCGACATCGTTTCTCCCAGATGGGACGGCTCGGGTCCAGTTGACTGTTGGCTAGTGGGGTTATCCCACCCAACCCGCAGCGAGCGGCTACCCGAGTCGACGAGCCCACTGAACGTCACAGGACCCGGGTCCCCGTTCGTCCTCGCTTACTAATGCTGGTCAACCCGGCCCCTGGCCACGCTCCAACGAATCGGCGAACGGGCCTCTCGGCGACCTCAGCGAACAGTTCAAGCTGCGCCGCCGAACGTCGTCGTCCTTGCCCCCAAGCCTCCGAGCGACGCGTCAACGGCCAAGCCCCTTGACTCAGTCCCAAGCGCGACTGATTGGAACCGCCTCAACGACTGGCTATCGGGCGTCGCCCAACTCCAATCGATGCTCTCGGGCAATCGAGAAACCCCAGATCACAGTCCGTCTCTCCCACCTGGGGAGGACGATGGCTCACTCCCTCCGTGGGGTGGAACCCCTGACGACCACGGCGGCGCGCCCTGACAGGGGGCCTTTGGCCACCCCGTCCGCTCGCTCTGTCACACCGTCACCCCGGCCACCTTTGGTGACCGATCGGGTGACACGTGGGAGCAGCACTTTGAGGTGGGGTTCTACGTGGCTAACACCTCGTGCGATGCGAGGGAGCTGCACATAATCGCGAATATCCCGGCTCTTCGGATATCGGCGGGTCTGGCCGCCTGACGACCTACGTGCTC
Organism: uncultured Acidimicrobiaceae bacterium; assembly: GCA_963774915.1. Taxonomy (GTDB): domain Bacteria; phylum Actinomycetota; class Acidimicrobiia; order Acidimicrobiales; family RAAP-2; genus CAVSNH01. The sequence goes on along the minus strand of CAVZGR010000005.1, from coordinate 4,493 downwards.
GCGATAGTTGCCTGCCACGCAACGGCACATACGGGCGTGTGGATAACTGTGTCCCATGCAGGACGGAGCCCTTCAGATAGGCGCTTGCCGAGTCGATGATCGAAGGGTGCAGTTCGGTTCCACGGTCCTCACCCGTCGGTCAGTGAGATGAGTTCATGACAGGAGAACCTCGGGTCCCTGATGATGGACCTGTTGAACTCGGCGATGTAACTCTTTCTGCTGGGCACAGAGTCCGCAGGTCATTACCTCCCACTTCCGGCGACCCTGTCATGTGGGTGACAGATACGCAGGTCCAGTCGCCCGGATCAGGTTGGAGAGAACTTGAAGCCGCTGCCACGAGCGTCGGACTCATTGCGGTTCTCCTGGACGACCTCCGTAATGGAGGGGGGCGCCCGTGGGACACCGGGGAGTTCATTCGGATCGACGAACCAGCGCCTGAACGGTACGACCCGGACCTGATGTTTCGGCAGCGGTGGAACCAATACGTTCCGCTGGGCTCAATGGCGGCGGAGGACCGAGAGGAGCTTCGGCAGGCAGCGGAGCGGAAGAGGCTCGGCTTGGGGTTGCATCCACTACCGGAATGGCTCTCCGTCAACGAGGAGGACACCGAAGAAACGGAAATGTTCCTGGCCATGTCGGACCCGTGGGGTATCCAGTTTCCCGGCCTGGCGCTGGCCGAATCCGATCGGGGAAGCGCCCTCGCACGGGATGAGGCCATCCGTAACACTCCAGCCGCCAGGATTGGACTGGTGGTGGCGAGCCGGGCCGCAGACGTACCTGCGGTGATCGGATGGCCAGGAGCGATCAACCACTTCATTGGTGATGAAGGGCCCGTAGTCCTCTCGGCAATGATGCGGTCGTGGGAAGACCGCTTCGGAGCGCGGTTGTTCCGGCTCGGATTCGACACAATGGATTTTCTCGTCGACCGACCGCCCTCCAGCGCTGCATCTGCACAGGCCGTCGCTGCCGAACACTTTGCCTTCGCTGGTGTTGACGGCCTCGGCTCCCAGTCGATACACACTCCCTCGCTCAGATCGCTCGCCGACCTGATTGTGGGAAATCCAACCTGGCACTTCTGGTGGGACTGAGCCCCTGACGATGCCTTTGCTAGCAGGGTGCCCCCGAACACCGGGTGTGAGGCGCTTATCAACTGAACCCCGACCGGCACTTCTGCCATAAGCCAGACACTGATAAGAGGACTAACGTGTCCATGTGGCGTTAGTCACGCCGAGCCCGGCCAACGGTATTCGGAACATGCCCCCGGTCGACCGCGTCGCCACCGCTGGCCGACGGAGCAAGGGTTGGCTCATCGCCGCAGTCGTAGCAGCCGGTCTGATTTGCGTAGCTCTTGTCGTCGTGGGCCTTCTGCTCGTCTTGCATTCTTTTGCAAACGGGCTCGGTAAGGCCTTCTCTGGTTTGACCCAAGATGGTGCTGCCAAGGCATCGTTGGCGGCCGGTGTCGCGAAGGCACATCACATTCCAGACGGGGCGTTGACACCTGCCCTACTGAATACTCAGCCTTCCGGCGTTACCTGGTTGCCAGGTAGCGACTCTGTCCCTAGGAATGGCCAGACTGTGAGCATCACCGCTACTGGTAATCATGTGGTCACGGCCGTGTACTCGGGAATGTGTCAGTACGGTCTGACGGTAGCGGCGAGCAATGATCCGATCATCGGCGAATACGACCTTCCCGGTGTGGGAACCTATTTCACGCTCTCAGGCTCGCCGGGTTCGACGAAAACGTGCTCGGCCAACTCCGCACCAAGTTCAGGATGGGTACGAGCCGACAATTCGGTACTCAGGAATATCAACGCTCTGCCGTCGGGGTAGCGGCTGGAAGCTGAGGGTGTCCCACAACACCGGTTAGGCGTTCCACGCTGCGGGAGCCAGCTCTCGGAACCCTACGACGAAGCGATCGACCGCCTGATGACCTCCGTGCTGCTTGATGAGACCTTCCTTCGCCGTAGCGGCCACGTCGATCAACGTCATCCCGTCCGCCCGTTGGGAGAGTCGCAGGCGCAGGACGGCCGGGTTGAGGTGCCAGGTCCCCGTACCCACTTTTGCCACGATCTCAGGATCAGTAGTGATGATCTGGCCTAACCCGCGAGTGACGGCTAAGGCGGTCCACGTACCTCGCTTATCTGCGCCGACACCCTTAGTTCAGTGGCGTAGTCGTCATTGCCGATCCGGCGGGTGAAGGAGGGTGGGACGAGCATCCGGCCAAAGTGAGCGCCCAGAATGTCGTCGTCAGATGTCCCGCCCATGACAGTGACTGTGCCACCCACGCCCTGCACGAAGCAACGATCATGTCGCCTATGAGGGTGAGGATCGGGCAGGCTTTGGCGCGTGCAAGAGCTGAGGTTTTGGGCGCTGCCTGCACTGATGACCCTTGCGAGCAGCCAGTTGCCAGGATCGTGACGGCGACAACTGCGCAGTCAATACCCGCAGGGGATGCACGTCTGCATCCTAAGCAGGACTCCCCGGCCCTGGAGGTAGTACCAAGGCGACAGGGCATATCCACAAAGCGCAAAAGCGCCGATACGGAGCGGCCTCGACACTGCCCCTGATCACCGGATCGGCGGCTGCCGGACCGAGTCCCGAGTGCCATACTGATTGGGTGCGACGAATAGGGCGCATCGCCCTGGTGCTCGGGATAGCGGTGATCGTTGGACTCGTCACTTTTGTCCTCACCGCATATGGCATGCTGCGTGTTGACCAAAGCACCCTCCTTCAAAGCTTCGGCTTCAGTCCCCCAGCACATTCCTGCTCTCCGCCGCCGGACCCGTGGGATCTGCTGCCGATCGCAACCAGCTTCCTTGGGATGGCAACGGTCGGAATCCTCTTTATCCAACGCCGTCGAGGTCAGTCGGTTCCGATCTCAAACTGACCCACCAGAGAGGGTGCCCCCGACCACCGGCTGTGGGCGCGTCATCCGATCGCTCGGGTGAGCGGGTGCTCACGACAAGCGTCATAGTGGGGCACCCCGAGTGGTAGCTGTTGGCTGGTCTTCCCACGAACAGGAGGAAGACCATGTCCATTCTCGACTCAGCTCGGCCGCACTCACCATCATTATCGAGGATCCACTCTTCGACGAAGCCCAGGTGGCGGCAGCGGCCTTCCTGGCCCGGTACAGCGGTAGGACCTTTGACGCCTACCGGTACGACCTGCGGACCTTCTTCCAGTGGGCCTCCGATTCCCATGTGGCCGTTCTCGAAGCAACACGCCCCCACATCGAGCTCTACCGCACCTCGATGGAGGAGAGGAACCTCGCGCCGTCGACCATCGACCGCAGGTTGTCTACGGTCTGTGGCTTCTACCGATTCGCTCACATCGACGGCCGGGTTGGGGCCAACCCGGCCCAGTACGTCAGACGGCCCAAGGTCCACCCCTCAGAGGGACGAGGCCTCGATCGCCGGGAGCTCGGGACGTTCCTCTACACCGCCGAGCGGTTCGATCAGGTCCACGCCGCCCTCGCCGTGCTGCTCGGGCTCAACGGCCTCCGGGTGAGCGAGGCCTGTGGGACCAACATTGAGGACCTCGCCTTCGACCGGGGCACCGGACCCTCAGGATCATGGGCAAGGGAAGCAAACCAGCGGTCATCCCCCTCGTTCCGAGGGCCGCCAGAACCATCGACCTGGCCATCGGGGAGCGGTCAGAAGGTCCGATCCTTCGACGACAGGACGGGAGCCGTTTGGATCGGCGCACCGCACACCGCTGGGTCCGGTCCATCGGCAAGCGAGCCGGGCTCGGGATCGTCTATCCCCACATGCTCCGGTCCGCCTTCATCATGGCCGCCCTCGACGCCGGAGTTCCGCTTCGTGACGTCCAGATCGCCGCTCGCCACGCCGATCCGAGGACGACGACGATCTACGACCGGAGGAGGGAGAACTTCGACCGCCATGCCGCTTACGTCGTGGTGGCGTTCGTGGCTGGTGGGTAGAGGGGACCTGTCTGTCAGAGCTTCCCCATTCCGAGGGTGGCTTTCTCAGCCTTCGGTCGGCATCAGTCGGACAAGCCGTCGATCGGCGATCGAGGTAGCAACCTCCTCGACCGACCGCCCCGTCCGTTCTGCGGCAGCTCTGATGAAGATCAGCAGGGCGAAGAACGAGTAGACCCAAAGATCATCGGTCTGCCACCAAGCGGCGTCAGCCAGCAGGTCGGGATAGACCCACCATGGATCATGGCGGCCGTGGAGATGGCGTACTTGCTCTTGTAGTGCTGATTCTTTCCGGAGAAGTGGTGCTCGGGAAGGAATCGCTCCCGGATGTTCTCGAAATCGATCGGTTCACCCGTGGTGGCCCCGGACTCATCGATGGCATCGGAGGCGAGCTCAAGCAGCTCCTCGGCCGGAAAGGTGTTGTGTCGAATGTGTGACGCCCCGAGCTTCTCGAGTATCGGATCAAAGTCCTGGCCAGAAGCTAGGCCGGCGAGGACGAGCTGAATGGCATCACTTCGATCCTCCGGCGTGGGCTGCTTCCTCGGCGCCATCCCTC
>CAVZGR010000004.1:0-601430 GCA_963774915.1 uncultured Acidimicrobiaceae bacterium | reverse complement strand
ACTGGTCCGGGACAAAGCACCGACGTGGTGACCTTAGTACCACGAAGCTCGCCACTCAGGCCCTCGGTATAGGAGACCACGAACGCCTTTCCAGCTCCATATCCCGCCTGACCGGGAAGAGGTTGAAAGGCGCCTGTCGATGCGATGTTGAGGACTGCGCCTCGATTCCGAGCGACCATCCCCGGCAGGAATCGACTGCAAAGATCGGCGATGGCGACGACATCCACTTCGATCATCAACATTTCTGCATCCGGGTCCGATGCGGCTACCCGACCAAGCGTCGACATACCGGCGCTGTTGACCAGGATGTCTGGGACCAATCCCAGCTCGTCGATCCGTTCAAGCAGCTGGGCACGAGCGGTCCGGTCGGATAGATCGGTTGGGATGACGTCAGCCCGCACCCCGGACTCCCTGATCACGGTGGCCACGGCTTCCAGCTTGTCGATGCTGCGAGCCACCAGCGTGACGTTGTAGCCCCGCAGTGCAAGCTCCCGCGCGATCGGCGTTTCCAATTCCCGACGAAGCCCCCGTCACGACTGCCGTGCTGTCGGTTGCGGGACGAGGGAGGCTCACGACCGGAATCGTAGGTGATCACGCATCACATACCCTCGTGTGCATCGGTGTCGTAGATGTCGTCGCTTGAAGCACCGGTCGACGCAATGCGATAGCTTCGCCAAAAAGCGACCAACGAGGATCATCGTGCCGACCAATCATCGCCTGTCTGTCAAGCGAACGACACATGCAACCCCTTCCACGATATTCGCGATCATCTGCGACCCGAATATGCAGGTAAAGATCGACGGGTCCGGAATGCTTCAGGCGGCACCCGACTCGAAACCGCTGAGGGCGGTCGGCGACACGTTCGAAATGGATATGGACCGAGAGCCGCTCGGTGACCTCCCAATGGGAAAGCACAAGGCCTTCAACACCGTAACCAGGATCGTCCCTGACACACTGCTCGAATGGAACGTAGGGAGCAGAGAACGAGGTGCGTACGGCCACGTCTACGGGTGGAGGATACGTGCAGTGAGCAGTGACGAGACTGAGGTCACCAACTACTGCGACTGGACCAACACTCCCGAGAAAGCGTGCGACCGATTTCCGATCGTGCCTGAGAGCATGATGGAGAAGACGGTGAACAACCTCGTCGCGCTTCTGGATAGCTGAGGGTCAAACGGTGAGCCCTCGTCGGGGTAAGCAGTCCCAGCTCACGGCGTTCACACTTTCTTCGGCAGGCTGAAGCTCAACGGACCTGCGAGTCGCTCGCGACGCAAGCTGGAAGCGCAGCCAGACGAGTTGACGCGCTCTTCAGGCAGGAGATCCTCAGGACGGATCAGGGTCTGTCAGCGAGGAGGGGAACACCCGCTCCGGTGAGGTCCGGATGGGCGGCTTTGCGTCCCGTCATGGCCAGGACAAGTGCAACCAGCGGACCGCAGACTTCTGGACCGTCTCCATGGGCCCACTCTGTGTCTGTGGCCCTGAGCCGCAAGCCCGCGATCCGTCGTTTCGATCCGATGAGAAGGTTCGAGTTCTTCCAGCTATCGGCGACAGCTACAAGGGCAGCCTCGGGGGACCGATGCTCCAGGCCAAGAGGTCGGCGAATGTCCTCGCCGTGGACGATGATCTCACCCAGCATTGCCACCACCGGGGCCGGCGGGTGGTTGGTCGTCGTCGTCCGCTCTCGAAGCCGGCGGACCAGCTCAGTCGTGTCGATGCCACCGAGACGCTTGGCACCCCGATCGGTGAACACATTGAATCTGAATCCGGATGCGATGAGCTGTTTGTAGAAGTTCACTGGAGTTTGTTCGGCAGCGGCGAGAATGTGACCGGCGGTGTCTTGGACCGACCAGCCTTCGCACCAGGACGAAGCCGCCCACTGGTCCGGAGACAACGTGGCCCAGGTCTCCGCCATGTCGGCTCGTTCTGAATGGATGTAGTTCCAGGTCTCCTGCGATTTCATTCAAGTCTCCCTATGGTTCTCGTCTGGTTCTGACGCAATCCCGGATACATGGGTCGCGGGTCGGACTGTGAGCGGCGGCGTTGACTGATAAGTCATCTGCCAATGAGATTGGCTGGCTCGGCCTCGCACAAACCGATGACTCATCATGGACTCAACTGATTTGACCTGGGAACCCAGATCGAATGGCAAGGCCGGGATCCAGATAGGAGACGATGTCGGTGACAACGACTTGCTCATCTCGCTCTCGGACCTCGAGGATTTGGAGGCCGTTCACGACCAAGGTTCCGTCAGAGTCCGGCAGGTAGCTCGCGAACGTGGGCTGACCGTTACACCAACCCGCTCGGAACGTGACGCCGCCCGGTCTGTGAACAGCAAATATCAAATTCTCTGTGAAACGCGGCAACAGCGATTCGGCCCTCGTACCACTCCCGAAGGGGCGGCATCGAGAGCCTGACGTCGTCGGACACCACCTCGACGAAGGCAGCGATGTCAGCGAGTTGCCATGCGCGTACGTAACGATCGAGCAAATCCTGCATGCGGGGGTCGGATATTCCCACCAGAGACCCGCGGCGAAGACGGGTCGTCTCGCGGGCCCGGAACAGCAGACTGTTGACACTCGAAGGGGTTATCTCAAGGGCTTCGGCCACCTCTGCCTGGTTGAAGCCAATGACATCATGCAGGAGCAGGCACGCCCGTTGGCGAGGGGCGAGCCGTTGCAAGGCAGCGACGAAGGCGAGGGTGATGTCCTCGCGCCCCACTACCTCGTCCTGAGGGTCTGCACCTGGTCCGGCGCTGACAATGGGCTCGACCCACTCGACGTCAGTATCGGGAGCACCAGGCATCTTGTCGGAACCGCTTGGCGGCCCCAGGCTCACGGGATCAACCCGCCCTTGCCGAGACCGCAACACATCAAGGCACACGTTGGTGGAAATTCGATATAGCCATCCCCCGAATGATCCGGAGGCGTCATATGTCTCGAGTCGACGCCACGCCCGGATAAGCGTTTCCTGGAGCGCGTCCTCGGCGTCAGGTCCCGCCCCGAGCATGCGGTAACAGTGGCGAAAGATGGGACGCTCATGGGGAGCAACAGCTGCTCCGAACGCGGCTTCATCGCCTTGCATCGCACGAGCGATCGCCGCGCCGTCGTCAGCAGCTTCGTTTCTCACGACTCCATCGTCGCAGGTCAGCAAGGAGCAATCAGGCAGTGGGGGTAGCGACCCCGACGACCTGACCACTCGGGTCAGCCAGCAGGCCAAACCGGACCCCCGGCGCATCGGTTGCGGGTTGCACGATCTTCCCGCCATTCGCCACGGCCATGTTCAAAGCTGCAGCGACATCGGCCACGCCCACGAAGAAGGTAACGATTGGCTCGCCGCCTTGGAGTGGACTGATGCCGCCAGGAATTGCTCCATCGACGCCGGTCTCGACGTAGGTGTAGCCCGGGAATCCACCCTCGGGGAAGGTCCAGCCGGACAATTCGGCGTAGAACTGGCGCGAGGCGTCCGGATCGGCCGAGCGGATCTCGAAGTGAACAACAGGAGCGGGCATAGAGCCTCCTTTGGGGGCCGGTGTCTACTCAAGACTGACGAAACCAACACCTCGAACCTCGCGGTTTCGCTCGAAATTGGACTGTCAGCTGCTACTTCTCGCGTTAGCGGGATGAAACCGGCGATCCGCCAGGCTTGTCCGGCTGGAAACATCGCTTCCAGACAGTCGACCTCCTCTCAGTGAGCGCTCCGGCGCCACTCGACGGGCGCTGGGCTACGAGCTTGAAGCGTCGGGCGGAGGCCGAGGGCTCGGGCGAGATCGGCGAGGATCCGATCATCCAACTCGACGTTGGATCTGAACGTGGACAGCGTGGATGACCTGGAGGGCTACTGCTTCGCACTCGTCTCGGATAGCAGTTCCCGGTACATGCACTGACCACCCCCGGAGGCGAGAAGCTCCGCCTCCGTGGACCAGACGCGGGCAGTCCAACCGAAGAAACCACGGGTGGAGAGTGGCGCGGATCCGTCACAAAGCAGCCACTCGTCGCCCGATGCGGGCTGATGGAAGGCAACGTTGAGGTCCAAGGTGGGGGCGATGAATGCAGGCTGACGCCAGGCGTGGGCTCGGTGAGCTGAGGGCCAGCTCGGCAGATCGACCAGGATAAGAAGCCGAGCCGCGTCAACCCACGAATCCGCGAACGTGGCCGTCGGGACGAATCGAAGCCATTCCTGCCACTGAGCAGGACGGGGTCCGTCTGGCGGCCATTCCGGCTCGTGGCTAATGGGCCGCGATTCGAGATTGTCCCAGAATCGGTAGGGCCGAACTGAGGCAGGAAGGGAATCGAGTTCACCCGGACTCGGAACGTCGGGCGGGACCGTCTCGTCGTGCTCAAGGCCGAGACCTTCAGAGGCGCTCCACACCATCGCGTCAAGGATCCTCCGTCCCGACTGCGTGACTTCAACTCGCTGAGACGTAGCGGCTCGCCCCTCTCGTCGGGCCTCGACCCTGATATCGATCGGCTCAAACCGAGCGACTCCGAGGTAGTGGCACGAGAACGAGACCGGCACCGGCTGATTGCTCACATCACCGGCGGCACGAAGGGCGCAGGAGGCGACGTAGCCGCCCATCGGCCCCCAGATCTCCCAGTCTTGGCTCAGCGTTGCCCGGTAGCGCCCGTCCTCGAGCTTCTCAACTGCTGTGTCCTTGTTGAGGTCTCCCATCCCTTCATGCTGACCGATGGTCGGTCACCGATGCCATCGGAGGAGACGATCGAGTCTCCCTGTTCCTACAATCGGTTCTGGTGACCTCTTGGGGGAGGTCTGGCAGCCGGGAGGGATCTTTGCGCGAGAACAGAAGGATCGAGCGAGCGCTCGGCTCTCTCGCGGCGTTGACGGTGACGTTGCTCGTGGTGGTGACCGGCGCGTCGGCAGGCGTCTCCGGCGCTGCGACCCAGGTCAATGCCAGTTCGAATCCTCCCGGTGCGGCTCGAGAGCCTGTCAATCAGGCGCAGCCCGTCGCACTCGCCGCGCCCTACGAATACCTCGGATGGGGCGACCCCCAGCCCCCCGCAGAGGTCATCGGCTCCACGGGCATCCACGACCTCACGCTCGCCTTCATCCTCGCCCACAAGGGATGCAACCCGGAATGGGACGGATCGCGTCCTCTGCTCGGAGGCAGCGATGCTGCGGCCATCGCGGCCGTTCGCTCGGTGGGTGGGGACGTCGATGTGTCGGTTGGCGGATGGAGTGGGTCCAAGCTCGGCGCAGCCTGCAAGACGGTTGCCGCTTTGGCCGCTGCGTACCAAGAAGTGGTGGATGACTACGGACTGTCCGCCATCGACATCGATATCGAGCACGCCGAGTTCACGAACGCGAAGGTCCGTGAGCGTGTGGTCGAAGCCCTGGCAAGTCTGCAAAATGCAGACCCGACGCTCGAGATTTCGGTCACCTTCGGTACCAACGAAACGGGGCCCGATGCCGACGGCCTAGCCATGATCAAGCAGGCGGCAGCGCTCGGGTTCCAGCCGTACGCGTGGACGATCATGCCTTTCGACTTCGAGGCCCCGGTCAGTGACATGGGGACGGTGTCGATTCAGGCGGCGGAAGGCCTCGAGGCGGACGTCGCGTCCGTGTACGACGAGTCGGCCACCGCGGCCTACTCCCATATCGGCATTTCTTCAATGAACGGCGACACGGACGAGTCCGACGAGACCGTCTCACTATCGGACTTCCAACAGATCCTCACATTTGCCGAGAGCGAGCACCTCGCCCGGCTGACATTCTGGGCGGTCAACCGCGACCGACCGTGCTCGAGCGGGCTCTCCACACAGGCCGGGAGCTGCAGTGGGATTGACCAGACACCCTTTGCCTTCACCGACTTGCTGAGCCAATACACCTCATAGACGTCGACCCGGTGCCAAATCGCCTCAGCTCACCCAGCTGATGACTCGAGCCTGGTTCGCTCACACGGTCGCGGCAGCACATGACCCACGTCTTGTCGCCTGTGGATCGTCCCGTCTTTGCCGCTGACCTGGATGGGGGGGATAGCCCCACCTCCAGTCACCCGCTACCCGCATTCCATCTCATGACCGGCTGTCGTACCCTCGATCCATGCGCAGAACCGAAAACGCTCGATGAGCCTCACCTTGTCCACAGAGAAGGAGAGCCGCAGTGATTCGGAGAGCCCGTGGGCTGTCGAAACCCATGGGCTGACCAAGCGGTTTGGCGAGAACATCGCGGTCAACGGTGTTGAGCTCCTGGTACCTCGAGGCTGCGCATTCGGTTACCTCGGACCCAATGGGGCAGGAAAGACAACCTTGATCCGGGTACTGCTGGGGCTGACCCATGCGGACGCCGGCACGATGAAACTGCTCGGTCACTCCGTCCCGCGGCAACGTGCCGCCGCCCTCGCCCGGGTTGGGGCGATCGTTGACGAGCCTCGGTTCCACGGGCATCTGACGGGTAGGCAGAACCTTCAAATCCTGGCCGCGGCTCGGGAGCCGGAAGCCAAGCAGCGGATCGAGCCTTCCCTTGAGCGCGTCGGCATGCTGCACCGTGCTGACGACAAGGTCTCGAAGTACTCGATGGGTATGCGGCAACGACTTGGGGTAGCGGCATGCCTCATCGGTGAGCCGCAGCTCCTGATCCTGGACGAACCCATGAACGGGCTAGACCCCGCCGGGATGCAGGACATGCGCGACATGATCCTCTCCCTGGTGGCCGAGGGCCGTACGGTCGTGCTCTCCTCCCACCTGCTCGACGAGGTCGAGAGGACCTGTGACGCGGTGGCCATCGTGGACAGGGGGAACGTCATCCGCCAGGGAGCGATCACCGACCTGCTGGCCGGATCGTCCTTCGTCGTGGAAGTCGAGTGCTCCGATCCATCTCGGGCCGGCGATTTGCTCAAGGGAACGGCTATTGGTGGCCACGTCGAGATCGGCCCCGCGGGCCTCGGGATAACACTGCCGGCGGGAACGGGGCGCGACGTCGTCGCCGAAATCAACCGTGTCCTGGTGGAGGGCCGAATCTCGGTGTACCGAATCCAGCAGGTGCAGACCTCCCTCGAGTCCTGGTTCCTGCAGGTCACGAGCCGATTGGGGACGTCCGAATGACCGCCACGTCTGAAGTGATCCCTTCGGTGCCGACTCCGATCCCCGCCGGTCACTCTCCCGACCGCCGGGGATCGTGGATACCAACCGGGGGGATGATCGCCACCCGGTTCATGGAGTTGCGGAAACGGCGTGGCCTCATGGCGGCTCTGATCTTCGTGACCATCGCCATCCCCGCCATCTTCCTCATTATCCGCCTCCTGGCTCACGCCATTGCGCCGAAGTCCTACGGGCCGGCCGGCGGGGAGGACATCTTCAATGCGCTGGTGGCCGGCGTGATTTATGTCTTCGGCTTCATCGTTGCCGCCACCCTCGGTTGTACTGCCGGATCTGTCGACCTGACCGAGGGGATGTTCCGACATCTCGTGGTGACAGGGCGTTCGCGGTTGGCGCTCTACCTGGCGCGGATTCCGGCCGGCCTGGCCATCGTGGTGCCGCTGATAGCGATCGGGTTCACCCTCGTTTGCGCGGTGTGCGTATTCGCCGCACCGACCCAGGTCAATTATCAGGGCGCCAACCTGCCCGCCGGAATGTCCCAGGCCGGCCTTGCGCACTGGGCCGCAGACCACCCGAACGAGGTGGTCTGCAACTTCCCGTTCCAAGGACCCCCCACCGGCAATATCGGCAATGTCCTCAACGCCGTCCAGTGCGGTGGGCCGGTAATTGGGCCGGGTGGTGGGGTCGTGATCCAAAAGGGTCCGCCCGCATCGAATGGTTCCCCTGCGCCGACGCCGGCGATGATCAGGGCCGTCGCAGTCCAGATCGCCAGAGCGGATTACTCGGCCTACTCGAAGATCTTCCTGTCCCCTTCGGTCGGGCTCATGGTCCGAACTGGCCTCTGGATCGAGCTCGAGGCCGCCGTCGGCTTCATTGTCGGGCTCGGGCTCGGATCTCTACTCGGGCAGCGGACCGTGGCCGTCATCCTGATGATCGTGCTGGAGATCGTCCTCACCCCGATCTTGTCGCGGGCCAACATCCCGCACCTGATCAACCTTCAGCGCTCGGTCGTCGGTCTGGCCGTCGCCCACCTCGAACCGTCTGCTCTCGGATTCGTCTTCGGAGGCGGTGGAGGACCCGGCGGCGGTCAAGGCGCCTCCCATTTGGTACCGGAGTCGAGGACGGTGGCTGTTTGCGTCATCATCGCCTGGCTGGTCGGTTGGACCGTCCTCGGTGCTTGGCGAATGGTGAAGCGGGACGCCTGAACGCGTCGCGGTCCATTGGCAAGCCGAACATTCGCTATCACTTGGCTGTATTGGGACGTACGCAGCCGCCCGAGCTGAAACAGGTCGAGCCCGTCGCCGGTCAGGTCCCGAAAGCGTCCCAGACGATCGCTGAGACACCGTTGACGGTGTCGATCCCATACTGCTCCGACGCGTTTCCGTTCGTCAGCACTGCGATCAGATAGTCGCGGCCGCCACCGCTGACCCAGCCCGTCGTGTTGATCTGCCACCCGTTGATGACGGCGAAGCCATTCTTGAGTGCAACAGTGACACCTGAGGGAACACCACCTGTCGCCCCCCAGTCCTGAGAGGGCGTGATGTGCTCCATGAGGTCGAGGACATATGCCCGAGACGCATCCGTGAGCGACGGGTTGGGCTCCACCAGGGTCCGGATCATGGCGAGCCTGTCGAGTGCCGTAGTGGTCGTCGTCCCCCAGACCCCATTGGCGGCCGGCACAGTCGAGGTCATCCCCGCCTCGCGTTCGAACGCGCCGATGGCACCGGACCCAACGCTGGTCCACAAGGTGTCGGCCGCGCTGTCCAGGCTCTCCTCGATCATCGGGACGGCCAGGCTCTGCTCCTCTGACGTGAGGGATCGCCCGGCGGCCTGGGCCTGCGCAAGAAGGGTGGCCAGGATGTCGACTTTCACCGTGCTCGCGGTGTTCTCGACTACTCCCGGCCGGAACTGGTAGATCTGACCCGTCGTGAGGTCCTCCACGGCCACGGTCACGTCGTCGGCCCGCCCGGCGACATAGGCGGCGATCGCCGGGATCATCTGCGCCCCCGGATCGATGCCGTAGGCGATCCAGTAGCCATCCGGCCGACCAGCGATGCCGACTGCGACAGCCTGCTTCGGCGTGCCCGCGTCAGATCCCTCGAACGGGGCGTCCCCCAACGCGAACACCCCACCGTCGGCGGCGGCCAGCCAGTAGCCGAGCCCGTCCGGGGATGTGGCCATGCCGACCACCGGAGCGTTGAGGGGCGTGCCGCCCATCGAACCCTCGAACGGGGCATTCCCGAAAGCGAAGACGCCTCCGTCGGAGGCAACCAGCCAATAGCCGTGGCCAGTAGGGGTTGCCGCCATTCCGACGATGGGTTGGTTCAGCGGAAGTCCGCCCATGGAGCCGGCGAAGACTGCGTCTCCGAAGGCAAAGACGCCTCCGTCAGAGGCAACCAGCCAATAGCCGTGGCCTGTGGGGGTAGCCGCCATTCCGACGATCGGTTGGTTCAGCGGATGGCCGCCCATGGAGCCGGCGAACACTGCGTCTCCGAAGGCAAAGACGCCGCCGTCAGAGGCAACCAGCCAATAGCCGTGGCCTGTGGGGGTAGCGGCCATTCCGACGATCGGTTGGTTCAGGTGGATTCCACCGGTGGATCCCTCGAAGGCTGCGTCCCCATAGGCGAAAATGCCGCCGTCCGCGGCCACGACCCAGTATCCGAGCCCGTCCGGGGTGGCTGCCGCCCCCACAACGGGAGCAGCGAGACCGTCAAGGGTCGTCCCGGGCACAGCCGCAGCGGCGCCGAACGCGGTCACCGCATCGGGGCCAGGAGTGCCGGACTCGACGTGCTCGGCCAGAGCAGCGGCAGACGGCGTCAGCCCATTGCCCGCAGACGCAGCGCCGCAGCCGACTCCCAGGACGAGCAGACCCATGGCCAGCGCACCAACGCGGCTCCGGCGTTGTGGGCGGCGTAAGGACTTCACGCCCCAAATGTACCGGCAGGCCAATGAGGAACGGAGGTAGCGCTGAGGTGGCACCGGAGCCCTCAGCTCAGCCAGCTGAGGACCTCGAGAGCTCAAGCCAATTGAGACGGGGTCCCAGGAGAGGGCGAGCTTCGGATGGCCATGTGTGTGCAGTCCGATGCTGGTGGAAGCCGGGCGCAGGATTGTCGCTTGTCCTGCTTGTCGCGTACTTGGTCGCGCTGTTACTGTCTCGCCACTCCCACTTGTTCTGGAGGAGCAATGCCAGTTGTCGGACTCTTCCGCAATGCCCAAGAGACGATCAATGTCCCGGCCGGTGGAGTTGTGTTCCACGAGGGTGACGAGGGTCATGAAATGTTCGGAGTCGTGGAGGGCCAGGTCCAGTTGCAGGTGGACGGGCGGGTCATAGCTACCCTCGGCCCTGACGACGTTTTTGGGGAGATGGCGCTGATCGACCATGCACCGCGTATGGCCACAGCAGTGGCCACGACGGACAGCGTCCTAGCGACGATCGATCAGCACCTTTTCCTCTTTCTCGTTCACGAGACGCCGCGCTTTGCCTTGTCGGTAATGTCGGCAATGGCCGACCGCCTTCGGTATAACGCCTCCGACCACATCTGAGGCAAGCCCCGGACGACGGGCACGGAACGGGTCGCACTCCCAGCACTCAGCACGATCGAGGTGCCGCCGAAGTATTGACCCGTTATTTGCCGTGCCCTCCATACGCTCACAGATGTGAAAAAACGGGATGTCGAGCTGACCGATCTGCTCGTCAGCGTCCGTGCATGCGCCGTCTGCGCCCCAACGCTCCCCTTCGGACCTCGACCGGTCATTCAAGCCAGTTCGAGTGCCCGGATCGTGATCATCGGCCAGGCCCCCGGAAGAAAGGTTCATTTGTCGGGCGTGCCCTGGGATGACCCAAGTGGAGAAACCTTACGCAGCTGGCTCGGGGTCACGGCCGAGGAGTTCTATGACCCCACGCAAATCGCAATCATGGGTATGGGACTCTGCTACCCCGGATCCACCCCGTCTGGTGACAATCCGCCGAGGCCTGAATGTGCTCCTCTCTGGCACGACCGAATCCTTGCCGAGCTGCCGCAGGACCGTCTCGACGTCATCGTTGGCTCATACGCCCAGAAGCGCTATGTGCCGAACGCACCGGTGTCGGTGACCGCGACCGTGGCCGCATGGGCTGACTACTTGCCCACGAAGATCGTCCTACCCCATCCTTCGCCAAGGAACCGCGGCTGGTTGACACGCAACCCCTGGTTCGAGGCTGAGACCTTGCCGGCCGTTCGAGAGCGCGTTCGACAAGTCCTTGCAAGCAGCGTCCCTCAGCAGGAGTTCGTCGCTTCGGCCGATGCAGGCCCCATCTAGGTAACGTGCGGGGTGTGAGCCGAGGACTCCCCTCCCACGTCCACGTCATACGTTCCTCGGATAAGTGTCGGCGCGAACAAACAACATCGACGGTGAGAAGAGGGGCCGCCTCGAAGTGGGTCGCGCTCGGTGTGGTTACCTCGATCGGGCTCGCCTTGCTTTCATCCGCTCAATCACCCGTGTCGGCTCTCCCGAGCCAAGGAACGCATGCGAGCGTTCCACGAATAATTATCGACTCCGACCTCTCCTTATGGTGGGACGACGCGACCGCCATCGGCATAGCGAATGTTCTGGAGCAACGCGGACAAGTTCGGATACTGGGCATCATGTCGGACATCCGCAACCCCCTTGCGGTCGCCGCTATGGATGCCATCGACACTGCATATGGGCATCCCAATATTCCATTGGGAGCCGTTGCTCACAGCGACGCAAACACCGCACCGCACGGCTACACCAATGCACTCGTGAGCCGACTCCCACATGCAATCCGTTCGAGCAACGATGTCCCGGGAGCCGTTTCCCTCTACCGTCGCCTGCTAGCGGACCAACCCGACCACAGCGTCACCATCGTCGCCATTGGCGCCTACACGAACTTGGCCGGGCTCTTGCATTCAAAGCCTGATCAGCACAGCCCACTCGACGGACGATCGCTGATCCGAGAGAAGGTGAAGCGACTTGTAATCGAAGATGGCATCTTCCCCAATGGTGGACCAGCCGTGACGAACCAGAAGCTGGATCCAGCCTCGGCCAGGGTGGTCGTGGAAGGAACTGATTGGCCGACGCCGATTGCCTGGGTCGATGGCTTTACTGGGATCCAGACAAGAGTCGGCGGAGCACTCTGCACGACTGTGTCCTCCAACAACCCGATGCGAATCGTGTACGAGTTCCTCTTCAAGTGTGGACCCCCGGGAGACGGGGACTGGGATGGCCCCACCATGCTCTACGCAATCCAGGGCAAGCAAGGCCTCTTCACTGAGCTCGGCCAAGGTGGTGCCGCGTACATCAACACTGAAGGTGGGCTGTCGTGGCGCCGTGATCCCAGCCGTCCTCACGACCTTTACGTTCATGTGGCCGATCAGCAAGCCCTCAACCAGCGGATCGACGCTCTCATCGGTGCCAAATAAAGACGGATCTGACCGCGAGCATTGACGTACTTGCGTCAACCTGTGTCGCGGTAGGTAATAACTCCTCCATCCGACCCTCCGCCCTCAGCTGTCACAGCTGAGGGCAAAGCAAGTCCTCTCACTGAAAGGACCGATGTCCGACCGCCCTCGAGCGGAGAAGGGATCGGCAGCGAGGCCGTGTCGCCACTAGCGTGCCTGCACATGGGTTTCGTACCGCTAGGAAAGTCCGGCTTGAAAGTATCGCGTGCGTGTCTCGGCACCATGACTTTCGGAAACACCGAATGGGGCACCGACGAGCCCGAATCGAGGCGGATTGTCGATGCCTTCATTGACGCTGGCCACAACTTCATCGACACCGCTGACGTGTACAACGCCGGCGTGTCTGAGGAGTTCGTTGGAAGGGCCATCGCCAACAAACGTGACGGTGTCGTCCTGGCCACCAAGGGGTACAACCACATGGGGGATGGGCCCAATGATCGTGGCTCATCGCGTGTCCATCTAACCCGGGCCCTCGAGTCCAGTCTGAGGCGGCTCGGTACGGACTACATCGACCTCTATCAGCTGCACAACTGGGACCATGACACGCCGATCGAGGAAAGCATGGCCACTCTCGACGGCTTCGTTCGATCGGGCAAGGTCCGATACATCGGGTGTTCGAATTTCTATGGCAGTCAACTGGTCGAAGCACAATGGGCAGCGGATCGCCAAGGAGGAGCTCCTCTCGTTAGTCTTCAACCCCAGTATTCATTGATCTGGCGCGATATCGAGCTCGACATTCTGCCGACCGCCACCCGCCACGGTATGGGAGTCATCGTCTGGAGCCCGCTCGGAGGAGGGATGCTCACGGGTAAGTACGCCAAGCGTGATGATCTGCCAGCCGACGGACGATTGAGCAGGGGTTCAGACATGGAAGCGGAGGGGATGAGGATGCTCACCTTCACCGACCGCAACTTTGAAGTCGTTGCCGAAGTGACCAGAGTTGCCCACGACCTTCGATCCACACCAACTGCCGTCAGTCTCGCCTGGCTTCTCAACCGCCCAGGTATCACTTCGATCATCATTGGTCCGCGGACGATCGATCAGTTAGAAGAGAATTTGACGGGGTTCGAGCTGGCGTTGCCGCGTGACTCAGCGAAGGCCTTGAGCAAGGTCTCGCGGCCTCCAGTGAGCTATCCCTGGTACATGCAGCTCCAGATGTGAGCTTCTCCGTGTGAAGCTGTGCCGGTAGAGTTGAGCGCCCGGAGCCGCAGTCCTAATGGCTAGGCGTCCGGTGGCGCAGCTAGTCAAGCTGAGAGCCGACGCCACCCTGCCCCGAACCGTCGCGAAGTATGAGGCACGATAGCTAATTAGCCGACCATCCGACCCTCAGCCCTCAGCTGGCGCAGCTGAGGGCGGGTAGTTGCCGGATCGGACCCACCACCCAGGCTAACGTTAAGGAAAAGATCCTGTACAAAGCCCAGGTCGGTGCCGTTATGGTCGTAGAACGGCCAAGCAACAAGAAGAGCCGGCCATCGCTACGAATCAGGTGATTGTGATCGACAGGGTCGCCGTCGCAGAGTTCTGAGTGTGCGGCTTGGTCTTGGTCTTGGTGTCGACCGCCTCGACGGTGAAGTTGTAGGTGCCGGCAACCTTCGGCTTGCCCGAGATGGTCCCGGTGGACTTGTTGAGCTTGAGGCCGGGCGGTAGTGGGCCGGACCTCGAAGCAAGAAACCACTTGTACGGCAAATTGCCACCCTTGGCTTGGAATGCCGCTGAATAGGTTTCCTTCACCGTTCCCGCTGGCAGCGATGCAGTTGTGATGGCAAACGGAATCTGAATCACAGTGATCGTGAACGCCTGGGTGGCGTCTGGGCTCACGCCGTTGGAGGCGTTTATCATGAACCCGTAGGTGCCGACACTCGGCTGGGTTGGCGTCCCTGCGAGCGTCGCTGTTCCGTTGCCATTGTCGGTAAGCATCAACCCAGGCGGCAAAGAACCCGTTTCGGAGATCGACGGAACGGGGTAACACGAGCCCGTTATGACGCTGAATGTGCCGTATTCATTGGCAACGAACGTTACGGTATTGGTGCTTGTGATCGTCGGAGATTGGACGACTTCGAGGGAAGCGGAATCGACGCTGGCACCGTAGTACGCGTACCACCGCTGTAATTAGCTGTGACGCTGTCGAGTCCGGGAGGTGCCGCACTGCCCTGGCAGGTTGCGGACCCATCAGAGAGGGTCGCTGTGCACTCCGTATCTGAGCCGACCATAAATGAGACGCTTCCTGTTGGCACCGACTCGTCGCTATCTGGGTCGCCAGACACGGTGGCCGAATAGGTGACCGCCTGGCCATAATTGACGATTGTCGGATCGATGGTAATGGCTGTCGACGAACTCTCGAGGCTAAGGCTGAGGATAAGAGTTCCGGTCTGGTCGTTTGCTCCCGCCGTGAAGCAAGCTTCCGGTGAAGTGCAAGTAATCGCTTGAAGAGCACCTGTTCCTGGTGGGACGGCCTCTGGTGACCATGATGCTCCCGAATTGGTTGTTTCACTGACACCGCCAGTGGTTTCGGTCGTACTGCCCGATACATATCCGAAATCGTCGGCGAAACACGTAGTCGCTACCGGACAAGTGATCGCAAAGGTATTGCTGGGCGCTGCTTCTTCCGACCACGTGGCTCCACCATCTGTCGTCAGGTAGACCTCGGAGTTCAAGCTTGCCGCGTAGCAGACGCTGGTCGTTGGGCACGAGATGCCCTCGATGTCGTTGGCCCCGTCAGGCAGTGAAAGCGCAGACGAACTATTCCCACCATTGGTCGTTCGCTCGACCCCGCCCCCGAAGCCGGCGAAGCAGGTCGACGATGACGGGCAGACCATTTGGTCCACTTGCTGCAACGCACCGGTCGAATCCGTCCAATCGGTCCCCCCGATCGGTGGTCACGTAGATCGAGTGGGGGTCATTGTTCACACTGAACGCATAGCAAGTCAGGGCAGTGGGACAGTCCACTCTCGAAATATCTCCGCCCCCTGTCAGGGTCGTCGACGTCCACGTCGAACCGCCATCATTCGTGACGAAGAGGGATTCTGCGCCGTGAGCGACAACGCATGTCTGGGTCGAGGGGCAGCTAATGCCCTCGACATCGCCCCCTTCGTTCGGCCAAACGTTGGAGGGGAGTGTCTGGGACGACCACGTGGAACCGCCATCGGTCGTTGAGATGACTCCGAGAGCTGTACTGGCGAAGCAGACGTTGATACTCGGACAGGAGATGGCATTGCTCCCACTGGTCCCTGGTGGAAGTGGACCTGTCGACCAGGTTGCACCCGCATCCTGTGTGCTCGCCGAGTAGGACGAACTTACGGAGACACAAGCGACGGACGACGGGCACGAGATTCCGAAGTACGTGTTCGGTTGGGAAAAGGTTGTCTGCAGCGACCATTGCGTTCCCCCATCGACCGTATTCAGGATGGCAATCGACCCATCGGTAACGCTCGTGGCAAAACAGGTTGAACTGTCCGGACATGCAAGTGCATAAATGTTCGAGGTTGGCTCTGGTACTGGCTGGAACGACCAGGTCTGGCCGCCGTCAGTTGTCGCCACCATGTTCTGCTCGCCCGTTGCAAAGCACACGAGGTCGCTCGGGCAAGAGATGGCCGACAGCAAGTCGTAGTTACCCCCCTGATGTGGCAAGGACTGGGACTCATTCACCCAGGTCGAGCCACCATCCGTCGTCGCTATGACGCTGCCCACGTCAGTTGGTCCATTGCCAGCGATGTAGCAGGTTTGATCGTCAGGACACGAGATCCCGCTGATGTCCCAAGATCCAGGAAGGACATCGAGGCTCCACGTCGTTCCTCCGTCAACCGTCATCAGGACGGCACCGTCTCCTAGGCCGACGGTCGCGAAGCACGTGTTGACATCTGGGCAGTCAATACCGGCGATGTCGTAGATGTCGTAGCTCTCTGCCTCGGCTACAGAATAGGGAAGCGTCAACGTCGACCAGCTCGCGCCACTGTCTGTTGTTTCGATGATAAGTCCGCCATTGTCGATCGCCCCGCCGCCCGCAAAGCAAGTCGTGACGGTCGGACACGAAATGCTGGTCAGCTGATTTGCCCCTTGCGGAGTGGCCTCGAAGGTCCAGCCCGCCCCGGCATTGGCCGTAACGAGGATGCCGGAGTTGGTGCCCGAACCGGTGGCGTAGCACGTGGTTGTGCTCGGGCACGAGACGGCGTTTGGCGTCAAGGTTGGAGGCAGGTTCTCGCTCACGGTCCAGGTTGGCGGAGTCACATCAGCCCCAGCATCTTGGGAAATAGAGACCGAAAGGACGGCGATCGGAGTTGCGACTAGTAGTGCGGCTATGAGTGATTTCGTTAGCCGCCGGCCAAACCGACGATGTAACGACGCCATATTCGAACTTCCATGATTAGGTAGCCACATGTCGTTTGCCCCTCGCATTACGACATCCGCCCTGAGGGACCTCGCCCTCGGGAACTCCTGCAAATCAAAATTAACATCAGCAATTTCGCCATTTTGGTTGGACGGTTGAGCGGTTCCATCCGCCGCATTTCAGGTGATGTCTGCGTCTTCCACTGCTGATACCTAGCTTCGGCCTAACCCAGTGGCTATTCAGCCCTCGGTCTCTCGAGCTGAGTCCTCGACGGACCTTCTGCGCCCAAAGCTGGGGCCGCTCACGATGTGAACAGGTTCGCTCTGCAACGGAGACTGGGACATGGCGGTCAACTACTCGCCAATTCCCTGGGTTGGAACCGAGACGCTTACTGACCGCTTTCGCTCGGGGTGAGCACGACCACCGGGATCTCTCGCTCTCGTCTTGCCTTGGTACTCCGCATAGTTCCGATGGTCCTTGGTGATGACTTGCCACAGTCGGACCCTCTCCGAGGGGCTGGCTGTCACACCCTTCATATGCTGAGTCGGTTCCCCTTCGAAGGACAGCGTCACCTCGGCGTTGTTCAGAATGTTCAGGTACCAGTCGGGATGATGGTCATTACCGCCCGCTGATGCGACGATCACGACGGTCGATCCCTCCTGATAGGGCGAGGTCAGCATCGTCGTCCTCGGGTTGACGGGTATTCCGGCCGATGGTCGTGAGTTGCACGACTGCATGCCGTAGCCCGACCAGCCCAATCGCCCACCGGTCACGCGCAGGACGAGCCGGTGCATTCGATTCAATACCCTGAACGTCAAATCCGAAGGCACGGCCGAGGACGTTAGTCAACAATATGGCGAGGCCCCGCCAAGTCACCGGCCGCCGACCAACGGAGGGTTGCGAATGGACTGTTGACCAACGACCAGCAGGCCGCTCATTCGAAGGCGATCCGCCCTTCATCGTCACCCCGAGACGTCGGCGACGTGGCCTGACCTCAGCTATGCAAGCTGAGGATCCTTTCTCGCTTACGGGCTTTCTAAGTTCTCGATTTTGAAAACACCCTGGTATTTGTGGGTTACGGCCTGCTTCTGCGCGGCAGCAACTGACGGAGGGTTCGACGTGGTGGCCCAGCGACTAGGTTGCCGCCGCGGACCTCACCTGATATCTCGATCTTCAGCTTCAGAGACCCAGTCGAGCCGTTCTCTGGCCGCATCTTGACCTTCCCGCCATGGACTGTCACGCAGTCGGCGTCCACCTCGATGCCTGGCCTGGTCACCAGAACGAGCCGCCCGCCCGTGACCTCTGCTTGGATCTGCAACGTCGGCCTGGTGATCACCGCTTCGGTGAAGTCGAGCTTCACAGTCCCACCGATGGCGCGGATCTCCATCCGCTGTGGAACGATCCAGCTACCGCGTCGCGCCGTATTCCCGCCCCGATAGTCGATCCGGACGACATCCTTAGCCTTTCGCGAAATCCCACCAAGTTGGAGTACCCCCTCAGGCAGGTCGGCCGTCACTGTCGTCAGCTCACCGACCGTCCGGGCCGTTAGGGCGGTCTCTAGACGCTCGTCAAGCTCGGCCGCACTCAGCCGCCCGTCGCCAGCCGCAACACGGAGGATCTCGACTACGCGTTCTCGGTCTTCATCGGAGGCCCGTAGCTCAGGCTTAGTGTCCGCGTCCGAACGAAATACCTCCGGAAGATCATCGTCGGTCATGGTCGTCCGGATCGCATCGCCACATGAACAAGGTACCTCCCGTTGAGCCCAGGCATCCGACCTGACGAGTCGGCACTTATTTTCAGCCGTCCGAAGCTGAGGGCGTAGCGCTTAGTTGACGTACGGCTGAACAATTCGGAGGCTGTTGAGCCGGACGGTGATCACAGCCGCGTGGGCAGCGGTCTAATCGACCCGTGTGGTCCAGATCGCGCTGATATAGGCTCCCAATACGTGGCACTTTGGGACGACGAACTTGAGGCGCTCCGACCGAAGCTCAAAGAAGAGGCGACGGAATTCATCGCCTCCGGTCCCTGGCACGAGACAGCCACAGCGACACTCTCTCTCGAGGAGCAGGTAGCTGCGCATCGCCGTGCATCTCTCGGCGGTGCCCCGTCCGATCGGGCAGTGGATCGGACCATTGCGGGCCCCGCCGGTCCGATTCGCCTGCGCACGTTCACACATGAGCAGCCGCACGGCGTGCTATTGCACATTCATGGCGGTGCATGGATGGCTGGCTCGCCCGAGATGATGGACATGCTTCACGAGATTCTCGTCGCTAGGTGCAATATCGCCGTCGTGAGCGTTGACTATCGACTTGCGCCAGAGCACCCATATCCGGCCGGTCCCGATGACTGTGAGACCGCTGCAACCTGGCTACTTGAGCACGCGTCTCGAGGAGTTCGGCTCTGATCGACTTATCATCGGCGGCGAATCCGCCGGCGCTCACCTCGCCGCCGTCACCTTGCTCCGCATGCGAGACAAGTACAGCGCCGCCGATCGCTTCCTCGGTGCAAATCTTGTGTTCGGAGCGTATGACCTCTCGCGAACGCCCAGCCAGCGAGGCGTAGGAATCGCGCCTGGAAGGGACATCCTCGACGGAACAGGCCTCCCCCTCGACCTCTACCTCCCCGGGATGTCCGAGGAGCACCGCCGTAACCCAGATGTCTCACCGCTCTACGCGGACCTCCGTGGGATGCCGGCTGCGCTTTTTTCCGTGGGTACCAACGATCACCTCCTCGATGACACGCTCTTCATGGCGTCGCGCTGGGAAGTCGCGGGCAACCAAAGTGAGCTGCTCGTCTACCCAGAGACACCGCACGGATGTATCGCGTTGCCCTCGGTCGCTGCGCACTTCTTCCCGCGGCTCTTCGACTTCGTACGCAGCTGTCTGGAAACGTAGGCGGCGGAGTGCCTTCTTGCCCGATACTTCTGGAGACCCGGAGCCGCATGATTTCCGTAAGGATTGCTGCGGTCGCCGCCTCCGACTTCGATCTCCGTCGGCGTTAGTCCTAGCCGGAGGCCGGTAGGGGGGACTTAGCACAAGCTTCTAACTCAGCTGTGCAGGCTGAGGACGACGCCCACCTGAGGGCACTGATCAGCAAATCTGACCGTCCGGTTCAGAAGTCGTGCCACACCCATGCCACTACTGCATTAACTGTCATCGGACCGAAGGCAGTCAGCTCGAGCTCGAGCCCATGGTGCCTGACCTGGAGGATTTACCGGCTATATTGATTACAATATGGGACTCGGATATGGAACCTTCCTGCGTCAGGTGCGCGCTTCGCGGGGCCTTTCTCAGGTCCAACTTGCTCGCACCGTAGGTATCGAGCAGCCAAATCTCTCTGCTTACGAGAACAACCGGCAGGTTCCGTCCCTGGACATGCTCAACAGGATCCTTGTGGGCTGCGGCTATCTCCTTGAGGCTGTCGCAGGTGAGCGCCGGATCGTCTGCCTGCCTCCAAGCGCCGACTGGGTCGATGATGAAGCACCTTGGTCTGAGTCGGGCACTACCACGGCGATTTCGACAGACCGGACCAGCGATGACGAACGAGCCCTCAAGTTAGAGCAAGTTCTGGCTCTTGCCGACGCCTTGTCGGAGTCCAGAGCGCTCTCGTGACACCCATCAGTCAGCTCATCTTCGACATTGACGATGCGCTTAACGCGCTCAACATCAAGCACGCCTTCGGTGGTGCTCTCGCGCTTGCCTACTATGCAGAGCCCCGCGGAACGATCGACATCGACTTCAATGTTGAAACTCCCTACGACTTACGCGATCGGCTTCTCAACGAATTGGCACATACGGGATGGCAGGCAAGCGAGGGAGAGATCGATAATCTCCCCGCCGCAGGGATACGACTTCGCAACCTAAACGAGAGAGTCGTGATGGATGTGTTCTTCACGTTCGATGCGTACCACGATGACGTCTTGGCAAACTCTGTTCGAAAGCCATTCGTCTTCGGGACACGAAGAGGTGACCTGCCATTTCTTGCCGCAAATGACCTGGCGGTCTTCAAGATCTCTTTTGCCAGACCAAAGGATTGGGTTGATTTGCGTGCCATGGTGGAGGCCGGCACTCCCCTCGACGTCGATTATGTCGAACGACAATTGATTCGTTTCAGGGGCCCCTCTGCGTATCCGGCCGTCGCGAGGTTCCGGGCGCTCGTTTCGGCGTCGAGCCACTGACACGCCGCTACGTCAAGCGGTACTGGCCATCAGCTATGCAGGCTGAGCACCCGCAGGGATGAAATTCTCAAGCAGTTGAGCCAGCAATAGCGGTTTAAAGATCGACGAAGCCCGCGCGGCCAGGCTCCAAGGTCCAGATTTATTGCATGGCGCTGCTAGCAACGCGATCAACCTTTTCTTCCGGCCACCCGAGATCCTGAGCGAGTCGGCCAACGGAACCTCAACCAGCATAGCGATCATGGAGGGCCAGGCTGCGAGCCTACGACAACGTGATGTCCCGAAATCGATTCTCAACGCCTCCTCTGCGCACGGCGTCAAATTATCGAAGCTCCATAACCGCCGACTAGCGTTTGCGCCCAGTGAAAGAGATCGGCGGAATCGTTAGTACGTCTTGGATTGGCGCGATCGTCATCACTGTGGCGGTGCTGGTTGCCGGCAGCTTCATAGTCGCCAACGATCGGAGAAATCGACAACACTCTCCGATTGGAGAGGACGAGCGACGGAGGATCTATATCGAAATCGCAAATCGCCTTGCGCGCGAACTAGGCGCTGGGATTGCAATATCGGTAACTGTTGTCGCCTTATCCATCCAATTGTTGCATGCGGGAGCGCCACGACAAATCCTTGCTGGAGTCTTTTGCAGCGTGGCGGCAGTATGCGTTTCAGCTGTTTCGATCGTTTACCGGATCAACGATGGTACGGCCGATGATTCGGTCACGACGATCGCCCTCTCGCGGAGAGTAGTCGTCCGCCAGATGGCGATATTCATCGTCATCCTTCTGCTCTTGAGCAGCGTCGTGCTGATGATCATTGGACAAACTGAAGTTTCGGTAAGTCAGACCAAGGACTCAAGTGCGAAATGCAATAGCTCCTGGGTAGCTCCTAGTAGGACTTGTGCTGGGAACCGCCAACTCGCACTATGCCACACTGGCCATGCCTATCAACAGGCATGGCCAACCGACGGAGGTGGGAAGTTCGGTACCGCGCACGCTTGGGCAGGTCGATGGGAACCAAAGAACTGGTGCCATGCACGCTGACAGGCGGCCGAAATGGCCCGGGGCATTAGGATTTGGGTGGAGGTGGCTTCATGGCAGGGCATCGATTCATGAACTTCGTGTTGAACGGCTTCGGCCTTCCGGCTCTAGATAACGAGACGGACGCAAAGGTTCGCTCCGGTGCTCCCGGAACCGGTGCGAATTCGGAAACCACAAGCATTGATCAGTTGAAGAAGCTCTCTGACCTTAAGGCAAGAGGCGACCTCACGGATGAGGAGTTCGAGGCCCAGAAGGCCAGGCTGCTTAGCTGAGGCCTATAACCGGCGACTTCACCTCAGCTACTCAAGCTGAGGACGCCGCCAGTTCTGGCATCTCAGGTCTGATGGAAGGCTCATCCAAGCCAGAGGCGCCGATGGCAGAGCCCGGTGGCTCATTGCCTGGGACGATGCGGCTCTTCAGACGGAGGCAAGGACTTTCCACAAGTCGCCACGAGATCTCCGCGCATGCGAGTGTGGCGAGGAGAGCCAGCACCACTCCGGTAAGGCCGAGCCGATGGAGCCAGGTCAGCCAGACGTAGTGCCACAAGTAGAGAGCGTATGAGCGGCGACCAAGGTACGTCAGCAGAGGACTGGCAAGCCACGATGTACCACTTCTCCGCCGGTCGACTAGGGCGACCACGGTTACCGGAGCAAAAACGGAAATGAGAATCCAGGCACAGGCGTAGGTTGCGGCTGATACTTGATGGGCGAATACCCAAGCGCACCATGCCAACACTGCGAGGCCGACCCATAACAAAGGTGTACAGATCTGACGCCACCATGTAGCCAGAGCATTGCGCTCGGACCACAAGAGGCCTACTCCGCCACCAACAAGAAAGGCGCCCGACCGGGTGTCAGTACTGTAGAAGACCCAGGCGGTCGTCGAGTGAGCGTGCTGCAGGACGACGACATCGGCAAACGAGGCGGCGGCCAGGAGAAAGGCCACCGATGCCGCCACTCTCCTACGTACAGCGACGAGGACCACGAAAAGTGGTGCCCAGAGTAAGTAAAACTGTTCCTCCACGGCGAGTGACCAGAGATGACCGAGGGGCACGTAGCCGCTGAAGATCCCGAACAGTCCGCACCAGTTCGTCATGTACGTGAGTGCCCCGACTATTCCTTCAATGGCAACGGAGAAGGAGACGCCATTGGAGACACCATTGGATCCGGGCACCGTGGCGATCCAGCTTTCATGGCCGAACACAGCGACGACGAGCAGCCACACGAGAAGGAAGGCGAGCAATGCCGGAACGAGCCGAAGGGCTCGACGCGCATAAAACCTTCTCAGCCGGATACGTCCGGTGCGAATTCGTTCGACCGAAAGAACGGTTGTGATGAGAAAGCCACTAAGCCCGAAGAACACGAACATGGCTTCCTGCCCGATTGCCAGCCCAGGTGCGAGCCCGGCATGCCCAAGGAAGACAGCGAGCCAGGCCAAGCCGCGGACACCATCAAGTACCGGCTGGTGCTGAAAGAAGCGGGCGGAGTTGGACACTTCGGACCGAGCCGGTTGCACCAATCTCAGCCTCGACCAGGCACCTGAGAATTCCCTGAAGGAACGTATAGAGACCCATGAGTGGTCCGCCTTCACAGGGTGCTCACGCCGGCACTGTACCTGGGGCCCGCGTCTGACATTTGGCCTTCCGCTTAGGTGGTCAACGCGGAGGGCCTGTGCACTAGAGCCTCTGGTCTCTGGTCAATGGCCATCCCCGGTCTATTGGCCCCTGGTCCTCAGCTCCTCAAGCCGACGCCTCCGTGAGTCAGATTGTGCCTTGACTAGCCGCTCAACAATGCAACTCTCCTCAGGAGCAAGTCCCTTTCGCGTCCGTTGCGAGCAATCGACGCCGCTCTCTGGAACTCAACACGCGCCTCCTCAGTTCGACCAAGACGCTCGAGGAGGTCTCCTCGGACACTGGGTAACAGGTGATAGTCCCTGAGAGCCGGCTCGGATGCCAGCAAGTCCACAAGCTCCAGACCTCTTGCTGGGCCTTCGGCCATTGAGACGGCCACCGCCCGATTTCAATTCCACCACCGGGGAGGGAGTGAGCGTCGCCAGCCTTTCGTAGAACTGGGCGATGGTGGCCCAGTCCGTATCTTCATACCGGATGGCGACGGCATGGCATCCGGCGATTGCAGCCTGGATGGAGTAGGAGCCATCGCCGGCAAGCTCGAGGGCTCTGACGCCTCGATCGATGAGCATCCTGTTCCACCGCGAGCGGTCCTGGTCGGCGAGGAGCACCGGTTCACCGTGAGCATCGGTGCGAGTTGCCATGCGCGACGCCTGGAACTCCAGGAGTGCCTCCAACCCGTGGACCTCCGGCTCAGCCGGCATGAGAGCCCCGAGCTGACGAGCCAGGCGAAGCGCGTCCTCGCACAATCCCGGCCGTGTCAGGTCGTCGCCGGCCGTTGCCGAGTAGCCCTCGTTGAAGATGAGATAGATGACCTCGAGGACCGACGAGACACGATTGGCGCGGTCCGCTCCGTAGGGGATCTCGAAGGGGATGTCAGCACTCGAGAGCGTTCGCTTCGCCCGAACGATCCGTTGAGCGACTGTCGACTCGGAGGTCAAGAAGGCCCGAGCGATCTCCTCTGTCCCCAGACCTCCCACCAACCGCAACGTCAGAGCGATCCGCGCCTCCGGCCTGAGAACGGGATGACAGGCAGTGAAGATCAACCGCAGGATGTCATCATCGATGTCATCGGCATCAATCGCATCGGGTGGAGGCACGTCTGCGATGGTCCGCCCGACCTCGGTCAGCTTGCGGGCGTAGACCTCCTTCCGGCGCACCAGATCGATGGCCCGGTGCTTGGCCGTGGCCATGAGCCAGGCACCCGGATTGTCCGGTATGCCCGACTTCGGCCATACCTCAAGTGCAGTGACCAAACAGTCCTGCGCCAGTTCCTCGGCGATTCCGACGTCACGAACGATGTGGGCGACGCCCGCGATGATTCGGGCGTACTCGATCCGGAAGATCGTCTCAACTGATTCGTGAGTCCTCGGAGCAGTCACTGGTGCTCATCACACCAGTGCCCTCCAGGCAGGGTCAAGCCCTATGACTCACATCTCTGCGATCTCACGCAGCTCCGCGGTCACTGTCCAGGAGTCGTCGTGGACCTGCAGGAATCGCTTCACCCATTCCAGCGCCTCCGCCTTGTCCTTGGCCTGCAGAATGGCGTATCCACCGACCACTTCCTTGGTTTCGGTGAAAGGTCCATCGGTGTAGCTGAGTTTGCCCCCGGAAATCGTGACTCGGGTCCCGTCCGCTGTGGGTGTGAGCCCGGCCGTGTCCAGCATCGCGCCGGCCTTCGTGATCTCCTCGAACAGTTTCCCCATTCGCTCCTGGGACTCGGGACTCATGCCCTCAGCAGGGCGATTCTGCTCATCGACTCGGATCATGGAGAGGTAACGCGGCATGGAGCCTCCTTGGTCGTCGGTGGGCGATTCCCACCTCGTACCCTTACGTCGAACGGGGGACCGCCGAATCGACAGTTCGCGGAAGTTTTTCCCGGCGCTGCCCAAAGGTGCGATCTGCGATAGTGGCTCGCCTCGTCCAAGCACAGCGAATTGGCTCGATCTCGACCTCAGCTACCCAAGCTGAGGTCCTCTGGAGCTCTAGAGGCCTCTGGGGGCCGGAGGTCAAGGAAGCGGGCTCCTGGCCTCCGACGCTCTCGATTGCGCAGGCTTGCGGATCATTGTGCCAGCTCAGTGACAAGCTGGATCAGTTCCGGTGGCCCGAGCACGATCAGGAGCCCAGGTGAAGGACCGTGAGGCAATGTTCGATCTGAGCGGCAAGGTTGCAGTGGTGACTGGCGGAAGCCGTGGTATCGGACGCGCAGTGGCGGAGGGCCTGGCCGTCGCGGGAGCCGACGTTGTGATTGCCAGCCGAAAGATGGAGAGCTGCGAAAGAGCAGCTCAAGAGATTCATGCAGCAACAAGTCGGCGAGCCCTTCCCGTTCGGTGCCACCTTGGTCATTGGGAGGATTGCGACCAACTCGTCGACACCGTCTATCGCGAACTCGGACGCTGCGACGTGCTCGTGAACAACGCTGGAATGTCGCCGGCTTATGACGACCTCACCACCGTGACAAAAGACCTGTATGACAAGGTCCACGCCGTCAACGCCAGCGGACCATTCCGTCTCAGCGCGCTGATCGGCTCGCGGATGGCGAACGCCGGTGGTGGATCGATCATCAACATCTCAAGCGTGGGATCGCTACGCCCGACCGCGGGCGACCTGCCCTATGCCATGGCCAAGGCCGCTCTCAACGCACTCACGCTCGGCCTCGCGGGTGCGTGGACGCCGAATGTGAGAGCGAACCTGGTTCTCCCAAGTGCCAGCAACACCGACCTCACTGCGGCCTGGCCGGCTGAAACGAAAGCGCGCATCGCCGAAGCGAACCCGATGAAACGCATCGGTCAGCCTGATGACATGGTCGGCGTCTGCATCTTTCTGGCCAGCGACGCCTCGTCCTATATCAACGGCGCCCAGATTCCCGTCGATGGCGGCCTGTATCGCTCGCTCTGAGCAGCCAAGACCTCTCGACTACCGCCTCTGCGAGAAGGGTCGAGCCATCTCGCATACTCGACGTCATGCCAAACGGACTAGATGGGCCTCACCGGTCACATCCTGGTGAGGAACCGGTCAATGACTCGATGCATATGCAGGATGTTGACCTCCTGCCGTCGGTTGAGCCGGATGGGAGGCCCGCCACGCAACTTCATTCCTATCTGCACGTGTTCCATATTGGCGTAGTCCTGGTTTGTGATCTCGCCCCAGTCCCGTTCGGTCCAATCAGCGAAGAAACGACGATTGGCCCGCCTCGGGGGCCCATCGTCGTCTCGGGGTCGTTCAAGGAACCAAGTGTCCTTGACACAGCTGTCGGGATCGGTGCCGTTGGGCCGAACCCGGAAGAGGATGGCAGATCCTGGATAGATCGGCCCGACCATATTGGGGAAGAAGTAGACGTCGTCGGCGCTGGTCAGCTGGTCGTCGGAGAAGTCGTCAACGGCGACACCCCGCTCCGCCAGTAAGGCGCGTCGACCTTTCTGATAGCGGCCGAGCATCGTCGCGCCATCCATGGGGGTGGCGAGGATCTCGTCTACCAAGGCGCGCTCCTCCTCGAGGAAGAGCCCACCCAGGCCCTGGATGAATTTCTCCAGAATCTCGCCCTCGTCGTATTCACCTTCGGATAGGCCCAACCGCGGACTGGGGCGCAACTGACGACGTGCGTTCGGCAAGCGGCCGTAGTGCGAGTGAATTCCCAACGGCTCGTAGTCGAGGTTGACGTCATCGGTCCACGGCAGGAGCTGTGGGTGCGTGCCTTGTACGTGGTAGCCCTCGTTGAAGGCATCGACTGCGACCTTCCAGTTGGCAGGGAGCACGGTCGACAGCGAGGCACGGATGCGGAGTCGGTCAAGCTGGTACGGCGCCAACAAGGCGGGCAGAGGATCGAGGTATTCCAGAAGTGCTGGGGCGGCGGGGTCGAGGTTGATCCAGACGAATCCTCCCCATCGACCGACTTGGACCGCTCGAAGTGCCGCGTCCGATGGTATTGGGTCGAACTCGTCACGATCGACAACCTCGACGAGCCTCCCATCGAGGTCGTACCGCCACGCGTGGTAGCGACAACGGATGCAACCGTCGCCAAAGAGGCCGGCTCCGTCGGCCAGACGAGTCCCGCGGTGCAGGCACGTGTTATGGAAGGCACGAATGGCTTCCGGGCTCGACCGGACGATCAGCACCGATTGGTCGCCGATCATGTACTCGCAGTACTCGCCAACTTCGCCGATCTCCTCCTCCCGGCAGGCCACCTGCCAGACCCTCGGCCAGAGGTGATCGAACTCGAGCGAAGCAAACTCGGCATTGGTGTAGCGGGCACGTGGAACCACGTCGTCCTCACCGATCAGCATGCTGTCGAGATCCACGTCGCTCATGGGTAGCCCTGGGAGCGCACTCGGTTTGTCGCCACCCTTGCCTCCTCCGAAATGAACAACCCATCGTCTCGTTACGCTCACGAGCTCGGGCATTGCCATGCTAGGGCGCGGCGATAGCCGACAATCTTCGCGATGGTGAGCGTGGCTGCCAGCGCGAGGACCCGACCTGTCGCTGCTCCGTTGGGCGAGGGCCTTCAGACTGCCTCTACCGGCAAGCGCTTCTAGCCCACCTCCCATAGGACACGGCGAATTGCGGCATCGTCTAATTCCGGCTCCCACTCCGGAACCGAGGCTCGGGGATACGCGAGAAGGTGACATCGTGACGCAGCCGGTGATCGTTGAGGCGGTGCGGACTCCGCTCGGGAAGCGCAATGGGATGCTGGCTGGTGTTCATCCCGCCCAGTTGCTCGGCGCCGCCCAGGTGGAGCTCATCAAGCGGACCGGGATCGACCCCTCGGAGGTCGAGCAGATCTTCGGCGGATGTGTCTCGCAAACCGGAGAGCAATCCTTCAACATCGCTCGCACGGCCTGGCTCAACCAGGGACTTCCCGTTCGAAACTGCCGCCACGACAGTCGACTGCCAGTGCGGGTCTTCCCAGCAGGCCAATCATCTCGCGACCAATGTCATCTCCGCCGGTGCCGTGGACGTCGCCATCGGCTGTGGTGTTGAGGCAATGAGCCGTGTCGGACTCGGCGCCAACGTCGTCAACGGCCCGGGGCGCCCATTTCCACCTGACTGGCCGTGTGACATGCCCGACCAGTTCGCATCGGCCGAACGCATCGCCCAGAAGTACTCAATCTCGCCGCTCCGATACCGACGCTCTGGGGCTGGCATCTCAGCGCAACGCGGCGGCGGCATCGGCAGAGGGTCGCTTCGATCGCGAGGTGTTCGCGGTCGAGGCACCAGTGCTCGGCCCCGATGGACCGACCGGCGAAGTACAGACCGTGGAACGAGACCAGGGCCTTCGGGAAACAACGGCGGAGGGTCTCGCCGCCTTGAAACCGGTGATGTCTGAGGGCATCCACACGGCCGGAACGTCGTCGCAGATCTCCGATGGTGCCGCGGCGGTCCTCTGGATGTCCGCTAGCAAGGCGAACGCGGTCGGGCTCAGGCCACGTGCCCAGCTGGTCGCACAGGTCTTGGTTGGCTCGGACCCCTACTACCAGCTCGACGGGCCTATTGCCGCCACCACAAAGGTTCTGGCCAAGGCCGGCATGACCATCGGTGATATCGACCTCTTTGAGGTCAACGAAGCATTCGCCTCCGTGGTGTGTTCTTGGCAGAAGGCTCATGGCGTCGACGAGGACAAGGTGAACGTCAACGGCGGTGCCATCGCCTTGGGTCACCCGGTGGGGGCCACCGGGAGCCGGCTCATCGCCACGGCACTGCACGAACTCGAGCGCCGCGATGCCACGTTGGCTCTCGTTTCGATGTGCTGCGGCGGTGGCCTCGCCACCGGTACCGTAATCCGAGCGAATCTGATATGGCGTTGACAGTCCTCGTGGCAGTGGCCGAGTTAGCCGAAACTGGCTAACAGCGTGGGCACACCCTCCGACGACGTCGCAGTGTCCGGCCGACAAGCGCAACCGACGTTCGCTCCTCCACTCGCCGAGGTGCCCCTTCCGGCCTCAAACGCAGCTTCCCTCCTCCGACGCAACGGCCTCAATGCAGCTCTACGCCAGTCGTCCAGCCCTTCGCTTCGGAGATCAGATCTGGACACACCATGAGCTGCTCGCCGAAGCCGAGCGATTCGCCGCACTATTCCGCGCCCGGCTCGACTCTCGTCGGCCACCACACGTCGGCGTCCTCCTGGACAACACGCCCGACTACGTATTCGCCCTCTGTGGCGCCGGGCTGATCGGGGCGGCCGTGGCTGGGCTCAATCACACCCGACGCGGCGAGCACCTGGCGCTCGACATCTCGCATACCGACGTCCAACTCATCATCACCGAACCCCGCTACGAGGCGCAGCTCGACTCAGCTGCCGACGAGCTCGACTTGCCGGGTGGCGTCCTCGTCTCTGACCGGTTCGCCGACCAAGATGACCCAACCTCGGCGGGCGAGAGGCTCGAAGGGGCCCTCGAGGCGGTCTGGGCGGACTACGGCGCCGAGGCGCCGGACCGGGCCACCGAACCCGAACCTGACGTGGACGTTCTCTGGGCGCTCCTGTTCACGTCCGGCACATCGGCCGCTCCCAAGGCCGTTCGCTGCACACAGCGTCGGTTGCTCACGACGGGCAGTCGAATGGCCACAATGCTCGATCTTGGTCCCGACGACGTCGGGTACGCGGCCATGCCCTTGTTCCATACCAACTCGTTGATGGCGGGATTTGCGCCGGCCCTCGTAGCCGGGGCCGAGCTCTCGCTTGCTCGCCGATTTAGTGCCTCCCGCTTTCTTGCTGACGTGCGGCGCTACGGCGTCACGTGGTTCAACTACACCGGCAAGGTGCTCGCCTACCTACTGGCTACGCCCGAGTGCTCCGATGACGCAGACAACACTTTGCGGGTGGCCTTTGGTAACGAGGGATCGCCTCACGTCGTGGAAGCCGCCGTCGAACGCTTCGGCCTAAAGATCATCGATGTATTCGGTTCGACGGAAGGCGCCATCGCCTTGGATCGAGCGGGCGACCGTCCTCGAAGCTCCATAGGACGCCTTCGCAAAGGGATCATCGTCGTCGACGAACAGGGTCATGAGACCCCTCGAGCCCGATTCGACGACGAGGGCCGTCTCGTCAACGCCGACCTCTGCGTGGGCGAACTCGTCAACACCCTGGGCGTGGGTCCCTTCGAGGGCTACTACCGCAATGAAGAGGCCATGCGTCATACGACCAGGAACGGCTGGTACTGGAGTGGTGATCTTGGCTATGTGGACGATGACGGATGGGTCTACTTCGCTGGGCGGACCTCGGACTGGCTGCGGGTCGATGGTGAGAATTTCCCGGCGGCACCGATCGAGGGGATCATTGCCCGCCATCCGGATGTGATGCTGGCATCGGTCTACGGCGTTCCCGACTCCGGCGCCGGCGATCAAGTGATGGTTGCCGTCGTCCTGCATGAGGGCGTCGTCGTTCGATAGCTCCTCCTTTGCCTCCTGGCTCGACAGCCAGCCGGATCTCAGCCCCAAGTGGCAGCCGAAATACATCCGTCTCTGCACAAGACTCCCGACCACGCCGACGAACAAGATCCTCACCCGAACCCTCGTCCACGAGAAGTTCCGTTCGGATCGGGTCGGCGGGGATCCCGTGTATGTGCGTGAGCGTGGCACGGATTCCTTCCGCCAACTCACTCCGCTAGACGAATCTTCGCTGTCCGAGTCGTTCGAGCTGCACGGGCGCCTTGCTGCCTGGGAGCTGTGAGACGCGGCGCCGACGCTTACGGACAACTAGGGCAGCGATCGATCCTGAGCGACTCACGCTGAGCACGCGGTCGGGAAACGGCAACTCGGGGCTAGCCGTGCTCCGCGGGTGGGACGAGAGGCGGTTGCCCAATCAACCCAGGCTTCGTCACGGCGTCGCAGTCGTGATCAGCCGCCTTGAACTCGATCGCATGACTGTTGGCATCGGAGAAGAGGTCAAAGGGGCCATACTGCCTGCCACAGGTTGAGCAATCCACGAGGTGGGTCTCTTCCAGACGCTCGGGAATGGTCACCGCCAAACCGTAGCAATCGCCCTCGATGGGCCTCCACCTAACAAGAGGGCCGTTCGAGCTCCAGCCCAAGGCCTAGCCCCCTCACACCTAGAATCACGCCCGGCACCGGCTTACGGAGAGGACGGTCATGCTGACCAAACGTGCGACCCGATTTGGGACAGTTCGCAGCAATAGGTATCGGTCCTCTACGTACCCTTGCTCTTTGAGTGTCGACCTGGGTTGCCGCTAGCCATGGTCATGTCCGATCGGCCCGAGGTGCAAACCGCGTCATGGCCTATTGCTGCCGTTGATATTGCGGGTTTGGCCTCCAGCATGGTGGGTGCGATTGGTCGTCTCCCATTTCGGACCCCGTGGCGAGGGCCAAGTCACTCGCCGCGGAACGTCGCAGTGTCGGTCACCCGTGAATTCGTCCGTTCCCTGCTCGGATACACATCGTCACTGCCTGTCGACGAGTTCCGATCGTTGGAACGCATCCTCGATGGCATCTCTGGTTTCGTCCTACCCCCGTTCGTTGCGCTCCAGGGTGTGGCAAGTGAGTCGGACGAGATCGGAGGTGTGCCCGGATCTGGTTCAGGCCATCTCGGGACCCCGAGTCATCGAACGAGTCTGCGTGGCCCGGAACGATCGTCTATCTGCACGGCGGCGGCTATATCGGCACCTCCCCTCGCATGTACTCCCTATTCATGTCCCATCTGGCTCGTGTAACGGGCTGTCAGGTATTCGCTGCCGACTACAGGTTGGCGCCCGAGTTTCCCTTTCCCGCGGCCGTGGACGATGCGTTGAGTGTCATCACTCATCTACGGCAAGGTGGACTGACCTCTGATCGCCTGTTTATCGCCGGCGATTCGGGGGTGGAGGGCTGCTCGGGACGGTACTCGTCCGTATGAGAAAGCAGAACCTCGGTCAGCCAGCCGGTGCACTCATGTTCTCGCCCGAGGTCAGCCTGACATTGGCTGAGGATTCGGTCACCGACAATGCCGCGCTCGACGTCCTCCCGTGGAACATCCCCGTGAACTCCTATCTTCACGGCGTCGACCCCGACGACGACAGCGTGGACGTGCTCTTGGACGACCTTCGAGGATGGCCACCGACCTTCGTCGTCTTTGGCGGCGACGAAATGTTCCGCGATGCGATCCGTGAACTCGCAAAGAAGCTTCAGGAATCCGGAGTGCCTCATTTCGCTGCCGAGGTTGAGGGCATGTTCCATGTGTTCCCCTTCCTCCTGCCATGGGCAAAGGAGAGCCGCGATGTCTACGACCGAGCGGGGGAATTCGTGAGATCGCTACTCGACCGTGCTGTCCCGGCTGAGAGTGGCGACGATTGAGCGACCGCAGGCCCTCAGGCGCTCGAGCTGAGATATCCGATAATGAACCCACAGGGCTTGTTCCAGTCATAGGTAAGCCAAACTTTCCGATTCGCGAAGTCGGCTCGCCATTAACTCCAACAGCTTCTTCCGCACGGTCGGAGACGAATCCAGCAGCTTGCTGAAGCGAGCATACGAAAGCAGCAATATCTCGATGTCGGTCCTACATTCGACCGATGCTGATCGTGGCCTTCGATCGAGCAGAGATAGTTCGCCGAAGAAATCTCCAGGACCCAATGTCGCAATGGTTCTGTTTTTACGCGTGACGACTGCGATGCCACTCACGATGATGAAGAGATAGGCGCCCATCTCGCCCTCTTCAACGAGGACCCGGCCTTTGGAGACTTCAGCCTCGTGGAGGGCGCGGGAGACCTTCTTCAATTCGGATGACGTGCAGCTCGAGAAGAGCCAGATGTTCTTGAGATCGAGCGCCGCCCGGCCTGACGCCATGCCAGGACTCTAGCTACGGCGGGCTATGTCATTCAGTGGAGCACGGGCTGAACAGAGACGGCCCGCACCATGTTGGGATCACGCTGAGGCCCACGCCGGACCGGAAGGTCCTAAGGACGACCTGTGAATCCCTGGCACTGACAGCGCCGGGGTAAGACTCTTCAATAGGATCTGTCCATACCGCGCACTCTCGGGGACCACACGCTGACGTTGCCCGATGGCCGCACCCTTGGTTACTGCCTCTATGGCGATCCTGACGGCTCACCAGTCGTCAACTGCCATGGCGGATTGATGAGTGGGCACGACATCGCGCCAGCCGATGCGGACGCGAGCGCTCTGGGGCTCTGCATCATCTCACCGGACCGGCCGGGAGTTGGCCGCACAGACAGACTGCCGGGATACACCACATTGCCGTGGGTGCAGACCGATTTGGTCCCGCTGCTCGATCATCTCGAGGTTGATCGTTTCGGGGTAATGGGATGGTCTGAGGGTGGCCAGTATGCCTTGGCAACGGGATTTGCTCTTAGCGAGCGAGTCGTACGGTGCGCCGTCGTGGCTGGGTGCCTACCCCTCGACGAGAAGGCGATCCTCAAGGGGACCAACCTCCTCGATCGCTCTCTCATCGAACTGTCCGAGCGATGGCCACCCGGCGCCCGGGCAGGTTTCACGATGATGCGGCTCCTTTCACAGCATGCTCCTGGCTTGGTCCTGCGCGGTGCCCCTCACGGGCTACCCAAGAACGAAGCCAGAGCACTGAAGGAACTCGGTCCATGGTTTCCCGCCCTATTGAGTGAAGGAACAAGCGATTCCCGAGGCGGGGTCGACGAGTATTTAGCGATGAGCGCTCCCTGGGGATTCTCGCCCGAGGACGTGACCGTTCCGGTGCGAGTGTTCCAGGGGTCAGCAGATGCGCTCGTTCCTGAAGAATGGGGACGGGAGCTGGCACGACGTATCCCGAACGCGGAAATTGACGATCTTTCCGAACGAGGGACATTTGATCGCCATTACTCGCAGGCACGAGGTATTCGAGTACTTGATTGGCGAACCCCGATAGCTGGGACGATGAGGCCCCCCAAGGAAGCCGGCCCGTGCCTCAGCTTGCCAAGCTGAGGACGACTCCCAGGTGAGAGGCCAATAACCGGCTGGTTAGGTCTGAGCGGCTGGCCAGCCGGCGTCACATACGCGGCAATTTGTGCGTTCAGCGAGGTGCTCGGACTGGGTATCTCAATCCTGTCCGGAGTCCAGACGGCGACGCTCCCCGACGCCGTGGTTGACGTCCGCCGAAGGCAGTCGCGAATCAAGGAGGCGGGTTACCACCTATGAGGCGAATCGATCCGGGTGGCACCTCGGTGCGCCGGAAACCGTCAGCCAGTGCGGCAGGTGATCGTGCCCTTGACGCGATGGCGAAGGCCGCCCGAAGGGCGCGTCAAGCGAAGCAAGGCGCCGCAACGGCTGTTTTGGCGGCCGAGCCCAATATGGATCGACCCGCAGACAGGGTTGCCCAAAAACCAACCGAAGTTCACGCTCCGTCCGCGGACACCGGGGCAGAACCGCGAATTCTTCCGCCAGCAACAGCCCTCCGGTCGCGGCGCCGGCGGTCGCCGGCGAAAAGGCTCGAGGACATCCTCCAAATTTGCGTGTTGGTCACCGCATGTCTCGTCGTCGTACTCGGTGCCGCCGCCGCCGGTCTCGCTCTGAGCGGTGGCCGAAATGTCTCTCCGAGTGCACAGCAAGCGGTCGGTGCCCCTCGTTCGAACCATCCGAGCGCGAAGGGTCCGGGTGACAAGGTGCAACCGAATTCCGGTCAGCCAGGCGGACAATCGTCCAACGCGACCAGTCCAGCCACGGCAGTCCAACCCCCGACGAATCCGTCTTCGCCCGGGCCGGCACCGGTTCTCAGCGCCGTCACCCCCGACGCCGGAACTGCCGGCCAGATCATCACCGTGAACGGGTCGAATCTCTTCAGCCAGGATGGGAACATTCAGGCGTCCCTTGGCGGACAGCCTGCGGACATCAGATGTCCCACCGAGACATCCTGCATGATGACCGTTCCGCTGCTAGCCGCTCCTGCTGGGAACGTTTCGATCACGGTGACGACCACGGCCGGAACCTCGGTCGCGCTGCCCTTCACCTACGGATTGGCGACGGCCTCGTCGTGTGGGCTGTGCCAATTCGGTGGCCGCCATCGCCAAACGTCCGGAGGACACTCTCCCGGCTTGCATTGATGGGACTGGGCCGATGCTTTGCTAAATCGTCGCTTCAGCCCAGATACGGAGTAAAGGCTCTCGTCCGAACCAGCGCTTCAATCGGTCGCCGTCTTCGGCATCGGTAAGCGGGGATCTGGCAACTGACCTTCCCAACTCTTCCGCACCCAGTCATGTCGAGGGTCATTGCAGAAGGACATGGTGCGTTGCGGAGCCGGCCCCGCGAGCACATTGAGGTGGTAGAGGTCGTAACCGGGCGCCGTGGCCGTCGGGCCGTGATAGCCGCGGGGGATCAGCACGACGTCGCCCTGACGGACCTGTTCACACAGATCGATCTCGCCATCGGCGGTGTACAAGCGGCATGTGGCGAATCCCTCGCCTAGACGTCGCTCCTGCGCTTGATCAGCTGGTGCCATTTCGAAGTAGTAGATCTCTTCCAACACAGCTTCGTTTGGTCCAGCCGTATCGTGCTTGTGCGGTGGCCAGCTCGACCAATTGCCTGCCGGGGTGATGCATTCGACGGCGACGAGCTTGTCGGCAGGGAAGGTTTCCGGATGGCAGAAATTGTGAAGTTGGCGGGTCGCCTGACCCGCCCCTCGCACCTCGACGGGAACGGCATCTGCCGGACCGTAGGCTGGTGGAAGGTGACGGGTGGCTCGTGCGCTGGGTAGGGCGAAGCGTCCACCGGTGGCACTCGAGATAGCGACATCACTCTCGATGGGTACGTAGACGAAATCGCTCACACCGCTGAATACGTCTCGCCGGCCCCTCAAATCGAAATGCTCGCCCCCACTCTCGACGGAACACGACCCGGTTAGAGGCAGCACAATCATCTCGTCCGATTCCGTGGATAGCAGCTCCGACCCACCGGATGGAAGCTCGATGATGCGAAGCCCGGCGTAGCTCCATCCAGCTGACTCCGGAGTAATGACGACCCCGTCCTTGCCGTCTGTGTCCGAACCGAATGATCGGTGGAAGGGATGGCTCATCGTGGCCGACGCTATCGGCGCCGATCACGTTGCGCTCCCAGCCACAACCAAGTCCCGACCGCGGGTTCGATCAGACCCCTTAGGCAGAGACCACGCCCAGCGACCGGGCGACCGAGCGGCTCGAGAGAAAGCGATTCCGGCAGACGGGTCGGCCTACCAGAGCCACTGGTCTCGGGGGCCAAAGGTCCAGCTTCATGTGACGTTTGAGTGAATTTGGTTGCGATCAGTTTGTGAATTTCTAGCGACGGACGGTGGAATATGCGATTGCCGGTTCAGAGGCGTCCACCACGGGGTATCGCGCCGGCCGAAAGGTCGCAGCCGGGCAATCGTTGGGGCAGCCGCAATGACCGGAGACTTCCCCGTTCGACCGTCCATACGAACCCGAGTTGATCCTCGGATTCGGTCTCACTTCTGCTTCGAGACGTCACCCTGATCACCGGCGCCGGCACCCACGATGTGCCGGCTCACAATCCAACGAATTTGAGGCTTGGATGAGCGAACTCCTGACGACAGCCGCTGGATCCTCGGTCGACTCGCGACCGGCCGGTCCCTCCAAGCTCGCGGCCTGCCGCACGCGTGTCTTGCTTGGACCATCGACCGATGCTCCCACGCTCGTGCGCACCTATCTCGACGAGAGCGAGGAGAGTGCCTTTGCGGCCATGGACGGATGGGACCAGATCCCGTGGCTCCTCGGCCAGGTGGCAGCCAAAGACGCTGTCCGTAGCCATCTGGTGCAGCGGAGCTTCGCCGAGTTCGATCCGAAACGCATTGCCGTCGACTACGACGACGGCGGCCGCCCGAGCGTGAGAGTCCAGGGTGCCCGGTTCTCCACCCGCGATGTTCAGGGTGTCGATCGCCAACAAGCCGACAGTTGGCGTAGCGATCGCGGGCAGGGTCCCTCCGTTGACAGGCCCAAGCGAGGAGGACGCGACAAGGCCGGGGATCGGCATCCACCTGGAGTCAGTTGAGTCGCGACCGTCCAGCTTCGAAGAGACGGTGTTGGCCCCGCCCGAGCGGTCTCTTTGCGACACGACTCCCGATGATCGGGATACCTGGCTCACCCGGATATGGGCCGTGAAGAGGGCAGCGGCCAAGGCAAGCGGTCTGGGCCCACGCTGCCGACCGAAGGATTTGGCAGTGGACGCCGTGGAGCAGGACCGGCTGCGCTGCCTCGGGCGGTGGATCGGCACCGAACCCCTCCGCACCTCCGACGGCGAATTCATTGTTGCCTGGACTGAGACTGCATGAGGCAAAGCCCGCCCGTGTGCTACCCATCTCGCCCCGGCTCCCCTTCCCCAACCGCTCTCAGCGGCGCAGGCCGAGGGCGTTGGCGACTCGAGCCAAATACCCGAGTCATTCGGACGACTCGACCATCATCGACCCCGAGTCGGCCAAGGCCTAAAAGGAGGTCCGTTCCGGGAGCTCGCTGATCTTCCCAGTCGCGGTGGGAACCCATTGGATCCATCGTGGCCGCAAGCTGCTCCGATCCCCTTGCGCGTAACAGCGAGGCACCAAAGAGCGTTGATCAGGAAAGGTGGCACAGGTCATCAAATCGAGCCGATCGACCCGAGGATCGGTAACACTGCCGCTTTCGCTGTCGGCCGGGTAACGTCGAGGGTCGTCGGTGCCGGCCAGCATTC
This sequence comes from uncultured Acidimicrobiaceae bacterium, assembly GCA_963774915.1. Taxonomy (GTDB): domain Bacteria; phylum Actinomycetota; class Acidimicrobiia; order Acidimicrobiales; family RAAP-2; genus CAVSNH01. The sequence continues at coordinate 563,153 of CAVZGR010000004.1, read as the reverse complement.
CGGGCTGGACCCTGAGATCGAAGGGGCTGTCAACTCGTTGGAATACCGGGATTTACTGAACCGCCAACAAGCGGCAGTGCGAGACGGCTACCTGGCCGCGTCCCGGCGTTTGCGCTGGTCAGCCGAGCGCCTGGCCCAAGAGCGAGAACGCAGGTTGAGGGAGATGCTGGCCTGGTCAGTGGAGCGATCTCCGTTCCATCGGGAGAGGCTGCGAGGCGTCGACGTCGCTCACTTCACCGAAGCTGACCTGCCCACGCTGCCCATCATGACCAGGGCCGATTTGATGGGGGAGTTCAATCGGGCGGTCACTGATCCCGAGCTGACCTTGGACGTAGTGAACGCCCACATCGACGCGGTCGATGAGGATGTCTATCTGCTCGGCCAATACCGAACGCTTGCCACCAGCGGGACAACGGGCGTCCGAGGGATCTTCGTCTACGGCTGGGACGACTGGATTTCGTTCTACCTGCTGGCGAGTCGGTGGCCGAGCCCCGACCATGGCACTCAAGTACCCACCGATCGCGAATCGATAGGTACCTTGTACGCCTCAAATGCTCGGCATGTGTCGGGCGCACTCCACGCTTTCTCGCGCGGCCTAGACGACAGTGGGACAGAGGTCATTCACCTACCGGCGACGCTGCCGGTGCCAGAGATCATCGCGGGCTTCAATGCCGCCCAACCGACGATCTTGCAGGGGTATCCGACCGCGATCCATCTGCTGGCTCTCGAGGCGGCCGCAGGGCTCCTGCGCATAAGCCCGCGCCGAGTGCTTACCTGCGGAGAGCAGTGCACCGAGGAGGCTCGGAAGGCCGTCCGAGACGTCTGGGGCGTCGAAATCGACGACGAGTGGGGTTGCTCGGAAGGCATTTACGCATTCCCCTGTACCGCCGGGCGGGCGATGCATATCCCCGATGACCTTGCAATCATCGAACCCTGCGATCGGGATGGCAACGTGTTGCCGCCGGGCGCTCCCGCGGAGAAGATCCTTCTCACCAATCTCTACAATCGAACTCAGCCGCTCATCCGCTATGAGATCACCGATGGAATGACGCTTCTCGACGGTGTGTGCGAGTGCGGCTGCGCACACCGCCGTATCGATGGGCTCTCTGGACGAACGGACACCTTCTTCCGGTACCGGGCCGGTATTGCCGTCCACCCGATGGCGATGGCCACCGCGCTGCTGGGAGGCGCCGGCGTAGCGGAGTACCAAGTGAGCCAGACGCCGGACGGCGCCGACGTGAGGGTCGTATGCGACCTCAACACCGACCTCGAGCATCTACGCAGAAACATGGTGGCGATGATGGAGCAGGCGGGGCTCCGACGGCCGCAAGTCACTATCACTTCTGTCGACACCATCGAGCGGCTGTGGTCGGGCAAGATCAAACAGTTCCAACCGCTCGCCAAAGCCTGATCGAACGAGCCGATACCGGGGTCATTGAGCAACGTCGATTGTCAACGTGGCCGAACGTGAGTGCAGGACGTCGCCGGGATCCATCCAGATGTGTCCAAAGACCATTTGGTATCCGCCGTCAGCGGTACAGTTTGTCCGATGTCGAAAGAAAGACGGCCGTCGGAGGAAAGCAAGCGGTATGGCGGCTGAGAGCCTTTTCATCAACGCTGCCGTTCACCGAACGGTTGACTCTGGCGACGTGATCTATTCCGAAGGCGATAGTGGGACTCACATGTTCGGCATCGTGTCCGGATCGGTGACGCTCCAGAAAGGCTCAGTGGTCGTTGCGGCGCTCGGGCCTGACGACGTTTTTGGCGAGCGCGCACTGATCGATCGTCTCCCTCGAAATCTAACGGCCATAGCCACCAGCAGGACAACCCTGGCAGAGATCAATCGACGCGACTTTCTTTTTCTCGTTCACGAGTCACCAACCTTTGCGCTCGGCATCATGAAAGCGCTTGCCAGCAGATTGCGTGACTATGACGAACTTTTCGGCAGCTCGTAAAGCCGGTTACAGCCACATCGAGCTCCAGGCCATAGAGCCAACCTCACCCTGAGGTTGGGTACAGCGGCGTGAAGACGGCATAGCCGATCTCAAAGGCGCTCAGGTCGTCGTGGTAACTGGTGGATGTCGACTGGCAGTTGACGGTTGTTGTCTGCGCGGCGTTTCCCGAGGCTGCCATCACCGTCTCGACGGGGCCGCGAACGTTTCCCCCCACGCAACTGGGGACGTTGAGGTTCGCCTGAGGCGGTACCGAACCGTACGTACGAGCAATGAGGGCCGCCCGGTGCTGTGTGATCCATCGCTCGAGGAGAGGTACCGCCTCGGGGAACTGGGGTTCCAATCCGTTGTCGATCCCCTGGCTTGCGGCGATGGCGGGTATGCCAAGCGACACAGCTTTGCGGGCAGCTCCTACCGTCCCAGACAATGCTCCTAAGGGACCGACGTTCTGCCCGTAGTTGATTCCGGAGACCACTACATCTGGTCGAAATCCAAGACCGTGGTCTTGCACCGCCCAAACGACCGTGTCCGCCGGGAAGCCGTGGACCGCAACTGCGGCATAGCCGCTGGCGGTCCTTGCTTTGGACGTTACCAAGGGGCCCGAGGTTGCAGGCGTCGTCTTTTCGCCCGTCCCACTCTGATTCGTGAGTGGGGCAACGACCGTCACTCTTGTGTTCGGAAGTGTCCTCAAACCTTGAACAGCTGCATTGATCCCTGGCGCCCCGACCCCGTCGTCATTGGTAACCATGATGGTGAGTGTGCTGCTGGTGGGGGTCGTCGTTCCAGGGCTACTCGTTGATGCCGACCCGCAGGCACTCATCAACATTGTCCCGACTCCCAGACCTACCAGAACGGCGGCTCCGGGTAGACGACGATGATCTCGGAACAAGCCCATTACTCCTCGCCTGCAGTGGTCGAACGAAGGAACACTGTCCCTCATGGCGATCGCTCGAGCAAGCCCACCATCTGAATCCGTGCTCAGCTGCATCAGCTGAGAACCCGGAAGGTGCTCTCGAGTGCACCAGACCGCACCCAACCGTTGGTCGGCGGCTTTGTCGATTCCACGAATAGTGTCTCGTCAATGGCCACGACCTTTACTCCTTATGACCGACCCGTGCGAGCCGCGTTCATCGGGCTCGGACGCATCTACGATTTGAATGTTCGCGCCTACGTCGACAATCCCGACGTTGAGGTCGTGGCGCTCGTTGATCCGAGCGAAGAGCGGCGGACCCAACGGCAAGCCGATTGGCCGGGTGCCCGGACATTTGCATCCACTGCCGAACTCGCAGCGAGCGATGTGGGGGTCGACGCCGTCGAGGCGCTGCTGCCCATTCCATTGCATGTCCAAGGAGTCACCGAGCTCCTCGGGCACGGCTGGCACGTCAACCTTCAGAAGCCGATGTGCAACGATCTTTTCAGCGCTCAGCAGCTACTCGATGCCGCCGAGGCCAGCGGCCGTCAGTTTCGAGTCATGGAGAACTACATCTTCTATGAGCCGCTCGTTCGCCTCAAAAAGATCGTCGAGTCGGGCGAGATCGGCGAGGTCAGCGGTTACCACATGAAAATGGTGGGCAGCGGGCGAGGAGGCTGGGACGTCCCGGCCAGCAGTTACGAGTGGCAGTTCCAGCAGATGCGAAACGGCCGAGGCATCTTCGTCTTCGACGACGGTTGGCACAAGCTGGCCACTGCTATCTGGCTCTTTGGCCCAATCAAGGAAGTGCGGGCCTGGATCGGCGGGACCGAGGTTGTGCCCACGATCGAAATCGACGCACCCTCCACTCTGATGTGGGAACACGCCAGTGGCATCCGCGGAGTCTGGGACATCACGCTCGCTCCCAACATGTACCTCAGATCCGACTACTACACCAACGACGAGCGCTGGGAAGTCACTGGTCACCGTGGTTATGCGCGAGTCAACCGGTGTACAGGCCGTGGCATCCAGCAGCCGAGCCTCGAGGTGTACGCCGATGGAGAAATGCGCTCCTACCACGCACTAGATGATGACTGGGCCAGCAGCTTTCGGGATTCTGGACGACATTGGCTGCGCTGGCTTCATACTGGCGAGGGCCCATTGCTGTGGAGCGGCGAGGATGCCGTCTCGGTGCTGCGCTTCGCTCTCGCCGCCTATGCGAGCAGCGCAGCAGATGGTATCGGCGTCGATCCAGCTTCCATCGAGTAGGCAGCGTCTGCGGCGGTCATGCCTGACACATGCTCGGGCGCCATCACCCGGACTGGGTTTGGGTTCCGAGACGGCGGAACGTGTTGACATAGTCGATGACCAGGGCTCGATGACCGCTCCACTCCTTGGCGGGATGAGTCCCGTATGCGCCGATCCTTTCCAGGGTGGAAGGTGTCATCTGTTGGAACGCCGGCTCGGGATCTTCGGTGTCCAGTTCGTAGAGATGCATGTACCGAGGTGAGCGACATTCCCTGTTCTCATAGGGCGTGATCATGGTGAAGTGATCCGGCGATGCCGCGGCGATGTCCCGGATGTGTACGAAGTCGGCCCAGTCGCGGAGCGCTTGGGACTCCTCATCGGCGCGAGGGCTGATCAGGACCAGCTCGAGACCGAGCGTCGGACGATCTGAAACGATCCCCTGGCCGGGCCGCCGATAGTGATCGAAGCAAAGCCCAGTGATGTCCGGGGGCGAAGCCTCACCGCCCGGTGGTTCGAATCCGTCGTTGGCCTCGTAAAGACCGAGCACAGCGAATTCAGGCATGGTGCGCGGAAGATCGGTGCGGAACGGAACGCAGTTTGCCCACCAGCTGGCCCTCTGGACGCCAGGTAGCCGGAGCACCTCGGAGACCCGCTCCTCTGCGTAGCGATTGGCAGGTCGATCCGTCATCTCCAGATAGAGAACTGGAGTGATCCGATCTTCCATCGTCAACTCCCGATGCCTGATCGACGTGACCTCCCGACCGCTGCGAGGCCGTGGCGATGGTATCGAAGCAGAAGGACCGAGCTCCGGAGTAGCTGCACCCCTTGTCCGCTATGAGTCGAATTCTTATGAGGACCGGACTCGGCGAATTGAGCCAATACGGTCGAACGAAGGCAACCCGTTGACTACGTTGCCCGTGGCTCGAGCTCGAATGGCGGGTACTCGTCCGAGAGGAGCAGATAGTAGGTCTCAACACGCAGCGCCCAGCGCAGGACGTTGAGGACGAAGGTTCTCATCCCCTCAGGCCACCGCCCAGTGAAGAGCACCGCGAAGAAAGCGACCACACTTAGGACGGTCGCAACCAAACCCAGTACGGCCAGCACGATCATCTGGGGAATTACAAGAATGATTCGGAACGCGACGGTGAGACGGTTGCGATTGGCGAGTTGAGGCCGGAACTCGACACGCACGCGGGGGCTCTCACCACCATCGGTCGCCGTCATACCGAAGGCGAAGGGCGGGTACTCCTCGCACATGAAGAGGTAGAACGTGTACACCCGGAGCTCGTATCGCATATACATCATCTGGACGTTGGCCAGTCCCTCTGGCAGTTCACCTGTGAACAGGATCACAAACCAAGAAATGATCCCAACTACCTCGGCCAGGATCCGCAATCCGTACAGGATGATGAGGTGGGGAATGGCAAGCAGCCAGTTGACGATCGGCCGCCAGTTGGCGACTTTCTCCGGGGCATTGAAGCTGAATTCCGCCGGGTAGGAGGAGTTTAACTCTTGCATTGGCGCCTCCTCAGGTTGCTCAACTTCGAACGCTAGCTCCTGGTCGCTATCGCCGCTTGGATGTTCACGTGCAGTGGCCCTTTGGCAGAGCCGCATCTGCCGTCCTCAGCCGCATCGGCTCAAAGACCTAAAGGAGTGGACAGGACTGTAAGCGCTGTCCTTCCCAATGCACGACTGCCCTGGACGGGATCTGCCGGCGTATCGTCACGGCGTGATGATCAGCCTCGAAGGCGGCCGCGTGCTCGGGTGCTTGGTGGAGAAGCAACTCACCACGCCTCAGCAGTATCCGCTCAGCTTGAACGCACTCACGCTGGCATGCAATCAAGCGACGAGCCGGGAACCAGTGATGGCCCTGAGCGAACAGTCCGTGCGGGTCGCTCTCGACGATCTCAAAGCACTCCGTCTTGTTCGTTTCGTATTGCCGTCCCACGGGAGATCGGTCACTCGTTACCGACACGTGTTCGACGAGGTCTACGGGTTGAACTCCTCCCAAGTCGCCGTTCTCTCCGTCCTGCTCCTGAGAGGCCCTCAGACACCGGGAGAGCTCAGAGCGCGCATCGGGCGGATGGCAACATTCGAGTCGGTGGGCGCGCTCCAGGAGATTCTGGAGGCGCTCTCCGAGCGACCCGAACCCTTGGTGCGCCTACTGCCCCGCAGGCAGGGCCAGAAAGAAGACAGGTGGCAGCAGCTCGTTGCGGTCGAGATCACCGAGGTAGTTGGAACTGCCGGATCGGAAAATGCCGTGGTCCCTGAGCATGCATTTGCTCCAGAGCCGGCAGACGTCCCGAGCACACTCGGGAGTGATCCGGCCTCCGACACTGGTCAGCACACTGCAGATCTGGAGATGCGCGTCGAGGCACTCCAATCAGAGCTAGCTGCTCTTCGAGCTCAAGTAGCCGAACTCGCCAGTTCACTCAACGCATTGCGCGAGAGCCTCGGTGAATGACCCGCCGGTACGGTTGCCGGGAAGGTGAGAGCGGCAAGCGAGGGCGTCGTAGGGGAAACGTGAGCAGCTGTGGTGCCGTCGCTAGCCCGCAGCACGCGGTCGGAGAAGCACATTCTCGATCCGGAACCTGTCGCCCCATGCTTCAACGAGCGCTTGTACGTCATCCGACTCGACCGGCAGACCACTTTCAGGCCCGATCACCGCACACCCATATCCGCGATCTGTGAACCAACCCAGAAACTCGGCAAGGCCGCTTCCACTGACCCTCGTCAACATCTCGTGACTCACCTCAGTCACGATCACTGGCTTGCACTCCTCGATGAGCGAGGCCAAACCCGCGACCACACGAGCTTCCGCTCCCTCCACATCCATCTTGATGACGTCGATCGGACCCTTTAGGAACGAATCTCCTCGCAATGTCGGCACAATCTGGCCCCAACCATTCAGAGACCCCGTTGGTGACTCGCTGAGGCTGCCGTTGGACCCCAAATGATTGACGAAATACGACCATCCGGTCTCCTCGGACAATGCCACGGGGAGGATGGTCACGTTCGAATACTGGTTGAGCTCCAGAGACCGCAGTATCAGCCGGCAATTTTCCGAGTTGGGCTCGATACCAATAACGCGACCGCCGGGGCCAACAAGGTTTGCTCCTAACAGTGAGTAGTAACCGACATTTGCGCCGACATCGAGAAATGTCATCCCTGGCCGAAGCAGTTGTCTCAACACGTTCGTAATGTTCGGCTCATACTCCCGATCCCGGATCATGGGCTCCGAGACAGAGATGTCCGCACTGTCGAGTGCGATCGACATCCCTTCTAACTCGACCTCGACCACATCCTCCGGACTGAACCGGACGCTGATAGGCGAGGGGGCACTGTGGTGATCCAACGTCGCGAGAACTCTTCGAATGGAACGAAGATCGCGCACTTGATTGGAACCAACTGCTCGATAGGCCTTGCGCTCGAGATCGAGGTCCCTTGGAAGGGGGCTGGGATAAAGCAGCCTCAGCAGGTCCCTGACCTTCATTCTCGGCTGTCCTACCGCGGGTCGCACTCGCCAGCGTGCGACGAACCAGCGCTCTCCGATCCGCCTCTTCACGCGCGGCCAGAGCGACATTGAATGGCGATATTACAGATGCCGAACTAGTGGTCGGCCGGATCAGCGGGGGCGGACTGGACCCGGCCCGAGCACACTGCTTGAACCTCCGAGGCGAGTACTACAGAACGCTCACCAGTAGCAGAAGGATCAGACCCACAACGACGACGCCAACGATGATGAGCCGCCAGATCTGTCGCCGAGGCTGAGCGAATCCCTCGTCATCCCAATTCCAGAAGTCAGGATCATCTGGGTCTGGTGGTACCGGACCAACCGGAGTCGGCATTGAGGCAGTGTAGGTAATGGATCCTCGCCAAGGCCGAACGGATCTTCGAGCCATGCGATGACGAGTCGCTCGCTGGTGAGCCGACATTGACCGATGCAGCTGCCGGCCCGTTCGGCTGCCCAAGAGCGTCGAAATCAGCTCGAAGGATTGGGGGTTCGAGCTCTCGATAAAGTCAAGAGGCGAGAATTGGGGGTCAAGGGGAGGTCCCATGTCGATCGATACTCGGACCCGGCTGAACAAGGACGCTCGTTTGCTGGAGCGCGATTTCGTGCTCGACTCTGTCCTGCCCGATGCCCTGGCCTTGCACGGGGACCTCGCCGGCCGTGGCGTGGCCTACAAGGAACTGCCGGCACTCGGCCTCGACATCGACGGGAAATGCGTAACCCTTCGGCTCTCGGAGGGTTCCCTGGGGATGGAAGCGGGCCTCGCCCATGCCGGCGTTGTCGCCGCATTGCCAGCTGATGGGCTCTCCGACCTCGTCCAGGATGTTCAATCCGCGATGGGTCTCGCCATGACCTCTCGCGTGAAGATCACCGCAGGGAACATCAATGACTGGATTGGTTGGGAGCCGGCGTTGCGAGCGTTGCTTGACGGACGCAAGGTCCACGAGACAGGCGATGTGACGTTCACTGACCTCGATGGGGATGAGCTCGACCTCGAACGTTCATTCACCCTTGACGACGACCACGAGGACATGACCAACTTCCTCGAACAGGCGGGCTTCCTCCACATCCGTGAGGTGTTCGACAAGGGCGAAATGGCAGCGATTGGGGCCGACATCGACGAATGGATCGCCAAGGCAACTCCCGACGATGGTGAATCCTGGTGGGCGGTCGACGACCACGGGCTGAACCAGGCAGTGCGGGTGCTGTTCTTCTATGACAAATCGGAAGCGTTGCGCGAAGCCGTCAACGACGACCGCTACTCGTGGATCGGCGAGCTCACTGCCGACGGGCACCGGCACAGACGAACAGCGGAAGGGCTCGTGAAGCCGCTCGGGATCGTGCGAGGGCTGTCCGACCTCCCATGGCACAAAGATTGTGGTCAGGGCCGGCACTCCTATGACTGCAACGGGCTGACCTGTGGTATCTCGGTCACAGGAGCCGACCGCACGAGCGGCGCGCTGGGTGTGATCCCGGGGAGTCACCGCGCTAACACCATGGCAGCAGGACGCGATCCGGACCTCGATCTACAACCCAGGCTGCTGGAAACAAGCACAGGTGACGTGACCGTGCATTGCAGCGACACGCTGCACCGTGCCCACCCACCCATCGAGGAGCCCCGCAAGGTCGTCTATTCGGGCTTCGGGCTCCCCCCTCTTGCGGGCGACGTCATCGAGCCAGATCCCCGCTACAGCCGCGAGGCTCGCGCTCAACTCACGAACGTCCAAGATCGGATCGAAGCCGCCGACAATGCAACGGACCACCAGAGGTACCGGGTTCACCGAGGTCCCTGACGCCCGGAGACGACCTGTTCAGGGGCGTTTGCCGTCCTCCCGCTGTGGTGACGGCGTCGATTGCGTCGATTGAGCTCAATGCGCAGTGGTCGGCGGTGGGCCCGAGTTGGTCACACTCGTCGTCGTCGGTGTGGACTTGGGTGGAGACTGTCCCGAACCCCCACCCATGGCCGACACGACGAAGAACGCGATGAGCAGCACCCCGATGACAAGGGCGGCAATGAGCCCAAGATGCTTCGGTACCCCCTCATGCGCTGCAGGATGAGGTGCCGCTGGATCGGCGGCGGGATCCGAGGATGGTCCTTCATCAGGGATCACCGGTCACCAGCTTTCCGTCGGTTGACGGCTCCGGGGCCACCACCCAGCTCAACAATCAGCAACTCGCAAAACCACCCTCGGCTCGGACGACCGGCTCGCTCGGATCCTACGGCTACGTGGCCAACAACGAACCTCGCCCGGCCCCAGGAAACCGAGCACACGGGCAGGTCACCGGGTCCTCGCCACAGGGTCCGCCAGTCTCCGCCTGTCGGTCCCCTCTGCTGTGAGAGCCCTCAGCTGAAATGGCTGAGGATGAGCAAGGACGGCCATCTGTCAGCCGCCCAAGGCGGCGCTATCCCGGGCGCCTAGAGTCCGAGGCATGGACGACCAACGAGCAGCGACGTTGCTATCCGGTGAACGCCAGCGCGTCGAGCAGGCATTGCAGGATCTTCGACGGGAAGGCGGCGAAAGCCGAGGCTCGGCGACCGAGGGTGGCGGCGACATCGCCGATCCAGCGGAGCCTCTCACCGACGAGGAGCTTGACGACGCGGTCATAGAGCAGTTGCGAGACCGGCTCGCGGCAATCGATCGTGCCAGAGGCGCGCCTCAAAGCGGGCAACTTCGGTCGATCTCTCAAAAGCGGGGTGCCCATCCCCGACGCGAGGCTCGAAGCGGACCCGGCAGCCGAACTCACGGCTGAGGAGGCCGCGGAGAACTAAGTCGGCTCCTTCCGATGAGGTTCATCACCCCCGGTGGCGCCCACCACGAGTCGGCACCTCCGGTCGACGCCTCGACGCAGTCCATAGTGCCATCAGTTCTTTGTGCGACCTCAGAAGAACGGTTTCGGTAAGAGGACGAGCAAAACGACGGAGGTGACGAGGATCATCCCCCCGACGATGATCATGCCGACCCGGGCGGCTCGCACCCGAAAATGCGCGGAGACTGCCACGAGGAAGAGGACCGTCGCCAGGAAGACGGTCGTGCGCACGTAATTATCGGAATTACCTCCGTCGGAAACCCCTTGGGCGTAAAGCTTGTCAGCCTGGTTGTCGAGGGCGGTGGCCTTGGCCTGGTCAGGCTGCACATACTGGGGCATGTAGGTGGGGCCTGGCGGTGCATGGGGATTTGTCAACGGATCCGTCGCCATCCACGCTTTGAAGGCCACGTTGAATGCAGGGCGGAACCGCCGCTCGGCGACCATCATCCCGGTCTGATTGCCGGACAGATACGCCGAGAACCAGGCGTTGAACGTCAGGCCATCGAAATTCTTGGTGGACAAGCCTTCGAGATCCGCCCTGCTGGCGAAGTTCCGGACCGTCGCCGCCTTCGCCAACGTCACGGAAGATTCCGTTGCCCACTTGGCCGATGCAAATCCCGAGTAGGCCGCCAGCACCGCAACGACGGCCAGCAGGCTGGCCTCCACGATGGTCAGAATTCGGCTTGAGCCCTGCTGCTCCTCCGTATCGGGACCCGAGTCTTTGTGGGCACGGTGCTGAGCAATCTCCTTGCCAACATCTGAAGGGGATAATGCATCAGACATGAATCAGCGACTCCAGCTCCAAGTCACCATCCTGGCGCGCAGGTGCCGGCGATGCAGCGATGGTCCTCGGTGTGGGATGAGCTGTGTACTGCCGCGGATCATTTGTGAGTTATTGAGACCCCATCCTGGGGGCCGACACCAGATTCGCGGACACACAACCAAACGTCACCGTCCGGTTGCGCCGTCGGTGAGCTCCCGCAAGATATCGGCATGACCTGCGTGGCGAGCTGTCTCCTCGAGGAGGTGCGCAAGGACCCAGCGCAAGCTCACAGGCGACTCTGACCCAGTCGTTGGCACAGAGCTGATTCAAATCGGCCGCCGAGGACAAGGTGGCGTCCGTGCGCTCAGCTGCTCGGCGGTACTCAGCCACCGCGTCATTCACCGCCTCCTGTTGGAGCGGCACCAGGGTCCGCGCCCCGTGGTGATTCACCCAAGTAACGGTGCACGATCCACAGCGTTTCGGCCACAGCCATGTGCTGAAGCAGCCACAGCAGGGTAGTGCCACTCGGCATTACGACCGACGTTGCGCTTTGGTCGTCCAGGTCTTCGACCTTGGTAATCAGCGACTCGCGCTGGAACCGCAGCAGCGCAAGCATCGTCGTTCGCTCATCGGCGATGGGTCGTGGAGGCTTGCGATCAACCACAGACCGATCCTATGGCGACTATCCGAGCCAACGCAGCCGTGCGCAACCGCCCAGATAACTACTCAGGGTCAACCGCCATTCGAGAATTAGCGGTCATGCCAAGCCGGCGTTACCGGGTTTCGAGCAGCACGTCCTTGCCAGTCAACAGGCTGACATTGTCGTTCGGGTCGATGCAGATGGTCGCGTAGACCATCCCTCTGATCGATTTGGCCGGACCGGTACTCGCCGTTGCGTGTCCAGTCAACGAGTCCTCGGTCGAGCCAGCTGCACACTTGGACTTGCGCCGGACCTTTGTCTTGAAGGAGACCGTGGTCGTTCCACCCCCGGCCCAGCTGAGGGTCATGGGGCTCGTCAATGGTCCAGAGGTAACACCCGATCCGCCTGTCGGACCTGTGCACCCGCTCACCGTAATCGTCTGACCGGACATGTTCAGTCCGCTTACCGCGCTGCAGCTGGTGTAGTTCGCTGCCGCCCCCGCGGTTTGCGCCATCGCCAACGAACCGACCGTTGAGGCAATAGCCAGTGACAACCCGACCATAATTCGCACGGACAAACGAGGACGCATGGGTTCCCTCCCTGACGGGCAATGCCGCACCGCAGACACCGATTCGAGTGTATAACGCCGACCCAATCCCTGCAGTGAAGGGGTCGCAGTCAACTCCCCACTCCGATCTAGACCTGCTAGTCGGCACACTCAGTCAGCCGGATCCGGCACAGCTTCGCCGTCCTGATCAGCGACTGGTCGTTTCAACCAGTCGCTGAACTTCTTGGCGAGATCTTGCACGTCTCCGGCCGTTCGATCGAGGAACCGGGAGAATCGCTCTCGATAGTGGGCGACGGCTGCTGTGAACTCAACCGAGGGCTCGGGCTCCTGCCCTCGCCGGGGATAGCTGCCGCTGACGATCCGGTCGTACTCCCCTGACTTCACCCAGGCCATCAGCTCCTTCACTCGTCGGACGGCAATCGGATGGGTGAGGCTCAGTTCCACCCAGAAGCGGGAATGGCGGGAGAAGAGATCGTCCTCACCCTCGTAGTCCGCAGCCTGCACCAGGAATGCGTCCAAGCTCATCCCGGGAAGCGCCCCGCCGGCGATGCGCATGAGGACACGGCATGGGTCCAACGGATCCCCCATCACGAGTGCGGCGGCACGATCCGCCGAGAGCTCTGCGGCACGGGCCCATTCGAGGAGAGCTAGATACATTCCACGGGCCGGCAAACCCAACAGGAGAGACCTCGGGAGCGCTCCGTCGAGGAATTGCTTCAGAAGGACGAGTGCGGTCGTGTAGTAGTAGTGCTCGGAGAGAACGTGGCCCAGTTCATGAGCAAGCACCGTTTTGGTCTCGCTGCGCTTCGTACGATCCGACCAGCGAGGACCGAACGATCACGATCGGCTTCTTGGCCCCTACCGTCATGGCATTGACAACTGGATCGTTCGTGACGTAAAGGTCCGGCACGTCCGGAAGATCAAGGATTGAGCTCGCCAGGGTGTAGTCCGCCCACAGGTCTGGCATCTGCTCACTGCCAACTCGGACGGCGTTGCCCATGACGATCTGGCGCAGACGTCGTTCGTGACCAAGGTCGGTGAGCCGCTTTATGACCTTGTCCAACAAGGGCACCGAGTGCAGGGCTGAGGTGGCGGCACGATCAGCGGGATGTTCGTAGGCCTTGGCGCTGATCTGCTCGTAGCGATGCGCCAGTTCGATGGCCACAGCCACTCCTCCCGTTGCGCTCACCCAGCCTACGGGAAGTCCGGCCGACGCGGCACGGCGGCTCGATCGGGCCGGTGTATTCGCTGGCAGCAACAATCAGTACTTGACTGAATGCCTCCGTAACCGTCCGGTCTGGCTCTTGAAGGGAGGATCTCCATTGCCGCGATTGAGGCAGGTCCCAAAGGACGAGTCCACTGCGCCCATCGTGACGACGATGTATGAGTGGCTTTTTGAAGGTCGTGACCCGATCTCCTCTCCGGGTACCTGGACGGGCGCTCCCGGCGATTGGTGGACCGTGTTCGCTCTCGTCCCTGACATACTCGAGCACGCTGTTCAGGGGTTCGGCCTGTATCAGAGCCCAAAGCGTCGCCTCGATCCCGTGCTGCGCGAGCTTGGCCAGATCCGCGCCGGGTGGGCAGCGGGCAGCCAGTTCGTCTTCTCTCAGCACTGCAAATCGCTCAGAGACCTCGGAGTCGATGAGGAGAAGATCCAGTCCATTCCCTTCTGGTCGACTGCCCCTTGCTACGACGACCTCGAACGACGTGTTCTCGCCTACACCGACTGTCTCGTCCTGGAGCACGGCCGCGTTGCCGACGACCTCTTTGCCTCCCTCCGGGAGCGACTCAGCGATGAGGAGATCCTCGAGCTCACCTACATCACAACCATGTACTTTCAGCACGCGGTGATGTCACGAGCCCTGCGCACGGAATTCGATGACCGCGACGACCCGGTGTTCGAGGTGCCCGGACCCCAAGGTGCTTCAGCTCTTCATCCCGGAGGACCCGAAGACTCAACTCCGTGATGTCGTCTCCCATCGGTGAGGAGGCGGATCTAATGACGGCGTGCCGGCATGACTCACGGCGGTGACGTCCGCCGTCCGAAGCCCTCCGAGCCTTCTCAGCTAGTGAGGTCGAGGGGCAGTGGCATGAGCTGCCGCGATGGCACTCGTTGGTCGACGCTTCCAGGTATCCAGGCACCCGGCTGAACAAAAGAGGACCTCAGCGCCGTTCACGTCCTCCTTCGTCTCCTCCGCGGTCGCGCGAGAGAGCGGAAGACCACACACGGGATCCCTGACGTGGCCTTTCCCCTCGATCAAGACCACGATGCTCGAGGCGGGAACTGGTTTCTCCAGGCCGCGCAGCTCCACGTCGCGGTGGGCTGCAACATGGCCCCACCGGGGCATGTCATTCAGTACTGAGCGATGAACAAGCGCTTCACCACCTCGCGCAAGGTCACACAATCGGGCCGCGACGTTCACGCAGTGGCCCACGTAGTCGTCTCCTTCCATCAGAATCACGTCGCCTGAGGTCACGCCGGAACGGATCGAGACGGTTTGGCCCGGAGTCGCGCCCGATCCCCAGGAGTAGTGCAACTCGAGGACTCCCGCGACCAATGGTGCGGTCTCCACACAGACGAGCATGGCTCCGTCGCCCAGCCACTTCACAATGCGAACGCCTCGGCGGCTGCAGATGTCGCGCAGGAGAGAGCGGAATCCGGTGAGAACTTCGACTGCGTGCTCGTCGCCTTCGAGCTCGGTCAGCGCCGTGAAACCTGATACATCGACGAAGGCGAAGGTGCGACCCACGCGCATGGATCGATGGTGCCACGATTCCGATGCTCACTCCCAATCGTGATCCGGGCGACCCCTCTCGCTTCGGGAAGCCTTCTGGCGAAAGCGCCGGTGAAGTCGCTCACCTCTGTTCGTGGCCGTATCTCAGCTGGCGGGCCGGAGAACCCGGTCGCTGACGCGTGACCGTCGCCGGAGACCTCCCAAGCGGCCTGCTTGTTCTCAGTCGATGTGCATCAACGTCTGGCTACGGCGACAGGGACTAGCGCTCCCGGCATAAAAGTGATATCTATTAGATAGCACTTTATTCGAAGGAGCACGGACGATGAGCGACACCCAATCGATGGCCAGCGCCGAACCTGTCGGACATCAGGGTGTCCGGGTGGACATCAGAGAGCGTCGGGCTCTGAGCATCAACGGCTGGCTGGGCGTGGTCGTGCTGGCGGGATGTGTCGCCGGGATGGTCGTGGCCGCACAACACGACAAGGTAATTCTGTGGCTGCCTCTGGTGGTTTTCGTCCTCGTGATCACGTCGCTCGTCATCGTCCCACCGGGGCAGACCTCTGTGGTTCAGTTCTTCGGCCGTTACGTCGGCACGGTGCGCCGCCCTGGCTTCTGGTGGGTTCTGCCCCTCACGCTCCGCCGCCGAGTCAGCGTCCGAGTCCGTAACTTCGAGACAAGCCACCTGAAGGTCAACGACGCCGACGGCAATCCGGTGGAGATCGCGGCCATCGTGGTCTGGCAGGTCGCCGACACGGCCAAGTCGACCTACGCCGTTGACAGCTACTTCAATTTTGTTTCGGTCCAGGCCGAGTCGGCGTTGCGCCATGTTGCCACCAGCCACCCCTACGACGACACGACCGGTGCCGGAACGTCGTTGCGCGGTTCCACCGACATGGTCGCTTCAGAGCTGGCTCACGAGGTAGCCGAGCGGGTCTCGATCGCCGGAGTTGAGATCGTCGAGGTCCGGATCTCCCACCTTGCCTATGCCTCAGAGATCGCACAGGCCATGCTGCGGCGCCAACAGGCCAATGCGGTTGTCGCCGCCCGGTCGAGGATCGTCGAAGGTGCTGTCGGGATGGTCGAGATGGCTCTCAACCGTCTGACCGAGGGCGGGGTGGTCTCGCTCGACGAGGAGCGAACCGCCAGCATGGTCAGCAACCTGATGGTGGTGCTGTGCAGTGACCAGCCGCCGTCACCGGTCGTGAACGCCGGCTCGCTCTATACGTGAGCGAACGCCGGCAGGTCTTGCTCCGGATCGATCCGGCGATTCACGACGCCCTCATCCGCTGGGCCGACGACGAGCTCCGAAGCGTCAATGCCCAAGTGGAGATGCTGCTCCGCCGTGCGCTCTCTGAAGCGGGACGAATGCCCACGAAAGCTGCGCCGCTACCGAAGCGAGGTCGTCCTCGGGTCCGTAAGTAACCGCCCGATCGAGTCCGGCCGAGATCCATCCCGACGAGGAGACACCGTGTCGGGACTCAGGGTGAATTGTCCGACGTTTGGTCCCGAACGCGAATTCAGAAGGTATCCAGCTCCCGCTCTTCGCTGTCGGTCCGGGTGGGATGACACCAGCCCTGTTCGAGGCACTACCTTCGGATTGATGGACGAACGGATTGCAGGACTCGTCGATCGTCTGGAGATCGATGACCTCTTGATTCGCTACGCATCCGCCATCGATGCGCGCGACTGGGCTCTCTTGGATTCGGTCTTCGCTCCCGATGCCCATCTCGACTACCGCTCGGCCGGTGGGATATCCGGCACCTTCTCCGAGGTCCGTCAATGGCTGTCGGACGTGCTCCCGATCTTCACCTGGACCCAGCATCTCGTGGTCAACCGTGTGATCGAGATCGATCCGAGTGGGACGACGGCTCGCTCTCGGTCCATCTTCCACAATCCGAACCAGCTGCTGGTCGACAACGAGCCGTGGCTGTTCACAGTCGGCGGGTGCTATCACGACAAGCTGCAGAGGTATCCGGTCGGTTGGCGCATCACGACCCGGGTCGAGGAGACCGTGTGGTGGGACCATCCGATGCCCGGATTGCCGTCGGTTCCGTATCCGTTGCCTGACGACGCGAGATTATGACGGAGCTCTCTCCACCCCCGTTTGCGAATCAGGCGCACAGGACTCGGTAGCCGCCGGCATCTGCAGCCGCCCCCGACCGCCTCGACCAGCTTGGCTACCGTGATCGGGTGCCTCTGCGACACGGTGTGTATCTCCCGCCCTTCAACGAACTTTCCGATCCTCACGTCCTGATATCGCTGGCCGAGCTCTCTGAGCAGCGGAACTGGGACGGCTTCTTTCTCTGGGACCACGTGTTGCGGCGTCCAGAGGAAGCGCCCACGGTGGCCGATGCCTGGGTCAGCCTCGCTGGCGTGGCGTCTGCCACCAAGCGCCTGCGAATCGGAGCGATGGTCACGCCTCTGGCCCGTCGGCGGCCGCAGGTACTCGTTCGACAGGCGGTCACCCTCGACCACCTGTCGTCCGGGCGCCTCGTGCTCGGCCTAGGCCTCGGTGTCGACTCGACCGGGGAGCTCAGCCGTTTCGGTGAGCTCGTCGATCCCGTCCTCCGCGGAGACCTGTTCGATGAGGGTGCAGACCTGCTGGTGCAGTTGATGTCGGGAAACCAGGTGGAGCACCGAGGCGTGTATTTCACGGCCGACGGTGTGCGCTTCTTGCCCCGACCCGTGCAGGAGCCCCGGGTGCCCGTCTGGTGCGCCGCCGTAGGGCGGGCGGGTCGGACCGATGCCGGGCTGGGGCCCCCGGCACGGCCGGTGCGGCGGGCTGCCCGGTACGACGGCCTCTTCCTTATCGAAGCCGGACCAAGGGAGCTCGAACGTGCCATGGCCATTGTCTCGGCGGAGAGGGGAGGAGCGGTGGAAGGATTCGACGTTGCTGTCCTTGCCGAACCGACCCTGCCCCTCGAGGATGCGGAGGCCCTCGGCGCCACATGGAGAATGCTCAGCGTCGACCCCGGAATGCCCCTGGCCGAGGTGCGGGCACGCATCGCCGACGGCCCGCCGGCCTGAGCGCACCGCCATGCCGGACCGAAATGGTCGGGTGTCTGCGGGGGCACCCGATCTGCGCCTGGCGGCCTGGGGTTGGCTGCGATTCTCTGGGTTGGGCTGGCCGCCGCCCTCACCCTGCAGCACGTTGCTCGCATCAGCCTCCGATCCGAGTATGCGGACGCGATCGCAGTAGGTGGGGTCGTTGGCGTCGAATCCGGTCGCGGCCATGGAGGTCACATTCTGCTGACGCGTGGCGTGCCCGGATGTGACGCGGGCACGCTCGCCGCTGGCCCAGACGTCACTTGACGCGACCGCGGCTTGCGGCCGGTCAAAGCGGTTGAACTCCGGACGGTCGGGGTACAGCGGTGGCCACCCAGTCACTACGTACTTCATCGAAAGGGGGAGTCATGCACGACGAACAAATCCATGAGTTGCTGTACCAAGCTCTCGAGACAGAGTTGGGCGGGGTGCAGGTCTACGAGGCAGCACTTCGCTCCGTCAAGAACGACGACCTGCGTGAAGAGTGGGAGAAGTACCACGAGCAGACCCTCCACCACGTAGAGCTCGTCGAAGGCGTCCTCCGCGCCTTCGATCTACATCCGAGTGCCGAGTCACCGGGACGGCAGGTTGTCCGTCACATTGGTGAATCGCTGGTCAAGGCCATCGACATGGCCCGGGAGGCGGGTGACCCCGTGGCTGCCGAGCTGGTTGCCGCCGAGTGCGTGACCCTGGCCGAGACCAAGGACCACCTCAACTGGGAGCTTCTGGGTGAGGTGGCGAAGCGCGTGAAGGGGGACGGGGGCACGACGCTCCGAGCGGCCCATAAGGAGGTCGAGGAGCAGGAGGACGAGCACCTGTACCACACGACCGGCTGGGGTCGAGAGCTGTGGATCGAGTCTCTCGGCATGCCGTCCGTGCTTCCTCCTCCGGAGGAACAGAAAGACGTGAAGACGGCGATCGGTGCCGCTCGGGCGAAGCAAGTCCGCTCGGACATGACCTGATCCCTGATACCTCATGCTGGCTCGGCGGCGAGGCAGGAGCCTCGGCCGGGCCGGGGTTCCCAGGTCCCCCAAGGTCGGTGCAGGGTCCGCCAGCTTGTAGCCGGCTCCGACAACGGCAATCGACGATCGGGAAATGCGGGCAGTGACGGATCGTGCCTCGTGCGATCCCTCACTGCCTGCGTCCCGGCGGCCAGGATCCACGCCCAAGCGGTGATGGGGGCAACGACGGCGTCGCGCTCAGACGTCATGACGAAAGAGGAATGCAATGGCCAAGAAGGCGAGCACGAGCGGGGGTACCGGGGGTCGGCGGCCGCAGGGCGGCGAGACTCACCAGACCGCACATGAGGGAAGGCCGAGCCTTACCACTCAGCAGGGCGTCGTGGTGGGTGACGACCAGAACACGCTCCGCATCGGGGAGCGGGGCCCGGCTGCGCTGGAGGACTTTCACTTCCGGGAGAAGATCTTCCACTTCGATCATGAGCGGATCCCCGAGCGGGTCGTCCACGCCCGAGGGTATGGCGCCCATGGCTACTTTGAGTGCACCGAGGCCCTCGGCAACCTCACCCGAGCCGACCCCTTCCAGGAAGTCGGCGCTACGGACGCCGGTCTTCGTGCGCTTCTCCACCGTCGCCGGCAACAAGGGCTCGGCCGACCTCGCCCGGGACGTCCGAGGGTTTGCCGTCAAGTTCTACACACAGTGAAGGCAACTGGGACCTGGTCGGGAACAACATCCCGGTGTTCTTCATCCAGGACGCCATCAAGTTCCCGGATCTCATCCACGCCGCCAAGCAAGAGCCCGACCGCGGCTTCCCTCAGGCCCAGACGGCCCATGACAACTTCTGGGATTTCGTATCCCTCATGCCCGAGTCGACCCACATGCTCATGTGGATCATGTCCGACCGCTCCATCCCGCGCTCTTTCCGCTTCATGGAGGGATTCGGCGTCCACACCTTCCGACTGGTGAACGCCCACGGGCGCTCCACCTTCGTCAAGTTCCACTGGAAGCCCAAGCTCGGCCTGCAGTCGGTGGTCTGGAACGAAGCCGTGAAGATCAACGGGGCTGACCCCGATTTCCACCGTCGCGATCTGTGGGATGCCATCCAACAGGGGGCGTTCCCGGAGTGGGAGCTCGGGCTTCAACTCTTCGATGACGACTTCGCTGACCGGTTCGCCTTCGACATCCTCGATCCCACCAAGATCATCCCCGAAGAGGAGGTTCCCTATCCGGCGGGTGGGCCGGCTGGTGCTCGACCGGGTCGTCGACAACTTCTTCGCCGAGACCGAGCAGGTTGCCTTCTGTACACAGAACGTGATCCCAGGTATCGATTTCACCAACGACCCGTTACTTCAAGGTCGGAACTTTTCCTACCTGGACACGCAGCTGAAGCGGCTCGGGGAGCCCGAACTTCACCTATCTACCAGTGAACGCTCCGAAATGTCCCTTTCGCCACCCTCCAGCAGGATGGGCACATGGCCATGGTCAATCCTGAGCACTCGGGCCAACTATGAGCCCAACTCGTGGGCGGTCGAAGAAGGAGGGCCTCGGGAAGACCCGAGCACGCGGCTTCGTGAGCGTGGCGGGTCGAAGAGTCCGGGACCAAGCGCCGGCTCCGGCCCGAGAGCTTCGCTGACCACTACAGCCAAGCCCGCCAGTTCTTCATCTCCCAGACCGACGTCGAACAGGTGCACATCGCTGACGCCTTCACCTTCGAGCTTTCGAAGTGCGAGAACCCGGAGATCCGCACCCGGATGGTGGCCGGGCTGCGGAACGTGGACGAGGGTCTGGCCCGAGCGGTGGCCGACGGCCTGGGTCTGGCCCGACTTCCCGCGACCGATCAAAGCTGCCCGTCCGACCGACATGGAGCTGGCGCCTTCGTCAGCCCTGAGCGTCGCGGCGAACGGCCCGCAAAGCATGGCTGGTCGAAAGATCGGTGTTCTGTTGACCTCCGGCGCTGACGGCAAGGTCCTCAAGGCACTGAAAGCCGCCTGCGAAAAAGAGGAGATAACGGTCGAGATCGTGCGCTCCGACCGTGGCCGGCGTGGAGACCCAGGACGGAACGACAGTGATGGCCGACCAGAAGATCGATGGCGCCCCGTCGGTTCTCTACGACGCCGTTTGCGTGCTGGCATCTGACGAGGGCGTTGCCGACTTGGTGGGTGATCCAGCCGCTCGGGAATTTGTGGTCGACGCCTTCAACCACTGCAAGTTCATCGGCTACACCGAGCCGGTCAGCCTGCTCTTCGACAAGACCGGACTCAGCGAACTTATGGACGACGGATTCGTCGAGCTCAGCCCATCGTCGATCAAGGCGTTTCTTGATCAGTGCGCCGAGCTTCGCCGGTGGGAACGCTACGGAGCGGTTTCATACGGCCTTCTACTTATATAATCTTCATTGTTATGGTTCTACAATCGACGAGTCGGCCGACTGCCGATCCGAACGAGTTGAGCCGCCAGCGCCGGGTCGGGGTGCTGCTCATCTGCTCCATGAGCCTGCTCATCGTCGGGCTCGACGTGACCATCGTGAACGTGGCGCTGCCCTCCATCGGGCGGGACTTCAACGCCTCCGTGTCGGGGCTCCAGTGGACGGTCGACGCCTACACGCTCGTGCTGGCCAGTCTGCTCATGCTCTCGGGGTCGACGGCCGACCGTCTCGGGCGCAAACGAACCTTCGTGGTCGGTCTGGTGATCTTCTCCTGCTGGTTCGCTCCTGTGCAGCCTGGCCCCGAACCTCACGCTGCTCGTCGTGTTCCGGATGCTGCAGGCCGTCGGCGGATCGATGCTCAACCCGGTGGCGATGTCCATCATCACCAACACCTTCACCGACCGCGAGAGAACGGGCTCAGGCGGTCGGCGTGTGGGCAGCCGTGGTCGGCATCAGCATGGCGCTCGGCCCACTGATCGGAGGTCTTCTGGTCGGGTCGGTGGGATGGCGTTCGATCTTCTGGATCAACCTGCCCGTCGGCGTTGGCCGCCATCGTTCTCACGCTCCGTTTCATTCCTGAGTCGCGAGCTCCCAAGGCCCGGCGCTGTCGACCCCGTCGGCCAAGCTACTGGTGATCCTGCTCCTGGCCTCGTTCACCTATGGGATCATCGAGGCGCCGAGCCGAGGGCTGGGGGTCCCCGGTCATCGTCGGCTGCCTTCGCCCTGGCCGTCGGCTCGCTCATTGGCCTCATCATCTGGGAGGGTCGTGCGCGAAGAACCCCTCATCGATCTCCGCTTCTTCCGATCGGTGCCCGTTCTCGGGCGCAGCCATCATCGCCGTCGCCGCCTTTGCCACGCTGGGCGGCTTCCTCTTTCTCAACACCCTCTATCTCCAAGAGGTGCGGGGGTTCTCCCCCCTTCGCGCCGGGGTCTACACACTTCCCATGGCAGCCATGACGATGCTGCTCCCACCTATCTCGGGACGGATCGTCGGTGCTCGCGTGGACCTCGCACCTCCCGCTGCTCATCGCCGGATCGGCGCCTGACCGCGAGCTGCCGTCATGCTGACGTCAGATCGGGAGTCATACCTCCACTCACCTGGCTCTTCGCCTGCCTATGTCGTGTTCGGGATCGGTTTCGGATTCGTCAACGCCCCCATCACCACGGCCGCCGTCTCCGGCATGCCACGAGCACAGGCGGGAGTGGCGTCCGCCATCGCCTCCACCTCCCGCCAGGTCGGAGCCACTCTCGGTGTGGCCGTCGTCGGTGCGCTGGTCACCTCATCCCTCGGTCTCACCGACCCATGTGAGCTCGGCCTCCGCCATCCACGCCGGCTGGTGGGTCCTGGCCGCATGTGGCGCTGCTCGTCCTCCTGCTCGGAGAGGTGGTGTCGACCGAT
The DNA here is from genome assembly GCA_963774915.1 of uncultured Acidimicrobiaceae bacterium. GTDB lineage: Bacteria > Actinomycetota > Acidimicrobiia > Acidimicrobiales > RAAP-2 > CAVSNH01. The sequence goes on along the minus strand of CAVZGR010000004.1, from coordinate 540,189 downwards.
TGGGCCAGCCGATCGGCCGAGCGGACAGCCCGAGAGCTTGAACCCCGAGTTTCTCGAGGGTCGTACCTGATGGGCGAAAACGAAGCATGGCGGGTGGCGACCGATTCGGCGTCGGCGACGCACAGGCCGACTCCGCCCGCCGGGCGTGGTCCGCCATGGCCGACCTCGTGCTCGACAACGAGCGCCGCGCGAGGTCAGCGAACGCCGTCGATCTCAGCTTTGGGCGAATCAGGGCACTCCGTCGAATCGCCCGCACGCCGATGACGATGGGGGAGCTCGCCGCCAAACTTGGAATCGACCCTCCCTACGCCACGCTGGTGGTCGACGACCTGGAGCGCCAGGGCCTGGTCGAACGCCGCCCGCACCCCAAGGACCGCAGGGCCAAGCTGGTGGCGACGACGACCCGGGGAGCGACCATCGCCCATCAGGCCGAAGAGATCTTGAACCGACCCCCCGTCGGCCTGACGAGTCTTTCCGGTGCTGAGCTGGAGTCACTGGCGACCATCCTCGAGCACGCGCGGGCCGAGGCAAACATCGATCCACGCACCTGATCGGCCGGGCCCGAGCGGTCAAGCTCCTCCAGCCTGCTCGGGGAGATCGGTGAACCCCGAGCTTTGACCCGTAGCGCCTGCCACGGTGTCCAGCCGAAGGGCTGATCGCCGATGACTAGCCTGAGGCCCGACGTCGCAGGACACCGAAGCACGAAGAACCCAATCGGCGAAAGGCTCTTCCATGTTCTCTACCATCGTGGTTGGGACCGACGGCTCAGAGACGGCCAACCAGGCGGTGGCCGTGGCCATGCACTTGGCTCGCCAGAATGGCGGCGACGTGCATCTCGTCCACGTCATCAAGGCGTCGCCCTCCGGCACTCCTGTCACGCAGGTTGGCTCATCCGTTGTCGTGAGAGGCGATGACGCAATGACACGGGAGGTGCGGAACGCGGCCGACGCCATCCTTGAAAAGGCTGGTGCTGGGGGCGCGGACCTGAATATCAAGACCCACATCGCGGCCGGCTCACCGGCCGACGCGCTGATCGAGGTAGCAGACAGATTGAGCGCTGATCTGATCGTGGTCGGTTCGAAGGGAATGCGAGGCGCTCGCCGGATCATTGGCTCGGTTCCAAACTCGATCGCCCATGGGGCGAATTGCAATGTGCTCATTGCCAAGACGATCTGAGGTCATCGGCAACAGCGTCACCCGTGTCAGCTCTCGATGATGGAAGAGCACTACGACATGGTCGTGGTCGGTGCCGGACCGGCCGGGGAAAAGGCAGCCGCTCAAGCTGCGTACTTTGACCGGCGCGTCGTCGTCGTCGAACGAGCATCGGCGTTGGGAGGAGCAATGACTTCCAGCGCAGTGACCACAAAGGCCATGCGCGAAGCGGCCCTCTACCTGACCGGATTTCGTCGACGCGACATCTATGGGGAGGGTATCGACCTTCACCCGCAGTCCGTTATCGATCGGCTTCGTTCTCGAGCAGTCGACGTCGCCAAGATGCTGAGCACGGCCGTGCACGACAATCTGCTTCGCCATGGCATCGAATTAGTGACGGGCACGGCGGTCATTGGTCCCGATCGTGGCGTCACCGTCACCGAGTCTGCCGACCAAGCGCAGAGGATCCTGCGGGCGCCGGTCGTGCTGATCGCCACTGGATCGCGACCGTTCCATCCACCCGGTGTCCCATTCGATGATCCGGACGTGCTGGATTCAGAAGCAGCTCAGGAGCTCGATCACCCCCTCGAGAGCCTGCTGGTTGTGGGAGGGGGTGCAGTGGCGTGCGAGTACGCGTCGATCTTCATGGCGCTCGGTGCTGACGTGACGCTGGTTGACCGAAGTGAACGATTGCTGCCATTTCTCGACGCCGAGTGTTCTGCGGAGGTCGCACGGTCCTTCGAGTCTTTCGGGATGACCATCCTGCACAAGGTCGGCGTGGCTCAGGTGACTCGTGACCGAAGCGGATTGCGGGTCGAGACGACTGGTGGTGCGGAGTTTCGACCGCAGAAAGTCATATTCGCCGCCGGCCGCATGGGCAATACCGAAGAACTTGGTCTCGCTGCCGCCGGTGTGGCCACTGATGAACGCGGGCGAATTGTCGTCGACGGCCAATTTCAGACGACCACCGAGGGGATCTACGCCGCCGGCGACGTCATCGGCCCTCCGGCGTTGGCGTCGGCGTCGATGGAACAGGGCCGGGTCGCCGCGTGTTACGCACTCGAGATTCCGTTCAAGAAGACGGTCGACCCCCTCACGCCGTTCGGTGTCTATTCGATTCCCGAATGTGCAATGGTGGGAACGACCGAGGAAGAGGCGAGCTCGCTCGGAATTGCCTATGTGGCTGGTACATCGCGGTTCTCGTCCAACAGTCGGGCCGCGATCTCCGGCATGACCGAGGGAATGCTCAAGCTCGTTGTCCGCTGCGACGACCGACGCCTCCTCGGCGTCCACATCGTCGGCGAAGGAGCCACCGAGCTGGTCCATCAAGGCCAAGCCGTCCTGCACTTTGGAGGAACCATCGATTATTTCATTCACGCCACGTTCGACGTGCCCACACTGAGCGATGCGTACAAATACGCGGCGTACGACTGCCTGCAGCGTCTCGCGGCCATCAACACTCCTACTTGAAGCGCACGGCCAACTCTCATGACCCTGGTCCGGCTTGAGGGGCCAGGCTCACTTCGAGCGCGCTCGGAGGGATTCGAACCCCCAACCTTCTGATCCGTAGTCAGATGCTCTAGTCCGTTGAGCTACGAGCGCGGGTACCGCCGGAGAGTCAAAAGAACACCGAAATTTGGCGGCTCCGAGCGAGTGATCAGCCTACCTGACCAGGACCTCGACTTCGCTCCCCGACCCTGGGATCGGATGGCCCGTGCTGCGGTTGACGGACCGTCAGATATCGTCGGACGGACCCCATGCCGACCGACGCCCCGCTCAACGGGATCCGCATCCTCGAGTGTTCCGCCCTCGGGCCCGCCGCCATCACCATGCCGCTCGTCGACCTCGGCGCCGAGGTCATCAAGGTGGAGCCACCGTCCGGGGACTACATCCGCGAGATGACCTGGCCCATCGTGGAGGGCGTCTCCTTGATGCACCTCCATGTCAACCGCGGGAAACGCTCGATCGTCATGGACCTCCGCCAGCCCGAGGACGTGGCCACCTTCAAGCAGTTGGCCGAGGTCTCCGACGTCGTCGTCGAGGCCATGCGGCCCGGTGGGTTGGCCCGACGAGGCGTCGGCTACGACGACCTGCGGGTCATCAATCCACGGATCGTCTTCTGCACCATCTCCGGCTACGGCATGACCGGTCCCTACCGCGACCTCCCGTCCCACGGCATCGCCTTCGACACGTGGGCCGGCATCGTCTCGCCGCAGGTCAACGAAGACGGCTTCGCCTATCTGCCCGAGCACGCCTCGATGGGCATCCATGCCGGTCCCCTCTTCGGTGCGCTCGGCATCGTGGCCGCCGTCCTGCGGGCCAAGACAACCGGTCACGGGTCCTTCCTCGAGATCGCCCAGTCGGATGCAGCCGCGGCCATGGACTGGTACCGGAGCGAGACCTGGAAGGCCTACGAGCGCCCCGAGTCCGAAGTGACCGGCAACAAGGCCGACGACTACGAGCGCCGCGAGCCCGGGACGGCCGGCATGATCGAGGGCGTCCGCTACCAGGTCTACGAGGCCAAGGACGAGCGACTTCGTCCTGTTCATGGCCTCGGAGCAGGCGTTCTGGAAGAACTTCTGTGAAGGCGTCGGCCGCACCGACCTCTTCGAGCGCTGGCCGGGTTCGAAGTACGCCGACCACGCCCGCGGCAATCTCGAGCTCCGCCGTGAGCTCCGCGACATCTTCCGCACCAAGACGGCCGACGAGTGGATCGACTTCGGGGTCACGGCCAACGTCCCCATCGCCCCGGTCAACTCCCCGAGGACCATCGCCGACGACCCACAATTCCAGGACCGCTTCCATTGGATCCCAACCGAGCGTCTGGGCGCCGAGCAGTTGCCCACGCCGCTCAAGTTCGTCGACGAGGAACTGCCCGTCCCGACGCACGCGCCGACCGTCGGTCAGCACACCGACGACGTGCTCCGCGACGTCCTCGGCTGGGACGACGCCAGAATCGCCGAGTCGCGGCGCAAGGGTGGCCTCGGCACTGCGTCCCGTTGACGAAGGTGTCGCGGCCCATGCATCCCCCCGTCCTGTCCGGGAGTGCCCCCGCTCGCCCAGGCCCAGCACTCGGGGCGTCCGGTAGCCTCGGTGAGTGGCCACGGTGAAGACCGGGTGCCGGCGGTCGAAGGCTGGTTCACGACCGACCCACATCCGGCCTTGCTCGGAAGCCGATGCTCGAGTGTGGCACCTACGCCTTCCCCCGCGAGCGTGTCTTCTGTCGCAACCCGCAGTGTCGCAGCCGTGACTTCGAAGAGGTCGAGCTCAGCCGTACCGGGCGCATCTGGTCGTACACCGACGCCCGGTACCAACCGCCCGGCTCCCTACGTGGCCACCACCGACCCCTATCAGCCCTTCGCCCTCGCCGCCGTCGAGCTCGCCGAAGAGAAGATGGTGGTGATGGGGCAGGTCTCCGCCTCTGTCGACGTCGCCGACCTGCGCATCGGCACCGAGGTCGAGGTCACCGTCGACACCCTCTACGAAGACGACGACCACGAGTACCTGGTCTGGAAGTGGCGGCCGATCTCGCACAGCGGCCGGCGGCACCGGTGATCGGCACGACGCGACCGATGGCTGACGACAAGCGGATCGCCGTCCTCGGCGCCGGCATGCACCCGTGGGGCAAATGGGGCCGCAGCTTCGTCGAGTACGGACTGGCCGCGGCCACCGACGCACTCGACGATGCCGGCCTCGATTGGGCGGACGTCCAGTACGTGGCCGGCGCCGACACCATCCGCAACGGCTATCCCGGCTTCGTGGCCGGTGCCACCTTCGCCCAGGCGCTCGGGTGGAGCGGGCGCCCGGGTGTCCTCCGCCTATGCCGCCTGCGCCTCGGGTGCCCAGGCCATCGCCAACGCCCGAGCCCAGATCCTGGCCGGCCTCTGCGACGTGGCCCTCGTGGTCGGGGCCGACACCACGCCCAAGGGTTTCTTCACTCCGGTGGGCGGTGACCGAAAGGACGATCCCGACTGGCTGCGCTTCCATCTCATGGGGGCCACCAACCCGACCTACTTCGCCCTCTACGCCCGCCGGCGCATGGAGCTGCACGGCGCCACCGAGGCCGACTTCGCCCAGGTCAAGGTCAAGAACGCCCGCCACGGCCTCTCCAACCCGAACGCCCGCTACCGCAAGGAGGTCACCGCCGAGGAGGTGCTGGCCTCCCCCATGGTGGCCGACCCCCTGCGCCTGCTTCACATCTGCGCCACCTCCGACGGTGGCGCCGCCCTCGTGCTGGCCAGCACCGACTTCGCCCGCCGCCACGCCGGCACGGACGGCCGTCGTCACCATCGACGCGGTGTCGACGGTCACGCCCCGCTTCCCGCAGACCGCCATCGAGATGCCCAACTTCTCGACCGACTCGGCCGCGGCCGTCAGCACCGTCGGCCCGGGGTTCAAGGAGTCGGTGGTCCTCGCCGCCTACGACGAGGCCGGCGTCGGTCCCGAGGACGTCGACCTGGCCGAGGTCTACGACCTCTCCTCCGCCCTCGAGCTCGACTGGTACGAGGACCTCGGGCTGTGCAAGCAGGGCGAGGCCGAGCAGCTGCTCCGCGACGGCGACACGACCATCGGCGGCCGAGTGCCGGTCAACCCGAGCGGCGGCCTCTCCTGCTTCGGCGAGGCCATCCCGGCCCAGGCCATCGCCCAGGTGTGCGAGCTCGTCTGGCAGCTCCGAGGTCAGGCCGAGGGCCGCCAGGTCGAGGGGGCGAAGCTCGGCGTGACCGCCAACCAGGGCCTCTTCGGCCACGGTTCCTCGGTCGTCGTCTCCCGCTGACAGCCGCCCCGCCAGCGACTCACGGGCTCGACCGCCGCCTCGCCGCCCAGCTCAGCCGCGTTGACGAGCACGATCTTCCCGAGCTTGCCCCCCGACGCAAACCGCTCGTAGCCGGCCGGTCGCCTCGGACAGCGGGAACCGATCAGCCACCGGCACCCGCACCGTGCCGGCGGCGAGGAGGGGCAACACCTGATCCTCGACCGCCCGGGCCACCGCCGCCTTCTCGGCCGAGGAGCGGCTCCGCAACGTCGATCCGCCGCAGCGTGGCCCGCGCCCCCATGAGCGCGAGCAGGTTGAGCTCGAGCTTGGCGCCGGCGCCGCACCCCGATGACCACGATCCGGGCCCCGGTGGCCAGCACCGGGCACGGTGGCGGCCACTCCCGGCGCGCCGACCAGCTCGAGGGAGACGTCGTAAGGGCCGGCGTTGGCGACCTCGTCGGGCACGACGACCTCGGCCGCCCCAGGTCGGCCACCGCCTGGTGATGGTCGGGGTTGCGGACCGAGGCGACCACGTGAGCCCCGGCGGCATGGGCCAGCTGGACGGCCGCCGTCCCCACCCCGCCGGCCGCCCCCGAGACGAGCACCCGCTCGCCGGCCAGCAGGCCGGCCTGGGTGAACAGCGCGTCGTGGGCGGTGTAGAAGGCCTCGGGAAACCCGCCGGCCTCCTCCCAGGAGAGATCCTCCGGCACGGGCAGGACGCGATCCCTCGGGCACCCGGCACAGCTCGGCTTGGGCGCCGCCACCCACGATGGCGAAGACTCGGTCGCCCTCGGCATAGCGGTGGGTGCCCTCTCCGACGCCGACCACCACGCCGGCCAGCTCCATCCCCGGGATGTCCTGGGGGTACACCGGGGGGAGCCGGGTAATGGCCTTGGCGCTGCAGGAGGTCGGCGGCGTTGATGCCCGCCGCCTCGACCGCCACCAGCAGCTCGCCGAAGCCGGGCATCGGATCCGCGTGGCTCCGCCACTCGAGCTCGCCGTCGACGATGGTCACCGCATGCATCGGCCCAGCGTAGGGGCGGCGACGGCCGGCAGCGGCATCCGTCATGAGGGCCCCTGCGCCCCCCTATCCTTGCCGCCGAGGAGGTGTCGGGCAATGGCGACCGAGCCGATCGAGAGCCGAGGAGCACCCGACCGGGCGCCGCTCGCGCCCGTGGCTCCCCTCCGTCCCGGCGACGGACCGCCACCCGTCCACGCCGGTGGCCGAGCCCACCGCAGCCATGGTCCTCCACCGGGTGCTGGCCATGGCCGCCCGCACCTTCCTCCTCAACGACCTGGGCGACGAGCTGCTCGGACGAGTCGCCAGCGCTACGCCACGGTCGACGCCCTCACCCTGCGCATGGGCACGCGCCCGCTGTGGGCCCAGTCGGCGGCCGAGGCCCTCGACGGCACCCAGCGCCGCCACGGCGAGGTCGAGCGCATCCACCAGAGCCGGGTCGCCCTGCGGCGCATCCGCTCCAACCTGCGGACCTTCCGCCTCGCCCTCGACCCGGCCTGGGGCACGGCGTTGCGAGCCGAAGCCGCCTGGTACGCCGACCGGCTGGGCGAGGCCCGCGACCTCCACATCATCCGCGAGATGATCACCGAGCACGGGCCCGACGTCATCGGCACCGAGGACGTCTGCCAACTCGAGGCCGAGCTTTCGGAGCGGACGGCCACCGTGCTGGTCGACATCCGCAACGAGCGGGCCAAGCCGCGGCGGTTCCAGCTGACCGAGCAGATGATGGTCCTGTGGGACGGTCCCGAGTTCAAGCCCAAGGCGCAGCGGCCGGCGGCCGAGGTGTTGCCCCGCATGCTCAAGCGCTCCTGGAACGACCTGCGCGGCGCGGCCCGGGTGGCCCGCAAGAACCCGAGCGACGTCAATCTGCACAACCTGCGCATCCGGCTGAAGGACCTGCGCTATGGCTGCGAGACGGTGGCCCTGGTCGAAGGGGGGCCGGCCCAGAAGACGGCCAAGGCCTGTGAGCGCCTCACGACCAAGCTCGGCGACCTGCACGACGCCTGCTACTCGATCGACTGGCTCGAGGTCGCTGGCCGACGAGCGGCCCGACCTGGCCGAGCCCATCGCCGCCCTCGTCGACTACCAGCGGGAGGCGGCCAACCGGTGCCGCAAAGGGTGGAAGAAGGACCTGAAGGAGGTCGAGCGCCGCTGGCGGCGCTGGCACCGGAAGTAGGGACACCTCGTCGTCGCGGCAGCCGCCCGCTCCAGGCTCACTCGGCGCTGAGCTGATCCGTGACCTCCGCAGTAGCTTCCTCCCCGTGCGATTCGCCACCGAGCTCGTGATCACCGGGCCGATGCGCGCACCCGCCCAGATGCTGGCCGACCAGGTGGTCGACGACCACGCCAGCGTGCACGAAGGCGAGACCGCGGCGGCGCTCGGCCTGACCGGTGCTCCCATCGAGGGCCCGACCCACTTCAGCCAGTTCGATCCCTTGGCCCACGCCTTGTGGGGCGACGCCTGGTTCGAGAGCGGCTGCATCAGCTGCCATTTCCAGAACATGGTGATCGAGGGCGAAGAGGTGCAGGCCTCCGTGACCACGACCGGAGCGAGCTCGGGCCGGATCGAGGCGCACAAGGCCGACGGCTCGCCGGTGCTGACCGGGACGGCGTCGATCGGTCCCGACCACCCCGAGACCGAGCTCGAGGTGCGCCGGGCCAAACGGGGCGATCCCGGGCGAGCTCTTCGTGATCGACCAGCTCGAGGTGGGCTGCGCTCGACCGGCGACGAGCGCGTGACGCATGGGTTCGATCAGCCGAACGGCGCCCTCTACCCGTTCTCCCTCGAGGACAAGCTGGCCCGTATCACCGAGCCGCATCCTTGGTACACGGCGGAAGGCGCATCGTCCGCACCCTGGGGCCGGGCCGTCGCCCCGATGGAGATGATCTCGGTGCTGGCCCACAAGTCGGGACCCCGGTGGCCGGTGCGCTCGCCGGCCATCGGGCTGTTCCTCGACATGGAGATCCGGCTCCTCGCCGGGCCCGTCTTCGTCGGGTCAGGAATACGTCCGTCGAGCGCGAGATCGTCGGCCTCGGCCAGAGCCGGCGCACCGAGTCGTACTGGACCAAGACAGTGCTGACGCGATGCGGGGACCAGGCAGGCCACGGCATCGGTGCTGCTCCACGCCGGGGTGTTCAAGGAGTCGTATCCCGGCTACCCGAAGGACCGCCTCGCCACCTGAGCCACGTGCGGCCTCGACCCGCGTGCCTGTTCAGGGCGGTGCCAGCGTCCCGTCAGTGTCCGGCCACGTTCACCCCGACGTGGTCGACCTCCCAGAGCTTGATGCCACCGAGGATGCCGGCCGTGTTGTCGATGATGGTCATGTCGTCAGGGAGGTCGTCCCGAACGACCCGGCGCGAGTTGCCGCCGCCGATGTAAAGGTGGTCGAAGAACATGAGGGCCCGCAGGTTGGTGATGGCCTTGTGCACCCGCTTGTTCCACCGGCTCTCGCCCACTTCCTTGCGGGTGGCCTCACCGAGCTGGTCGTTGTAGGTCTCCCCCTTGCGGAAGGGTTGGTGGGCGATCTCGAGATGAGGCATGAGCTGGCCCGTCGTAGAAGAGGCCGGTCCCAAAGCCCGTACCGAGAGTGATGACGAGCTCGAGGCCTTTGCCGGAGATGACAGCCGCCCCCTGGATGTCGGCATCATTGGCCACCTTGGTCGGCACCCCGAACGCCTTCGTCCAGGGCGTCGGCCAGCGGGAACCGCGACCACGAGCTTGGCCAGATGGTGATCGGTGGGGCTGCCCGGCCCATCTCGGTCGAGAAGTGGGGGGCGGACAGGACGAGCCCGTCCCGGACCATCCCCGGAAAGCCGACCGACGCCCGCTCGGCCGTGGGCAACGGGGCCACCAACCGTGTGACCATGTCGATGAACTTGTCCGGCGGTAGTGGGTAGGAGGTCGGCACCCGCACCCGGTCGGCCACCATGGCCCCTTCGGCGTCGAGCACCGACGCCTTGAGCCCGGTCCCGCCGATGTCGAGCGACAGGGTGAAGGGATGGCTGGGGCTCGGGTCGCTCCCCGTTGCCCGCCGGCGATTCGCCGGTCCCTTCGGGTGGTTGGCTGACGACGCTCATGGCTCCAACCTAGAGGCGACCGGGACGAGTGGCGGCGACAATGGGGACGCCCGGGCCACCGGGCGTGCCGGCCCCTGGTCTCCTACCGGCCGCCTCCTAGTGTCGATTCGATGGAGACCCGGCCGCTGGGCCGCGACGGCCCGGCCGTCTCGGCCATCGGCCTCGGTTGCATGGGCATGTCCGGCGTGTACGGCCCGGCCGACCGGCCCGAGCGCCATCGCCACCATCCACGCAGGCTCTCGACGCCGGCATCACCCTGCTCGACACCGGTGACTTCTACGGCATGGGCCACAACGAGCTGCTCATCGCCGAGGCGCTCGGTGGTCGTCGACCGCGACGAGGTCGCTGCTCAGCGTCAAGTTCGGCGCCCAGCGGGGCCCCGACGGCGCCTGGCTCGGCTACGACGCCCGGCCCGCCGCGGTCAAGACGGCCTCGCCTACAGCCTGCAGCGCCTCGGCACCGACCACGTCGACGTCTACCGGCCGGCCCGCCTCGACCCCCAGGTCCCGATCGAGGAGACGGTCGGCGCCATCGGCGAGCTCGTCGAGGCCGGCTACGTTCGGGCCATCGGCCTGTCCGAGGTCGGGCGCCGACACCATCCGGCGGGCGGCCGCCACCCACCCCATCGTCGACCTGCAGATCGAGTACTCGCTGATGTCGCGGGACATCGAGGACACCATCCTGCCGACCTGCCGCGACCTCGGCATCGCCGTCACCGCCTACGGCGTCCTCTCCCGCGGCCTGCTCGGCGGCCATCTCCGCCGCGACTCGGCGCCGGCCGACCTCGGGCCCTTCCGTCGGCACTCGCCCCGCTTCGCCGGCGACAACCTCGATCGCAACCTCGGGCTGGTCGACGCCCTGCGGGCGTGGCCGAGGGCGCAGGGGTGGACGACTCCGGCCCAGCTGGCCATCGCCTGGGTCCTCCACCAGGGCGACGACATCGTGCCGCTCGTCGGCGCCCGCCGGCCCGACCAGCTCGCCGACGCGCCTGGCCGCACTCGACCTCGACTTCGGGCCGGACGTAGCTCGCCGCCATCGAGGCGGCCGTGCCCCGCGGCGCGGCGGCCGGCCACCGCTACCCGGAGCCGCAGATGGCCCACCTCGACAGCGAGCGCTGAACATCCGGCCGGCAGTGGGTCCGGCCGTCGAGCGCCCTGCCGGGCGCCCCGCCGGGACGGGGGAGTAACTTCCTGCGACATGCCCGGTGACTCCACCCCCTGGGCCGGCGACGCCTGCTCGCTGGTCGACGCCTTCCGCGCCAAGGCGCTCTCCCCGGTCGAGGCCCTCGACGCCTGCCTGGACCGCCATCGACGCCTCGCCCCTCAACGCCTTCTCCTACCTCGACCGTGACGCCGCCCGGGCCCAGGCGGCCGGGGCCGACGTGTCGCTCCCCTTCGGCGGCGTCCCCCTCGGCATCAAGGAGCTCGAGCAGGTCGGTGGGTGGCCGTACACCGAGGCCTCGCTTGTGTTCAAGGACCGGATGGCCGACTGCGACTCGACCCAGGTCGAGCGACTGCGGGCCGCCGGCGCGGTGCTGGCCGGCCAAACGACGGCTTCTGAGTTCGGCGGGATCAACTGCACGAGCACCAAGCTGCACGGCACCACCCGCAATCCCGTGGAACCAGGAACGGACCCCGGGCGGGTCGTCGGGCGGTTCGGCGGCGGCCGTAGCCGGCGGCCTCGTGCCGCTGGCCAGCGGCAGTGACGGCGGCGGCTCCATCCGCATTCCGGCCGGGTTCTGCGGCCTCTTCGGCCTCAAGTCGACGTTCGGGCGGATCCCGAAGGGGCCCGAAGGCGACCCAGCCGCCGCTGACCGTCGTCGTCGGCTGCGTGTCACGTTCGGTGCGGGACACGGCCCGCTGGTACGACGTCTGCAACGGCTTCGACGCCCGCGACACGCTGAGCCTGCCCCGGGTCGACGGCTGGGAGGCCGGTCTCGACTCCTTCGACCTGGCCGGCAAGCGGGCCGTCATCTCGGTCGACCTCGGAGTCGGCCGTCGTCGAGCCCCGCTGCGCCGCAACTCGTCATCGAGGCGGCCGAGTCCCTGATCACCGAAGCCGGGCTGCGGAGAGTCGACGTGGTCGTCGACCTGCCGGCGGCCGGGCTCGAATGGGCCGTGGCCAACGCGCGTGGGCCTGGCCGGCACGCTGGGCGACCGCTACCCCGAGTGCGAAGACGACCTCACCCCCGAGATGAATCTGATCATGAACCTCGCCACCCACCAGTTCAACCTCATGGGCGCGGGACGGAACGAGCTGTTCCGGACCGCGTTCAACGAGTCGATGGCCGACATCTTCGAGCAGGCCGACTTCGTCTTCTGCGCGGCCAACCCCGACGTCGCCTTCGACGCGGCCGGGCCCATGCCCACCAAGGTGGGCGACGTCGATCTCATCAACACCGTCGGCCTCGACCGGGCGTTGGGCAACAACGGGGCCCTGACCATCCCGGCCAACCTGACGGGCAACCCGGGCGTGTCCATCCCCGTGGGCGCGGTCGACGGGCTGCCCGTGGGCCTGCAGGTCATCGGCCGCCACCACGAGGACCAGCTGCTGCTCGACCTCGCCCGGATCGCCGAGCGAACCCGTCCCTGGCCACTCGTGGCCCCCGGCGCACCGGTCTGAGCCGGCCCGAATCGGCCGGTCGAGTTCCTGTGGCAACGGATCAGGCCTGAACGTGCGCCTCGACGTCTGGCTCCCGACCGCCAATCCCTTCGCCACGCCGGAAGTCCTGGCCGCGGTGGCCGAGGAGGCCGAGAGCCACCGCATCGGCACCATCTGGGTCGGCGAGCACGTCGTCGTCTTCGACGACTACCGGTCCTCCTATCCCTACGCGGCCGACGGACGCATGCCCATCCCTCCCGACTCCGGCCTGCTCGAGCCGTTCACGACCCTCGCCTTTCTCGCCGCCCAGACCTCCTCGGTCCGGCTGGGCACGGCCATGGTGCTCCTCCCCCAGCGCAATCCGGTGTATGTCGGCCAAGGAGACCTCCACGACTCGACTGGCTGTCGAACGGCCGGGTCGACCTCGGCATCGGCGTCGGGTGGCTGGCCGAGGAGTTCGCCGCCCTGCAGCGTTCCGTGGCCGCACCGTGGCCGCCGTTGCGATGAGTACCTCGAGGTGCTGCGGCGCTCTGGTGTGACGAGGTGTCCTCCTTCCACGGCGACTTCTACGACCTCGATCCGTGCCGCATGTACCCGAAGCCGGTCCAGGAGCCCCTCGCCCCTCCACATCGGCGGCGAGAGCCGGGCCGCCCTCGAGCGAGTGGCCCGCGTCGGACAGGGTTGGCATACCTTCAACCGCACGCCGGAGCAGTTGGCCGAGCCGCTCGGCGAGCTCGACCGTCTGCTGGCCGAAGCCGGCCGGCAGCGTAGCGATGTCCGCATCACCGTCTGTCCCTACATGCAACCGTTTGACGCCGACCTGGCCGACCGCTACGCCGAGGCCGGCGCCGACGCGGTGGCGGCGCTCCTGCTCCCGCTCGGCGTCGACGGGGTGCGCGAAGGGTTCGCGCAGTTGGAGACGACGATCGAACGGCTGTCTCGGACCTGAGCGATTCGACCGACCGGGGGGTCCCTCGGGGTGCTTGACGGGAGGCGGCGGGGCCGCGTCAGGGGCGCATGCGTACGGGCAGCGTCTCGAGGCCGCGCAGCACCACGTTGGTCTTGTAGGTGACCGCATCGGTGCTGAGGGTGAGATCAGGGACCCGGCGCACGAGGGAGCCGAGCGCGACCTGTGCCTCCATGCGGGCGAGCGGTGCGCCCAGGCAGTGGTGGATGCCGAACCCGAAGCCGAGGTGGTTGTTGGGGCTCCGGCCCAGGTCGAGGTGCTCGGGATCCTCGAAGGTTGCTCGGCGTCGTGGTTGCCCGAGGCGATGAGCAGCATCACGAAGTCGCCGGCCTCGAAGGCACCGTCGCCGACTCCGAAGTCCTCGGTGATGGCCCGGCCGGTGAGCTGGACCGGCGACACGTAGCGCAACAGCTCCTCGACGCCGGGGCGGGCCATCTCGGGTCGTCCCGGAGAAGCGCCAGCTGGTCGGGGTGCTCCAACAGGGCCAATGTTCCCCCGGCGATGAGGTTGACCGTCGTCTCGTGGCCCGGCCACCAACAGGAGGATGCAGGTCGACAGCAGCTCGGCCTCGGTGAGCACGTTGCCCTCGTCCTCCGCCCGCACGAGCCCGCTCAACAGATCGTCACCCGGGTGGGCCCGCCGCTCGGCCAGGAGCTCGAAGAAGTACTGGGCGAACTGCATGACGGCAACCCTCCGTGACGGCGATCACCTCCGTCGGTGAGGAGGAAGTCGGGGTCGAGCCCGCGGGCCAGGGCGTGCGGACCACTCCTTGAACCGGTCCTGGTCGTCGACCGGCACGCCGAGCAGGTCGCAGATCACCCGCACCGGCAGCGGATAGGCGAAGGCCTCGACGAGGTCGATCTCACCGGCCTCGAAGGCCACGTCGAGTAGTTCGTCGACGATGTCCTGGGTTCGGTCCCGCAGCGACTCGATCACCCGCGGCGTGAAGGCCTTGGACACCAGCCCCCGCAGCCGGGTGTGATCGGGAGGGTCTCGGAAGAGGAAGGGCCGCATCGCCTGCATGGCCTCGTCGACGCCGTCGGTACCGTCCGGCATCTGGCGGAAGCCCTCGGGCAACCGCTCGAGGGCGATGTTCTGGCCGTCCGAGCTGGCCCGCCGGTCGCGTAGGACGGCCAGGCAGTCGGCGTGTCGGGCGACGACCCAGAAGCCCATCTCGTTGCGATGGATGGGCGCCCGCTCTCGCAGCTCGGCGTAGAGCGGGAAGGGATCGCTCGCCCACGTCGGGTCGAAGGGATCGAAGACGGGCCGCTCGGTCAGGTCCTCCGTCGATCGCCCCGGCACCAAATGCGACGTTACCCCTGCCTCCGAAAACCGCCCCGGCAGCCCCGACCCTGATCCCGGCCTGGTCGGGCTCGACTGCGTCAGCCCGAGGTGGCGCCAGGGTTCAGCGATTTCGACGAACCGAAACTATGGTGAGCGCGTCGTTGTCGGCGCTACGGCGCGAGCGGGGGTACAGCATGGTCTGGTTCAAGCGGCTCGGGAACGCAGTTACGACTCATCCGTGGCTGGTCATCGGCGCATGGATCGTCGGCCGGCGTGATCGTCATCGCCCTCTCGCCCCAGCTCGTCACCTTCACCTCCAACAACAACTCGTCGTTCCTGCCCTCGAGCTACGAGTCCGTCCAGGCCAGCCAAGTGGCGGCCAAGTACTTCCCGGCGCAGGCCCAGGCCTCGGGGCTCATCGTGGTGAACGCGTTCGACGGCAACGTGCTCTCGTCGACCGACCAGCAGAAGGTGGCCGGCCTGGCCCAGTCCCTCATGGCCGACAAGATCCCGTCGGTCACCGACGGCCACCACCTCACCTCTGTACCTCTCTTGAATCAGAAGGTGCAACTCGTACAAGTGGTCTTCAAGGGTCAGTCCGGCGACCCGGGTCCCAATCAGGCGGTCGTCAACGGTGCGCGACAAGACCGACCAATATTTGGCCGGCTCCGGGCTGGTCGGCGTTCTCA
This sequence comes from uncultured Acidimicrobiaceae bacterium, assembly GCA_963774915.1. Taxonomy (GTDB): domain Bacteria; phylum Actinomycetota; class Acidimicrobiia; order Acidimicrobiales; family RAAP-2; genus CAVSNH01. Next base: position 524,647 of record CAVZGR010000004.1, on the reverse strand, counting down.
CCGGCAACGCGGCCATCAGCGTCGACTCGACCAATGCTTTCGATCACGCCGAGAAGATCATCACCATCGCCACCGTCCTGCTCATCCTCTCTTGCTCGGCATCGTCTTCCGCAGCCTGCTCATCGCCGTGCTGCCGATCTTTGTCATCGGCTTCGTCCACCAGGTGGCCCAATCCTTCACCGCCGACCTTGCCGACTGGTTCCACTTCGAGCTCGGACCCGAGCTCGCTCCGCTCCTGGTGGTGGTCATGTTCGGGGTGGGGACCGACTACATCGTCTTCCTCCTGTTCCGCTACCGAGAGCACCTGGTCCAACGGCGAGGCGCCCTGCGGCGCTCGGCACCTCGCTCGCCAAGGTCGGCGAGGTCATCACCTCGGCGGCAGCCACCGTCATCGCCGCCTTCGCCGCTCTCCTCGTGGCCTCCCTCGAGTCCCTGCGCACCCTGGCCCCGGGTCTCATCGTGGGCATCCTGCTCATGCTGCTGGCCGCCTTGACCCTGGTCCCGGCCATCCTGAGCCTGCTCAAGCTCCACCTCTTCTGGCCCACCCATCCCCATCCTCGAACCTCCACCCATCTCACCCGATCCGAGCGCATCGGCGACATCGTGGCCCGACATCCGGGCCTGGTGCTGGCCGGTCTGGAGCATCGTACTCATCGGGCTCGCCCTCGGCGCCCTCGGCTTCAACACCACCTACAACCAGCTGGCCGAGTTGCCGTCGTCCACCCCTTCGCAGGTCGCCTTCAACACCATGGCCTCGGCCTTCCCGGCCGGCGCCCTTGGTCCCACCCAGGTCTACGTCGTCTCCAACACCTCGGCACCCCTCAACGACGCCGATGTCTCGGCCCTTTCCGCGCACCCTGTCCAAGACCACGGGGGTCGCCAGCGTCAATCCGCCGCAGTACTCCGCCAGCCATGCCCAAGCCTCGATTGACTGTGTTGCTCAAGGACGACCCGTACTCGGTCACCGCCATCGACAACGTCGCCGGCCCGGTGCGCTCCGCCGCCTCACCGAACGCCGTCCCCGGGGCCACGACCTATGTGGGCGGTACGACGTCACAGCTGGTCGACGTGCGCAATGCGCTTGCGCCACGACATGGAGCACGTCTTCCCGCTGGCTCTCCCATCGTGGCCGTCATCCTGGCCCTGCTCCTGCGGCCCTGGTCGCGCCCATCTACTGCTGATCGGCGTGGTTCTCACCTATGTCGCCACCCTCGGCGTCATCACGCTCGTCTTCCTGGACGGACTTCGGGTTCGCTGGCCTCGACTTCACCATCCCCATCGTCGTCTATCTCTTCGTCATGGCCATCGGCACCGACTACAACATCCTTATTGCGTCGCGCCTGCGCGAAGGATTCGAGGAGGGGCTCGACGCCCGAGAGGCATCCCGCCAAGCCATCATCCACGGCTCACCGGCAGTGGCCGCGGCCTCGATCATCCTGGCCGGAACCTTCGCCTCGCTGCTGCTCACCGGCATCCAGCTGCTCGAGGAGATCGGTCTGGCCGTCGCCCTCGGCGTCTTGCTGGCCGCCAACGTGTTGGCTGTCCGCATCGTCCCCACCATGGCCGCCCTTCGACACTGGCACTTCTGGTGGCCGCACCGCATTCATCATCAGACGGCGACGCACCGCAGCCAGATGCACTCTGGAGGACCGACCACTAGCCGGTTACCCTTCGCCCGACGGAAGCCTCCCGTCTGAGCCGGCGGGATGCTCTGCCGGCGTGCCAGGGCCCTCATCCACGGGCGAGGCAGGGCCGGCGGGAGCCCGCCGTAGACGAGAAGCGCCTCGCCCGGGAGGATGCGTCGCACACCGCTCGGGGTCACGAGTCGCCGAGTGGTCGGCGTCCGCGTGGTGCTCGATCCACTGCGGCCGCCCGAAGTGGTTGCCGGCAGATGCACCTCCTCGTCGCCGACGAGATGGCTGGCGTAGTCGAGGGTTTGGGGTCGGAGATGCCGGACAGGAACAGCTTGGCCCGATGATTGTTGACCACCGTCGTGGCCCGAGCCCCGTAGCGGGCCGTCATCTGGGCGAGGTCATGCCAGATGGTCACCAGCTGGACGCCATGCCCGGCGGCGGTGGCGGCTAGTCCATCGAGGTCCGACAGTGGCGCGATGTTGGCCGCCTCGTCGAGGACGACCAGGAGTGGCGGGTCGAGCGGCCGGCCGGTGGCCGCCACCCGCTCGTAGGCGTGCTCGATAGCGGCGCGAGTCACCGCCGCAAAGAGAGGCATCAGCCGGCGCTGATCGTGCGCCGGCGCGCAGAGATAGAGCGTGCCGGCGCGGTTGACGAGCCCGGCCGGGTCGAGTAGCGGCCGGCCATTATCCCGTTGATCGGCGAGGGGGCAGAGGACGGTCTCGACCGTTGTGTAGACGGAGCTGCGCTGGCGTTCCTCACGGGTGAAGCAGGCGCGGGCGGCGTGCACCGCCTCGGGAACCCCCGCGGCAAGGAGCAGGTCGAGGACCTCGTCGATTTCCTGTGTGTCGACCCAGCGGATGACGTCGCCCGTCGTGCGCCGTCCGCATGGCCGCCGCGAACAGGAGCGGGGCGAGCAATTTGGCCGCCGCCGCGTACCAGAAGTCGCCGTCGGTCATGTTCCCGACCGACGCCCTGGCGCCTTCGCACAACGCGGCGGCGGTGCGCCGGGCTGCCGGCCACGTCCGCGACGCCGGGAGCGGCGACCAGGCCGTCGAGCCATGGGCCGGTGGCCCCTGCAGGGTCGAAGACCTCGACGGGCCGATGCCCTGCCGATGATCCGACAGTGTGATCGATGAGGTCGGTCTTCACGCTGGTGGCGAAGACCGGTCCCCGCCATCGGAGGATGGCAGGAACCGCCAGACTGATCGTCTTGCCCGACTGGGTGGGGCCGAAGATGACGACCGACTGGCGGGCCTCGGCCGCCACCAGACGACGGCCGGCCCGCCCGAGCACCAGTCGCCCGGCTGATGCCGTCGTTCCGGTTGGCCGGATCGCCGGACGGCCGAATCGGTGACCCGATCCCTCGGAAGCAGCAACGGGCGAAGGTCGCGGCGGCCGGCCCAACGAGCAGAGCGCGGCACGCTCCGGGGCTCTCGGCGACCGCCGAGCGGAAACCATCTGGCAAGCCGAAGAGAGGGAAGGCACCCGGCGCCCGGGAGGGGGAAGGAGCGAGCGCCGGGTGCCCGAACGCGGGCCACCCCCGGCGCCGTCGAGCCGATCGGGGGAAGCAAGGAATGCTCCGACCATGGCGACGAGAGCGACGGTGTCGGTGGCGATGGTGGCGAGGAGGCTCATCCAATCGAGGTCGAGCGACCGTCGCCGTGATCGCCGTGCCGTCCCTGCGCCGCGCTTCGTGATGCTGCCGGCGTCGATGCGGCTGTCGCGTCGTGACCGGCCATGGCCTGGTCGGTGTCGACGATCTAGCGCTCGGTCGACGCCAGCCGGTGCTCGACGAGGAACGAACGCCGCCCCACCTTCCAGAGGGCGGTCCCCCGCCGCAGCTGCGTGACGAGGTCACGCTCGGTCTCGGTCAGGCCGAGGAGCTCGGCGGTGGCGGCCGCCTCGCCGGGCGACTGGGCGAAGACGACCCGGGTCTCGGAGTCCGAGAGCAGTCCTTCGGCCAGGTGCACCTGCTCGGAGCCGGCGCTGCCCACGGCCCGGAGGTCGGAGAGGCGGTGGAGAACGGCGATGTTGGCTACGCCGTGGGCCCGCGACAGCTTCCACGAGTTCTGCAGCCAGCGAGCCACGCCGAGGTTGCGCAGGATGGCCCATGCCTCGTCGACCACCAGGATGATGCGGTGGCGGTGATGGGAGTCGGATGGCCGTCTGCAGCCAGGCGGCGCGCACAAGCCATGAGAACGCCCAGGGCGGGCGAGTGGTAGACGGCCGAGAGGTCGAGCACGACGAGCGGCGCGTCGAGGGTGAGCCCCGATGTCGTCGGGCCGTCGAACATGCCCGCGCAGGTCGCCGTGCACCAGTCGGCGAAGCTCGAGGGCGGCGTCACGCCCGTCCTCCACCAGGGCGTCGCGGGTGGTGCGCAGCTCGAGCCGGGTGCATCGGCGTCCGGGTCGAGGAGCGCCTCGACGACCTGTGGCAGCGTCGGCGCGGCGCCACCGGCGCCGGCCTGCCGGTGGCGGCGCAGACGGCGGCGTCGATGGCCGCCCGCTCGCGGGGGCGGAGCGCGCGTCCCGAGGCAGGCCTCGGCGAGCGACGCGGTCAGGGCCACCCGACGCCGACCGTCAGGCGAGGCGAGGGCATCCTCGGCACCGTCCGGCCGCATCGTGCGACTTCGCCGTACCAATCGGTGTCGAGCGGGTTGAGACGCACACCGCCGCCCGGGCGCAGGGCGACGGGCGCCACACCCCAGGCGTCGGCCAACGGCCCGTACTCACCCTTCGGATCGACCACCCAGGCGTGACGGCCGAAGACGGCCTGGCGCCAGAGGTAGGACTTGAGGAAGGAGCTCTTGCCCCGACCGATCTGTCCGACCACCACCATGTTCGGGTTGGTCACCACTCCCTGCCGGTAGAGGTCGAAGGGGTCGTAGACGAAGGAACCGCCGAGCAGGTCGCGGCCGATGAGCACGCCGTCGCTGCCCAGTCCCGCCTCGGTCACGAGCGGGTAGGCGGCACACAGATGGCGGGTGGTCGCCACGTGGGCAGCCACCTGTGGGGCGAGTCTCACGACAGCCCGCGTCCGAGCGGCAGCGAGCAGGCGAAGGCGACGTCCTGCTCGCCGTAGAGCCGCCGCAGCTCGAGGTGCGACTGGCCGGCCAGCTGCTCGAGGCTCGACGGCCGCGGCCTGCAGTCCCTCGGCGCGACTCGGCCGTCAGCGTGACGTAGCCGGAGAAGCGGAACTGCCCGTGCCCGTCGGCCAGTTCGGCGTCCCGCTCTTCCACACTGTGTCGCTCGCGGTGCTGGCGGGCACTGACCAGGAACCCACTTCGCTCGGCGCAGTTCGCCGTCGGCGATGTCGGCGGTGCGGGCCCGGGCCACCTGGCGGGCGGCCCGGGTCGGGCTCATCGGCTCCATGACCATCGACGAGCGACCGCCGCAGCGGGGCGAAGCAGCAGCGGGCCGAGGAAGTCGGGGGTGACGTCGATCCGCGGCCACTCGGCGATCCAGTAGGTGGCATGCCAGGTCCCATCCGTCCGCACGGCGTCCCATTCAGGGCGCACGGCCATCGGCCAGGGCCACCGTTCCGCTGTCTCGCGTCGCCAGGGTGTCGGGCTCGACAGCTCGGTGACGTCAGAAACGTCGACTCGACATCGGCGCGAGCCCGGTCGCGAGCCGAGTAGGCGTCACGGATGAACCGGGCAAGCGCACGGGCCCGAGCACGCCGTCAACGCCGACGTCGGCACCGTCGAGGGCTCGGCACAAGGCCAGCACCTCACGTCCCAGCACCGCGCCACACCCCTCTCACCTCCTCCGCGACGCACGGATGGCTCGGGCCGAGCGCGAGGTGTGGACGGTGAGGCAGAGCAGCATCTGATGGCGTCGGGTGACCGGTGCGGCCTCGTCGAGCAGGGCGCGGTAGGACCGGACCGGCGGGTGACGCCGTGGCGAGCACCGCGTCGTCCTCGAACTGGCGTGGACGGAACCGCCATCGTCGGGAAGGCACGACTCGATCCATTGGAGGCGATGGACGGCCGAGCCCTCTCGGGCGAGCGAAGCCAGCACGCCCGCCCATGCGGCCACCCGGGACTCCTGGTCGGTCGGCGACAGCAGGGCGAAGCTGTGACCACGCAGGGCCAGTGCGGCCGTCGCCGTCCGCGCCGGCCCGTCGATGACCACGCCGGCCCGGCGGTCACCGCTATCGGCCAGAAGCGGGAGCTCCATCAGACGCACGCCGTCGAAGACCCCGCGGCGCGGCCCCGTCGCCGACGCCGAGACGCGATCGTCGACCGGCGAGGCGACCGTCGCCGCCATCGGCGTTCGCGTCCGTCTCCGTGCAACGCCCGACCACGATGTCCACGACCGGGTCCGGGCGCCAGCTGGGTGCGTCCGTCGGGTCCGGCCAGCGACCATCGGGCGACGAGCGGCAGCCACTGCTCGGTTGTGCGGCCCCGGATCGGCCAGAAGGCGACAGCCACCCCGCAACCGACGCCCGCCACTGCGACCACGAGCCCGCCGAGCGACGGGCTTGGCCCGCAGCAGCAGCACGGCGAGGACGAGGACGCGGCCACCGCCGCGATCTGGCCCCCGCGCCAGCCGGCAATGATCCCCGCCGCTCGAGTGGCGTGAACCGGTAGCGCACCGGTGCATGACCCGTCGCAGTCAGCCATGGGTTCCCGAACCACGTGGCAGCGGCCGGCTGACGAGGCGAACACCGAGCTCGTCTCGCTCGAGCCTGTCGACGAGCTGGACACCGGTCTGTCGGGGCAATGGGGACCGGTGCCGGGAGTCGGCGGCGAGCCACTGGGCCGCCGCTCGCGCAGACCCGAGCGACAACGGAGTGGAAGCGCCACCAACTGTCGCGCGTCACCGGCGATGGGCACCGGCGCACTGGCGGTGGTCGGGCTCGCGAAGCTGCTCCCGGACGATTCGGTACTCGCCTCCCGACTCGTCCAGTTGCCAGCGACCGAGGACCTCTGACATCTCGGCGTCGGGCTCCCATCGAGGGATGCCCGCGCCCGGTCCGGAAAGTGACCCGGCAACCGTGACATCGGCGGCATCCGCACCCGAGGGACCGTGTCCGGTCGGATCGCCCGACCCGAGGCGCGCCCGCTCACCCACCCCCGATCCCGGGCGGCTGGGCGGACGACCCTTTGGTCCGGAAGCGACGCCCGTCGAGCCGGTCGAGCCCGAGCCGCCACCACCGGCGCCGGCCGCCGACGCACCGGCACCCGCACCCGCACCGACGAGCAGTCCGGACCCTCCTCCCAGTACCGAAGCGGTTGCCGCCCGCAGCGCGGTCTGGGCTAGGCCGCGGGTCGGAACAGTGGCCGCCTGGCGCGTCCGTTGCGAGAGCCCTTCGAGATGGGCGACGGCTCCGGCCTCGAGGAAGGGAAGCAGGCGGAAAAGCGCCCACGGGGCGAAGGCGGCCAACAGCAGCAAGGCGGCGCCCCCGAGCACGGCGGCGAAGCTCCCGCCCCCCTGCCCGCCGGTGCCGGCGTCGAGTGCACTGGCGGCCAGGCTGAGCACCGAGACGATGACGAACTTGCCGAGTATGAGGGCGACCAGGGTGTCGACCAACCGCCGACACCAGTGGGCGATGGCCGGCCACGCCAAGCTGGCCAACGCCAACGGGAGGAAGAGGACGGCCACGTAGACGGCGGCCGCCCGGATCAGCAGTTCGATCCAGACGAGGAACGCGCCGATGACAACGACGATGGCGCCCAGGAAGACGATGAAGGCGGGGACCGCCGGCTGGCTCGCCGCTCCACCGGACAAGTCGGTCGTCACCGCGGCCATGAAGTGGCCGGTGTCGAGGCCCGCGCCCTGGGCCACAGCAGACGACAGTTCATCGGTGACCGCCAGCCCCATCTGGACCAACTTGACGGCAACGGCGGTGAGCAGCAGGGCCAGTGGCACGTTGACGACAACGGACCGCAGCAGCATCGAGAGGTCCTGTCGGTAGATCGCCTGGATCACGCCGAGGAGCAGCATGGGCAGCACGACGACGCCGCACAGCGCGGCCATCGTCTCGTAGTGCTGAGTGAACCACGAGGCCCCGAGGTCGATCGAGGTGGTCGAGGTCAGCACCGCTCCGACCTGATCGAGCAGCCAGACCGCACCCTGGGCCACCCAGCTACCCAGAGCGCCGAGCACGCTGTTCACTCCGAAACCGGTGACCTGTGACGCGGCCGATCCGGCAAGGCCGGTCACCCCTCCGGCCACCTGACAGACGGACCCAAGGCCACCGACCCCGAGCGCGGCGGCGCCGGGTGGGCAGAGACTGCCAGTCGCCGCCAACGCGGCCAGCACCGGATCAGTGGACGCCGGTACCGGCGTGAAAGAAGAAGTTCACGATGGCGGGGCCTGCCCCGATGAGAAGAGCGGCGAGACCCGAGACGAGGACGGCCTTCCGTCCCACGTACGTCTGGTGGTAGTTCTGGCCGTGCGACCCGAGCGCCCACGCCGCCGCGCCGATCAGGAGGCCGACGAGGGCCAGGGCCAGCGCCCATCCGCCGATCCCGTTGATGAGGTTCTGTAGCACCTGCCCGCCCGGTAAGGCGTTGGTATCGGGGGTCATTTCGACGTCAGCCAGCAGGCCGGCGGCATGCACCGCCGGTTGGACGCTCGCCCAAGCCAGCGGGCTCGACGGCCATCCCGCCGGGACGAGGAGGACGGGCCCGAGGACCGCTGGCAGGGAGATCAACGTCATGGGCGCAGAGTACGAGCGGTGGGCCGGGGGTTCAAGACTTTTCATGTAATTTCATGTTGTTTCACTACGGCCCTCCGGTCGTCGTAGCCTCCTTCCGTGGCCTTCGGAGGCCTGTCATGCTGGGTCGATGCAGCCTTGGGCCTACGGCTACGTCGCGATCGCCGTGGTCGCGGTCGTCGCCGTGGTCGTGGCCGCCCGTCTCGGACGCCGGGCGGGGCGACGCAGCCTGCAGCAACGCCTCACCTCTCTTTCCAACCGCCTCGGGGTCGAGCCCCCCGACGAGCGCGGCGTCGAGCCGGTCCTCAGCCACCTCGAGATGGCCACCGGCGAGGCCGCCGAGGCCGTCACCGAGTCGAGCGCCAATGCCATCCGGCTCCGCCGAGCCCTCGACACCCTGCCGCAAGGGGTCATCGTCTGTGACGAGAGTGGCGCCGTGGTATTCCGCAATGCCCGGGCCTTCGCCCTCATGCAGAACCGTCATGGTGACGCGCTGGCCGCCCAGGCGGTGACCGACCTCCTCGACAACGCGTGGCAGGACGGGACGGCCGAGCGCACCCTCGATCTCTACGGACCGCCGCGCCAAACGCTCATCGTGCGCACCCGCCTGATCGACGACGGGCGACGCAACCTCGGGGTGATCGCCATCATCGAGGACGTCTCCGAGCGTCGCCGGCTCGAGGAGATCCGGCGCGACTTCGTGGCCAACGTGAGCCACGAGCTCAAGACGCCCATCGGCGCGCTCGGCCTCCTGGCCGAGACGCTGACCGTCGAGCCGGATGCGGCCGTGGCCCAACGGCTCGCCTCTCGCATCAACACCGAGGCCTTCCGGGTGAGCCGCATCATCGACGACCTGCTCGACCTCTCGCGCATCGAATCGGAGGAAGCGCCGCCCCGCGAGCCGATCTACATCAATCTGGTCATGGCCGAGGCCGTCGAGCGGGTCAAATCCGCCGCTGAGCAGCGTCGCATTACCATGCAGCTCGATGAGCCCGAGCCACCGATCCATGTGCTCGGCGATCGACGCCAGCTCGTCTCCGCCATCCACAGCCTGCTCGAGAACGCCGTGACCTACTCCTACGAGGACAGCACCGTGAACGTGAAGGGCAGCCAGGTCGACGGCAAGATCCGCCTTTCGGTGACCGACACCGGGGTGGGCATCCCCGCTCGCGACCTCGAGCGCATCTTCGAGCGCTTCTACCGGGTCGACCACGGCCGCAGCCGCGACCTCAGGCGGGACCGGGCTCGGTTTGTCTATCGTCCGGCACGTGGCCAGCAACCATCAGGGGCATGTCGAGGTGGACTCCCGGGAGGGCGAGGGGTCCACGTTCACTCTCGTCCTGCCGGCACCACCCGAGTACGCCGCCCTGAGCGAGGCATGAGCAAGAAGTCGTCGGCCGTCGACACCCGAGGCCCCACCGGTCCAGGCGGAGCCGGCTCTCACCAAAGTGCTTCTGGCCGAGGACGACGAATCCTTCGTGGATGCCTTGGTCATCGGTCTCGCCCGCGAGGGGTTCGAAGTCAGCGTGGCCCGCGACGGCAACGAAGCGCTGCGACTGTTCGCCGCCGACGAGCCCGACCTCGTGCTGCTCGACCTCATGCTGCCGCGGTTGTCGGGCATCGACGTGTGCCGTTCCATCCGCGCCCGCTCGTCGGTGCCCATCATCATGGTCACCGCCAAAGGCACCGAGATCGACACCGTCGTCGGCCTCGAAGTCGGTGCCGACGACTATGTGACCAAGCCCTACCGGCTGCGCGAGTTGGTGGCTCGCATGCGCGCGGTGTCTGCGGCGCACGCCGGCCACCGAGCCAGCCGCGGTCGGAGGGCGCCGAGGAACGTGACGACACACTGGGCTGACGCGTCCGCGGGCGCCGCCCCACACAGCCCGGGCGTCCTCGAAGCGGGTGGCGTGCGCGTCGACCCCGACCGACACCTCGTCTTCGTCCGCGGTCGCGACGTCCACCTCCGCCGCAAGGAGTTCGAGCTGCTCGCCCTCCTCATGGAGAACAGCGGCCGCCTGCTCACCCGTGACGTGCTCATCGATCGGATCTGGGGCTCCGACTACTTCGGGGACACGAAGACCCTCGACGTGCACATCAAGCGACTGCGAAGCCATGTGGAGGAGGACCCCTCCTCACCCAAGCTCATCACCACCATCCGGGGTGTCGGCTACCGCTTCGACGCGCCTCGGGACTGACGCCGTACCTCCGAGCGCTCGGGCGACAACCTCGATGAGCCGCCGTCGAGCGGCTGCTCGTCAGCCCGGGGCCTTGATCTGGAGCTCGCCCGAGAAATAGGGGCGGAGTACCTCGGGGAGCACCACCGAACCGTCCTCTTGGCGACCGGTCTCGACGAGGGCGGCCCAGATGCGCGGCCAGGCCAGGGCCGACCCGTTGAGGGTGTGGACGAGAACCGGCTGGCCCCCGCCCTGCGGCCGGTAGCGAACGTTGGCCCGCCGAGCCTGGTAGTCGGCGAACCAGCTGACCGAGGAGACCTCGAGCCACTGGTCGACGCCCGGCGAGTAGACCTCGAGGTCGAACGTGCGGGCCGCCGAGTTGCCCAGGTCCCCGGTGCAGAGATCGAGCACCCGGTACTGCAGCCCGAGCTCTCGGAGCATGGACTCGACCAAGGCCACCATCCGCTCGTGCAGTTCGGCGGACTGCTCCGGGGTGGCGTAGGCGAAGATCTCGACCTTGTCGAACTCGTGGACCCGGAGAAGACCGCGGGTGTCACGGCCGGCCGCACCTGCCTCGCGCCGGAAGCAGGCCGTCGCCGCCGTGAGCTTGAGGGGGAGGTCGACCTCGTCGATGATGTCGCCCCGCCACATCGAGGTGAGGGGCACCTCGGCCGTCGGGATGGCCCAGAGGTCGTCCCGCTCGAGGTGATAGGCCTCGTCCTCGAACTTGGGCAGATGCCCGGTCGAGACCATGGTGTCGGTGAGCACCAGGGTGGGCGGTCGCACCTCCTCGAACTCGCCGGCGTGATGGTCGAGGGCGAAGCTCGTGAGGGCGCGCAGCAGGCGGGCGCCGGCCCCGCGGAACAGCGGGAACATGGAGCCCGACAACTTGGCCCCGCGCTCCATGTCGAGCAGACCGAGGGCCGCACCCACCTCCCAGTGGGGCACCCGCTGGGCGTCCGAGTAGATCAGGGGGCTCCGCCGGCCACGTACGGACGACCGGGTTGTCCTCCGGACCGGCACCGTCCGGGGCGCCGGGAGCAGGCAGGTTGGGCAGCTGCCAGCAGCTGCGTGGCGGACGGCAGCCTGCGCGGACTTCGGCGTCGGTGGCAACGGCGTGCTCGTCGTCGCCGATGCGACGACTCTCGGCGGTGAGCTCCTCGGCCCGGTCCGTGCTCCCCAGCCCGCCGTGCCTCACCGACTTCCTTCGAGAGGGCCTTCACCCGTGCCCGGAGGTCGTCACGCCGCCCGACGGCGGCCCGAGCGGCGGTGTCGAGCTCGACCAAGCGGTCGATATCGGCGGGATCGACCCCACGCCGGCCCAGCGCACGGGCGACCGAGGCGGCGTCGTCCCGCACCAACCGGATGTCGATCATGTCGAGGACAACGGTAGCGTGACCGTCCGTGCGCGAGGCCGACGACCGGGCCGTCGAACCGGCCCGGTCGGAGGAGCAGCGGCGATCCGGCCGTTCGCTGCGACGAGTCTGGTCGTGCGCTACGGGTCGACCGTGGCCGTCGACGGGCTGATGTTCACTGCCGATCGAGGCGAAGTGGTGGCCCTGCTCGGCCCCAACGGAGCGGGCAAGACGAGCACGGTCGAGTGCCTGGAGGGCTATCGCCCGGCGGCCTTCGGGGCCGCCTCGGTCCTCGGCCTCGACCCACGCCGTGACCACCCGGCCGTCGTCGCCCGCATGGGCGTGATGCTCCAGCGAGGTGGCGTCTATCCCATGCTCGGGCCGAGCCGCCTGCTCCGCCTCTTCGCCGGCTACTACGACGCAGCCCGCTCGACCCGGCCGAGCTGCTCGATCGGGTCGGCCTCGCCGGAGTGGCCCGCACCCCGTGGCGCCGGCTGTCGGGAGGCGAGCAGCAACGGCTGTCCTTGGCCCTGGCCCTGGTCGGCCGGCCCGAGGTCCTCTTCCTCGACGAGCCCACCGCCGGAGTCGACCCCGAAGGACGCCTGGCCGTGCGCGACATCGTTCAAGAAGCAACGAGAAGCGGCGGGTCCTGCGTGGTCCTCACCACCCACGAGCTCGGAGAAGCCGAGCGGCTGGCCGATCGGGTGGTCATCATCGACGGCGGCCGCAAAGTCGGGCCGAGGGCACGCCCGCCGGCCTCACCTCGTCACCCGAGATGGCGAGATCCGCTTCGGCGCGGCCGCCGGCCTCCACCACCACTGGGTTTGCGCGAGGCACTGGGCGAGGGGGCCGCGGTCGAAGAGGAGCATCCCGGCCGCTACCGGGTCGACCCTGCCGGCGCGCTCAGCGAACCGGACGGCGTGGCCCGGCTCACCGCCTGGCTGGCCGCACGAGGGCCTCGCCCTCGCCGACCTGCGGACCGGCCGATCGCTCGAGGAGGCCTACCTGGCCATCACCCGGGCACCGCCGGCGGACGACCCCGGCCGCCCGGCGGCACGAGGAGGACGCTGGCATGCACCCAACGAGGCGGCGCCGTCTTCGCTGACGACCACCAGCGGCGGGCGCGACAGCCCACGACCTGCGGGAGCGCCGACGCGGCCGTCGACCGGGACCGCACTGGGGCGCTGGCGCGGACGGCCCGCTGCGTCTCCCAGCTCCGAGCCGAGCTCTTCGATGATGGCCACCAACGGCGAGACCCTGCTTCTCACCCTCGGCATCCCCGTCGTCTTCCTCCTTTTCTTCTCGACGGTGCATGTCCTCCCGGTCGGGATCGGCACCTCCGGTCGACTTTCTGGTGCCCGGCATCCTGGCCCTGGCCGTCATGTCGACGGCCATGACCGCACTCGGCATCGGCACGGGTTTCGACCGCGGCTACGGCGTGCTCAAACGACTGGGCGCCACCCCGCTCGGCCGTCCTCGCCTGCTTTCGGCCAAGATCGCCGACCGTGGTCGCCGTCGAGCTCGTGCAAGCCGCCGTGCTTGTTGGCCGTCGGGTTCGGGTTGGGCTGGAGCCCGGCCCACGGCAGCGCGGCCGCCGCTCTCGGCGCGGCAGGCGGCCATGGTGCTCGGCACGGTCGCCTTCTGCGGCATCGGACTGACCTGCTGGCCGGCACGCTCCGGCCCCTCGTGAACCTGGCCGTTCTCAACACGCTCTTCGTGATCCTTCTTGCTGCTCGGCGGCATGCTCATCCCGCTGTCGAAGCTCCCGGGTTGGCTGGCGGACATCGCCCGGGTCCTCCCGGCCTCGGCCTTGGCCGACGCTCTGCACCGCACGCTCGGCTCGGCGACGGCCGTCTCTCGCCACGACTGGCTCGTGCTCGGCATCTGGGCCATCGCCGCCCCGGTGGTCGCGGCTTCGACCTTCCGCTGGGAGTAAGCCGGTCTTCAGTGCCGGCCGTCGCCTGCCGGCGCCGTCAGCCGATCGCGCGGATGGCGTTGAGGTCCTGCTCGAGCTCGGATCGGTCGAGCGCGCCGAGCTTGTGGACGACCACGTGGCCGTTCGAGTCGAGGAAGAAGGTCTGCGGCTCGGCGTTCAACCCGTACCGTCCGGAGGTCACCCGGAGGTCGGCGTCGACCCCCACCGGGTAGGTCACGCCGGCCTGTCTGCACGAAGGCCTTGGCCTGCGGCGCGGTTCGTCGGCCACGTCGACCCCGATGAACTGGACGGACGAGTGCTTGCGCTGCTGGCTGCGGGCCACGCTGGCCAAGAAGCGGCGTCTCCTGACGGCAGGGCACGCACCACGAGGCGAAGAAGTTGAGCACCACCGGCCGGTGGCGGTCAGGCCCGAGGGCGTCGAGGCTGACCGTCGGCCCCCCGGTCAGGGACGGGAGGACGAAGGACGGGGCCAGCGAACCGACGGGCACGACCTGGCCGGACCGAGACCGGGGCCGGTGCCGATCACGCCGAAGAGGAGGAAGGCCAGGATGCCGGCGGCCACGAGGCCGATGGCGAGCGAGCGCAGCCGGCGATTTCGCCGTCGACCGGTGGTTCCGGTGGCGGCGATGGCGGTGCTCGGGCGATACCGTCGTGGACGGCGACTGTTCGACGTCGGACGGCGATTCCGTCGGCCGACTCCGGCGTGGACTCCGTCTCGGGCTCCTGCCCGGCATGCGGATTCGGCGCCTCGGGGCGCGCCATGCCTCGCTCAATGCTTGCTGAAGATGTCGACCGCCATGACCACGAAGAGGAGGGTCAGAGTAGGTGATCGAGTAGCGGAACAACCGCATGGCCACCTTGGGATTGGGCTGCATCCATAGCTCAACGGCCAGCGCGATGAAGACGACGCCGAGCACCGACGCGCCGATCACGTACACCAATCCGAGCGAGGCCACCGGGGCCAGGACCAACGAGACGGCGACGAGGGCCACGCTGTAGGCGAGGATCTGGCGGGCCGTCCCGGCCACGGTGGCCACCGCCGGCAGCATGGGAACCCCGGCCGCCCGGTAGTCGTCGCGGTACTTGACGGCCAATGCCCAGAAATGGGGCGGCGTCCACAGGAAGATGAGGGCGAAGAGCACGAGCGGGGTCCAGCTCAGGCTGCCCGTGACCGCCGCCCAGCCCACCAGCACCGGCACCGCTCCCGGCGGCCCCGCCGATGACGATGTTCTGGCTGCTCGTGCGCTTCAGCCACAGCGTGTAGACGAAGACGTAGAACAAGGTGGCCGACGCGGCCAGGACGGCGGACAGCAGGTTGACGAACGCCCAGAGCTCAGCGAAGGCCACCACCTCGAGGACGAGGGCGAAGACGAGCCCGTTTCGGGGATGGACGGCCCCGGTCACGAAGGGCCGGTTGCGGGTACGGTGCATGAGCCGGTCGATGTCCCGGTCCACGTACATGTTGATGGCGTTGGCCCCACCGGCGGCCAAGGCCCCGCCGGCCAGGGTGGCGACGATCAGGCCGACGGAGGGCAGACCCCGCTTGGCCACGATCATCGTGGGCAGGGTGGTGACGAGCAGCAGCTCGATGATCCGCGGCTTGGTCAGCGCCACGTAGGCGGCCGACCGGGCGCCGACGCGACGTCGAGCGGGAACGGCCACCGCGGAGAGCGCCATGGGCGGAAGGATACCGGTACCCCTTCCGGCAGCGACATTCGGGACGGCCGACGGCGCCCGACGGCAATACCGAGGCCGGCCGGACGACGGTACCGAGAGGGCGGTCGTAACATGGTCGGCCGGTGTCCTCCCTGCGTATCAGCCCGAAAGCCTTCCGCTCCTCTGCCGGGTCACCCTCGCCACCGTCGTCCTCAACGTGGTCACCGGAGCAGCCGTGCGGCTCTCCGACTCGGGCCTCGGCTGCCCGGACTGGCCGACCTGCTCGCAGCACCACCTGACGCCACCGTTACGGTTCCATCCCCTCATCGAGTTCGGCAACCGGGCGGTGGTGGCGCTGCTCGTGGTCGCCGCCGGGGCTGACCGTGGTCGCCGCCTTCTGCGCCGGCCGGGCCGTCGCGACCTCCGTTGGCTGTCCTTGGGCCTCATCCTCGGCATGCTCGGCGAGGCGGTGGTCGGCGCCATCGTCGTCTACAGCAAGCTCAACGCCTACGTCGTGGTCGGCCACTTCTTGGTGGGGATGGCCCTCCTGGCCACCGCCACCATCCTTACACTGCGGGCCGGGCACGCCGCCGGGCGAGGTGTGCCGGCCGCCTCGCCGGGCGTCCTGCGGGCCACCCGAGTGTTACTCGTGGTGCTGGGGGCGCCATCGCGGCCGGCGCGCTGACGACGGGCGCCGGTCCCCATGCCGGCGGCAAGGGAGCCAAGCGCATTCCCGTGCCGCTGGTCGACATGACCCGTGTCCACGCCGAGTTCGTCCTCGCCACCGTGGCCGTGCTTCTCTATGTGGTTTGGTTGCTGTGGCGGACCGATGCCCCGGGCCGCCTGCAGAATGCGTCCCTGGTGCTGCTGGCCGTCATGGTGGCCCAGGGCATCGTCGGCTACACGCAGTACTTCACGCACCTACCGGCGGCGTTGGTCGGCATCCACGTCTTCGGTGCCTCGATGGTGTTGGCCACCGCCCTCTGGTTCCACCATGGCCTCTCCGACCATCGCGCCGTGGAGAAGGACGTGGAGCAGGGCCTGGGTCGTAGCGCTCGGTTGGCCGACGACGTGCCGGCAGCATCGCCGGCCGTCTCAGGCATCGAGCCACCGGTCGAGCGTCAGTAGGTGGTGCCGGGACGAGCGCGCCGGCCTCGGTCGAGGTGGCAATGGGGGAGCCGGCGTGAACCCGGCAACCATCTTCCCCGTCGACCGGCAAGGAGGTGCCGCCCCCGCCGAGGTGGAGCGGCCCGACATCGAAGAGTCGCTGACCACGGCCCGACCGTGGCTGGTGATCGTCTGGAACGATCCCATCAACCTCATGTCCTTCGTGACCTACGTGTTCCAGAAGCTGTTCGGCTACTCGAAGGAAAAAGCCACCAAGCTCATGCTGGACGTGCACAACAAGGGCCGGGCCGTCGTGTCCTCGGGGACGAGGGAACGAGCCGAGCTCGACGTCTACCGACTCCACGAGCACGGGCTGTGGGCGACCATGGAGCAGGAGGGATGAGCGCCCGATGAGCGCACCCATCCGCAAAGGGAAGGACGGCCGCTACCGCGATCCGGATCGACGAGACGGCCCGCACCGTCCTCTCCGACCTGGCCCGCCAGCTCGCACCGGCCATCGCCACCCACGACCCCATGACCAAACGCCTCTTTCCCCCCGCCTACCCCGACCCGCAGCTGGCCGACGATCGAGCGCGAGTACCGCGGCCTGGTCGAAACCGCCCTCGTCGACCCACCACCAACGGGCACTCGAGACGCTGGCCTCGACGGCACAGGCCGACACGCTCTCCGAAGAAGAGGTCCACGACTGGCTGTCGGCCGTTGAGTCGATGCGTCTCGTCCTGGGCACCCGTCTCGACGTCAGCGAGGAGATGACCCCGCCCCGTCCGGACGACCCGGCTGCGGCCGAGTACGCCCTCTACGAGTACCTCGGCGGACTGCAGTATCTGCTCATCGAGACGTTGGCCGACGACCTTCCCGACGAGGGGCGGCCCGAGGGGGAGTTCGACCCCCTCTGATAGTCTCGCCCGACCCTGATCGGGGTCGAGCCCCCATCGTCCAGCGGCCCAGGACGCCGCCCTTTCAAGGCGGTAACACGGGTTCGAATCCCGTTGGGGGTGCGTGGGGTCCGCCGCCGTGCACCGACCGCCGGTCGCCCGCCCCATGACCAGCCTGTTCTGGCCTCGGGGCCGACACCGCGCCACTGGTACAGTCGGTCTCCATCCTCGATGCTTGGGGGTGAGTGGGCCCCTTCGGTTTCACGATCGGGGACCTGTGGTGCAGTTTGGAGTGCACGCCGGCCTGTCAAGCCGGAGGTCGCGGGTTCAAATCCCGTCAGGTCCGCTAGTCCGGTCCGCCGGGCGAGGTCGGGTAGCTCAGTTGGTAGAGCGCGCGCCTGAAAAGCGCGAGGTCCGCGGATCGATGCCGCGCCCGACCACCAAGGAGCGTCGCCACGGCGGGCTCCGTTTCCGAGCCGCGGTCAGTCTCGCCGCCACGTCGACCCTGCTTTTCACGGCCGCCTGCAGCAACACGACCTCGATGAGCACCGGTAGCCATGGTCAAAAAGACATCGCCGTCGGGGTCGGCAACCCACCCCTCACCGGCACGCTCACCCTGCCTGGCGGGAGCGGCCCCTTCCCGGTCATCGTCATGCTGTCCGGCTCGGGACCGAACGACCAGGACGAGACCGTGGCTGACATCAAGCCCTTCTTGGACATCGCTAACGGTCTGGCCGCGGACGGGGTTGCCACACTCCGCTACGACAAGCGGACCTACGACTATCCGAGCTCGATCGATCCCTCCACCTACACGCCCACCGAGGAGTACGTCCCCGACGCACAGGCCGCTATCCACCTCCTCCAACGTCGTTCGGACATCGACCAATCGAGGATCTTCGTCCTCGGTCACAGTGAGGGGGGCACCATGGCCCCGAAGGTCGTACAAGACGATCCGCACCTGGCCGGCCTCATCCTTCTGGCTGCCGCCAACCAGCCCTTCGGCGCCACCATCGAGCGACAGATCACCTACCTGGCATCGCTTCCCGGCGGGGTCGGCCAGCAAGCCGTAAAGGAGCTTCCCGAGGCGGAGCAGGCCGCCCAGCAGATCGACAATCCGCAGCTCTCGACGGCCAACCACTCGACTTGGCCGACCTCACCGTTGGCCGGGGGTCTGGGCGCGGCCTATTGGCTGGACCTGCGCAACGCCAACCCGGTGGCCCGGGCTCGGGCCCTGTCCCAGCCCATCCTCATCCTCCAGGGCGGCCGGGACTATCAGGTGACGGTGGCCCAGGACCTGGCCGCTTGGGAGAAGGGCCTGGCCGGCCGCCCTCACGTCACCATCCACGTGTACCCGAAGGCCGATCACCTCTTCGTCGACGGGAACGGTCCTCCTTCGCCGACCGACTACGAGCACCCGGGCCACGTCGACCCGCAGGTGATCGCCGACATCGCCACCTGGGTTCGCTCGCACTGAGCATCGGCGGCTGCGCAAGGCGGCGGCCGACACGCCCGGCCAAGCACGTGGGAGCATTTGAGGAGCCCGAATGGCCGGGAGGAAGCGGGGAGCCATGCCGTACAGCGAGGGCAGGGTGGTCCACGACGCCGACGCCCACCTGATGGAGACACCCACTTGGTTGCGCGACCACGCCGACTCGCACCTCCGCGACCGCCTACCGGTGCTTCGCTACCCGGGTGGCAACGAGCTCCGCCAGACCGGCGACCCCGAAGAGCAGCAGCGTGACCTCGAAGCCGCCTTCGAGGGGCTGCGACGACGACATGGCACTCCCGAATGGCAGGCCGAGGATGAAGCGGAGATCATGCATCGCAAGAACTTCGCGGCTACCGGCTCCTTCGTGGCCGAGGACCGGCCCCGGGCCCTCGACCTTCTCGGCTTCGAGAGCCAGCTCATCTTCAACACATTCCACAACCGTCGCCTGCGCGACTGGGAGCACAGCGGCGACCTCGACCTCGCCTACGGCGCGGCGACCGCCCACAACCGTGGCATGGTCGAGTTCTGCTCGGTCGACCACCGGCTGCTGCCCACTCTCTACGTGCCGCTCTGCGACCTCGACCGCGCTCCCCGGGCGGCAGATCAGGCGCTGTCGATGGGCGCGGCCGCGCTGTTGGTGGCGTCCGGCTGCCCGCCGGGTCACTCCCACAGTCACATCGGGTTGGACCCGGTGTGGGCCCGCGCCGAGGAGGCGGGCGTCCCGGTCGTGTTCCACGTCGGCGGGACCGGCGATCTCATCGACCTCTCCTACTTCTCGAACGGTCTGCCCGTCCCTCCCGACTTCCACGGCGGCGAGGAGAACTTCCGGTCGGTCGACTACATGGGCATTCCCGGTCCACCGGCGCAGACGCTCGCCACCATGATCTTCGACGGCGTCCTCGACCGGTTCCCGGGGATGAAGATCGGCGTCATCGAGCAGGGGGCGGTGTGGGTGCCATCGTGGTTGCGACAGATGGAGTCCGCCTTCGACGCCTTCTATCGACACGAGGAACGTCTACGGCAACTGTCCATGCGACCGACCGACTTTGTCCGCAGACAGGTGCGGTTCACGCCCTACCCGACGGAGGACGTCGGTTGGATCATCGAGCAGGCCGGCCCTGAGGTGATGCTCTTCTCCACCGACTACCCGCACGTCGAAGGAGGACGCCGCCCCATCGAACGGTTCGAGGCCTCCCTCGGTGAGGCTTCCGACGAGGTCCGCCAGCGCTTCTACTGCGACAATTTCCTCGATCTGCTGGGTCCGACCGCCACCCGCTTCGAGCTGGTCGCGGCCTGACGAGCCTCGTCCTGATACCGGACGCGGCCGCCCCTGGGATTGATGGAGGGGCCGACCGGGGCAAAGAAAATGGCCCGGAGCAATGCGGCGGGACATTGCTCAACGGGCCGTTGACCTTTCGATACCCGGGCCGTCACCGGCCAAACCAGTTTTTTTGGAATTCTCCGAGGTTCGTCTCGGGAGCGACCAAAAGGCACCAGAACCGGTGAATTGGGGCTCTCCGGTTGCATCTGCGAGATATCTCGTTATAATGCCGATATATCGTTACCTATCGAGACCTAACGGTCTCCCCATCTCATCAAGGAGAACAAGATGTCTCATCAACACTTCAATGACGAACGAGCCGGTCACCCTCGAGGCGGGCGCCGGTCCCGAGGACCCGCTTGGCCCGGTGATCCTGCAGGCGGACAGTCCCGTGGCCGCGGCGGAGGCCGAGGCCGCGGTCGAGACCGCGACTGGGCCGACTTCGGCGCTTTCGGCGGCTTCAGCCGGCACCGCGGCCCCGGTTCGGGCGGCGGACCGGACTTCGGGGGCCCCGGGTTCCGGCGTGGGCGAAGGGCGGGCCGGGGCGACATCCGGGCCGCCATCATCGCCCTGCTCGCCGAAGAGCCGATGCACGGCTACCAGATCATCACCGAGATCACCGACCGCAGCGGCGGCGTGTGGCGGCCGAGCCCTGGCTCCGTCTATCCGACATTGCAGGCACTCGAGGACCAGGGCCTGGTGACTGCGGTCACGGCCGACGGGCGACGCGTGTTCCAGCTGACCGACACCGGGCGGTCGGAAGCCGACGCCATTGGTGACGGTCCGCCACCCTGGCAGACCGCGGCCCGTCACGCCGACCATTCCATGCACGACCTCGGTGGTCTTCTGTTCGAGGTCGGAGCGGCGATTGCCCAAGTCGGGCGCACCGGTAGTTCCGACCAGGTGGACGCGGTCAAAGAGATCCTCGCCGATACCCGGCGTCGGATCTATCTGCTGCTGGCTGACGGCCCAACGGCGGGCGACGGGCCTGATGCCGCGGCTGCCGGTGATGAGGAGGGCGGGACGCCGGCGACCGAAGAGGTCCAGGCCGAGGGCCGCTAATGGCGAGATCCACCCCCCTCGAGAAGAAGCGACGGGCGGCAGCTGATCCCGACCGACCCGGCCTCCGGTGCTCAGCGCCGGCCGGTACGTGGTCGCCCGTCGTCGACCTGCGCCGTTGCGAGGGAGAGCGTGACTGCGTCGACGTCTGTCCCAACGATGTCTTCGAAGTCCGCCGAATCGATGACGAGGACTTTGCGTCACTCGGGTTCCTCGGACGGCTCCGGTCTCGGGCCCACGGGAGGATCGCCGCCTATACGCCCAACGACGACTCCTGCCGAGCGTGTGGGCTCTGCGTCGTCGCCTGCCCCGAGGACGCCATCAGCCTCGTCGCCCCTGGTTGATCCGCCGACGCCGGCGGCGACGGCGACGGCGGCTGGTGGAGGTCAGCCACCTTCGAAGTCGAAGCCCAGGTCCGGAGCGGTGAGCAGGGCCCGAAAGGGAATGCCCTCGGCCGCGGCCATCTCCGCCACCGTCCCTCCTCGGTCGACCACGGCAACGAGCAGGACGGGAGTGGCACCTGCTTCTCTCACGGCTCGGGCCGCCTCGAGAAGGGACGTCCCTCGTGTGACCGCGTCTTCGGTGATCACGGCTCGATCCCCGGCATCGAGCGCACCGGCGATGCGACCGCCGCCGCCGTGATCCTTGACCTCCTTGCGCACACTGAAGGCTTTCAACATGCGCCCACGGGTCGCGGCCACGCCGGCCGTGATGAAGGCAACCGGATCGGCGCCCATGGTCAGTCCGCCAATCGCGGTTGCGTCGTCCGGGATGAGCGAGAGGATGCCTTCGGCCACCAGCAGCATCGCTTCGGGCCGGCACACCGTCTGCTTGGCGTCGATGAACCAGTTGCTCCGTCGGCCGGACTTGAGGACGAAGTCGCCCCGCTTGACGGCGTGCTCGAGTAGGTGGCGGCGCAACGCATCGAAGTCGGTCGCCGGCAGGTCCACGAGCTCGTTCATCAGTTCGGTCCTCCGTCCTCCGTCCAGAATGTCGGGCCGACAAGGACCAGACGGTCTTCGTCTCCCCCTGCAGAACCTGTCCCTCGTGTTTCGTCATCGGTGGCCGTCGATTCGGCCACTTCGACGTGGCCCACGACTCGGGCGTCGACCCCGGACGACGTCGCGGCGGAGACGGCGGCGTCGGCTGTGTCCGGGCTGACGGCCAACACCATGCCGAGTCCCAGGTTGAACACCCTGGCCATCTCTGTTTCGCTCACCGCTCCCAACCGCCGGATCTCCGAAAAGATACGCGGCATGTCCCACGTGCTGCGATCGAGCACGGAGCGGGTGTCGTCGGGCAGGATGCGCGGAAGGTTGCCGGGCAACCCACCTCCGGTGATATGGGCCACGGCGTGGACGTCGGCCGCAGCCATCGTCGCCTGCACCGCCGGGGTGTAGATGACCGACGGACGGAGCAGCTCCTCACCGAGGGTCACGTCTGCACCGGGCCAGGCGGGTCCGTCGAGCGGCAGGCCGGCCCGCTCGCAGAGGACGGCGCGGGCGAGCGTGTACCCGTTGGACCGCAAACCCGGCGAGGGGAAACCGATCAGGGTGTCGCCGACCCGAACCCGGCCGGCGCCGAGCACGTTGTCGCGCTCGACGATGCCGACGGCGAAGCCCACGATGTCGAACTCGTCGGGTCCCATGACACCGGCGTGCTCGGCCGTCTCGCCACCGAGGAGGGCGGCCCCGACCATGCGGCATCCCTCGGCCACTCCCGTGACGAGATCGGTGACCTGGGCCGCGTCGAGATGCCCGACTGCGATGTAGTCGAGCATGAACAGGGGGTCCGCGCCCTGACAGATCAGGTCGTCGACGCACATGGCCACGAGATCCAGGCCCACCGTGTCGAAACGGCCGACCTCTTGAGCGATGAGGGTCTTGGTGCCGACGCCGTCGGTGCAGGCGGCAAGCACCGGCTGGCGGTAACGACCGGCGGCCAGCTCGAAGAGGCCGGCGAAGCCACCGATGCCGCCCAAGACCTCGGGTCGGTGAGTGGCGCCGGCCAATGGCTTCAGCAGCCGCACCATGTCGGCGGCGGCGTCGAGGTCCACCCCGGCCGACTCGTAGGTCGCCGCGGTGTTCGGAGACGTCATCGACTGCTTTTTCGGGTCCGAGGCGGTGACGGAACGGGGATCGATGGGCGCCGGGGAGCCGGGACGGCTCACGCCCGGGTCCTGCTCGGCGCGGCCTTGAGCTCGAGCCGTTGACGCACCTCGTCGGAGTTGGGGACAGGAACCGGGTAGTTGCCGGTCATGCAAGCGTCACAGAATCCGGCTCCGGGAGCGTTCACGGCTTCGAAGAGGTGCTCGATGGTCAGGTAGTCGAGCGAGTCGACGTTCAGATAGTCGGCCATCTCGGCACGAGACATGGTGGCCGCCAGCAGCTCACTGCGATCGGGTGTGTCGATGCCGAAGAAGCACGGCCACTTGAACGGAGGGGAAGAAATTCGTAGATGCGACTTCGCGTGCGCCCGCCTCGCGCAGCATGGTGACCATGGCCCGCGGGGTGGTGCCCCGCACGATCGAGTCATCCACGACGACGAGCCGCTTGCCGGCGATGTTCTCGCGCAGCGGGTTGAGCTTGCGACGCACATTGGTCGACCGCTCGGCCTGAGTGGGGGCGATGAACGTGCGCCCGATGTAGCGGTTCTTGACCAGGCCCTGGCCGTAGGTAATGCCGGACTCGAAGGCATAGCCCTCCGCCGCCGGCACGCCCGAGTCGGGGACCCCCATCACCATGTCGGCCGACACCGGTGACTGGGTGGCGAGCAAGCGTCCCATGCGCCGGCGGGCGCCATGGACCTCGTTGCCATAGAGGGTGGTGTCGGGACGGGCGAAGTAGACGAACTCGAAGATGCAGAGCTTGGGGTCGATGCGTTCCTCGGCGAAGGGTCGCCGAGAGCGCACACCACTGGCGTCGATGACCACCATCTCGCCCGGCTCGAGCTCGCGGATGAAGGTGGCCCCGATCACGTCGAGCGCCGGAGACTCCGAGGCGAGGACCCAACCGGCCGGCCATTCGGTGGTGCTTTCCAAGCGGCCGAGGCACATCGGTCGGAACCCGTTCGGGTCGCGCACGCCGATGACCCGGTCGGCATCGAGGAGGACGAGCGAGAAGGCGCCTTCGAGAGTCGGCAGCACGGCGGTCAGCGCTCGTTCGAGGTCGTCGGGTTGGGCCACCGCCTGCGGGCCTTCGGGAGGGTAGGCCTGGGCCAGGAGCTCGGCGATGAGGTCGCTGTCGGAGGACGCCATCCCCGGCAACATCCCGGCGGTGATGCCGAGGTCGGTGGTGTTGGTCAGGTTGCCGTTGTGAGCCAGACCGAACCCGGCCCGTCCGACTCCTCGGAAGACCGGTTGGGCGTGCTGCCAGTCGCTCGACCCAGCCGTCGAGTAGCGGGTGTGGCCAATGGCGAGTTGGCCGCGGAGCCCGGACAGCCGGCGCTCGTCGAAGACGGCCGTGACGAGTCCCATGTCCTTCATCACGGTGATGGCCTCGCCGTCGCTCACCGCCATCCCGGCCGACTCTTGGCCGCGGTGTTGGAGGGCGTAGATCCCGTCGAAGGTGAGATGGGCAACGGGCCGACCCGGGGCGTAGACCCCGAAGACCCCGCACGCTTCCTTGGCTTCCATCATGGGTGTGTGGCCGCTCGCCTCGGAATCGTGGCTTCCACTGGATGGTCGGGGACTCGCATTGGACCCTGGCCCACTCTACCGGGGCGGACCAAGGACGGCCTCACTGGGTCATCGCTCAGTGTGTGTCGGCCTCTCTTGAGCCGGCTTTTCGCCAACGACGGAGGGCGATCCCTGACCAGATGAATTCGACCACCCCGAAGGGCCAGGCGCCGGAAAGGAACCCATAGGCGCTCGACAGCAGGCAGCCAACGGCGAAGAAGAGGATGAACCGCCTGCCTCGCCGCTCGAGGGCGTACATGGCCATCATGAAGGAGACTGCGCAGACCCCGTAGATGGTGACGGCCAGGGTCGACATCCCGGTCAGTCAAGCAGCCAGGGGTGCGGTGACAGCGTCGCAGTAGCGTCGCCGACGGTGATCGACCTGCACACTCACTCCCTCGTGTCGGACGGAACGGACCCGCCGGCTCGTATCGTCGAGCTGGCCTCCGAGGTCGGCTGCTCGGCGGTGGCCCTGACCGACCACGATTCGTTGGAAGGACTGCCGGCCGCCGGAAGGCGAGCCGACGAGCTCGGACTCACCCTCGTCCCCGGTTGCGAGGTGTCCTGCGTGCCCTTGGGCACGGGTGGCCTCCACGTTCTCGTCTACCTCGTCGATGACCGAAACACCCCCCTCGGCGAGGAGCTCGACCGTCTGCGGGCCGACCGTCGCACCCGCAACGCCCGTTTGGCCGAGCGCTTGGTCGACCTCGGCGTCCCCATCTCGTACGAGGACGTGGTGGCCGAGGCCGGCACCGAAGCCGGGGTCGGCCGTCCCCACTTCGCGGCGGCCATGGTCAAGGCCGGTGTCGTCGAGTCGATGGACGAGGCCTTCGACCGTTATCTGGCCAACGGGCGGCTCGCCTATGTGAGCAAAGCCCGGGTCACGGCCTCCGATGTCATCGACCTGGCCCGCCGCTCCGGTGGTGTGGCCGTCATCGCCCACCCGCTCAGCTGCGGGCTCGAATGGGACGAGTTGTCGGCCACCATCGGCCGGCTGGCCGCCGAAGGCCTCGGCGGGATCGAGTGCACGTACGGTCGCTACTCGCCCGAGGAGCGCACCCGCCTCGCCAATCTGGCCCGTCGCTTCGGCCTCGTCGCCACTGGAGGCTCCGACTTCCACGGCGCCCATAAGCCCGACCTGGCCGTCGGAACCGGCACCGGTGATCTGCGAGTGCCCGACCGCGTGCTCGACCAACTCATCGAGCGGGCGGCCGCGGCCTGACTCAGGGCTCAGCGCCCTCGGCCACGGCTGGGGCCAGCTCGTCGAGAAGAGCCGGCAGTCGGCTCCGGCAAACGTCGACCACATCGGCGACCGAAAGGTCGACCAGTCCTTCGACCAGTAAGCGATCCCCGCCCGCCTCACCCAGCACTCGGAAGCCCACGTCGGCCTCGGCCGCTCTCGAGATGAGCTCGTCGTGCCGGGTGGTGCACACCACCACTCGGGACGGCGCCTCGGTGAACAGCTCGTGGTGGTCGGCCACGCCGGCCACCCGGCAACCGATGCCCGACCGCATCGCCATCTCGGCCAGGGTGACGGCGAGGCCCCCGCCGGACACGTCGTGGATGCCGTCGATGAGCCCCTCACCACCGTCGAGCGTCTCGGCCGCGAGGCCCCGGACGAACTCCACCAACCGCGCATGGCCGACCAGGTCGAGCGCCGGCAACCGGCCGTTGCGGTGGTCGCGGCATTCAACGGCCCAACGCGATCCGGCCAGTGAGGGTCGGCTCGACCGCCCGGTCAAGGTGGCCGCCGTCGTCGAGCTCGGGACGCTGGCGTCGAGCAGCACCAGGGTGCCCCCGTCGACCAGACCGACGCCGGGGGGCGGAGCGACCAGCCGGTCGATGAGCCCGAGGGCGCCGATGACCGGAGTGGGGTCGATGTCGCGTCCTGCGCTCTCGTTGTAGAGGCTCACGTTGCCGCCGACAACGGGCAGGTCGAAGGCCGAGCAGGCCTCGGCCATGCCGTCGATGGCCTCCGACAGCTGCCACATGACCTCGGGATGCTCGGGGTTGCCGAAGTTGAGGCAGTTGACGACGGCCACCGCCCGGGCTCCCGTGCATGCCAGGTTCAGGATCGACTCGGCCACCGTGGCGGCCGTGCCCGCTCGCGGATCGATCGAACAGGCGGCCGGTTTGGAGTCGGTGCTGAGGGCCAGGCCGCGCTCGGAGGTGGGCAGGCCGGGGGCGGCCAGGCGGAGCACGGCAGCGTCGCCGCCCGGCGGCTCGACCGTGTTGAGGAACAGCTGGTGGTCGTACTGGCGATAGATCCAGGCGGGATCACAGAGAAGCCCGAGCAGGTCGGCCCCACAGTCCGAAGGCGGCGCCAGCCCGCCGGGGTCGTCATCGGCGCGCGCCTCGTGATCACCGGGGCGCTTGAGTGGGCGGTGATAGAGCGGCGCGTCCTCGCTCAGGGCGGCGGCCGGCACGTCGGCCAGCACCGCACCGTCGAACCCGTCGAGCACCCGCAACCGGCCGGGCTCGCCACCGACGGGCTCGGTCACCCGGCCGACCACCGCCGAGCGCACCTCCCACCGGCGGCACACCTCCTCCAGCCGAACCAGATTCTCCGGGGCGACGATGGCCAGCATCCGCTCCTGGCTCTCCGAGGTCATGACCTCGGCCGGCTCCATCCCCGGCTCGCGGCGGGGCACGGCCCGCACGTCGACGTCCATGCCCATCCCGCCTCGGGCCGCGGTCTCGCTGGTGGCACAGGCCAGCCCGGCCCCGCCCAAGTCCTGAATGCCCACCACCAACCCGGCATCGAGCAGCTCCAGGCACGCCTCGATGAGACGCTTCTCCTCGAAAGGATCACCGACCTGGACGCTCGGGCGCTTGGCCGCCTCGGCGGCGGCATCCGACTCGTGCCCGTCGCCGAAACCGGCCGAAGCAAGCACGCTCACGCCGCCGATCCCGTCACGCCCGGTACTGGAGCCGAGCAGGACGGCCAGGTTGCCGACGCCGGTTGCCCGCGCCAGCACCAGCCGCTCCTTGGGCAGGACGCCGAGGCAGAGCACGTTGACGAGCGGATTGTGGGCATAGCACCGGTCGAAGGTGAGCTCGCCGCCCACCGTGGGCACGCCCACCGAGTTGCCGTAGCCGGAGATGCCGCTCACCACTCCCTCGATGAGCCACCGCTGGCGCGGCTCTCGCACGTCACCGAAGAAGAGGGGGTCCATGACCGCGATGGGTCGAGCCCCCATGGTGAAGATGTCTCGCAGGATGCCGCCGACGCCGGTGGCCGCCCCCTGATATGGCTCGATGGCCGAGGGATGGTTGTGGCTCTCGATGCGCAGCGCCACGGCGATACCGTCGCCCGCGTCGATGACGCCGGCGTTCTCGCCGGGTCCGACGAGCACCTGAGGGGCCTCGGTGGGAAGCCGTCGCAGGTGAAGTCGCGACGACTTGTAGGAGCAATGCTCGCTCCACATGACCCCGAAGAGAGCGAGCTCGAGCGGGTTGGGAGGTCGGCCGAGGACCGATTCGACCTCGTCACGCTCGCCGTCGGTCAGGCCAAGGGCGCGGTGGAGGCTGTCGTCGAGCACGGTCGTGGCGGCGTCGGCCGGCTCGCTTGCCTCCATATGCGGCCGAGCGTACCGGCCACCGCCTCGTGCACCTCGGCCCCGGGTCCGGCTTTTGACCGCTCACGATCATCCGGCGGGTCGCCATTGCCGGCAGGCGGGGCGGCCCGACAGCCGGCAACCGATGACCGCCATCACTCGTTGATGGCCGGGAGTGACGGCGCTGAGGCAGCCCTTTGGCCACCACCAGGTCGGCGCCCTTTTGGGCTGCCAGCGACCACTAGGGCTCGGCGTTCGCCTGTCTTCCGGGAAGATCGACTCGGGTGATCGTCTCGATCGATCCGGTTCTGGCACGCGTCTCGACACCCGATGGATTCGCCCATTCGCGCCGCGCTGCGATTGGCCTACCTCGACCGATGACGGGAGACGGCGCCGTTATGAGCTGGGCGTCCATGAGCACTGTCCCGTCTGCTTCCGACAATGAGCGGCCGTGACGTCGCGTCCATCAATCCGGTGAATGAGGGCAAATAGGAGGGATTCGGGCCGGCAAGTTGCCCAAAATCCCTCCGAGTGAAAAGCTCAGGGCATGTCCGCGAGCACAGTAGCGAAATCCCGCAAGAAGACCCAGATGTCGGAGTCTCACAAGGCGGCACTGGCCAAAGGCCGAGAAGAGGGGCGCATCGTGCGCCAGTATCTCGAAGCCCTGGAGTCGACCAAGCCACGGCGGGGTCGGAAGCGCACGCCGGAATCAATCCGTCGCCGACTCAACACCATCGAGACAAGCCTGCCCACGACGGACCCACTCACACGACTGCACCTGGTGGAGGAAAAACAGCGCCTGCAGTCAGAGCTGGCCCACACCGGTGACAAGGTCGACATCGGCGCCCTCGAGAAAGCGTTCGTCAAGGTGGCCCGTCCCTACGGCGAGCGCAAGGGCATCTCCTACTCGGCCTGGCGGACGGTTGGGGTGAGCGCCTCCGTCCTCCAGGCCGCCAAAATCCCCCGCACCCGTAGCTGAAGCGGGGTCAGGCGGCCCCGACGCCGGCTGTGGCCCTGACCGAGGCCGAGGCCAGCAACGCGCCGAGCAGCACATTGCCGTCGGTCGATCCGAGGAGCGGGTCCGACGCCCGCTCCGGATGGGGCATGAGGCCGACCACGTTCCCGCCCTCGTTGCACACCCCGGCGATGTCGTCGACCGATCCGTTGGGATTGTCCACGTAGCGCAGCACCACGCGGCCCTCGGCCCGTAGCGCGGCCGCCGTGGCCGCATCGCAGGTGTAATTGCCCTCGAAGTGGTTGACCGGGATGCGCAGCTCGGTGCCGACAGCCACCCCCTCGGTGAGGACCGAGCCGGCCGACTCCACCCGCACGGTGACCGGCGCGCACAGGAAACGCAGGCCGCTGTTCTTCTGCAAGGCCCCGGGCAAGAGGCCGGCCTCACAGAGGACTTGGAAGCCGTTGCAGATCCCGATCACCGGACCCCCTTCGGCGGCGAATCGGCCCACCGTCTCCATGACGGGCGAGAACCGGGCGATGGCCCCGGGGCGCACGTAGTCCCCGTGGGCGAATCCCCCGGGGAGGACCAGAGCGTCGTACCCCGACACCGAGGTCGCACCGTGCCAGACGAGGTCGGCGTTGGCACCCAGGCGGGAAAGGGCCAAGGCGGCATCGTGCTCGCAGTTCGAGCCCGGGAAGACGACGACACCGACGCGGACAGGCGCCATCAATCGCCGCCCGTGAGGAGCCGAGGCCGATCATGCGCGGTCACTCGGGACCGTCGCCCCGGACGGTCACCGACGACTCCTCGATGACCGGGTTGGCCAACAGGCGGTCGGCCAGCAAGCGGGCCCGGGACAGCGCCTGCTCCTGGTTGTCAGCGTCGACGTCGAACCGGAACGACTTGCCGGCCCGTACGCCGCTCACCCCGGTCACCCCGAGGGCCGGCAGAGCTCGCTCGATGGTCGCGCCCTGGGGGTCGGCGATCCCGTGACGCAGCTGCACTTCCACCGTCACCGAGAACCGGGCCGAGGGCATCTCTCAGGCCCCGTACCAGTCGGCCAGTCGACGCCCGCAGACCCGTTCGTAGGCGTCGACGTAACGCCGCGAGGTAGCGGTAACGATCTCGTCGGGGAGGGCGGGCGGCGGCGGCTTCTTGTCCCAGGGTTGGCCCTCGAGCCAGTCGCGCAGCGGCTGCTTGTCAAAGGACGGTGGGTTGGTCCCCGGTGCGCAGTCGTCGGCCGGCCAGAACCGAGACGAGTCCGGGGTCAGCACCTCATCGCAGAGGGACAGGGCGCCGTCGATGTAGCCGAGCTCGAACTTCGTGTCACAGATGATGATGCCCTGCTCCTCGGCCCGGGTCGCCGCCCGGTTGTAGGCGGCGAGACACAGCTCGGCGGCCGCCTCCGCCGCTGGGCGGCCCACCAGGTCGGCTGCCTCGTCCATCCCGATGTTGAGGTCATGGCCCTCGGTGGCCTTGGTCGAGGGCGTGAAGATCGGCTCGGGCAGGCGCTCGGCGTGACGCAGGCCCTTGGGCATGGCCATCCCGTGCACCGTGCCGTCGCGCTCGTATTCCTTGTAGGCCGAGCCGGCCAGATACCCGCGGACGATGCACTCGATCGGCAGCATCTCGGCCCGGCGCACGAGCATCGAACGGCCGGCCAAGGCCTGGAGACCGCCGGGCAAAGCCGCCGCCCCCTCAGGAAACTCATTCACATCGGCGGTGAGGAGGTGGTTGGGGGCGAGGTCGGAGAGCGCCTCCAGCCAGTAGGCGGTCATGGCCGTGAGCACCCGACCTTTGTCGGGGATGGGCTCGTCCATGATCACGTCGAAGGCGGAGATGCGATCGGAGGCGACCATCAACAGGCGATCGTCGCCGGCGTCGTAGAGCTCTCGGACCTTGCCGGTCTGTACGAGAGTCAACGGTTCGTGGTGGGTGGCTGTCATGGTGCGAGCTCCTCGAGGGCGTCGGTGAACCGGTGGACGTGGCGCAGCGTACGCGCTAGGTCGAAGGCTTCGTCGAGCTCGGAGGACGACAGCGTGACCTCGTTGTCTTCCTCCAGCACCGACCGGAACGGCCTCTGCTCCTCCCAGGCGCGTCGGGCGTCGCGCTGGACGATGCGGTAAGCGCCGTCCCGAGACAGCCCGCCCGCCACCAAGGCGAGGAGCACCGACTGGCTGAAGACGAGGCCGAAGCTGCCCTCGGTGAGCGTCTCTTTGGCCCGCTCGGGATGGAGCACGAGACCTTCGACGAGATAGGCGGCCTTCTCGAGCACGTAGAGGGCGAGCATGCTGGCGTCGGGCAGGACGACCCGCTCGACCGAGCTGTGCGAGATGTCGCGCTCGTGCCAAAGGGCCACGTCCTCGAGCCCGCTCACGAGATAGCCGCGTAGGACCCGGGCCAGCCCGCACAGGCGCTCGGCCAAGACCGGGTTGCGCTTGTGGGGCATGGACGAGCTCCCCTTCTGGCCGGGCTTGAACGGCTCCTCGACCTCGCCCACCTCGGTACGGGCCAGGTGGCGGACCTCGGTGGCGATGGCCTCGACGGTGGCGCCGACCGAAGCGCAGGCCCAGAGGTACTCGGCGTGCCGGTCTCGGGCGACCACCTGGGTGGCCGGCACCGGGACGAGGCCGAGCGCGCGGCAGACATGGGCCTCGACCCGGGGGTCGATGTTCGAATAGGTCCCCACGGCTCCCGACAGCTTCCCGACCGCCACCCGAGCGCGGGCCGCCTCGAGGCGCTGGCGGTCGCGATCGGCTTGGAGTGCCCACAGGGCGAACTTGGTGCCGTAGGTGGTCGGTTCGGCGTGCTGGCCGTGGGTCCGGCCCACGATGGGAACGTCGATGGTCTCGGTGGCCCGCTCTTTGCACGCCGCCACCAGCCGCTTCGAGGCCACGAGCAACTGGTCGGCGGCCCGGGTGAGGGTCGCGCAGAGGGCGGTGTCGACCACGTCCGAGGAAGTGAGCCCGTAGTGGATCCACGACCCTTCGGGCTGGCCGATGGCCGCCTGGACGACGTCGACGAAGGCGGCCACGTCGTGGTCGGTCACTCGCTCCCGTTCGGCTACCGCTTCGACGAAGGCGACGTCCACCTTGGGCGCTCGGCTGCGACAGACATCGGCCGCTGAGCGCGGCACCACTCCGATGTCGGCCCACGCCTCGGTGGCCAGCAGCTCGACCTCGAGCCAGCCGGCAAAGCGCGCCTCGTCGGTGAACAGCGCGGCCATGGCCGGTGGCGAGTAGCGCGGGATCATGGAGCGGCCACCGTCGCTGGCCTCGCTGGCGTCGTTTGCGTCGCTGGTCTCGCCTGCGTCGCCGGCTCCGTTGCGGCCAGGGCAATGTCGGTCCGGTAGTGGGCGCCGGGCCAGCTGATGGATCCCACGCCGGTATAGGCACGATGGCGAGCCTCGATGAGGGTCGGGCCGACACCGGTCACGCCGAGGACCCGCCCACCGGCCGTCACCACCTGTCCAGCGTCAAGGCTGGTACCGGCGTGCAAGACCGTGACCCCGGCCGTGGATTGCGCCTCGGGGAGTCCGCTGATGCGGTCGCCTCGCCGCGGCGACCCCGGATAGCCCTCGGCGGCCATGACCACACACACGGCCGCCTGGTCGCTGATGGTGGGAACGGTGCGCAGATCGCCGGACGCCACCTCGGCGAGGGTGGCCGTGAGGTCGCCGGCGAAGCGGGGCAGCACGACCTGGGTCTCGGGATCGCCGAAGCGGACGTTGAACTCGAGCACTTTCGGTCCCGACTCGGTGAGCATGAGGCCGGCGTAGAGCACCCCGCGGTAGTCGATGCCGCGGCGCCGGAGCTCAACCACGAGGGGGGCCACCGTCAGCTCGGCGAGCTGGTTGACCTCGGCGTCCTTGACGAAGGGCACGGGTGAGTACGCGCCCATCCCTCCGGTGTTGGGCCCGGCGTCGCCGTCGCCGACCCGTTTGAAGTCCTGGGCCGGCGCCAGCGCCGCGATGCGGCTTCCGTCGCACAGCACGAGCAAGGAGCACTCGACCCCGGTGAGCCCCTCCTCGATCACGATGCGCCGCCCGGCGGCACCGAAGGCCTCGCCCGAAAGCTTGGCTTCGATGTCGGCTTCTGCTTCGGGCCGCGATGACGTGACGAGGACGCCCTTGCCGGCGGCCAGACCGTCGGTCTTGATGACCCACGGGGCGGGCAAGCTCCGCAGGAAGGAGCGGGCCGGTCCCGCTTCGTCGAAGACCTCGAAGCGGGCGGTCGGCACTTCGGCCGCGGCCAGCGCCTCCTTCATGAACGCCTTCGAACCTTCGAGCCGGGCGCCGTCGGCCCCGGGACCGAATACGAGGCGGCCCTCCGCCCGCAGGCGATCAGCCAGCCCGTCGACCAGGGGCGCTTCGGGGCCGATGACGAAGAGGTCGGCGTCGATTCGACCGATGGCCTGGGCGTCGTCCACCGAACCGCCGACCGATTCGAGAGTGTGGCCTTCCGGAGTCCGCCCCCCGATCCCGGGGTTGCCGGGGACGACGACCACGTCCGCCGTCCGCCCGAGGGCGAGGGCGAGGGCGTGCTCGCGACCGCCCGACCCGACCACACATACCCGGCGGATGGCCCCCGCCGGTACTCCGCCGTCTCCGGCACTCATGCGGCGAAATGCACGTACTGTTCGCGACCGGGCCCAACCCCCACCAGGCGCACCGGGACGCCAATCTGCTCGGCCAAGAAGCGCACGTAATCGCGGGCCGCTTGCGGTAGGTCACCAAGCTCGGTGGCTCCCGAGATGTCGGTCCCCCACCCCGGCAGCTCCTCATAGACCGGCGTGACTCGATGGAGCACCGACTGGTGGTACGGCAGATGGGTGAAGCGCTCGCCGTCGAGCTCATAGGCCGTACACACCTTGACGGTGTCGAAGGCGCCGAGCACGTCGAGCTTGGTGAGGGCGACCTCGGAGAGCGAGTTGAGGCGTACCGCTTGGCGCAACATGACCACATCGAACCAGCCGGGCCGGCGTCGCCGTCCCGTGTTGACCCCGTACTCGTGGCCGAGCTCGACGAGCGTGTCACCGACCTCGTCGGTGAGCTCGGTCGGGAACGGACCACTGCCCACCCGGGTCACGTACGCCTTGGCGATGCCCACCACGTCACTGATGTAGCGGGGGCCGATGCCCGCGCCCGTACAGGCTCCGCCGGCTACGGGGTTCGACGAGGTCACGAAGGGATAGGTGCCGTGGTCGAGATCGAGGAAGGTCGCCTGGGCCCCCTCGAGCAGCACGTGGGCACCCCGGTCGAGGGCCTCGTGGACCAGGCCCACGGTGTCGGCCACCATCGGCTCGATCCGGGGGGCCAGCTCGTCGAGGTAGCGGGCGCAGATGTCGTCGGCCGAGATGGGCAACCGGTTGTAGACCTTGGCCAGGACGGCGTTCTTCTCCTTCAGGACGACGTCGAGCTTCTGGCGGAAGATCTTGGCGTCGAAGAGGTCCTGGACGCGCAGCCCGACCCGTGACGACTTGTCGGCGTAGGCGGGCCCGATGCCGCGCTTTGTCGTGCCCAGATTGTTCTTACCCAAGTACCGCTCGGTCAGGCGGTCGAGCTCCTGGTGGTAGGGCATGACCAGATGGGCGTTGCCCGACACGACCAGTCGTGAGGTGTCCACACCCTTGTGGGTCAGGGTGTCGAGCTCATCGAGGAGCACGGTCGGATCGACGACCACTCCATTGCCGATGACCGGTGTGATGTGGTCATAGAGGATGCCGCTCGGCACGAGCTGGAGGGCGAAGACCTCGCCATTGACCACGATGGTGTGGCCAGCGTTGTGGCCGCCCTGGTAGCGGACGACCATCTCCATCTCCTTGGCCAGGAGATCGGACAGCTTGCCCTTACCCTCGTCGCCCCACTGGGTCCCGACGACCACGGTTGCGGGCACGCGTTTCTCCTCCGTCATGAAGCGGATTACGCACCAATGTACCCCGCCCCATGAGATAGCCCGGAGGGCCATCGCCGATTCCGCTGGTCGGGTTGGGGTGGGTCGAGATGCTGTCCCCGATCGGGATGACCGGGTTCAGCTCCCGCAGGTTGGCCCGGCCGACCGGCGTTCGGTCGATGGCGTTGAGCCGGGGGCTTTTGTTTTTTTGGAACCCCCGATTTCGTCAGTTAAACCTGACGCTTGTCAGTAATTACTGACGAAATGGGACTTTTTGAAAAAAAGTTCCGGCGGCACCGGTCCGCCACCTCGCCGCTGCCACCTCCGCTGCCCGGGAGCCGCCGAACATATGCCACCGCTGGTTTATCGGCACGCGGCGACCCGGACTTGAGCAGAAATTCGAAAATATTTTCAACCGGACGAAACCCCTGGTCATACCCGCCTTTCGGGTCCCGACTCCGCTGCCTGGGGCGGCGGGGGCGGCTCGGGCAAGACCCAATCCAGGCTCAAACAAGAACCGTCTGCCCGTCCCGCACGTCGACCGTGACCGTCGATCCCTCGGGATAGCGCCCCTCGAGGAGGGCCAGGGCCAAGGGGTCCTCGACCTGGCGCTGGATGACCCGGCGGAGCGGTCGGGCGCCGAAGTCGGGGTCGTAGCCCACCTGGGCCAGCAGCTTCTCGGCCGCCGGGGTGACCTCGAGGGTCAGGCGGCGCTCCGCCAGTCGGACTCGCAGGTGTTGCAGCTGGATCCCGACGATGCGCTCGAGGTCACCTTCTGACAGCGGATGGAACCGCACGATCTCGTCGATGCGGTTGATGAACTCGGGCTTGAAGTACTGGATGGGCTCGCCCGGGATGTTCGACGTCATGATGAGCACGGTGTTGGTGAAGTCCACCGTCCGTCCCTGGCCGTCGGTCAGCCGGCCGTCCTCCAATACCTGGAGCAGGATGTTGAAGACGTCGGGATGGGCCTTCTCGAGCTCGTCGAGCAGCACCACCGCATACGGACGCCGACGCACCGCCTCGGTGAGCTGGCCGCCTTCCTCGTAGCCGACGTAACCGGGCGGAGCGCCGACCAGGCGGGCCACGGAATGCCGCTCGGAGTACTCACTCATGTCGATGCGGACCATGGCCCGGCTGTCGTCGAAGAGGAACTCGGCGAGAGCCCGGGCGAGCTCGGTCTTGCCCACACCCGTCGGCCCCATGAAGAGGAACGAGCCGATAGGCCGGTTGGGATCGGAAAGTCCGGCCCGGCTCCGGCGGATGGCGTTCGACACGGCGCCCACGGCCTCGTCCTGGCCGACGACCCGGGCGTGGAGGGCGTCCTCCATGCGCACGAGTTTCTCGACCTCACCTTCGAGTAGCCGGCTCACCGGCACGCCCGTCCAGCGACTGACCACCTCGGCCACGTCTTCGGCGTCGACTTCCTCCTTGAGGAAGCGCTGCGACTTCTGCAGCTCGTCGAGGCGAGCCGTCGCCTCCTCGACCTGCCGTTCGAGATCGGGGATGACGCCGTAGGTGATCTCCGAGGCGCGGGCCAGCTCCCCGTCGCGGGCCAGTCGCTCGGCCTCACTCCGATGTTGCTCGAGCTCACCCTTCAGGTGCTGAATGGTGGCGATGGCCTCCTTTTCGCCCTGCCAGTGGGCGGTCATGGCGGCCGCCTCCTCCTTGAGGTTGGCCATCTCCTCGTCCAGCCGGGCCAGGCGCTCGGCCGAAGCCGTGTCCGTCTCCTTCTCGAGGGCCATACGTTCGATCTCGAGCTGGCGGATGCGTCGGGTGACGACATCGAGCTCGGTGGGCATCGAATCGATCTCGATGCGCAAGCGACTGGCCGCCTCGTCCATGAGGTCGATGGCCTTGTCCGGCAGGAAGCGCCCGGTCACATAGCGATCGGACAGCACCGCCGCGGCCACGAGGGCCGCATCCTGGATGCGAACCCCGTGGTGGACTTCGTAACGCTCCTTCAGGCCGCGGAGGATGGCGATCGTGTCCTCCACCGAAGGCGGGGCCACGAAGACTTGCTGGAAGCGACGCTCGAGGGCGGCGTCCTTCTCGATGTACTGGCGGTACTCGTCGAGAGTGGTGGCCCCGATGAGACGCAGCTCCCCGCGGGCCAGCATGGGCTTGATCATGTTGCCCGCGTCCATGGCCCCTTCCGAGCCGCCGCCTGCACCGACCAGCGTGTGGAGCTCGTCGATGAAGGTGATGACCTCGCCCTCGGCGTCGGTGATCTCCTTCAGAACTGCCTTGAGCCGCTCCTCGAACTCGCCGCGGTACTTGGCCCCGGCCACCATGGAACCGAGGTCGAGGGCGATGACCCGCTTGCCTTTGAGACCCTCGGGAACGTCCCCTTCGACGATGCGCTGAGCCAGGCCCTCGACGATGGCCGTCTTGCCCACCCCCGGCTCTCCGATGAGCACCGGGTTGTTCTTCGTCCGCCGCGACAGGACCTGGATGATCCGGCGCACCTCCTCGTCCCGGCCGATGACCGGGTCCAACTTCCCCTGGCGGGCGAGGACAGTGAGGTCGCGCCCGTAACGCTCGAGGGCTTGGAAGGACTCCTCCGGGTTCTGGTTGGTCACCCGGTGACTGCCCCGCACGTCGCGGAAGGCGGAGAGCAACTGATCGCGGTCGACCCCGAGACGGTCGGCCATGGCCAGCAACAGATGTTCGACCGAGAGGTACTCGTCTCCCATGTCGCTGCGCAACGTGTCGGCCTCGGCCAGCACGTCGCGCAAGGACCGGTTGATACCGGGCTCGGCACCGCCGACCGCGTGGGGCAACCGCGCAAGGTCGCCCTCGATGCGGGAGCGCACGACCGAGGGCTCGACCCCCAGGCGCTCGAGGATGGGGCCGGCGATCCCGTCAGGCTGGGCCAGCACGGCGGCAAGTACGTGGTCGGGGGTGACGTCGGGGTTGTTGGCCGCCCTGGCCTGCTCAACAGCGGTGGAGAAGGCCTCCTGGGTCTTGAGGGTCCAGCGATCGGGGTTGATGGTCATGAGGAAGGTCCTCCTCGATGGTCGGGGCTCCGTCGTTCGGGGCTCCGCCGGTCAGCACGGATAGTGGGCAGGGGTATGGGTTTGAGGGGCACGAGCTCGCGGCGGTGCTCGCGGTGGGTCGTGGCCACGGCCTCTCGGACCTCGGCCCGAGTCACCTCGAGCTCGATCTTCAGGCGTTCGATCTCGGCCTCGAGCTCGAGCACCCGCCGCACACCTTCGAGGTTGAGGCCGGCAGTGGTCAGGTCTTGGATGCGGCGCAACCGCGCCACGTCCTCGTCACTGAAACGCCGGCTGCCGCCGGTGGTGCGGCTGGGGTCGAGAAGTCCTTTGCGCTCGTAGACGCGCAGCGTCTGCGGGTGCACGCCGACAAGCTCGGCCGCCACCGAGATCACGTACACGGCCCGGCGCTGACGTTCCTCGGCCGTCATGATGCACCCGCCTCCGAGACGGCACGGTCAGGCGGTTCGAGCACCTCGGTGAGCCGCTCGATGGCCGCACGCTGTTCCTTCGACAACTTGGCCGGTACGGCCACTTCGACGGTGACCAGCAGGTCGCCCTGGCTGTGCTTCTTGTCGCCGGGAACGCCACGGCCCTTCACCCGGAAGGTCCGCCCCGACGGTGTACCGGCCGGCACCTTGAGGGTGACCGGGTCGCCCAGGGTCGGCACGGTGAGGGTGGTGCCGAGGGCGGCCTCGGCGAAGGAGACGGGCTCGGTCAGTGTCAGATTGCGGCCGCGGCGTCCGAAGGTGTCGTGGCCATCGACGCGCACGACCACATAGAGGTCCCCGCTCGGGCCGCCGTTCCGTCCAGCGGCGCCCCGGCCCTTCACCCGAATGCGTTGACCGTCCTCGACCCCGGGTGGGATACGCACCTTGACCGAGCGGTTGCGCCGCTCGTTCCCCGTGCCATGGCAGGTCGGGCAGGGCGTGCCGATGATCGTGCCGCGCCCCCGCAACGGGGACAGATCTGGCTGAGCGAGAAGAGGCCCTGGTTGTCCTGGAGGGTGCCGGTACCGGCGCACTGGGGGCAGGTCATGGGCTGGGTCCCGGGAGCCGCCCCCGAACCGTGGCAGGTATGACAGCGCACGTCGGTCGTCACGTTGACCGACGTGGTGATGCCGTTGACCGCGTCCTCGAACGCGAGGTGCAGCTCTGCTTCTACGTCGGCGCCGCGTTGGGGACCGGTCCCACCAGCACCTCCGCCGCCACCGCGCCGACCACGCCCGAACAACCCACCGAAGATGTCGCCCAGGTCGCCCATGTCGTCGACCCGGAAGGTGGTGCCGCCAGCGCCACCGCCACCACCGAAGCCGCCGGGGAAGCCACCGGCCATGGGCCCCATGGCTCGAACCTCGTCGTACTCCTTGCGCCGGTCCGCGTCACCGAGGACGTCGTAGGCCGCGCTGATCTCCTTGAACGCTTCCTCTTTGCCGGGGTTGGCGTCCGGATGGTTCTTCTTGGCCAGCTTGCGGTAGGCACTCGTGATCTCTTTGGGCGAGGCCGTGCTCGGCACACCCAGGGTCTTGTAGTAGTCCTTCTCGAACCATTCACGCTGCGGCGCCACGGTGTGCCGTCCCTCGCCTTCGCTTTCGTCTCTCGTTCAGATCTTCGTGCCGAGCCGACCGGCCGCTACGTCCGGTCGCGGTGGCCAACGGAATGGATCAACCGCGGACCGTCACCATCGCTGGGCGGAGCACCGCCCCCTTCCACCGGTATCCCGGTCGCATCACTTGGGCCACCACCGGCTTCGGCAGCGGTCGGTCCCCTTCGTCGTCCGCCACCTCGTCGTCGTCGGGCACGCGTCCAACGGCCTCGTGGGTGTTGGGGTCGAAGACCTCACCCAATGGGTCGATGCGCTCGAGGCCCTCCTTGGACAGGACCCCGTGGAGCTGATTGCCCGAAGCCACAAGCGCCTTCCCGTCGGCCGAGTCCGCGTCCGCGATGTGTTGCACGGCCAGATCGAGCGTGTCGAGGACGGGCAGAAGCTTGTCCACGAGCATCGAGGCGACTCGCGCCGCCTGCTCGGCCTGCTGGCTCGTGACCCTCTTGCGATAGTTCTCGAACTCCGCCTGCAAACGGCGAAGCGAATCGAGATACTCGTCGCGCTCGGTGAGCGCCACCTTCACGGGGTCCTCCTCGACACTCTCTGGATCAGGTTGGTCAGCGCTGACGGCGCCGGCGCCGTCGGCCATCGGGTCGACGACGTCGATCGGCGCGACGTCCCCGGATTCCTCGGCCGTGGCCTGGGCGACGCCGGCCGGACCACCGGCGCCACGATCAGCGATCGTGGCGCCATCCGACGGCGGTTCGATTGACTCCTCGGGCATGTCCCGATCGTGGCCGGCCATCGCCGGTTACGCCTGGTCGTCGACGATCTCGGCGTCAACGACCTCGTCGTCCGACCCCTCGTCAGCGCCACCGGCCGTCGCCGAGTTCGCCGAGCTCGCATCCGCCTGGGACGCCTCCTCGTAGAGGCGCTGGCTGAACGACTGGCTCGCCGTGAGAAGCGTGTCGGTCGCCGTCTTGATGCCCTCGACATCCGAGCCGCCCAGGGCCTCCTTGAGGCTCGAGAGAGCAGACTCGACCTTGTCCTTCTCGTCGCCCTGGAACTTCTCACCCTGGTCGCGAAGGAGCTTCTCGGTCTGGTAGACGAGCGAGTCCGCGTTGTTGCGAACCTCGGCCTCGTCGCGGCGGCGGCGGTCGTCCTCGGCGTGGGCCTCGGCGTCCTTCACCATGCGCTCGATGTCGTCCTTGGGCAGCTGCGACTGGCCGGTGATGGTCATCGACTGCTCCTTGCCGGTGGCCCGGTCCTTGGCCGAGACGTGGACGATGCCGTTGGCGTCGATGTCGAAGGTGACCTCGATCTGCGGCACACCCCGGGGGGCAGGCGGCAAGTCGACGAGCTGGAACTTGCCCAATGTCTTGTTGTACTGGGCCATCTCCCGCTCACCCTGGAGTACATGGACCTCGACGGACGGCTGATTGTCGTCAGCGGTGGTGAACACCTCGCTCCGCTTGGTCGGAATGGTGGTGTTGCGCTCGATGAGCCGGTGCATGACACCGCCCTTGGTCTCGATCCCGAGCGACAAGGGGGTGACGTCGAGCAGCAGGACGTCCTTGACCTCGCCCTTGAGTACGCCGGCCTGCACGGCCGCGCCCACCGCCACCACTTCGTCCGGGTTCACACCCTTGTGGGGCTCCTTGCCGGTCAGGGACTGCACGAGCTCCTGGATGATCGGCATGCGGGTCGATCCACCCACCAGCACGACGTGGTCGATGTCGCCCGTGGCCAGGCCCGAATCCTTGATGGCCTGCTCGAAGGGTCCCTTGCACTTCTCGACCAGATCGGCTGTGAGCTCGTTGAACTTGGCCCGCGTGAGCTTGATGTCGAGGTGCTTCGGGCCCTCGGAAGTGGCCGTGATGAAGGGCAGGTTGATCTGGGTCTCCTGTAGCGAGGAGAGCTCGATCTTGGCCTTCTCGGCCGCTTCCTGCAGACGCTGGGTGGCCATCTTGTCGCCGGACAGATCGACACCCTCGGTGTTCTTGAACGTCGTCACCAGGTAGTCGACGATCCGCTGGTCCCAGTCGTCACCGCCCAGGTGTGAATTGCCGGCCGTCGCCTTGACCTCGAAGACGCCGTCGCCGATATCCAGCAACGAGACGTCGAAGGTGCCACCACCGAGGTCGAAGACGAGCACCGTCTGGTCGGCACCCTCCTTGTCGAGGCCGTAGGCGAGCGCCGCCGCCGTGGGCTCGTTGATGATGCGCAGCACCTCGAGTCCGGCGATGGTCCCGGCCTCTTTGGTCGCGGTGCGCTGGGCATCGTCGAAGTAGGCGGGGACGGTGATGACGGCCTGGTTGACGGTGTCGCCGAGGAACGACTCGGCGTCCCTCTTGAGCTTGCCGAGGATCCGGGCCGAGATCTCCTGGGGGGTGTACTTCTTGCCGTCGATGTCGATGGTCCAGTTGGTGCCCATGTGGCGCTTCACCGACCGGATGGTGCGCTCGGGGTTGGTGATGGCCTGACGCTTGGCCACCTCGCCGACCAGGACCTCACCCGATTTGGCGAATGCCACCACCGACGGGGTGGTGCGGCCGCCCTCGGCATTGGGGATGACGACGGGCTCGCCGCCTTCCAGTACGGACACGACCGAGTTGGTGGTGCCCAGATCGATTCCGACGGCCTTGGCCATGGTGCCTCCTACGTGCGCCCTCCGGCGCAGTCGCTGTTCGGTTCCTCTTTATTGCGGGCTTCGCGGCTCCCGAGCCTCTCCCTGTGGCCTCGTAGGGCTCAGCAGCCGTACTTACAACCACAAGTATAAACAAACTTGAGTGTCATTGCTATAGCTTTTTTGCTGTTTAACGCTTCATGATCGTAGCCGAACGACCGGAGAGGGTGATCGCGGGTCCAAACAGAAGCCGAGAAGCTGGCGCTCCAGCCGGCAGTCATGGGCCCGACCGGGCCTCTTCAACCGAATCAATGTCGAGCTCAGCCCAGATGACCTTCCCTCCTCGACCCGTTCGTACCCCCCAATCCCGGGAGAGTGCATCCACGATGAGCAGCCCTCGACCCCGAGGGTCGTCGTCGGCCGGTGTGCGGGATTGCGGCAGGTCCGTGCTCGGGTCCGCCACCTCCACGATGAAGGCGCCGCCATCCAGGCACAGGGAGAGCCTGAAGCGACCGCCCGCGTGCACGATGGCATTGACCACCAGCTCCGTGACCACCGAGGCCAGGCCCTCGGCGGCGACCCCCCACCGATCGGCCATTTCGAGGGCGTGCGCCCGTGCCTCCTGTGCGCTCTCTGGTTTGGCCGGGAACTCCCGGTGGTCGCTGAGCAACTGGGGTGCAACTCCTGTCCGCTGGACAGCCAATACCCCGAGACGCGCCGAAGCGTACTTAACCGATCGCTCCGGTGCCCGCCGGCTGCGGCCACGAGGGAGGGCGGCAGAACCAACCAGGCAGTGCCGAGGCCTAGGAAGTGGTCACGGTACGCTGCGGCGGTGCTCCGGCTGGTCCTTCTGCGGCACGGCCAGTCCACCTGGAACGCCGAGAACCTCTTCACCGGGTGGGTGGACGTCGACCTCTCCGCCCTCGGCGAGACCGAGGCGGAGCGGGCGGGCCACCTCTTGGCTGCCGAGGACGAGCGCCTCGACCTCCGGGTCGTGCACACCTCCATGCTCACCCGGGCCATCCACACGGCCGAGCTCACTCTGGCCGCCGCCGGACGCAGCTGGCTGCCCGTCCGGCGACACTGGCGGCTGAACGAGCGGCACTACGGAGCCCTGCAGGGACTCAACAAGAAGGAGACGGCTGACCAGCACGGTGAGGAACAAGTCAAGCGTTGGCGGCGCAGCTACGACGTGCCTCCGCCGCCCGTCGAGCCCGGAAGCGAGCATCATCCGCTCACCGACCCGCGCTATCGGGACGTGCCCGTCGACGCCCTACCCCTGACCGAGTGCTTGGCCGACGTCGTGGAGCGAGTCGTCCCCTACTGGGAGGACGCCATCGTTCCCGACCTCCATG
Source organism: uncultured Acidimicrobiaceae bacterium (assembly GCA_963774915.1). Lineage (GTDB taxonomy): Bacteria > Actinomycetota > Acidimicrobiia > Acidimicrobiales > RAAP-2 > CAVSNH01. Next base: position 480,750 of record CAVZGR010000004.1, on the reverse strand, counting down.
CGGAGGGGCCCCGAGGCGGCGCCGTCTTCGTCGTGGCCCACGGGAACAGCCTGCGCGCCCTCTGCAAGCACATCGAAGGGATCAGTGACGAGGCCATCGTGGACCTCGACATCCCGACCGGCATCCCGTTCTATTACGAGCTCGGCGATGACCTGTCCGTGCAGTCGCCCACCGGAACGTTCCGCTACCTGGGCGATGCCGATGCGGCACGTGCCGCGGCCGCGGCCGTCCGCGGTCAGGCCGGCTGAGCCGGTCGGAACGTCGTTCGCCGTTCGACTCTCGGGCAATTGTGAAAGGTCGGCCCCGAAGGGCCGACCTTTCATTCCGCGGACCATCGGGGCCGCCGTCGGTCAAGGGGGGAACGTTGACCGACGGCGCTCCCGACCGCCGCTGTGGTGAGGCTTAGAGCGCGTCCGCTCCACGCTCCCCGGTCCGGACCCGTATGACCTCCTCCACCGGCAAGACCCAGACCTTGCCGTCGCCGATTTTTCCGGTTCCCGCTTTGTCCACGATCATGGCCGTCACCTCGTCCACCCGCGAGTCCTCGACCACGATCTCGAGCCGGATCTTGGGCACGAACTCGACCTCGTACTCGGCCCCTCGGTAGACCTCGGTGTGACCCCGCTGTCGACCGAATCCCTGAGCCTCGGTGAGGGTCAAGCCATGGACCCCGAGGGTCTTGAGGCCTTCCTTCACATCGTCCAGCTTGAACGGCTTCAGCACCGCTACGACGAGCTTCATGCTGGGTACTGCTCCTTTCTCTCGTAGTGGTCCTGTTAGCCGGAACTCGGTTCGACCCGAGTGCATCGGATCATCCGGCGATCGACCTGCGATGCTTCTGCGCCCGCTCGGCTCGGCCCACGTCACCCGGCCATCGACAGCGCGCCAACCCGCTCGGCCAGCGTCTCGACTGGGAAGGCCTCCTCGCCGTGGATAGCGAGGTCGCCCACCTCGAGGATCTCGTCCTTGTAGCGAGCACCGCGCAGGACCAGCCCGATGAGCTTCATCAGTATGAAGGTGACGAGCGCCGACCAGAAGATGACGAAGATGGCGGCTCGGAACTGTTCCCAGAGCTGGTGGAACGATCCCGGTGTACATCAGGCCGTTCACCGAGAAGGGCACGCAGCTTGCCGTGTGGCAGTGCAGGTACTGGGCGTTGGTGGTGGCGACCACCTGCCCGTTGGCATCGAGATGGCCGCAGCCGTACTCGATCATGTTCGGGTCGCCGAAGATGCCGAGGAACATGCCACCGAAGAAGCCGGCGATGCCGTGGGTGTAGATGACGCCGAGTGCGTCGTCGACCTTGGAGAAGGGCCGGACCTTGGACAGGTAGTTCCAGCAGATCCAGACGATGACCGTGCCGATGACGCCGACGTAGATGGCGCCCCGGCCGTTGACCCAGCCGGCGCAGGGTGTGATCCCGACCAGGCCGCAGATCATGCCGTTCACCCCGCCCAGGAAGGTGGGCTTCTTGCTCCTTCGAGAGCCAGGCGTCCATGGCCATCCAGACGAGGACGCCGGCGGCGGTGGCGATGTTGGTGTTGACCACGGCCGCGGCCGCGTCGGCGCCCGCGTAGTACGGGTCGCCACCGTTGAAGCCGTTCCAGCCCAGCCACAGGATGCCGGCACCGACGGCCGCCATGACCAGGTTGTTGGGTATGGCGTGTTGTCGGTCCCGTAGCAGCCGAGGCCCGAGCACCCAGGCGGCGACGAAGCCGGACACGCCGGCCGACATGTGGATGACGTAGCCACCGGAGAAGTCGAGCGCCCCCTCCTGGGCGAAGTAGCCGCCGCCCCACAGCATGAAGGCGTCGACGCCGTAGACGAAGGTCGACCACAGCGGGACGAGGAGGCACCAGGCGCTGAACTTGATCCGGCCGAGCACGCTGCCGAGGAAGAGCAGGGGGGTGATGGCGGCGAACACGAACTGGAAGTAGGCGAGCGTCGTGGTCGGGAAGTGGAAGGGGATCAGGGTGTTGGCCGCCGACACGCGCCTGGCCCTGCTCGTTGGTGGCGCTGGTGATGCCGCCCGGTTTGACCGACGAAGTTGTCGAAGAAGTGTTTGACCCACCCGACGCCGGTGAGGTCGGCTGCACGGCGACGCCGTTGACCTCCGTGATTCCGCGCCCAACGGATGTCGGTCCGAAGCCCATCTTGTAGGACCACAGCACCCAGGCGATGAGCACCAGCGAGAAGCCGGCGAACATCATGGCCAAGACGTTCACCGCCCACTTCTTCTGGACGATCGAGGCGTAGAGGACGGCCAGGGCGGGCAGGCTCATCAGGCCGACGAACGTGGCAGCCGTGAGCTGCCAGGTGTTGTCCCCCGTGTTCAGCCAGCTGGGATACGGGACGTAGGACACTGCTGCGGCTAGCGCGTCGTGCACGACTGCGTGCTCCTCTCCTCGACATACCTCGGCAGCAGCCACTGCACCGTGATGGTCGCAATGCCGCCTCGACGCCGCGATGGCGCCGACTCCGGGGAAAGAATGCAATCCGGGGATTTCGGCTCGGTCACGCCCGTGTTACCAACGTGTGAACTGATGAGCGACGCCAGGTCTCAGGCAGGTCGGCCGGGCCAAGCCATCACGCGGGCGCCAGCTCGGTCCAGCGGCGCCGGCGCCAGGGGGCACCGCCCTCGCCCGTCAGTCGAGCGTCGGACCCGTCCCGGTGCAAGAGCAGATCAGCCGGTGCGGCGCTGCTTGCCGTTCGGCTTCGGCAGGCGAAGCCGGGCGGGATCGCCTTCGGCGTGTATCGCTTGTTCGGGACCGAGCCGGGCCGGCGATCCGGTCGGTCGGCCGCCGCGTTCGCTTTGGCCACCTTGAGCTTGTCTGCAGGCGGTAGGCACGGACGAGATACCAGGCACCGACCGAGGACGAAGGGTACGCCGAACCCCCAAAAGCCCAGGTCGAAGATGGAAAGTCCATAGAGGGCCATGGCGATCCCGAGGAAGGTGCGTTTCCGCCACCAGGCCATGGCCAGGATGACAAAGGCGAGGATGAACCCGACGAAGAAGGCCTCGTGATAGGGAGTCAGGTTGTAGTGCGCCTTGTTGATCAGCCCGTGGGCCAGACGTGGCCGGGGGGTCGTTGTCGATCCTCGCCTGGGTGACGATCAACTCGATGGCGGCGGCCACGGGGGCGGCAATGAGGCCCACCAGGCGCTCCTTGTCGTCGGCCCGCTTGATCGCCGCTTCGATCTCGTCAACTGGTGACGAGCTCGTCGAACGGTTGTGGCTTGGCCGGCCCGTTCGGGCCCGGGCTTGAGGAACGTGCGGCTCAGTCGTTCGCCAGACCGTCTCCTTCTCGCCGTCGACCATGCCTCACGGTAGCGCGGATCGCTCTGCCGGCACTCGGCGGCGAGCTCGCCGACTCGCGCCGCGCAGTGCGGGCGCGATCGCGCCGTCGACGACCGTCATCGCCTCCGTCCGTGCGACCCATGACGGATGAGAAGCGACCACCAACAGCCAGCAAGGACAGCAACAGCACGCCGGGCAAGATGAAGACGTGCCACGACGCTGCTCGCCGGCAGCACGGCCGGGGTGGTGAGCAGGCTCGGGTCGCCGGCGGCCACGATGACTTGGACCGTCGACCCTGGTTCGAGCAACGTCGACACCGGGGACGGATCTCGTCGTAGCGGTGCCCGCCGACGACGTAGGTGGCATGACAGGCATACCCGGCGGCGTTGCTGCCGCTCCCTCCCAGCAGCCCGAGGCAGGCGACCACCTTGGCCTCGACCGGGATCCCCGGCTGCGCAGTTGGTCGATCTGGCTGTTCTTGTGGGCCCCCACGGCGAAGAGGGCGCGCTCGACGCAGCCAGGGCGACGAGCACGAGGCCGAGCGGCGATGCGCCCGACCACGGCGCCGGTCGATGTCGACTCCGGCGCCTCGGAGCGTGCCGACCCGCTGGCCCGATGTCTCCTCCGTCGGCTGTCGACCCGGCGCGCCCTCACCGCCGCGATTCGACGCTCCGTTCATCGGCATCTTCGTCCACCTTCATGTCCTTAGGCCGCCGGCGCCCGCGCGCCACGCACCGTCCGATCCCGGCAAGCTATCGATCCCCGGCGGTAGCCTTCGGGCCGCACCCGAGCGAGGAGCATCCCATGACGTCTCGTGCGCAAAGCCCTCGACCTGAAGTCCATCTGGCTGTTTTCCGGCTGCACAGCCTCGGAGCTGCGGCGGATCCGGAGTTCGCTCGACGAGGTCCAGGTGCCCAAGGGAAAGGTCTTGGTCGAAGAGGGACGCATCGGTCTCGAGTTCTTCCTCATCGTGGACGGTACGGCCGTTGTGACCCGGAACGGGCGCAAGGTGGCCACCGTCGGACCCGGCGACTACTTCGGCGAGCTCGCGTTGCTCGACCGCCGACCGAGGTCGGCGTCGGTCGTCTCCGAGACGGAGATGGACCTGCTCGTGCTGTCCCAGCGCCAATTCAACGGGCTCCTCGAGTCGGTGCCCACCATCTCGCCGCAAGATGCTGGCGGCCATGGCCAACCGGCTGCGCGACGCCGACGCCAAGGCCTACGGCTGAGTCGTCAGCCGGCGGGTGGGTCGACCGCCGTCGTCATCGTCTCCGCCGGCTCAGGACCACCCGGCAGCCACCGGCGCGGTGTGCGCCCGTTCGGCGATGAGGTCCGCATCGACTCCTCGAGGAGCTGGGAGACGTCGACCACCCGCACGTCGTCCTCTTTGGCATTGGCCCGAACGGCGTCGTCCAGCATGATCATGCAGTAGGGACAGGCCGTCGAGACGACGTCGGCACCGGTGCCGAGGGCTTCCTCGGTCCGATCCATGTTGACCCTCTTGCCGATGTTCTCCTCGAGCCACATGCGGGCACCGCCGGCCCCGCAGCAGAACCCCTTCTCCCGGCAGCGGCGCATCTCGATCTTCGTGGCCCCGGGGATGGCGTCGATGACCGCCCGCGGCTCATCGAAGATCCGATTGTGGCGACCGAGGTAGCAGGGGTCGTGGTAGGTGACGGTGCCCTCGAAGCCATCGCCGGGCGCCAACTGGCCGCTCCCGACCAAATGCCCCAGCAGCTGGCTGTGGTGGATGACCTCGAAATTGCCGCCCAGAGCCGGGTACTCGTTGGCCAGCGAGTTGAAGCAATGAGGGCAGGAGGCGATGACCTTCTTGACGCCGGCGGCCTCGAGGGTGGCCACGTTGGCCCGTCCCTGCTCTTGGTAGAGGTACTCGTTGCCCAGCCGGCGGGCCGGGTCGCCGGTGCAGCTCTCCTTCGGGCCGAGGATGGCGAAGGTGACGCCGGCCCGATGGAGCATCCGGGCAGTGGCCTGGGCCGCCTTGCGAGCCCGCTCGTCGAGGGCCGAGGCGCAACCCACCCAGTAGAGGTACTCCACGTCGTCGGGGATGGTGTCCTTGACCACCGGCACCTCGAAGTCGAGAGCGGCGAGCCAGTCGGTGCGCTTGGCGCTGCCGAGGCCCCACGGGTCGCCTTGGTTCTCGATGTTGCGCAACATGAGGCCGGCCTCGGTCGGGAACCGCGATTCCATGAGGACTTCGTAGCGGCGCATGTCGATGATGGTGTCGATGTGCTCGATGTCGACCGGGCACTCCTCGACACAGGCCCCGCAGGTGGTGCACGACCACAGCACATCGGGATCGATGATCGAAGGCACGAGCGTCTCCACCTCGGTGCCGGCCGCCCGGTTCTTGGCCATCACCCGGTCGGCGGAGGCGAACAGGTTGTCGCGCAGGTCCATGATCACGAGCTTGGGGGAGAGGGGCTTTCCCGTGTTCCAGGCCGGGCACTGGGACTGACAGCGCCCGCATTCGGTGCAGGTGGCCATGTCGAGGAGCTGCTTCCAGGAGAAGTCCTCGACGCGGCCGGCACCGAAGACCACCTCGTCCTCCTCGCCCACGTCCTCCATGGTCATGTCCGGCGTCGAGGCGAGGGCGCCGAGGGCCCGCGGGCGTCGGGAGGTGGCCACGTTGATGGGGGCCAAGAAGATGTGCAGGTGCTTCGAATAGGACACGAAGACGAGGAAGCTCGTGATGATGGCGATGTTGGCGAGAAGCGCCGTCGTCTCGATGACGCTGTTCGTCCCCTTGCCGAGGGGTGCCAGCCAACGGGCGATCTCGTGGGAGGCGAAGGCCCACCAGCCGTAGGGAAAGTTGCCCGTATTGACCTGCGCGGCCCGGTAGAGGAGAAGGGTGATCATCACCCCGGCGATCATGGCGAGCACGATCCATGCCGCCCCGGTGTGGGAGCCGAAGAACCGCGAGCGTCGGTCCTCACGGGCCGGGGAGTTCTTGATGCGGATAACGACGAAGACGCACAACGAGACCAGCACGGCCACCGCCAAGAAGTCCTCGATGAAGCCGAGAACGGCGGTGTGCCCGATGATGGGGATGTGGAAGTTGACGCTGGAAGAGGTCGCCGTAGGCCTCGAGGATGGTGAAGAGGAGGAGGGTGAAGCCCCAGAAGGTGAAGAAGTGGGCCAACCCGGGCACCGTCCACTTGAGGAGCTTGCGCTGGCCGCCGACCTCGACCAGTTCGGCTTCGGCCCGCTTGGGGACGTCCCGGAACCGATTCGGTGTGGCGGACTCGCCGGCCGAGATGAGGCGGAACAGCCAGAAGAACCTGCGGCCGGCGATGGCGAACATCACGGCCGTGATGCCGAGCCCTACGGCGAGTCTGAGGGGCACTGCGGGATTCCTCCTCCGTGGTTACTAGAGAGTAACAAAGCGCCGGCACCCCGCCGAAATCCGATGAACGGCCCGGGCGCCACGATTGTCAGCCGTTCGGTCAGGCCCGGAAGTTCTCGGCATAGCGGCTCGGCGTGGGTCCCCATTGACCCTGGTACTTCGAGTGCAAGCCGTCCGAACCATAGGGGTGCTCGGCCGGGGTGGTCATCTCGAGGAAGCTGATCTGGCCGATCTTCATCCCCGGGTAGACGGTGATGGGCAGATTGGCGACGTTCGACAGTTCGAGGGTCAGATTGCCGGTCCAACCGGCGTCCACGAACCCCGCCGTCGAGTGGATGAGGAGGCCGAGGCGGCCGAGGGACGACTTGCCTTCGAGCCGGGCCACCAGGTTGTCGGGAAGGGAGACCTTCTCGGTGGTCGAGCCGAGCACGAACTCTCCCGGGTGGAGGATGAGCGGGTCGTCGCCAACGTCGACCAGCTCGGTGAGGTCCTCTTGGCTCTCACGGACGTCGATGACCCGACTCGAGTGGTTGCGAAAGAGCCGGAAGTAGCGGTCGACGTGGAGGTCGACCGACGACGGCTGCACACACGACACGTCGAACGGCTCAATACCGATCTGACCTGCTTCGATAGCCTCGAGAATGGATCGGTCGGAGAGCACCATGCGGACCCGCACGATACTGTTTGCCCGGCTCGCGGGCGTAGTTCAGCGGCAGAACATCAGCTTCCCAAGCTGAGAACGCGGGTTCGATTCCCGTCGCCCGCTCTCAGGGACGCCCCTCGGAGGAGCAAATGACCACCGCACGAGGCCTGGCCGACCGCTACCACGAGGAATGGATCGAGGCCCATCCCTTCTTCGCCAGCGAGCTGGGCATCCCTGGGCACGACGACCGGGTGCCCGACGACAGTGAGGAGGGCGAGCGTCGTCGCCGCGCCCAGGTCGAGGCGGTGCTGGCCGATGCCCGCCGGCTGGGTGAGTCCCCGCTCTCGCCGGACGAAACAATCACCCTCGGCGCCGTCGTTTCGGCCGCCGAGCAGGAGCTGAGCGAGCTCGACCTGGCCCGCAGCGAGTTCACGGTCACACCGATGCCCTTCATCGGGCCAGCCTCACTGCTCGCGGTGGCGGCGCGCACCCTCCTCCCCGACGCGCCGGCAGCCGAGAACTATCTGGCCCGGCTTCGGCGCAGTGGTGCCTGGATCGATCAGCTCACCGAGCGCCTGCGGGCCGGCGCGGCAAAGGGACGCCTGCCCGTCGCCCATCTCTCCCAGGCAGCGATCGACTGGACCAACACCGTCGTGGCCGCACCCGTGCCCGAGGCACTGCGCGGCCCCCAACCACCGCTGGAGTGGGACGGCGCGGCGGCGTGGGCCACCGAGCGCGACGCAGTGGCCGAAGAGGTCGTTCGTCCCGCCCTCATTCGCTGGTCGGAACAGGCAGCGCGACCTCCTCCCTCGGTCCCGATCGACCGATGAAGTCGGCCTCGTCCATCTACCGAACGGCTCGGTCGACTACGAGCGCGCCATTCTCGTCCACACCACACTGCCTCTGACCGCCGACGAGCTGCACCGCATCGGCCTCGAGGAGGTCGACCGGTTGGAGGAGCGCTGCCGGCGGCTCGGAGCGGAACTCGACCTCGACACGCTCGATGCCGTGCACCATGCCCTGCGTGATTCGTCGGCCGGCGTCGACCCGGGGGACGCCATGGCCGGGGCCGTGGCTGCCGTGCGCCGAGCCGAGCAGGCTGCGGCCGGGTTCTTTCCGGCACCCCTGCCGCCGCCGTGCGAGGTCACCCCGATGCCTGCCGTTGTGGGCCAAAGCGGGATGGCTCCCCACTACACGCCGCCCCGCATGGACGGCACTCGGGCGGGCACCTACTGGTTCAACACGGAACGGCCGACGGCGGGGGCTGGCTGGGACACCGAAGGAGTGGCCTTCCATGAAGCCGTGCCCGGTCATCACCTGCAGCTCTCGCGAATCCAGCAGCTGACCGAACTGCCGGATTTCCAGCGCCACCGCAGCATCACGGTCTACTCGGAGGGCTGGGGCCTCTACGCCGAGGAGCTGGCCGAGGAGATGGGCCTTTATTCCGACACACAGGCGCTCCTCGGTGCCGCCTCCAATGCGCTCATGCGGGGCGCCCGGCTGGTGGTCGACACCGGGATGCATGCCCTCGGTTGGAGCCGTGACCGCGCCCTCGAGTACTACACGGCCCACGTGCCCATGCCCGAGCCCTTCCTGGCCAACGAGATCGACCGGTACATCGTCTGGCCCGGACAGGCGCTCGCCTACCTCACCGGCAAGCGCGAGCTCCTGCGCCTACGAGAAGAGGCCGAACGATCCCTCGGTGACGTCTTCTCGTTGCCGCAGTTTCACGCGGCCGTGCTCGACCATGGCTCGCTCCCCATGCCGGTGCTGCGGCAGAGCCTGCGCTTCTGGATGGACGGCGTGGCCAGCTGAGAGAAGCGCGCCAAGCGCCGGCAGACCCGGCCGGCAATGATCAGCCGAAGCTCATCCCGACGACCGGCTTGTTGAGGACGAGGCTGCCGGCCGAGCCCTGGAACGGGGCGTCGAAAGCGAAGATGCCGCCGTCGGAGGCCACCTCGTAATAGCCGCCGGTGATGGAGTCGTAAGCCATGCCCACGATCGGCCTATTGAGGGGCTTGCCACCCTCTGACCCGTCGAAGTGAGCGTTGTAAGCGAAGATGCCGCCGTCGGAGGCCACTTCGTAGTAGCCGCCGGTCGCCGTATCCACCGTCATGCCCACCACCGGCTTGTTGAGGGTGAGGCTGCCGGCCGAACCCATGAATGGGGCGTGGAAGGCGAAGAGGCCGCCGTCAGAAGCCACCTCGTAGTAGCCACCCGTGGCCGGGTCAAAAGCGATGCCCACGATCGGCTTGTTGAGATGCTGTCCGCCCTCGGAGCCGTAGAAGGGGGCGTTGAAGGCAAAGATGCCGCCGTCAGAGGCCACCTCGTAGTAGCCGTCGGTCAGCGGGTCGAAGGCGATGCCGACGATCGGCTTGTTGAGATGCTGTCCGCCCTCGGAGCCGTAGAAGGGGGCGTTGAAGGCGAAGATGCCGCCGTCGGAAGCCACTTCGTAGTAGCCACCGGTGATCGAATCGGTTGCCATTCCTACGATCGGCTGGTTGAGGGGCTTTCCACCCTCGGATCCGTAGAAGGTTGCGTTGTACGAGAACAGTCCGCCGTCGGAAGCCACCAGCCGGTATCCGGAGGTGACCGCCGGCGGGGTCGGCGGAGTTGGTGGCGGCGGTGGATTGGTCACATCGGTGAGGGTCACGCCGGTCGTCGCCGAGTAGGCGATCTTCAGGAGATGGCCGTTGGAATGGATGACCGTCCCCGACGGGTCGCCGGCAAAGGCGCCGACTTCCGATGCCGTGCCGGACAGCGAAACGACATCGAACACCGACCCGTAGGGGGCGCTGAAGGTGTCGTTGACGGCCAGAGTCGCCCCGGTGACGTTCACCGCCGACGTGCTGTTGGCGAGCTGGGTGTAGCCACTCCCTGGCGTAAGCCCGGCGATGGCCACATCGACGGTGCCGGGACCGAGGTCATCTGCCCCGCTGGAGGTGAGGGCTCCAGGGGTGGAGGTGGTGCCCGGAGCGACCGTGCCCGAATTGTCGATGCCGGGCGACGGGCCAGTCCCTTCGAGCGTTCCGCCATTGTCCACGGTGACGGCGCCCGTTCCGAGTGGCTCAGTGCCGGCGAAAGGGGGCTCGGTCACGAGCGTGGCACCGCTGTCCACGGTGATAGTGCCTGAAAACGCGTTGTTGCTTCCCGACAGTACGGAGCTCTCCACTGCGTCACCTGAGTCGATGGCAAGGGGAGCGGACCCCGAGATGTTTCCGCTCACGGTGAGGGTCGCGGCGCTGCCGCTATCGGTGAGCAGTTCCGCACCGCCAGGGTCGATCGCCACCGAACCAGACCAGGTCGCGCTGTCCACACCCCTCGCTGAGGGTGCCCGAATCTCCGATAGTGAGCGGATAGTCGAAGACTGAGCCGTTCACGCAGAGGTCGATGTTTCCGGCGCTGTCGTCACTGACGGTCCCGGTGGCGTCGCCGAACGAGGCGGAGTTGTCGGCAGGTACCGTCCCACCCCCCACCGTAGTGCCGCCGGTATAGGAGTTGTCGCTCCCGTACAAGGCAACCGCGCCAGCGTTGGCGGCGTCGTTGACCAGGAGCGGACCTACTCCGCTCACGTCTCCGAGCAGATACAGGTTGGAGCTCACCGTGTTGGCGGCATATTCCTCCGACTCGCCCAATACCAGCGCCGGACTGAAATCGGTACTGCCCGCCGCGGTCTGGCAGAGGGCAATGATCGCCGAAGGCCCACATGGCGTCGCCGCCGTTGGGGTCAAGGTTATGGCGGCGGGAGCGCCCGTCCCTGTATCGACCATGTAAGGGTCCTCAAAGGTGATGGAGTCGAACTCGCTGGCTGGCGGGACGCCACCACCACCTACCTCGATACCGCTGTCGTAGGTGATCGTCTCGTTCGTGGCTCCATGCGGGAAGACGATCACCGTTCCCGCCACCGGGCCACCGGCCAAGGTGCAGAAGGCGGCGGCGCCGCTCCAGTTGGTCGCCACCGACCAGTCGCTGTTGGTCGTACCGGTCCAGGTGCAGGTCGTCGGCGGCGGGAGGGCCCCGGCCGGCGTCGAGACGAGGAGAGCGGAGACCCCGGCTCCGCTGAGCCCCAGGACGCCGAAGACGGCCATGCCCAAGCGGATCAGGCGGTGCGCCCGACGGTTCTCCCCTGAGCGCGTGCCGCCACCGCCACCAGAGCGAGATGGCCACGTCCGGGCTGCCGACTCATTCGACTTCGACGCGACACCATCGTGCAGATGCATTTTCAGACTCCCCCATCGCCGCCGTGGACCCCGACCCGAACGGGGCCTATTTCACTGTGTTGGCCTTCAGCCTTGCCGGTCGGGCCATGTGAGGGACGGATGGTCGCTCAGCGGACGGGTCCGCAGCGTGCCGACGGCGACCGGCGTCGTGAGCTTCAAGTTGAAGTCACGGATTCGACGGCATCGCAGGATTGCTCGGTGACCGGCCTCATCAGCTTTGGCAACGAGAGTTCGGCCCGATCAGCAGCGATAGACGCGCTCTGCGTTACCGGCAAAGAGCTTTTCACGAGAGCCGCTGTCGAGACTGGCCGTCACGGTAGTGAACGTCTCATAGAGATCGTCGAAGGTGCCGTACATCGAGTCCACCGGAAAGTTGCTGGCGAACATGCAGTGGTCGACGCCGAAGGACTCGATGGCGTATTCAAGCCATGGAGCCAGAGCGTCTGCGCCCAGGGACCCGAGGGGCATAGCCAGACCCGAGAGCTTGCAGACGACGTTGTCGCCGAGACAGGCCAGTGCGTCGATGCCGGCCTGCCAAAGGACGCGTTCCTCATCGGAGTTCGAATGGGGCCAACCGGTGTGCTCGACGACGACCGTCAGATCGTCGAAGTTGGCCAGCTGGGCCGCCGCCGCCTCCAGCTGATCGGGATGGGTCATCAGCTCGAACACCAGGTTCCGCTCGGCGAGCGCACGGAGCACGTCGCCGTCGGGGAGGGGTCCATCGAAGGCACCCATCGGTCGGACGCCACGGAAGCGTGGCGCAGCCATCTGCCGGTCAATGAGCTCGACGGTCTCAGCCACCGTGTCGGCCGGTGGGAGGCCCCCGATGATGGCGTCGGGGCCGCCATGGACAAGCGCGTTGGCGTCGAGCTCGATGGTCTCCTCCACCGAGTGGCCACCGGTGGCCGCGGCCACGTTGACGAATTTCTCCACGTTCCAGTTGGCCGTCTCGGCCCGATAGGTGTCGACGTCGAAGCGGCGGTACATCCTCGACGGATCACCAGAACCACCCTGGGGAGGGCGTGACAGGTACGGGTACCAATCCTTACGGGCTGGGTCCCAGAGATGGACGTGCGCGTCGACGACCCGGGTGGGACGATCGGCCATCACTCCTCCATCGACGATGGTTGGCCAGCGGCGCCGATGACCTCCTGCATTGGCGCGTCGAACCAATCGGGGACGGCCGGACCGCCATAGGTGATGCTGCCGATCGGTCGCGGGTGACTGCGAAGGCCCACCCAGCCGGAACCGACCACCAGCTCCGCGCCGGCCAGAGCGGCATCGGGGTGGGCGAGCAGGTGAGCGACGAGCTCTCCGGCCGGTTGGCCCGCATTCTCCTCCGACGCCTCGATGCTGGCGGCGAACGCGGTGACCCGTCCCTCTGTCGAACCGGCGGCAACTCGCGCGAACTGGGCGGAGGCCTGGGCGCGACTGCGACCTCCTGTGGTGGCCGCGTCGGTCAGGGTGACGAGCCGGACCGGGCGGCCGGCGCTGGCGGCGTAGTCGGCGGTCGCCCGACACCATCCGGCGTCGGTATGGATGCCCTCGGTGATCCCACCGTGCTCGGCGAGTACTCGCTCCCACCCATCCGGCCGATTGACCGTCGGCCAATCAACGGCGGGGGCGACGACGACGGCGTCAATGGGTCCGGCGGACTCGACCACGGAGCTCAGCGCGTTGGCGGCCTGGGCAAAGCCGTGGGCGACGTCGACGCGGTGACAGGCGATGGACCGGGCTTCGAGGGCGGCCATGATCGACGCAGCCAATTGCGGGCGGTCGGAGACCACCGCGCAGGTTCGCACCTCGGTCGATGCCAGCTCGGCGGGAGCCGGCTCATTGAAGATCGGCCCGAACCGGGGGTTCCCGCCGCCACCGCTCGATTGGCGGGTCTCGGCTTTGACGAAGGCGCGGGGGATGACGGTTTCGAGCACTCCGGGCAGCGAGACCACGTCGTCGCTGCGCACCACCTCGAGGAGGCGGGGCTCCTCGATGACCGCGACCTCCGAGCCACCGACGAAGAGAGCCTGGCCGGAGCACCATCCGAACTCGTCGCCGACGACGTGTGCGGCAAGGGGGCCCAGGTCCTCGGGACCGGGCATCGAGTCGAAGAGTGAAAGTCCGCCGCCGCTTCCGGTCATGCCCGCCTTCCGAGCGCGCTCGGCCGCAGCCGCGACCATCCGCGTGGCCGCGATGGGAGAGATGGCATTGACGGTCACGCCCGGCGGCGTCTGACGACCCAGTTGCCAGGTGAGGGATGCGACGGCCCGCTTGGCGCAGCTGTAGGCGCCGGCATCGACGGGACGCCATCCCGATCCGGAGGTCACGCCCACCACGCGTCCGTGCCCGGCCGCGGCCATGAGCGGCAGGGCAGCCTCGAGGATGTTGAGGTAGCCCCCGAGGTGCACGGCCAGCACGGCCATCCAGTCCTCTTCGGTGCCGTGGGCGAAGTAGGTCTGCCGGGTGATGCCGGCCACGTTGACGACGGCATCGAGCCCTCCGTGCTCGACGGCCAGCTCGCGGAACAAGGCGCGAACCGCGTCGCCGTCGGTCACCGACGCCGACGAAGCCCGGGCCGAGCCACCCGCGGCGAGGATGCGGCCGGCCGTCGTCTCCTCTTGTTCTGGAAGCCGCTCGGTGCCCTCGAGGGTCACGAGGGGGTCGACGGTGACGACGAACCAGCCCCCACGGCCGAGCTCCTCGGCGATCGCCCCTCCGATCCCGCCCCCACCGCCCGTCACGACGGCGACCCGCTGTCGCCCCCTCACGACGCCGACGACCGGACCTCGATCTCGAGCCCCTCGAAGGTGCCGGCCTCGAGCCACTGCTCAAGCCGGTCCCGGTAGCCGAACCAGTCGCCCATGCCGCGGCCGTAGTTGCCGTTCCGGGGATTCATTGCCTCCGGGTGGCCCTCGTTGTTGATGCGCGACGGCGTGCAGGCGGACATGACCGCGCTGGCGTCGACGAACGAGCCGACGATCTTCTCCGTCCACGCCTCCTCGGCCTCGGCGCTCACGTCGAACACCTCCACGCCCTTTTGCTCGAGGAGCCCGACGGCCCGGCCGACGAACTCGGCACCGAGTACGGCCAGTTGCGTGTAATTCACGGTGACGACCGCCTGCTGCCCCGGCGCCGGCATGACGAACATGTTGGGAAAGCCGCGGCTCATCATCCCGAACAGGCTGGCCGCGCCATCGGCCCACTTCTCGGCCAGGGTGACGCCCCCGCGACCGACGATGTCGTGGCCGGCCCGACGATAGAGCGGGGTGAGCTCGGCTTCGAAGCCGGTGCCGTAGATGATGCAGTCGACTTCGTACTGCTGACCGTTGACGACCGGCCCCTGCTCGGTGATCCGCTCGATCCCGGCCGGCGAGTCGATGAGCGTGACATTGGGGTTGTTGAAGGCCGGCAGGTATTCGTCGTGGAAGCACGGCCGCTTACAGAGGTAGCGGTAGTAGGGCTTGAGGATCTCGGCATAGGCCGGGTTGGCCACCAGCTCTTCGACCCGACTTCGATGCGATTCCATGACCGAGTAGTCGAGCTCCTCGGCGCTGCGCAGGTACTCCTCGATGGTCATGCTCTTGTCGCGTGGTGGGTGCTGGACCCGGGCCCAGTGGTGGGTCCACCCGTCGTCCACCAGGTCGCGCTCCACGGGCCGGCCGAGGATGATGGCCTGGAGGTTGTCCATGCGGGTCCGCTGCCAGCCCGGTTCGAGCCCTTGGGCGAAGTCGGGATCGGTGGGCCGGTTGCCACGCTCGCCGATGGCCGACGGCGTGCGCTGGAAGACGTAGAGGTGCTTGGCCGACTCGGCCAGCGGCGGTACGCACTGGATGCCGCTCGCCCCGGTCCCGACGAGGGCGACGACCTTGTCCGTCAATTTGCTGAGGGGCAGGCCCGGGCCGCCGCCGGTGTAGTCGTAGTCCCACCGTGCCGTGTGGAACGAGCTCCCGGCAAAGTCCTCCATGCCCGGGATGACCGGCAACTTCATGAGGTTGAGGATCCCGACGGCCAGCACGTACCAGCGGCAGCTGACCTCGTCGCCGCGGTCGGTGTGGATCCGCCATCGGGCCGCGTCTTCGTCCCACTCAGCCCGAGTGACCCCGGTGTGGAACAGGGCGTCGGCCGCGAGGTCGAACCGGTCAGCGATCGCCTGGAGATGGCTCCGGATCTCTTCGCCGAAGGCGTAGCGCCGGGTGGGGATGTAATCGAGCTCCTCGAGCATCGGCATGTAGCTGTACGACTCGATGTCGCACATCACTCCCGGGTAGCGGTTCCAGTACCAGGTGCCCCCGATGCCCCCGGCCTGGTCGACGATGCGGATCCGCTCGATGCCCGCCTCACGCAGCCGGGCCCCGGCCAGAACCCCGGCGATCCCCCCACCCACGATGACCACATCGACCTCGTCGGCCACAGGGTCGCGTTCGACGAACGGGGTGAAGGGGTCTTCGCGATAGCCGGCGAAGTGCTCGTCCGTCCGCAGGTCGCGGATGTCGGCACGGCCGGGGACCAGCCGCTTGTCCCGTTCGGCCAGGTACTTGGCCCGCACGGCATCCGGGTCGTAGCTGGCGGCTCCGCCGTCTCCAGGCATGGCCCAAACGCTACCGGCACCCGGACGAGGGTTCGTCAGCCGGAGGCGGGTAGGCCACCCCATGCGGGGTCGGTTCGCCCCGTCACGTACGCCGAGCGCAGGTTCTCGAGCCAGGCGAGGCTGTCCGACAGCCCTCCGGGACGGTTGCGCGCCAGCCAGAGCGTTCGGTAGCGGTCGATGAGGTCATCGAGCTCAGCGGCGAGGCCGGAGCGCGCCGGACCCGAAACCGACTCGATCCGACCGTCGGCCGCCAACCGCTCGCCTGCGTCGCGAACGAGGAGACCGACGAGGTCGGCCCCGAAGACCGTCTCCTCGACGAGAAGGGCCCCGTCAGGCCGCGCCGGTTGCGATTGGCGCGCCGCCTGACATGAGCGTTCGAGGCACTCGGCCACCTCGTCCAGCTCCTCGGCCGCGAGACCCTGGGTAAGACCCCGCCCGACCGGCAACTGCGGGTAGTAGAGATTGGCGGTCAGGGCCGACATGTTGGGGAACTGCGGGGTGATCAGTCGGTGAGCGTCGCCGAGGTCGAGCACGGCTCTGGCCAACTCGCCGGTCGCGTCAGCGAAGACGTGGGCGCTGAGGACCGATGCCAGGTCGAGGTCCGCGTTCGAGGCCAGGCACCACGACACCGCCGCGCCGTAGGCGAAGGCCGGTTCGCTGACGATCGACTGCTGGAGATGTCCCTGGTCCCCCCAGTCGGTGTTGAGGAAGCCGCCCGACCCGTGGGCGAGGGCCGCCTCGGCGGCGTGGCGGCAGGTCGAGACGGCGTTCGTGGTTCGGCCCAGGATGCTCAGCCAGCTCGAGGTCCCGGGTGCGACCCAGAACGGCACGCCACTGTCGGCCAGCGTCGCACCGCGCTCGTCGAAGGGGTACCAGTCGTCGTAGCCCCATTCGCAGATGGTGATCCCTGCGGGCAGCCGTGCGAGCAGATCGGCCCGACCCGACACCATGTCCCCCCACATGAGCATCTCCCGCCCCTCGAGCTCGGGCAGGCTCCGAAGCCGTTTCACCCAGTCGAGGTAGTCCTCGATGCGATCGGCCGGGAGCTCCCAGGCCTCGTCCAGACCGACGTGCACTCGGCGGCTGCTGAACAGCGGCAGGAGCTCGGCCAGCAACTCGCGCACCAAGTCGAGCGAACCCGAACGGGCGGGCTCGATGGTCATGGCCGGGCGCCTGATGCCGTAGGGGTCGACGAAGCCGTCGGGGGCGATGGCCAGAGACCGGTAGCGCTCGTGGGAAAGCCACCGGTTCATGTGACCGAGGCAGTTCTGATTGGGGACGAGCTCGACATGCCGTTGGCGGCAGAACTCATCGAGTTCGGATATCTCCTCGGCGGTGAACGGGCTGGCCGCGTCGTGCACCTCCGGATGTTCCCGGTAGGCGAAGGTGTGCTCGATGTAGAGCTGAACCTGATTGATCTTGTAGGAGGCCAGCCGATCGATGAGGGCGCGCAGCGTGTCCATCGTCGGCACCTTGTCGCGGGAAACGTCGAGCATCACGCCACGCACCGCCAGGTCCGGGTGGTCGCGAATCGTCCCCACGGGCAGCGCTCCGTCGTTGACACGGGTCAACTGGTCGAGCGTGGCCTGACCGTAGAAGAGCCCGGCTTCATCGGCGCCGACGAGCTCGACGGCATCGGCGTCGATGCGAAGCACGTACCCCTCGGTGGGAAGCGACGGGTCGACGATCAGCTGTGGCGGGCGGGCGGCCACGAGATCGCCGGTCATCTCTATCGAACGAGGCCGCGGCAGCAGGTTCATCCGAACGCTCATGAGAGCTCCTTGCGATGGACGAAGAAGACCTCGCCGACCGACCCGCCGACAGCGGCGTAGGGGACGATCGGGCCGACCCATGTGACGGCAACCGCATCGCGGCCTCGTCGCCGGAGCTCGTGGAGAGCGCCCACCAGCGCGGCTCGGCCCTGACCCTTACCGATGAGGTCGGGACGAACGGCAACCGGTCCGAGACGGCCCTTTCGGTTGACCTCGAATGCGCAGAAGGCGGTGATCCCCTGGGCATCATCGGTCGACCTCGACAGCACCAGGTTGCCCTTCTCGCCGGCGCGCCGAACCTCGGCCTGCCAGTTCCGCCAATGGGTACCCATCCACGCCTCGATCTCGTCGCGCTCTTCCGGGCCGGCCAGAAACCACCCACCTGGGTCGTCGGGGACCCGGTGCAGATCGACGACCACGTCGAAGTTGGTCTCCACCCGGAGGTAACGCCGGCGCTCGAGGAGACAGAGCAGTCCGGTCTCGGTGATCGGGGCACCGGGCCAGAGAAAGTAGGGAGGGTCGGCGCCGGTCGTCAGGGTGGTGTGCCCGGCTTCGAGCGCCCAACGCTCGGCCGCCTCGAGCAGCGCGTGCCCGTGCCCCCGGCCGCGAGCGACCGGGTCGACCACCAGCAGGCGGATATGCGGACCGTCCTCGCATTCGACGACGGCGACCACCGCCACCGACGGATCGCCGAAGACCCGGGCGGGCTGGTCAGGGGCGAGCAGCGCGCCCGCGAGCTCGGAGACATCGGGCGGATCGTGAAGCGAACGGGCACAGAGCGCGGCTAACGCCTCGAGGCCATCGAGGTCGAACGGCCGCGTCCCGCCGAGCGGAGCGGTCTCTTTCATTGGAGCGACGCCGCTTTCATTGGAACGACGCCGCCGTGGGCATCGAGGCGAGCACGTTGAGCTGCGTTTGTGCTCGATCGCAGTTCTGCCCCGACCGGGTGGTTCGGAAGTAGATGTCGCCCATCAGCCAGTCGGTGAGGAACCGGACGGCTTGTTCGAAGGCCGAGATCACTCCCGCCACCCGGGTGGCCTCGATCTCCTCGGTCGTCAGCACGTTGGCGGGGACGGCATCGAGGTAACCGGCCACCACCGCCTCATACCGGTGCCCGTCGGCGGCGGCCTGCGACGGGTCGGTCGTCTCCTCGGACACGTTGGCTGTGGCCGTCCGGAGGAGGTCCCCCAGGTCCCAGAACCATGCCCCGGGCATGACCGTGTCCAGGTCGACCAGACACACGGCACGCCCACGGCGAAACAGGATGTTGTCGAGCTTGCAGTCGAAATGAGCCACCCGCAGCGGAACGCGTGACACCAGGTCCTCAGCCACGTCCACCAGTGGGTCGAAGGAGCGGATGCGGTCGACCTCCTCGGAAACGCCGGCGGCTCGACCGAAGCGATCGGCCGCGATGGCCGCCTCGAGGTCAGCGCACCGCCCCCGGAGGTCGTGAAAGCGAGGCAGCGTCACCACCATCCCGCTCGGATCCAACCCGGACACTTGTCCGTGGAACTGCCCGAGCAGGGCGCCGGCCGACCGGGCTGCGGCCTCGTCGATGGGAACACCCAGGACCTTCCCGGGAACCCGACACCAGGCACGCCATCGTTCGCCGTCGACGTCCACGACCCACTGCTCGGGCGGAGCCGGCACCGGCTGGGGTACCACCCCGCCGCTCAGTGCTCCACACACCGAGAGGAGGTTCGTCGTCAAGCCGTCGATGTCCCCGAAGACCCTCTGGTTGAGCCGCTGGAGGACATACTCGCCGGCGCCAGCGGTGACGAAGAAGGAATCGTTGATGTTGCCGCGGCCGACCGGGACGACGATGACGTCGTCCCATCCGAATCGGTTGGCCGCCCGACGCACCGACTCCACCGACACTCCCGATATCGAGCCCGGGGCCTCGGCCCTGGCGGGTTTGGTCGGCGACGACGTCTGGCCCGAGCCAGAGGGGTCGGGTGCCGATCGAGCGCTCGTCCCCCGGTCACCCGGCACGAGCGGTCACCTTACCGGGGTCGGCCGGCCGGTCCCCGGGGACGGGCGTCACGAGTGTGAGGCAAACGACCAAGTGGGTAAAGGAGCACCAGCAATCCGCCAAGAGGAGGAATCGTGATCCGAGGTGAGGGAACCACGATCGCCCGCGGGGTGAGCCCGGACGAGGCGTTCGACTTCGTGCTCGACCCCGCCCAGTACACCAAGGCCGACACCAAGATGATCTGGGTCACCAAGTTGGCCGACACCCCTGACGGCATGATCGCCCGAGAGGACGGGAAGTTCATGGGACGGTTCAAGGGCTCGGTCATCACCCGCTACCGCTGGGAGCGACCCAACCACATCGACGTCGTCCTGGAGCACGGCGTCCCCGAGGGCCTGCACGCCTGGTTCGAGATCGAGGAGGTCGACGGGGGCACCCGGATCCGCCATGTGGAGGAGATGGACTTCGGGCATGGTCTTGTCGGGAAGCTCTATGACCTCGCCGCCAGGAATTGGTTCGCGACGTCGGTGCGGGTCGAGGTCAATGAGATCGGGCGGCTGCTCGAGGCCGGCGAACGGGGACGGCCTGGGCATGTGACGGAGTCCGGCGCCGAACACACCTCTTCCTAATCGAGCGGTGGGCGGTCCCCCCGGCGAACAGCGTTCTGACCACCGCTTTTGTGAACGAATGCTCAAGGCCGAAGCGTCGGCCGTCGATCCATGACCATGTTCTTGCGTCGGCGGCATCTCCCTGTCTTCGCCATCGTGGCCGTCATCGTGATCGTTGGGGGCGGGGTTTTGACCGGCTTCATCCCGTCGGCCCGAGGGGCAACGACGGGTTGGACCATCATCAGCGGTGCGCCCCCGAACCCGCAGGCCAACCAGGTGCTCTTGAACACGACCTGCGCCAATGCCTGGGACTGCTGGTCGGTGGGTGCCACCGTTCCCTCGGTTCAGAACTCGAAGCCGCTGGCCTTCGCCGAGCACTGGAACGGGTCCTCTTGGTCCAACGTCACCGGCGTCCAGCCCCAGGGTCAGCAGGCATCCGTTCTCTATGACGTGAGCTGCGTGACCGCTTCCAACTGCTGGGGGGTGGGTGGCCAGCAGACGCTGCTCGCGGGAAACGACCCGAACGTTCTCATGGAGCACTGGGATGGCTCCGACTGGTCGGTGGCCCCGAGCCCACCGATCGGCGGATTGCTCTTCTCGGTCGACTGCCCGGCGTCAGCTGACTGCTGGGCGGTCGGCGCCACCATCGATCCCGTGTCTGGGAACGCGGTCGGATCACTGGCGTTCTACTGGGACGGGTCGGCCTGGACGCAGGCGACTCTTCCGGCCTCGGGCCAAAGTGACGAGCAGGTTTCGTCAGTGAGTTGCACGAGCACCTCGGATTGCTGGGCCGTCGGCGCCGCGTCACCCAACGAGTTCCGGTCTGACCTGATCCCCAACCTGCTGTACAAGTCCCAGGGCGCCGAGCCGTGGCTTCTCCATTGGAACGGGTCGACCTGGTCGGCCTCCATCGCACCCGATCCGCAGAGTCCCACGGGCGCAGCGTTGAGCGGGTTGACCTGCGTCACGTCGTCGGAGTGCTGGGCGGTCGGCTCGACCATGAATGCCAACGGTCATTTCAGCGAGCCGCTGGCCGAAGGATGGAACGGGACCACGTGGTCGATCGCGCCCACTCCCTTGACCGATAACGGGACGCTGGCCGGCGTCACGTGCATCACGGACAGCGAGTGCTGGGCGGTCGGAGCGTCCTCCGTGCCGCAGCCGAACGGCTCGAGCCCGCAGGCGCTGCTCGAGAGCTGGAACGGCAGCTCCTGGACAGTAGACCCGAGCCCCAACGTGACCGCCATCAGTGACCTCCAAGGTGTGGCCTGCTCGGCCGGGGCTCAATGCTTCGCCAGCGGACTGGCCGAAACGAATGCCAACAACCAGACGCTGGAGCCCCTCCTCGAAGAGACGACGCTGCCGTCGATCGGCACCGAGGGCTTCGATGCGGCCGCCGCCGACGGCGGGGTCTTCAGTCTCGGGAGTGCGGGCTTCTTCGGGTCGATGGGTGGACAGCGACTCGACGCCCCCATCGTGGGCATGGCGGCCACGCCGAACGGTGACGGCTACTGGCTGGTCGCATCCGACGGCGGGGTCTTCTCCTTCGGGGACGCCGACTTCTTCGGATCGATGGGTGGACACCGACTCGATGCACCCATCGTGGGCATGGCTACCACCTCCGACGGTGGGGGCTACTGGTTGGTGGCGGCCGACGGGGGCGTCTTCTCCTTCGGTGATGCCACGTTCGCCGGATCGATGGGCGGGCACCGACTCGATGCACCCATCGTGGGCATGGCTGCCACCTCCGACGGTGGGGGCTACTGGTTGGTGGCAGCCGACGGGGGCGTCTTCTCCTTCGGTGATGCCACGTTCGTCGGATCGATGGCCGGTGCTCTCGGTGGCAACCGGGCCGTCGCCATGGCTGGCACACCCGACGGTGGTGGCTACTGGTTGCTCGGCCGGGACGGGGGCGTCTTCGCCTTCGGTGACGCCAGCTTCTTCGGATCGGTGCCCGGACAAGGTCTCGTGGCCAAAGCGCCCGTCTCCGGCATCAGCACCACGTCCGATGGCGGCGGCTACTGGCTGGTCGCCGCCAACGGCACCGTCTACAACTATGGCGACGCCAACTGGCTCGGGAGCTTGGCGCAGCTGCGGCTCAATGCCCCCCTCGCCGGCGTGACCTCGGCCGGCTGATCATCGGCAGCCCGAGGTACGGAGCGCTCGTCGCCGAACGTGAAAACCCTCAAGCGGACCAGCCCGCCCGACGACGGATAGGCATGGGCTGGTGTCGGCGTCGCTGCCATATTCTCGCGGTAGCGGGAGCCGGCCTGCTTGCCATCGTCGCCCTGAGCGTCTTCCCGTCGCCAGCCTCGGGTGCCGACGCCAGCTGGACCAGCGTGTCCGTTGGTCCACAGACTCCGGACAATCACATCCTGCTCGGAACCACATGTCCGAATGCATGGTCGTGTTGGTCGGTGGGCGCCACGCTCCCTGCCGGAAACGGCGGTCCGGACACCGAAGCCTTCGCCGAGCGCTGGAACGGCTCGTCCTGGACGACCTTCCCCGTCGACTCCCCGGGCGCCAACGATGGATCCCTCCTCTATGACGTGAGTTGTGTGAGCTCTTCCGACTGCTGGGCGGTTGGCGTTCAGAGTGGTGGACGGGGGACGGGGCCCAACGTCTTGGCCGAACACTGGGACGGTGCGGCGTGGTCGATCGTCGGCGTCCCGGCCATGAGCGGCTATCTGATGTCGGTGGCCTGCGTCAGCAGCGACAACTGCTGGGCGGTGGGCAGTACCTACGACCCCACCACCACCGACCCCCTGCACTCCTTCGCACTCCACTGGAACGGATCGGCGTGGCTCCTCGTCTCCATTCCCTCCTCGGGACAGAACTACGACCTGCTCACGGGCATCGCTTGCACCAACAGCTCCAACTGCTGGGCGGTGGGGGCGGCCGGTCCTCAGCCCATCAACAGCGCGCTGATCCCGAACGTCTATCCAGAGACGGACGACAGTGACCCTTGGATCGTCCACTGGAACGGTGCCGCCTGGTCCGGGGCGCCGACCCCCGATACGTCGAGCCCGAATGGCGCCATCTTGAGCGGCGTGAGCTGCGTGGCCGGGTCCGAGTGCTGGGCCGTGGGATCGACCATGGACGACAAGGGCCACCCCTTGGCACCGCTCGTCGAGGAATGGAACGGGGCCTCGTGGACCGCCACCCTCGCGCCGGCTATCGGAACCAACGCCATGCTGTCCGACGTCTCCTGTGCCTCGAGCACGGAGTGCTGGGCCGTCGGTGCGTATGTCAACGCCAACGTTGAGATGCCGAACGGTCCGGGCCTGATCGGGTTCGCCGAGCAGTGGGACGGCGCCACCTGGTCGATCGATCCGACGCCGAACGCCACCCCGTCCAGCTATCTCTACGGTCTGGCCTGCATCCCCGGCAGCCTCTGTGTGGCCACCGGGTTTGTGGGTTCCACCGGAAGCCCGCCCGACCTCCAACCCTTGATCGAAGTGACCCAGGCGCCGGCAACCGGGCCACAGGGATTCCTCGCCACCGCCACCGACGGTGGGGTATTCACATTCGGTGACCGCCAACTTCTACGGCTCGATGGGTGGCACCCATCTCGACGCCGCCCATCGTGGGCATGGCCGCCACCCCCGACGGTGGGGGCTACTGGTTGGTGGCGGCGGACGGCGGCGTCTTCGCCTTCGGTGACGCCAACTTCTACGGCTCGATGGGTGGCACCCATCTCGACGCGCCCATCGTGGGCATGGCCGCCACCCCGACGGTGGGGGCTACTGGTTGGTGGCGGCGGACGGCGGCGTCTTCGCCTTCGGTGACGCCAACTTCTACGGCTCGATGGGTGGCACCCATCTCGACGCGCCCATCGTGGGCATGGCCGCCACCCAGGGGGGCGCCGGGTACTGGATGGTGGCGAGCGACGGGGGCGTCTTCGCCTTCGGGGACGCCAACTTCGACGGCTCGATGAGCGGGGCCCATCTCGATGCGCCCATCGTGAAGATGGCGGCCACCCCTGACGACGGGGGCTACTGGCTGCTCGGGTCAGACGGCGGTGTCTTCGCTGTCGGCGATGCCGCCTTCTTCGGTTCAGTGCCGGCTCAGGGCCTCGTGGCCAACGGAGCTGTCGTCGGCATCAGTGTCTCCCCCGACGGACATGGCTACCGGTTGGTGACGGCCAAGGGCAGCGTCTACAGCTATGGCGACGCCGGTGGGCTCGGGAACCTCGCCCAGATGCGGCTCAACGCCCCGATCATCGGAGTGACCCCGGCGATCTAACGAGACACCGAACGGTCGGCCGCACGATTGCTACCCCGAACGAGGGCTAGGCCGCTGCCTTCTCCAAGATGTGCACGCCGCAGGCCGAGCCCAATCCGATGACGTGGGCCAAGCCGACTTTGGCTCCCTCGATCTGGCGATCGCCGCCCTCGCCCCGCAGGTGCTGACAGATCTCCCAGATGTTGGCGATGCCGGTGGCCGCGATGGGGTGGCCCTTCGACTCGAGGCCACCGGAGACGTTGACCGGCTGTGAACCGTCCCGCCACGTCGCCCCCGACTCGAAGTGGTCGACGGCACCACCCGGCTCGCACAGCTGCAGGTTGTCGTAGTGGACGAGCTCGGCGGTGGCGAAGCAGTCGTGGAGCTCGACGAGGTCGAGATCCTCGGGACCCACGCCGGCCTGCTCGTAGGCCTGGGTGGCGGCGCTGCGGGTCAGGGTGTTGACGTCGGGCAGCACCTGGCACGCCTCCTCCCACGGATCCGAAGTGAGAATGGAAGCGGCCACCTTGATCGCCCGGCGCTGCTGCTCCTTCGACAACGTCTTGAGCTTGGCGTCGCTCACCACCACGGCGGCGGCGGCACCATCGCAGTTGGCCGAGCACATCGGTCGGGTGTTGGGATAGGCGATCATCACGTCGCCCATGATCTGCTCGAGGGACATCTTCTTGGTGTAGGCGGCCAGCGGGTTGAGGGTCGAGTGGGAGTGGTTCTTCTCGCTGATGCGGGCGAAGAGCTCGAAGGGCGTCCCCGAGTACTGGTGCTCGTAGAGGTACTGCATGCCCACCTGGGCGAAGACGCCGGGCATGGTCTCGGTGCCGATGCGCCCATCGACCGGCGCAACGGCGCCGTAGCGGCCGTGGGGAGTGAAGGTGTCCTCTCCTTCCTTGCGGGTCCCACCGGAGAGGAGACCGGCCCCGGCCAGCTTCTCGACCCCGACGGCCAGACCGAAGTCGGCCTCACCCGCCTTGATGGCCATGACCGCGGTGCGCAGAGCGGTCGCCCCGGTGGCGCAGGCGTTGGCCACGTTGAAGACAGGGATGCCGGTCTGGCCGATCTGCTTCTGCAGTTGCTGGCCGATGCCGGCGCCGGCGGCCATGAGGTTGCCGGCGGCCAGGACCCCCATGTCCCGCATCGTGACCTGGGCGTCGGACAGCGCCCCGAGGGCGGCCTCGGAAGCCAGGTCGACGGTGTCGAGGTCGGGGTGCTTCCCGAACTTGGTCATGTGGATCCCCAGGATCCAGACGTCGTCACTCACCGGTACGCCTCCTCGCTCTGACGCCAAACTCGTCATCACTCGCCTCACGCCGGCTCGAACCCGAAGCCGAGGGCCTCGGTTCCCTCGGAGTCGGTGCCGATCGGGAATGTGGCCAACTTGCACCTTCATCCCGAGGATCACGTGCTCGGGATCGGGCTCGACGTTGATCACGTTGCCCCGAACACTCGTTCCCTCGCAGTCCACGATACCGGCGACGAACGGAACCGGGACCCCCGGTGCCGCGAACGAGACGATGGTGTAGGCCTCGAGCACTCCCTCAGTGGGAATGTCCACCGTCCGGAACTCGGTGCCGCCGCACGATGCGCAGGCATTCCGCCGGTCGAAGAACCGGGCGCCGCACGAGGCGCACTCGTGGGCCACGAGGTGGGGCTCGCCCTCGAGCACCAGGTAGTCGACCAGAGGGACCTGCACACCATCTCCGTTCGCTCGGACGTGGTTCGGATGGCCGGTCGAGCCGCAGCCCGACCGGCGGGCCGCGATGGTAGGCGCGGGGCCGCGACGGCGGCGAACCCGGTGGAGAGCCGTGCCTACCGCCATTTGCCCGTCCGGCTCTCGCAGGCGAGAGTCAGAGCCGTGACCGAGGGACCCACCTACCGGGCATCGGTCGGCTCGCAGGCCCTCGATCTCCCCATCGTTCCCTTGAGCGACGAGCTGGCCATCGCCCTGCTCATCACCGTCGACCTCGGTGTCGGCTTTGCCGAGACGGCCGGAAGGGAGCTGGCGGCAGAGATCGCGGCCCTCGATCCCGAGGTGGTGGTGTCCGTGGCCACGATGGGCATCCCCCTGGCCATCGAGGTCACCCGCGCCCTCGGGCTCGACAACTACGTGATCCTGCACAAGACACCGAAGATCCATCTCGGGGACGCCTACGTCGAGCCGGTGCGTTCCATCACGACCGGTGCGGCCCAGACGCTCCGGCTCGATCCGGCACGCGTCGCAGGCCATCCGCGGCCGGCGGGTGGCCGTGATCGACGACGTGATTTCGACCGGCGCGTCGATCCGGGCCGCTCTGGCCCTGGCCCGCCGGGTGGAGGCCGACCCGGTGGTCGTCGGGACGTTGGTGACCGAGGGCTCGGAGTGGCGTGGCTGCCTGGGCGACGACGTCGACCGAGTGCATGCCCTCGGCTCCCTCCCTATCTTTCGCCGGACGCCAGGCGGCGAGCTCGAAGAGGACTGGAGCTGAGCCGACCAACCCGGGTCGAGGGCCGATGGCCACCCGGCCGAGATCAGTTGGCCGGACTGACCGTGCTCATGTTGAAGTCGGGGATGCGCAGCGGCGGCATGGCCGTGCGGTTCACGTATTCGCCGTTTTCGCGGCTGAGCGACCGCACCGTCGCCCCGACCTCGGTGGCCCGAGACAAAAGGTCCACCGGGCTCTCGTTGAATCGGAAGTTGGTCGTGGCTCCGGTCACTTTCCCGTCCTCGACCACGTAGACGCCATCACGGGTGAGCCCGGTGAGGAGCAGCGTGGCCGGGTCGACTTCGCGGATGTACCAGAGGCACGTGAGCAGGAGGCCGCGCTCGGTGCGCGCCACCATGTCGTCGAGGCTGGCAGTGGCACCGGGCACCTCGAGCACCAGGTTGTCGATGTACGGGGCGGCCGTGACCCCCGAGCGCGCCGCCCCCGCCCGGTGGTACCGCAGGCGGTTCAACCGGCCCTCGTTGATCCACTCGGTCCGCTCGAGGGGTAGGCCGTTGTCGAACACCGAGGTGTCGCTGTTCGAGGCGGACGCGGTGAGGAACGGCGAACACTCGAGGCCCGGCTGGGCCGGGTCGCTCCACAGTGCGAAAGGGGTAGCGGCCAGCGTCTCGCCCACCCGGGTTCCGCCCCCCGGGGCTGAGAACACCGTGCGGCCGTCCTCGGCGTCGCGGCCCGCCGGCCGCGTACATCACGTCGACCATGAGGTCGGCCACCGCGTCGGGTGGCAGCAGGACCTCGTAGCGCCCGGGCGACCATTCGAATCGCGTCTTCGACCAGCCCAGGCGCTCGACCACCCGCTCTTCGAGGGCCTCGATGGCGACGTCCTCGAAGCTGGCCGTGCCCGCCCCGGCCCACGACGACGCCCGGCCGTCGGGGCTCCGAGCCACCAGGTGGAGGGCACCGGTCGGCTGGCTGTGCGCCAGCCGCACTCCCGTCGACGAGCCCAGGTACTGGGTTGCCCTCCGGTGCTCGGCGAACCCGTAGAGGACGTGCCCAGCGGCGACGGCCCGTTGGAAGGCGCCCGATAGCCCCGACGAGCACGGGAGCGAGCACCGACAGATCGGTCTCCTCGGGAGCCTCGGCGTAGCGCGCCCGCCGCTCCCTCTGCGCCAACCTTCTCGACGTCAGCCGGTCCCAACCGCGGTGCCGCGTCGTCGGCAGCCGGTGAGCCCATGGCGTCAGCCAGAGCCGCATGCACCAGGTCGACGGCGTCGACGTCGCCCCCCCGGCGGGACGTGCCCGCGGCCATGCCACCTTCGGTCTCGCGGAAGCAAACGACCGTGACCCGCCGGTCGCGTCGATCTCCGTTGGTCGTCGTCGTGTTGTTGGCGAAGCGGACGTCCACCTCGCTCGAGTCCTCGACGATGACCACGCAACCGTCACTGTCTGGGGTAGCCGCGGCCAGCGCCGTCTCGATCACGTCCTGAGCGGGTGGCAGACCCCAAGTGGTCACGGAAGTCAACGTCCCGATTCCTCGCGAGTGTTGAGGATGTTCACGTCGCGTACGAGCACGGCCGGGCAGCCATGTGACACCGGGGCCACCTGGCCCGGCTGGCCTTTGCCGCAGTTGAAGGCGCCGCCGAGCAGGTAGGTCGAGCGCCCGCCGACGGCCTCGAGGGCACCCCAGAAGTCGGTGGTGGTGGCCTGATAGGCGACGTCCTTCAGCTGGCCGGCCAGTT
Source organism: uncultured Acidimicrobiaceae bacterium (assembly GCA_963774915.1). GTDB lineage: Bacteria > Actinomycetota > Acidimicrobiia > Acidimicrobiales > RAAP-2 > CAVSNH01. The sequence continues at coordinate 451,887 of CAVZGR010000004.1, read as the reverse complement.
TTCCGCCGGTGATCCGGAAGAAGCGCTGACCGGTGAACTGGAAGTTGTAGCGCTGCATGTCGATCGACCAGCTCTTGTCACCCAGGATGTAGATGCCGTCGTCGACGCCGGCGATGAGCTCCTCGGTGGTCGGGCCGACCCCGGCGGCGGGCTGGAGCGAGACGTTGGCCATCCGCTGGATGGGGACGTGCATGGGCGAGTCGCGCGAAGGCGCACCCGTTGGAGGCGCCGAGCCCGCTCGTGGCGGCGATGGACCGATCGAGCTGGTAGCCCACCAACACCCCGTCGCGCACGAGGTCGAAGGTCTGGGCCGGCACGCCTTCGTCGTCGATGGCCACGGTGGCCAGCCCATGAGGGGTGACCCGGTCGCCCGTGACGTGCATGACCGGCGAGCCGTAGCGCAGGGTGCCCAGTCGATCGAAGGTGGCGAACGACGTGCCTGCATAGGCCGCCTCGTAGCCCATGGCCCGATCCAGCTCGGTGGCATGGCCGATCGACTCGTGGATGGTCAGCCAGAGGTTGGTGGGATCGATGACCAAGTCGTAACGGCCGGCCTCGACAGACGGAGCGTGCAGCTTCTCGGCCAGCAGGCCGGGCAAGGCGGCGAGCTCGGCGTCCCAGTCCCAGCCCGTGCCGGCCAGGTACTCCCAGCCACGACCGGCCGGCGGGGCCAGTGTTCGCATGGTCTCGAAACCGCCGTCGGCATCGAGGGCCACGGCTTCTGCCACCGGATGGACCCGGACCCGACGTTGGGTGGCCTCCGTGCCCGACAGAGCCGCGAGGTACTTGTCCTCGCAGACGGCCAACACGGCGGCGGTGACGTGATCGACGCCGTCGGCTCCGAGCAGTCGCTCGCTCCAATCGGCGAGACGCGCCACCTTGTCGGCCAGGTCCACATCAGCCGGGTTGATCTCGTAGCGAGACGTCCATGACTGCGTCCCCTGGTCGCCGGCCGGAGCCAGCTCGACGGGACGTCCGCCGGCGATGGCGATGGTCCGCGCCGCCTCGACGGCCCGCTCGGCCAGTCCGGCGGCGTCCTCGGCGGCCACGGCCACCGTGGCGGCGAATCCGACGGCACCGTCGGCCACGACCCGTAGCCCCATCCCGATCTCCGTGTCGTCGACCGCGCCCTCGAGCCGACCGTCGCGCAGCGCCAATCGCTGTGAGTGGATGCGCTCGACCCGCAGCTCGGCATGCGCACAACCGAGCCCGCGGGCGGCACTGAGCGCCGCGTCCCGCAGGACGGAGAGTCGGTCGGCGTCGAGCGGACCGGGCGCCGGAACTGGATCAGGCATGGCTTGGCACCCTATCGGCCGAAAACGGGAGGAGGCGACGCCATGTACCTACCCACGACACCGGCATTGCGCGTCGACTTCTCGTCGCCTTCTCGTCAACTTCTCCGAGCGCGTCGCCGATGCCGTTTGGCGACGACCGAGCGCGAGGCGGGACCGGACGAGCTCATCGCACTCCCTCGGATGCGGACCTCGAGTCGCTCTCCCGACCGGAAGGCCGGGCGGTCAAGCCGTCGTGGCAAGCGCGGTCGGCACCCCGTCGCGGTAGCGAACCGACTGGTGCCGTCGGGCGGGGATCCGGGGGCTCCCGAGCAGATCGCCGGTGAGGTTGAGGGGGTCGGAGCCCGCCACCACCACTTCGGCACCTCGGTCAGCATGGCCGCGCACCTCGCTCAGCAACGCCGCCGCCTCCGGAGAGGCGTACTGCTCGCCCGACACACCGGCCACGAAGCGACCACCGAGGGCCTGCCCGCGGGCCTCGAGCCGACGGAGGGCGCGGACGACCTCGCGCCAGGGAACCCGGTAGGACTCGTGCCCCCACAACTCCCAGAAGACCACGCCCCAACGGTCGAGCAACTGCCAGGCGACCGCCTCGGCCAGCTCCTCGGAGGCCGGAGCATGCTCGGGGCCGATGCTCGTGGCGTCGGGTCGAGGCAGCAGGGACCAACGTCCCTCACCGGTGCCGGAGCCGACCGTGGTCCGCTGTCGACCGAGGGCCGCCCGACGGGAAGGCCGGCGCCGGCCGGAAGGGGTCGGGGCGTCCGTCGGGCGGCGAGCAACGAGCGCACCGCCGAAAAGGCATCAGCCGTGACGATGCCGCGTGCCACGAAGTCCCAGAGGCCCTCGTCGACCTCGTCCGGGAGCCGGCCGGAAGCGGCCGGAAGGTCGGCCCGGAAGCAGGCACCTCGGCGCGCGCAGCGCGGCGAGCACGTCGGCCGAGGCACCTGCCTGCGGCTCGAGCACTTCTTGGTCACCACGAACCGCAGCCAGGGTCCGGGCCAGATCCTCACGGGCGACCAGGGCGAGTGGGGTGGCCGGCGACGGCGTCATCGACCCGCGGCGGAGGTTTTGGGGAAGGTCGGACGGCCGGTCGGCGTGGCCCATGGCGCCGTTGCCGCCAAACCGTCGGTCCGAGCCTTCTGCCGCCGCCGCTGCGCCCAGCGGGTCCTCGGCTGCGCCTCTCCGGGTCCGCCTCGACCAGGTCGGGCTCCGGTCTCGGGGTGAGGCGGCCCCAGGCCACCTCGCCGGCCAAGCAGAGCTCGTCGAGCCACCGCGGGTCGTAGCCGGCCACCCGGGCCGGAAGGACATGGCGCTCCCATTCGCCGGCGGCGATCTCGAGGCCTTGCAGCTGCTGCACGAGCGACCGCAGCCCGGCACGGCCCTCGAGGCGGTAGCCCGTCGGCCACGTGCTGCCAGCAAGCCAAGAACCGGACGAAGTCGGAGATCGACGATGGCTCGACGTAGCGCCGGCGGCGACTGCGGCTGGCCGCGTGCAGCCGCACGAGCAGGTGACGGGCACACCAGCGGCCGTCGGGCAGCTCGATGGCCGATCCCTCGGCTTCGAGACGGGCCAGCCCGGTGCGGGCCCGGGCCTCCGTGAGCGGCGCGCCACGCAGGGGGCCACCGGCCAGGAGCTCGTCGGCCACCAGCTCGGCCACCATGACCGGGCCACTGGACCTCGAGGTGACCGCCGACGCACTCGGCCATCGCCGCGTCGGCATCGACGCTGGGCATCGGTCAGCGATCGGAAGGCGGCCGTGGCCAACGCGGCCCGCTCGGTCGCCGACCATCCCTCGCCCACCGTCTGGACTCGGCCTTCGGCCTGCAACCGGTCGAAGTGAGTCGCCCACTCGGGCACCGGGCGACACCAGAGCAGCGACAGCAGCAGGTCGTGCAGCTCGTCGGGCGTGCGCGGGCGCCGGGCGTACCTGGTCGAGCACCTCGGCCACGGCAGCCGGCTCGAGGGGCGCGAGCTCGCTGGCATCGACCGGCAACCCGGCGGGCAGCCCGTCCGGCCCGAGCACCCCGAGGCCGCGGGGTACGGCCACCGCCCGAGTGCGGCGCTCCTCGAGTGGAGCGCCGTCGAGATAGGTGTAGGGCTTCCCGGTCAGGATGCCGTGGGCCAGTGGCGAAGGCTCGGCCGACTCGACGAGGTGCACGCTGACCCGGCCCGATTCGACCGACTCGAGCAGGCAACGGCAGACCGGCGGCATCGAGCGCCTCGGTGAGGCAGTCGGTGACCGTCTGGCGTACGAGCACATGATCGGGGACAGCCACCGGACCGGGACCGGCGTTGTCCTGGCAGCCGGCCAGTGACGGCCAGACCGCGGCCAGCAGATCGTCGGCCTCCATGCGCTGGAGATGGATGGGACGTCGCTGTCCGCCCCGAGAACGGGGCACGACGAGCGCACGGTTGAGGTTCCACCGCCACCGGGCGGCGAGCATGGGATGGGGGAGCACGGCCTGGGTCAACACCTCGGTGACAGTGGCGCTCGACAGCATCTTCGGAACCGGTGCGGAGGGCGAAGCTGTGCTGGGGACCGAGGGAGAGCACGACGGTGTCGTCGTCGGCCGCCGCCTGCAGCTCGAAGTCGAAGGAGACGCAGAACCGCTTGCGGAGGGCCAGGCCGAGCGCCCGGTTGATGCGGCCGCCGTAGGGAGCGTGCACGATGAGCTGCGCACCCTCGGCCTCGTCGAAGACCCGCTCGATCACGATCCGGTCGTGGGTAGGGAGGGCCCCGAGAGCGGCCAGACCGGCGCCCAGATAGGCGACCACCTGCTCGGCCACCTCGTCCGACACGCCGGCCGCCGCAACCACGGCGGCCCTGGCCGCGGCGCCATCGGCCGCGGCCAGGTGGGGCTCGAGGAGGGCCCGCAGAGCGCCCACCTCTGCCGACAGCTCGGCCGTGCGAGCCGGCGCCTCGCCCAGCCAGAACGGAATGGTCGGTGGCATGTCGCCGTGCGTCGTGCACGCGCACCGTCCCGGTCTCCACCTTGACCACCCGCCACGAGTGGGTCCCGAGAAGGAAGATGTCGCCCTGGGTGGCCTCGACGGCGAAGTCCTCGTGCACCGAACCGACGGTCACGCCGTCCGGGTCGAGGACGACGCGGTAGTCCCCCGTCTCGGGGATGGCGCCGCCACTGGTCAGAGCGGCGAGCCGCGCTCCTCGGCGGGCGCGCAGCCGGCCGTTGACCGCGTCGTGATGGAGATGGGCGCCCCGCCGGCCGCGTCCGGTGCGGATGCCCCATGACACGAGGTCGACCACCTCGTCGAAGTCGTGCCGGCTGAGCTCGGCGATAGGGCGCGGCCCGCCGCACGAGGTCATAGAGAGCATCGACGTCGTACTCCTCCGCGGCCGCCACCTCGGCCACAAGCTGCTGAGCCAACACGTCGAGCGGTGCCACCGGCGGCTCGAGCACGTCGAGGTGCCCGGCCCGGACACCGGCCAGAAGGGCCGTGCACTCCACGAGCTCGTCGCGGGTCAGGGGATAGAGCCGGCCGGCCGGCGTGCCCATCGATGTGGTGGTTGGCCCGGCCGACCCGTTGCAGGAAGGTGCCGATGGCCCGAGGAGAGCCGATCTGACAGACGAGCTCGACCGGCCCGACGTCGATGCCGAGCTCGAGCGAGGCCGTGGCCACGAGCGCTCGCAAGTCGCCGGCCCGCAGCCGCTGCTCGACCAGTCGTCGGCGGGCGGCCGACAAGCTGCCGTGATGAGCGGCTACCTGCAGCGCGGCATCGACCGGGTCGAGCGCCGGACGGGCGGTCCTCGCCCGTCCCCGTCGGCGAACTCCCCTTCTTGTGACCCTTCCTGGCCATCCTGTTCCTCCGGCGGGCACCCAGTCGCTCGGCCAGCAGGTGGGCAACGCGCTCGGCATTCTTGCGGGTGTTGACGAAGATGAGGGTGGTCCGGTGTTCGAGCACGTGGTCGGCGATGCGGTCGAGGACGTCGGCCAGTTGGGCGCCGCTCGCCACCGCCTCGAGCTCGGTCGACGGGCAGTTCGATGGCCACGTCGAGGTCGCGCTGGTGGCCGCAGTCGATGATCGTGCACGCCGGCCGCGACGAGTCGGTGCCCGACAGAAGGCGAGCCACGACCGACAGCGGCCGTTGCGTAGCCGACAGCCCGATGCGTTGCAGCCGGCCGCCAGACTGTTCGACCAGCGCGGTCAGGCGCTCGAGGGAAAGGGCGAGGTGGGATCCGCGCTTGTCGCGGGCCAACGTGTGCACCTCGTCGACGATGACCGTGTGCACGCCTCGTAGCATCGAGCGAGATGACGGCGCGGTGAGTAGGAGATACAGCGACTCGGGAGTGGTGACGAGAAGGTCGGGCGGATTGCGGCGCATGGCCGTCCGCTCGGCCGCCGGCGTGTCGCCGGTTCGCACGGCCACCCGGAGGGCGGGGGCGGCGAGCCCCAGGCGCTCGGACTTCGCGTTCGATACCGGCCAGTGGTATCTGAAGGTTCTCGTGCACATCGGCAGCCAGCGCCCGTAGGGGTGAGACGTAGATGACACCGGGTCGCGGCTCACCTTCGGCCGGACGTCCGGACGCGGCTCGCCCGATAGGCGGCGTCGATGGCCACGAGGAACCCCGTGAGCGTCTTGCCGGTGCCGGTGGGCGAGGCCACGAGCACGTCGCCACCTTCGGCGATGGCCGGCCACGCTCGGTGCTGCGGCTCCGTCGGTCCGGCGGGAAACCGCCGACGAAACCAGCTGGCCACCGCCGGATGGAACGACGCCAGGATGTCGTCGGCGGCAGGACTCGGAGCAGGCGCCTCGAGGCCACCGGCGGGCGGGACAGTCGAGCAGGCGGCACTGCTCCATTCCACCACCCCGGTGTCATGGACCGTACGGGGGTCCGAGTCGAGTCGGTCGAGTCGGTTTGCCGGTCGACCCAGCGGAGGTACGGCGGCCAGCCGGCCGTGACCGGCAGCTCGATGACCTCGGGTACGTCATAGGGATGCTGCTCCTCGCAGGACCGCCATCACCTCGGGTGAGCGGGCCCGGCGGGTCTTGAGCAGCACCAGCGTCTCCCGGTCTTCGACCAGCTCACCCTCCCAGCGGTAGAGGCTCTCGATGGGAACCCGCTGAGCGCAGGCCACCAGCCCAGCCTCGACGAGGGATCGGCACAGGACGCGGGCTTCGTCGTCCGATCCGATCGTGGTCATCAGCACGCAGTAGCCGGCGTCTGCCACCTCCACCCCTTCGATTTGGGCAGCATCGTCTCGACCGGTGGTGGGCACCACCCGTCCATCCTGCCGCGTCAGCGCATGGACGAGGCCGCGCACCCGGCTCCGACGCATGGCGACGACGCCGATGGCGCCGGCCACGAAGCACGAGAAGGCCCCCACCCCGAGACCCACCCGGGCACCGGCGGTGGCCGTGATCCAACCGATCAACGGACCGCCGATGGGCGTCGAGCCCAAGAAGGCCACCGACCAGAGGGCCATGACCCGTCCCCGCATCCCCGGGTCGGTGGCCAGCTGCAGGGTGGAGTTGCCCATGGCCAGGAACGAGATGCTGGCGTACCCGACGAGGAGCAGGGCCAGAAACTCGCTCGACGAGCACCGGCGCAGCCGCCGCGAAGGCGATACAGGTGCCGAAGACCACAGAGGCGATGATCATCGCCCGCATCCCCGTCTTGCCCCGAGTGGCGGTGACCAGACCCACCGACTACGGCGCCCACGCCCATGGCCGCCGTCATGATGCCGAAGGTCTCCGATCCGCCGTGGAACACCCGCTAGGGCGGCAACCGGCAGCGTCACCTGGAACTCGTAGGCGAGGCATGCCGACGAGGGCCATCATCACGAGCGGCACGAGCAGATCCGGCGTTCGGGCCACGTAGCGCAAGCCCTCGCGGACTTGTCCCTTGGACGCGAACGGCGGGCGGGGCCGGTTGCAGCTTGGAGACGTCCATGGCCACGAGGGAGCCGACCACGGCCACGAAGCTCGCTGCGTTGAGGGCGAAGCACCAGCCTTCCCCCACGGTGGCGATGAGGACGCCGGCCACGGCCGGCCCGACGGCTCGGGCCACGTTGACCAGCGTCGAGTTCAGGCTCACGGCGTTGCGCAGGTCGTCGGGCCCGACCATCTCGAGCACGAAGGCTTGGCGCGACGGGTTCTCGAAGGCAGTTGTTGAGCACCGAGCAGCACCGCCAGTACGCACACGTCGACGAACGTCACCACGTCGGGTCCAAGCAGAGGACGGCGAGCACCAGCGCCTGGACGCCCATGAGCGACTGAAGGACCACCATGAGCCGTCGCTTGTCCACCCGATCGGCGATGACCCCGCCGTAGGGGCCGAGCAGGAGCACGGGCAGGGTCTGGAGGGCGACGACGAACCCGAGGGAGGTGGCCGAGTGGGTGAGGGTGAGCACCAGCCATGCCTGGGCAGTGGTCTGCATCCAGGTACCGACCAGCGACGTGGCCTGACCGAAGAAGTACTTCTTGTAGTTCGGGTTGGACAGCGACGAGAAGGTGCGCTGGGTGGTGTCGCGAAGCTTCACGGGCGACCGTCCTTCAGCTGTTCGGCCACGGCTTCGAGGGCGGGAAGGGCGGCGGCGACAGCACGCCGATCACGTTCGCTGAGCCCGTCGAGGGCCATGAGCAATGCGTCGGTGCGCTCAGCCCGCACCGCCGCGTGCAAACGGCGCCCGGCGGCGGTGATGGAGAGATGGGCGACCCGGCCGTCCTCTCGGTCCTGGGCCCGGGCCACCAGCCCGTCGGCCTCGAGCTTGGCCGCGATGCGCGACAACATGGTCGGGTTGAGCCCCTCGGCCGCGGCCAGGTCGGCGAACCGGATGGAGCCGCTCCGGGCCACCGTGGCCAGGACCTCCCACTGGCTCGGCGATAGGCCCCGGCGTGTCTCGGCCCGCCGCAACCGACGGCTGATGCGAGCCACCGCCGTCCGCAGGCGCCCGGCGACCTCCCCCTCGTTGGCGTTCTTGGCGTCGTTGGCCATCATGGAGCTCCGCTCGGCGGTCTTCGCTGGCATGTCTCCAGTCTAGCTGAAAGATGCTTGCCAGCAAGCAAGTAAATAGAGCGGGCGGCCTCGCCCGGCCGCGTGACGATGGCAGGGCCGACCCGAAGCCTCGCAGTCCGTCGACGTCCGGCAGGCGGTCGCGTCGACCATGCGAGAATCGGGCGTGCCCACCCCGGTCTCCGGTCGTCGTCTGCCAAGGAGACGAGACCGGTCAGGAGTTACTCGATGAGGCGCTCCGGGTCCTCGAGCCGAACGTCATCGGCTTTCCCGTCGACCTCGCTTCCTTCGACCTCTCGCTCGAGGCCCGCCGGCGCACGGCCAACGGTGTCGTGCACGATGCTGCCTCCGCCATGCGGGAAACGGGGCTCGGGCTCAAGGCGGCCACCATCACACCGCCCGGCGTCGGTGACGTCGGGTCACCCAATCGGATCCTGCGCGAAGGGGTGGGCGGATCGGTCATCCTGCGCACCGGACGGCGCATCCCCGGCGTCTCGCCCCTCGCCCCCATGGTCCATCCCGTGGCTGTCGTGCGCATGGCCACCGGTGACGCCTACGGCGCCGAGGAAGGCCGGATGGGTGACGGGGCGCGGTCGACGAGCAGGCCTACCGCACCGAGACGATCACCCGGCGTTCGTGCCGGCAGGTGGCCGAGTACGCCTTCCGGGTGGCGACCCAGATGGGGGCGTCGGTCTACGGGGGTCCCAAATGGACGGTGTCGACCCGCTACGAGGCCATGCTCAAAGAGGAGATGGACGCGGCGGCCGCTCGCCACGCTGACGTCGACTACCGCCCCGTTCTGATCGACGCCGCCTACGCCGGGCTGCTCGACCGAGTCGGGCCGCCTGCCCGCTCGTGGTGCCCGCCCTCAACCGGGACGGGGACTGCCTCTCCGACCTCGTCCTCGCCTTGTTCGGCTCCATCGCCGGGGCCGAATCGGTCCTCATGGCCTTCGACGACGAGTTGCGCACGGTCGTGGCCATGGCCGAGGCGCCCCACGGAACGGCTCCCTCCCTCGAAGGGAAGGATGTCGCCAATCCGATGGCCATGTTGCTCGCCTGTGCCGCCGTCCTCGAGCACGCCGCCGGACTCGGCCACGCTGCGGCCGGGCCCGCTGCCACCCGTCTCCGCCAGGCCACTCTCGGAGCCGCGGCCGACGGCATCCGCACGTTCGATCTCGGCGGGCACGCCTCGACCAGCCAGGTCGTCGACGAGGTCATCCGCCGGATCCGGGAGGGCCCTGCGACCCTGCCGGGCTCGGACTGAACGAGCGGACGGTCGGCCGGCGTGGTCATGATCCGGCCGGCGCCGTCAGGACGAAGCGCCGACCACCGGAGCAGCCAGCCGGATGCCGGCCAGCGATCCGAGGAAGGTGGCGTCCCCGTAGGCGTAGGTCGATCCGTCCGCGCCGATGCAGCCAGTAGCCGCAGCCACTCGGGGTGCGCGGTCATGCCCACGACCGGCACCGTGGCCCGGATGCCCTGAGCCGGGGACCGAACCGTCGAAGGTGGCGTTTCCGAAGGCGAAGACCCCGCCGTCGGCCGCCACTTCCCAATAGCCCTGACCGTTCGGGGTGGCGACCATGCCCACGATGGACTCACTCAGCGTGCGCACCGCCCATCGAGCCGTAGAAGTTGGCGCTCCCGAAGGCGAAGATGCCCCCGTCGGAGGCCACCTCCCAATAGCCCTGGCCGTCGGGCGCGGCGGCCATGCCCACGATGGGCTTGTTGAGCCGGGTGCCACCCATCGAGCCGTAGAAGTTGGCATCCCCGAAGGAGAAGATGCCCCCGTCGGAGGCCACCTCCCAATAGCCCTGAGCGTTCGGGGTCGTGGCCATGCCCACCACCGAGGCGTTGAGCGGATGGCCACCCATCGAGCCGTAGAAGTTGGCATCCCCGAAGGAGAAGATGCCCCCGTCGGAGGCCACCTCCCAATAGCCGGCGTCATCCGGGGTGGCCGCGATCCCGACCACGGGTCGGGCGAGGCGGGTGCCCCCCATGGATCCGTCGAAGGGGAACACCCCGAAGTTGTAGACCCCGCCGTCCGACGAGGCGGCCACGAAGCCTTGGGTGCTCTGGGGTGGGAGCACCATCTGCTCGACCAGAGAGGTGAACTGGAGGCCGTTGTTGTTGTTGGTGTTGTTGGGGATGCCCGAGCTCCCGACCGCCCAGCAGGCGTCGCCTCGGGCGCAGGTAATGGAGCTCAAAAAGGCGAGCACCGTCACATTGGGTGAGGGTTGGATCGACCAGATGCTGCCGTTCCACTCGTCGATCAATGGGTTGGGATTGTTGTTCCCGCCGTTGGCAATGCTGCCGGTCGACCCCGAGGCCCAACACTGATCGGCGGACAGACAGGTGACCGAGGACAGGATGCCGCCGCCCGCCGGCGGGGCGGGCGTCGCAACGACCGACCACGACGAGCCATTCCAGCTCTGCATCAACGTGCCGCTCTGGCTTCCACTGGCATCGGTCGTCGCCCCTACCGCCCAGCAGTCGTTCGCGCTCACGCAGGTGACGTTTGAGACCCAACCGCCGTTGGGTGACGAGACGGCGTAGCTCGGGACGATCGTCCAACCGGCCCCATTCCAATGTTCGATGACCCCCTGGTCGCCGACCGCGCCCGGAAAGATAGGTAGGAAGTTGGGATTTTCCTGATTGGAGCCGGCGGCGCCCACCGCCCAACAATTGTCGGCCGTCAGGCACGTGACGCCGTTGAGTTGCGAGAAGTCCTGCCCGGTCGGCGCGGTGGGGACCACGGTCCAGGAGGCTCCATCCCAATGCAGGGCGAGGCCGGCGAGGCCATTGCCGGCGGCGTTCGTCGTCTCACCGACGGCCCAGCAGTCAGAGGCGGAAACACAACTCACGCTTTGCAGGACGGCGCCGGGTGCACCGACATTGGGCGTCGGCACCACCGACCAGCTGCTGCCGTTCCACTGCTCGGCCAACGGTCCGGCCGGGTTTCCCGACGCCGCCAGCAACACCCCGACCGACCAGCAGTTGGAGCTGGTCACACAGGTCACGGAAAAGAGCGCGCTTCCAGTGCCGCCCGCCGTCGGTGTGGCGACGAACGACCAGCTGCTGCCATTCCACTCCTGGATGATGGGGGTAGCGCCATTGCCCTGGGGTGGCAGGTCGCCACCCACCGCCCAGCATTCCTGCGCGTTGGCGCAGGTGGTTCCGAGCAGGATGTCGTTACCGCCATCGTTGGTGCTCGGACTGTTCACGAGGTTCCATCCGCCGGCTTGAGCGGCACGGCCACTGGTCAGTGGCAGGGCGATGGCCGCGGCCACGACGAGGAGGCTGGCCATCGCTCCCACCACCATCGTGCGACGGGTGAGGCGCGGCTTGTGCCGGTTCAGTAAATGGGCGGATCTCATGACAAATGCTTGCCTCCGAGAAGACTGCGAATGGTGGATGGGCCTCGCTCGGAGCAGACGGAACGAATCAAATGGTGTTGGTACCCGGAAAGAGCGGGTCCAGTCAGCGCGTGGGGCAGAAGGTGAGTCACTGACCAGGCGTCAGGACGAAGCGCCGACCACCGGAGCAGCCAGCCGGATGCCGGCCAGCGATCCGAGGAAGGTGGCGTCCCCGTAGGCGTAGGTGGATCCGTCCGCGCCGATGAGCCAGTAGCCCGCACCACTCGGGGTCGCGGTCATGCCCACGACCGGCACCGTGGCCCGGATGCCCTGACCGGGGACCGAACCGTCGAAGGTGGCGTTCCCGAAGGCGAAGACCCCGCCGTCGGCCGCCACTTCCCAATAGCCCTGACCGTTCGGGGTGGCGACCATGCCCACGATGGACTCACTCAGGTGCGCACCGCCCATCGAGCCGTAGAAGTTGGCGCTCCCGAAGGCGAAGATGCCCCCGTCGGAGGCCACCTCCCAATAGCCCTGGCCGTCGGGCGCGGCGGCCATGCCCACGATGGGCTTGTTGAGCCGGGTGCCACCCATCGAGCCGTAGAAGTTGGCATCCCCGAAGGAGAAGATGCCCCCGTCGGAGGCCACCTCCCAATAGCCCTGAGCGTTCGGGGTCGTGGCCATGCCCACCACCGAGGCGTTGAGCGGATGGCCACCCATCGAGCCATAGAAGTTGGCATCCCCGAAGGAGAAGATGCCCCCGTCGGAGGCCACCTCCCAATAGCCGGCGTCATCCGGGGTGGCCGCGATCCCGACCACGGGTCGGGCGAGGCGGGTGCCCCCCATGGATCCGTCGAAGGGGAACACCCCGAAGTTGTAGACCCCGCCGTCCGACGAGGCGGCCACGAAGCCTTGGGTGCTCTGGGGTGGGAGCACCATCTGCTCGACGAGGGGTACGAAGTGGCCCCCACCGCTGGCGGGGACGATCGAGGAGCCGATCGACCAGCAGGCATCGCCGCGGACGCAGGCGACAGCGTCGAGGAAGGCGATCGTGTTGTTGGGGCTCGGCTCCACCGACCAGGTGCTCCCATTCCAGGCCTCGATGGCGGGCGCGGGCTGGAAATTGCTGCCGGCGAGAGATCCGGCCACCGTCGCCCAGCATTGATCGGCGCTGAGACAGGTGACGGCCATCAGTTCCGCATTGGCGAGCAGGGCCGGCGAGGTGGGTGTCGGAACGACCGACCACGTCGAGCCGTTCCAGAGCTGGGCGATGGTTCCGGTCGGAGCGCCGCCGCCGGCGCCCGTGGTCGATCCGGTGGCCCAGCAATCGGACGGGCTCACACAGGTGACAGCCGACAGGTACCCACCGTTCGGCGCTCGCTCGGTGGCGCTCGGGACCACCGACCAGGCACTCCCGTCGTAGTGCTCGATGAGACCCTGGTCGCCTCCGGGGGATCCCGGAAAGATGGGGAGGAAGTCGTCGTTCTGCTGGTTCGGGCCCGTATAGCCGACGGCCCAGCAGTCGCTCGAGCTCACGCAGTCGACGGAGTTGAGCTGGTCGTAGGGCTGACCAGTGGCCGCCGGAGTCCCCAACGACCACGAAGTGCCGTTCCAGTGGACGATAAGGGCGCCGAAGGCCGAGTTCGTGTTGTCCTGCAGCTGACCGACCGCCCAGCAGTTCGTGCTCGAGACGCAACTCACGCTGTGCAGAATTGCCCCGGCGGCCCCCGGCTCGTCCGGCGTCGCCATCGCCGTCCACGAGCTCCCGTTCCACTGCTCGGCCAGCGGCGTGGGCGCCCCGGCAATGAACTTCTCAGCCCCAACCGCCCAGCAGTCCGACGGCGACACGCAGGTGACACCGAAGAGGCCACCGTTCCCGACGGCGGCCGACGCCACGAATGACCAACTCGACCCGTTCCATTCCTGGATGATCGGAGCGGAACCGGCGGCCGGCGCGTCGACCCCCACTGCCCAGCATTCCTGTGCATTGGCACAGGTGGCGCCCAACATGATGTTCTCGCCCTCGTCGGATGTCGACGGAGCGCTCACGATGTTCCAGCCGGAAGGCGCCCCGGCGTGACTGGTGGCGAGCGGGAGGGCGATGGCGGCGCCGACCACGAGGACGAGGACCGACGCAGCGATCGTCCGGCGGCGCCTCAGGCGCCGGCCGGGTCGACGGGGTCGGCCGCCGACCGGTGCACCAGGGTCAAACATCTCGTCCGATGTTCGCATGAGGTCACCACCAAACGGGGGATCGGACGACGAGGGGACCGGCACCGTCAGGACGAAGCGCTGACCACGGGAGCAGCCAGCCGGATCCCGATCGGTGATTCGAGGATCCGGACAAAATGGGCATCGGCGACAACCATCTCTTGAGCCGTCCCCGACGCGGGTGCCGCCTCGATGTGGCTTCGGCCGCTTGGTGCTGCTCGCGTGGACACGGTCGTAGGGGCGAATCTATGGTCAGCGCGAATGCCACTTTGTCGTGCACGAGATGTGACCCGGGTCACGCGGGTCGGTGGTCCCGACAGAGACCGATGAAGGAAGCAGGAGCATCATGAGGACATACGAGCCCTTCGAGGGCACCATCGGGCGCACGCTGGCCGATTCGACACCTTGGTGGTCAACGGCCGCCCATCCCGGCGACGGGGCGCCCAACGTCGTCCTCATCCTGCTCGACGACACCGGATTCTCACACTTCGGCTGCTTCGGCTCGGACTTGGTCACGCCGCACATCGATGCGTTGGCCGACCGAGGCCTGCGTTACACGAACTTCCACGTGACACCGCTGTGCTCCCCCACCCGCGCCGCCCTGCTCACTGGCCGCAATCACCACACGGTGGGCATGCGCTCCCTCTCCAACTTCGACAGCGGGTTCCCGCACATGCGCGGGCACGTCACCAACCACGCGGCCACGGTGGCCGAGGTCCTCCGTGATCGGGGCTATGCCACCTTCGCGTTGGGCAAGTGGCATCTCTGTCGCATGGAGGATGCATCCGCGGCCGGCCCCTACGACCAGTGGCCATGTCAACGCGGATTCGACCGCTACTACGGCTTCCTCGAAGGTGAGACCGACCAGTTCCATCCCGAGCTCGTCTACGACAATCACTCGGTCGAGCCGCCGGGCACGCCGGAGGAGGGCTATCACCTGAGCGAGGACCTGGTCGACCACGCCATCGGCTTCATCCACGACACGAAGTCGATTCGGCCCGACCGGCCCTTCTTCACCTACCTCGCCTTTGGTGCCATGCACGCCCCCCACCAAGCTCCGGCCTCCTACCTCGAGCGCTACCGGGGCAGGTTCGACGACGGCTGGGACGCGGCCCGCGACCGGTGGTTCGCCCGACAGCAGGAGCTCGGGCTGCTCCCCCCGGGCACCCGTCTCGCCCCGCGCAACCCCGGAGTCGAGCCCTGGGACGGCCTGCCCGAGAACCAGCGGCGCCTGGCGGCCCGGCTACAGGAAGCGTTCGCCGCCTTCCTCGAGCACACCGACGCGCAGATCGGTCGACTGGTCGCCTCCCTCGAAGCGCTCGGAGAGATGGACAACACCCTCTTCCTTCTCCTGTCCGACAACGGGGCCAGCCAGGAGGGCGGACCCTTCGGCGTCCTCCACGAGATGAAGTACTTCAACTTCTTGGTCGAGAGCCCGGACGACGCCGTGGCCCACCTCGACGACATCGGCGGGCCCCATAGCCACGCCAACTACCCGTGGGGCTGGGCCCAGGCCGGCAACACACCCTTCAAGTGGTACAAGCAGAACACGCACGAGGGTGGCGTCCACGTCCCCCTCATCGTGGTGTGGCCCGGCCATATCGACGACGCCGGCGGGCGCCGCGACCAGTTCCACTACGTGACCGACATCGCGCCCACCATCTACGACTGCCTGGACGTCGAGCTCCCGAACACCTACCGCGGCTACGAGCAGATCCCGTTGGCCGGTACCTCGCTGCGTTATTCGTTCGACGACGCGGCCGCTCCCGACACCCGGAAGGTGCAGTACTTCGAGATGATGGGGCACCGGGCTATCTACGCCGACGGCTGGAAGGCGGTCACCAGGCACACCTCGGGAGTCCCCTTCGAGGAGGACGACTGGGAGCTCTACCACCTGGCCGAGGACCGCTCCGAATGTGTGAACCTGGCCAGCGAACGTCCGGAGCTGTTGGCCGAGCTCGTCGAACGATGGTGGGAGGAAGCCGAACGCTACGGCGTCCTTCCGCTCGACGACCGCCTCATCGAGCTGTTCATGACCCGGTACCGCGATCGTTCGCCCCATCCACACGATCGCCGCTACCACTACTTCCCGCCCATGTCGCCCATGCCCGCCCAAGTGGCTCCGGCGCTCGGCGGTCGCGGCTGGAACCTGTCGGCTTCCATCGACCGCCCCGAGGGTGCCGGCGGAGTCCTCTACGCCACCGGCACCGAGAACAGCGGCGTCAGTATCTTCGTGGAGAACAACCGGCTGCAGTTCGATTACAACTGCTTCGGGGACCACCACCTCGTCACCTCCACACGCGCCGTACCGCCGGGCCCGTCCGTCGTCGGCGTCCGCTTCCGCCGGGTCGGCAAGCGGCGCCGAGGCCACGCTGGTGGTGGACGGCGAGGACTCGGGAGCAATGGAGGTTCCCTTCGCCATGACCATGATCTCGAGCGTCGGTCCGAGCGTCGGTTACGACCACGGCTCGGCGGTCAGTGATCGCTACCGGGGGCCGTTCCCGTTCGAAGGCACCCTCGAGCGCTTGGACATCGAGGTGCTGTCCTCTACGGCAGCCGACCAGCGCACCGGCGGCGCCGCCGACGGGCGCGCGGCCATGGCCCGCCAGTAGAAGAACGGCGAGTGGCGAAGGGCTCAGGCGTCGCCTGGCTCGGCGCCGTCCCACTCGGAGAGCGGCGCGCAATGCCACTGCCACCTCTCTTGCCGGACCCGACCGGCCGGTGTGACCCGACCGTTGGCCCAGAGCAGGGCCGTCCAGGGATCCTCCGGTCGGTCCTTCGGCATGCCAGGGGAACAGGCGAGACAGCACCCGCTCAGCCAGGTCGCCATCCGGAGCGAACGGCAGACCCAGGCCCCGAGCGGCGTCGTCGCCGTGCACGAGGACCTCGTCACAGGCCATCGCCGCGAACCCCTCTGGGTCGGCGGCGCCCGCCGGGTGAAAGCCTCGGGTCGTGGGCGGCGCGGCATCGATTGACGCGGCACAGACCGCGGCCGCGGCCCGCAGGCTGTTCAGAAGGCGGCCGTTTTCCGCGTCGACTCGGACGCTGACCTCATAGGCAGCCTCATCGGTCGGGCCCTCCCAGACATCGACGGAATACCAGAGGAGTCCCGAGGCGGCGTGGGCGACCACCGAGGCAACGGTGAAGTCGAGCTCCGGGACGGGCACCGACCAGTCGCGGTCGACTGCCGGTTGGAGCACGTCCATCACCGAAGCGGCGGCGGCGAGAACGTCCGCACCGCCACATCTGATCGTGCCCGTCACGCGGTGAACCGGGCCGATGCCCCGGCGTCCACGTCGATCACCGACCCGGTGATGTAACGGGCCGCGTCGGAGGCAAGGAAGACCACGGCCGCGGTTATGTCCTCGGGTTCGACCCAGGGAACGGGCTGGGCGTGCAACGCAGCCATCGGCCCGGCCACGTCCTCGCGGGTCGGGTGCTCGAGGTCGGGGCGCATCATCCGGTAGAGGGTCTCGTTGTGGATCATGTCGGTGGACACATTCCCGGGGGCGACGGCGTTGACCGTCACGCCGAAGCCGGCCAGCTCGAGGGCGACCGCCTTGGTGAGTCCGATGACACCCCATTTCGAGGCCACGTAGGCGGGAGCTCCGGGATTGGCCGAGCGGCCCATCATCGACGAGATGGTGATGATCCGGCCGTAACGTTGACGCCGCATGTGAGGGGCTGTCGCCCGAATGGCGTTGAACACCCCGGTCAGGTTGATGTCGATGACATCCGACCAATCGGTGGCCGACATCAGGGTGATCGAGCCGACGGTGGCGACGCCGGCGTTGGCCACCAGCACGTCGACCGAGCCGAGGTCGTCGTGGACTCCATCGACGAAGGAGGTCGAGCGCGTCGAGGTCGCGAACATCGACCACCGCCGAGCGACACCGCCGGCCAAGGGCGCTCACCCGTTCGACGGTCTCGCCCAGATCGCTCTCGGTGCCCATGGAATAGCCGACAGAGGGGACGTCGCTACAGATGTCGCAGACGGCGATGTCGGCACCCAGCCGGGCGAGCTCGATGGCGTGGCTTCGGCCCTGACCGCGAGCACCGCCGGTGATCACCGCCACCTTTCCGGCGAGCGTTGGGCCCGCATCCGACTCAACCATGGGACCTCCCGCGCTCGTGCGCGCTCTCGCTGCGGTTCCGTTGTCCGGCTCTGCCGGGCGGACGGCCGATCCTAAGCGGCTGCTCGGCGTCCACGCCCGAGACCGCATCCCCGTTCGGAACCCGTCTGTACCTCCGTCTCCACCATGCCGACGCCCTTATCGGGCGCGGCCCCACGTCGCGGAGGACCTCGCGGTAGCGATTGTCCCAACGGCTGTAGGCGTGGCGCAGTGCGGTACCCGGCCAGCCCGGTGGCAGGAGCTCTGCGGGCAGGAGGGGGTCGGCCTGCAGATGCCGGAGGACCGAGGCCGACAACTCGAACCCGGGGGCGAGGTCGTCGGGTCCGTGGGTGGGCGAATCGGCCAGAGCACCTCCAGCTGCTCGGCTCGCCGGGCCCACCCATCGAGGTCCCACAACTCGCCCGCCAGCCGCCTCGGGTCACCGGCTGGTTGGGCCACGAACACCTCGAGGTCGGAGTCCTCGGCCGGGTCGGGCCGAAGCTCCAGGTTGTCCGGTCGCAACCAGACGCCCTCTCGGCGCTCGGCCAGGCGGGCCCGATCCAGACGGTGTCGGCGGGCGGCCCGCTCCTCGGCCGAGCGACCGGCGACCCGGACCACGGCCATGGTCCAGCGCCCGGTCCAGGGGTCGGCCTGGCCGGTACGGCTCTCGGCCTGGCGCACCTGCCGCTCGAGGAGATGCCCGGCCAGGCGATAGTTGCCCGAACCGTCGGTCGACGCCTCGCCGGCGGCCACCATCCGGCTGAGGGCCACCCGGGCCCGGTTCTCGCTGACCCCGAACAGAGAGGCCATATGCACGAGGTGGGCGACGGGCAGCTCGGGCGGATCCTCCCCGAGCAGGGTGCTGGCCAGGACCGACCGGGCGGTGAGGGCCCTATTACTTTCTTGATCCATCTGTGAGATTTCCGTAATATAGAGGCATGGCCCTCACCATGGTGGCTGACCCCTCCACCCGGCCCGACGTCTTGCCCACCGAGCGGCTCCTGCCCAACGGGGTCCCCCGCCCAGAGCTCCGTGGCGAGCTGCGACGCATCCCCAGTTTCCGCAACGGGGTCACCGTGGTCAGTGTGTGGCTCTTCGCCGCCGTGCTCATCGGTGGTGCCGTGTGGATCGACAACCCGTTCGCCTACCTCGCCGCTTTCGTTCTCATGGGCCCGCTCTACGCCCGCTTCGCCATCCTCATGCACGAGTCAGCCCACAAGCTTCTCTTCACCAACAAGCGGATCAACGACTGGGTGGGGACGTGGCTCATCGCCTATCCGACGTTCACCCCCATCACCATCTACCGGCGCGGACACTTCGCCCACCACAAGGAGGAGTTCGGGCCGAAGGAGCCCGACATGGCCTTCTACGGCGGCTACCGCTGTGACCGGCGGACCCTCATCCGCCGGCTGGTGCGTGACGCGGTGGGCATCTCCGGCTGGAAGAACTTCACCCCGCTGTTCAAGGGACTGCGCAGCCCCGTCTATCGCAGGGTGTCCGCCTCCATCATCGGAACCCAGGTCGTCCTGTGGGCCGTCATGTGGGCCGCCACCGGCCGCTGGTGGATCTACCCCCTGCTGTGGTGGCTGCCATGGATGACCCAGTGGCGGGTGCTCAACCGACTCCGCTCCATCGCTGAGCACGGCGGGCTCGAGAAGAGCTCCGATCGGCGGGCCACCACCCACAACGTTCGCCAGAGCTGGCTGGCCCGCTTTTGGTTCGTGCCCTACAACACCGGGTGGCACCTGGCCCATCACGTCGACATGGGCATCCCCTGGCGCAATCTGCCACGGTTCCACGAGGAGCTGGCCCGCGCCGGCTACATCACGGACGAGCTGACCTATCCCAACTACCTCGCGCTGTGGCGCGAGCTATCCGCCGCCTGAGTGCGCGGCCCGGCCTCAGGTCGGGCGACCCCGCAGGCCGCGATAACGGCGGATGAGGCCGGCGGTCGAGCTGTCCTCTTTCGAGAGGTCGGGAGCCTTCTGCTCATCGAGCAGCGGGGCCAGCTGTGCGGCCATCACCTTGCCCAGCTCGACACCCCACTGGTCGAAGGAGTCGATGCCCCAGATGACTCCCTCGGTGAACACCGTGTGCTCGTAGAGGGCCACCAACTGCCCGAGCACCGAAGGAGTGAGCCGCGGTCCGATGATGGTGGAGCTGGGTCGGTTCCCCGGCATGACCTTGTGGGGAACGAGCTCGGCCGGGGTGCCGTCGGCGGCCACCTCTCTCGGCGGTGCGACCGAAGGCCAGCACCTTGGTCTGGGCGAAGCAGTTGGACATGAGCAGATCCTGCTGGGTGCCGCGTCCGTGGGTGGACTCGGCGAAGCCGATGAAGTCGGCCGGGACGAGCTTCGTGCCCTGGTGCAGCAACTGGTAGAAGGCGTGCTGGCCGTTGGTGCCGGGCTCACCCCAGAAGATCTCGCCGGTCTGGCCGAAAACGGGCACGCCGCTGCGCCGCACCGATTTTCCGTTCGACTCCATGGTCAGCTGCTGGAGATAGGCAGGGAAGCGGGCCATTCGCTGGCTGTAGGGCAGCACGGCGTGCGTCTCGGCGCCGAACAGGTTGTCGTACCAGACGTTGAGCATCCCCTGGATAACCGGCATGTTGGCCTCGAGCGGGGCGGTGGCGAAGTGGCCGTCCATGGCATGGAAACCGGCCAGCATGTCGGCGAAGGCGGACGGACCGATGGCCACCATGAGCGAGAAGCCGATGGCCGAGTCGTACGAGTAGCGGCCCCCGACCCAGTCCCAGAACTCGAACATGTTCTCGGGGTCAATGCCGAACTCTCGCACCCCTTGCTCGTTGGTCGAGACGGCCACGAAATGACGGGCCACGGCCTCCTCGCCGCACCCGAGCCCGGACAGCAGCCAGGCTCGCGCTGCACGCGCGTTGGTGAGGGTCTCGAGTGTCGTGAACGTCTTGGAGCTGACGACGAACAGCGTCTCGGCCGGGTCGAGGTCGCCGGTCTTGGCAAAGAGATCGACGGGATCGATGTTGGAGACGAACCGACACTGGATGCCGGGGTCGGCCGCATCGCGTAGTGCCTCGTAGGCCATCGCCGGTCCGAGGTCCGATCCTCCGATGCCGATGTTGACCACGGTGGTGATGCGCTTGCCGGTCTGGCCCGTCCATTCGCCGGATCGGATGCGCTCGGCCACCTCCCCCATTCGATCGAGCACGCGGTGCACGTCGGCCACCACGTCCTGGCCGTCAACCACCAGCTCCGCGTCGCGGGGCATCCGCAGGGCCACGTGCAACACGGCGCGGTCTTCCGACGTATTGATGTGTCGGCCGGCGAACATGGCATCGCGGTGCTCCTCGAGGCCGGCCCGGCGGGCCACCGCGAAGAGGGCGTCGAGCCCCTTCTGGTCGATGCGGTGCTTCGAGTAATCGAGGAAGAGATCAGCGGCGGTCACTGTCATCCGCGACCCACGGTCGGGGTCCTCGGCGAAAAGGTCACGGAGATGGCGGGAGCGGATGGCCTCGTAGCACTGGACGAGCCGACGCCATTCGTCGGTCTCGGACACGTCGAGGTCGGGCACTGGCATCTTGTCGTCGGCAGCCATGGCGTCCTCCTGGCCCTCGGTTCCTCGGCGGGTCGGCCCCTCGCTCGGCGGCTCCGAGCTTTTGGTTCGGGCCTCGAGTCACAACTGGCCCGGCGCGGTGCACCACAAGACGGATGATGACCGGCGAGTCAGAAGATAACCCACTGATTACCTTTCAGTGACCTGTCGATCGCGTCACGTTCACTCGCTCTCCGTAGGGTTTGCGCGATGGCTGCGAAACGAGGTTGGCGCTGCCCCCACACCGGAGCGGCGGCTCCCCTGAGCCGGCTCTGCGATCCGCTCCGTTTGTTCCATCCAGGGGCCCGGCTGCCTCTTCCTCCCTCTGCCTCTCACAGCAATGCAGCAATCAGATGAGCTGTTGGTCGACATATCCATCTTTGCCGTGACGGATCGAAGGGTCGGCTGCGGCAATGCCCGGTGCGGCGCCCAAAGTCGGAGCGCGGCGCGCTGGCGACCGCGCTCCCGGAAGGTCACGGGGGGCCGATGACCTTGGCCTTCCGCGAGGTGGTGGAGGAGAGGGCGTCACCGCCAGACGCCCCTCCCACCATTCTGATCATCGACGACGACGCCGCCATGCGCGAGACGCTGGCGGCCACCTTGTCGGTGGAGGGTTTCGACGTCGTCGTCGCCACCGACGGCGACGAGGGCGCAGAGCTGGCCCGCACGGCCCGGCCGTCGCTCATCCTCCTCGACATGGAGGTGGCCGAAGCCCGAGGGGGCCTCGCCCTCTTCCACCGCATCAACGCCAAGCTCCCCTCCGTCCCCATCATCATGGTGACCGCCTGCGACGACGAGCTCGACGCGGTGATGGCCCTCGAGGCCGGAGCGGCCGATCACATCACCAAGCCTCCCCGGCCGCGGGAGCTGACGGCCCGGATTCGTGCCGTCCTTCGCCGGGTGGACAGCCAGTCGCAGGACGCCGAACGACCGCGGGTCGCCGGTGTCGTCACCTATGGGCCGGTCTGCCTCGATACATCCATCCGCGAGGTTGCCGTCCGCGGCCGACCGGTCGAGCTCTCCCGCAAAGAATTCGACCTCCTGGCGCTGCTTGCTTCGGAGGCCGGTCACGTGGTCACGCGCAAACAATGCATGGACCGCATCTGGCGCGACCGAAAGATGGGTGACAGCCGCACGCTCGACACCCACGTAAAGCGCCTGCGCAAGAAGATCGAAGTCGACCCTGCCGATCCCCAGCACATCATCACCGTGCGGGGCATTGGCTACCGCTTCAAGCCGTAAGAGTCCGCCTGACGCACCCCTCGTCCATGTCCTCCCCCATTGGTCGACCAAAGGTGTGCGGGCGGACCCTTACGGCTTGAGGCAGAGCAACGGCAGGCCGTCTGCAGCCCGCTTGCGGAGGCACGGTCGAGCTCGATCGCAGCACCCCAAAAGATGAGGTCGGTGCCGTAGGCTCGCCCGCCACATGCTCAACCGGCCCATCGTCCTGCGTTTGCTGGCCATCGCCGCCGGCGGGGCGCTCGGCACCTTGGCCCGTTACGCCGTCGTGCGGGCGCTCGTCACTCCGACGAGCGGCTTCCCCTGGTCGATATGGCTCGTCAACGTCAGCGGCTCACTGCTCGTGGGCTTCGTTCTCACCCTGGCCGTCGAGCGGTTCCCCCACAACCCCCACCTCCGGCCGCTCCTCGTCATCGGCTTCTGTGGTGGCTTCACCACCTTCTCAACCCTGGCCGTCGAGGTGGTCCAACTCGGACGCCACGACCGGCCGGGCGTCGCCGTCCTCTACCTGATCTCGTCGCTGGTGGCCGGTCTCGTGGCGGCGGGCGCGGGAGTGGCCCTCGCTCGTCTCGGCCGCGGCGGGCGGCCTTCGCCGGTCGGGCCGATCCCCGATCCGGACGACCTCGAGCCACTCGGACCGTGACCGTCGTCCTTGTCGCCGTCGCCGGCGCGGCCGGCGCACTTCTTCGCTTCGGCGTCGACCATGTCGTGCAGCACCGGCGACCGAACGTCCTACCCGTCGGCATTTTGGTCGTGAATGTGAGCGGTGCCTTCGCACTCGGCGTGCTGACGTCGGCCAATGCCCACCACGCGATCGGGGCCACGGCACTCGTCGTCAGCGGCACCGGGTTTCTCGGCGCCTACACCACGTTCTCGTCGTTCACCTTCGACACCTTTCGGTTGGCCACCGACGGACGGCTCGCAGTGGCGGCCGCCAACCTGCTGCTCGCCGTGGTGCTCGGACTTGGCGCAGCCGCCGCCGGCCTCGCCCTCGGTGCCCTGACCTGAGTGGGGCGGACGGCTCGCCGCTCGCCCGTCGGTCAGACGTGGAGCGGCCTCACAACGTTTACCAAACGATCACCAACCGGACGCCGGAGCGTTCTCTCCCGTTCACCTCGTCTTCCTAGGGTCCCCTCGCGGGAGGTCCAGCTGGTCGTGTTGGGCGGGAACGTGAAGGTGCTGGTCGTGGAGGACGAGCCGTCCTACCGCGAGGCGCTCGCGTCCGGACTCCGTCTCGAGGGGTTCGACGTCGAGGTGGCTACCGACGGGTACGAAGCGCTCAACCTGCTGGAGAAGGTGCATCCGGACATCGTCCTCTTGGACATGCTGCTCCCCGGGATGCACGGCATCGAGGTCTGCCGCCGCATGCGGGCCATCTCGCAGGTTCCGATCGTCATGGTCAGCGCGGTGGACACCGAGCTCGATGTGGTGCTCGGACTGGAGCTCGGGGCCGCCGGGTATGTCACCAAGCCCTTCCGGTTGCGCGAGCTGGTCGCCCGCATGCAAGCCATTCTGCGACGAGTGTCACCACCGTCGGACCCCCTGACCACTCTTGAACCTCCACCCGACGACGAGGATTGGCCGGGGCCGGGTCGTGACGAACCGCCGCCGGAAGCCGCCTTCGGCTCGGTCAACGTCGACTTCCTGCGCCGCGAGGTCACCGTCGAGGGCCGCCAGACCCACCTCTCCCGCCGCGAGTTCGACCTCCTGGCCGTGCTCCTCTCACCGGCACGGCGGCGTGCGGACGCGCGACGAGCTCATCGATCTGCTCTGGCCGGATCGCTACCTGTCGGACTCTCGCACCCTCGACACCCACATCCACCGGCTCCGGTCCAAACTCGAGCCGGACCCGACCGAGCCCGAGTTCATCGTCACGGTGCGCGGCGTCGGCTTCCGGCTCGATCCCGAGGGCAGTCGCTCCATCGCCTGAGTCGGGCGCTCGGGTCCTCGGGTGCTCGGGTGAGCGACCGAGCGCCGACGAGTCAGCCGAAACGGCCGTTCACGTAGTCAAGGGTGCGCGGGTCGCTCGGATCGGAGAAGAGCTTCTGGGTGGGCCCGAACTCGACGAGCTCGCCGGCGCGATCCTC
Organism: uncultured Acidimicrobiaceae bacterium; assembly: GCA_963774915.1. GTDB lineage: Bacteria > Actinomycetota > Acidimicrobiia > Acidimicrobiales > RAAP-2 > CAVSNH01. The sequence continues at coordinate 427,048 of CAVZGR010000004.1, read as the reverse complement.
GGCCATGAGCAGGAAGGCGCACTGGTCGGAGACGCGCTGGGCCTGTTGCATGTTGTGGGTCACGATGACGATGGTTACCCGGTCCTTGAGCTCACCCACCAGCTCCTCGATGCGGCTGGTCGCCACCGGGTCGAGGGCCGAGGTCGGCTCGTCCATGAGCAGGACCTCGGGCTCGACGGCGAGGGCACGGGCGATGCAGAGGCGCTGCTGCTCGCCCCCGGAGAGCGTGCTGGCGTGGGCTTTCATCCGGTCACGCACGCTGTCCCAAAGGGACGCAGCCACAAGAGCCGACTCGGCCGCTTCGTCGAGGAGGGACTTCTTGCGGATGCCGTTGAACCGGAGGCCGGCCACCGCGTTTTCGTAGATGGTCATGGTCGGGAACGGGTTCGGGCGCTGGAAGACCATTCCCACACGGGAGCGAAGCAAGGTGGCATCGGTCGACGACCCGTAGATGTCGGTGTCGCCGAGGTGCATGGTTCCCGATACCGAGGCCGACCGAACGTTGTCGTGCATGCGGTTGAGCGCTCGCAAGAGCGTGGTCTTGCCAGATCCCGAGGGGCCGATGAGCGCGGTGATGGCGCCGGCTTGCACGTCGAAGGTCACGTCCCGCACGGCCGGCCGGCCGGCGAACGTGACGCCGACGTCCCGAAGGCGCATGACAACGTCGGTGGCCACCTGGGGGTCGATGGCGTTTTCGGTCACGTTCATCGGGAGCTCAGTATCGACCTCGGGGCTGGCAGTTGGATCGATGATCATGTTCGCTCCCGTCTCAGCCAGGCGGCCAGTAACCGGCTCCCGATGTTCAGCACGAGGACCACCACCACCAACAGGAGAGCGGCTCCCCAGGCGAGCTGGATGAGATCGGGATAGGGCTGGCTGCTGTTCTCGTAGATCACGAAGGGGATGGCGTTCATCGGCTGCGTGGGGTTCCACTCCAGATACTGACTGCCGAAGATGGTGAAAAGGAGCGGCGCCGTCTCTCCGAGGCCGCGGGCCAGGGCCAGGAGGATGCCGGTGATGATGCCGGGCAGGGCCGCGGGAAGGACCGCTCGGCGGGTAATGGCCGCTCGGCGGCCACCGAGGGCCATCCCCGCTTCCGACACGGTGGTGGGCACGCCCCGGATGGCTGTCTCAGCGGCGCGGGTGATGACGGGCAACATGATGATGCCGATGGCGAAGGCACCGGCCAGGCCGCTGTAGTGCTTGGTGGTGCTCACGATGGCGATGAACCCGAAGATGCCGACGGTGATGGACGGCATCCCGGTCATGACATCGGCCATGAAACGCACGGTGGCACCGATGCGACCTTGCGACTCAGCGAGGAAGAGCCCGCAGGCCAAACCGAAGGGGATGGTGACGGCAATGGCGATGGTCCCGATGACGAGGGTCCCGACGATGGCGTTCCAGATCCCACCGCCGGGGACACCCTCGGGAACGGTCGACTGGGTGAAGAAGTCCGCGTTCCAGGCCGGCAGCCCCTTCACCACCACGTAGGCGATCACGGCTACGAGGGGGACGACGGCCACGGCCAAGGTCAGCCAGCAAAGCCCGAGGGCGATTCGCGACATGACCCTGCGCCGTCCGAGTGACGCGGCCGCGGCCGCCCGCACCTGTCGGCGCCGTTCGAGGATGGGATCGGTCGTGGTATCGAGGACGAGCGTGCTCATTTCACGCCACCGCCACCGAGGTCACGCCGGATCGGGCGGAGGCTCGCACCAGCACCCGGGCGGCCGAGTTCACGGCCATGCCGATGACGAGCAGTACCAGGGCCGCCCCGAAGAGGGCGGCGAGCGTCGTTCCGGTGGCCTCCCCGAAGGTGTTCACGATGAGGGCAGGAATGGTCACACCCGTGGACTTGAGCGAGTGTGCGATGTAGGGAGAGTTTCCGATGACCATGGCCACGGCCACGGTCTCACCTAGCGCCCGCCCGGTGGCCAGAGTGAAGGCGCCCAGTAAGCCGCCCCGGGCGGCCGGGATCACCACCTTGCGAAGGACCTGCCACCTGGTGGCACCGAGTGCCATGGCCCCCTCGACCTGCTCGACGGGGACGACGGCCAGCACGTCGCGCGAGATGGCCACCATGGTGGGCAGCACCATCACGAACAGAATGCAACCGGCCAGTAGCAGTCCGTTGCCGGTGTCGGGACCGTTGAAGAGCGACGTCCACCCGAGCACGTTGGTGAGGAACGGCTCGACGGTGGACCGCCAGATGGGAGCAAGGGCGATCAAGCCCCAGAGGCCGTAGACGACGCTCGGCACGGCGGCCAGCAACTCGACGGCGGTCGAGAAGGGAGGTCGCAACCGCTGGGGCAGCAGAAAGGCGAGGGCGATAGCCGTGCCGAGGCCGATGGGCAGGGCCAGCACCATGGCGATGGCCGTCGTCTCGAGCGTCCCGAGGATGGCCGGCAGCAGGCCGAAGTGCCCCTGTGCCGGGTTCCAAGTCTTCTCGAAGATCCAGGAGAATCCGAGCGTGGAAAAGGCCGGCTGGGCCTTCACCGCGATGGCGACCACGAACCAAACGACCAGGGCGACGAAGAGGACGACGACGCCGGCGAGGGCCTGTCCGGTAGATGCGATCGGGGAGGCCGGCCCGGCGTCCACCCATTCGCGCCTGCCGGACAGCCGGCTGATCGGCGACCGTGGTCATGGAGGTGGATCGCGCCCCTCGAGCGAACTCACTTGGTGAGCAGCGCCTTCCCGGTGGGGCCAATTACCGAGGCCAGCTCGGTCCGGTCTTGGTTCTGGACGGCGGGCGGCAGCGGCACGTAGTAGAGGCCGGAAGCCAGGTCCTGGCCGCCACCCGTGTGCGTCGTCCAGTCGAGCACCTTCACGACTTGGGCACCGGTCGTTGCGCTGGTCTGGTGCTCGAGCAGAATGGCCCAGCTGTAGCCGGCGATGGGATAGCTGGTGGCACCCGGCTCGTCCACGATGGAGAAGCTGGTCGGCGAGATGCCCGTCTTCTGGTTGGCGTCAGCTGCAACGGTCGCCGGCGACGGCGTCACGAAGTTGCCGGCCGCGTTCTTGACGGCCGCGTAGGTGAAGTGGTTGGCGATGGCGTAGTCCAGTTCCACGTAGCCGATCGAATACGGCGTCGACTTGATGCTGGCCGCCACCCCGGAGTTCTTGGGCGTCTGCACCGCGCTCGACGGCCAAGCGATGGTCTTCGAAGCGCCCAAGGTCCAGGCAGTCGGGGCGGCCGTCGTCAGGTAATCGCTGAAGATGTAGGTCGTACCCGAGCTGTCGGCCCGGACCTCGGGGATGATGGCATTGGAAGGGAGGGAGATGCTCGGGTTGAGAGCCTTGATCTGGGAGGCGTTCCAGGTCTTGATCGTGCCGTCGAAGATGCCGGCCAAGGTGGTCGAATCGAGGCGAATCTGCTTGCTCACTCCCGGCAGGTTGTAGGAGATGCTGACGCCACCCAGGATGTCCGGGATCTGGATGACCGGACCGGCCGATGCCGGCACCTTGGCGAGGTCGGACGCGGCCATGGGCACGTCGGAGGCGGCGAAGTCGACGGTGCCCGATTCGAAGTCGGTGATCCCGGTGCCACTTCCCACTCCCGAGTAGTTGACCTTCAGCCCGGGGTTCTTCCCTGTGTAGGCGTAAAAGGCGGCGTTGAAGAAGGGCTGGACGAAGGTCGACCCGGCCGCGATCACGGTACCGGCCGGGGCGGCAAGGTCGGCCGACAGGTAGGCGGCGTTGCCACTGCTCAGCGTGCCACCGGGCGGTGCCGAGGTGGGCGGCGACGACGAGGACGGGGAGCTGCTGCAGGCGGCCAAGCCGATGCCGAGGACACCGACCGCTCCCATGGCAACCACACTGCGACGGAAAGACACGATGCTTCCACGCTTCATCCGGTTCCGACCTCCTGTGTCGTCGAATGTCGGCCGCCGACGCGCACCGCCAGGCCGCCCACTGGAACGTAGCGGTGGCAGATGAACGGACTACGAACGCAGGGGAAACGCCGGGCGAACGGCGGGCGAACGCTGGGGAAACCGAGGCCAACCTCTCGGCCGACCTTTAGCCTGAGGTCTCCTGGCCTGCCTGACCGTCCGGAGCCGTGAACCGGGGAATAGGTCACGCCCCCGGCTGTTGTGTAGTCAACCAATTGATTACACCATTACGCTCCGGAGGACCGATGGACTCTCCCACCCAAAATCTGCCCCTTCTGCCCCTGACCTCGGGGGTCGTACTGCCGGGCATGGTCTTCACCATGGCCCTCGAGTCGGACGAGGCTCGGGCCGCCACCGAGGCCGCCGAGGCGGCTGCCGGCCGGTTCGTGCTGGTGCCCTTCATCGATGGCCGCTACGCCACCGTCGGCGTCCTTGCCGAGATCGCCGAGCGAGGAGAGCTCCCGGGGGGACTTCCTGCCGTGGTCGTCCACGGCCTCGAGCGGGTTCGTTTGGGAACGGCCGTGCCTGGAACGGGACGGGCTCTGTGGGTGGAGGTGGAGTCGGTTCCTGACGGACTGGCCACCGACGACGAGCGCGAGCTCGCTCGCGAGTACCGGGCCATCCTCGAGAACATCTTGCTGAGCCGGGGTGCCGGTCGCCTGGCCGAACGCCTGGCCGACATCACCGAGCCGGGCCGCATGGCCGACATGTCGGGCTATTCCCCTGACCTCACTCTGGACCAGAAGGTGCAGGTGTTGGAGACGACGGACGTTGGTGCCCGGTTGCGGCTGGTCATCGACTGGGCCCGCGAAGTGTTGGCCGACCTTGCCCTGCGTCAGCGCATCAAGACCGACGTCGAAGAGGGCATGGAGAAGACGCAACGCGAGTTCCTTCTCCGCCGTCAGCTCGAAGCCATCCGAAAGGAGCTCGGACAGTTGAGCTCCGAAAGCGACGCCACCGAGGGGGGCGATCCGGACGACTACCGGTCGCGCTTCGCGGAACGCGAGCTGCCCGACGATGTGCGCAAGGCCGTCGACCGCGAGATCGACAAGCTCGAGCGCACGAGCGAGCAGAGCCCAGAGCAGGGATGGATCCGGACCTGGCTTGACACCATCGAAGAGCTGCCGTGGGGTGTCGAGTCCGAGGACCGGCTGGACGTCACAGAAGCGGGGCGCATCCTCGACGAGGACCACGACGGGCTGCGTGACGTGAAAGATCGCATCCTCGAGCACCTGGCCGTGCGCAAGCTCCGCAAGGAGCGCGGGCTGCAACCGGTGGCCGGCCGCGGCGCGGGCGCCATCCTGGCCCTGGTCGGGCCGCCGGGCGTGGGCAAGACCTCACTGGGCGAGTCGGTGGCCCGTGCCCTCGGACGCTCGTTCGTCCGCGTCGCCCTCGGCGGCGTGCGCGACGAGGCCGAGATCCGTGGCCATCGCCGCACCTACGTCGGTGCCCAACCCGGACGCCTGGTCCGGGCCCTCCGCGAAGCGGGCACGTTCAACCCCGTCATCGTGCTGGACGAAGTCGACAAGCTCGGCGCCGACTACCGGGGCGACCCGTCATCGGCACTGCTCGAGGTGCTCGACCCGGCGCAGAACCACACGTTCCGGGACCACTACCTCGAGGTGGAACTCGACTTGTCCAAGGTCTTGTTCCTCGCCACCGCCAACATGGTCGACACCATCCCCGGTCCCTTGCTCGACCGGATGGAGGTCATCCGTCTCGACGGCTACACCGAGGACGAGAAGGTGGGCATCGCTCGTCACCACTTGCTCGCCCGTCAGCTCGAGCGCGCCGCGCTCGGAGCCGACGAGCTCGAGTTGGACGACGACGCGTTGCGAACGATCGTGGCCGACTACACCCGCGAGGCCGGGGTTCGCTCTCTCGAGCGCGAGCTCGGCCGGCTGACTCGCAAGGTCGCATCCAAGGTGGCCGCCGGCGAGGCCGAGACACCACTGCGCCTCGGTGCCGACGACGTCGCCTCGTGGCTCGGCCGACCCCGGTTCTTCTTCGAGGCCGCCGATCGCACAGCGGTCCCCGGCGTGGCCACCGGTCTGGCGGTCACCGGGACCGGTGGCGATGTCCTCTACGTTGAGGCGTCGGTTATGGACGGACCCGAGGGGTTGACCCTGACCGGTCAACTGGGTGATGTCATGAAGGAGTCCGCCGAGATCGCTCTGTCGCACGTGCGCTCGCACGCCGACGACCTCGGTATCGATCCGGCCTCCTTCGTGGGGAAGCGATTCCACGTGCACGTTCCGGCTGGCGCCATCCCGAAGGATGGGCCGTCGGCTGGAGTCACCATGGTCACCGCGCTGGTGAGCCTGCTGCGCGACGAGCCCGTCTCATCGCTTGTGGGTATGACCGGAGAAGTGACCCTGCAGGGCCGGGTCCTGCCCATCGGCGGTGTTCGCCAGAAGGTGCTGGCCGCCCACCGAGCCGGCTTGCGGCACGTCGTGCTGCCGGCTCGTAACGGCCCGGACCTCGAGGACGTCCCCGAAGCCGTTCGCCAGGAGGTCGAATTCCACTTGGCCGCGGAGGTGGCTGATGTCCTGGCGGTCGCATTGGCCGTCGAATCGGCTGAGACCCCGGCGGCAGACGACGAGTCGGTCCTGACCGCGGCCTGAGCCGCGGGCTGGCCGTCGGGCCTACTCGGCCTACTCGGCCGGTACGCCACGAACGAGTCGATGATTCGGGCAAGCATCACGGGCTGATCCCCCTGGATGCTGTGCCCGGCGTCGTCGACCAACACGACCTCTTCCCCCGGTCGGCGGCGCCGAAACTCAGCGACGTCATCGTCGTCGACCACCGGGGAGCGGCTGCCGCGAGTGAGGAGGACGGGCACGGAGATCGCTTCGAGGTCGTCCCACTGGGTGGCGAAGTCCACCCGATCGATGTGCAAGCCGGTCGTTCGGCTTGGACGGCCGAGCTGATGGCGCCACGTCCAGCTGCCGTCCTCGCGCTGGACGGCGTTGTGCAACACCCCACGGCGCAGCGACGAAACCGAACGCGTGGGATTGAAATCGATGGTTCGCTGCAAGATCTCGTCAAAGGTGGCGAACGATTCGGGACCAGCCAGGAAGGCTTGGATGTCCGAGCTCTTCTCGTGGTTGACCCCGGGGGTTACGTCCACCAGCAGGAGGCGGCGCACGAGCTCCGGATGACGACTGGCCAACGCGATGGCCGTGATCCCTCCGAGCGACATGCCGACCACGGCCGACGCCTCGGGGGCCAGCCGGCGGATGACGGCAGCCACGTCATCGGCCATGGCCGCGGGCTCGAGCGATTCCATTGCCTCCGGCCAGTCGGAGTGTCCATGGCCGGGGAGGTCGATGGCCAACAACGGCCGATCGAGGGCCAATGCCACCGTGTCCCAGGTATGGGCGTTCTGCCCACCCCCGTGCAACAGGACCAGCTCCGGGCGGACCGAACCCCACACCAGCGCACTGAGCCGTCGACCGGGGGCGACCTCGACGGCCTCGCGGCGGACGGTCGGTGCCCCCTTCCACTCGAGCCCGGCCTCGCTGGCGTTCTCCGCAAACATGGAGAACTCGTCGTAGGTCGCGGCCGGTCCGGGGGTCATGTACCAGAGCCTATTGATGGCGGGTGGTCATTGACCTGCGCAACCGTCCGGGTGGCCGATGACACACTGGGTCATTCCCGTCTTTCCGCCGTCCCCGACGCCCTCCCACATGCCACGGTTTCGATGCCGTCAGCGCCCGTGATCCTCTCGGTGCGCGGCTGACCGTGGAGTCGCTGACTCTCGCCACCTTCAACGTCCACCTCGGGATGGACGGTTGGGGCCGCCCCTATGACGTGAGCGCACAGTGCGCCGAGCTCGATGCCGACGTGCTCGTGATGCAAGAGGTGTGGGCCCCCGACTCGGGAGGGCCGAGCACAGCGGAGCAGGTGGCTAAGGACCTCGGCTATGCGGTGATCGCCGATCACGCCCTGGCCCACGGCACGCGGTACGCCCCATCACCAGACGCCGACCATCGATGGGGACCCCCACCGTGGCGGCACGCCCGAGCTTTCCGGCTCGATCGCCACCGGCGACCGCTCCGCCGTCCGACACGGGCATCGATCCCGGGGCGCTGGTCGCTGGCGTTTCTTGCTCGCATCCCGGTGCGCGACGTGAAGGTGATCTCCCTCGGGCCCCTACGACACGACCCTGCCGACCGCGCCCTCGTCTCCGCATCGACCGACCTCGGCGGGCGCACGGTGATCCTCATGGGCACCCACATGTCGCACCTCACCGACTTCTCGCCGCTTCAATACCGTCGGCTTGCCAGCCTCTTGCCATCACCGGACACACCCGCCGCGCTGGCGGGGGACATGAACCTGTGGGGACCGCCTGTGAGCTCGTTCTTCCCGGCCTGGCGCCGGGCCGTCACCGGCCGTACCTGGCCGGCCCACCGGCCCCACAGCCAGCTGGACCACGTGCTCATCACCGCGTCGCTGCGGGTCGTGGCGGCGCGGATCGCCGACCACTCAGGGTCGGACCACCGTCCGGTCGTGGTCCGCCTGGCACCGGCCTGAGCAGGTCGACATCTCCGCCGGCGGCGGCACCAATCTCCCCACAGGTACTGTCAGCCGATGCCCGACGCGCTCGACGACTTCGAGCGGAGCTCCTTTGTCGCCGACGGGGTGCCGCGAACCGTGTACCGCCTCGGATCGGGCCCTGCCGTGGTGGTCATGAGCGAGATGCCGGGCATCACCCCGGAGGTGGCCAGCTTCGCCCATAAGGTGTCCGGCGCCGGCCTCACGGCGGTCATGCCACACCTGTTCGGCGAGGACGGACGGGCGATGACGGCGGGCTACGCGCTGGCCACCATCAGCCGGGCTTGCGTCGCCCGCGAGTTCACCGTGCTCGCCACCAACCGCACCAGCCCGATCATCTCCTGGCTGCGCGCGCTTGCCCGCGAAGAGCACGGGCGCTGCGGCGGCCCCGGAGTTGGAGCGGTGGGCATGTGCTTCACCGGCGGGTTTGCGCTCGGGATGATGGTTGACGACACGGTCGTCGCCCCGGTGCTCAGCCAGCCTTCCCTGCCGTTCCCCTTCGGCCGCCGACGGAAGCAGGCCCTCGGGGTGTCGGATGCGGATGCGCGACGAGTGGCGGAGAGGGCGGCGAACGGTACCTGTGTGCTCGGACTGCGCTTCACCGGCGACAAGATGAGCCCCGGCGATCGCTTTGCGCATCTGCGGGAGCTGTTGGGCGATCAGTTCGTAGGGATCGAGCTCGACTCCGCGCCGGGCAACCCCCACGGCCACAAGCGAGCAGCCCATTCGGTCCTCACCAGTGACCTCGACGACCGGCCAGGCACTCCGACGCGGGCAGCGTTGGACCAGGTGATCGAGTTCTTCACCAGCCGGCTGCTGGTCGAGAGGGATTGAGCGGCTTCCGATTGCCTGGTATTCGCCCGGATCGGGGCGCATGGGCAGCCACCAAGAAACAGACATCCGTATAAAGAATTTTCGCGAAGGCCAATTTTCGTCAGCTTATCCTGACGCTTGTCAGGGTAGTCTGACAAAACATTCGTCAGGCTACCCTGACATTTTTGCCCATTCCAAAAAAACAAACCCGACGGCGCCTCTTCGTGCGGCAAGGAGCCGGGCCACCACCCAGCCGCCCGATGGCGTTCAACGAGTGGCCAGTACCTCACCGTGGAGCACCGCGAACCAGCCGTCGGGCGAGCCCGCCCAACGGCGAAAGGCGGCGGCGAAGTCGGCGAGATCATCTCGGCTGGCAATGCCGTTTCCCGTCAATTGATCGGCCAGGTCGGACCGCGTGAACCGCTCCGCCCACAGCTCCCCCCACCACGTGCGTTCGTCAGCGGTAGCGAAGCACCAGGCCGAGGCCGAAGAGACGATGTCTCTGAACCCAGCCGCCCGGGCCCACGAGAGCAATCGACGCCCGGCGTCCCAGTTGGCGCCGTTGACCCGGGTGAGAACGCCATAGGCCTCGAAGGCGTTGGCGATCGTGTCATCCTCGGGGAACCACGTCATCCGCGGATAATCGCTGTCGCGAACCGCCACCAAGCCCTCCGGCCGGCACACCCGGCGCATCTCGACGAGGGCGGCAACCGGATCGCCGAGATGCTGTAGGACCTGATGAGCGTGGACGACGTCGAAGGTGTCCTCGAGAAAGGGAAGCGAGAACACGTCGGCGGCGGCGAACCCGATGGGCGTTCGGTCGTCGGCTACCGACGACACATCTCCTTCGAGCACGCCGATCGAGGCGTCGACCCCGACGACCGGGCCCGGGGACACCCGGTCGGCCAGGTCTGCGGTGATGGTCCCCGGGCCACAGCCGACATCGAGCAGAGATTGCCCAGGTCGCAGATGCGGGACGAGATAGGCGGCGGAGTTGTCGGCCGTCCGCCAGCGGTGGGACCGGAGAACGCTCTCGTGGTGGCCGTGTGTGTAGCGAACGTCGGGCACGCCATCCAGCATGACCGCCTTTTGCCAGGCTCATTGCCGTCGTCCAACACGCGTGCGAAGCAAGCTCGACTCAAACCGTCCCAACGGCAGGGAGTGGTTTGCCGTCCTCGAGATAGATGGTGCCTTGCCGCTCGAGACAACGGTGGACGCGGCGGCCGACCGGGCCTGACAACAAACGGTTGGCCTCCTGGGGAGTCGCCCACCGGTAGTCGGCGATCTCCTCGGCCGGTAACACGATCGATTCGGTCAAGGCGGCATCCAACACACCGCAGTCGAAGACGAAGCGGAGGCCGCCGGGACGGGAGGGACGGGGTCGGAGAAAGTCCACGCATGCCAGCTCGCCTCGGTCGACCACAAGGCCCGTTTCCTCATGCACTTCGCGCCGGCACGCATCCCAAGGGCTCTCGCCGTCGGCCTCCATCTGTCCCCCAGGGATGGTCCATCCACCCTTGTAAGTGGGCTTCAGGATTAGTAGTCGACCGGCTTCATCCACGATCAAGCCGCCGGCCGAAGCCGGCACCCGGGGCAGCACGTAGGACACGGTCAATCATCACCGATTCATTGCGAACGGGGTGGGACGATCAGGCCATGTCAAGCCTCTACCACCACATCCCACATCCCTGGATCGAACAGCACAAGCTGCTGACGCCAGTCAAGGTCCAGGACCAGCGACCACACGCCACCGCGTGGCAGCGGTTCAACGCGGCAGTCGGGCTGAGAATCACGGTACTCGTCGGCACGATGCTGTGTGCCTATGTCTTCGCCGCCATCGCTCTCATCAGCCTGCCGTCGAACATTCACTCGACACAGACGCTCATCCTCTGGATATCGAGCAGCTTCCTCCAGCTCGTTCTCCTCCCCATCATCATCGTCGGGCAAAACATTCAGGCAAAGGCCTCCGACAAGCGGTCGGAGGATACCTACAACGACGCCGCTGCGATCCTGCACGAGGCGCTGCAGATCCAACACCACCTCGAAGCCCAGGATGATGCCATCGAGCGCATCCTGGCCTCGGTGGGAGGCTTGAGTCCTTCGACGGCCACCGACCCGCCCGCCGGCGAACCACCAACCGCCACGCCGAGCTGACCGCGCCATACCGGCTCGACCCGCCGACGGACCTGCCAAGGGCGGTCTGCGTTCGAGGCCGCCGCCGGTACCGTCGAGAGCGTGGGTCAACCCTCCCCTGCCGTGCGCTCGCGCTCCTTCGGCCAAGTAGCAGAGGACTACGACCGCTACCGTCCGGGGCCACCCATGGCGGCCATCGACTGGGTCCTGTCGAAGGTGTCCCTACCTGCACGGGTCTGTGACGTGGCCGCCGGGACCGGTGCGCTCACTCGACTGCTCGAAGTCCGGGTCGGACGGCCAGTGCTGGCCGTTGAGCCCGATGTCCGCATGGCTGCCGTCCTCGTCGCCCACATTCCGAACGTGCTCGCCGTACAGGGACGGGGTGAAGCGCTGCCCTGGTACGACGGCTCACTCGACGCCCTTGTGATGGCATCGGCCTGGCACTGGATGGACCCGGTGCCGACGCTGGCGGAGATCGCCCGTGTCCTGCGACCGAACGGGGTGTTCGGCATCATCGGCAACGGGCCTGACCGCGAGGTTGGCTGGGTGTCCGAGCTGTTCGACCATCAGCCCACCCGGTCCGATGGCCCAGGTGATTCGGACCGCGCAGACCGCGCAGACCGCTCAGACCGCCGCGGCCGACCCGGCCGGCAGTCCGTGCCGGAGGTCCCGCCCGGTATGCCCTTTACTGACCCCGAAGCCACCGTGATGCATTACTCACGCCCGATGACACGGCGGGAGTTGGTCGGCATGGCCGGCACCTACAGCTCGGTGATCACGCTTCCGGCCGCGGAACGGCGCAACCGGCTTGCCGCGGCCGAACGGCAGGCGAATGACGCGGTGGGCGGTGCCGACGCCGATGAGGAAGCGACAGTCGAGCTCCCCCTTCGGTGTCGTTGTTGGCGCACCGTCCGGACCTGACGGGCCCGGGTCCCACTGAACACCTCCCGATAGGCTGCGCCCTCATGCCACTCACCCCCGACGCCGTCCGTCTCGACGGGCGAGTGGCGGTTGTGACCGGCGGAGGTTCGGGCATCGGACGCGGCATCGCCAACGGCCTGGCCGCCTTCGGGGCACGGGTGGCCATCTGGGAGCGCGATGAGTCGACCGCGCAGGCGGCGGCGCAGGAGACCGGCGGACTCGGACTCACCGTCGACGTCCGTGAAGACGAGGCAGTCGACGATGCCCTCCGACGCACCGAGGGCGAACTCGGCACCGTTCAGATCCTCGTCAACAACGCTGGCGGCACCTTTACGGTCCCCTTCCTCGAGAGCCGTGAGAAAGGGTGGGACGCGCTCTACCGAGCCAACCTCCGCCACGTCTATCTCTGCACCCACCGAGTAGCGCGTGGCCTCGTGTCCGCCGAGCTGCCGGGGAGCATCATCAACGTGACCTCCATCGAGGGGGTTCGGGCCGCTCCCGGCTACGCCGCCTACGCGGCGGCCAAGGCAGGGGTGATCTCCTTCACGAAGACGGTGGCCCTCGAGCTCGCTCCCCACGGCATCCGGGTCAACGCCCTCGCCCCGGACATCACCATGACCGAGGGGCTTGTGTCGGTGGCGCCGCCCGAGAGCACCGCCCACTTTGGTTACGTGGTGCCGATGGGCCGGGCCGGGCACGTCGACGAGATGGCCGGGGCCGCCGTGTTCCTCGCCTCCGAGCTGTCGAGCTACCTCACGGGGGAAACGCTGCACGTGGACGGGGGCACGCATGCAGCAGGTGGCTGGTACCACCGGCCAGCCGACGGGCGCTACGTCCTCGGTCCGGCCTGAGGCGGCTCAGACCCGGTCAGCCCCGGTCAGACCACTCAGACCCGGGCCATGTTGTCGAAGCGGGCGTGATGGCCGATGAAAGCCAGCCGGGTGACCCCGGTCGGACCGTTGCGGTGTTTGGCCACCAAGATCTCGGCCGTGCCCTGGCTGTCGGGCGACTCGGGGTTGTAGATCTCGTCGCGGTAGATGAACAACACCACGTCCGAGTCCTGCTCGATGGAGCCCGACTCTCGCAGGTCGGCCAGCATCGGACGTTTGTCCTGGCGGGCTTCGAGACCGCGTGACAGCTGGGAGAGGGCGACGACCGGAACCTTGAGCTCGCGAGCCAGGATCTTGAGCCCGCGACTGATCTCCGACACCTCGACCTGGCGGTTCTCGGCCCGGTTCCTGCCCGTCATCAGCTGGAGGTAGTCGACCACGACCAGCGACAGGCCGCGTTGCGCCTTGAGGCGCCGGGCGCGGGCCCGAATGTCCATCACGGTGAGGTTCGGATTGTCGTCGATGTAGATCGGGGCTTCGCTCATCCGGCTGATGGCGTGACCGATCTTGGGCCAGTCGGACTCCCGAAGCCGTCCGGTGCGCAACCGGCTGGCGTCGACGCGTGCTTCGGCACAGAGCAGACGCTGGGTCAGCTCGAGGTGGCTCATCTCGAGGGAGAAGAGCAGCACCGGTTGGCCGAGGCGCACTCCGGCGTGAGCCACCATGCCGAGGGCCAGGCTTGTCTTCCCCATGGACGGTCGGGCGCCGATCACGACGAGGTTGGAGGGCTGCAGACCGGAGAGCTGCTCGTCGAGGTCCACGTAGCCGGTCTCGAGGCCGGTCACCGTCTCCTGTCGCTCGTAGAGCCGCTCGAGGTGGTCGAGGCTCTCGCCCAAGAGCTCCTGCAGGGGGGTCATGGTGTCGACAACCCGGCGCTCGCCGACGTCGAACACCAGCGTCTCGGCCCGGTCGATCACGTCGGCAACATCGGACGGCATGCTGTAGCCGAGCTCGGTGATCTGCCCGGCCACCGACACGAGCTCGCGGAGGAGGGCGTGCTCCTCGACGATCCGGGCGTAGTACTCGGCGTTGCCGGGCGACGGGGTGTTGGCCTGCAGCGAGACGAAGACGGACGGATCGCCGATGGTTTCGAGCAGTTCCCTGCGCCGGAGCTCCTCGGTGACCGTCACCCAGTCAGCCGGCTCGCCCCTCCCGTAGAGAGAGGTGATGGCCTCGAAGATGTGGCCGTGGGTGGATTTGTAGAAATCGCTCGGCTGACAGACCTCGGCAGCGGCGGCAATGGCGTCCCGAGACAGCAACATGGCGCCGAGCAGCGATTCCTCGGCCTCCAGGTTGTGCGGCGGAACTCGACCGCCCGGTGCGCCACGGTGTTCGAGTGCTTGCACCATGGTCCGTCAAATCTCCCCTACGCGGCCTGTGGATCGAAAGAGCTGCTTCTTGGTGAAATCAGCTCCTCCGAGTGTGGACGAGCAGTGGACGTAGCCGTTGATGCTGTGGACGCCGACGGGCTCCGCGGCCTTCTCCATGGCCGCCACTGTGACAAGCGGCTGTCACGAAGTGGGGTATGGCAGGAGATTTGGCACCCTGGGGTGTCCCCCCGGATGCCGAGACCGGCGACCCCGGCGGGCCGCCGAGCACATCAAGTCGGTCAGGTCTGGGGGACCACCCGGACGGTCAACTCGAAGACCACCCCGCCGACCAGCTCAACTGGGACGGCGTGATCACCGATCTTCTTGATCGGCTCGTGCAGCACGAGATCGCTCCGGTCGATCACGGCACCCGTCTGCTCCCGGATCTCGCGGATCAGATCAGCGGTCGACACCGATCCGAAGAGGCGGTCGCCCGACGCCCGGGCGGTGATGGTGATAGTCGTGCCCACGAGGACGCGGGCCACGGTTTCGGAGGACTCGCGATCACGAGCGTCGCGGAGGTCGCGCGAACGCCGCATGGCCTGGGCTTGGCGCTCGATGCCATTGGTAGCTGGCACGGCCTTGCCCGCCGGCAGCAGGTGGTTGCGAGCAAACCCCTTGGCCACATCGATGATGTCGCCGCGCTTGCCCACCCCGTCGATGTCACTGCGCAGGAGGACCTTCATCCTTCGTCGCCACCGGACTCGGGAGCAGAAGCGTCACTGCTGTCGGCCACCGCCTCAGGCGCAGCCGCGGGCTCGGCCACCCCGCTGTCAGCCTCCGCACCGGAAGCCCCAGCGTCCCCCACCTGCGAAGCGGCGGCATCTGCCGGGCCGGCCTCGGCCTCAGCTCCGGTCGCCGCGGCAGCCGTTCCGTCGCCGTCCTCGGGCCCGGCGGTGGTGGAAGGTGCCGGCCTTCCCTCGCTGGACGGACCTCGATCACCGTCACGGCCTCGGCGACCGGGGCCGCCGGACGACCCGTAGCCGCCGCCACCACCGCCTCTCCCGCGACCTCCCGGGCGCTCGGTGGTGGTCCGCTGGGTGTACGGCAGGAGCACGAGCTCACGGGCCGTCTTGATGGCGATGGCCACGTCGCGCTGGTGCTGCGTGCAGTTGCCCGACACCCGCCGAGCTCGGATCTTGCCGCGATCGCTCATGTACTTCCGCAGCATGGCCACGTCCTTGTAGTCGACCCACTCGACGCGGTCCTTACAAAGTGCGCACGGCTTCTTCTTGATCCGACGTCCAGCGTCCTTCGGTGCTCGGCGGCTATTGGTGCCCCGATCGTTGTTGCGTGCCATGGCTTAGAAGGGCTCCTCGCTGTATCCGTATCCCTGCGGATCGGGAGGCGGTGCACCCGACCCGCCGCCGCGGCCAGATTGACCATCACCCGGTGCACGCCGCTCGTTCTTCGTCACTTGGGCGGTCGCCCAGCGGATGGATGGACCGATCTCGTCGGCGGTCACCTCGACCTTCGATCGACGATCACCCTCGGGGGTCTCCCAGCTCCGCTGGTCGAGACGACCGGTCACAATGACCCGGGAACCCCGGCTGAGGCTCTCGGCCGCGTTCTCGGCCATCTCGCGCCAGCACACGATGTCAAAGAAGGAAGTCGCCTCCTCCCATTCCTGGGTTTGGCGGTTTTGCCACCGTCGGTTCACGGCGAGCCCGAAGCTGGCCGTGGCCTGACCGGTGTTGGTGAAACGAAGCTCCGGATCCCGTGTGATGTTGCCGACCAGGGTCACGGTGTTGCCGTTGGCCATTTGCTCACTCCTCCCCAGCCGCAGCCGTGGCGGCGGCCCGCCGTCCGGCCACTTTGTCAGGCAGCCGTATCACCTTGTGCCGCACCACCTCGTCGGCCAGGACAAAGACCCGCTCCATCTCGGCGACGGCGTCCGGCTCGGACAGCAGCTCGATGACCACGTAGTAGCCCTCGCGCTTGTGCTGCACCTCGTAGGCAAAGGTTCGACGGCCCCAGCGCTCGACCCGCCCCGGGTTCCCGCCTTTCGACCGGAGGGCCTCGAGCGCTCGCTCCAGCACGCCGGTCACCGCCGCCTCCTCGGCGCCGGTGTCGAAGATCACCATGGTCTCGTATGGCCGCATTGGCCGTTTACCTCCCTCTGGACCGAGTCAGAAGCGGCTCGGGCCCCGTCACACGGGGCAGGTCGGGTGTTGCCGACTCGACAGGACGAGCCCGATCGGGGCCGGCGAGCACCGGACGGGCCGGTGCAGAACTCGGACAGCTTACTCGCCGCTCAGTGGTACACCTCAGCGTCGGCCGGGAAGGCACCCGAGCGCACGTCAGCGGCAAAGGCGGACACGGCGGCAGTTGCCGCGTCGGCCAGCTCGGCGTAGCGCCGGACGAACTTGGGTGTCGACTTGTTCAAGCCGAGGATGTCGTGGAAGACCAGGACCTGACCATCACAGTCCGGCCCGGCCCCGATGCCGATGGTGGGGACCTCGAGCGACTCGGTCAGCATGCGCCCCACCCTCTCGGGGACGCCCTCGAGGACCAGGGCGAAGCACCCGGCGGCGGCCAGGGCCTTGGCGTCGACAGCCAGGGCCGAGGCCGAGTCGTCGGTGCGGGCCTGCACGCGGTAGCCGCCCATGGCGTTCACCGACTGCGGAGTCAAACCGAGGTGGCCCATGACGGGGATCTCGGCCGCGACCAAGGCTTCGACCATCGGTACCCGTACCGCTCCGCCCTCCAGCTTGACCGCCTGGGCCCCGGCCCGGATGAGCATGGCCGCATTCCGAACCGTCTCCGTTGCCTCCAGGTGGTAGCTCATCCAGGGGAGGTCGGCCACCACCAACGGTGACGGCCGAGCCCGGGCCACGGCCGCCGTGTGGTGGGCCATGTCGGCCACCGTGACGTGCAGCGTGTCCTCGAAGCCGAGCACGTTGTTGGCCACCGAGTCGCCCACCAGGATGAGGTCCACCCCGGCGGCGTCGGCGATGCGGGCGCTCGGCGCGTCATAGGCCGTGACCATCACGAGTGGGGGGTGACCGTCGCGGCGTTTGGAGCGGCGGACGGACGGCACGGTGACCGGAGCGGAGCGGGGCTCGGGCATGACTTCCTCCTCCTCGACCGTCCAGCGCACAACGGCTGCCGGCGGTACCTGGGCGGCATTGGGGCCGCCGCCCATCAGCGTACTGCGGCGGGGCTCCGCCTGACGAGGGTCGAGGATGAAACCCACACCCACGAGAGGCGCGGGGGTGGTGGGAAGGACCAGGCGAGACGGCGGGGAATCGTGCGGCTCACGCCCGTAGCCGAATGGGGCCGACGGTGGCGACGACTCAGCGGCCCCGTTGACCTCGGGTGCCGCCGCCGCTGCCGCTCCCGCTGCCCACGCGCACGTGCGAGGAGGAGTCCACCCCGGATCCGGTCGGGAACATGCGCAGCAGATGGTTCCACGAACATCCGGTGCAAACCTCGACGACGTAGCAGACCACCGGGTCTTTGCGCCGCCGAAACCGAGCCAACTCCGCCTCCGTCGCAACGCAGCGGCCTCCCGACGGAAGACGGGGCCCGAACACGTAGGTCACGTCGACGAGTGACGCTTCTTCGCAGATGGGGCAGGGATCGCCCATCGATCGCCCTAAGTTGCCGCGCCGCCCGCAGGAGCTCGGGATGCGCGTCGCACACGTCCAAGCGAGAGAGCCGGCCGCGATGGAACTCCCGCACGACCGCGTTGCGAGCTAGTTGGTACTCGACGCGCCCACCGGTCGGGACCGTCTGTACGCCCTGGACCGCGCCCGGCCTGTAGCTCACGGACCAAGGGTACTTCCTCGGTTCTCCAAACACGGCCTGTACAGACCCAGCGCCACGGAGCGCGGCGATCACCGAGACGGCGACCCGGGGCTGTCCGCGCTCACCCGCCATAGGAGCAACCTTGCGACGACCGGTGATCCACGCCGGCCGCTCCGCATACCGACAAAACGGGCCGGCCAAGCGGCCAGGACAACCGAACCCAGATCGATGGCCGCCCGGCCCACCGCCCCGCCTCGATCCAACCCGCCCGGACCCCATCCACCCGACCGGAAACCTCGGCCTCTCGCCGGAGCCTTCGATCTGCCGCATATATTGCTTGGATATATCGAGTTGATATATCATGTCGATGTGCCCACGCCTCCAAAGGCCGCCCCAAGCGCCCGGACTGGGTCCTGACGTGCTCGAGCTCGCCATCCTCGGCCTGCTCCAGGAGCAGGAGCGGCACGGCTACGAGATCCGGCGGCGGCTGCGCGACGAGCTCGGTCTTTTCGCCAACATCTCCTTCGGCTCGCTCTACCCCGCCCTCAGTCGCCTCGAGAAAGCCCAGGCCGTGACGGTCATCGAATCGTCGGCGTCGCCGATACCGGCCCGGTCGATCCCGGCCACCGGCTCGTTGAGCGGTGAGCGAGCCGGGCTTCGTGCCCGGCGAGCTGGGAGCCCACGGGGACCGAAGCGTTCGCGCAAGGTCTACCGGATCACCGACCGCGGCCGCGAGCTCTTCGAGCAGCTGCTGGCCGACGAGGAGCCGTCCAGCGCGGACGACGCCCACAGCTTCGGTCTGCGGCTCGCCTTTGCCCGCTATCTGGCTCCGTCGGCCCGACTGGCGCTGCTCGAACGGCGGCGCAGCCAACTGGCCCGACGCCTCGCCTCCGATCGGATGCGGGCCGATGGTCCCGGCCTCGACGTCTACACCCGCTCGCTTGTCGAGCACAGCTCCGAGTCGACCGCGCACGACATCGCTTGGTTGGACCGCCTCATCGAATTCGAACGACAGAAACAGGCCGCAGCTCGTTCCGAGCGGGCCGACGGCCGCGATCCCCGCCATGGGGAGGCCCTGACCAACACGAAGGGAACCCATTCATGACCAAGATCCGCGTGGCTATCGCCGGGGTGGGGAACTGTGCCAGCTCACTCATCCAAGGAGTCTCGTATTACGAGGACGCCGACCCAGCCGACACGGTGCCCGGACTCATGCACGTCGTCCTCGGCGGTTACCACGTCCGTGACATCGAATTCGTCGCCGCTTTCGACGTCGACGGAGCCAAAGTGGGCACCGACCTCGGCAAGGCCATCTTCGCCGGGCAGAACAACACCATCCGTTTCGCCTCAGTAGGCGAGCTCGGCGTCACGGTCCAGCGAGGGCCCACGTTCGACGGCCTCGGCAAGTACTACCGCGAGACCATCGAAGAGTCGCTGGCCGATCCGGTGGATGTGGCCGCCGCCCTCCGCGAGAGCCGAGCGGACGTCCTCGTGAGCTACCTGCCGGTCGGCTCGGAAGAGGCCCAGCGGGCGTATGCCCAGGCCTGCCTCGAGGCCAAGGTGGGCTTCGTGAACGCCATCCCTGTCTTCATCGCCTCCGACCCGGAGTGGGCCGGCCGCTTCCGCGACGCCGGGCTGCCCATCATCGGGGACGACATCAAGAGCCAGGTCGGGTCCACCATCGTCCACCGCATCCTCACCCGCCTCTTCGAAGACCGGGGCCTCGCTCTCGACCACACCTACCAGCTCAACGTGGGCGGCAACATGGACTTCAAGAACATGCTGGAGCGCGATCGCCTCATGTCGAAGAAGGTGTCGAAGACCCAGGCGGTGACCAGCCAGATCGAACACGGGACGATGCCGACCGACGACGTGCACATCGGGCCGTCGGATCACGTGCCCTGGCTGCACGACCGCAAGTGGGCATACATCCGCATGGAGGGCCGCAATTTCGGCGACGTTCCTCTCAACCTCGAGCTCAAGCTCGAGGTCTGGGACTCCCCCAACTCGGCCGGCGTCATCATCGACGCAGTGCGCTGCGCCAAGCTCGCGCTCGACCGTGGGATCGGCGGCCCACTCCTCGGGCCTTCGGCCTATTTCATGAAGTCGCCACCGGTCCAGTACCACGACGACGAGGCCCACCGGATGGTCGAATCCTTCGCCCTGGGCGAGCCGCAGCCGGCCTGGCCCGAAGGCTGAGCGCTTCAGCTCTCAACCTTCAGCTATCAGCTCTCGGTCCATCGCAACGGCCTCAGTCCTTCTCCTTCCACCAGGCGACGAGCCGGCGCCCCGCCTCCTCCTCGCCGAGCGGGCCCTCATCGAGGCGGAGCTCGAGAAGAAAGTCGAGGGCCCGACCCACGTCCCGCCCGGGGGCCAGGCCCAACAGGCCCATGACCTGGTCGACCGTTGAGGTCGGGCCGGATGGCGTCGAGCTCCTCCTGCCGGCGGAGCTCATCGATCCTGGTCTCGAGCTCGTCCATGCGACGGGCGAGGGCCCGGGCTTTCGCCGGGTTCCGAGTGGT
Organism: uncultured Acidimicrobiaceae bacterium; assembly: GCA_963774915.1. Classification (GTDB taxonomy): domain Bacteria; phylum Actinomycetota; class Acidimicrobiia; order Acidimicrobiales; family RAAP-2; genus CAVSNH01. Next base: position 406,199 of record CAVZGR010000004.1, on the reverse strand, counting down.
GCAGTCACACCGGGTCAGCTCGTTGAGATGGGCGAGATGGGGCCCGGCGTCGCGCACGTAACGGCGGACGGCGCGATCCGTCCATCCGAGCCGGTAGGTGTGGAAGCGCAGGTGCAGGTGCACGAGTTCCGTGACGGTGTCGATGTCCTCGGTCGAGTACCGCAGGGCCTGCATGCGCTGACGGGTCATGCGGGCGCCGACCACCTCGTGGTGATGGAAGGTGACCCCACCCTCCGCGATCGAACAGTGCGCGGCTTGCCCACGTCGTGGAACAGGGCGGCCAGGCGGAGTAGCCGGTCGGGCGAGGTGTTGTCGACCACGGCCAACGTGTGAGCCAGGACGTCCTTGTGCCGATGGATGGGGTCCTGCTCGAGGGCGAGGGCGGGCAGCTCGGGCAAGAACTCGCCGGCCAGCCCGGTCCGCACCACGAACCAGAGAGCCACGGACGGCTGTGGCAGCACGACGATCTTGTCCAGCTCGTCGCGCACACGTTCGGGCGACACGATCTTCAGGCGCCCGTGGCCTGACCGGATGGCGTCGACGAGCGCCGAGTCGGGCTCGAGGCCCAGCTTGGCCACGAACCGGGCGGCGCGGAGCATGCGCAGAGGGTCGTCGCTGAAGGAGACCTCGGGATCGAGTGGGGTGCGCAGTCGCCGAACCGACAGGTCGGCGAGACCGCCGAAGGGATCGATGAGCTCGAGATCGGGTAGGCGGAGGGCCATGGCGTTGACGGTGAAGTCCCGCCGAGCGAGGTCGTCCTCGACGCGGTCGCCGAAGTCGACCGACGGCTTGCGAGAATCGGGCCGGTAGGCCTCGGCCCGATGGGTGGTGATCTCGTAGACCCGGTTCCCGCGCCGGCAGCCGATGGTCCCGAACCGCCGTCCTTGCGTCCAGACGGCATCGGCCCAACCGTCGACGAGCGCCTCGATCTGGTTCGGCCGAGCGTCCGTCGTGAAGTCGAGGTCGCTATCCTGCGAGGCCGGTCCATCGGCCCCGGCAACGATGGCGTCGCGTACCGACCCGCCCACCAAATACAAGGTGTGACCTGCCGCGACGAATCGGTCGGCCAGCGACGAGGTGGCCTGCACCAACGGACGCAGCCGGTCGGGGAGCACGCTGCTCACGGTACTGCCACTGGCGTAGGCTCCCGTCCGAAGTGGACCGGGACCGACGCCGCCCGCGCCTGTTCGGCCCCCATCTTCGCGGCGGCACGCCGCTGGGGACGGGCGCCCCCTGTGTCCTCATCGCCTTCGCAACCGTAACGATCGCAATATTGACGACCGCCGCGGTCGTCACCGCTCCGATCGCGGTGGCCGCCGGGGCCAAGCCGGTACGTGCGGCCCCGCACACTCCCGGTGGAATGGCGACGGCCGACGCGGTCGACGCATCGCACACCTCGGTCACATCGAGTGCAGGCGACGGACCGGCACTCGATCTCGTAACCCAGACATCGTGGGTGACACCGGGCCAGTCCTTCGATCTCCACCTGCACGTGACGACCGGGGCGCGGAGCGCGAGCCAACTCGGCCTCGCCATCGACGTCTATCCCTGCCTCTCCAGCGTCTCGGGCTTCGACCAATCGGTTGCTGCCTCGGGACCATCGGGTACGCCGTTCACCTCCAGTCAACCGGTCCCGCTCGGGAGCCTGCCGTCGCTCGGAGCAGGGGACGTCAACCTCTCGATGCCGGTGGTGGTCGACGGAAACCCCGTCGCCGGTGCACCTTTCACCATCAACCTGGTCCAGACCGCGGCCCAGTGTCAGGCCTTCCCGGCAGGCGGCGTTTTCCCGGTCCGTGTGCAGCTCGTGAACGTCAGCGACGGAACCGTCTTGAGCTCGCTCGTGACCCACCTCGTCTACAGCGAGACGACGCCAGGCGATCAGCTACGGGTGGCGGTCGTCATCCCTGTCCAGTTGGGCCTCACCACCGGCTCGGCGACGTTGGCCGAGCTCACCACGCGGCCCTCGGCTGCACTACGGCCGCCTTCGGCGACCGAGCTGGCCTCGGTGAGCGGGGTGGTGGGGGCCATGGCCAGTCATCCGACAGTCCCGGTCACCCTGTCGGTGAGCGGGCAGGCCCTCGAAGCTCTCTCGGCCGCCGGGCGCCAGACCACCCTCAACCAGCTGGCCGCGCTGGCCATCGACGCACCCGACCATGACGCTCTGTTCGCGCCCTTTGTTCCTGTCGATGCCACCGCCTTGGTCGATGCCGGACTATCCGACGAGCTCGCGCTCCAAGTCGCACGCGGGGCACAGGTGGCCGCTCCGGTCACCCACCAGTCCCCGACACCCCAGACGGCCACTGGCCTCGGGACATGGGTCACGAACGAATCGCTCGACGCCGGGACCGTCGGTGCCCTCGATGCTGACGGTTACCGGCAGGTCGTCCTGCCGCCGTCGGCCGTGAGCCAACCGCCCGCCAACGGCTCTGCGGCCATCCCCTTCACCCTGTCGGGGAGCCACGACAGCCAGCTCGCCGCGGTCGCCTCGAATCCCGATCTCACGGCACGATTCGCGGCCGCGTCGTCCGACCCGGTCCTCGCCGCCCACCAACTGGTCGCCGAATTGGCGCAGATCTTCTTCGAGGCGCCCAACTCCGACACGCCGCGCGGCGTGGTCGTCGTCCCTCCCACCGACTGGTCCCCCAACCCGGCGTTCACCAACGCACTGCTCGATGCCCTCGACGGCAACCCGCTTCTTGCTCCCGTCACCATGGCCGGCCTCTTCGCCGCCATCCCGGCGTCGACCTCGTGCCACGCCGACTGCCGCTTGACGCCAGGCTCGGCAGGCTCGCCCTTGCCGGCTGCGTCCATCGCCAACCAACGCCGGAGGGTCAACGCCCTCTCCTCCGCCGTCGTCGGTGTCGCCGGCCACACACTGACCACCCAGATCTCCGATCTGGTGCTGGCCGGCCAGTCCGACCTGTTGCGACCGGCGGAACAGTCATCAGTCGAGACGGAAGCGGGCCGAGCCATCGATGCCCAGCTTCAGCACGTGGTCGTTGCCGGCGGCCTGACCCTCACCCTCACCTCCCAACAGAGCACCCTGCCCGTGACCGTCGCCTCGTCCGCGCCCTACGACGTCCACGCCACCCTGAGCTTGAGCAGCGACAAGTTGCTCTTCCCGAACGGCGCCACCCAGTGGACGCGGCCCGGGGTGGTGACCCTCCTGCCCGCTCCACACACCAACGTGATCGACGTGCCCGTGCGCTCACGCGGGTCGGGCATCTTCACCGTTGACGTCGTCCTCCGGACACCGGTTGGTGGGATTCAGATGTCGGCGGGCAGCATCGACATCCGCTCCACCGCCGCGTCGGTTGTCGGCATCGCTCTCTCGGCCGGGGCGGTGATCGTGCTGGCTGTGTGGTGGATCCGCACGTCACGTCGCCGGCGAACGGCACATCGGCGCGAAGAGGCGACCGACGAGCCTCAGGTCCCCATCGGCGTGCCGTGAGCGGGCTCGAGACAGAGGGTCCGGCCCCCGGCCCCCGAGGTCGCCGGCTGGCCGGCGCCACTGCGGGGATGGCCGTGGGTACCGCGATCTCGCGGGCGACCGGTCTTGCCCGCGTGGTCGCCCAAACGGCTGCCCTTGGCGGCAGCGGCTTCGCCGACGCCTACAACCTGGCCAACACCACGCCCAACATCATCACCGACATCGTCATCGGCGGCATCCTCTCGGCGACGTTCGTGCCGGTCTTCGTCGACCATCTCGCCACTCGCCGGAGCAAGGAAGCCTGGGAGGCCATCTCGGCCGTGGTCACCGTCACCGCCGCCGTGCTGGTCGCGGCCACGGTCGTCTTCTTCGTCCTCGCCCCCGACATCGTGCGCCTCTACACCGTGAGCAACCACAACCCGGACGTGGCTTCCCAGCAACGGGTGGCCACCTACCTCCTTCGCTGGTTCGTACCTCAGCTGACCTGTTACGGGCTTATCGCACTGTTCACCGCCTTGCTCAACGCCCGCAGCAAGTTCGCCATGCCGATGTTCGTCCCCATCGCCAACAACCTGGTCGTCATCGCCGTCCTGGCTTGGTTCCACACCCTCGTGCCGCATCCCACCCTGGCCACGATCGATGCCCATCATCAGGCCCTCGTCCTGCTCGGCTTCGGCACCACCCTCGGAGTGATTGTCCAAGCCGGCCTGCTCGTGCCGTCGCTGTTTCGGGCCGATCTCCACCTCGAGTTCCGCTGGCAACCCAGCCACCAAGCGGTGCGCACGATCACCCGGTTGGCCGGCTGGACCTTTGGGTTCGTGCTGGCCAATCAGGTGGCCTTCTTCGTCGTGCTGGCGTTGGCCGACAGCGCCACTCCGGGGTCGGTGTCGGCCTACACCTACGCCTATCAGTTCTTCCTCTTGCCCTACGGCGTCGTGGCCGTGTCGATCATGACCGCGGTCGCCCCATCGCTCGCCGCTCGCTGGGCCCGTCGGGACACCATTGCCTTTCGGCGACGCATGACCTTCGGGTTGCGAGGCATCCTCGCCATCGTCATCCCCTCGGCCGTTGGTCTCGTCGTCCTCGCCCATCCGCTCATCGACCTCGTGTTGTTCCACGGCGCCGAGACGGCTTCCGAAGCTCAGACGACCGGAGCGACGCTGGCCATGTTCGGCCTCGGTCTGCCCGGCTTCTGCGTGTTCCTCTACATGGTGCGTGTGCTGCAGTCCATGCAGGACACGAAGACCGCGTTCCGGCTCTACCTCGTCGAGAACGGGATCAACGTGGTGTTGGCCATTGCCCTCGTCGGCCCGCTCGGCGTGCGCGGGCTGGCCCTGTCCGTTTCCGTCGCCTACACGGCCGCCGCCTTGTTGGCCATGGTCGTGATCCACCGCCGGGTCGGTGGGCTCGGTCTCAGCGATCTCGGCCGGCCCCTGCAACGCGTCGTCGTGGCCTCGGCGGTCATGACGGTGGCCGCCGTCCTCGCCGTCAACGTGAGTGGGTCGATGTCCGATGCCGGTCTCCTGGCGCGAGTGGTCTTTGCCACGGTGGTGGGCGTGGCGGTCTATCTGGGCGCCATCGTTCTCCTCGGGGCGCGGGACGAGCGGGCTGCGGGGAGCGATGGCGAGCCGAGCGGTGACGACGACCCCGCCGGATCGTCCTCGACAGCCACAGCCGTCCCGCCGGAGACCGCGAGTGATGACGACACGGTGGACGAGCCGGGCCCCCATGAGCCGCTCACATCGGACACCTCGCCAACAGGGTTCCGTGGCAGACTCCACGACCGGATCGCTGGGACGCCGCAACCCCGCCTGCAGGCGGTGACCGACGGGTCCGACGGCGACAAGGAGGAGCACGATGGCCCGAATCCGGGTGGTGACCGATAGCGCCTGTGACCTATCCCCGGAACTGACCGACGGCCGCGACCTCACCGTCGTCCCACTCACCATCCGCTTCGGCGAGCAGGAGTTCGTTGACCGTGTCGGGCTGACCCCGGCCGAGTTCTGGGCCCGCTGTTCCGAGAGCCCGGTGCTGCCCGAGACAGCCGCACCGTCGCCCGGCGCCTTCCAGGAGGCCTTCGAGGCGGCGGCCAACGACGGCTGCGACGGCGTGTTGTGCGTGACCCTCTCGGCCGGGGTATCGGCAACGTTCCAGGCGGCTCGGACGGCGGCGGATGGCATCGATGGCCGCATCCCGATCCGCGTCATCGACTCCCGGTCGCTCACCATCGGGCTCGGGCTCCTCGTCATCGAGGCCACCGATATGGCCGCTGAGGGCGCCGGTCTCGACCAAATAGCCGACCGGATCGAGGCGCTTGTCCCGCACATGATCGTCTACGGCGTGGTCGACACCCTCGAGCACCTCGAAAAAGGGGGCCGCATCGGCGGTGCCCGCGCCCTTTTGGGCTCGCTCCTCTCCATCAAGCCGGTCCTGGCCGTCGTCGACGGGGTCGTTGAAGAGGAGTCGAAGCAGCGGACCCGGAGCCGGTCGTTGCGCTACCTGGCCGACAAGGTCCGCAGTGGGCCCCCCATCCGCCGGCTGGCGGTGGCCAACGGCGCCGCACCCGACATCGACGATTTCCTGACCATGCTCGACGGGGTCAAGTCGGAGTTCCCCTTCGTCGTGAGCGACCTCGGGCCGGTGGTCGGAACCCACTCGGGGCCGCGCACGGTCGGCGTCTGCATCCTGCCCGTTATCTGAGCCGCCAGGGCAAGCCCTCAGCGTTCGCCCAGGTCCACGAGGGGTAGCGCGGAGACCTGCGGGTATCCTCTCGCCATGGACGACACCTCCGACGGAGCATCTCCGCGGGCCACCGACCCACTGGCCGACCTTCCGGTCCGGGCCACGGACTGGGTCGAGAGCCTCGTCACGCTCTTGCGCGACCGGACGGTGCGGCCGCTCACCCTGGTTGCGCGGGCCATCGTGTTCGGAATAATCGTCCTGGCCGCCAGCGTTGTGAGTCTCACATTGGTGGCCATCGCCATCATTCGGTTGTTGACCGTGTACGCCTTCGATGGGCGGGTTTGGCTGTCCGACCTGGTGGTGGGGGTCCTCTTTGTCGCCGCCGGCGCGGCTTCTTACATCTGGGGCCGCCGCTCCAACCGAAGCGCTGGCCACTAGAGGAGAGAACGTGACCGAATCCCGGCAAGTCGTCATCGTGGGCTCCGGGCCCGCCGGGCTCACCGCAGCCATCTACACGGCTCGGGCCCAACTGCAGCCCCTCGTCATCGAAGGTGAGCCGTCGTCGACCAGCGACCAACCTGGTGGCCAGCTCATGCTCACGACCGACGTGGAGAACTATCCGGGTTTCGTCGACGGGATCATGGGCCCCGAACTCATGACCGCCTTCCGAGACCAGGCGGCCCGCTTCGGAGCCGAGTACCTCACCCGAAAGGTCAGGCGGGTCGACCTCTCTCGTCGGCCATTCGCCGTCTGGACCGACGACCCCGAGGCGCCCGAACCCGACTACTTGGCCGACGCCCTCATCGCGGCCACCGGGGCCCAGTCACTCATGCTCGGCGTGCCCGGCGAGGACCGCCTCTTGGGCTACGGCGTCTCGACGTGCGCAACCTGCGACGGCTTCTTCTTCCGGGGTCGTGAGATCGCCGTGGTCGGCGGCGGCGACTCGGCGCTCGAGGAGGCCATCTTTCTCACCCGTTTCGCCGACTCGGTGACCGTCATCCACCGCCGCGACGAGCTCCGGGCCTCGAAGGTGATGCAGCAACGGGCCTTCGACAACCCCAAGATCTCGTTCCGCTGGAACGCATCGGTCCTCGAGGTCACCGGCGACCGATCGGTCGAAGGATTGCGCCTTCGCGACAACCTGACCGGCGAGGAGTCGAACCTCGATCTGGCTGGAGTGTTCGTGGCCATCGGCCATCAACCCAACACGTCGCTGTTCAAGGGCCAGCTGGACATGGAGAACAACGGTTACCTACGGACTCTCGACGGCACCCGCACCAACGTGGAGGGTGTCTTCGCAGCCGGTGATGTCCAGGACCACACCTATCGCCAAGCCATCACGGCGGCCGGCTCGGGCTGCATGGCCGGCATCGACGCGGAACGCTTCCTCGAAGACCAAGCGGCACTGGCCGCCGCGTCGCGCTGAGCCGCACCAGGACGACGGGAATGCCAGCCCTCGACAGGGCGTTTCAAGATTCACGGGCCGAGGAAGTCCGGGAACGGTCGGTACTCGACCAGGAGGAAGCAACATGAGCGATCAGATCACGATCCTGAGCGACGCTAGCTTTGACGAGCATGTCAAGGCGTCGGACGTCCCCGTCCTGGTGGACTTCTGGGCCGAATGGTGCGGGCCATGCAAGATGATCGCTCCAGTGCTGGAGGAGATCGCCGGCGAGCAGGCCGGCAAACTGAGTGTGGCCAAGCTCAACATCGACGACAACCTCGACATCACCCGGCGCTTCGAGGTGATGAGCATCCCGACCCTCATCCTCTTCAAAGAGGGCGAGCCTGCCGCTCGCATCGTGGGGGCCAAGGGCAAGGCTCAGCTCCTGCAGGAAATCTCGGCCTACCTCTAGACCCGGCCGCGCCGGATGTCGACCGGCGCAAAGACAGCCTCCCACCAGGACTTTCGATGGGCTCAGTGGCCGAGTGCCGACCGGGGTGACCGAGACCGATCTGCACCTTGAGTTGGGAGCCGACGGGCCGGCGGTGATCGATCTGCAGCGACGGCTCGGACGATTGCGCATCGCCCGGGGCATGGACCGAGAGGGGTCCTTCGGCCCCGGGACCCGGGCGGCTGTCGAGGCGTTCCAACATCGGCGAGGCCTGCGAGTGGACGGGGTCTGCGGTCCTCAGACGTGGTCGGCGCTGGTCGAAGCCGGGTGCCAGCTCGGCGATCGTTTCCTTTATCGGCGCTCCCCCATGCTCCGGGGTGACGATGTCGCCGAGCTTCAGCAACGCCTGAGCGCCCTCGGCTTCGACACGGGTCGGGTTGACGGCATCTTTGGCGACCAGACATCAATGGCGCTCGGCGACTTCCAGCGCAATGTCGGCCTCCCGGTGGACCACATCGCCGGCGGCGCGACCATGCGCGAGCTCCTGCGCTTCGGCACACGCCACGACGACTCGTCCGAGCTCGTGACCGCCGTGCGCGACCGAGAGCACCTTCGCCAGGCCCCCCGGACGCTGTCCGGCCGCCGGGTGGCCATCGGTGAAGAAGGTGGGCTGTCGGCTGCTCTCGCCGCTCTCCGCCGTCTCCTCGTTCAGCAGGGCTCGACCGTGTACCCCCTGTTGCACCCGGATGGCTCGATGTTGGCGGCCGAGGCCAACGCGGTGGAGGCGGAGGTTTATGTGGGGCTCCGCCTTGAGCTGGCGGGGAGCGCGGGGAGTCGCTGCACGACCGCCTATTACGCCGGCTACCGGTACTCGTCACCGGGAGGCCGGCGGCTGGCCGAGCTCATCCAGAGGACCGTGTGCGAGTCGCTCGGCCTGGTCGACGGGGGGAGCCATGGCATGTCCCTGCCCCTGCTTCGGGAGACGCGAATGCCGGCCGTCATCTGTGAGATCAGCCCGGCAGCCGTCCTCGTCGAGCAGGCTCCCTCGGTCGCCCGTGCGGTCGTCACCGCTCTGGCGGAGTGGGCCGCCACCGCCTGGGACTGACCGCGAACACTCAATCACCCCATGAGACCGGGGGCTGGGTGAGGGACCATTAATCCACAACCTCATGCACAGGTTGTGGATTACCTCGACACAGAGTTAACCCTTTTCGCACTCTGTGTGGTCGCGCGTCATGCTTATGTCAACTTTAAACCGCAGAGAGTAGTTCTGCCTCCGATTAGGCCCTGGCGGCGCCGGTCATCAACTTGTAGATCCGCTCGAGGTCCTCGAGAGTCGCGAACTCGACCACCAGACGTCCCCGTTTTGCGCTGGTATCGACCTTGACCCGAGTGTTGAGGTGGTCCGAAAGCAGTTCCTCTAACTCGACGATGCCGGCTGGCGGCAAACGGGGAGCGGAACGGCCGGGTGCGGCGCCCGAGGCAGGGAGGCGAGCCGGACCGTCGTCCGCCGTGACACCATCCGGGACCGGGACGGCGCCACCTGAGCGACTGCGCACGATGTCTTCGACGGCTCGGACGGATAGCCCCTCGGAGGCGATGGAGCGGGCAAGATCCTCCTGGAAGCCACGGTCGGGCGTGCCGAGAAGTGCTCGGGCGTGACCAGCAGTGATCTGGCCCTCGTTCAGCAGACGCTGAACGCCGGCTGGCAGCTGCAAGAGCCGAAGCGTGTTGGTCACGGCCACCCGACTCTTGCCCACCCGGGCCGCCACCTGATCATGGGTGTAGCCGAATTCATCGATCAGCTGTTGGAAGGCGGCGGCCTCTTCGAGTACTCCGAGATCTTGTCGGTGGAGATTTTCGACCAGAGCCTGCTCGAGACTGTTCGCGTCATCGGCTGACTGCACGAGGACCGGGATGGTCTGCAGACCGGCGCGCCTGGCGGCCCGCCAGCGACGCTCCCCGGCGATTAGCTCGAACTCGTCGTCCGTCCCGCTGAGCGACCGCACGAGAACAGGCTGAAGGACTCCGAGCTCTTTGATCGAGGCGGCCAGCGTCGCCATCGTTTCGTCGTCGAAGTTGACCCTCGGTTGACGGGGGTTCGGCGTGATGCTGGCGATTGGAACCTCTCGGAGTGCCGACGAGCGATCGCCGGTGACCTCCGTCGGCATGAGTGCGCTCAGACCTCTCCCGAGACCGCTACGGCGAGCCACCACTGACCTCCTTGGCGAGCTCCCGGTAAGCGACGGCGCCCCGGGACGTGGGGTCAAACACCGTGATGGGTTGACCGAATGAGGGCGCCTCGGAGAGCCGGACCGTGCGGGGAATCACGATACGGCAGACCTTCGATCCGAAGTGCTGTCGAACCTCAGTGGCGACCTCGTCGGCCAACTTGGTCCGGGCGTCGTACATGGTGAGAACAATGGTCGAGACATCGAGCTCGGGATTGAGACTGCTCGAGACCAGGTGGACGTTGCGCATGAGCTGGCTCAGACCCTCGAGGGCGTAGTACTCGCACTGGATAGGCACGAGCACCTCGTGGGCCGCGGCCAAGGCGTTGACGGTCAACAGCCCTAGGGAAGGAGGGCAGTCGATGAGGACGTAATCGAAGTCGTCGATCACATTCTCGAGGGCCTTCTTGAGCTTGAGCTCGCGACTGAAGGCCGGGACGAGCTCGATCTCCGCTCCGGCCAGGTCGATAGTGGCCGGGGCCACGAAGAGGTTCTTCATGCTGGTCGGCTCGACGCAATCCTCCATCGATGCTTCGCGCATGAGGACGTCGTACATGGACAACTCGAAGCTGCGTGCCTCCACCCCAAGTCCGGTGGTGGCATTGCCCTGCGGGTCGAGATCGATGACCAGGACCCGGAACCCCAGCTCGGCGATGGCCGCCCCCAGGTTCACCGAGGTCGTGGTCTTACCCACCCCGCCCTTCTGGTTGGCCACGGCCATGACCCGGGGCAAGGGGTTGAGGGACCCGGCCTGCACCTGCCTTTCATTGGGATCGTTGGATTCTTCCGCCCGAGCAGTGCTGTGTCGCGCGGACGGCTGTTCGGTGGCCTTACCAGACAGCTCCAGCGAGACCGAGGGCCGGAGGGTCTCGACTGTGGGAGCGGTGGCAGGTGCCGGAGGTGCAGGCGGAGCCTCCACCGACTCGAGAGGGGGGCTGGGGGCAACGGGCGGCCCACCCGTTGCGACGGGCGGTTTGGAGGGAGCTTGTGGCTCGTTCGACTCACCGGGCCGAACCGGAGGAGCAGCAGGAGCCGGCGGAGCCTCGACAGATTCGAGGGGTGTAGCGGGGGAGGCTGGCGGAGTCTCAACAGAGCCATTGGGGACGGTCGCCTCTTCGCTCCGCACCCGGGTTCGTCGTCGCAGTACAGGCGTCATACGCGGCTCATCAACCGTCGGGGTAGGGGGTGGGAGGACGTCGTCGAGCTCGGCGTGAGCCGTCGCGACATCCGACAGCACAGCTTGGAAGGGCACAATGTTGGCTGGGTGTCGCCGGGTCGCCGAGACGGCCGGGGACGCCGGGGACGCCGGGGACGCCGGTGAGCGCTCGCGAGGATCGGCGTCGGCGTCCGCTGTGCTGCCGTCCGCCGGCGGTGCTGGCTGCGAGATAGCCGAACCGCTTGTTGATTCCTCCGGCTCCTTTGCGGGTGCCCGGTTCCGACGCCGGCGACCACGCATAATCATGTGGTGCCCCCGACGATCAAGGACCACATACTCGCCGCCAGGCCGTGGACGGTCAAGTATTTCTTTGCAGGTTTCACGTGGAACATGGAGTCACCCTCTCGCCCAGCCCACCCCCACCGTGACACCGCAGCCTGACTCCATCGGATCCACGCACCGCTGCCACGCCACCGGCGGGCACGTATTTCTCTACATGTTTCACGTGCAACATGGAGGCTCCCCTCGCCCTGCCGTTTCCGCCGTGACACCGTCGCTGACTCCTCTGGCACCACGCCTGCCGCCAATAGCCGCTCGACCGCCCGAGGCGCCACTCCAAGCCAGCAAATCCATGCCTGAAACACGAAACAAGGTTGTTTCACGTGGAACGTCTAGAGCATCGCCGAAGCAATTCGGTTCGAGTTGGGGGCCAGCTCCACCACTTTTCTCCGCTTGGCACTCCGCCTCATGGCCTCTGAGACTGTCCACTCAGAACAAGGGGCGCTTCGTGGGGATGCCCGGCCGGCGCGGATATTGCGCGGCTACCGGTGCCACCTTGTCGATGATCCGATACCCGAACCGACCGACTCGGACCACCCGAGCTCGGGTCAGCCCCAACCGATCCATACCGGCTGGAGGCCAGCGCTCGTCGTCGGTAGCTGCATCCGGAGGCTCTGAGACCACTAGCCGGCCGCCGAGGGACAGGAAGGCGGAACCGCATTCGGCCGTGACTGCAGGACGGCCGAACGATCGTCCCGTGACACACTCGAAGGCTTCCCTCAGATCCGCCTGGTGCCCCAGCGATTCCGCCCTACCTGTGGCCACCTCGGCCAATTGGCCCGCATCCAGACGAGTCAGACAGCGCCGCAGGAACGCCGCGCGACGCTGGTTGGACTCGAGCAGGACCGTGTGCGTGGTTGGCCAGCAGCCGGCGAGAATCAGCCCTGGTGGCCCGCCTCCGGAACCGAGATCTAACACCGAACCCGGCGCTCGTCCGAGCTCGGACTCGATCACCGCGACAAATCCCAGGGCGTGATCGAGCTGTTCGGCCGCAGGCATAGGCCCGAGGAATCCCAGCCGGCTGGCGTCCTCGAGTGCCTCGGTGAGCCGCCCCTCGAGTTCGCGACGCCGCTCGACCATGCTCGGCAGTAGTTCGTCGCCCGTGCTCATCGTGACGGCTGGAGTGTCCAGGGCGCTCGCTGAAGACGTGCCGTGGCCCAACCCTCAACTAGGAGAAGGGCGATCGGCTTGCGCCCGCGGAGTCAGGATGCGACCGGGAGAATTACGACGTAGCGGGTGGGCTCGATCCCGTCGGAACGGGTCTCGACGCCTTCGATTTCCGTGACTGTGTCATGGATGACCTTGCGGTCGGCGGGCGACATCGGCTCGAGCGCCCGCTCTTCTCCCGATGCCTTGACCTCGTCGACGATGCCGAGAGTGAACCGCTTGAGGGCGGCGGCTCGCTTCTCGCGGTAGCCACCGACGTCGACGAGGATCCGGTCGGTCCGGCTTTCCGACTGGCGCTGGACGAACGTGCGCGTCAAGTCCTGGACTGCCGCCAGGGTCGCTCCGCGTGGGCCCACCAATAGACCGAGGTCGTCGCCCGAGGCGGCAGCCTCAACCGTGTCCTCGTCCAAGGTCGAAACCGTCACATCCGCCTCGAGCCCGAACTCCTGGATAAGCCCACTCAAGAATTCGGCGAGCAGCTTCACCTTGCTCTTCGAGGGTCAACGAGCGCTCCATGGTCTCCTCACTCTCTCCACTCGACCGCCTAGTCCGCCCGACGCTCGAGCCAACCTCTCCATGTTGCCCCGCCTCGGCCGTCGATGCCCGACCGTTGTCCTGGCCACTACTCCGAGGTCGGCGATTCGAACGACTCGAGCCTCCACTCGCCGCTCCTGCTTTGGTCGCCCGCCCGCCGCTAGTCCGACTCCTGCCGTTCTCTGCGCTGCCCGAGCCCTCACCTCCGGACGAGCTTCCGGTGCGACTTCGATCGCGTCGGTCGGACCGCGGCCGCCGTCCCCGTTTGGGAGGGGGAGCGACGGGACGAACACGAGCTTGGACCCGAGCCTCTCCGCGCAGACGCCCGAAGAGTCCGGGCTTCGGCTCGCTCAAGATGACGAACTCTGCATCGTCCTCGGCTACCCCGAGCAGATCCAGAACCGTCTCCTTGGCCTCCGAGAGTGACTTGCCGCTGGCCTCGACCCATTCCACCTCTTACCGCGCCTTTCTCGCCCGTTTTGCCTTCGACCTCGGGTGTGGCTTCTCCGTCTTTTCATCTTCGGCATCACCGGCCGCCGAGCCAGCGGACCGAGCCCGGTTCTGAGACGTCGGTCGACCTCCACCCGAGCGTGGGCGACTTCCCTGCGCGGGACGTTTGCCGTTCGCCGTCCCGCCGCCACCGGAACCGTTCGTCTTCGCCGCTGAACGACCGTTCTCGGTGGCCGACGCCTCGACCACCTCTGCCGCCTTGTCGGCCTTGTCCGATTTGTCCGACTTGTCGGCGTTGCCGTTGGCCGCCGCCCGCGCAGCCGGCTTTGGTCGGGCGGTGGTCGAGCCGCCAGCTCGTGGCAGCGCCTTCTCCCCCTGGGCCTTCCCGGAACCACTACCACCCTTGGCCACGGGCTTGGCTCCGGCCGAGGGTGCGGACGGCCCCGCCACGATGCCCTTGCGGAACAGCACCTCCTGGGTGGCGATGCGAATAGCGCTCGAAATAATGAAATAGACGTTCAGAATAGCGGCCACATTTAGATAAATAAGGCCGAAAATGAGTGGCAGGTATTTCTGCATCATGGCGGCCTGGGGATTGGCCTGTGCCGCCTGCGGGTTCCGAGCATTCAAGCGAGCCATCTGCAGGTACTGCAGGGCCACGGCTCCGAGGACCAAGAGGAGATAGGGGATGGCCAGCCAGATCGAGCCGTGGTGGGAGAGGAGCTTTTCGGCGAAGTTCATGCCGAACGAGTTCAACTGGCCGTGTGCGGCCACGATGTCCTGGTACATCTTGGACGAGTGGCTCAGGTAACGAGGCTCGGCCTTGACGATGGGCGGCAGCGAGACCTTGTGACCGTTCACCACCTTGGTCACGGAGATGGTCACCGTGTTGGTGATGCCACGAATGACGTTATAGAGGATGATGAAGGCGGGGAACTGCAGGAGCATAGGTAGACAACCCGAGGCGGGGTTGACATTGTGCTCCTTGTAGAGCTTCATCATTTCTTCGTTTAGCTGGGTCCGGTTCTCCGCTCCCTTATATTTCTGTTGGAGCTTCTTCATTTCCGGGCTCAGCGCTTGCATGGCCGCCATGTTCTTGGTGCTCTTGACCGTGAGGGGCGTGAGCAACGCCATGATCACGATGGTCAGCAGGGCGACGTCGATCGGGTAGTTGGGCACCACCGCGAAGAAGAAGGCGAGGACGTCGGCGACCAGCTTGAGCAGCGGCTGGAAGACCGATCCGATCTGGTGCACGATCGAGTTCTCGGCCAGGAGACCGTTGATGGCGGCGGTCACGTCGCCCTCCGTTCAGGCACCGGGTCGAAGCCTTGACCGCCCCAGGGCCGGCACCGCAGCAGCCGGCGGAAGGCCAGCCAGCCTCCGGACCAGATCCCGTGTACGGCGATGGCCTCGACGGCATAGCTCGAGCAGGTCGGCGTGAACCGGCAGCCCGTTGGGCGCCCCTCCCGTGCCAACTGGTAGGCGCGGATGGCCGAGACAGCAGCCCTTCTGGGCGCCCGGCGGGCGCTCGTGCCTGGTTCCGGCGTGAGCGAGCCGCGCTCGGGTGACGATGCGGTGGTGGTGTCCACACTCATCCGTCTCTCACCTGGGCTTTCCCTTCCCGGCGGGCGAGCGCCAGTTGCGTCGCCCTCGTGACCGCTTCCCGGAGCTCGGTTGTGCCCACCACCGTGGCTCCGGGGGCGGCGCTGATCAGGTACGCCCCGGCCTCGAGACTCGGGGCCAAATCCCGCATGACCACACGTATCCGGCGCCGCAGACGGTTTCGGACGACGGCCGCGCCTACTCTCCGGCTCACGGCATAGCCGACAAGCGGTCCTTCCGACTCTCTGACCTGCGCAAACGATACGCCGATGGGCCCCGAGCGACCACGCGCGGGAGACTGGCGCAGGGCTGCGAAGACCCGCTGCGACCGGATGGGCCCGGGTGCGAGGCGTGGGCAGGCCCGCCGTCAGACGGTGAGCCGGCGGCGCCCCTTGGCCCGTCGGGAACGGATGACCGCCCGACCGGCTTTGGTCGACATTCGCTTGCGGAAACCGTGGGTCTTGGCGCGTTTGCGCACATTGGGCTGGTACGTCCGTTTCATACATCGACTTCCTTCCCCGCCCTAGTCAGCAGGGAGAAAACGCTCCTCGTTGGCAAGGAGTCCCGTTCGTGGCGATCAGGACATTCCCGAACATGCTAGGCGAGATGAGCAGGCGCGCACACTTCGATTCGGCCCAGGCACGCGCCGCGGGCACGGTGTACCGTGCGAACACGGCAGGCCGCCCCTGGCTCATCGGAGTGCCCCCGGCGGACCATCCCACCCGACCGACCACCATCCATATGAAGTGCCAGAACGAGCACTGCTCCTTCGGGCCACCGGAGGGCGCAGGCCGAGACTACTTCTCGTCCACAGCTGTGGAAATCGCTGTGGACCAAGCACACGCTGCGAAGGGCGGAGTCCCACGTGAACGACACCGAAGAGCTGTGGACATCTTGCTCGGAGATCTTGCGTAAACAGGCCGGAGATGCGAGCTGGCGGACCTGCCTCTCAGCCATCACGCCGCTCGCCGTACAGGACCGCGAGATCAGGTTGGGGGTACCCAACCGGCTGATCCGTGACCGAATCGCCGATCGATACCTCGGATTAATTCAGGACACCGTGAGCACCACGCTGGGCCGCGACCTCTCCGTCGAGCTCGAGGTGACCACTCTGGAGGACGAGCTCCCTGACGACGAGCTCATTGGAGCTCAATCCGAGCTCGACGGACAGCGCGTCGCTCCCACACCGTCGTGGGGCGAGCCCAACGCTTCGCCGGGACGGCTCGTCGCGGCCCGTTGCCGGAAACCCAGCAGCTCTCGACCAGCGCTATACGTTCGAGAACTTCGTCATCGCATCGTCCAATCGATTCGCCCATGCGGCGGCTCGATCGGTTGCCGAATCGCCTGGCCACTCCTACAACCCGCTGTTCATCTACGGAGACGCCGGTCTCGGAAAGACCCACATCCTCCACGCCATCGGGAACTACGTCCGCGAAAACTTCAGTGGCCGAAATGTCCGCTACGTCACCCTCGAGACGTACATGAACGAATTCGTGGTCGCCATCCGTACCAATGCCATGATCGCCTTCAAGCAGCGCTATCGAGAGTGCGACGTCCTCCTCATCGACGATGTCCAATTCATGGAGCGAAAAGAGTCCCTGCAAGAGGAGTTCTTCCACACGTTCAACTCGCTCTACGGCGCATCGAGCCAAATCGTCCTCACGTCTGACCGACCACCCAAATCCATCGCCACGCTCGAAGATCGTCTGCGCAGTCGATTCCTGTCCGGGCTCATCACGGAGATCCAACCGCCGGACCTCGAGACACGTCTCGCCATCCTGCAGACCAAGGCCCTCCTGGAGAGGGTCGATGTGCCCGACGAGGTGCTCGAATTCATCGCTACCCACGTGAAGGACAACATCCGGGAGCTCGAAGGAGCCCTCATCCGGGTCACGGCCTTTGCCAGCCTTTACGGCCAGCCATTGAGCCGGGAATTGGCCGAAGAGGTCCTTTCCGACATCGTGGCCGCCGACAAACCCCGGCCCATCACCCCTCAGCTCATCCTGGCAGCCACGGCCGAGGCCTTCGGGTTTTCAGTCGAAGAGCTCAAGGGTCCAAACCGCCGACGTCCCCTGGTCACCGCCCGTCAGGTCAGCATGTATGTCTTCCGCGAGCTCACCGAGTTCAGCTACCCGGCCATCGGACGTGAGTTCGGCGGCCGAGACCATTCGACCGTCATCCACGCCGTCGAGAAGATCGCCGGTCTCATGAAGGAACGCCAGCAGATCTACACCCAGGTCACCGATCTCATTGTGAGCATCCGTACCGGCACGACCGGCGCACCCGCTTGATGACCCGATCATCCACTGGGTGCGGTTTGTCCCGAGGTTGTGCACCATCTGTGGAAACAACGCCTATCGACAGTGGGTTATCTGTGAACTCCGGTGAACTTTTCCGGAACCGGCCATCGTCTCGAAGCGTAAAGTTCGCTTCCCTCTGGACACGGGGGACGGGCAGTGGACAGCCAAACACACCAGACGCTGGGACAACGACCTGTCATCCCCAATCCACAGCCCTTACTACCATTACTAGAAGAATTTAAAGAAGAGAGTAGGAATAGATGCACGAGGCCAGCCGGTGAAATTTCGATGCGAGCGCGATTCGCTTGTCGAGGTGCTCTCGACCGCAGGTCGCGCCGTCAGCACGCGGTCGATGGCATCCATGTCCCTGAGCGGCATCCGGATCGAGACCAACGGGAACACATTGACCGCGGTGGGGACCGATCTCGACCTCACCGTGCATGTGAAGTCCGAAGCCATCGGGATCAGCGACGGAGTGTGTGTGGCACCGGCACGGTTGCTGGTCGATATCGTCCGATCTTTGGAGCCCGGAGCAGTAACGGTCGAGGCAGACACCGACAAGGTGGAGATCGGCGCGGCTCGGTCCCGCTTCAGTTTGCGGACGTTCCCGGTCGAGGAGTTCCCGTCGTTGCCGGCACCTCCGGAACCAGTGACTTTTCTTCCTGCGTCGAGCTTGGCCGGAGCGCTGCGCCAAGTTGTACGGGCGGCCTCGAGCGACGACGCCCGACCCCTACTGACTGGTGTGCTCATCGCTCCGGAGGGCAAAGGAGTGCGGTTGGTGGCGACCGACTCCTACCGGTTAGCTATGCGGGACATCGACGGAACTGAATCGTTTTCCGACCAGAACCAGATCCTCGTTCCGGCTCGGGCACTGGCCGAATTACAGCGTCTGTCAGTCCTTTCCGGGGGGGCAAAAGACACCGGAGAGGGGGACGAAACCGGTAGTGATGGTTTCGCCACGGTGGGTCTCGCCATGGGAGACCATGACGTGACCTTTGTGGCGGAGAACGTTCACGTGAGCACCCGTCTGATCGACGGGAGTTATCCGGACTACCGGCAACTCATCCCCGCTGACTACCCAAACCGTTTACATGTCGGCAAGGACTCCCTCCTCGATGCGCTACGGCGTGTGCGGTTGCTCGTTCGGGACAACACCACACCTGTACGCCTGTCGATGCGCTCAGGCGGTGTCGACCTGACCGTCGTCTCCCAAGAGGTGGGGGATGCCAGTGAGACGGTGGACGCCGATTTCGACGGGGAGGAACTCACCATTGCGTTCAACCCGACATATCTGATCGACGGGGTCGAGGCGGTGAATGGCGACGAAGTGCTGCTCGAGACGGTCGACGCCACCAAACCGGCCACGGTGAGAGCTGCCGAACGGACCGACTATCGCTACCTCCTGATGCCGGTGCGGGTGTCATGACACCGGGTCGGGACGCCCGGTGCACCTGATCTCGCTTTCCGTTCTCGATTTTCGCAACATCGCCGCTGCCACCGTCAGCCTTTGATGCCGACGGGACCACAGTGATCACCGGTCCGAATGGCGCGGGCAAGACCAATATTCTCGAGGCGGTCTGTTACCTCGGCACCTTGCGCTCGTTTCGCGGCGCCCCCCGAGAGGCCATGGTGCGACAAGGTGCCACGACCGCCATCGTCCGGGCCGAGGTCGAAACTGGCCCTCGTTCGGTCACTATCGAGGCCGAGGTTCCGACCGAAGGCCGTGCCCGAACGATGGTCAACCGGCAGGCCGTACGTCGCCGCAGCGACCTACACGACGCGCTCCGGTGCACGGTGTTCTCACCCCACGACATAACCATCGTCCAAGGAGGCCCTTCCGATCGCCGACGCTTCCTCGACGAGACCCTCGAGGTCGTCGATCCAAAGCTGGCCCGGGCGACAGAGGACGTCGATCGCATCCTCCGTCAACGGGGCGCCCTGCTCAAGAACGCCCACCGGCACTCGGCTACGGATGTCGACAGCTCGCTCGTCGTCTGGGACCAGCGCCTCGACGATGCCGGAACCCGCCTGGCGGAGGCACGCGAGCAGCTGCTCGAACAGCTCGAGCCTCGTCTGGCCGACCAGTACGGGCGACTGAGCGGCCAGTCCTCGTCCCCTTCGGCGAAGTACCAACGATCGTGGAGCGGACGCCTGGCCGATGCCCTCGTCTCCCATCGATCGGTGGACCTGGCCCGGGGGGTGACCTCAGTCGGTCCGCATCGTGACGATGTGGAGCTCCTCATTGGCGGCCTGCAGGCCCGGACGCACACGTCCCAGGGTGAGCAGCGGTCGTTGGCCCTGGCGCTGCGATTGGCCGCCCACCAACTCGCCACCGAGCGCCTGGGCGAGCCACCCATCCTCCTCCTCGACGATGTCTTCTCCGAGCTCGACGAAGGCCGGCGCCGGGCGCTCATGGCCGGACTGCCCCCGGGCCAGACGCTGTTGACCACCGCCGTGCCGCCGCCACCCGAGGTGACGGTGGCGGAGGTCCTCGAGGTGAGGCCGGGAGGCGTCGTCCTTACCGGGGAGGTGACGCCGTGAGGGACGCTACGAGTTGGCAGGACCGGGGCCCACGCCCACTCGGCGCTTCGCTCGAGTCGGTGGTCGGAGGGCTTGGAGTGACCACCTCGGCCGGGTTCGGCCGCCTCTTCGCGCGGTGGGCCGAGGTCGTCGGGCCATCGATGGCCGCGCACGTCGACCTCGTGCGCCTCGAGCCCGATCGGCTCATTGTCCGGGTCGACCATCCAGCCTGGGCCACGCAGGTCCGCCACCTCTCCGACAGCCTCCTCGATCGTGTCGCCGAGGTCGCCCAGGTCGATCGTCCGGACCATCTGGACGTGCGCATCCGCGGCTGAAAAAGGCGCCGTCGCGGGTTTCGGATCAGCCCGTCCGGACACACCGGACGGCTACAATGGGAGTTGTAATCGGGGATCGACGCGACTGCGAGAGTCGCCCCTCCCGCACCGGAGACGAGCTTCGGAGGCGGACCCCGCTCGATCAGACGACTGTGAAAGGGCGCGCCTGTGGCGCTGAAGACGGACCAGGTTCGGCAACTGGATGAGAGCACATACGAGGCCGAGGACATCACCGTTCTCGAGGGGCTCGACCCCGTCCGAAAACGGCCGGGGATGTACATCGGGTCGACCGGGCCGACCGGCCTCCACCACTTGGTTTGGGAGGTCGTGGACAACTCGGTCGATGAGGCCATGGCCGGGTTCTGCACTCGTATCGAGGTCACCGTCCTAGCCGACGGCGGCATCCGGGTCACTGACAACGGACGCGGCATCCCCACGGGGCCCTTGAAGAAGCACAAGAACAAGAGCGCGGCGGAGATCGTGCTGACCACCCTTCATGCCGGGGGGAAGTTCGGCGAAGGTGGCGGTTACAAGGTGTCGGGAGGCCTCCACGGCGTCGGCGTGTCGGTGGTGAACGCCCTCTCGCGCCGGTTGGTGCTCGAGATCGACCGCGACGGCAAGCACCACGTCATGGAGTTCACCGGTGGCGGCAAGCCAAAAGGGCCCCTCAAGGAGACCGGGCCCGCGCCCTCGGGGGCGGACGGGTACCACCATCACCTTCTGGCCAGATCCAGCGGTGTTCGAGGAGGTCGAGTTCCGCGCTCAGACGATCGTCGAGCGGCTCCAGGTCATGGCCTTCCTCAACCGGGGTCTCGAGATTCACTTCGTCGACGAGCGCGCCGACGGCAAGCCTCCCCAGACGTTCAAGTACAAGGACGGGATCGTCGACTACGTGCGTCATCTCAACGCGTCGAAGGAGGCCTTGTTCCGCAAGGTCGGTTCCTTCGAGCAGCGTGAGGAGTCCATGGAGGTCGAGATCGCTCTTCAATGGAACACCGGCTTCTACGAGAGCATCCACTCCTTCGCCAATGGCATCTCCACCATCGATGGGGGTATGCACGAGGAGGGCTTCCGCAAGGCCCTCACCAACATCGTCAACAAGTACGCGCGGGGTAAGGGAGCCCTGAAGGAGAAGGACAAGAACATGGAAGGTGAGGACATCCGCGAGGGCCTCACCGCCATCATCTCCGTCCGGCTGCAGGACCCGCAGTTCGAGGGGCAGACCAAGGCCAAGCTCGGCAACGTGCCGGTTCGGTCGCTCGTCGAGCGGGCGACCAACGAGAAGCTGTCCGACTGGTTCGAGGAGCATCCGCGAGAAGCCAATCAAATCGTCCAGAAGGGCCTTTTGGCCCAGCGGGCACGGGTTGCCGCCCGGTCGGCGCCGCGACCTCACCCGCCGCAAGTCAGCCCTCGACGGCGCCGGGCTTCCCGGCAAGTTGGTCGACTGCTCGTCCCGTGACCCACGCGAGAGCGAGCTCTTCATCGTGGAAGGCAACTCGGCCGGTGGATCCGCCAAGGACGCCCGCGACCCGCGGACCCAGGCCATCCTCCCCATCCGGGGCAAGATCCTCAACGTCGAGCGCGCCCGCGTCGACAAGATGCTCAAGAACACCGAGATCCAGGCGCTGATCTCGGCCATTGGCGCCGGGCTGGCCGACGATTTCGACCTGGCCAAGATTCGCTATCACAAGGTGATCATCCTGGCCGACGCCGACGTCGACGGCTCCCACATCCGCACCCTGCTGCTCACCTTCTTCTTCCGGCAGATGAAGCTGTTGGTGGAGAACGGCTTCGTCTATGTGGCCCAGCCGCCCCTCTACTCGACGGTGGTGGGCAAGGAGAAGGTGTACCTCAAGGATGATGCAGCGAGGGCGGCGTTCTTGACCGAGCACCCGAACCACAAGAACGACTTCAACCGCTTGAAGGGCCTTGGTGAGATGAACTTCGACGAGCTCAAGGACACCACCATGGACTCGAGGAAAGCGTTCGCTGCTGCAGGTGACGGTCGAGACTGCGGCGGTGGCCGACGAGGTGTGCTCGGTTCTGATGGGGGAGGACGTCGATCTGCGGCGCCATTTCATCCAGACCAACGCCAAAGACGTGCGGTTCCTCGACATCTGAGGGGCGGGATAACGGATGCCCAGATCGAGATCTGACAACAGCAGCAACGGCCGGACCCCGGACGCTGAGCGGCCAGGCGACCAGGACGACGTCTGTCCGGGTTCATCGAGCCCATCGAGATCCAGGAGGAGATGGAGCGCTCCGTTCCTCGAGTACTCCATGTCGGTCATCGTCTCGCGGGCCCTGCCCGATGTGCGCGACGGGCTGAAACCGGTCCACCGGCGGATCCTTTACTCGATGTACGACCAGCGGCTCCTGCCCGACCGCCCGCACTCGAAGTGCGCCAAGGTGGTCGGAGAGGTCATGGGCATCTATCACCCCCATGGCGACTCGGCCATCTACGAAGCCCTGGCCCGCATGGTCCAGGAGTTCTCCATGCGCCACCCGCTGATCGACGGCCACGGCAACTTCGGAGGAACCGGTCCCGACGAGGGGCCGGCGGCCATGCGCTATACCGAGTGCCGGCTCGGCCCTCTCGCCCTCGAGCTCATGGAGGGAATCGACCAGGAGACGGTCGACTTCGTCCCCAACTACGACGCCACGACGGAAGAGCCGACGGTCCTTCCCGGCCCGGTTCCCCAATCTTCTGGTCAACGGCTCGCAGGGCATCGCCGTGGGAATGGCCACCAACATCCCCCCGCACAACCTGGGCGAAGTGATCGACGCCGCCGCCCACGTGCTCGAGCACCCTGACGCCACCTCCGACGACCTCATGGAGTTCGTGAAGGGGCCGGACTTCCCGACCGGGGCGCTCGTCCTCGGGCGACAGGGGATCCTCGACGCCTTCCGCACGGGCCGGGGCTCGATCAAGCTGCGGGCGGTGGCCGAGGTCGAAGAGGGCCGGCTCGGGCGAGACCCGCATCATCGTCTCGGAGATGCCTTATCAGACGTCGATCGCCTCCGTATCGAAGCGGATCGAGGATCTCGTGCGGTCGGGGATCTCGACGGCATCGCCGAGGTGCAGGACGACTCGGCCGGCGGGAAGACCCGGCTCGTCATCCGACTCAAGCGGGACGCCAACGCCAACGTCGTCCTCAACAACCTCTTCAAGCAGACGCCGCTGCAGACGTCGTTCGGCGTCAACGCGGTGGCCCTTGTCGACGGCGTGCCACGCACGCTCAGCCTGGCCCAGATGCTGCGCCACTACGTCGACTACCAGAAAGAGGTCGTCACCCGGCGTTCGGAGTTCCTGCTTGGCAAGGCGAAGGCCCGCGCCCATGTCGTAGAGGGACTGCTACGGGCCATCGACATGCTCGACGCCGTCATTGCCACCATCCGGGGCTCGGACGACCGACCGGCCGCTCTCAAGTCGCTCCAAGCCGATCCGTTCAGCTTCAGCGAGGAGCAGGCGAATCACATCCTGGACATGACCCTCGCACGGCTCACCCGACTGGGTCGCAGCAATCTGGAGGAGGAGCTGGCCCGGCTGCAAGAGGAGATCGCCGAGCTCGAAGCCATCCTCCGCGATCCGGCCAAGCTTCGACTGGTCGTCGCCGACGAGCTCGGGGAGATCCGGTCCAAGTACGCCAACGACCGCCGGACGATGATCACCCATGACCCTGGTGACATGGGCGTGGAGGACCTGGTCGACGACGAGGAGCTGGTCGTGACCATGAGCCGGGCGGGCTACGTGAAGGCGGTCTCCGCCGATGCTTTCCGAACTCAGGGTCGGGGCGGCCGTGGAGTGCAGGGCGCCCGTCTGAAAGAGGAGGACCTCATCGACGACGTGGTACACACCACGTCGCACTCCCATTGCTGCTGTTCTCCAATCGGGGACGGGTCTTCCGTCTGCGGGCGTTCGAGATCCCCATGAAGGAGCGGACGGCACGGGGCACGGCCATCGTGAACCTCCTGCCCTTGGCCGCTGATGAGGTCATCCAGGCCATCGTCGGGACGCGGGACTTCCCGGCGGACAGCTTCCTCGTGTTCAGCACGAAGCGCGGCCAGGTTAAGAAGACGGCATTCAGCGAGTACGACAAATCGCGGCGGGAGGGGTTCATCGCCATCAACCTGCGTCCCGGTGACGAGCTCGTGCGGGTGGTCGAGACCCGCGGCGACTGACGACCTCTTCATCGTGACCCGGTCGGGTATGACCATCCGCTTCTCGGAGGAGGATGTCCGGCCCATGGGACGCGACGCGGCGGGCGTGCGCGGCGTGCGCCTCAAGTCTGAGGACGAGGTCGTGTCACTGGACGTGGCCCGCGACGAAGCCGACATCCTCATCGTGACCGACGCCGGCTACGGGAAGCGGACCAAAGTCGAGCGATTCAACCGCCAGACCCGCGGCGGCCAGGGCGTGCGCGGCATCCGGCTGACGGCCAAGCGGGGGACGGGTGGTCGGGCGCCTTCATGACCGGGCTCGACGACGAGATCCTGCTCATCTCCACGAGCGGCATCGTCATCCGCACGGCCGTACGGGAGATCGCCTCCCAGGGTCGTGACGCCACCGGCGTTCGGGTCATGAACCTCGACGACGGCGATGCGGTGGCCGCCGTGGCGCGGGTGGGAGCTGAGGCGGAGGAGCCGGCAACCGTCTGAGTGAAAGAGGCGGGTCACGGATCGGACGCGTGCTGCCCGGCTGACGAGTCGAGGCTGGAACTGGCTGATGGTGTGGGCCAACGGTCAAGGGGCGTGGTGTAGCGTCCAGAACCGGTTTCGGGGCTATAGCTCAGTTGGTTAGAGCGCAGCACTGATAATGCTGAGGTCGCAAGTTCGATTCTTGCTAGCCCCACCAAATTCACCTTTTCCCTACGGATGCCCTCGTCAATCTCGGGAATGGCAGAGCGAAACAGCAACCCCACCGGGGTCCATGCGCGAAAGGTCGCGAGGGCATTGGGAGGTCCGTGCTGCGTCGGCAGCGGTCCACTCACTGGGAAGCCTCGGCAGAACAGCAACATTGGTCGGCACCGAGTGTGGCGCGGCTAAGGCGCTCTCGCGAGTTGGTCACCGCTGCAGATGGTGGCAATCTCAACGGTCCAAAGCGGACCGTCGGCCAATGACTCGACAAGTGGCTTCAACACAGCCCCATCGAACCCGGACAAGCTGACCCACCGGTTTCGTGCACTCTCAAGATCCGGCAAGACGTCACACTGAAATCTCCCTGGCGATATCGCAGTTGACGACGGTCGGACCGGTCGATAGGTTTCAAGCGAGCTTTGCCGAGCTGTCTGGCGGGAAGGTTGGCATCATCTCTGCTGGGATCCTCTCGATCCCTGCGTGGCGGAATCAGTCGTCGAGCACCAAGTGTGCTTGACCGAAAGGCGGACGAACATGCAACGGAGCCCAGGCTTCAACCTTTTCGCGGGGCGGCATCGCGCTATCAGCATCACGGTGGCGATGCTCGCGGCTATGGGCGCATCGATGGTCATTCCGGCGGCATCGTCGGCGGCCACCGCCGCCCCATCGCTCGGGTCGCGGATTCCGCTATTGAACCGTCCCTCGATCAGTCCGTCTCCAGCTGCGGCGCCACACTCCAATGTGGTGGAGCCGCACGCGGGCCACAGCTGGAGCCAGGTTCCTGGTAGCGAGATCAGCGGATCGACTGGTGGGGGGTTCGGCTCCGGAGTGGCGGTGAGCGGGAGCACAATGGTCGTCGGGGCGCCCTACGATAACTCGGGTATCGGAGCCGCGTACGTCTACACCGGCTCAGGCGCCAGCTGGACGCAAGAAGCCACGCTCACGCCCTCAGATGGCGCCGCCAACGATGACTTCGGGTACTCAGTGGCCATCGGCGGAGGCGAGATCGTCGTCGGTTCCCCATGCCACAGCATCTCGGCGAATTCCTGCACAGGGGCGGCATATGTGTTCACCGGGTCAGGAAGCTCGTGGCACCAAGTGGCCGAGATGAACGACCCCGGTCAAGCAACGGAAGACACGTTCGGTCTTCCCGTGGCCATCGCCTCGAAGTCGATCTTGGTCGGTGCCTTGGGAGAGAACGCCTATGCGGGATCGGTGTTCGTCTTCACGTTGCAGGGGGCGAAGAAGGCAACCATCTCCGACCCCGCCAACACCGCAAACGACGTGTTCGGCTCATCGATCGCCGTCTCCGGGGATCGGATGCTGGTGGGAGCACCTGGGACGAATGGGTCAAAGGGTGCTGCCTACTACTTCACCGAGGTCCGGGGTGGCTGGGTGGAAAAGGCCACTCTCACTGCGTCAAATGGTGAAGGTTGCTCCTCCACCTGCATGGAGCCAGTGGGTTACATCTACGGCGATTACTTCGGCGATTCTGTCGCAATCGGCAATCGAGCCATCGCGGTCGGGGCACCCTATGCCTCGTACCCGACCCCCGCACCTGACAGCGTCGGGTCTGGTGCGGCGTATGTGTTCACCGGCTCGGGGAGCAACTGGACGCAGAATAGCGAGCTCTCCGACCCAACCGAGGACGCGGCCAACGCGGCCAGTCCGCCAGGCTGCAACGGCTTCTCGATGCCGTGCAACGCCATGGACGAGTTCGGATATCAGGTCGCAGTGGTCGGCACGACGGTCGTGGCGGCGGCCCCATTCGACACCCAGGGTTACCCGAATAACGCGACCGGAGCCGCCTTCATCCTTCCCAAGAGCGGCGGCACCTGGCCGACCTCCAATCCGATCAAGGTCGTGACGAGCGATGGTGTCCCGGGAGACGAGCTCGGATGGCAACCCGGCTCACTCATTGACATCGGGAAAAACATCTTCGCCATCGCCTCTCCGAGCGCGTCCGGCGGCGCATTCAACGGGAGTCTTTACTTCTTCGAGGATTGACCGTAGCCGGGACCCGAGTTTCCAATGACGAAGCGAACGGTGTGAGACGGACTCGAGTGGTGAAGTGCGATCCGTCCCACTCGTCAATGAGAGGAACAAACGCATGGTTCTTAGTCGCAGCTCCATCCCCATCTCAAAAGCACTCCTCGCGTCATTGCTCACCGGGGGGCTCATCCTCGGCGCGGTGGCGACCGCCGGCGCCGCATCGAATGGGTCGTCGGTCCGGCCGGCTTCCAAGAATGGAATGGTGAAGAACTACAAGCACAAGTTCAACCACAGCACGAAAGGGTGGTCCGGGCCCGGAACCATTACCAGAGTCCAGTCGGGGACGTCGACAAATGCCTATGCGCCCGGCATCGCCGCCGAATCCAGTCCCTGGTATGCCACCGTCGACGGGCAAAACGATGGATCGTCCATCTGCCCCACTCCGACCCAGGACCAATCCTGCCCGAGTCCATTCCTCGATTGGGGCAATCCCGAGGGCAACTATTACACCTTCCCGACCAATGGGTTCACTACGTCGCTCGACATCTACTTGGACACGGCATGGGGTTCCGCCAACCCGGGGGTCGAGTTCGAATGGGACACCTCGCTGAATCAGAGCAATGGGCAGTTCGGCCAAGATTTCATCTTCACGGCCCAGACGGGAGTGGACGGGTTCACCATCGGAACCGGCAACAACACCCGCCAGTCCGTGCCGACTCCCTCGGTGACCATCGACACATCAGGTTGGTACCGGTTTGAATACCAGTTCTCCGTCGATCCCAACTCTGGTGATGTCGAGGCAACGCTGTCGGTCATCGATGACGCCTACGACACCGAGGTTCCGGGTGCGTCGTGGATCCTTCCCGTAATGTTCTCGGGCGATCCCGAGCCACCGGCCAATGTTGGTGGCCCGCTTTACGGCTGGTTCCCCAACGAGAACATTCCCTTCCTGCCCGTCGACAACCCCACGGTTCATGTGGGTTAGGAACTCCTCCAAGGCGCGCGAGCGGGCCACAATGCGGTTCCCTTCACCTGCCTGGTCCGGAAGTATTTGGTGCGGGAGTGGCTAGGGCACCGGATCCCGTCAGGCCTCGAGGTTCGGCCATCATCCTGTGGGTGCCAAAAGCGTCATCCCGGGTGCGCTGGGTAGGACTCTCCTGGGACGGTCCGGGAGGATGAGGGTGGGCCTACGCATCCGCAAGAAGAGACCATCGCGCATTGCGGTGTTTGCCGAAGTACGACTGACGGACTGACCAGGACTTCTCGTCGCGGTTCCACACATTGGTGACCACCCCGGCGCCGAGCAGGCGCCGAGCTACTGCGGACCCCATCGTCCCCGTGCCGATGATGGCAACGGAGGGCTTTGGTGACACAGCCCTCGACATGGTCTCTTTCTGTTTCGGCATCGCCCCACCTCCGTTTGCGCATGCTCTCGCATCCAGGCCGCCGATGGACATGGTGTCATTCGTAATGCCGAGCACAGAGTGTCATTCGGAATGTTGTGCTCGCCTCAACCTCCATGCCTGGACACTCGAAGCCACTTGGGCAATGTCCTGGTACGCCGTCGCCGGCTGGGGCGATCTGCGCCGCCCACCTCCCTCGATCGGCCGGGTCGGTCAAGGGGCTTGACAAGGCTAATGGCGTTAGCCATACTCTGCTAACAGTGTTAGCCAGCACCGGCCGCCGGACCAGAGGAGTCGATCGATGGATGCGAGCACTCATTACCGAGAGCCAGGACGCCTCACCAGGAGGATCATGAATCCAGTCGTCCTTCTCTTGATGCGAGCAGGGATAAGCGTCTGGGGAAGTCGAATCCTCGAGGTCCGGGGACGGACAAGCGGCGCCCCGAGGCGGACACCGGTCAACCTGCTGGAAGTCGAAGGGGCTCGAGTACCTCGTGTCGCCTCGTGGCGACACCCAATGGGTCCGAAACCTCCGAGCCGACCAGGGACGGGTGTCGTTATTGCTCGGGCGCGGACGTGACGAAAGGGTTGCAGAGGAGATAGCGGACCGGGACAAGTCGCCGATCCTTCGGGCCTACCTCCACAAATGGAAGATGGAGGTGGGAGTGTTCTTCGACGGCGTGACCTCCGACTCATCAGATGAGGATGTGCAGCGCATTGCTCCCGACCACCCGGTATTCCGCCTCTCGAGCGGGCAGATCTGAGATGACGTCCATGTCCTCACACCGACCCCTATCCGAGGCGGCGTCGTTTGTCACCCTCAAAACCGCGGCTCTCGCCACATCGTTGCTCAGCAAAGGGCGGAATCTGCCGATGGATGAGTATGAAATTTCTTCAAAAGGTCCTCGCGCCGCGCCTTTGGACAGTTCGGCTCGTGGGCACGGGTCTCCTTGTTGCCGGCGGTTGGTCGGTTCTAGGGGCGGCCCCGACGGCCGGAGCCACCACCGCGTGCGGGGCGGCGGTTGTCGTTGCGACGACGGCCACCGTCACCTGTCCGTACATCGGATCGGTGGGGACGTGGACGGTGCCGTCGGGAGTGACCAGCATCACGATTGACGCGTCCGGCGCACAGGGTGGCTCTGCCTACGAAGGCGGCGGATCTGGCGCGCAACTCACGGCCACCTTCACGGTGACTCCTCTCGAGAACCTCAACGTCCTGGTTGGTGGTTTGGGACAAAACGGCGATATTTACACCGTCGGCGCCGGTGGGGGTGGGGGAACCTTCGTGTACACCTCGCCGGACCAGGCTGGGCTCCTGATCGCGGCCGGTGGCGGAGGTGGTTCCGGTCTCAACAACCCGGGGTTCACAGCCGTGCCGACCAGTTCGGATGGTGAAACGGGCGAGTATGGCGGCGGGGTCGGCGGTACGGCCGGGTCGGGTGGAGCGGCGACCAATGGCGGCGGGGGCGGCGGCGGTCTGCTCGGTGACGGAGCGTCCAACGGCAGTAATGGTGGCGGTGCTTCGGTGACCGATGGAGCGGCCGGCGGCTCCGGCTGGGGCGCCGGCGGTTTCGGCGGTGGTGGCGGCAGCATCTCGAGCCCCGGTGGCGGTGGCGGCGGCGGGGGCTACAGCGGCGGCGGTGGCGGCGGGTACAGCGCGTATGACCGTTGGTGACGGCGGCGGCGGCGCAGGCGGTTCTTACAGCAGCGTTGCACCGATCAGCACGGGTCTCAACTCCTTCAACGGATCGGTCGTCATCACCTACAGCACGCTTCCTCCTCCCACCACCACCACGACCACGACCACGACGACGACCACGACTCCGCCTGCTCCCCCTCAGCCACCCGCTTCACCCACTTCGTCGGCCGCATACTGGGAGGTCGCTTCTGATGGCGGCGTCTTCTCCTTCGGTGGGGCCCGCTTCGAGGGTTCGATGAGCGGCAAGCGGCTCAACGCCCCCATCGTCGATATGGCGCCGACGCCCGATGGCGGTGGCTACTGGCTCGTGGCCTCCGACGGCGGTGTCTTCGCTTTCGGTGACGCCCACTTCGAGGGCTCGATGGGCGGAAAGCGACTCAACGCCCCGATCGTCGGAATAGCGACCACGCCCGATGGTGATGGCTACTGGCTCGTGGGCAAGGACGGTGGCGTCTTCTCATTCGGCAATGCGGGCTTTTACGGGTCGCTCGCCAGCCACGCGACGAGCGCCGTCTCGGCCCTCACGGCCCAACCCGCGGGCGGTGGGTACTGGTTGGTGGAACAGAACGGCCAGATGACACCCTTCGGTGCGGCCCACACCTACGGGTCCCGCTACGGCAGCCCCTTTGCCGCACCGATGCTCAGCGCTGCATCAACTAGCGCGGGCCTCGGTTGCTGGGAGGTAGCGAACGACGGCGGCATCTTCGCCTACGGCAATGCCACCTATTTGGGCTCGACCAACGATCGCCGTCTCAATGCGCCGGTCGTGGGCATGGCAAGGGCCGCGGTTGGAGCCGGCTACTACGAGGTGGCCAGCGACGGCGGAATCTTCGCCTACGGCTCGGCGACCTTCAGCGGCTCGCTGGCAGGCCACCACCTTGACGCACCGATCGTCGGCATGGCCGTGCCGACGGCACTTGCCACCTAGGCGACCGCCCCCAACATCTGACGGGAGGCGACGTGGTCACCGAAGCGCCATGCTCGTGGGCCGGTCACATCAGTGTGTGTTGTCCAACCGAGGCGCCGGCGCGTCGCGCTCGGGTCGTCCACCGTCCGGCGCCTCAAGCCGCGTGCGGTGAGTGGGGGTGCTCCAAGGTGAGCTGGCCCGTGTTGACGTCGAAGTCGAACAGCTCGCCACAGCCGCCCAAGTCGAACGCGATCCAGACCTGCTGTTGGGCCTCCTCT
The DNA here is from genome assembly GCA_963774915.1 of uncultured Acidimicrobiaceae bacterium. GTDB lineage: Bacteria > Actinomycetota > Acidimicrobiia > Acidimicrobiales > RAAP-2 > CAVSNH01. Next base: position 374,482 of record CAVZGR010000004.1, on the reverse strand, counting down.
TCCGAGATTCCTCGCTGCAGGAGATCGAGGAAGAATCTCTCACCGAGGTTTCATCCTGCGTTTGCTCGAGAGCCTTCCAGATGGCACGGACCAGGGGCGCACGCTCGCGAGCCTTCTCAGCGAAGTCTGTTTCGACTCCAGGATGTTGGCGGCGACGAACGCCCTGCCGTCAGCCGTCACATGGGAGGTCGGCGTCTTCGACTTCGGCCAGGCCCAGCACCTGGACGCGTCCACCAGGGGGAGAGGGTCGTCGACTTCGAAGGTCAGCTTCTGGCCAGCTGAGGTAGGTCCTCGCGCCCTCCGTGGGCGACCAGGATCTCGATCAGGTCGGACATGCCACCGACGCTGGAATTGGGAAGCGGTGTGTCCGTGGACGACCCTCGCCGGGTGTCGCCACCGTCCAGATGTGTGCCGGCGGACGGGTGTCCCGGCCCGTCATCAGACCGTAGATCTCGTCAACCAGGGCCTGAAGGCTTTTGTCGTGGCGGCCGCGAGGCTGGGGGAAGACCAAGACGAAGCTCTGAAAGACCAGGGCGACACCGGCGTCGTCGTCGGGTCAGCCCGCGGCTGCACGTCGTAGGGTTGAGCGTCATGGCTACCCGCCGTGTCGCGATCGTTCCGCATTCCCATTGGGACCGCGAGTGGTATCGGTCCTACCAGGACTTCCGCTTGGATCTGGTGGAACTGTTCGATGCCCTCCTGACGCTGCTCGAATCCGATGTCAGCTACCCCTGCTTCATGTTGGACGGGCAAATGGCCGTCGTCGACGACTATCTGGAGGTTCGACCGGAGAACGAGGAACGGCTGCGGAAACTGGCGGCCGCCGGGCGCATCAGCATGGGCCCTTGGTACATCCTGATGGACGAATTCCTGGCGTCGGGAGAGACGATCATCCGGAACCTGCAGATGGGCATGCGGCGAGCCGCGGCCTTCGGTGGCGCCATGGAGGTGGGCTATCTGCCTGACATGTTCGGCCACATCGCGCAGATGCCGCAGATCCTTCGACGGGCCGGGTTCGCGAACGCCGTCGTCTGGCGGGGCGTGCCGTCGGCCATCACGAAGAGCGGGTTCCTCTGGGAAGCACCCGACGGATCGACGGTGCGAACCGAGTACCTTCCCACCGGTTACAGCAATGGCGCGTCGCTCCCCGACGGGGCCAAGGCCCTCGTCGAACGCGTGGCTGACTATGTCGCGGAGGTCAGCGATTTCTCCACGACTGACCTGCTCTACATGAACGGCTCCGACCATCTCATGCCCCAACCTTGGCTCGGTCGAGTCGTTTCCGAGGCCAACGACCTTCAGGACGATTTCAGCTTCGAGATCACGTCCCTCTCCAAGTACCTGGTCACTGCAGCGACCGAGGGGTTGCAGCGATGGAAGGGAGAGCTCCGGTCGGGCTTCCGAGCTGACATGTTGATGGGTGTCACGTCAAACCGTGTCGACGTGAAGCGACAGGGAGAGTCGGCCGTGCGAGAGTTGGAGCGAAGGGCCGAGCCTCTGGCGGCGCTCTTCCAACCGCCATCGGAGTGGCCGAGGCGCCTGCTCGAGTTGGCTTGGTTTGAGATCGTGCGTAACTCGGCTCACGACTCCATCTGTGCCTGCTCGGTCGATGACGTCGTCGACGCCGTGTTGCACCGGTATGCCGAGGCTCGCACCATCGCCACGGGACTGGCCGAGCGAGCCAGGCGATCCTTAGCTCGATCGCTGGCTGAACCGGGCACCTACATCATCAATCCGGCCCATCGCCCCCGTAGCGGTGTGGTCGAGTTGGTGGTCGAGGCGGTGGAACCTCCCGACCGAGAGGTGCAGGTGATTTCTGAGCGCATCGGACCTTTGGGCGCAATGGAGCTCGATGTGGGTGCGGCGAGGACCATTCTTGGGATGCTGCAGAGTCCTCAGATCGAGCACGACTCCTGGCTGCACGACATCCGGGTCGAAGAGGACGAAGGAGCCATTGTCATCACGTTGTCGGTCGGATCCGATGAGCGTCATGACGTCGACCTGGCTCAAGCCAAGCACGACATCTACGCGCGTTTCGAGGCGCGACCCAGCGCGGTTGTCCGGCTCGGCTTGGAGCAGCTCCCGACCCGACGGATCACCGCTCGGGTGGCCCAGGTAGCCGGATACGGATGGCAGCCATTCGAACCGGTGGCTTTCGTGCATCCGGTGGTGACCAATGGATCCAGAACGCCGATATCTCTATCCAACGGTCTGGTGTCGATCGAAATCGACGAGACGCTCGGCTCATTCTCTTTGAACGGGCGAGCGGGCTACGGCCGGCTGGTCGATGGAGGTGACCACGGAGACTCTTACAATTACTCCCCCTCCGCACGAGGACCTCATCGTGGATACACCTGTCGCGGTAGATGTTCGGATGACCGAGGAGGGACCCGTTCGCGGTCGTGTGGCCATCACTTCCAGCTATAGGTGGCCGGACCGTATTGAGAACGGTCGGAGTGCCCGGATCGGGGAGCAATCGGTCGAGATCGAGACCACGCTCGAGCTCCAGGCTGATGACCCCGCCGTTCGGGTCACGACGTCCTTCGTCAATCCGAGTCGCGATCATCGACTGCGGGTCCATCTGCCGCTGCCCGAGCCGGCCCACTCATCCACAGCGGAGTGCGCGTTCGGGGTGGTCGAGCGGGGTCTCACGGCTGAGGGCCGGGCCGAGGAATTCGGCTTGCCCACGGCCCCGGCACGCCGTTTCGTCTCGGCGGGAGGCTTAACCGTCGTCCACGATGGCGCCACTGAGTACGAGCTCGTCGATCTAGCGAGCACGGCAATGGGTGACCGCGCCTCGACCATTGCCCTGACTGTGTTGCGCTCGACCGGGATGCTGTCGCGCGGAGGCATGGCCTATCGACCGCTCCCGGCTGGTCCGATGAGCCCGGTCGAAGGTCTTCAGATGGTGGGTCGGCGCGTCTCACTTCGCTACGCACTGGCGGTCGGTGTCGAGGATCCCTATGCATTTGCCGACGACATCCTTTTACCGCTCGAGGTCCTGGTCAGCCAAGGAGGTGGCACCCGTCCGTCGTCGGGAACCGAACTGAGTCTCAGGGGTGCAGAGGTGAGCGCCTTGCACCGAGAGGGTCACGAGCGAGAGCTCCGGGTATTCAATTGGAGATCCGAGCCCACGACGGTCACCATCGACGGTGAGAGCGGCTGGCTGGTCGACCTGCGGGGATATCCCGTGAGCCCGTTCGAGGGAACGTTCGAGCTTGGTCCCTTCGAGCTGGCAACCGCCAGATTGAACGATGGCCGAGCCGGCAACTCGGTCAGCCAGCGTTGATCGCCCGAGCCATTCGCTGTCCCCGACCGAATCGCGGTTGCTTGGCAACGAGTGTGGGTGGGGACAGATGAGCCCGATGCAACGGATGGCGACGACCTCCCGGCAGTCGACGGCGATAGGGTACCGACGAGTACTCAGCACCTTCTGGCCGGCGGTTCAAAGGGGAGCGTCTGTGCTCGGTCAGGTGGCAAGAGGGCGTTGGTAAGAAGCTGTGCGTGAGGGCGGGCCACTGGGTCGCCCTGGGGGAGGATTGACGCGGTTGAGAAGGGTTTCGATTCGGCGACCCCGATTCACCGGGATGAGATCGTTGGTGGTGACCGGCGCTGTCGTTGTCGTCGCCGCGGCCTGTGGGACGAGTGGTTCCTCGTCGCCGCCGAGCTCCAGCCCAACGGCTCCGGCAACCGGCGCCGGACCTTCATCGGTGAGCACAGCCAGCACGTCGAACCGCGGCGTGACCGGCAACGAGCATCAACGTCGTCTTCCCCGTTGTGTCCCTCAATTCGCTGGCCGGACGAGAGGGATTCGCCGAGGACGCCGAGTTCGGGGAGCAGACCAAGGCCATCAAGCTGTTCGTGAAGCAGGTCAACGACACGCGGGGGAATCCACGGCCGCAAGATCGATCCGATCATCGTCAGCTTCGACCCGACCAATGAAACGGAGATGCGGGCGCTTTGCAAGACATGGACGGAAGGGTCGCCACCCGTCTTCGCGGTCTTGGATGGATTGGGGGACTGGACGGGGGACGACGAGCTCTGTATCGCCCAAGAGGGCCACACTCCGTTCATCGGCGCGTGGACGACCGTGACCGACTGGACCAACTTGGGCTCGCCCTATCTGTGGTGGCTCAACCCGGACCAAGCGGCGATTCTTCAGGCTGTCGTCAACTGGGGACTCAGCGCCCACCTGATCGGACCCGGTATCAAAGTCGGTGTCATTGCCGGCAGTCGGGGCTCCGACCAGACCGCGCTCAACGACTACCTCTTGCCCGACCTGGCTCGGGCCGGTGTGACGCCGATCGTGAAGACGGTGGACGCCAACCCCGACGACACGGCCAACACCGACGCCGAGGCCCCGTTGGTCGATCCAACAGTTCCGTAGCGCTGGCATCACTTCCGTCATCCCCCTCATTCCTTTCAACGTGTTCTTTCCGGTACTCGGAGCCGAGACCACCCAGCAGTATTTCCCGCGGCTTCTTCTCAGCGACTACGAGTCGAGCATCCTGTCGTCACTCGGGCTGATGCCCGCCCCTTATGGCAAGGCGCTGAACGGGCAGGAGGGAGTGACCACCGAGACGTTGGGTGGGATCGATGACTCCTCGTCCCCAGAGCCAGGGGGGCTACGACCCTGGCCTGCGCGACCTGCTGGGCGCTCTGGCACAAGGCCTACCCGCAGGTGCCGCCGGGGAACATGAACGACTTCATCGAGGAGCAGGGGCCCATCGCCGGCTGGTGCCAGGCCATCGCTCTTTCACCGCAGGCGGCGAAGAATGCCGGCCCCGACCTCAACCGGCGCACCTTCGTGACCGCCCTGTCGAAGATCAAGAACTTCCCGGGAACCTGGTCTCCGGTCCTTAGCTACGGCCCCAACAAGCGCTATGGGCCGACCGAGTATCAGGTCGTGAAGCTGCGCATCAATAGTCCGCCGTCAGCACTGTGCAAAACGACGCCCGGCAAACCTCCCCCGGCGACGTGCTGGGTCAGCGTCCGGCCCTGGCAGCCGTTGCCCACCACCTGAGTCCTGCGAGAGTCGGCAGAGGGCCCGTTCAGGGCTTCGGCGAGGTGAACGCCGCTTTGGCGCGGCCACGATCCAGATACGGCCAGGTTTCTTGCAGTGACCCGGAGTCCCGCCAGGTCCTCGGCCGCCTGCACAAGCGCACCGTAGGCGATACGCGCCAGCGAGCTCCCCGACCGAAAGGCGGCGAACGCCGATGCGCTGGAGCTCATCCTTCGATGGTCCGCCCGGGATCAGGAGAACGTTCACCGGTGCATCCGTTTCCTCAACGATCCGTTCAATCGATCGGAGGTCGGTGAGGCCCGGAGCGTAGACGGCGTGGGCTCCGGCAGCTCTGTAGGCGCGGAGCCTTTTGACCGTATCGTCGAGGTCGTCAACCCCTCGAAGGTGATTCTCGGCCCGTGCCGTCAGCACCATTCCGTGACGATCAGCCTCGGCCGATGCCGCGCGGACCCGCTCAACGGCCAATGCCTCGTCTTCAATCCGACCGGCGGCGGGGTCCCAGTCTTCGATGGAGCAACCGGCTGCGCCGGCTTCGGCCAACAATTCGACGGTTGTGACGACACCGCCTGGGCTTTCCGGGAAGCACTGCTCGGCGTCCACGCTGATCGGGAGGTCGGTACTGGCAACGAGCGCTTTCACATGGTCAATGAGCTCTTCGCGACTGACCGTCATGTCCATGCGACCCAGCGATGCGGCAAACCCACCGCTGGTCGTGGCGAGGGCGGGGAACCCGAGCGATGCCAAGAGCCGACACGCACCGATGTCATGTGGATTCGGGATGACGAAGGTCCCCGACTCGTGCAGGCTTCGGAAACGGGAGCGGCGTTTGTCGAGTTCCATGCGGGAATCTTGGCCTACCCGGACCGCAATTACTGGCGGAATTGCGACCAGGCGGTCAGGCGCTCGAGGTCGAGGTCAAGGTCGACATCGAGGTCAAGAAGACTGGCGCACTCGTCGCGCCCATCCAAGCCAGCCAGCTGCATGCGTCGACCGGTCCGCGTGCCACCGGCTGAGCGATCAGTGGCTGTTGGGCGAACCTAGGATCAGGTCCTTGTACATCGCTCCGCCGGATCGAACCTTTGGCGAGGACGAATGGCGTCCGTTCGTCGAGGCGCAGGCCTTTGGGCACTTGGTTGCTCCCGGTGCCGGTCTCGAATACCCGGTTGTCGTACCCACTCAGTTCGTACTGGAAGGCGCCGAGGTCCTCGTCCACTTCGCCAAGCCGAATCCGGTCCTCGACGCGCTCGAAGTCAATCCTCGGGCCCTGCTGTCCGTCGCCGGTGACTGGGCCTTCATCCCGTCAAGCTGGAAGGCCATCGGTGAGGAGGACGCCTCCCTCGGCATCCCCACGACCTATTACGCCGTTGTCCAGCTCAAGGGTCATGCCGAGGTGAAAACCGATCCGCAGGATATTGCTGACGTTCTGCGTCGTCAGTTGGCCGTGTTCCAACCATCGACCCCGATCGCCGACCCACTCGTCGCCCACCTCGCCCGATTGGCAAGCATCCGTGCCGTCGTTCTCGGCGTCGAAGAGGTAGCGGCCAAGTTCAAGTACGGCGGAAACGTCGATGTCGACCATCGCACGGCGGTCATCGAACAACTTCGGTCACGGGGTGGCACCGGCGACCGTGCCGCCGCGGCGCATGCCGAGCGCCGGCTCAGCCTCGGATCGCCGACCGTTCGTCAGACTGAAGAAGCCGGGGCGGGTAGCGGTGGCAAAGGGGTCGGGTCGATTTCGGATACCGGGATGGGCTGAGCACAGGCTCAGCGTCCCCTTACCCTCCGGTAGCTGGCCTTATGCCTTCGCCGGGAGAGGAGCCAAAGCCCGAACCTGGGCTCGGATAGCGGCGGTCAAGTCCGACCAGCGCTATGCCGACAAAGGCCTTATGGCGTGGCCCAACGGTTCGGATTCCGACGGGGCTTCGGAACTGCCCGCCGAGGTCCCGTCGACGCCGACGCCCGAGGCTTCGACCAAGAAGCCGGCCGCAGCGGGCAGAGGCCGCTGGCGCCCCCGGGTCCGTTTGGTTACTCACCCTGGTCGTCCTGGTCCCCCTTATCACGACCGGCGTGCTGATCGCCTCGTCGGCCGCGGTCAGCCTGGCAGGTCCAGCGATCGGGCCCAGCAGGTGTCCCATGACGCCGACCAACTCCGTACTGTCGGCCTCGCCCGGGCGGAGATGAACCGGCTGGAGGTGCCGCTGTTGGCCGTGTCCTACACGGAGTCCCTCGGCATCAGTGAGACCGAGCTCGACGGCTCTCCTTCATGCGCAGGTCCCGTTCCGAATCCAGCTCGCCCAGGTGACCTCGCAGATCGCCGCCTATCCGACCTTCCAGTCGACGCCCGTCCTCCGGGCCGACGTCGCACGAACTGCGGACCTTGGTGCCGAAGGTGGCTGCGGACACCGTCTCCTACAGCGTGGTCCAGCCGTTCGCCACCAAGATGGCTGCCGACATCGACGACGTCTGGTACCGGCGACTACGACCGGATGCAGGCGGACATCGGCGCGTGGCAGCCGCCAGGCTCCTTCGAAGTGCATGCGGCCGCCCTCATGCAGACGTACCAAGCCTTCCTGGCCGGTGGGCACGAGATCGAAGGGCGCCATCTACGTCCTCGAAGGGGTAGGGCCCGGCCAACGCCAAACAAGAGCTGATCCAGTCGGCGGGCGACTTCCAGAGCCGCGACCGCCAGTTCAACGGACATTTCGAGCCCGACGGCGCAACAGGCGTGGACCAGCTGCAGACGAGTCCCGGCCGATCGCGCAATTCGCCGCCACCATCCAGCAGGGCCTGAATGTCGCCCTGAACAACCTGCGCCCGCCGTTCCTCGGCAACCTGACCTTTGCCGGTGACTCGATGGCACCGGGTCTCCACTACCTCGCCGCCCTCAACCTGCTCGTCACTCAGGCCTCGGCCGACCTGCAGCAACACCGCGGCGGCACAAGCGGCCGGCGGCCAAGGGACGACTGGTCGGCGAGCTCATCTTCCTGGGGGCGCTGGCCGTCGCCTGTCTTGGGGGTGTGGTCGTGGCCAGCCGGGTGCTCACCCGGCCGCTGAAGAAGCTGTCCGACGCCGCTTACCGGATCCGGAGCGGGGATTTCGACACCGACCCGCTCGAGGAGGATGGGCCGCGGGAGATCGCCACGACCACCGGGGCGTTCAACGAGATGAGCTCGACGTTGAAGGCCGTCCAGGGCAAGGCCGTCGCCCTGGCCGCGGAGAACCTGTCGGACCCCGACTTGCTCACCCCGCTACCCGGACGGACCGGGCAGGCCCTGCAGGCGTCGGTCGACCTTCTGGCCACGAGGATCCGTGAGCGAGAGCTCCAGCGACAACTGTTGAAGGAGGCTGCGACCCACGATGCACTGACCGGACTGCTCAATCGTGCCGCGGTGTTCCAGTTCCTCACAGAGGACGTCAGCCGCCGACGCGACGCCGGCGAGACAGTGGCGGTGCTCTTCATCGACCTGGACGGCCTCAAGCCGCTCAACGACCGGTACGGCCACGAGGTCGGCGACGCAGCCATCCTCGACCACGGCCATGGCGCTGATGTTCGCCACCGATCCCGTGCGACGTCGTGGGCCAGTCTCGGCGGCGACGAGTTCCTCGTCGTGCTCTGCCACGAGCACAGCTGTCCAGAGTGAAGAGGTGCTCCGCCGCATACGCGACAGCATCTCCCAGCGCACCATCTCGGTGGACGGTATCGATCTGGCGCTGGAGGCCAGCGTGGGCATCGCCTTGGCGGAGTGCGACCCCGACACCGATCCCGATGGTGCTCGTGCGCCAAGCCGACGCGGCGATGTACGAAGCCAAGAAGGCGGCCCGAGCTATTCGGGACCGCTCACTTCTCTCGTAGCCTACGGCCAGCGAGGCCCGGCAGCGGGTCGTCCACCAGCCTGGCAAGACCCCGGCCGGCGCTGGATGTTCGAATCCTTCGGAACCAGGTCTCCCGCCCTCCGCAGAGGAGCCTCGGTCCCGCCGTCGGCGTGGCGGTGCTATGACCTGCCCACGAGTCCGAGGACAACGGGAGGTCGGATGGAGTCGCAGCCATTCGAGGGCGTGATCGGCGACGACTGGCGGGACTCGACCCCGTGGTGGCCGGATGTGCCGCGCCCGCCCGAGGGCGCGCCCAACGTCCTGCTCGTCGTGCTCGACGACGTGGGATTCGCCCAGCTGGGCTGTTACGGATCCGACATGGCCACGCCGACGATCGACGGCCTGGCCGACAACGGCCTCCGGCTCACCAACTTCCACACCACCGCGCTGTGCTCGCCCACCCGGGCCTGCCTGCTCACCGGCCGCAACCACCACCGCAACGGCCTCGGCCGGGTCGCCGACCTGGCCATGGGGTACCCCGGCTACAACGGCGAGGTCCCCAGCGAGAACGGCTTCCTCTCGGAGATCCTGCGGGCCCGCGGCTACGCCACCTACGCGGTCGGCAAGTGGCATCTCACCCCCGACGACGAGACCAACATGGCCGCCCCGCGCCATTCGTGGCCCCTCGGCCCGCGGCTTCGACCGCTGGTACGGGTTCCACGGCGGCGAGACCCACCAGTTCGTCCCCGCCCTCTACCACGACAACCACTCGATCTTGCCGCCCCGCTCGATCGAGGAGGGCTACCACCTGAGCGCCGACCTGGCCGACCAGGCCATCGCCTACCTCGGCCGACCTGCGCGCCGTCGACGTCGACCGGCCGCTTCTTCCTCTACTTCTGCACGGGCGCCTGCCACTCGCCCCACCACGCTCCGCGGGAGTGGATCGAGCGCTACCGCGGCCACTTCGACGGAGGGTGGGACCGGTGGCGCGAGGCGACCTTCGCCCGCCAGCAGGCGGCCGGGTTCTTCCCACCGGGAACCGAGATGGCGCCCCGCCCGCACTGGGTCCCCGCCTGGGACGACCTGCCCGAACGGCGAGCAACGGGTGGCGGCGCGGTTCATGGAGTGCTTCGCCGGCGTTCCTCTCCTACACCGACGCCCAGCTGGCGCGGCTCTTCGCCTTCCTCGAGGAGACCGGCGACGCGCGACAACACACTGGTCATGCTGGTCTCCGACAACGGGGCGAGTTCGGAAGGGGGCCCGAGCGGCTCGATCAACGACAACCGCCTGGAGAACATCGACCCGGCCGGGCCCGACGAGCTGGCGCGGCGCATCGACGAGCTCGGCGGTCCGAGCGCCCACAACAACTATCCGTGGGGCTGGACCATGGCCGGCAACACGCCGTTCAAGCGGTGGAAGCGCGAGGTCCACGAGGGAGGGGTGGCCGACCCCTGCATCGTGAGCTGGCCCGGTCGACTGGGCGGCCGGGGCGGAATCCGCCACCAGTTCGCCCACGCCGTGGACGTCCTCCCGACCGTCCTCGAGCTGATCGGGGTCGACCCGCCCAGCACCATCGAGCTATGTCCCCCAGACGCCCATCGACGGCATCAGCTTCGCCCCGCTGCTGGCGGCCGACGGCGCGCGACGGCCCGGGCACCGGGCCACCCAGTACTTCGAGATGTTCGGCAGCCGGGCCATCTACCACGACGGCTGGAAGGCCGTCACCTACAAGCCCCTCGGCCCGCTCTACAACGACGGCCTCAACTGGAACGCGCCGTTCAGCGAGGACCGCTGGGAGCTCTACCACGTGGCCGACGACCCGACCGAGGTCCACGACCTGGCCGAGCGCGAGCCCGAACGGCTTGCCGATCTCGTCGAGCGGTGGTGGGTCGAGGCTCGCAACAACCAGGTGCTGCCCCTCGACAACCGTGTGCTGCACACCATCGTCAACCCGAAGCCCGACCGGCGGGCTCCCCGTCTCGGCTTCACCTACTACCCGGGCACCTCGCCGGTCCCCGAAACGGTGGCGGCCAACGTGAAGAACCGCGAGCCACGTCATCGAGGCCGACCTGACGGTCGACGCCGGCCGGGTCGCCGAGGGCGTGGTCCTGGCCCAGGGCTCGGTGCTCGGCGGCTACTCCCTCCATCTGCTCGATGGCATGCCCCGCTACGTGCACAACCTGTACGGCAAGGAGCGACACGTGGTGGCGGCCACCGAGCGGATCCCCCCAGGCCGCCACCGGCTGTCCTACCGGTTCGAGCGGGCCGAGCACGGTGGCGGCACCGGAACGATCTCGGTCGACGGAGCGGTGCGTGGCCGAGGGCGCGATCCCCACCTTCACCGTCGCCGCCTTCAGCGCCACCGGCTCCGGGCCTCACCTGTGGCTACGAAGTCGGGCCGCCCGGTGGGCGAGGGCTATGACGGCCCCGTTCCGGTGCACGGCCGACATCCACTCGGTCACCGTGACCTTGAGCGAGCACGTCCCGGTCAACCCGATGGTCGAGTTCGAGCGGATCATGGCCGAGCAGTAGGGGCCGACGCCGTGACCGTGCAGCCGTCGCCGGTAGGGTCGTGGCGCACGTGCAAGACCCGTTCGACTCACCCACCGAGCAGGAGTGGCAGCGGGTGTCCCCGCGTCTGGCCCGGATGCGGCGGACCGTGCTGCTGGTGCGTCGGCATGCCCGTCGGTGCCGCCATCGTCTTCGGTGGCGTGTCCGTCGCTCCTGTGGTCGGCATCCTCCGTGGCCGTCGCGGCCGCCATCGTCCTCGTGCTGGGCTGGATGGCCATCGGGCGGAACCTGCGCTCGTGGGGATACGTCGAACGGGCCGACGACCTCGTCGTCACCCATGGTGCCCTGTTCAAGAGGCTCACCGTCGTCCCCTACGGCCGCATGCAGCTGGTCGACGTCGAGGCCGGCCCCATCGAGCGCAGTTTCGGCCTGGTCAGCGTCAAGCTGCACACCGCCGCGGCCACCACCGACGCCAAGGTGTGCGGGCTCGTCCCCTCCGTGGCCGCCGCCCTCCGCGACCGCCTCACCCAGTTGGGCGAGGCCCACGCCAGTGGTCTCTGAGCAACCGGGGCCGGACCGGTCCGCGGTCGACAACGGGCACCAGGCGCCGGCCGAGGCAGTCCCCGAGGAGGTCTTCCGACTCCACCCGCTCACTCCTGTGGCGCTCGGCGGTCGCGTCCTCGGCGTTCTGATCGCCGTGATCCTCTTCAGCCTGGCCGGTCATCAGACGGGCCAGGACAGCGGGCCCAACCTCACCCTGATCGCCGTCTATGTCGGTCTTGCCCTCCTCGTGCTCATTCGGGGGGTCATCGCCGTGGCCGTTACCCGCTATCACCTCTTCGGCGGCGAACTGCGCATCGACAGCGGCCTGTTCAACAAGCAGTCGAAACGGGTCCGGCTCAACCGGGTGCAGAGCGTGGACGTGCTCGAGCCGTTCTCGGCTCGAATCTTCGGTCTGGCCGAAGTGCGGGTGACAACGGCCGGGACCGAGCGTTCGGCTGTTCGGTTGCGATACCTCTCTCTGGCTACGGCGCAGAAACTACGGGCCGACCTCCTCAGCCGATCCGGTGGGGGTGACGAGGGAGCGCCCGAGGCGCCAGAACGCCCGGTGGTCTCCGTATCGGACAGTCTGCTGGTGCGCTCCGTCCTGCTCGAGATGGTCTCCTGGCGGCTCGTCCTTCTCCTCATCGGGCCGGCCCTCACGCTCCTCGGTCATCACAACGGCCACCAAGCCACCGCCGGCATCGGGATCGGGCTCTTCATCTGGTTCGCACTCCTCATCGGTCACGCCATCTGGCGACGGGTGACCACGTTGTGGAACTTCACCATCACCGACTCTCCGGATGGCCTCCGAATCCGTCACGGGTTGCTCTCCACCAGTCGCCAGACCGTGCCCCCCGGCCGCGTCCAGGCGATCCTCATCCATCAGCCCTTGGCCTGGCGCCTGTTCGGGTGGGCGCAGGTACGGATGAACGTGGCCGGCTATGCCGGCAGCGCAAACTCGCGGTCGACCATGCTGCTGCCCGTCACCACCCGGGCCTACGCCGAGGCGCTCGTGGGCTGGATCATGGGCGGTGTCGACCTGCGCGCCATCCCGCTCAGCCGGCCGCCGAAGCGGGCGGCCCTGCGCTCACCGCTGTGGTGGCGGGCCGAGCAGATGGGATCCGACGATCGTGTGTTCGTCGTGCACCACGGCCTTTGGTCGCGCTCGGTCGAGGTCGTCCCCCACGAACGCACCCAGAGCCTGCGACTGACGGCCGGCCCGCTGCAGCGAGCCCTCCGCCTCGCCACCGTGCACCTCGACTCGACGAGAGGTCCGGTCAAGATCGCGGCCGCCAATCGTGACGGCAAGGAAGCAAGGGCCACCCTCGATGCGCAGGTCGAACGGGCCAGGGTGGCCCGTCGGCGCGAGGGTCCGATCTCGCCGGTCACCGGCTCGGCTCCACGAGGCGACGACACCATGGCACCGGTCATCGCCGCCCCTTCCTGACCGACATACCGTCCGAGGGCCGAGCGCGCCGAGCGCGCCGAGACGGTCGGTGGAAGAGGTGGTCACGAACCGGCGGCAACGTTGTGGCCCCTGTCCGTGGCGCAGGCGCGGCACGTCCCGAAGATCTCGAGCGTGTGTCGGACGTCGACGAAGCCGTGGCTGTCGGCGACCCGGTCGGCCCACTGCTCCACCTCGGCTCCTTCGACCTCTTCGGTCCGGCCGCAGTGGCGACAGATGAGGTGGTGATGGTGCTGGTCGGTGATGCATCGGCGGTAAAGGGATTCGCCGTCGTCGGCCCGCAGCACGTCGACGTCACCGCTCTCGGCCAAGGCTCGTAACTGGTTGTAGACGGTCGTGAGCCCCACGTTCTCGCCCCGCGACTGGAGATCGGCAAACAGCTCTTGAGCTGAGCGGAACCCGTCTGAGGCTTCGAGCACGGCAGCGAGGGCGCGCTTCTGGCGAGTCGACCGCTCCTGGCTCACGGGCAGGGAGGGTAGTGGCCGCCGGTAGGCGCGGGCCGGTGGACAGCGGACGTCGGCGTCGGAGCCGGGCGCAACGCCGCCGGCTCCGGACTCCTCGGTCGCGGTGTCGTCGTCGTGAGTGGGGACATGGTGGGTCGTCCAGGCGACCAGCCCGGTCGGTTGGTCGGACACCGGGTCGAGGACAAGCTTATTTGCATCGGGAACCGTTACAGATTAGGTTACCTGCAACCATTCCCAACTAGAACGGCCCGGCCGGCCGCACTCCCGGAGGAGCGAAAACCGACGGCGACGGTGAAGGAGAGAGAACCGAGATGAACGGCGTCGCCCCGCCTGCTCGTCACGTCGATTCCCGAGGTTTCCGGGCCTTCGTCCTTGTCCTCGCCGTCGTCATCGCATCGTCGGCCCTCGCCGCCTGCGGATCGGCCTCGGGCTCGGGCGTGTCCTCGTCCGGCGTGGTGTCGGTCGTTGCTGCAGAGAATCAGTACGGCAACGTGGCCGAGCAGATCGGGGGCCGCTACGTGAGCGTGGTCTCCGTCGAGAGCAACCCGAACACCGACCCCCACACCTACGAGGTCGAGCCCGAGCGTGGCGCGTGAGGTCAGCGCGGCCGGTCTCGTTGTCCAGAATGGCGTTGGCTACGACAGCTTCATGAACAAGATCGAGGCCGCTTCGCCGAACTCGAACCGACGGGTGATCGACGTGCAGCAACTACTCGGGCTGCCGGACGACACTCCCAACCCGCATCTTTGGTACAAGCCGCAGACCATGCCGGCGACGGCCACGGCCATCGGCAACGACCTTGCTGCCATCGACCCCGCCCACGCCGCTTACTTCCGCGGCCAACGTGGCCACGTTCGACGCCTCCCTCCAGCCCTGGTTCCATGCCATCGCCGCCTTCGAGGCCCGCGACGCGGGGACGACGGCGGCCACCACCGAGCCAGTGGCCGACTACCTGCTCCAAGCCATGGGCGTCGACAACCTGACGCCGTTCCAGTTCCAGGCGGACATCATGAACGGGACCGACCCGACCCCGCAGGACGTGACCCTCGAGACCGGCTTCTTCACCAAGCACAGGGTGAAGGTCTTCGTCTACAACCAGCAGGTGGTCGACTCTCTCACTGAGTCGTTGCGGGCCAGTGCACAGAGCTCGGGCGTGCCTGTGGTCGGTGTGTACGAGACGATGCCGGTCCCCGGCTACAACTACCAATCGTGGATGCTGGCCGAGACCAAAGCCATCCAGAATGCCGTGGTCGACAAGACCTCGACCTTGCGTCTGTGACCGACCGGCAGCCCGCCACCGGAGATGAGACCCTCGTCGTCGACGGCGTCAGCGTGTCACTGGGCGGCCGGCTCATCCTCGACGACGTCAGCTTTTCGGTGGGGCCGGGCCAGTTCACGGGGTTGATCGGATCGAACGGCGCCGGCAAGACGACGCTGCTCCGGGTGATCCTCGGCCTGCAGCGACCGACCGCGGGTCAGGTACGCATCGCCGGGCAGGCACGCCGGAACCGGTCCTTGGGCTATGTCCCCCAAAAGGTGCTGCTCGACCCGGACATGCCCATGCGGGCGCGCGACCTCGTGGAGCTCGGGCTCGACGGCCACCGGCTGGGGTTGCCGCTTCCGTCCAAGGCTCGCCGACGGGCTGTCGCGGAGATGCTGGATGCCGTCGACGCCACCGCCTTCGCCGACACCCGGGTCGGGCGGCTGTCCGGTGGCGAGCAGCAGCGGGTCCTGATCGCTCACGCCCTGGTCTCCCAACCTCAGCTGCTGTTGCTGGACGAGCCCTTGGCCAACCTCGACCTGCGTAGCGGACACGAGATCGTCGAGCTGCTGCATCGGATCACCTGCGACCAAGGGATCTCCGTGCTGCTCTCCGCCCACGAGATGAACCCGCTCCTTCCGGTCATGGACCGGCTCGTCTACCTGGCCGACGGGCCGAGCGGCCACGGGGACCACCGACGAGGTGGTCCGCGGTGAGGTCTTGAGCCGGCTCTACGGCCACCACGTCGACGTCGTCAACGTGCACGGTCGCGTCCTCGTCGTCGTCGGGCCCGACCCCGCCGACGACGACGCCGGCGCTCCCCACCCGGTCATCGAGATCAGCTGATCCCGATGAGCTGGCTGTTCGAACCCGGCTTCTTCTCCAGCCCGCAGGTGCACACGTGCGCTGGTCATCGGGGGTGTCGCGGCCGTCGTGTCCGCCATCGTCGGGGTGTTCACCGTCGTCCGCGGCCAATCCTTTGCCGGCCACGCGCCTGACCGATGCGTCTGCCACCGGCGGATCCGGGACCTTCCTCATCGGGATCAACCCCGCTCCTCGGCTTCGTCTTCGGCGCCGTCGGCCGGCGCCGGCGCCATGGAGGCCATCGGCGTTCGCCATGTGCGGGGAAGGGATCTCGCCACCGGCATTGTCCTCGGGGCCTCGATCGGCCTGGCCTCGTTGTTCTTCTACCTGACGACCAGCACGTCGGCCACCACCGGGGCCACGCAGCAGATCCTGTTCGGGTCGATCTTCGCCACGGCCCCCTCCACCATCCCCATCATGAGCGTCTTCAGCGTGGTGGCGGTCGGCACCATCGCCCTCGTCTACCGGCCGCTGCTCCTGTCATCGGTGAACGACGACATCGCCGTGGCCAGGGGAATTCCCGTCCGAGTCATCGGCATGCGCCTACATGCTGGCGCTGGCCGTGGCCGTGGGACTGTCGTCCATCGCCGTCGGGGCCATCCTCTCGACCGCTCTGCTCATCGGGCCGGCGGCCAGCCGCCCTGCGCGCTCACCAGAAGGATGAGGTCGGCCATCATCGCCGCCAGCGGCTTCGGCGTCGGCGCCACCTGGGTCGGGGTCCTCCTCGCCTACGACAGTGCCGACTGGGGCTCGGGCCACGATGCCTTGCCCGTGAGCTTCTTCATCGTCGCTCTTGTTGTGGGCACCTACCTGGTCTGTGGCGCGCTCGGACGGTCACCGGGCCTCGGGCCGAGCGTCCGTCCGTCGGTCCTCTGCGCCCACCGAAACGGCGGACGCAAAGGCGTCTGCGGAGTAGCCATGTTCTCGGGATTCATGACCAACACCTGGATCGTGGCCACCATCGTGGCCGTGATCGCCGGTGTCGTCGGCTTCTTCGTCGTCTTGCGCGGCTCTGCCTTCCCGGCCCATGCCATCCCGAACGGGGCCTTCGCCGGCGCCGCAGGAGCTTCCCTTGTGGGCATCAATGCGCTCTTCGGTCTGGGCACCTTCGCCGTGCTGGCCGCCCTCGGCATCGGGTGGCTCGGACGGCGCGGCCGCCACGATGTCGTGACCGCCCTGGCTCTCGTCATGATGCTGGCCCTCGGAGCTGCCTTCCTCAGTCGGACGACGGAGTATTCGCCCGAGATCTTCGCCTTGCTCTTCGGCGAGGTCCTCGGCGTGAGCACGATGGAGATCGTCCCCGTCGCCGCCCTCGGCCTCGTGTGCCTGGCCGGCATCGCCGTCCTCTACCGTCCGCTGCTCCTGTCGTCGATCATTCCCGATGTCGCGGAGGCAAAGGGGGTCCGGGCCTACCGGATGGAGATGGCCTTCCTCGTCCTCCTGGCGCTGGCCACGGCCATGACCGTGCCTGTCGTCGGGGCCTTGCTGATCTTCAGCCTGATGGTCGGCCCGCCGGCCGCGGCCCGTTACGTTTCGGCCCGACCGCCTGTCGCCGTCTGCCTTTCGGTGGTGCTGGCCCTGGTCACGGTGTGGACGGCCATCGCCAGCTCTTATCTGACCAATTGGCCGATCGGGTTCTTCGTCGGTGCCTTCAGCGCCTTCGTCTACGCCATCGGCCGAGTGTGGGCGGCCATCTGGTCGGAGCGACCGCAGCGTGTTGCCGCGTCACCAGGCCAATCCGTAGCGGTCTCGGTGGACACGCTCTGACAGCGGGAGCCGTCGCGGGGCGCCGAGCGCCCGGGCCGGCCATCCGAGTGGGACGACCGCCATGGGACGGACGGTCGGCGGCAGATCCAACAGCTGCCCCAAGTCGTCGGCGAAGAGGGTGGCCAGAGTGGTCATGGCCGAGCCGAGGCCGAGTGCGCCGGCCGCCAACAGGAGGTTCTGGACGGCCGGGTAGACCGAGGCCGGAAGGGTCGCCTCCAGCCCGAGGCTGGTGTCACCGCAGACCACGACGATGACCGGCGCCGTCCCCATCCCGGACTCAGCGCCCTCGTGCACGGCGGCCAGAAGGCCCGGGGCGAGCCGGCCCTCCGAGTGCTGGCGGCCACCTCCGCGCCAGGCGCGACGGGTGAGCTCGGAGATGGCCTCGCGGACAGCAGGGTCTCGGACGACGACGAACTGCCACGGCTGCCGGTTCTCGGCGCTCGGGGCGTGGACGGCCGCCTCGAGGCACCTCTCCAGCCAATTCGTCGTCGACCGGCCGGTCGCTGAAGCGCCGGTGCGCACGTTGGGCCAGAGCCACGTCGAAGAACCCGCGGTCGACGGCTGACTCGGGAGCCGCCTCTTCGTCATCGTGCATCGGACGCTCCTCTGAACCCGTGAACGACGGCTCCGGCGACGTCGTCGCCGGAGCCGTCTGTCGCTCGAGCCGCTACCGTAGGCCGGCACATCGAGGGAGGCCGGCGTTGCAGGACCATCGATTCGACTTCGTCGTGAACGGGACGCCCGAGGAGGTGTGGGACGTCATCTGGGCCACCACCAGGGCTGGGGTCGACTCGCCGACCTACAAGATCGAGATCTACCACCAAGGAGACGAGGCCGGGAACGGCCTCGTGCGGCACTGCGAGTTCCCTGTGCCCCGCTATCTGTTGTCCGGCGGCCGGGCTCAATCGTGGGAGTGGATCACCGAGTCCACCCGCCCGGTGTCCTGGCGCTACGACGCCATCGGCAAGCCACTGTGGTCGCGGGCGTCGGGATGGACGCGGCTCGAGGACGCGGGCGACGGGACGACGCGGGTCTTCTTCCGCGAAACCTATGAGGTGTTCAACCCGATCATGCGAGTGCTCCTCGAGAAGCGGGTGCACGACTTCATCTCCCATGACAACGACAAGCTCATCGAGGCCTCGATCTCGCGATCCCTCGAGCGCCGTCGGCGCAAGAACGCCGGGTCGACGGTCGATGGCCGTCGCCCGGAGGCGTGAGCGGGATGGGGATCCTCGACGGACACCGGGCCATCGTCACCGGTGGCGGTTCGGGCATCGGGCGCGCCACCTGTCGCCGGATGGCGGCCGAGGGTGCGTCGGTGGCCGTGCTCGACATCGACGGGGACCGGGCCCAGGCGGTGGCCGACGAGATCGGAGGGCCGGCACTGGTCGCCGACGTCGGCGACCCCGAGGCGTTGCGGTCGGCCGTCGACCAGGCCGTGGCTGCCCTCGGCGGGCTCAGCCTCCTCTTCAACAACGCCGGGACCGGGTAACCAGTCACCGCTGCACGAGTGGGACCCGGCCGAGTGGGACCGGCTCATCCGCATCAACCTGACGGGCGTCTTCCTGGGCTTTCGGGCCGCCATCCCGCACATCAAGGCGTCGGGCGGCGGCTGCATCGTCTCGACGTCATCGATCAGTGGCACCCGTCCGGCAGCCGGCGAGGCGCCGTACGCGGCGGCCAAGGCGGCCGTTGCTGCGCTCACTGCCACCGCCGCACTCGAGTACGGCCCCGAACATCCGGGTCAATGCCGTCTCGCCGGGCATGATCCGCACCGCCCTCACCGAGCCCTGGTTCCAGTTCCTTCCCCACGAGATCGAGCGCTTCGAGCGTTCGACGCCTGCCGGCCGCATCGGTGAACCGGAGGACATCGCCGATGTGGTGGTTTTCCTCTGCTCCGACGCGGCCCGGTTCATCACCGGTCAGAACATCGTGGTCGACGGCGGCCTCACCCTGCACGGCTCCGGCGTCGACGGCCTCTACGAGCAGCTGTTCGGTCCGCTCGGCTCACGCTGACGGCAACTGTTTGCGGCCGCCGCCGATCGGATCGGCCTACTTCCGGCGTCGAGCCGCGACGACTCGACCGACGGCCCTCATCCGCTCGAGCGTCGTGCGCATCCCGTTCTCGTTGGTGCGGCCGCGCGCCCGTCCGGCGATGGCCCAGTAGAGGCGGATGGCGGGGTTGTCGGCCAGCTCGAACGACTCGGTCACGTCCGTGCCGCCGTCCGACCGGCGCCAAGCGATACCGCCAGGTGTTGACCGGCCTTCGATCCCAACCCACCCACGGCAAACCCGAATTCCCGACCGGGCTCGCAGTCGGTGATCGTGCAGGTCGTCCAGTAGACGGGGCCGCGACCATTGCGCCGAACGTGGCCGCGAAACCGCACACCGGTGGCCGGCCCGCTGGCGCCGTCGAGCCATTCGGCCTCGAAGGTCTCCGGGCTGAACTCGCCGACCCGCGTGACGTCGCTGACCAAGTCCCAGACCTTGTCGACCGGCGCATCCATGTGAACGGTGACCGCGCCTCGCACGGGCCCGAGGATAGGTCGCCCCCTGGCTCTCCGCTCCTCGACGACCGCCAGGTCCTCGACCTTGCCGTCTCCGCTCGACGGAGGCGCGGGTCAGCCGCCCTTCGGCGGCAGGAACATGTAGGTGAAGGGAGTGACCGAGGGCTTGTTCAGATAGGCGTTCTTTCCGTCGACGTTCACCCCGACCAGGACGGCGAAGCGCCGACGATCACGGTCATGGTGCCGGTGGCTTTGTAGTGGAACACCTTGTTGGCTCCTCTGGACGCCTTCGAGCAACGGCACCGACGACCCGGAGCTCGTGACCTCGATCCAACAGCGGCCAGTGGTGGCGACCGTGACGGTGAAGTCGGCCGTACGAACGAGGAACGCGGCGCTCGCCGCCCCGGCCGCCACCGGTTCGACGGCGTACTTCTGGTGGCTCGTCGGGGGCCGGGTGCCGGGGCCGGTGTTGTCGCCTGCCGGCTGGGTCGTGCGAAGGATGTGGGCCTGGACCAGCCACTCCGGGTTCCACGTGCGGACGGCCCAGCCAGCCGCCACCACCAGAACGCAGAAGGCGGCCAGCCAGGTCAGCGACCCTGAGCCAGGTGGGAGCCCGCAGACGGCGGCGAGCACGGGCCAGGGCGCGCCTTCCCTGGCGCAGGTCCTGGCGGGGCAGAACGGGGAAGGTGCCCGTGGGCGGCCCGGCTCCGTTGCCGGTCGTCGGGCGCGGCGCCACACCGAAGCGGGGCACCTCGCCCGTCTGGGTGAACGCCCGAAGGTGATCGGGAGCGGGCATCGGCGGGTACGACCCGGCTTGTGGTCGAACCGGACGGCTTGGCTCCTGGCCTCGGTGACGTGGGCACCACGCCCGTGTCGTCCTCGGTTTGGAAGGCGCCGTCCTTCTGGGCGGTAGTCCATGCCTCGCCGAGTTGGGTGGCCAGCGCTCCGCCGTCGAGGCCGAGGAACGTGGCGTAACGACGGATCGTCGAGACGGCCGCCTCTCGGTCGGGGAGCCGCTCGAGATCCCCGTTCTCGAGGGCCTCGATCTGGGTGATCGGTCGGCTGAGCCGATCGTGGACGGCGAGCAGGTCGAGCCCACGCTCCAACCGGGCGTCCGCAGCAGACTGCCCGATCTCCTGGGCGGAGGGGCCCGACTGCTCCTGGTCCTCGCGCCGACGCGTAGCAGCGCCCCGTGGCCGGATCACCTGTCGTCTCCCGTCGATGTTTGCTCGCACAACAGTATCGGTTGCCGCGCGAACGTGGCCATGACATTCGCCGACTGGGGACGGTTCAGGCCCGGTCCGTCCTCCGGCGCCGGCCGCCACTCCGACGGGAATGTTGCGGACGCAAATAGTGTTGTAGCAAAAGGCAGTTGCACGCTCTCGGTGCGGCCGCTCGACTGGCCGGACCTGGGGCAAGGATTCGGAGGACCTACATGCCGGCAGTGACAGTGGACGACGTGCTCGCTCTGCCCCGCCTGCCGGGCCTGGACCGGGCGGCGACGGCGACGAGGCCGGTGCTTTCGGTCACGACCGCGCCCGAGGGACTCGAAGGAGAGGGATTCCCCGTTCGTCGAGCCTTCGCCGGTGTCGACCGGGCGCGCCTCGACCCGTTCGTCCACATGGACCAGATGGGTGAGGTCGAGTACGCCCCCGGCGAGCCGAAGGGAACGCCGTGGCATCCCCACCGCGGCTTCGAGACGGTCACCTACATGATCGACGGGACGTTCCGGCATCAGGACTCGATCGGCGGCGGCGGCCTCATCACCAACGGCGACACCCAGTGGATGACGGCCGGGGCCGGCATCCTGCACATCGAAGCGCCTCCCGAGGAGCTCGTGGCGAGCGGCGGCCTGTTCCACGGCATCCAGCTGTGGGTCAACCTCCCCCGGGCCGAGAAGATGATCCCACCCCGCTATCAGGACATCGGAGCGCCGAAGGTGGCGCTCGTCGCCTCGCCGGACGGTGGCGCGCTCCTCCGGATCATTGCCGGCGAGGTCGGCGGGTACGCCGGACCCGGGCTCGACCCATTCGCCGATGGCCATGGTGCACGCCACCGTCAGCCCCGGCGCACGGGTCGAGATCCCGTGGCCGGCGGAGTTCAATGCCCTCGTCTACGTCCTGGCGGTGACGGCACGGTCGGTGAGCGGTGGCCGTCCCGTGACCTCCGGCCAGCTCGCCGTTTTCGGCCCGGGCGACAGCCTGGTGGTGGCGGCCGACGCCGAGCCGGCATCGCGGACACCCGCCTCGACGTCCTCGTCCTCGGTGGACGTCCGATCGGCGAGCCGGTCTACGCCTACGGCCCCTTCGTGATGAACACGAGGGACGAGGTGGCGCAGGCCTTCGAGGACTACCAAGCCGGTCGTCTCGGCACCATTCCGGCCGAGCACATCGCCTAGTCGCGGTAATCGGCTACCGACGTCGCTGGCGCGGTCGAAGTAGCCGGTGCCGCCTGGGTCGCGGCCGGCGACCGGCTCGGTACCGGAGGCCGAGCCGCGTGTCGTCACCCCCGTGGAGCAGGCTCACGTCGTTCCGCCGGAGCCGGAGGGTGTCGTACCAGTAGCGGACCGTCCACGTCGGCCAGTTGTTGACCACCCGCCCGGAGGCGTCCTTGTACCAGCTGCGGCACCCGGCCACCCAGGCGGTGCCGGCCAGACGGCGCTGCGTCGCGTTCGTCGTCGGCCCGGTAGGCGGCCGGGTCGACGCACGACGCTGCGCCGTCCCGAGTTTCGCCCCCGGTCGACACCCTGCAGGGCGAGCGCCTGCAGGACGAGGTTCACCTGCCGCTCGACCATGAAGAGGATCGAGTTGTGGCCGAGGTTGGTATTGGGGCCGTAGAGCAGATAGCAGTTGGGGAAGCCGGCGACCATCGTGCCGAGATAGGCGTGGGCACCGTCCTCGCCACTCGTCGGCCAGCCGGCGGCCGCCGATGCCCTGGATCGGGATGTGGGCGAGGAACTGCGTCGTGGCGAAGCCGGTGGCGAAGACGAGGACGTCGGCGGGGTGGCGGACGCCGTCGGAGGTGACGCATGGCGTCGGCCTCGATGTGGTCCATCGGGAGAGCCGACCACCGCCACGTTCGGGCGAATCAGCGTCGGGTACCAGTCGCTCGAGATGAGGACCCGCTTGCAGCCGATCGGATAGTCGGGCAGCGACCGCCTCGGCCGGGAGCCGGTCGCTGACCACACCGTCGCGGATCGCCTTGGCGAACAGACCGGCTGATGGTGCGGCTGGCCCAGCTGTCCTTGCGGAACCAGAGCCATCGGGCCTCCATGACCAGTAGATCCACCAGCGGTAGAGGAGCTCGACCGGGCGGACCCGGGCGAGCAGGCGCACGGATGAGCGGCCCGTAGACGCGGTCGCGCTTCGGAGCCACGTAATTCGGGGTGCGCTGGAAGACTGTCACCGTCGGCCGCCTGGCCGGCCACGGGTGGCACGAACTGGATGGCGCTCGCCCCGTTTCCGATGACCGCCACCCGGGCCCCGGTCGAGGTCGGTGGTGTGGTCCCAACGGGCCGAGTGCCAATGGGGGCCGGCGAACGTGTCGAGGCCGGGCACCTCGGGTAGGTGGGGCCGGTTGAGCTGACCGCAGGCGAAGACGACGACGTCGGCCTCGAGGACGTCGGTGCTGCCGCCGGCGTCGCGGCAGTCGAGGGACCAACGCCCGCTCGTCTCGTCGAAGGTCGCCGCCTCCACCGTGGTGCGCAGCCGCAGGTGGGGCCGGAGCCCGTAGTCGGCCACGCACTGCTCGGCATAGGAGAGGATCTCGGGCTGTTCGGCGAAGCGTCGGCTCCAGTCGCACTTGGGCGCGAACGAGAACGAGTAGAGGTGGGAGGGGACGTCGCAGCCGCTGCCCGGATAGGTGTTGTCTCGCCAGGTCCCGCCCACCCCGTCGGACTGCTCGAGGACGAGGAAGTCTCGGTGGCCGGCTCGCACCAGTTGCATGGCCATGGCCAGCCCCGACAGCCCCGCTCCCACGATGACGACGCGGGGCAGGGGCCGCCCGGCGCGTCGGGCCGATGGTCGACCTGGCGAGCGAGCTCCCGCCGCCCGATGTCGAGCGCCATGAGTGCCATGGTCGTCACCTTCCTGGCCGGGCCCCGGACCCCGATGCTCGCGCGGCGGGCGTGCCGTCAGGGAGAGATTACCGACGTCGATCCGCCGACCGTCACCGCCAAGCCGTCGCTGTGACGGTCTGCGCTCGATGCGGGTCGCCATCATCGCCGCCCAGCTCGATGTGGTCCGAGCCTCGGCGCTCAGCCGCTGACAGCCGCCGCCCGAGCCGTTCCGTCGGCATCGGGAGTGGCGCCGAAGGCATCGAGCGCCAACAGCGCGGAGCCGAGGACAGGCGGGGCACCGAGCCGGCGATAGCGGGCGCCGGGGGCCACCGCCGAGACGAGCGCCTCGACCCGACCGGCCAAACCGCCGTAGGCGCCGTCGAACAGGCCGCCACCGAGGACGACCTCGGGCTGGTCCCGCTCGACCTCGAGGCGACGGCAGGATGGCGTCGACCATGGCCGCGACCTCGTCCGCCAATTGGGCGACAGCACCGACGGCGACGGCGTCACCGGCGTCGGCCGCCTCCATGCACACCCGGGCCAGTTCGAACAGCCGACCGTAGGGGATCTCGCCCGATGTACACGCCGAGGAGCACCGACTCGGGGTCCGGTCGGTCGAAGTGGGCGGGGACGAGATCGGCCAGTGCCGGGTCGGCCCGCCTCGCCCGTCACGTGCGACCGCAGGGCGAGACCGAGCGCCCGGACCCCGAGCCACGAGCCGCCCGGAGCGAAGTCGCCCGACAGCTCGGCCAGGCTCGGGAACCGCTCGATGCGGCCGTCCGGGCCGAGACCCGACGCAGTTCAGCCCGCTGCCGCAGACGACGCGCCACCCCCCAGCCCGACTCGGCCCCGGCCCGGAGCACGGCCATGGTGTCGTTGCGCACGACATCGGTGCCGGCTCCAACCGCGAGCACCGATGGCCTCGCCGAGCGTTCGCTCGTCGACGTCGAAGTCCACGCCGGCCATGCAGTAGACGCCGATGTCGACCGGACAGGTCGTTCCGTCAGGCCGGCGTCGTCGAGTGCGGCGCGCACGGTGGCGTCGAGGCGTCCATGGCCACGTCCATCCCGACGAACTGGTGGTTGGAGCCCGCGCCCCGCGCCTGAGCCGAGCAAGAGCCCTCGGCGTCCACGACCCACGCGTCGGTTTTCGAGGCGCCACCGTCGACGCCGAGGAGCCGCGCCGCGACGCTGCGTCGCGCTCATCGTGTGTGCCGCGACCCGTTCATGGGCGGCGATGTTACGTTCGGGTACGTGGGGACGAAGGTCGCCGTCGTGGGTGGGGGCAGCACCTACACGCCCGAGCTGGTCGAGAGCCTCTGCCGTCACGAGGACCGGTTGGTCGTCGACGAGCTCGTGCTGCTGGATCCCGATGCCGAGCGGCTCGAGGTCGTGGCCGGCCTGGCCGGCCGGATCCTCGAGGCCCAGGGCTGGACGGGAATCCTGGTCACGACCGACGACCGCCGCCGGGCCATCGACGGCGCCGATTTCGTCATCGTGCAGCTCCGGGTCGGCGGCCAGCGGGCCCGTCATCGGGACGAGACCATTCCCGTCGGCTTCGGGTGCATCGGGCAGGAGACGACCGGCCCGGGGGGACTGACCAAGGCGCTGCGAACCGTCCCGGTCGTCCTCGACATCGCCGAGGAGACGGCCATCCATCGCCGCATCCGGTGCGTGGGTGGTCGACTTCACCAATCCGGTCGGCATCGTGACCCAGGCACTTCTCGACGACGGCCACCGGGCCGTCGGGCTGTGCAACGTGGCCATCCACACGCAGCGTCGGCTCGGCCACTACCTCGGCGTCGACCCCGACACCGTCGAGCTCGAGCACGTCGGGCTCAACCACCTGACCTGGGCCCGCTCTGCCACCGTCGAGGGTCGCGATCGCCTTCCCGAACTGCTCGAACGCATTCGGTGTCGGAGCTCGAGCTCGAGAGCGGCGTGCCCATCGGGCTCAGCCGTCTGATCGGCGCCCTGCCCGTCGTACTACCTGCACTACTACTACTGCCGCGACGAGGAGCTGCGTGAGCAGTCGGCACCCGGCTACCGCACCCGGGCCGAGGTGGTGGCCGAGATCGAGGCCGAGCTATTGGCGCGATACCGCGACCCGAACCTCACGACCAAGCCGGCCAAGCTCTCGTGGCGCGGTGGGGCGCCTACTACTCGGAGGCCGCCGTGCGGCTCATCGCCTCGCTTCATGCCGGGACGGGCGACGTGCAGGTGGTGGACGTCCGCAACGACGGCGCCCTCCCCGGACTTGGCCGACGGCGACGTGGTCGAGCTTGCCCTGCACGGTGGACCAGGACGGGGCCCATCCCGCTTCCCCAGCGGGGCCTCCTTCCCGAGATGGCCGCGCTCGTCGACCCACGCCAAGGCCTACGAGCACCTGGCTGTGGCGGCCGCCCGGTCCGGCAGCCGCGACCCAGATGATCCGGGCCCTCGTGGCCAACCCGCTCGTCGGCCAGTACCCACAGGCCGAGGAGCTGGCTGACGCCCTGCTCGCCGCCAACCGCGCCGACCTGCCCAGATTCTTCGCCGACGGATGAGTGGACGGCGGTCCACTGCCGACGTGGCCCTCCCGCCTGCTCGACCAGGCGTCGAGGCCGCCGGCCGAGCCGGCCGTCGTGGTGGCGGCCAGCACACCGGTCGTCGTCCTTCGGCGACCCGATGGGGGCCGTCGGTGGCCACCCTCGGCATCAACCCCTCGACCCGGCAGTTCCTCCACCAGAACGGGGCCTTGCGGGAGGGCACCGAGCCCGGCGCTTGGCCACCCTGCCCTGGCTCGGCCTTTCCGGCTGGGAGGAGATGGACTGGCGTCGCCGGGGCGAAGGTGCTCTCGCCGAGTGCGCCGCCTACTTTCGGCCGGCCGGCGTTCCCTACCGCCGTTGGTTCGACCCCTTCGATCGCCGTCCTGCGGGCCGGGCTCGGCGTCTCCTACTACGACGGCACGGCGCCTGCCACCTCAACCTCGTCCCATGGGCCACCGATCCGGTGTGGCGCGGCCTCGACCGCGGCGCCTGGCGCCGGCTGCTCGATGCCGAACTTCCGTTCCGTCGTCGAGCACTTGCGCGAGGTCGGCCTACCGGATCGTCGTGGTCAACGGGCGCACGGCCATGTCGGAGGTGGCGGCGGCGGACTGGTCGAGTGGTCCCTCGACCGGCGGCTGGCCGGGCCACCGGTCGCCGACCTCTGTACCGGGCGAGTCGGCGCGGGACGCCGCTGGGTCGGTTGGACGTGCAACCTCCAGAACCAGCCGGGTGCGGCCCGCCTGGCCGCACGACCTAGCGGAGTGGCTCCGGTCGGTGGCGCCGTGAGTCACCCTTCGTTCTGTCATGAGTCACCAGCCGCGCAAGTCGACGGGCACGGTCTCGACGACGTCCTCTCCGTCGAGGATGTGGAGCCGTTCGTGGTAGGCGACGGTCGGGTCGATGTGGGCGGGGACGACCCGGATGCGGTCGCCCACCCGGGCCGGGCCGGAGGGGGCGAAGGTCACGTGCTCGTCGGAGCAGAAGAGCACCGAGGCGTTCTCGATGGACGGGTTCCCGTGGTCCATGCCGAGCGCCTTGAGTCCGCAGTCGGCCACCGCCCAGTCGGCCGATACCGAGATCACCGTGGCCAGCACCGACAGTGCCTGGCCGAAGGGCAGCCCGAGCTGGCCGTAGGCCGTGTCCATGAGGAGGTAGGAGCCGGCCTGGATCTCCGTGGCCCAGTGATTGAGGTCGTAGGTGCCGGTCCCGCCGGCGGAGACGATGTCTCCGCCCACCTCGGCCGCCGCGCGCCATGAGCAGGCTCATGGAAGAGCTCGAGCAGCTCGGCCCGCCGGTCGCGCTCGGCTAGGCCGACGACGTGACCCTCGTACCCCATGACGCCACGCACGACGAGCCCCCGCTCGGCGCGCCATCTCGGCCAGCCGGCCGGCGTCCTCCGGCCGGCACCCACACCGAGGGAGACCGACGTTGACGTCGATCAACACCTCGGGCACGCCGGCCGACCGCCGCCGCTTCGATGATCGGCTCGGCGTCGACGGCCATGGTGACCCGGACGCCCCGGCGTACCAGCTCGCCGAGCCGGGTGGCATCCACCACCTCGTTGGCCAGCAGCAGATCGTCGGACAGTCCGGCTCGGGCCATCCCCTCGACCTCGGCGATGGTCGCACAGGTGAAGGTGCGGTGGCCGCCTCGGCCTGCAGGGCGGCGAGCCCGGTGCACTTGTGCGCTTTGACGTGCGGGCGTAGGCGATTGCCGGGGAGTGCGGTCGACATGGCGTGCTGATTGGCCCGCAGCACGTCCGCTTCGACCACCAACGCCGGGGTGGTCAGGTCGCCCGACCTTCACCGGGGCAGCGTACCCAAGCGCCCGTCGCCAGCCCGGGCGACTCGGCGGCACCGAGCGCAGCCCGAGCCGGGCCTCGTCGATGGCCGACACCCGGGGAGCTACCCTTTGCCGCCATGACCGTCGGGGTGGGACTGGTCGGATGCGGATCCATCGGCCAGATCCATGCAGTCGGGCTGGCCCAGTTGGTCGAGGACGGCGAGATCCGGGCGCTCATCGCCGTCGACCCCTCGCCCGAAGCCCGCACCGCCGCCGACCGCAACTGCCACTTCGGCGAGCTGAGCAGCGAGCTCGAGGCCGCTGTCTCCCACGCGGAGGTCGCACGCCGTGTCGTGGCCGGCCCGACCGTGACCCACCCACGAGGTGGTGCGAGCCGTCATCGGATCGAAGAAGGCGGTCCTCTGCGAGAAGCCGCTCGCCACCGATTTCCGTGCAGGTCGAGCGGCTGGTGGCCGATGTCGAGGCATCCGGCGTCGTGGCCCAGGTGGGGTTCCATTCGCGCTTCAACCCGTTGTTCGTCCGGCTGCGCCAGTTGGTCGACAGCGGCGAGCTACGGCGCGCCGCTCGGCTACGTGCTCCGCGAGGACCAGTTCTGGCCGACGGGCTCGGTCGTCGCCGGGCATTCGTCGTGGCGCTCCGATCCGCAGCAGGCGGGCGGGGGTGCCCTCCTCGAGCACACCATCCACGGCTGCGACCTTCTCGTGCACCTGTTCGGCCCGGCAACCTCCGTCTCGGCCCGCACCCGGTCCGTCTTCGGCTTTGGAGTCGAGGACATCGCTACCGCCCAGGTCGAACACGTCGATGGGACGATCGGAACCATCACCACCGTGTTCAACGGTGTCGTGGGTCGCGAGGAGCGCCGCCTCGAGGTCTTCTTCGAGCAGGCGACGGTCGAGACCACCGGCGACTTCATCATCGGTGCGCCCGAGGACTCGATGGCCATCCACCGACCGGGGCGCTCCGGCGGAGCGGCCCGATCTCGACAAACTCCGACGCTCGCACTTCGCCGTTGCCGGGGTGCAGAGGACGGACCTTCTCTTCTACCAGTACCTGGCCGACCGGTCCTTCGTACGGGCGGTGCGAGCCGGACGACCGGCCAGCCCTGGGTTCGCCGACGCCTGGAACGCCCATGCTCTGGTCGACGCCGCCTACCGATCGGCCTCCGCCGGGGGCGCTCCGGCCGTTGTGGCCAAAAAGCCCAGCACGACCTGACGGCCGGCACGGGCGGGAGACTCGGGGCGACCGTCGGCGCCGTCGAACCCTCGTTAGCGTGTCTCGCAGATCGAGGAGAAGGAGCTCGACGTTGCCGGAAGTCCATCGCATGTGGTCGGGCCCGGCGGTCGGGCCCGAGGGTCTGTCATCGAACGGCATCCGGTGATCGTCGACACGCTCGCCGACATCGTCGGGGTGGGCAACGTCGACGGCCCGGGCGCCATCGACGACGACGCTCACACACGACGAGGCCCTCGGCTCCCCCCACGTCGTTCCCCAGGCCGTCGTGCGTCCGAACTCGACCGAGGAGGTCGTGGCCATCGTGAAGGCGGCCGCCGCCGAACGCGTGCCGCTTGTCGCCCGCGGGTCGGGGACCGGCCTGTCCGGTGCCAGCATCCCGGTCGAGGGAAGCGTGGTCGTCTCCTTCGAGCGGATGAACCGGATCCTCGAGATCGACCTGGCCAACCACGTGGCCGTGGTCGAGCCGGGGGTCACCCTGACCCAGCTGGACGAGGCGCTTCGCCCCGAGGGTCTCGTCTATCCGGTGTTCCCCGGCGAACAGTCGGCCAGCCTGGGCGGCAACGTGGCCACCAACGCCGGAGGCATGCGGGCGGTCAAGTACGGCGTGACCCGGCACCATGTCCTCGGCATCGAGGCCGTGCTGGGCACGGGAGAGCTCATCGTCTCGGGCGGGAAGTTCGTGAAGTCGACCAGCGGCTACGACCTCACGCAATTGATCGTCGGTTCGGAGGGGACCCTGGCCCTCGTCACCCGGGCCGTCGTGCGCCTCCATCCGCGTCCCGAGCACCAGGCCACCCTCCTGGCCCCGTTCCCGACGGTGCGCCGGATCGCCGAGGCCGTCCCTCGCATCGTGGGCGGGGGCATCTCGCCGCTGCTGTTGGAGTACATCGACGTCATGTCGATGGCCGGCATCACGGCCGCGGCCGGCATCGACCTGGGCATCCCCGACGAGGTGCGCGCGCCAGACGCTCGCCTACCTGGTCGTCGTCCTCGAGGACCATCACCTCGACCGGTTGGAGGAGGACACACAGGCCCTGGCCGAAGCGATCGCCGCTTTGGGCGCGATCGACGTCTACGTCTTGCCCGGCCAAGCCGGGGCCCAGCTGGTGGCCGCCCGGGAGCGTGCCTTCTGGGCGTCCAAGGCGAGTGGGGCGGATGACATCGTCGACGTTGTCGTCCCCCGCGCTTCGATCCCCGACTACCTCGAGTCGGTGGGCGAGCTGGCCACGGCCAGTGGCTCGCTGGTCGTCGGGTGCGGCCACGCCGGCGACGGCAACGTCCACCTGTCCGTCTGGCAGTCGGATCCCGACGCCCGTCACCGGTT
This sequence comes from uncultured Acidimicrobiaceae bacterium, assembly GCA_963774915.1. Lineage (GTDB taxonomy): Bacteria > Actinomycetota > Acidimicrobiia > Acidimicrobiales > RAAP-2 > CAVSNH01. The sequence goes on along the minus strand of CAVZGR010000004.1, from coordinate 343,320 downwards.
GATCGGCGACATCATGGCCGCCGGGCAGTCGCTGGGCGGCGCCATCTCCGGCGAGCACGGGATCGGCAAGCTCAAGCGTCCGTACTTCGCTGTGCTCGAGGATCCGGCCAAGCTGGAGCTCATGCGCCGCATCAAGGCCGCCTTCGATCCCTACGGCCTCCTCAACCCCGGCACCATCTTCGAGGTCGACGCCCCGTCGGGACCGCGGACGAGGTCGGACAGTGAACGGCGCCGAGGCGCTCATCCGCACGCTCGTGGCGCACGGGGTCGACCACTGCTTCATGAACCCGGGCACCTCCGAGATGCACTTCGTCGCTGCCCTCGACGGGGTCACCGACATGCACGGTGTCCTGGCCACCTTCGAGGGTGTCGCCACCGGCGCGGCCGACGGCTTTGCCCGGATGTCCGGCCGGCCGGCGGCCACTCTGCTCCACCTCGGCCCTGGGTTGGGCAACGGCCTGGCCAACCTGCACAACGCCCGACGGGCCCGGAGCCCGATCGTCAACATCGTCGGCGACCACGCCCTCTCCCACCAGCGCTACGACGCGCAGCTCCAGTCCGACATCGAGACCGTGGCCCGCAACGTGTCCACCTTCATACGCTCGAGTCGAACGACGCTGGCCGTCGGTAGTGACGCGGCCGCCGCGGTGGCCGCGGCCGTCGGACCGCCTGGCTCGGTGGCCACCCTCGATCCTTCCGGCCGACGTCTCGTGGTCGGAGGGCGGCCGGGTCCGGGCTCCCGGAGGGGTGTCGACGGCATCACCCCCGGCCTGGCCGCCCGCCCGACGACGCCATGGTCGACGAAGCGGCCAAGGCCTTGCGGGCCGGGCGAGCCCGCCGCGTGTTCATCGGCGGGCGCGCCGGCATCGAGCCTGTGCTCGGCCAGCTGGCCGACCTGGCCGCCGCCACGGGGGCGAAGCTGCTGTGCGAGACGTTCCCGCCGCGGCTGGAACGCGGCGCCGGGCGCCCGGCGGTCGAGCGTTTGGCCTACTTGGCCGAGTTCGCGGCCATGCAGCTCGACGGGCTCCGCCATCTCGTCCTGGTCGACGCGGCCTCGCCGGTGTCGTTCTTCGCCTACCCGGGCAAGGCCAGCGACCTCGTTCCCGAGGGATGCACGGTCCATCCGCTGGCCACCGCCGAGGACGACGTTGCTGCCGCGGTGGGGGCCCTGGCATCGCTCGTGGGCGCCGACGCTCCCGCCCCGCGACAGCCGCTCGCCCCATCGGAGCTCCCCGACGGGCCGCTCACCGCCGAAGCCGTGTGTCGTGCCCTCGGGGCGCTCCTGCCCGAGGGGGCCATCGTCTCCGACGAAGGGAACACCGCCGGACTATGGGCACCGGGGGCGACGGCCGGCGTCGCCGCCCCACGACTGGCTGTGCCTCACCGGAGGGGCCATCGGCCAGGGCCTGCCGGTGGCCGTGGGCGCGGCCAGCGCGGCCCGTGACCGCCGGGTGATCGCCCTCGAGGCAGACGGCAGCGCGCTCTATACCTTGCAGTCGTGGTGGACCATGGCCCGCGAAGGGCTCGACGTCACCACCATCCTGCTCAACAACGAGTCCTACGCGGTGCTCAACATGGAGCTGGATCGGGTCGGGGCGGTGGCCGGCCCCCGTGCTCGCGAGATGCTCGACCTGGGCCGGCCTTCGATCGACTTCGTCCAGTTGGCTTCCGGACTGGGCCTCCCCGCCACCCGCGCCGAGACGGCCGAGGATTTCGGCGAGCAACTGGCCCGCGCCCTGGCCACGCCGGGGCCGAATCTCGTCGAGGCGTTCGTATCCCCGCCCTGCGATGAGCCCTCCGGTTGAGCATCCCACCGACGACCTCGGCCGTCTGTGGGCGTGGTTCGCACAGCACCAGTTCCGCGGTTACTCACCGCTGTACGAGCGCATCGCCGACGCTGTCTCGGTCGACGCCGAGGTGTTGGGCCTCGTACGCGAGGCGCCACCGCAAGCGCATCTTCCCCCGGTACTCCTCGGCGCCGTCCACTACTGCCTGCTCGAGGGCCTCGACCACCCGCTGGCCGAGGTCTACGCCGGCCGCTCCTCGGCCGACCCGGCACCACTCTTTCTCGAGATCTGCCGCGACCATCGCGACGAGATCGCCGCCCTACTGGCCGTCCGGCGTGTCCAGACCAACGACTGTGGGCGGACCGGGGTGCTCGGCCCCGGTCTCACCTGGATTGCCGGCGAGCGGCCGGGCGACCTCGCCCTCCTCGACGTGGGAGCGAGCGCCGGGCTCAATCTCATCGGTGACCGCTACCGGCTCGACTATGGCGACTACGGCGCCACCGGGTCAGCCGACTCGCCGGTGCACGTCGACTGCCGAGTGACCGGCGGCCGACCGCCGATCGCCTCGCGGCTCCCCGCCTTCCTCTGGCGGGTCGGGCTGGATCGCGAGCCCGTGGACCTGGCCGACGCCGACGATGCCCGTTGGCTGCTGGCCTGTGTGTGGCCGGACACCGGGCGCTTGGACCGGACGGCGGCCTCCATTCGACTTGCCCAGGAGTTGCCGCCGCCCGTCCGACGGGGCGACGCCCTCACTGGCCTTCCTCGACTCTTCGACGAGCTCGACGAGCGGGCACCGACGGCCACGGCCGTGGTCATGAACAGCTGGTCGTTCTCGTATTTCAGCCTCGAGGAGCGTGAGGCGTACCTGGCCCTCTTGTCGAACGCTTCCCGCCGCCGACCGATCGCCTGGTTGGTGGCCGATGACGGTGTCACCGTGGCGGAGGTGCCCTCCCTGGGCCACGACACGGTCAGGGGTGAGCACAGTCTCGGGGCCGTCCTCTTCGACGAGGGCCGCTTGACCGCCGGACAACTGCTCGCCTCCGTACAGCAGCATGGCGCCTGGATCGACTGGCGGGAGGGGGCGGTCTGAGGTCGGGGAAGGAGGCCGGCCCAAGCGCGGTGCGACGACGCCGCGGCCGCACCTCTCCACCGCCGACGAGCGCCGGCTTCCCTGGAGTGCCCGGATGACCCCCAAGCCGATGAGTACGGTTGCGCCCCATGAGCAGCAGCGCCGGGTGGGGGCGGGCTCCTGGTAGGGGTCGTAAGGGCTCGGTCCCGAACGAGGCAGGACTACGCGCCCTGGGCGGTCAACTGCCCGAATCGCCACCGGCGCGCCGGGGCGGTCCGGTGCCCAATGAAGAGGGACTGGCCGCCCTCGGTGAGCAGATGCAGCGACGGCCCGGGGCCCCCCGGGTGGCCAACGAGGCCGGGCTCGTGGCCCTCGAGGAGGAGATCCGTCGCCACCGCCGCTCGAACGGAGTCCGTCCCGCGACCCCTCCGCGACGCCGTCGAGCTCCAACGGCACGTCCTCCACGGCCACCGTCGCCGCCGACCCGGAGCATGACGGACCGTCGTCGTCCACCGCCGTCGAGGGCTTCGATCGCGACGCGGATCGGGTCCGCCACCGCCATGCCCGGGCCCACGGGCGACCGAAGTCATGGGTGCGCCGGGGTGTGGTCATCGGACTTGCCGTCGTGTTGGTGCTGGTGGCAGGCGGCGCCGGCTACGCCTACTACCTGACCCACGACCTCAACCGGATCCACGTGAAGGGTCTCGTGGGCGCCCTGACCTCCGGCGAGGAAGCGGGCACCGAGAACATCCTCATGGTGGGGTCCACGTCGCGCTGCTCACTGACCGTTCAGAACCCCGCCTACGGGCTTTGCTCGGAAGGGGTCAACGGAGTCAACAGCGACGTGATGATGATCCTCCACGTCGATCCCAACCACCACCGACTCGCCCTCTTGTCCATCCCTCGTGACCTGTTCGTGCCCAACGCCCGGGCGGAGGGCCCCAACAAGATCGACGCCGGTCTGTTCGAGGGCGTGAGCCAAGTGGTGGCGAGCATCGAAGAGGACTTCGGGATCCCCATCCAGCACACGGTCACCCTCAACTTCGACCAATTCGCCAACGTGGTCGACGCACTGGGTGGCATCAACATGTCCTTTCCCATGTCGGTCTACGACGCCGAATCGGGGCTCAACATCCAGGCGGCACGCTGCGTCCACCTCGACGGGACACAGGCCCTGGCCGTGGTGCGCGCCCGGCATCTCCAGTATCAGGCGCCGGGCATCACGACCCCCTACGCCTACTACTGGCCCCAGGAGACCTTGAGCGACCTCGCCCGCATCCGACGCGACCACGAGTTCCTTCGGGTCCTCGGTGAGGCGGCGGCCAAACGCGGCCTCAGCAACCCGATCACCGACATCAACTTGATCAATTCGGTCAAAGCCGACCTCAGCTTCGACGAGAACTGGCCGGTGAGCGACATGGCCAACCTCGCGCTCGACTTTCATTCGGTCAACCCCAACAACGTCCCGCAGCTCACGCTCCCCGTCTCGGTTGTCACCGATCCCGACGGTGCCGGCGGAGGCCTCATCTACAAGGGATCGAGCTACGGCGATGCCGAGTTCCCGGCTGAGTCACAGGACCAGGCCTCCATCGACCAGGTGCTCGGGATCGACACGGCGACCGACTCGATGACCGGGGCACCCCTGCCCTCTCCCGCCACGGTCACCGTCTCGGTGGTGAACGGCAGCGGCACCGACGACGCGGGGAGCGCCACGAGCTCGGCGCTCGGTGCGCTCGGGTTCCACACCGTGGGCATCGGCGAGGCGGAGCCGGCCGGGGATGTGGCCGAGACGGTCGTCTACTACGGGTCGCGGTTGCCGGCCACCGAAGCGGCGGCCGAGGCCGTGACCCGATCGATGACAGGGGCAGTGATCATGGCCTATGACCCCAGTCAGGTGGTCGACGGCGCCCAGGTGACGGTCGTGACCGGCACCGATTTCGCCGTCAACACCCCGCCACCCCCGACGCCGACCACCGCCCCTGGCGGTGCACACACGAGCTCGTCCACCACCGCACCGGCTCCGACCACGACGCCGACCACGACCGCTGTGTCAGCGAGCACTTCGGAGGCATCCGGGGCCCTGGCGGCGGCGTCGCCCTCGACGTCCAGTCTCGAGCCCTGGGATCCGCGGGCGTGCCCGGCCGGCGCCACCCCGACACTTCCGGTCGTCAACGAGATTGGCTGAGGCGGGGCCTTCTCGGCCTCGGAAGATGAAGAAGTCGAGGCACCGCCCGGGCCGCCGGATTGGCCACCTGAGCGAGATCCCGACCAGCTAAGACGCAACCCGAGACGGCCCTGGGCCAGAGGTTCAGGTGAGGTCCTTCCCTGTCGATAAAAGGCTGGGAGGGGCCGCGCCAATGGAGATCACCGACACTGCGAAGAGGGCGGGACTGACGCCGGAGATCCTGTTGGGATCGTTCCTCGAAGACGCCACCGACGCTCTCTTGGTGATCGACGACCAGTTCAACATCGTGATGGTCAATCGGGCGACCGAGGCCACGTTCGGCTACCGCTCCGCTGAGCTACTGGATGAGCCCATCAGCGTGATCATGCCCGAGCGGCTGGCCGAGGAGAACGAGCAGAGTCTGGCGGCCTTCGGAGCCGGGCCCGAGGAGCGCGCTTCGGTCGGGCTTCGGATGCGAACGGTGGCGCGCCGCCGGGATGGCAGCGAGGTCCCTCTCGAAGGGTCGGTGGCAAAGATCGGTGTCGGTGACCGAACGTTCTTTGTGGCGCTCGTCCGCGACATCAGCGACCGCGAGCAGCTTGAGGAGCAGCGCGAGCATCGCGATCGCATTGCCCGGCGGTTCGAGGCGATGGTGGAACTTGCCTCCGACGCCATCATGGTGCTGACCCCGGATAGCGAGGCCGCCTATCTGAGTCCGTCGTGCCTCGATCTCCTCGGCTACGGCCAGGAGGAATTCGTGGCCGCCTTTTCGTCCGACCTGGTCCATCCCGATTACCTCGCCCGGGCGGCATCCGTGGTCGAGCGAGTCCTGGCCACGCCGGAGGCAGCGGCTCGAGACGAGCTGCTCGTGAAGCGGAAGGACGGGACGTGGCGCTGGATCGACGCCACGTTCAAGAACCTGACCGGCCTCAAGGAGGTCGGCGGCATCCTCATCAGCGCGAAGGACATCACCGAACGCAAGGAAGCCGAATTCGCATTGGCTCACCAGGCTGGTCACGATGCCCTGACCGGCCTGCCCAACCGCGTGTTGCTCAGCGATCGGCTTCGCCAGGCGGTGCTCGGTATCGCCGCATCCGGAGCCCACCCGGTGGTGCTCTTCATCGACATCGACCGGTTCAAAGTGGTGAATGACAGCATGGGGCACAGCGCCGGCGACCGGCTGCTCGTCATCATGACGGAGCGCATCCGACCGCTCATTCGTGCCGAGGACACGGTGGCCCGCCTGGGCGGTGACGAGTTCGTCGTGCTCGTTCCCAACTGCTTGGAACCCTCGCTGGCCATCGACATCGCCGAGCGGATCATCGCCGCCGTGGCGCCACCGGTCTCGATCGACGGCACCGACTTCTATGTGACGGCCAGCATCGGGATCGCCATCGCCGACGGGCTCCGGTACCAGCCCGGAGCGCCTGCTGGCCGACGCCGACGTGGCCATGTACGAGGCCAAGCGACGGGGTGGCAACCGCTACGAAGTGTTCTCGAGCGCGCTGCGACGGCCGCTCATGCAGCGGGTGGCGATCGAGTCCGAGCTGCGTCAGGCGCTCCAGACCGGGGGCATCATCCCGTACTACCAGCCCATCATCCGCCTGCAATCGGGCGAGGTCCTTGGCGTCGAGGCCCTGGCCCGTTGGCGTCATCCGTTGCGAGGGGTGCTCGGGCCCGACGTCTTCATCGGAGTGGCTGAGGACACCGGTCTCATCCGTAACCTCGGCCAGCAGATCCTCAACCAGGCCTGCCACGAGGTCCGGTGTTACAACAGCGAGCATGATGCGACCATCGGTCTATCGGTCAACTGCTCGGTCCGCGAGCTCGATGGGAGCGGCCTCGTGAACTCGGTGGGTGCGGCGCTCGAGGCCAGCCGGCTGCCGGGCCACCTGCTGAACCTCGAGATCACCGAGAGCTTGTTCATGGAGGACCTTCGCCACATCCTCCCTGTCCTGCGCGACCTGCGTGCTTTGGGTGTCGGCCTCACCATCGACGACTTCGGGGTGGGCTACTCCTCACTCAGCTACCTGCGTCAGGTGCCGGTGACCGCGCTCAAGATCGATCGGTCCTTTGTGAGCAACTTGGCTGCCGATGCCGAAGCCAGGGCCATTGTCGCCGCATTGATCCCCATGGCCCACATGCTCGAGCTCAAGGTGGTGGCCGAGGGGGTGGAGACGGAAGAGCACGCCCGCCTTCTCGAGGAGTTCGGTTGCGACTTCGCCCAGGGCTACCTCTACGGACGCCCCGCCCCCCTCGAGCTCGGCCAGCGCCGGGCTGGCGGCCGAAGGGTGGCCGAGGCGGCTCGAGCGTCGTAGCCCAACCGATTGGCCCCGTCGATGGGGCTGATCGGTAAGGAGGCCGGCGTCGATGCAATGATTCGGCCACGGCGGCGTTCGACCTGCAATCCGATCGTGGCGCTCGCCCGTAATTGCACGTGGCTGGCTTCTCCGCGTCTGTGGGGGGGTCCGAGCCCAAATCCGGGAGTGTGATCATGGTGCGGACTTCGACACAGAGCACGAATGGGAGACCGTGGCGGGGAATGCGGGGGGCGGGGATCGGTCTCGCACTGGCGACAGTCGGCATCGTGGGCGCGGCGTGCAGCAGCTCGTCGGGGAGCAGCGCGACGACGACCACTCCGTCGACGACCCAGCCATCGGCCTCCACGTCGTCGACCTCCGCGCCGTCGACCTCTGGGTCGGGGTCCACGGCCGTGGTCGACACGGCCACCGTGCCAGGCCTCGGCACCATCCTCGTCAACTCGTCTGGGCGGACGCTCTACCTGTTCACAACGGACAAGCAGGGGCCGTCCACCTGCACCGGGCCGTGCCTCGTGGCCTGGCCTGCGCTTGTGGCGAGCGGCCATCCGACGGCCGGATCCGGGGTGAGCGCATCACTGCTCGGCACAGTGCAGAACGCCAACGGGACGACTCAGGTGACCTACAACCGCTGGCCGCTCTACACCTTCGTCGGCGACAGAGCCCCGGGCCAGGCCCGCGGTCAGGGGAACCTCACGTCGGGCGGTTATTGGTGGGTCCTGAACCCATCGGGAGCAGCCGTGCACGCCATGCCGTCCTCGACCACCAGCTCGACCTCCGCCGGCGGTAGCAGTGGCTACTGACCTCGGCCAGGAGGCCTGACCGCACCGCTATGTCCGACGGCATCCGATCGGTTGGCTTGCCGGTGGAGCAGCTCCCCGACGAAACGCTGCTCGCCGGCTATGCCGCGGAGAAACCGAATTGACCGTCGCCTTCGTCCGCCGGTTCCAGGCCAAGATCTTCGGCGTGGCGTTGGCGGTGGTGGGTGACGTCGGCGTCGCCGAGGACGTGGCCCAGCAAGCCTTCGAGCGGGCCTGGCGACACGGCCACGCCTACGACCACCGGCGAGGCTCGGTGGCCGTCTGGCTGTCGGCCATCACGAGGAACCTGTCCATCGACGCCATGAGGGTCCGGCGCCCATTTCCCGTCGACCCCGAGGTCCTGTTGGCCCGGATCGGCGCCGGGGTGGACAGCCCCGAGCACCTCGCCGTGCTCGACGAGTCGGCCGGCGAGCTTCGTGCCGCCCTTCACCGATTGCCCGTCGAGCAGGCTCGTGCCATCGTGCTGGCGGGCATCGTTGGTATGTCGGCGTCGCAGGTTGCGAACACCGAGGGCATCCCGCTCGGGACGGCCAAGACCAGGATCCGCACCGCCATGCACCGGCTGCGCGATGTGCTCGTTCGATCAGGGGCAGACCATGAATGAGATGACGTGCGAAGAATTCCACCAGCTCGACGCCGAGGTCGCGTTGGGGGTGACCGATGCCCGTGACCGGACGGCAGTGCTCGCCCATCTCGAGCATTGTTCGAGTTGCCGTCGCGAGTTGAGGCAACTCAGCGACCTCGCCGACGCACTGACGGTCCTGGCTCCGGCGGTCGAGCCACCGGCCGGTTTTGAGTCGCGGTTGCTGACTCGGCTGGCAGACGAGCAGCGACCGGCGCCGCCTCGCATCGTGCACCGTCGACCCTTGTGGGCGGCCGCGGCCGCGGTGCTGGCCTTGGTGATCGGCGCCGCCGGCTGGGCCATCGGGGAAGCGAGCCGTCCTTCACCGGCGGTGGCAACGGGTCAGGTCGTCATGGCCACTCTGGCCGCAGAGCGTCATCCGGTGGGGCAGGTGGTCATCGACACCGGATCCGATCCATGGATCTCGATGGCGCTCTCCATCGGGGACAGGGACACCCCGGTGCAGTGCCAGCTCCGCGAATCAAACGGACGGGTCATCACCGTCGGGTGGTTCTCGCTGTCCAAGGGCTACGGCTACTGGGCCGCGCCCATCACGCTGTCGACCGACGCGACGTTCGATGCGGCCCAGGTCTCCGATACACAGGGTCGTGTCCTGGCCATCGCACCGTTGCACGGAGCCCGACTGACGGCAAGCAGCTCCAGCTGAGCGGACGTACGCCGGAGCGGGGCGAACCGGCGGGGCAAACCCGAGCTAACCGCAACCGCAACCGCAACGGCAACCGCGGCCGCAACGGCGACCGCAACGCTCGAACGATCACTCGGTTCGACCGCATCGGCGGCCCTGGGAGGTCGCCGCAGCTCTTCACCCGCGGTAGGGGGCCGAAGGAGCCCCGATCGAAGGCTCACCGCCGGACCGCGCCCAGCCGCAATAATCGCCGCATGACGACGATCTTCTACGAGAAGGACGCAAACCCTGATGCGCTGGGGGCCGAGCAGGTGGCCGTGATCGGCTACGGCAACCAGGGCCGCTCGTGGGCCCTCAACCTCCGAGACAGCGGGTGCGCCCCCCTGGTGTGCGTCCGGCGGGACGCGACCCGCGAGAAGGCCGAAGCGGATGGGTTCGACGCCAACGACGTCGATGCGGCCAACGACGCCGACGTCATCTGCGTGCTCGTGCCCGACGACGTCGTGCCCCTGCTCGGGCTGCGGCCCGGTCCGTCCTCCTGCTGATCCTGGCGTCGGGTTACAACCTCGCCTTCGGTCGACTGACGCCCGACGGCGACGCCGGGATGGTGGCGCCTCGCATGCTCGGGCCCGAGGTCCGACTGTGTTACGAGGAAGGGCGTCGGCTTCATCTCGGCCGTGGGCGTGCACCGCGACGTGACCGGGCGGGCCTGGCCGCGAGTGCTGGCCGTGGCCCGGGCGATCGGGGCCCTCCGTCAAGGGGGAATCGAGCTCACGACCCATGCAGGAGGCCGTGCTCGACCTCGGCGTCGAGCAGGTGCTGTCACCGGCACTGACCGCCGTCAACAACGCCTTCGTGCAAACCATGGTCGAACACGGCATCCCGTCGAGGCGATCGTCTGCGAGCTGGTCCTCTCCGGCGAGGTCGAGCGCACCTACCGGCTGCTCCGCGAGGTCGGTTACGCCATGCAGTCCGAGTTCCACTCACCGACCAGCCAGTACGGGCAGCTGAGCCGGCGAGGCCGCTTCGACCACCTCGACGTGCTCTCGACCATGCGGTCCCTGTGCGACGACATCGAGAGTGGGCGGTTCGCCGACGAGTGGGACGCCGAGCGGGACGCCGGCTATCCGAACCTCCAGACGCTCAAAGAGCAGCACGCAGGCCCGGCCGTCCGTGACTACGAAGCCGAGTTGCGAACCCGCCTCGGCCCCGGCGTGGTCGCCGGGTCGGCGGGAGGGCCGCGGCGACTCCTGAGTCGCCGTCCCTCGCCTCACACGGCGTAGTTGCGCAACAGCCGCAGGGCGGTCGCTCCCGTCCGGACCGCTCGCCTGAGGCGTGACGTCGGGGGCGCCAGGCGCTGGGCGCCCACCCGGCAGAAGTCGCCCGCCGGCCCCGAGATCCGAGAGAGCCGCCGACTCCGGCCCGAACTCCCACTGCTCGCCGCTCGGGCCCGGCGAGGTCGCACCGCATCTCGACTGGCGTCATCCCGGCCAGGCTGAACGCGTAGGGAAGCGTGCGGTGACCCAGCCAGGCGATGTGGCGCAACCGTGCCGTTTCAGCGAGGCGGATGCCGAGCCGCTCGGTGATGTCGAGGGCATGAGCCCAGTGCTCGGCCAGCCGGGTAGTGGCCAAGGTGGCCGGCGAGAGCGGGTTGGTGGCCCAGGCGATCCTGGACGACGGGGTCGGCTTTCCGTAACACTTCGAGGGCGTCGCGCCGGGCCGTCTCGCCATCGTTCGAACACCTTGTCCGGCTCGTCGCGCTCGGCCGCCACCATGGCGCCCATGAGTCTCGTCGAGCGCAGCGGTCCCGCGACTCCCTCCGCGGAGATCGGTGACCATCGGAGCCGGCGCTCGCCACCACCGTCTCCTCGCTCTGGGCCAGGTGCAACACGATGTCTGCCACCGACCACCCCGGCGCCGCGGATGGATGTCGCCACGACTCGTGTCCAGTCCATCGAGGATGGCCTCCAGCCGATCCTCCTCGGCCTCGAGGTCGTCGAAAACGGTCACTGTTCGTCGTCGTCGAGTGCCAGGCAGCCCCGCACGGCCGCCTCGGCGGCCAATCGGGCGGCATGGTCGTGTCGTGAGCCAGCTGCGTGAGCTTGCTCGGCCAGCCCGGGTCCTCGGCCAGTAGCGGCGCATCTCCTCGGGATTGCCCGATCCATCGGGGTTGGTCATGGCCAGCACCCGCTCATCGAGCAGGCCGTCGAAGATCCGATCACCGATGCAGCGATAGGCCGACCAGGGTCTCGCCGGTCGCCTCGCACACCTCGGCGACCGCCGACGTCTCCATGTCCACCGCGATGCACCCCTCTTCGAAGAAGCGTCGACTGAGCTCGAGATCGAGCGTGGCCACTCTCGGTGGTGACGAGCTTGCCCGGACAGAGGTTCGTCACCCGGAGGGGTATGTCGATAGGAGCTGCCGCTCGAATGGTCGACGACCACTTCCGGGTTGATCAACGTCCCCACCGGGACGTCGGGGTCGAGCCCTCCGCAGATGCCGGCGATCATCACGTGGTCGATGGGCGCTCCCTCGCCCCGTCGAGAACCGCGCAGGGCGTCCCGGGTGGCGGGTGGCCCCATGCCGATATGGACGGCTGTGACCGAAGACCGCCCTACCTGGCCGGCGCAGCGCCCGCTCGCCCTCCTCTGTCGGGCGCAGCCCGAAGGCGGCCACGATGGCGTCCATCTCGAGGGGCATGGGGGCGAGGACAACGACGTGTCGCCCTGGTTCGTCGGCCATGGCCACACTCTGCCACCGCAGGGTCCATCGCACGACGTGCCGGTGGAACGGTCAGGTAGGCCCGGACCCGGACCGACGAGGTCGCTCTCGATGGGCGATCGGGCCTGCCGTCGAGTAGGACCGCTGTCTCTCGCCGTGACCGCAGGGGTCTCCGTCGTCTTCGGTCTTCGGTCTTCGCCCGTCATCTTCTCGGTGATCGAACCTGCCTACTCTCGGGTGCTGAGCTGGCATCGGCCGGTGCAACCTCTGAGTGCCCGGCCGGCGCCATTCTTCGGGAAGGTGCAGCTCGGGGCCAGCATCACGAGAAGAACATCGTCACGGGAAGGAGTCCACACGCTGACGGAGGCGCGCACCCGAGGGCGAGATGTCCGCGCGCCCTCGGGCATCCGAGCAGGCTGTTGCTGGGCCTCGGTGTCCTCGGCTTGGCGTGGCCACCTGGCCCGGCCCTCGGACGCGGCCCATGCCGCTGCCCAAGACTGGTCGCCCTTCGTACTCGTTACCGGTCTCCTTCTTATCGGGGTGGTGGCGAACGACGACGGTGCCTTTGCCGCAGCCGGTCGTTGGTTCGACGCAGTCCTCCATGCGCCCGGTCACGCGGTTCCTCGGGGCCATGATCGCCGTCGTCGTGGTCACGGCCACCCTCAATCTCGACACCGCGGCTGCATTCCTCACGCCCGTGCTCGCCTACTCGGGCCGGTATCGGGATGCGGAGTTCGCCTCCCTGCTCTATGGGTGTGTGCTCCTGGCCAATGCGGGCTCCCTCTTCCTCCCCGGCTCCAACTTGACCAACCTGCTCGTGCTCGGCGGCCATCCCATGACCGGCGTTGCCTTCGCTTCGACGATGTGGGCGCCGGCACTGGGGGCGGTCGTCGTCACGGTTTTGGTCGTCGTCGCCTTCGAACGGCGATCCCTCTCCGGTGTCGACGGCCGCCACCGCTGCAGCCCGGCCGGCCCGGCGAGCGCCGGGTACGGGCGCTTGGGCCCCTTGCCGCCGCGGCTCGCCGCGGCCGCCATCCTCGTGCTCCGTAATCCGGCGATCCCCGTAGCGGTCGTCGGCGTTGTCGCGGTCGGCGTGCGGCTGCGCGGCAGCACGCTGTCGTGGGAGCGTGCTCGGCCGCACGCTCGGGCCCTCCATCCTCATCGGACTGTTCGGAGTGGCTGTCGCCTTCGGCACCCTGGGCCGGGCGTGGGGCGGACCCGCGTGGCTGCTCAGCCGGCTGGATATTTGGGGAACCGGGGCGGTCGCGGCATTGGCAGCCGTCCTCGTGAACAACCTGCCGGCCGCCTCGTTGCTCTCGGCCCGAGCCCCGGCGCACCCGTTCGCCCTGTTGGTCGGGCTCGGCGTGGGTCCGAACGGAATGTTCACCGGCTCCTTGGCCTGGCTGCTCTGGTGGCGGGCCGCTGGTCTCGCCGGCGTGCGGCCATCACTGGGCCGCGCCTGGCTCATCGGCGCGGTGGCCATGCCGCTCGCGTTGGTGGTCTCGTTGGCGCTGCTCTCCGCCGCCGGTGGCTGAAGCGTCCTCCGCACAGAGAGAGGAGGGATAGCGAACCGTCAGTGGGCCCGCTGGCGCATGGCCTTCTGGTAGGAGACAGGGGCGATGGTCCGACCGAGCGGGGCGAGAAGGGGAAGGGCGGCGGCGTTGATCTCCATGCGCTTGCCGCCCATTCGAGACCGCACCAGCTCCGAGATCTGCTCCTCCGTCCGACGCACCGCCTTCGGTGGCAGGTTCCCGCCGTCTTCGTTCCCCGACATTCCCATGGCCGTCGGCACCCAGGCCGGGTAGAGCACGTGCACGTGGACTCCGAGGGCCGCCACCTCATGGGCCACCGACTCGGTGAAGGCGGACACCGCCGCCTTGGATGCGGCATAGGCGGAGTGACCGGGTTCGGGGGCGCGGCCGGAGTCCGAGGAGACGTTCACGATGATCCCCGACCGCCGGGCCAGCATCGCACCGAGCACGGTGAGCGTCCCGGTCACCACTCCGAAGAAGTTGACGTCGAAGATCCGGCGGTAGGCCTCGGTCAGCCCGTCGGCGGCCGGCGTGAGCTGCTCGATCCCGGCGTTGTTGATCAGGATGTCGATCCGTCCGAGGTCGTGCTCGACGTCGCGCAGGGCTTCCCGGAAAGTGTCGGCGTCGCCGACGTCGCAGACCCGCGTGGAGCTCTGCGGTGAGCGTTCCTTGAGCTCGACGTCGAGCTCGGCCAGCAGGTCGGCCCGCCGGGCGAGGCCGACAACGATGGCGCCGCTCTCGGCCAGGTCGACGGCGAGTCGCCGGCCAATGCCGGACGAGGCCCCGGTGACCACCGCCACCTCTCCGTCGTAGCGGGCCGGAGTCGATTGGCGGATCACTCTGGCGATGCTAGGTCGGAGACCTCACGACGCCGCCCTGCCCGACGAGCGTCGTGCCGACGATCCCGTCGGCTTCGAGCTTCCCGAGCTCGGTCGCGGTGAGCCCGATCCTTTCGCAGAGGACGGCTTCGTTGTCCTGGCCGAGTGTGGGGCCGGGCTCCTGAGCCAGTGGCCAATCCCGCTGAAGCGGAACGGGAGCGAGGGCAGTGGCACCGGGCCGACGACCGGGTGTTCGGGTTGCTCGAAGTAGGACCGGTGCCGCAGTTGCGGGTTCGTCTGGAAGAGGCGCGACGGGTCCGCCACCTCGGAGGCACAGATGCCGAGGGCCCGCAGCTCGCTCACGAGCTCGGCCCGACGGCGGGTGGCGGTCCACTCGGAGAGATGCTCGTCGATGAGGTCGTGGGCGGCCCGCCGCCCCGACCGGGTGTCGAGCGAGGGGTCGGTGGCCCACGGCGGCTCACCCAGTGCGCCGCGAAGCGCACGCCACTGCTCATCGGTGGTCACCGACAGGGCCAGCCATCCGGCGGTGGGCGAGCCCACGTCGGCACACGGGTAGAGGCCCTGGGGGGCGGCCATCGGCGAGCGGTTGCCCTGGCGCTCCAACCGGTTGCCGTAGGCGGTGAACTCGGCCACCGGCTCCGCCGCGATGTTGAGGGCGACCTCGGCCAGGGGCACTTCGACCTGGTGGCCGCGCGCCGGATCGACGCCTGCGGATCAACGTGACGAGGAGGGCGATGGCGCCGTGGCACGCCGGCGACGGGATCGCCCGGCCCTCGGGGCACCCGGGGCTGGTCATCGGTGTGCCCGGTGATCCACGCCAAGCCGGAGAGCTGCTCGATGGTCTGGGCGAAGCCGGGACGGTCGCGCCACGGTCCCGTGAGCCCGAAGGCGGGCATCCGCATGAGCACGGCTTTCGGGTTGATCCGCTCGATCCATTCCCGGCTGAGCCCGAAATTGTCGAAGACACGGGGCGTGAAGTTCTCGACCACCGCATCGCACCAGCCGACCAGACGCTCGAGGATCTCGACGCCCTCCTTCGGTCGTGAGGTCGAGCGTGATACCCAGCTTGTTGCTGTTGGCATAGAGGAAGTGCGGGCTCGCCTCCCACCATCTCGGGAAGTGGGCGGCCATCGGTCCGCCGATCATCCGCATCCCGTCCGGTCGGGTGGTCGACTCGACGTGGACGACCTCGGCGCCGAAGGTGGCGAGCAGATGGGTGGCGGCCGGTCCGGCCCACCAGGCGGTGAGGTCGAGGATCCGCAGCCCGGACAAGGGCAGGGCCGATCCTCGCCGTCGGCTCGGGTCGCGCGCCCTCGATCGTGGGTGCGGTCCTGCAGAGAAGCCCATCGGTTGCCGCCCGGGTTCCGGTGAACGGACCCGTCGGGGTGCCGGCCCGGGGCGCGGGCGGCTCGGCGTCGTCGATCAGGTAGGGCCGGCGGGGTCGCAGGAAGCGGCCCTCGGCGTCGGGCCCGTAGACCCTCACGCGCCCGCAGCTGTTCGTGCCCGTGTCACCGTCTCGCCGTTGCAGACCTGCGACACCGGGATGCGCAGCAGGCCGGCCTGCTCGCAGATCTCCTCGGTGGTCCGCGTCGAACACCAGGCGTGGACGATCGCGGTCCATTCGTCAAAGCGCATCGCCGCGGCCGGCCACCGTGCCGAGCTCCTCGTCGCCAAGAGGTCCGGGCGGTCGATGAGGATCGAAGAAGTCGTTGAACTGCTGTCGGGCGTTCGTGCAGAAGCCGACGTAGCCGTCGGCGGACGGTTCGATGGACGGCGTCTCCACCGAGGGGGCGAGGAAGGCGTACTCGGGGTCGCCGGGACCTCCGTTCAGGAGCCGGTTCATCGCTTCCGAGAAGTTGGTGAAGATGATGTTGGCCACCTCGAGGATGGAAAGGTCGATGTGCGCACCCCTCCCACCTCGACGGGCTCCGGGCAGTGCGGCCAGAGCGGACGAAGGCGCCGTAGGCCCCGGCAGCCCACTCGCTGATTCGTCCTCCGGCTTGGTAGGGCTCGCGGCCCGGAACGCCTCGGATGCCGATGGACCCGCACTCGGCCTGCAGCGTGAACTCGGTGGCCCGACGTTCGTGCCACGGTCCGGTGAGCCCGTAGGGGGTGATGGAGACCACAACGAGCGCCGGGTGGTCGGCGACGGAGAGAGGCCGACCTCGAGGCGCTCCCCGTTGTCGGACTCGAGCCCATGGGCTTCGATGACCACATCAGCCTGCTCCGAC
This sequence comes from uncultured Acidimicrobiaceae bacterium, assembly GCA_963774915.1. Classification (GTDB taxonomy): domain Bacteria; phylum Actinomycetota; class Acidimicrobiia; order Acidimicrobiales; family RAAP-2; genus CAVSNH01. The sequence continues at coordinate 326,569 of CAVZGR010000004.1, read as the reverse complement.
GAGGGCTTGCACATGGGAGTCGGCGCTCGTGCCGACCACGCGACTGCTTGCCGGCGTTCAGGAAGGTGAAGAGGGCTGAGTCCTGACCACCGAGGTCGGCGCCGGTGGCCGACCACGTGCGCAGGGAGTCACCTTCGGGCGACTCGACCTTGATGACGTCCGCACCGGCATCGAGGAGCAGTTTCGAGCAGTAGGGGCCGGCGATCTGGGTGGAGAAGTCGAGGACGCGGAGACCGCCGAGGTCGGCCTCTGGCGCCGCGGCCGATCGGCCCCGTCGTGTTCTCGCTCAAGCCAGCCGCACCGGCAACTCCTGCATGGCCAGCAGGATGGGGTTGTAGATGCCGAGCGCGCTGTAGGCTGGGAGGCCCGAGGGCCTCGATCTCGCTGGTTCGGGCCAAGAGCTCCTCCAAGAGGATGAGCATCTCTCGCCGGGCCAGGTTGGCACCCAGGCAGAAATGGGCTCCGCCGCCACCGAAGGCCACGTGCGGGTTTGGCGATGCGCCGGATGTCGAAGCGGAACGGGTCGACGAACGTCTCTTCGTCGCGATTGGCCGACGGGTACCAGAGGGTGACTCGGTCCCCCTCGGCGATGGGCACGCCACGAACCACCGTGTCGCGGGTGGCCCGCCGGGCGAAGCAGGTGACGGGCGATGCCCAACGGAGGATCTCCTCGGTGGCAACGGGAAGGAGATCGGGGTCCTGTCGGAGGTCGTGCAGTTGGTCAGGGTGGTCGAGGAGGGTCAAAAGGCCGAGCGAGAGGGCGTTGCGGGTCGTCTCACTACCGGCCCCGAGTAGGAGCAGGAAGAACATGTCGAGCTCGACCTGGGCCAGCGACGTGCGGTTCCCGTCCTCGTCCTCGACCTCGACGGTCGAGAGGATGGTCCAGACGTCGTCCTGGGGGTCCGAGCGTTTCGCCTGGCCGAGCTGCTGTGCGTACTCGAACATCCGGATCTGCAAGGACAGCTGCTCTTGCGGGCTGACCGGCCACTCGGGATCGCCGGCACGAAGGAGGTCGGTGGTGAGGGCGAACAACCACTCGCGGTCCTCGATCGGGATGCCGACGATGTCCGAGATCATGTGCATGGGGAGCTGGTAGGCGACGTCGTGGACGAAGTTGCAGGTACCCATTTCGAGCGCGTTCTCGACGATGGAGACGGACCATGCCCGGGTGCGCTCGTCGAGCTTGCGGATCATCCGCGGCGTGAACCCGGCGTTGATCAGCCGGCGCATCCGGATGTGGTCGCGGCCGTCCATGCTCACGAGCATGGTGCCGCGCAGTTCGGCCTGGAGGCTGAGGGTTGGACCGTCGTACGAATTGAACAGGTCGTCGTCACGGCTGGCCGCCTGCACGTCGTCATGACGGGACAGGACCCAAAAGCCCGGGTCGTGGTGGCCTGGGAAGGAGTCGGGAAAGGCCTGCCAGTGGACGGGATCGTGGCGGCGGAGGCCCGTGAACACCTCGTGGGGAAAGCCGTGGCGGTAGAGCTCGGTGTCGGTCAGATCGACCTCGAGGCGCTGGTCAGTTGCGGTGTCGGTCATCAGGTTCCTCGGGGTTCGGGGCCGTACCCTCTCCGCCGATCTTGCCAGGCGACGATCCGCAGGTCACGTCCGTCACGCGGCCAACCTGCTTCGGGTCCGACCAGGCAGAGCCGTCGAATCCGGCCGGTTGGGCCTGGGCGTCGCCCGGAGCGGTGGGTCTGATGAGGCGGTGGGTCTCATGAGATGGCCTTGGAGATGGTGACGGCGCCAGTGGCGAGCAGGAGGAGGTCGGTCGCCCAGAGGAAGTGCGTCGTCTCCATCCGCCTGCTGATCCACGAGCCGACGGCGATGCCGACGGCGCACGGCACGAGCGAGGCGGCGGCCAAGGTCAGGTCGAAGGAGGTGATGAGCCCGGCCGCGGCCAGCAGCGGGAGGCCGATGACGTTCGAGACGGTGAAGGCGGCCGAGATGGTGGCCCGAAAGCGGTCATCGCTGGAAACCGGCACGACGGAGCTCGTAGACGAGCGGCGGCCCATTGGTGGCGAGGGACGTGCTGAGGATCCCGCTCGCCACACCCATGGCGACGGTCCGGGGCACCCAGGTGACCACCGAGCGGCTCGACCAGCGCGAGGAGATGATGATCCAGACCGGCCGCTATGCAGGTCACGACCCCGAGGGTCAGGCGAAGCGTCATGGCGGAGACCACGCTCAAGATGACCACTCCCACCGGCACGCCCACCACCGTGCCGGCTCCCAACAGCCGGGTGGTGTGCCAGTCGACCTGATGCCGGAATCGGATCAACAACCAGGCGCTGGTGACGGTCCCGTTCAAGAAGACGATGACCACTGCACTCTTGGTCGGGACGACGAACGCCATGAGCGGCACGGCCACCAGCGCGTCACCGAACCCCACGGCGCGCTGAAGTGTGGCTGCCACGAGCACGATGGCCGATGTGGCCGCGACGGTGCCGAGGGTCACCACCCGTCTGACCCTAGGGCGGAGACGCCCGGTGGCTCGGGTCGTGTGAAAGCCCCGGGCAAAGAGCGGTGTCGCAGGATTAGACAAGGGGGCGAATCGAGCGCCGGGTGATCTGGCCCAAGGGAGGGTGGAGGAATGACGGTTTCGGCCATCGTGGCGACCGAGGTGGACGGCTCTTCACGGGGTGAGCTCACCGAGCTGGCCGACGACGACCTCCCCGAGGGCGATGTCACAGTGGCGGTCAAGTACTCGAGCCTCAATTACAAGGACGGGCTCGCCGTCACCGGCAAGGGACGCATCGTCCGCCGCTTCCCGATGGTATGTGGCGTCGACATGGCCGGAGTGGTCGAGGAATCGGCATCTGAAGCCTGGCAGCCGGGCGACGAGGTCCTCGTCACCGGGTTCGGACTGTCGGAGTCCCACCCGGGAGGATTCACTCAGCGCCAGCGGGTTCGCTCGGAGTGGGTGGTGCGCCGTCCGGAGGGACTCAGCCTCCTCCAGTGCATGGCCGTCGGGACCGCCGGCCTCACCTCGATGCTCTGTGTGCTCGCCCTCGAGCACGAGGGTCTGACTCCTGAAACCGGAGGGCCCGTTCTCGTCACGGGGGCAGCCGGGGGTGTGGGGAGCGTCGCGGTCGTCGCTCTTCGCCCGCCTCGGCTACTCGGTGACGGCGTCGACGGGCCGACGCGAGACGCACGAGTTCCTCGCCGCACTCGGGGCGGCCGAGTTCGTCGACCGCTCCGAGCTGTCCACATCCTCGGGACGCGGCCGCTCGAGTCCGAACGATGGGCCGCGGCCGTCGATGTGGTCGGTGGCGAGACGCTGGCCACCGTGCTCCGCCAGGTGCGTTACGGCGGATCGGTGGCGGCGTGCGGGCTGGCAGGCAGCTCGGACCTGCCGACGACGGTGCTGCCCTTCATCCTGCGAGGGGTGCGACCTGATCGGCGTCGAATCCGTGTCGTGCTCCACCGAGATCCGCCGGCCGGCGTGGGACCGACTCGCCCGTGACCTGCCGGTGGAACTGCTCGACTCGCTGACCACGGTCGAGCCCCTGGCACGTGTCCCCGAGCTGGCCGGTGAGATCGTGGCCGGTCGGATCCGCGGCCGGGTGGTCATCGACGTCAATCGGTAACCAGGTGACCCCGTGCGCGGCCAGGAGGTATGTGTGAGTATGCGCAAGCAGGAGGTGGCCCAATGACGCAGCTCGACGAGAAGATCGAGTTCGACACGAGCGATGTCGACCGGTACATCGGCAAGCCGGTGGGCGGTGGTCAGCTGAAGGAGCCGGTCACCGTCACCGACATCCGCCGGTGGGTGCAGGGGATGCAGTACCCGAACCCGCTCCACTACGACGACGAGTACGCAGCCCGCTCCAGCGTTCGGCCGAATCGTGGCCCCGCAGTCGTTCACCATCTGCTGCGACGTCGGCCACGGCGCCGGGCCCGCCATCGTGGGCAACATCCCCGGCACGCACATGATCTTCGGCGGTGACGAGTGGTGGTTCGGCGGTTCCCGAATTTATCCCGGCGACCATCTGACGATGCGACGGCGGTTCGTCGACTACAAGGTGTCGGACACCAAGTTCGCCGGGCCGACCATGTTCTCGAGGGGCGAGACCATCTATCTCAACCAGCGCGGTGAGCGCGTGGCTCGGCAGTGGTCGACGGCTGTGCGGTACCGGGCGGACGTGGCCCGCGAACGCGGGTTCTTCGAGCAGGCCGCCCCGGTGCCGACGTGGACGCCGCAGCAGCTCGACGACATCGAGGCCAGTCGCCGCCAGTGGATTCGGAGCCGGGCCGGCTCCGAAAGCGTGACCCTGGACTCCGTCGAGCCCGGCACCAAGCTGGCGACCCGGCCCATCGGACCTCACTCACTGCCGAGCTTGGCCAGCGAATGGCGGGCCTACACCTTCACCGTCTGGGGATCGACGCTGCACGAAGGGCCGGACCACCTGAGCGAGGCCGGATGGCTGGAGGAGATGGACCGTGATCTCGAGGGCGCCGAGGAGGACCCCGAGCTGGGTGACGGGCTCTACCACGGACCGTCCCGCGGCCACACCGACGAAGAGCATGCTCGGCTCATCGGCATGCCCCGTGGCTACGGCTACGGCGCGTCGATGGGCGCGTGGGTCCTGGACTACGTCGCCGCCTGGGCGGGTGACGGGGCCATCATCCGCCACTCGAACATGCAGTACCGCTTCCCGGCGTTCGACGGGGACCTCACGCTCATCGATGCCGAGGTGACCGCGGCCCGTCACGACGCCATGCTGGGTGCGCCGCTCGTCACGCTCGACGTCACCATGACCAACCAGGATGGCTCGCTCATGGCCAAAGGCCCCGTCGAGGTCGAGCTACCGGGATGAGCGCGGCGGCGGGGACGTTCGCCGGGCCCCCGCCCGACAGCGAGGAAGGCATCGGCAGCCTGACCCTGGGTGGGTTCCTCCGCGAGGTCACCGATCGCTATCGAGAACGCGAGGCGGTCTGCTTTCATGACGGCGAAGGCCACGTCGTGCGGTGGAGCTACGCGGACCTCGAAGCGGAGACGAGGGCGCTGGCCAAGGCGTTGGTGGCCCTCGGTGTCGACAAGGGGGGCCGGGTCGGCCTGCTCATGGGCAATCGGCCGGAATGGGTGGCCTCCGCCTTCGCAGTGGCGATGGTCGGGGGTGTGCTCGTCCCGGTGAACACGTTCTTCGAGCGACCGGAGATCGCCCACGTCCTCGCCCACTCCGACACGGCCGTCGTGCTCCACCAGGCGGAGCTGGCCAACCACCCCTACGACCAGCACCTCGCCGCATTGAAAGCAGGACTTCCCCACTTGCGTCGCTGTGTCTGCCTCGGCACTCCGGAGTTCGAGTCGTTCCTGGTCGCCGGAATGGACGTCTCCGACCCGGTGCTCGACGCCCGGGCCGAGGCGGTGTCCCCGTTCGACGACGCCCTCGTGATCTACACCTCTGGCTCGACGGGACTGCCGAAGGGGGTCCTCCACGGACATCGCGCCGCCGCCTTGCAGAGCTGGCGCTTCGCTCAGCAGCTGTGCCTCGATCCGAGTGTGCGGGTTTGGAGCGCCTTCCCCTTCTTCTGGACAGCCGGCTTCTGCATGGTCATGGGGGCCACGCTGGCCGCCGGCGGTTGCCTCGTCCTCCAGGAGATGTTCGAGCCCGGCCAGGCGCTGTCCCTGCTCGAGTCGGAACGGGTGACCTCGCCGCATGCCTGGCCGCATCAGCTGGCGGCCTTGGAGAGTCATCCCCGTTGGCTGGACACCGATCTCTCGTCCCTTCGGCACGTGGTCGCCTTCACCAGCTTCGGCCGTCACCCCACCGTGTCGGTGGGCGACGTCTGGAGCCCACGCGCCGCCTACGGGCTCACCGAGACATTCACCATCATCAGCTCCTCACCGGCTGATACGCCGCCCGCCGAACGCGACGGGAATGAAGGCAGCATCCTGCCGGGCAACGTGGTTCGTATCGTCGACCGCGAGACCGACGAGGCGCTCGGTGCCGGCATGCCCGGCGAGATCCGAGCCAAAGGTAGGACGCTGATGAAGGGGTACCTCAAGGTCGCGCCCGAGGACGTCTTCGACACCGACGGTTTCTTCGCCACCGGCGACGCCGGCTTTGTCGACGCCGATGGCAAGTTGCACTGGGTGGGACGGACGAGTGACCTCATCAAGACCGGGGGTGCCAATGTCTCCCCGGTCGAGATCGAGACCGAGCTCCTCCACCACCCTGACCTAAAGAGCGCCCAGGCCGTCGGCGTACCCCACGAAACGCTGGGTGAGGTCGTGGTCGTCTGCGCCGTGGCCCAAACGGGGCGCAAGGTCGACGAGACGGGTGTCCGCGACTTCCTACGAGGGCGGATCGCCTCCTACAAGATCCCTCGGCACGTCCTCTTCTTCGACGAGAGCGAGCTGGCCATGACGGGGAACGCCAAGATCAAGAGCGAGGACCTCCGACGGCTGGCCTCGGCGCGACTGGGCGAGCCGTCGGTGAGGAGATGAGGTCCTGCTTCTCGGTTTCGCCCAGAGGTCCGTCTCCACGACATCGAGGCAGTTCATTCGTAGGTGATCGTGAGCGCCTTGTCGATGTCACCGCGAACTTCCTCGAGGTCGTCGAGTGATGCTGCCGATCCGATGATGGCGAGAACGAGCTCGTCCGTGCCGAGTCGCCAATTCACCGGATCGCCACCGTTTCGAAGCACCCCGACACTCGCCACACCGGGGAGGGCGTGGACGGCGTCGATGCCGTCGATCGACCGAACCTGTCGGGCCCACGTGGGTGGCTGCACGTTGATCCGGTAACCCAACCGCTCGCACGGCACGAGGTCGGTGCCCATCGGGGCCTGCCCGAGCGCAGCCGCCATCGCGGATCGGAGGTCGGAGAACTCGCTCGCCGCCCAGAGGACCTCGGGGATGGCGCCGGCCACCCGTCCGTTCACCTCGATGATCCGGGGCCCCTGCGGAGTGAGCTTCACCTCCGCGTGGACGGCGCCGACGGTGATCCCCACTGCGTGGATGGCAATGGTGACGACCTCCAGGATGTCCGTCAGCATCGGCTCCGGCAGGTGACTCGGGATGAAGTGGCCGGTCTCACGAAACGGATAGGCCAAGGGGAACTTGCCGGTGACCGCCAGATGGCGGAGCACCCCGCCGCCAATCACGCTTTCGACGGAGACGAAGCTGGCGAAGTTCGGCACCATCAGCTCCGGTGAGTCGGGAAGGAACTCTTCGACGACGAAGGAGGTGATGCCGGCGGCGCGGGCCCGACTGATCGCTCCGAGTGCCTCTTCGGCGTCACCGGCGAGGGTCGTCTCGCGACTCCCGGCGCCAGAGTCGGGTTTGACCACGACGGGGAACTGCAACTCGCCGAGGTCGGGATCGGGTCCGGGTGGGGGCGGGACGAGCACCCAGTGGGGCCCGGGCAGTCCAGCCTGCCGGAGTGCGTCCCGCTGTTCGTGCTTGTGGATGAGGATCTGTGCGGTCGTTTCCGAGTGGAAGGGAAGGCCCAGCTCCGCGGCCAGGAACACGGTCCGGAGCAAATGGTGGTCCATGAACGTGGTGATGCCGTCAGGAGCCAGTTGGCGGGCTTTGTGAGCGGCCTCCCTGTTGTCGAGGCCGGTGATGTCGACGACTTGGCCGAGCCGGCCGAGCAGGCGACCGACGATCGGGTCACCGTCGACGATGAAGGCGAGCCGGCACGTCCCGGACGCCGCCTCGGCCAAGTCGAACAGGCTGATCGACCGATACCCGTAGACGACGGCGAGCAGCGGAAGGTCCTGCGAGTCACGCCCCTGAGCAGTCGGCCTCACACGGATACTTCTTCCTCAACGACGTTCTACCCACACCGAGCCGGGCGGACGATCCCTGATCCACCCCGGAGTCACGTCCGACCCTGGAGGGCCGAGCCTACTTGAGCGTCCCGAAACACCTCGTGGTGCACGCCGGACTCGAGCGGTCGCCCGCACACGTCCGCCGTCGATCACCGAGAGTGGTCCGATGGAGCCGGGCCGCGGCCCGAGCCCGAGCCCGGCGCTGATGACGACCGCTCGAGATTATGAACAGTCGATGAACAGGGTGCTGCGCATTAGGACTTCCGCTTTCCGACGGACTACACCTGTGCCAGGAATCGGGCCCGCGGGTGGCAGGAGCCGTTCGAGGGCCTTTTGAACAAGGAGGCGTCGTGGAGGAGCGGAGCGCAGCAGAGGTCGTCGAAATTCGCGGCCGACCAGCAAGTGGAGATTGTCGACCTGAGGTTCTGTGATCTCCCGGGACTGATGCAGCACTTCTCGGTTCCCGCGCACGAGCTCTCCGAAGAGTCACTGAGCGACGGCTTCGGCTTCGACGGTTCCTCCATCCGTGGGTTCCAGCAGATCCACGAGTCCGACATGATCCTCCTCCCGGACCCGTCGACGGCCATCATCGATCCGTTCCGCCAGCACAAGACGCTCAACATGAACTGCTTCGTGCACGACCCGATCACCCTGGAGCCCTATAGCCGTGACCCGCGGCACATCGCCAAAAAGGCAGAGGACTACCTGAAGACGACCGGCATCGCCGACACCTCCTACTTCGGACCGGAGGCAGAGTTCTTCATCTTCGACGACGTCCGGTTCTCCCAGGACCAGCACTCGGCCTTCTACCAGGTCGACTCGACGGAGGGCATCTGGAATTCGGCGAAGGAAGAGGAGCCCAACCTCGGCTACAAGCCGCGCCACAAAGAGGGGTACTTCCCGGTGCCGCCGATGGACCACTTCCAAGATCTGCGTTCCGAGATGATCCTGACCATGGAGAAGGTCGGGATCGAGATCGAAGTACAGCATCACGAAGTGGGGACTGCCGGTCAGGCTGAGATCGACATGCGCTTCGACACGCTGCTCTCGATGGCAGACAAGCTCATGCTCTATAAGTACATCGTGAAGTCCGTCGCATTCGACGCCGGGTACACCGCAACCTTCATGCCGAAGCCGCTCTTCCAGGACAACGGGTCGGGCATGCACGTCCACCAGTCGCTGTGGCAGGGCGGGGAGCCACTCTTCTATTCGGAGTCGGGGTACGGCGGGCTGTCGGACATCGGTCGTTGGTACATCGGCGGGATCCTGACCCACGCCAGGTCCATCCTCGCCTTCGCGGCGCCGACCACCAACTCCTACAAGCGCCTCGTGCCCGGCTACGAAGCACCGGTCAACCTGGTCTACTCACAGCGCAACCGCTCGGCGGCGTGCCGAATCCCGCTCTACTCGAAGAGCCCGAAGGCGAAGCGGATCGAATTCCGTTGCCCGGACCCGTCCTCGAACCCCTATCTCGCTTTCTCGGCCATGTTGATGGCCGGGCTCGACGGGGTGGCCAACAAGCTCGAGCCGCCGTCACCCGTCGACGAAGACCTCTTCGAGCTCGCTCCTCAGGAGCTGGCCAAGATCGCGCAGGTTCCCGCCTCCTTGGAAGAGGCCCTCGATGCGCTCGAGAGCGACCAGGCCTATCTCGTGAAGGGGAACGTGTTCACCGACGACCTGATCGAGACGTGGGTGAACTACAAGAGGCTGAACGAGATCGATGAGGTGCGGCTCCGGCCCCATCCCTGGGAGTTCATGCTCTACTACGACATCTGAGGCCCTGCGCCACCCGCGACGAGAGTGGGTGTGCGCGAGTGTCGGCCGGCGACGGTCTCAGGTAAGCGGTCCGACCGACCCCATTAGTTCGACGAAGGACTTCTCACCCACGGTCGTCCACATCTCCACCGCCGGGGGCGGCATATGGGCGAGCATTGCCGCTCGTTGCTCGTCGGTCATTCGCTCACGGATGAGCCCGAGAATGAGCCAGACCTTGTCTCCCTCGAAGGAGCCGAGCGCATGGCCGGGCAAGGCACCCCACTCCTGTTCGGTCAGATTTGTGGAGCACAGCGGCAGCAGTTGCTGCTCTTCGTCATGGAGGTGCTCGGTCATTCGGCCACCCAAGGCGCCGAGAGCTCGGGCACTGCGATCTTTGGCCGCGACGTCGCCACCCTGCCAACTCTTCAGCGCATCGCCTGACTCAGCTACCAGCTGGTCCACATCTCGGTGCTGGCCCGCAACCAGGTCGATCATTTCCAACTGATCCGCGCACCGCTCTCGCAGAAGCGGAAACACCAGGATCTCCTCGCCGTGATGGTGTACGTGCAGGAAGGCCAGCACGTTGTCGTAGAAGTTGGCAATGAGCTGGCGTCGCTCGCCATCGTCGTCATCGACTCCGGACACCAGGCGAGGGGCCGCCGCGAGCGAGTCCCGAAGGGTGTTGTGCACCGGGAACATGTCGCTCACATCGATGGTATTGCCCGTCAAGGACACGGGGGACTCCTTTGTTTCCCGGCCACGCCGCTCGTGGTCCGCCGGGCTCATCATCGTCCAAGCCGGGGGTCCACGTCGACTGGCTCTCTGCGGGCACCGGGGCAGGGGTGGCACACAATCCTCATGGATCTCTTAGAAGGAATTTGGCCTGCGTTTACGAATCCGCGACATCATTCGAGGTGATCGCAACGCCGCCGGCAGGCGCCGGCGCTCTGAATCCGGCGGCCTCGAGCCGACCGAGAGAGGGCAGACCATGCAGGGCGACGACGAGGACACCGGGGTCACACGCTCGAATCGGTGGGGCAAGCTGACCTCGAGCCGGTCATTTCGGGTGGCGTGTGGAACGGCGCTCACCGTTGGGCTGGCGGCGGGCGGCTACGGCATTGCCTATGCGGCGACCGGCACCGGCTCACCGCCGACGCAGAACGGCGCCCCCAATTTCGGACACTGGTTCGGTGGTGCGAGACCGGCGGCGGTCGGGACGGTCGGGGCCGTGGGCACCAACAGCTTCACCATCAAAGGGCACAACGGGGCCACGACGACGGTCGACGTGAGCTCGAAGACGACGTACGAGGACCACGGGGTCGCTCACCCGACCTTGGCCAACGTGAAGTCCGGCGCGTTCGTGGCCGTTGCCGGTTCGAGCTCGTCGGGGAAGGTGCATGCCACGTCGGTCATGATCGGGCGGACCATGGGAGGCCGGCGAGGAGGCCAGGGTGGGTTCGGTCGCTTCGGTGGTGCGAGACCGGCGGCGGTCGGGACGGTCGGCGTCGTCGGCACGAAGAGCTTCACCCTCAAAGGTCACAACGGGGCCACGACGACGGTCGACGTGAGCTCGACGACGACGTACGAGGACCACGGGGTCGCTCACCCGACCTTGGCCAACGTGAAGGCCGGCGCGTTCGTGGCCGTTACCGGTTCGAGCTCGTCGGGGACGGTGCACGCCACGTCGGTCATGATCGGCGGACCGGGTGATCGGGGTGGTCCGGGCGCTCCCGGCACGTCTGGTGGACCTCACTGGTTCGGCGGTGGTTCGCCACCGGCGGCGGTCGGGACAGTCGGCAGCGTTGGTGCGAACACCTTCACCGTCAAGGGTTTCAACGGGACGACGACGACCGTCGACGTGAGCTCCTCGACGACGTACAAGGACAACGGACCTGCCAGCCCGTCGGTGTCGGATCTGAAAGCCGGCGACTTCGTCGTCGTGACCGGGTCGAGCTCGTCGGGAACGGTGCATGCCACGTCGGTCATGATCGGCGGACCGGGTGGTCCCGGCGCAGGTGGCGGGTACGGTGGTCCCGGCGGGTTCGGTGGGCACGGGACGTGGAACGGCGGCGGTGGCGGGCCGGGTTCGAGCGAGACTCCCGGCCCAGGTTCGAGCGGCGGTCCCGGACCGGGGTCGGGCGGCGGCTACCCCAGCTTCTGACCGGACGGACCGGCGTCTCGACGGCTGACGTCGAAGATCCGGACGGGCACGTCGATCCCCCGGACATCCCGAGGCTCGAGTTCCTCGACCTTCCAGCGATCCTTGGCGAGCGAAGCGGCGGCCTCCGCCGTCGTTACCACCGCTCCCGGTCGAGCCACCTTGCTCAAGCGCGCCACCAGGTTGACCAAGGGCCCGAAGTAGTCGCCCTCCCTCGGCGTCACCTGTCCGTACCCGACCGCGCCCCGAGCCGAAGGGAGGACGGGATCGTTCTCGGCTGATCCGCATACCTCGGCGGCGATCCAACAAGCGGCATCGGCCGACGGCGCGGCGAAGAACACTTCGTCGCCGATCATCTTGACGACCCGGCCACCGGCCTGCACGGCCGTTGCCCATGCCACTGACTCGAACCGGGACAGGGCCAGGCTCTGGTCGCGCAGACTGAGCCCTTCGCCCCATCCCGTCGAGTCGACCAGGTCGACGAAGCCCATCCCGATGACCTCACTGGCCACGGCCTCTCCCGAAGGGCTCGCATCCATCACTCGATGCCGACCACCCACGGCTCAGCGCGGCCCGACGCGAGGCTCGATCGAATTGAGCCATGAGGAGGCGTGAGAGGACCTCGGGCACCTGGACAAAGGCGAGCATGGCCGCCTCGGACGCATGGGCCCTGGCCAACTCGTCGCTGCCTTCGTGCTCGGCCCCGGGGCCCATCTGGGCGTAGAACAGAGCCACTGCCGCCTCGGCAATGGTGGTCGCGGCTGCCCCCAGCACGCGGGTGAAGGCGAGCAGCCCTTCCTCTCCCATGAGGACGGCGCCTTGGTCGAATGCAGTGATCAACCGGTCCAGGCCGACGGGTAGCTCGGTGTCGGTGGCAACCGGCAAGCCGCTCGCCAGCAGCACGCGTTGCACTCGCTCGACGGAGATCCCGCAACGCGCCGCCACCTCGTCGACGGACAGGACCTTGCCGTCCCTCCCGGTGACCAGGTCGCCGGCCACTGCCGGGAGGCCCCCCAGGCGGTGAGCCTCGACCATCTGTTCGACGGTTGCCCCCCGGTCGGTCAGGTACTCGAGTAGAGCCAGGCGTTCCGTTGCCCCCGGGGAATCCGGGTCGTAGAGACCCGCCTCCTTCCACCGGCGCTCGTCCATGGCTCGAGTGTGTCATGAGGAACTGCCCGACAGCCCCTGGACGGGACTGTCGGGCAGGCGGTGCAGAACTCGTGCGGAAATGCTCGGAGCTCGCGCTGCTGTCACTGCTCCATGTCAGTTGACGGACAGCGCCACCCGGGCCAGCGCCTCGACCGGCGGCAGGGGGCCGGCGGCCTGAGCGGCGACCAGGGTCCGGCTTGCGTTGGAATACGCGTTCACGATGGCGCGCCCACCGATGTCCTGGCCGTAGGCCCCGTCACCGACGCCGGAGATGGCGGGCATGGCTGGGTCGCCGGGCGACGTGGGCGACTTGTCCGGCGAAGACCGAAGCGCTCCCGTGCGAAAAGATCGCGACCTCAGCGTTCACAGCGCCGCTGCCGTTGTAGACGCAGATGATCCCGCCACCCGGCGAGGGCTCTTGCTTCAGACTGCTGTAGGACTGTCCGACGGCAGTACTGGCCTGGGCCGCCGTTGGGCAGGTGGACGTTGTCGCTCCAGTGGCCGCGGCTGTCGTGGGCGGGGCGCTCGCCGGAGGTGAGGTCGTCGCGGAGCCCGAGGCCTTGGCCGACACGACGTCGACGTCGAGGTGGTCGAAGGACTGGCGCTATTGGAGCTGCAACCGGCCAGGACCAGACCGACAACCATGAGTGCGCCGACGGCCAGAGGCACTCGGTGCTTTGTGGCAACGAACGTGAGACTCTTTCGACCTTCGAACATCTCGGTCCACCTCCAAGGAGAGCATTTCGTTCCGGCGTTGTTGCCGTCGTGAATGAGTGTGCGCCCCGACGGTTACAGGCCGGTTGCATCCCGATAACACGCCTGCTCAGAAGAGCTTTTCGGGTCCAACCGCCGTCCACCGCCCTCCACCCCGTCCGGGTTACCGAGCGAGAGCGGCAGGTTAGCCGTGCTGCCAGAACCGGCTGGAGAGACTGCGGAGGCCCGGTAGGCCAGCCCGGTCGAGCCGATCGACGTCGCCCTCGGTCAGCCGCCAGCCGAGAGCCCCCGCGTTCTCCTCGGCCTGGTGCCGGTTCTTGGCGCCGGGGATCGGGACGGCACCTTTGGCCATCACCCAATTGAGGGCAACCTGGCTCGGGACCTTCCCTCCGTGCTGCTCGCCGATGTCCCGTAGCTCGTCGACGATGTGGTCGACCACGGCCATCGGATGGTTGGAGAACGTCCGCTTGCCGGGCGGAGGATGTGAGGCCGAGTACTTGCCGGTGAGTCGGCCTTGACCGATCGGCGAATAGGCAAGGGGCACCACTCCGAGCTCGGCGCAGGCCTGAAGTAGGCCACTTGTCTCTGGCGAACGTCGAAGTAGCGAGAACTCGATCTGGTTGGTGGCCAGGCGCATGTCGCGTTTGCGGAGCTCCTCCGCCATCGATGTCGTCTCTTTCACCGAATAGTTGGATACGCCGACCGCCTTGACCAACCCTGCCTGGTGAGCGGCGGCCAGCGCATCGGCCAGCGCGGCGTGGGACCGGAGACTGACGGGACCGTGGATCTGGTAGAGGTCCACGGCCGGTAGCCCGAGGCGGCCGAGCGAGGCACGTAGGGCCTTGAGCAGCGCACCGCGCACCTGCAATTTCCACGGTGACGGCATGAACTTGGTGGCCACCACTGCCGATGCCGCTCGCTCGGGGTCCTCGGCCAACAACGTTCCGATGATCCGCTCGCTCTCCCCCCGTCCGTAGATCTCGGCCGTGTCGAACAGGGTTACCCCGGCATCGATCGATGCGTTCCACGCGTCCCGGATCGAGTCGAGGGTGAGGTCGGCGTCGTAGCCACCCATGCCCCAGGTGGAGCGATCGCCCCATGCCCATGTGCCGACGCCGAGTGGCGAGATCGAGACGTCAGAACCGGCCAAGGTCAATCGGGCGGCCGGCATCGGGCCACCGTACTTGGCAAGCGACGGGCGACGTCCGCCGTCCCCGGGTCAATGCAGCGGCGATACCGATGAGGCAGGGGTTTCGTCGACCACCTTCCCGTTGGTCCCATCGCTCGAGGGCGTGTTGCCATCGGGACCGGTGGTGGCGACGAACGCCGTCGTCCGAAGTGGGATCTCCTTGATGAGCCAGCTGAGGATGAATCCGAGGACGACGAAGGGCACGGCCACCTCGAAGGCGGACACGACCGAGTGGCTGAAGGCGCTGACCACGAAGGCGTGCTGGGCGGCCGGAAGATGATTGATCTGGGCCGGGTTGGCCGTCACGTTGGCACCGCTCACCAACTTGAGCTCGGCCGCGGTGGCATGCGCTTTGAGGCCTGAGACCAGCCGGCTGGCGAACACGGCACCGAGCACGGCCACACCGAACGCCCCCCCGATGGTCCGGAAGAAGGTCGAGGTGGCGGTGGCCACCCCCAGTGCGGAGTACGGCACCGCGTTCTGCACCGCGACGACCAGGACCTGCATGCAGAGTCCGATGCCCATGCCGGTGATGAACATGAAGACGGCGGCCTCTCGGTACGAGGTGTGCGGGCCGAGTCTGGGTGAGCAGACCGATGCCGAGAGCCAGGACGGCCGTGCCGCAGATGGGGAACACCTTGTAGCGCCCGGTGCGGGTGACCAGCTGTCCACTCAAGATGAACGTGAGCAGCATCCCGCAGATGAGGGGAAGGAGCTCGAGGCCCGAGACGGTCGGCGAGGCACCGTGGACGACCTGGAGATAGAGGGGCAGGTAGATGATGGCTCCGAACATCGAGAAGCCGATGATGAACCCGACGCCGGATGTGGCGGTGAACGTCCGGTTCTTGAAGAGCCAGAGCGGAATGATGGGCTCGGAGGCCTTGGTCTCGATCCAGCAGAAGATCAAGAGTGTGGCCAGCGCCAGCAGCCCGAGACCGATGATGGTGGGCGAGCCCCAGGCGTATTCGGAACCGGCCCAGGTGGTGAGCAGGATGATGGCGGTGACGCCCACCGACAGAAAGGCCGTTCCCCACCAGTCGATCTTGTGGGGTACGCGCTTGACCGGGATGTGCAGGACGGCGGCCACCACGAAGAGCGCGGCGATGCCGAGCGGAAGGTTGATGTAGAAGATCCAGCGCCACGACAGGTGTTCGGTGAAGAGTCCTCCGAGCAAGGGGCCGGCCACATTGGTGACGCCGAAAACGACGCCGAAGTAGCCCATGTAGCGCCCCCGCTGCCGGGCCGGCACGACGTCGCCCATGATGGCCTGGGCTCCGACCATCAGGCCGCCGGCCCCGATGCCCTGAACGGCTCGAAAGGCGATGAGCTCGACCATGGAGTGGGACAGCCCCGACAACATGGAACCGACCAGGAAGATCACGATGGCCAGCTGGAAGAGGCTCTTGCGGCCGTAGAGGTCGCCGAGCTTTCCCCACAGCGGCGTGGATATGCAGGTGGCCAACAGATAAGCGGTCACCACCCATGAGAGGTGGTTGAGCCCGTGCAGGTCGCCGGCGATGGTCGGGAGCGCCGTGGCCACGATCGTCTGGTCGAGGGCGGCCAGGGCCATGCCCATCATGAGGGCGCCCAGGATCACGAGGATCCGGCGGTGTTCGGCGGTGCTGGCTTCTTCGTCGGCCGGAGCCGTCATCACATCAGTCACGGGCATCGTCCAGATCTCGTTCCAGGTCTTGTGCGAAGCGACCGAGCAGGTCGGCCAGAGTGGAGAGGTCGTCGTCCTTCCAACCCTCCAACAGGTGCTCGAGCCAGGCCCGCCGGGCCTTCCACACCCGTTCGACGATCCGGCGCCCGGTCGGGGTGATGCGGATCCTCGAGGCTCGCCGGTCGTCGGGGTCGGTCTGGCGGATCACCATCTGGTCGCGCTCGAGCTGCTGCACCTTCCGGGTCACCGTCGGGGTGTCCACGCCGAGCATCTCGGCCAGATCCGTCACCCGGAGCGAGTCGCCCCCCGCCGCCAACTTGTGGAGCAGGGCCGCCCCCGAGCGATCGACCCGGACACCGGCCGCCCGCAGGAGCTGCTCGTGCAGGCGGGCTTGAGTGATCGACCGAGCCACGATTTGGAGGGCTTCGGCGAACCGTTCGACGTGACCGTCAGCCGGACCGGGAGAGACGTCGACCGCCGCGCCCGAAGTAGTTGCTTTCGGCATACAACTACTATAGCGGCTGGCGGTGACGGTCGACCAGGGGCAGATGGCCTGGGTCAGCGGCGCCCCATCTGGTCCGCCACTTTGCGGAGGCCCTCCCGGAAGTCGGGGTGGGCGATCTCGACGAGAGCATGGGCCCGCTCCCGTACCGTGAGCCCGGTGAGCTCAGCCGAGCCGTACTCGGTGACGATGACGCCGGTGTGATGCCGGGGGGTGGAGATGACCGAGCCTTCCGGTAGCAAGCCCACGATCCGAGACACCCGCTCTCCGGCCACCTCCGCCGTCGAGCGGAGGCAGATGAGCGAGTGGGCGTCGAGGTGTGTCTCCGCTCCGGCTACGAAGTCCTCCTGGCCGCCGACTCCGGAGATCTGTCGGCCGTCGATGCTGTCGGCGATGATCTGACCGTAGAGGTCGACCGACAGGGCGCCGTTGATGGACACGAACGTTGCGTTCTGGCTGATGACGGTGGGATCGTTCACGGTGCCCACGTCGAGGAAGGCGATGTCGTCGTTGGCATCGAGGAACTCGTAGAGCTCCGCCGTCCCGAGCGCGAAGGTCGTCACGGAGACGCCGTCGTAGATGCCCTTGTGCGTGTTGGTCACCTTCCCGGCGGCATGGAGGCGCATGAGCCCGTTCGTGAACATCTCGGAGTGGACGCCGAAGTCACCGTGCGGGCCAGTGGCGAGGGCGGAAGCGACCATGTTCGGCACGGCCCCGATCCCGATCTGGAGCGTGGCGCCGTCGGCCACATAGCGCAACGCCTCTTCGGCGACCGCCGTATCGGTGGCGTCCGGGGCTTGGTCTTCGAGGGCGAACGGCGTCACGTCCGCCTCGACGAGCACGTCGATGAGCTCGAGGGGAATGGTGTTGTCGAAGTCCGGCGGGAGGCTCTTCGTCCGCGGAAGGTTCGGGTTGACCTCGATCACGAGCAGGCGGTCCGGGTCCCTGCCAGCGCGCAGCAGTTCGGGCCGGGTGGCCCCATAGTGCAGCGAAAGGTTGACGTTGCCGTCAGCGTCGGGCGGCGCGGCCTGGGCCACCATGATCGCGCGGTGCGAACCTGGCCAAGATGGGGCGAACTGTCGGAACCCTCCCGGGACGTGCTCGATGGCGTGACCCTTCGGCCAAAAGTATCCGTTCTGCAGGTCCGAAGAACCCGCAGCGATAGGTCACCCCTGCCTTGGTGAAGACCTCGTAGTAGTTGAGGAGCAAGCGCGCCACCGACGACCAGATCGCTCCAGTCGTCGCGGGCACCGAGAGCGGTAAGGAACGCATCCGGATTTGCCGGGCCCGAGGCCCATGCCGATGGTGTCGACCGGCCGCACGTAGGCCAGCGCCTCTTCGGGCGTGCACGTCCTCGGTCACCGACGGCGTCGTCCTACGCCGCCCGGTTCGGGGACACCCACCCGGCCGAACGGTGGTGGGCCTCCGAAATGATCGTGGAGTGCCGTGCGGGCCGCGTACATGCCGCACACACCGTGCACACCACCACCGGGTGGCGTGGAGGCCGAGCACAGGTACACGCCATCGAGAGGAGTGCGATACGGGTTCCAACTCACGGTCGGTCGGAACAAGGTCTGGCGGAGCGTGGCCGCACCGGCAGCGATGTCCCCGCCCACATAGTTGGGGTTGAGCCGTTCCTCGTCGGCGGCGGTCCTCGAGTGGCGGGCGAGGACCAGATCACGGAACCCGGGTGCGAATCGCTCGATCTGGTCCTCGATGGCGGTCGTCATGTCATGGGTGGACCCTGGGGGGACATGGCAATAGCCCCAGAGGGTGTGTCGTCCGGCTGGGGCCCGGGTGGGATCGGCGACACAGGGTTGCACGATGAGGCAGAAGGGACGCTCGGAGTGCTGTCGGCCAGCATTGGCGCGGCTTCGCTGGCGGCCACTTCGGCGAAGGTTCCTCCTACGTGCACCGTCCCGGCCCGCCGGCACTCCTCGGCCGCCCACGGGACCGGTCCTGACAGCTCCCAGTCCAGCTTGAAGACACCGGGCCCGTAGCGAAAGCGGCGGAGGGACCGGGCATAGGCCGGCGGGAGCTCGTTACCGGCCAGGTCGAGAAGCCCCTTCGGCGAGGTGTCGAGGAGGACCGCCGTGGCTGGCGGCAGGTCGCGGAGGGAGGTGACCCACTGCCCGGTGGTCACGGTGCCACCGCTGCGTTCGAGCTCGGCCACCAGTACATCGCTGATGGCCACCGATCCACCCTCTACGACCGGCCAGCCGTAGGCGTGGGCGGACAGCAGGAGAACGAGCCCGAACGCGCCCGTGAGTGGGGCGGACAGCCGGTTCATCGAATGGGCGCCGACTCCGGCCAGGATGGCCCGGCCCTCGTCGGTCCGTAGAGGGCGGGCGAGCGACGTCCATGGGCAAGAGGCCGGGAACACCGAACCGGGCCAGTGACAACGGGTGGCGTGGAATCGAGCGCAGCGGCGACAGTACCTCAGCGGTGATGTCGTCGGCATGCAGGTCGAGCGGGCCCAGCAGTCGCCGGTACCGCGCCGAATCCGCACCGAGCGACTCGGCCGTTCGGTCGACGGATCGGTGCACCACCCCGGCGCGGCCACCGTCGAGCGGATGGGCGAAGGGGAACTCGGGCTGACGGAGCCGTTGTCGCAATCCGTCGAAGGCAGATCGGCGGAAGAAGGGCGACGCCAACACCAGGGTCTGCACCGTGGAGCAGACGTCATGACGGAACCCGGGCGAGGAGGTCGTGTCGGTCCGGCATCCGCCTCCCACGGTGTCCGCCCCCTCGACGACGCTCACCGACAAGCCGGCTTCGGCCAGCGTGAGTGCTGCGGCCAGGCCGTTCGGCCCCGACCCGACCACGACGGCGTCGACCGAGCCCCCTGCTCCGGGCCGGATGGTGCGTGGTGCCGCGCTCACCTTGGCAGTCTCGCCCACGCCCGCCGAACGCGCCTCATCGTCCGCCTCTTGGTGACTTCCGACCGATCGCGGTGGCATCCGACCGGCCGTCGGCTTATCGTGACGGTGTGCGGGTCGAGGGATCGGTGACGTCTCTTTCGTGGATTCCGTCCGAGGCGGTACGGGGCGGAACGCGGGTGGCCTTCGATGCCGGTGTGACCCACTACGACGAGCCGCCACCGGATGTCATCGAGGACCTCGAAGCCCTCGAAGTCCTGCGGACGACCGATCGGTTCCGGTTCGCCAACCGGCTGGCGGCATGGGCCGAGTTCGACGCCTCGGGACAGCCCGTGGACGGCGGATACCTGCACGGTGGGCTCATGGGGTCGACGACGGTGGCCATCGGCTTTTTGCGCCGTGAGTTCGAGGCGATCGCGCTTCCCGACCTTCAGGAACCGCCGGAGAAGGGTGACGGATGGGTCCGGTTCACCCAGACCGCCGGCGGTCGAACGGGACTGCCGGCACCCCGACGGGTCCGCCGCCGGCCGTTCATCCAGTGGCAGGCCCCGTTGTGCTGGTCGACGCTCAAGTTGACGCTCTACCCGGACCGCCCGCCGACCTTCGAGGTGCTCGGGGCGAGCCGGTTCCCGCGGCACTGGGTCTACGACCACGAGGGCAATTTCGGCGGCCAAGTCCGGCCTGACCGATTTCCGCGATTGGTACCGGAAGTCGTTCGGCAGGCACACCCCGTGGGGAGAGCAGGACTCGCCCGCTCTCGTCACCGCCGTCGAGACCGCCCTCGAGCGGGCACTGTCGAAGGAAATGATGGACCGTCGCTCGAAGCCCAGCTTCCGGAGCTTGCGCGAGGGCCAAACCCTCGTGAGCGAGGGCGACGAGGGCACCGACGTCTTTCTGGTTCTCGACGGCGTCATGCGGGTGGAGAAAGGCGGCGAACGGCTGGCCGAGTACGGGCCCGGAGCCATCCTGGGGGAGCGGGCGGGCCTCGAGGCTGGCCGGCGCAACTCGACCCTGGTGGCGGTCACCCCCTGCCGGGTCGCCGTGGTCCCCCACGCAGTGCTCGATCAGGACCAGCTTCGCGAGTTGGCCAAGGGCCACGGGGGCGACGCCAGCTCGACCTGATGCCGGGGCCGCAGCGCCCACGAGGGCCACACCCTGTGGCGGTTCGGGCGCGAACGGGGACAAAAGGCCGCCGGCCGTTCGCATCGCGACGCTGGCTCGTTTAGCGTCAGCTGGCACGCGGCGGGTGGCCTTGACTCTCAGCGGGAGGCTCCTACACCGGCCCGAGCACTGAATCGGCAAGGAGGGGTCCGATGTCGTTCGGAGTGAGAAAGGCCCGTCGGGCCTCGTCCTGGGAAGCATTGCGGCGCGCGGTGGCGGTGCTGCTGATGGCAGGGGCGGGTGTGTTTGTGCCCATCGCCCTGGTCACGGCCACCTCGAGCCCGGCCGCGGCAGAGAGCTTGTCGCCGACGGTGAACCTCTCCTTCTCACCGGACGCGGTGGCTACCGACCCGAGCGGCGACATCTTCATGGCCGAGCCCGACGGCGCGATCGACGTGTGGTCGTCCACGGCTACGACGCTGTATGGGACGACAGTACCGGCCGACACCGTGACCCAGCTGGTCGACGAGGGCAACCAGCCGACCGACTCGTTGACCTACCACGACGGTGACCTCTGGATCTCGTCCGCCGTCAACGGCTCGGGGTTCGTGCAGGTGCTCTCGGCCACGGGTGGCAACTACTTCGGGGTCAGCGTGCCGGCGGACACCGCGACGATCGTCGTGAACGGCATCGGCTCCGAGCAGGTCGCCTTCGACGGATCGGGGAATCTCTACATCGCCAACGGCGGATCCGAGACCTACAACGGCGGGGTCTACGTGCTGCCCGTCTCGACCGGCAGCCTCTACGGCCAGTCGGTCACAGCCGACACGTTGACCCAACTCACCACTGACCAGGCCTACGGGATCGCCGTCGATGTCACCTCCGGCAACGTCTACTACAGCACCGGGAACACGGCGCCGCAGGCTGTGTGGGCGCTCACCGATGCCACCGGTTCCGTCTTCGGCGTGTCGGTCACGGCGGACACCCCGACCCAGCTCTTCGACAGCGTGGGCGGGCTGACCTTCCCCTACCAGGGCTTCGACCCGGACCAGATGACCCTCGACAGCACCGGGAACCTGTACGTGATCAACGCCTACACGTCGGTGATGGTCGACGCGGCCACCTCGGGCACCGACGTCGGCACGAGCGTCACGGCTGACCAGCCGACCCAGCTGAACATGGCCGTCGACGCCTTGCAGGCCACCTTCGACAGCTCCGGCGATCTGCTCCTCGCTGACGTCAACGACGACGCCATCGTGACCGCCACCCCGCCGACGGCTTCGATGAGCGCCCTCTACGTCACGGGCTCCCTTTCCAACCCGACGATCACCATCGACGGCACCGGTTTCGGCAGCCAGCCGAGCGGCGTGCCGGCGGGCTGTGGTGCGACGGGCGACGATTACATGTTGAGCCAGTTCATGTTGTGGGACGTCCAGCAGGGTTGGCAGGTCGGGTACCCCGGGGACTGCATCGGGATGGTGGTCTCCTCGTGGACGTCCACCCAGGTGGTCTTTCAATTCGGCAGCTTCTACTCGAACTACACCCCGATGAGCGACGGTGACACCCTGCTGGTGGGCCTCCAGGGTGACTACGCCGATTTCCCCGTCGGCCCGGCGGTGCACTCGGTGGTTCCCGACACCGGTCCCGACTCGGGCGGCACGACGGTGACCATCTCGGGCGCCGGCTTTACCAGCGGGGCGATCGTTCAGTTCGGGTCGAACCCGGCTTCCAGCGTCACCGTCAACTCCTATACCTCGATCACCGCCACCTCGCCCGAGGGCTCGACGGGAACGGTGGACGTGACGGTCACCAACCCTGTCGGCACCTCGCTCACGAGCCCGGCCGACCAGTTCACCTATACGAACGACATCTCATCCGGCTACACCTGCTCCGTACCGGGCTTCGGCTCGGCCAGCTTCACCGTCGACACCACCGAGTCGCCGGCGCCCCCCGCGTCGCAGGACGCCGGCGCCAGCTTCCAGGAGACGTTGGCCAGCCAGGTGACCATCCCGGCCGGGGTCGACGAGTACTACGCCAGCCTCGGGGCCACGTCGCTCACTCTCGAGTCCCAGTCGACCACCGAGAACGGGTTGGCGTCCGCGGACGGCCCAGCCAGCGGGGCGGTCAACCCGACCTCGGAGACGGCTACGGCGACGAACATCCCTCAGACGTTGAGTCCGCTCGGCAACGCGCCCATCAGCTACTCGGTGGCCAACAATCCGGTGACGTGGCAGACCGGTCCTGGGACGGGCACGGTCTACCTGACCCCGGGTGACGTCAGCGTCGTCGTGACCTACGTCGTGGGCGGCACTCCGACCACGTCGACCATCAATTGCACACCGCCGTCCAACGAGGACGCGCTGGACACGACGGTCGTGAACCCGGCACCGACGGGGGCCACCTATCAGGTGGCCACCTCGTCTCCACCCACCCAGGCCAGCGTCACCTCGGGGTCCGACGACGGCTGGACCTTCACCGTGACCAACACCTCGCAGGCCAGCGTGACGGGACTCCAGACCCAGGTCACGATCTCGGACGGGGGGACGCCGCCTTCGTTCGACACCGCCGCCATCACCGCGTCCGGAACCAAGGGATGCACGGTGACCTCGCCCGGTGTGCTCACCTGCACCGAGAACAGGCTGGCGGCCGGGGAATCCGACTCGATCAACGTCCTGGTGGACACGAGCAGCCTGAGCGACGGGGCAGCCGTGACCGGCTCGGCCGCCGTGTCGTCGGCCAATGCCGGCTCGGCGACGGACAACCTCGGCCAGTTCTCGGTGGTCGTCGTCAATAACGGTGTCGAGGCGGTGGCCGCCCCGGGCATCGCGGTCACGTCCAGTACCGCTCCCTTGTCCCAGACCGGTGGGGACGTGACGTTGACCCTGCCCAAGACGAAGGTTCAGGAGATGGGCCCGATGGCCTCGGGAGTCCACCCCAACGGCGGCGGTGGCACCGTCAAGCCGCCGGTGGTCGGGCTCACCCTCGAGTCCCTGCCGGCGTCGGACGAGCCGGCCCTTTGTCCGCCGGCCGACGGGGGCTGTCCCGGCGACGTCATCGAGGCGGAGGGCAACTTCTCGGCCTATGTGAGCCAGGCCCACCCGGTGACCGCCCTCATCCAGATCTACTTCGGCAGTGTCGTGCCCGCCAACCTCTCCATGTACATGCTCGAGTTCAACGGGGACGTGGCGAAGCTGCCCGCCTGCAAGAAGACGGCCGGCGACTACAACACACCATGTGTGAAGGGGAAGCAGAAGACGATCGGCTCCTCGGGCGCCCTATCGGTCCAGGCCACCGTCCTCTTCACCGCCAATGACCCGGGATTCACCTTCCGCTGACCCGTCCGGGACGGCCAGGACCCCCGGGACAGGTCGGCCCAGAAAAACGGCTCGACCTGGGGCGGGCACTCGTTTAGCCTGAGGGCGACGGACGCCGGTGGCGAGGGATTCCCCACCGGCGAACACGAGCGGCGAGGAGGGGATCCCGTGCGACCTGGTTCATCAGCGGTCCATCGAGGTCCGCGCCGCCAGACGGTGGCGCGAAGCGCACTGGTCGGGTTGTTGGTCACCGGGGCCGGGGTTCTCACTCCGATCGTGCTGTCGACGGTGGCGTCGACACCGGCCGCAGCCGAGAGCCTCACCCCGGTCGTCACCGGCCTCCCCGGCAGTCCGCAAGCGATGACCACCAACCCGTCCGCTGACGTGTTCATCGGCGAGTCCACCGGCACGCTCGACGCCTGGTCGGAGACCAGCACCACCCTCTACGGGAAGACGGTCCCCGCGGACACATTGACATCCATCGCCACAGAAGGGGGGGCCTACTCCGGGCTCACCTGGCACGACGGCGACCTTTGGATCTCGACGACGAACGGAAGCAACGGCATCGTCCAGGTTCTCTCACCCACAAGTGGCACGTTCTTCGGCGTTTCGGTGCCGGCCAACACGGCCACCACCGTCATCACCGACGACAACAGCGACAACATCTCGCCGGCCCAGGTCGCCTTCGACTCGGCCGGCGACCTGTTCGTGGCGACTTCATCCAACTTTGCCGGTGACGGCAGCGTCGACGTCGATCCGGTGGCCAGCGGCACCCTCTTTGGCCAGGCGGTGACGATCGATACGCTCCACGCGCTGGTTACCGGGCTCAATCAGCCCAACGGTGTGGCCCTCGACAGCTCCAACAACCTCTATTACTCCGACGACTCTCTCGACAACGTGAGTGTGCTGCCAGCCAGCACGGGCACGATCTTCGGCACCCCGGTGACGGTCAACGAGCCGACGGAGCTGTTCGCCGGGTTCGTCGGGCTGGATTCGTACGACGGGTTCAGCGGCGGCCCGCTGGCCTTCGACGCGTCGGGCAACCTCTACGTCACCAACCTCGACACCGGGATCGTCGTCCTCTCCAACTCGAGCAGCACCTATTTCGGGACCCAGGTCACGGCCGACCAACCGACCGCGTTGAACCTCGATACCGATGCTCTCGACATCGCCTTCGATTCTGGCGGCAACCTCGCCATCCTCGAGGACTACGACAACGCCGTGGTCGAGGCGACCACACCCTCGGCCAGCATCACGGGGGTCGACTTCTCCGGATCGCTGAACAACCCGACCATCACCATCACCGGGTCGGGGTTCGGGTCCGAGCCCACCGGCTCCAGCCCCGGATGCAGTGCCAGCGGCAAGAACTACCCCTACAGCGAGTTCATCGCGGCCGACAATCAACAAAGCTGGCAGGCGGGCGTCGCCGGTGATTGCATCGGGTTCGACATCACGTCCTACTCGTCCACCCAGGTGGTCGCCACCTTCGGGTCGTGGTACACGGATCAAGAAGTCGGCAATGACACCCAGATCCACCCCGGAGACACCCTCATCATCGGGCTAGCGGGCTCCTACATCACCGAGACCGTTCCCGAGGTGTCTTCCGTGACGCCGGCGAGCGGACCGGACACCGGCGCCGCCACCGTGACCATCGGTGGCAGCGGGTTCACCGGCGCCACGGCCGTGGACTTCGGATCGAATCCGGCGTCGAGCTACACCGTCGAGACGGACAATTCGATCGTCGCCACCGCCCCGACGGGGACGGCCGGCACGGTCGACGTGACGGTGACCACACCGGTCGGAATTTCGCAGACGTCCTCGGCCGACCAGTACACCTACTACTCGGCGGTTTCCGCCACCTACACCTGCTCGGTGCCCGGCTCCAACAACTGGAGCTTCCCGGTGGCCATTGGCGAGTCGCCGACCCCACCTTCGTCCCAGGACGCCGGGGCCGCGTTCCAAGAGGCGCTGGCCGCCCAGGTGACCATCCCGTCGGGGCTCGTCGGACAATGGCAGGAAGAGGGGGACACGTCCTTCACCCTCGAGTCGCAGTCGGCGACCGAAAACGGGCTGTCCTCACCCGACGGCTCGGCCAGCGGAGCGGTGAACCCGAGCGCAGAGACGGCCTCGGCCAACGACGCGCCGCAGACCTTCACTCCAGATCCCAGCACGGCCATCACCTACCAGACGTCCTATAACCCGGTGACCTGGCAGACCGGTCCCGGGACGGGCACCGTCTACCTCACGCCAGGCGACCTCGACATTTCGCTCACCCTCGTGTCGAGTGGGACTCCGACCACCATCAGCATCAATTGCACGCCACCCGGAAACGTGAGCGCCCTCGACACCACGACGGTCGACCCGGCGGTCGTGGCGCCGACCGTGCAGGTGCCTCCATCCAGCCCACCGGTTCAGTCGGATGTCACCGCGGGCTCGGACGACGGATGGAGCTTCACCGTGGCCAACACGTCGCAGACGGCCGTGACGGGACTGCAGACCTCAGGTCACCATCAGTGACGGGGGAACGCCGCCCACGTTCGACACCGCCGCCATCACTGCCTCGGGGACCAAGGGATGCACGGTGTCCTCTCCCGGCGTCCTCACGTGCACCGAGAACACCTTGGCCGGGGGCACTTCCGACACGGTCAACGTCCTGGTCGAGACCACCGGGCTCTCCCAGGGGACCGCGGTCACGGGTTCGGTTGCGGTCACCTCCACCAACGCGGCTTCGGCCAGCGACAACCTCGGCCAGTTCTCGGTGGTCGTCGTCAACAACGGTGTCGACGCGGTGGGTACCCCGGGCATCGCGGTGTATTCCAGTACCGCGCCCTTGTTCCAGACCGGTGGTGACGTGAAGTTGACCCTTCCCCGGACGAAGAATTCCGGACAATGGGCCCATGGCCTCGGGGGTGCATCGCGACTCCCGCAGTGGCACCGTGAAGCCGCCGGTGGTCGGGCTCACCCTCGAGTCGCTGCCCGCGTCGGACGAGCCGCAGCTGTGCCCGCCGGCCGACGGGGGCTGTCCCGGCGACGTCATCGAGGCGGAGGGCAACTTCTCGGCCTATGTGAGCCAGGCCCATCCGGTGACCGCCCTCATCCAGATCTACTTCGGCAGTGTCGTGCCCGCCAACCTCTCCATGTACATGCTCGAGTTCAACGGGGACGTGGCAAAGCTGCCCGCCTGCAAGAAGACGGCCGGCGACTACAACACACCATGTGTGAAGGGGAAGCAGAAGACGATCGGCTCCTCGGGCGCCCTATCGGTCCAGGCCACCGTCCTCTTCACCGCCAATGACCCGGGATTCACCTTCCGCTGACCCGTCGGGACGGCCAGGACCCCCCGGGACAGGCGGTGGGCCCAGAGGCACCGGCGGCGTTGACGCCATCGGCCACGGCGAGGCCACCGGGGCCGCACTGAGGGAAACGGGGGCGCGGTGGAACGCAGACCTGCGTCCGCTACCTCGGCGGCCCAGGCCATCGAATGGGTGCGATCAGACGATCCCGAGGACGGGGGCGCCCGCTGGCAGGCCCGTCGAGGGGACGATGGTCTTCGGCGATGTCTCGGGCTTCACCAAGATGTCCGAGCGCCTCGCCCGGCACGGGAAGGTGGGTGCCGAGGAGGTAGCCGACGGCATCAACACGTGTTTCGAGCAGCTCCTCGAGGTCGCCTATGGGCATGGCGGGAGCCTCCTCAAGTTCGGCGGGGACTGCCGCTGCTGCTCCTCTTCACCGGAGCCGACCATGCCGATCGGGCGGCGCATGCGGCCGTTGGCATGCGGGCCCGCTCTGCGCGACGCCGGCCGCTTGCAGACGACCGCCGGCCAAGTGACGCTGCGCATCTCGATCGGGGTGCACAGCGGAACGTTCGACCTCTTTCTCGTCGGTGGCTCCCACCGCGAGCTCGTGGTCGCGGGTCCGGCGGCCACGGCCACGGTGGCATCGGAGGCGACGGCGACCGCCGGCGAGATCGTGATGAGCACCCAGACGGCGGACCTCCTCCCTCATCGGGCCCGTGGACCGGAGCGGCCCGGTGGCTTTCTGTTGCGTGCCCCGTCCGCGGCCAGGCCCCCGTCGACGGTGACCCTTCCGTTGGCCGGGGAGAGCGATCTGTCCCGCTATGTGCCGACGGCCATCCGCCGCCACCTACTCGAAGGGGGTCGTCGAGCCCGGAGCACCGAACGGCCACCGTTGCCTTCCTGCACTTCGACGAAACCGACTCGATGATGGCGGAGCTCGGCGGCGCGGGCTTGGCCGAGCGACTCGACGTCGTCGTTCGGGCCACCCAGCGTGCCGCCGACCATCACGGGGTCACCTTTCTCGGGACCGACATCGATCACGACGGCGGAAAGATCATTCTCACGGCCGGCGTCCCACGTCGGGTGGGTGACGATGAGCAGCGGATGCTCCTCGCCTTACGTCAGGTGGTCGACGGTTCACTTCCCCTCCGGCTCCGCGTCGGTGTCCACACCGGCCCCGTCTTCGCCGGCGACATCGGGACCCCGTTTCCGGCGAACGTTCACGGTGATGGGCGACACGGTCAACCTTGCTGCTCGCCTGATGGCTCGCGCCCATCCCAACCAGGTTCTTTCGACGGCATCCGTGCTCGACCGCTCCTCTGTCCGCTTCGAGGTGATCCCACTCCTCCCCTTCACGGTCAAGGGAAAGAAACACCCGGTGCGGGCCTTTGCCGTCGGCGCGGTGGAACGCCAACACCGAGCACGGCGCGACCATCTCCCGCTGGCCGGACGGGAGGACGAACTGGCTGCCATGCGCGACGACCTCGAGGCCGTCCGTGGTGGCGCCGGGCGGGTCCTCGAGCTGGTCGGTGACCATGGCACCGGCAAGTCGCGATTGGCCGAGGTCTTCCTGCTCGCGGCCAACGACATGGAGTCGACCACCGTGGTGTGTGAGCGCTACGAGGCGACCACGCCGTACGCGACGTTCTGGATGCTCGGCCGCTCGGTGCTCGGCCTGGGCGTGGAGGCCTCGTCCGAGACGGTCGGCCGACGCCTGCAGGAGTACGTCGACCGACACGTCCCCTCGCTCGCCCCGTTGGTGTCCCTACTCGGAACGGTGCTCGACCTCGACATCCCCGACCCTCCGGCACTGTCCGCCTTCGAGCCCGAGTTCCGGCGCCGCGCCGTTGCCGACACCGCAGCCCGGTTCTTCCTCACCGCCCTGGCACACCCCATGGCGCTGGTCATCGAGGACGCGCACTTCATGGATCCGGCATCCCAAGAGATCATGGCCCTCATCACCCACGGCCTGGCCGAGCACCCGGGCGCCGTGTGCGTCACTCGGCGGGAGACCGGTGAAGGGTTCGTGACCGAGGACGCCCCCCACGCCCGCCGGCTGTCGCTCGGACCGCTGACCACCAGTGAGGCAGCAGAGGCACTCATCGCCGCGGCCGACGAGAACCCGCTCCTTCCCTACGAGATCCGCCTGCTCGCCGATCGCAGCATGGGCAACCCCTTCTTCCTCGAAGAGCTCTGGCGGGCCCACCAAGACGGTGCCCCCGCCGAGGCTCTCCCCGAATCGGTCGAGGCGGCTGTCGGCGTGCAGATCGACCGGCTCGCTCCCCAGGATCGTCACCTCCTTCGGTGCGCGGCCGTCCTCGGGTCGACGTTCGTGGAGCGCGACCTCCACGAGGTGCTGGCTCTCGAGGGTCTGTCGACGGCGGCGGCTCCGGATCCGTTGGCCACCGGGCTGCCATCCGCCCTCGGCGAGTTCCTGGCCGTCGACGAATCTGGCGTGGTGCGCTTCCGATCGGCGCTCGTCCGCGACTGTGCCTACGAGGGACTGCCCTACCGGCGCCGTCGGGAGCTCCACGGTCGGGCCGCCGAGACCCTTCAGTCCCGAGTCGGTGAGGAGGCCGAGGCTGCGCTCCTCTCCCTCCACTATTTCCATGCCCAGCGCTACCCGGAAGCCTGGCGCCACGGCTTGTTTGCCGCCCAGCGAGCCGGCGAGCTGTACGCCAACGTCGAGGCCGCCACCCTCTATCAGCAGGCCCTGGCCTGTGTTCCTCGACTCTCTGACCTCGACCCGGTCGATGTGGCCTCGGCTTGGGAGCTCCTGGGCGACGTGCGCGAACGGGCGGGGGATTTCACAGGGGCGACGCTGGCTTACCGCCGAGCCCGTCGCACCATCCCCGCCGACGTGGTCGCCCAGGCCGAGCTCTGTCTCAAGGAAGCCTGGATGGCGGAACGGCGGGGACGGTATCGGGAGGCGATCCGGTGGATCGGCCGCGGGCTACGCACCATCGAGGCCGCGTTGGGGACGCCGGCCGGTTGTATGCGGGCCCAACTCATGACCTGGTACACGGCCATGCGACAGGGTCAGGGACGAAGCGCCGAGGCGGCCGAGTGGTGCGAGAGGGCGGTCACCGAGGCGAGGTCGTCCGGGGACCGCGATGCCGAGGCCCACGCGCTCTCCCTCCTCGACTGGGCCTGGGTCACCCTGGGTCATCCCGAGCGCGCCGACCATTCTCGCCAGGCCCTGGCCATCTACCGGGAGCTGGGCGACCTCGGGGGCGAGGCGCACGTGCTCAACAATATGGGCGGATTCGCCTATTTCCGCGGGGAGTGGGACGACGCTGTCCGCCTCTACGGTCAGGGCCGGGACATCCGCGTGACGACCGGGAACGACGTGGTCGCGGCCATCGGCACCTTCAACATCGGTGAGATCCTTGCCGACCAGGGGCACTACGACGAGGCTCGCGTCCAGTTGCGCGAGGCGCTCCAGGTCTTGCGGGCTGCGCACTACCCCTGGGGCATCGCCTACGCAACCATGCTGCTCGGTCGCCTCGAGGCACGGATGGGCCAATTCGACGAGGCGCACCGGCACTTCGAGGCGGCGCGCCGTGAGTTCCTCGGAGCCGGCACCGAGGCCGCGGCTGTCGAGGTCCAGTCGATGATGGCCGAGTGCCTGATCCTCGAAGGACGAGCCGACGACGCCCTCGAGCTCGCCGATCGCCTGCTGGCCGAAGTGGTGGCTCACGGCTCGGGTCGCGGGACCGCCCTCATCGAGCGCGTCCGCGGGTACGCGTTGGCACAGCATGGGGACGTGGTCGGGGCTCGCGCCGCCTTCGAGGTCAGCCGGGCCAGTGCCGAGGCCCTCGATGCCGACTACGAGATGGCACTGACGCTCGATGGGCTCCGCTCCGTCGCCGTTTTGAGCGACGACCAGTCGGGCGCCGTCGCGCTGTCAGCCAAAGTCGACGAACTCACGGAGAAACTCGGCATCGTGAGGCTCCCGGTCGTGCCGATGGAAGCGTCGGCGACCGGGGGCTCGGCCTCGGTGGCCGTCGGGGCCCCGGCGTAAGCGCATCGTCGGGGTGCGTCGAATCGATCCGGCCAATGTTGGCCACGGCGGGTGGGTTGGTGGTCACGCGACCTGTCAGAATCTGTGGCTGAGCGAGTGACACGGTGACGACCCCGATCGAGTTGGGTCGGGACACCACCGGAACAAGGCGGGGCAACGAGCAAGGGGGAGCACGGTGACGACCCGGGGAGCGGCGGCGGCGCCCGACGTGCCTCTGTCGACAAACGGCGACTCGTCCTACGCCGCGGCGCGGGTCCGCGCCTTGACCGGTCGCCGCTACGTGCCCATGGCCGCGGTGGGCGTGGCCGCCTTCGGGGCCTTCTTGGCCTTCATGGACTCGACGGTGGTCAATGTCGCGTTCCCCAACATCCGGGCGTCCTTCCCCCATACCTCGGTGAGCACGCTCTCGTGGGTGCTCAACGCCTACAACGTCGTCTTCGCCGGCCTACTCGTCCTCTCCGGCCGCTTCGCCGACCTGCTCGGACGTCGCCGCCTGTTCAAGGTGGGACTCGTCGTCTTCGTCGTCGCCTCGGCCCTCTGCGCCGCGTCCACCTCGATCGGGATGCTCATCGTGTTGCGGGCCTTGCAGGCTGTCGGCGCAGCCATGCTCGTGCCGGCCTCACTCGGCATCGTGGTGCACGCCTCCTCGGCCGAGCGCCGCACGCAGTCGCTCAGTGTGTGGGCGGCGGCCGCCGCCCTCGCCGCCGGCCTCGGCCCACCGATCGGCGGTGCCCTGGTCGATCTCTACAACTGGCGCCTGGTCTTCCTCATCAACGTCCCCCTCGGCCTGGTGGCCTGGCTCCTCGCCCGCCGGATGGTGATGGAGAGCCGAGCGCCCGGAAGTCGGGTCTTGCCCGACCTGCGCGGCGCCTTCCTGCTGTCGGTGAGCATCGGGTCGGCAACCTTGGGAATCGTGCAGGGGGGGACGTGGGGTTGGGGGAGCCCGGCCACCATCGGCATCTTCGCTGTCGCCGCCCTCGGCGCGGTGTCCACGGTGCTCAGCTCGCTGCACCATCGCTCGCCGATACTCGACCCGGAGTTGCTGCGCATCCGCGGCTTTCTCGTCTCGAACATCGTCACGGTGGCCGGAGGTCTCGGCCTGTACTGCTACCTGCTGGCTCACATCCTCTGGTTGCACTACGTCTGGCAGTACTCGCTGCTGCGAGCCGGGCTGGCCGTCGCACCGGGAGCGGTGGTGGCGGCCCTCGTGTCGGTGCCGGCCGGCCGGGTGGCGGAGCGCTTCGGTCCCCGAGTCGTGGTCGTGCCCGGGGCGCTCATCTGGTGCGGGGCCTATGTCTGGTATGCCACCCGCGTCGGCCTACACCCCGACTTCGTCGGGCAGTGGCTGCCGGGGCAGATCCTGAGCGGCATCGGCGTCGGGGCCACCCTTCCCGTCGCTTCCGCCGGCGGGCTCGCCACCGTGCCCGCTGGTCGCTACGCCACGGCTTCGGCCGTCAACTCCAGCGCCCGGCAGTTCGGAGGGGTCCTCGGCATCGCCATCCTGACCGTCTTCATCTCCCACGCCACGATCTTCACCTTCGCCGACGAGGTTCGCCACGGGTGGGAGCTGGCGGCGGGCAGCTTCGCCGTCGCCGCGGTGGCGGCCCTCTTCTTCGGGCGCATCCGGGAATCGGGAGAGGCGGCCGACCTCACTCCCGGCGCCCCTTTGCTCGATCGCCAGCTCGAACCGGAGGTGACGGCGGCGGCCGCGGTCGACGACTCCGACTTTCTCGACCTTTTGCCGGCCGATGTCCGGGCCCGCCTGCTCGACGCCGGGGAGGAGATCCATCTGCGGGCTGGGGAAACGTTGTTCCGGGCCGGCGAGCCAGGCGACGACCTCTACGTGCTTCGCGCCGGGCGACTGGAGCTCCGCCGTCCCGACGGATCGGGACGCGAGTTCCACCCCGAGTCGACACTCGGTGAGCTGGCCCTCCTGACCGAGGCCCCCGCGCTCGGGCACGGTGTTCGCCCGCCGGGACAGCATCCTCGTACGGGTCAGCCGCCAGCGGTTCGAAGGCCTGACTCGGAGCGAGCCTGCGGTCATGGGCGCAGTGGCCGGTGGCCTCGCCATCCGGTTGCAGAACAGCCGACCGATCAGCCCACCTGCATCGGCGACGCCGACGGTCATCTCGGTGGTGGGAGTCGACGTGGGTGCCCCTGCCGAACAGGTCGGCCGGATGATCGAGACGGCCCTTGGGACAAGTCTGCGGGTCGCCCGGCTGGGGTTGACCCCACCCGAAGGCCTCCAGCAGGCCGAGGCCGACAACGACCGGGTGGTGCTCGTTGCCGGCGCTGGCAGTGACTGGGCCGACACCTGCCTGCGCCAGGCCGACCGAGTGGTGCTGGTGGCGAGCGACCCCACCGCTATCGCCGTCCCGGGCCCGTCCGTTCCCTGTGACGTCGTGCTCGCCGGTCCGATGCCGACCACGGCACAGATCGTCGACTGGCACGATCTCTGCGGCTGTCGACGCGTCTATCGCCTGGGCGCCGACCCGGACGCCTGGGCGACGCGTCTTCGACCGCTGGTCGCTCGTTTGGCCGGCGAGTCGGTCGCACTCGTGCTCGCCGGCGGTGGGGCGCGCTCGTTGGCCCACCTGGGCGTGCTCCACGCTTTCGAGGCAGCAGGGCGTCACCGTGGATCGAGTCGCCGGCACCAGCATGGGGGCCTACATCGCCTCGCTGTATGCCACTGGCGCAAGTGCCGCCGACGTCGACGATCGCGTCTTCGAAGAGCTCGTACGGCGCAACCCGTTCGGCGACTATCGGCCCTCGCTCACCAGTCTGGCCCGTGGCGAGCGTGGCCTGGCCATGCTCGACGTTGTTTCGGCGACACTCGGCTGGAGGAGCTGGAACGGGAGCTCGTGGTGGTCTCGACCGACCTCTATCGAGCGCGTCCCCGTCTACCACCACCGGGGGTTCACCGTCGAGGTGGTCGCCGCGTCAATGTCGCTCCCCGTGCTCTTTGCGCCCCGACGTTTCGACGGGCGGGTGCTGGTCGACGGCACGCTGACCGATAACTGCCCGACGGGCCCGTTCTGCGAGCTCGCCGAGGGGCCGGTCGTGGCCGTGCGGATCGGCAGCGCCTCCTCACGGGCGAGTGCCACCCGCACTCCCTCGTTGGGTGAGACCCTGATGCGCATCATGCAGATGGGTGACCGCCGAGCCGATCTCGACGAGTCACAAGGGGCCACCGTCACCGTGACACCGGACACCCGGGGGGTCGGCCTCCTCGAGTTCCATCAAATCGATCGAGCTCGTGAGGCAGGCCGGCAGGCCGGAGAGGCGGCGGTGACGGCTCTGGCGGAGCATCGGTCGAGGGACGCCGACCGGAACCCGGTCACCAGTTGCCAAACATGAGGAGGTCGTCGGGCTGGGCGACGGCAGTGGCCACTGAGCGAGGCAACGCCGAGGAGCCATCACGGGCTCAGACCTTCAGCCGTGCGCCTCTCCGTCCAGCACCCGCTCGCCCGTCCACGCTCCCGATTCGAGCTGTGACATGGTTTCGCGGTAGCCGGCGTCGATGAAGTGCAGCGCGCTCTTGAAGTCGAACATGCTGGCATCGGAGACGTCAGGGCGGATGAGGAGGTCGGGCGGGTAGTCGACCAGGATTTGTCGCTGGGCCCGGATGCCGGCCAGCTCCTTCGCCCGCATCATCACGTTCAAGGAGAGAGGCGGCGCGTGGCTCCGCGGTTCCGAAGGAGGCGTTCGGCCAGCAGTGCCCAGCCCGACGGTGTCTCGCGGTACCGAGCAGGAGCTCCGACCTCCTCATCGACGGAGAGGTCGACGGCCGTCACCCAGGCGGGGCCGACACGCTCTCGCATCACGTCCACGGGAAGGTTATTGAGCACGCCGCCGTCGACCAGCAGATCGGCACCCTGGCGCACCGGGGGGAAGATGCCGGGGAGCGAGAGGCTGGCCCGCACGGCGGTGGCGAGCGGGCCCCGGTCGTGCACCACCACCTCCGCCCGGGTGAGGTTGGCCGACACGCAGAAGTAGGGCAGCCAGGTTTCCTCGATCATGCGGTCGCCGAAGTAGCCGGGCGACTCGAGCAATTGCCGCACCTTCCGAGCCGAGCTGAAGGAGAGGACGGGAAGGGTCGGCGGAAACAGGTTGCCACTGGCGACGAACCCTTCGAGCGCCCAATCCTCGCGGCTCTCGGCATCGAGGTCGAGGGCCCGGAAGGCGCCCATGACCGCTCCGATGCTGGTGCCGCCGATGGCGTCGACCGGGACGCCGGCCTCGTCGAGGGCCCGCATCACTCCGAGGTGGGCGAAGCCACGCGGCCCACCTCCCCCGAGCACCAATCCGTGGGCGCGCCCGGAGAGAAGGCGGGCGCCACGGGACAGGTCGCTCGCCCGACCCCGGCGGACGTTGACGAGGGGCACATCGCCCACGATTGCTCGCCAGTCGACGGCCGCTCGCGGGCGGCTGGCCCAGGGAGGATGGACGATGAGGAGGGTGACGTTGCCGGCTCGCACTCGGGCCGGGAGCTCCTGGGCGAGGGCCGGGGGCAGCCGCGGCAGGGCGGCCTCGGCACCGACGACCAACACGATCCGGTCGCTGTGACCCAGGCACCACGTGATCCACGCGTCGTCGTCGGAGTGACCGTCGTAGACGACGAACCGATGTGCGCTCTCGAGCTGGTGCGCCCACCGGGCACGTTCCGACAGTGGCGGTGCGTCCTTTTCCCCGCGCACGACGGCCGGGCCACCGTTGGCGAGGTCGTCGGCAAGGGTTGACAACAGGTCACGGGCCCTTTCCAGTTCGCCGATCGGGAACACTCCCAGGGTGAGGACCTGCTCCCCTGCCGGGCGGCGATCGGAGACCACCAGCCGGTCGACCACGATCTGGGCCACCCGTCGAAGCCAGCCGGGGCGTTCTTCGGCCAGACGGTCGAACTCGGCCGCCGGCAGGACGAGCAACTCGGTGTCGCGCACTGCCCGCACGCCGGCGGCGCGGGGTTGCCTCGAGATCATCCCGATCTCGCCGAACACATGCCCTCGTGACAGTTGGTCGCCGGGTTGGTCGTTGACGTAGACCTGGAGCCGTCCGTAGACGACGATGTAGAGCGCGTCGGACGGATCGCCGGCCCGCACGCACCATGTGCCGGCGGGGGCGTACTCGGTCCGGCAGCGCGCCACCAGCTCGTCCAGCTCGTCCGCGGTCAGCTCCGCGAAGAGAGGCATCGCCTGGAGCACCTCGCGTTGCTCACGGGCACGGTCGTCTGCCACTCCCTTCACCGTCGTCGCCACCCCACCGCCTTTCTCTAGCGGGTGTCAGTTTGGCACTGGCCGATCTGCGGGTCGATAGGCGTCACAGCCGGTGGTCGAGAACCGCCTCCGCCCGAGGGAAAGGCGCCGGGGTGTCCCGTCCCGGGCCAGGCGTGGAGACCTCAGGCGGTCACGCTCGCCCCCGCATTGGTGATCGAGGGTGTCGCGTCGAGCGCCACCCCAGTGGTCGAGCGGCCAAGGTGGTGGAGACCGTCGCCAGGAGCGTGATCAATCTGGCTCCGGATCCAGCTCGGTGGACCGTCACGTCCCCCTCGGCCGCATGTTGGCGGCTCGGTACACGTCATCGATGACCCGCATGTTGGCCACCCCGTCCTCGGGAGTCGTGATGATCGGGCGACCACGCAGCACGGCATCGCAAAAGGCGTCGAGCTGGTAGGCATAGGTGGGCCGTCGATCGGGGAACTCGGTCCGGCGGGCTCCCCCGGACCGGATTCTCATCCAGCTCAAGGCTTGGGGGGCGAGCGGGTTGAAGACCCGCATCTCTCCTTCGTCACCCGTGACCTTCACGGCGACATGGAGGACGGAGGAGGACCACATCGAGCAGTGCACGCGGGCGAGGTGTCCGGCGGGGAACTCCAACAGCGCCGACATCGCCCGGTCCACGTCGGGCGACTGCAACTTGGCCGTGGCCGAGCGCACCTCGGGCTCCTCACCGCTCAACATGCGAACCATGTTGACCACATAGCAGCCCATGTCCATCATGGCGCCGCCGGCCAACGCGTACTGGTAACGGATGTCGGACTTCTTGGGGATCGGCGCGCACAGCCAGGCCTCGATCTCTCGGAGTCGACCGAGCTCACCACTTTGGACGACCTCGAGCATGCGGTGGGCCAGTGGGTGATAGCGGTAGTGGAACGCCTCGGCCACCACGAGTCCCGATTCCTCGGCCGCCCGTCGGGAGGTCGCAGCCACCGCTTCCGCCTCTTCGACGTTGGCCGTCAGCGGCTTCTCGCAAAGAACGTGCTTTCCGCCGGCTAGAGCGGCCACCGTCCACTTGCTGTGGAGGCTGTTGGGCAGGGGAATGTAGACCGCGTCGATTTCCGGGTCGGAGACCAGCCCCTGGTAGCTGTCGGCCACTCGTGGGATCCGGTGACGTTTTGCGTAGGCATTCGCCCGGTCGCGGTCGCGGGCCGCCACCACGTCGACAACGACCTCGGCGTTCTTCGCTGCCGGTCGGATGAGCGCGCCCGGCGCGATTCGGGCCGCTCCGAGGATTCCGAACTTGATGACGCTCTTGGTCAAGGTGACCCATCCTCCGCCTCAGTCGTGCTGGCTGATCCAGGCTCCAGCCACCATACTGATGCCGTGTTGCGGGGAGTATGCGAGCTCGCCGCCGAGGATCGTTGACCGACATGGCCAGACTCGTTTTCGCGAACGCCAATGTGTTGGACGGGGAGAACCCGGCCCACGCCGGATCGACGGTGGTGGTGGAGGACGACCGGATCGTGTCGGTCGGCGACCGCAGGTCAGACCGCCTCGGGTGACCAGGTGATCGACCTTGCCGGGCGGACCTTGATGCC
Source organism: uncultured Acidimicrobiaceae bacterium (assembly GCA_963774915.1). GTDB lineage: Bacteria > Actinomycetota > Acidimicrobiia > Acidimicrobiales > RAAP-2 > CAVSNH01. The sequence continues at coordinate 288,232 of CAVZGR010000004.1, read as the reverse complement.
GGGAATGGTCAGCTGTCATTTTCACGCCACCTACCACGAGCTCGGGGCGAAGTCGGCGCCGTTCGGCCTGGAGGAGCCGCCGGCACTCCAAGCGGTCCGCGCCGTCAGGAACCTCGAGGCAGTCCTGCGGGCCGGCTTTACCTCCGCGGTGAGCGCCGGTGCGCCGTTTGCCATCGATCCGGCCATGCGTCGGGCCATCGCCGAAGGTGCGGTGGCCGGGCCCCGCTTCGTGCCAGGAAGCCGTGACGTGAGCACGACGGGACATGTGAACGACAGCGCGCCCTGGTACTGGGAGCTCAAGGCGCAAGGGGCTCTTCGGATCTGCGACGGACCCGACGAATTCCGGCGGGGCGTACGGGCCGAGATCCGTGAAGGTGCGCGGATCATCAAGATGTTCGTGACCGGCGGCCACGGCACCATCGGCCCCGCCGAGCGTACCGAGATGGCCCCGGCCGAGATGGCGGCGGCGATCGAGGCGGCTCACGAGAGGGGCGCGCTCGTTCGCGGGCACATCGCCAACCGCCATGCCATCGCCATGGCCCTTGACTGCGGCATCGACGTCATCGATCACGGCGACGGCATGGACGAGGAATGCATCGCCCGCATCGTCGAGACCCGAACCTGCGTGGCTCCGTCGATGTTCTTCCCGTACCGCCTTTGGCAATCGCTGTCCGGCGGCCAGCTGGGGTTCACCGACTCCATCAAGGCCGATTTGGACGCCGCCTCGAGCTGGCTACCGAAGGCCAACGAGGCCGGCATGCTGCTGGTGGTGGGAGACGACTACGGGGCGGTTGGCTTCCCTCACGGAATCTACGGCCAGGAGCTCGCCTTCTATGTCGACGTGGTCGGCATCCCTCCCCTCGACGTGCTGCGTTGGGCCACGCGCCACGGCGCCGAGCTGATGGGTCGCGGTCACGAGCTCGGCTCGATCGCCCCCGGCAAGCTGGCCGATCTTTTGGTCGTCGACGGTGACCCCTCGAGGGACATCGGGGTCTTGACCGACCCGGCGAAGATGGTGGCGGTGATGAAGGACGGGCGCTTCATGACCGGGCCGTGGGCCCGATCCGACTGACCGCTGGACGGTTGCAGGCCGGCCGCTCCGGCCTACGAGTCGTCCCCTCGGAGAACGACGACTGGGCAATGGGCGTTGGTGACGCAGTGTTCGCTCACCGAGCCCAGCAACATGCCGGCGAACTCTCCGTGGCCCCGGCTTCCGACCACGAGGAGATCTGCCCCACGTGAGGCATCGACCAAGACCGCTGCGGGGTGACCCTCTTTCACTTGCGACTCGATGGTGATGTCGGGGTATTGCAGGCGTATCGGTCGCAGGGCATCGTCGAGCATCTTCTCCGTATCCGGCTGTGGGGAGACGGCAGCGGGGACGGGCACACCCCAACCCCAGCTGGCGGGGATGTGCCAGGCCGCGACAGCCGCCACCGAGGCACCTGTCAGTTCGGCCTGCCGGAGCGCCCAGGTGAGCGCCTGCATCGAAGACTCGGAGCCGTCGAGACCGACGACGATGTGATGACCGGGGGCGTGCCCGCTGTTCGACATAGCTCTCCTCGCCGGACGCCCGCCGTCTGTTGCCATGGGCCCGCGTCCATTCTCTGGGTACCGAGTGGTGGGCCCAGGGTAGAAGGTCCCCAACTCATGAGGGAGCCGACAGCGCTCTCAGGCCGGCCGCGGTTTTGACCCGGCCGGTGTGCGCTCCTCGCAGGCCCATTCGATCCCGTGGCTGGCGAGCAGGTCGAGAAACGGCTCGGGGGGCAACGCCTCTGGGCCGATGACCCCCTTGGCCGACCAGGCGCCCGAGTCGATGAGCTCCAGGGCCACGACGGGGTTCATGGCCGTCTGCCACACGACGGCCTGCGACCCGAATTCAGCCATGCACCAGGCGTTGTCGGCCACGTGGTTGAGGTAGACCTCGCGAGGCGACCCGTCGATCCCGGTACCGGTGACCCAGGTGCCGGCACAGGTCAACCCGCTCATCCTGTCGCCGATCTGGGTCGGGTCGGGGAGGCAGGCGGCGACGACGTCCCGGGGCGAAACCTCGACGCCACCGACGCGGACGGGAGTGGTCGAGTCGAGGCCGAGCTGATGGATGGCCTTCAACACGTTGATGAACTCGTCACCGAGCCCGTACTTGAACGTCACCCGGCGGGCATCGATCCAGCGCGGGATGAGCAGCACCTCTTCGTGCTCCACGTTCACGCACTCGACCGGTCCGATGTCCCCTGGGAAGACGAAGGTCTCCGGTTCGCTGAACGGCTCGGTCGTGAACCACTCCCTGCCTTTCTCCCAGATGACCGGCGGATTGAGGCACTCCTCGATGGTGGTCCAGATGGAGAAAGTCGGGCAGAAGTCGTAACCCTCGACGACGATGTTGGAACCGTCGCGGACGCCGATCTCGTCGATCGAGGCGAAGAGCTTGTCCGACGCATAGCGGGCGAAGACGTCGGAGAGGCCGGGCTCGACACCGATGCCGCAGAGGGCCATGAGCCCGCGCTCGGTCCACTGGTCGGCCACCGCGAACTGTTCGTCACCCAGCTTGACCCCGGGAGTCCGATAGGGATCGGCCGGGTGCGGATGGGAGAGCGACATGGCCATGTCGAGGTAGGTGACCCCGGCGCTGAAGGCGGCCCGGAAGATGGGCATGACAAAGCGAGGGTCGACGGCGTTGAGCACCGCATCGATGCGCTCCCCCTCGATGAGGCCCACGAGGGCGTCCTCGTTTTTGGCGTCGACCTGGTGGGCGGCGAAGCGATCACCGAGTTCGGCCACCGCTTGCTGCGCCCGGGTGAGGTCGTAGTCGGCCACCACCACCCGTTCGAACAGCCCCCACTGCGCCGCCGTTCGCACCGCGGCCGTCCCCACTCCTCCAGCTCCGATGACGAGAACCCTCATCTTCCCTCCCTGTCTGGACGGGTCGAGGCCCCGTTCGAGTCAGTATGGAGGACGGTCGCGGATCAGACCAGGGGTTCCGACCACGGCGAGCGGTCGCCGCTCGGCTGCTCCGCCCGATTCCCTCGGGCTCCTAGCCGTTGGCCATGCCCACGACGGGCTGGTTGAGGGGCGAGCCTCCGTGGGATCCCCAGAAGGCGGCGTCGCCGTAGCCGAAGATGCCTCCGTCGCTGGCCACCAGCCAGTAGCCGCCGCCGTCGGGCGTCGCGGCCATGCCCACGATGGGCTTGTTGAGCGGTGAGCCCCCGTGGGATCCGTAGAAGATGGCATCCCCGTAGCTGAAGATCCCTCCGTCGCTGGCCACCAGCCAGTAGCCGCCGCCGTCGGGAGTGGCGGCCATGCCCACGATGGGCTTGTTGAGCGGCGAGCCGCCATGTGACCCGTAGAAGGCGGCATCGCCGTAGCTGAAGATCCCCCCGTCGCTCGCCACCAGCCAGTAGCCGTCGCCGTCGGGCGTGGTGGCCATGCCCACCACCGGTTCGTTGAGGGGCGAACCTCCATGTGACCCGTAGAAGGCGGCATCGCCGTAGCTGAAGATCCCCCCGTCGCTCGCCACCAGCCAGTAGCCGCCGCCGTCGGGCGTGGCGGCCATGCCCACGATGGGCTTGTTGAGCGGTGAGCCGCCGTGTGACCCGTAGAAGGCGGCATCGCCGTAGCTGAAGATCCCCCCGTCGCTCGCCACCAACCAGTAGCCCAGGGCGTCGGGGGTGGCGGCCATGCCCACGATGGGCTTGTTGAGGGGCGAGCCACCGTGCGAGCCGAAGAACCCGGCATCCCCGTAGCTGAAGATCCCCCCATCACTGGCGGCGAGCCAGTAGCCGCTGGCCACCGCCGTCTCGGTGGCATAAATGGGTTGGATGGGATTGACGGCGCCGTTTCCAATGGCGGTGCAGTTGCCCCGTGATGGGCAGCTGACGCCGTAGAAGACGGCCCCGTTCGACCCGGCGTCGAGTGGGGTGACCGGTCCCCAGGTTCCGTTGGTCTCGGTGGCGTAGGCCGGCTGGCCCGGGCTCGCGCCCGAGATACCGACGGCCGTGCAGTTGTCGGCCGAGACGCAACTGACCCCGTAGAAGACGCCGTGAGCAGCGATGTTGGTGAGCTCGGTGACCGGTCCCCAGGTTCCGTTGGTCTCGGTGGCGTAGGTGGGTTGGAAAGGAGCGGTCGAGGACTGTCCGACGGCGGTGCAATTGCCGGCGGAGACACAGGCAATGTCAAGGAATCCGCCACCCTGCGCGATGTTGTTGAGCTCGGTGATTGGCCCCCAAGCGCCGTTGGTCTCGGTCGCATAGGTGGGCTGAGGAGTGGCGTTGAGGTCGTTGCCGGCCGCGGTGCAGTTGCCGGCCGACGTGCAGCTCACTCCATAGAGGTAGCCTCCGCCAAGTGGGTCGGTGAGCTCCGTGACCGTTCCCCAGGTTCCGTTGCTCTCGGTGACGTAGGCGGGCTGACCGGGGCTCGTATTGACGGTCCCCACGGCCGTGCAGTTGCCGACGGACGCGCAACTGACATCGCTGAGGGTCGAACCCTGGGCCATGCCGGTGAGCTCGGTGACGGGGCCCCACACGCCACTCGTCTCGATGGCGTAGGTGGATTGGGAGGGCACCGAGGTGGTGTAGCCCACGGCGGTGCAGTCACCGGCAGAAGTGCAGCTCACACCCGAGAAGTTGCCACCGAAACTGGGGTTGGTGACCTCGGTGACCGGTCCCCAGGTGCCATCTGTCTCGGTGGCAACGATGGGCTCTGTCGTGGCGCCGGCGCTGTTCCCGACCGCCGTGCAGTTCCCCGTGGATGAACAGCTCACCGTGGCGAAGACGCCGCCGGCCGCGAGAGAGGTGAGCTCCGTCACGGGGCCCCAGCTGGTGGTGCGAGCGGCGCCGGCCACTGTCGGCGCCACCAGCGAACCGGAGGCAGTGGCCGCCCCGACCACGGCGATGATGGCGAGGAGTCGGGTCGCTCGGCGGCCAAAGCGGAGTCGTCGAATGGCGCCCGAGCTCGGCGTCTGCGGTGCGGCAAGAGGAGCAGTTGGCAGGTGGTGGTACCGAAGCATCGTTACTCCAAACAGGTCGAGAACAAGGTGGACCGATCCCTTGGGCGCTCGCACAGAGCAGCGAGAATTCCTCACGACGCCCGAGGGTCTGAGCGGACAGCCACGCTAGGGCGCACGCGGGCGGAAGCCAGGGATGCAACAGGGGAACGGCCAGAGTCGGGGTGAAGGGCGGTATCGGCGCGGTGCGCCGGCGAGATCGACGGCGACAAACGGCTGCCATTGTCGGAAGGACGAGTCAGCGCATCGGTGTCAGGGCCAAGAGTTCACGGCTTCGATGTCGAGGGCCAACACCGGTCCTGGGATCGGGACCTCACGGTACTGCGGGTATTTGTCCTTCAGCAGCCGAACGGCTTTGTCCCGCTCCTGTCCCTGGTCGACGATCCTGCCGCGTCCGTCGACTCGTACCCACCACAATTCCGCCCAGTCCTCGTCGTAGTGGTCCACCAGCAGCGTGAAGAGACTTCGCGACCGCAGGTTGGCAATTCGCTGCAGCGCGCGTCCCGACTTTGGCTTGCCGTCGATCCCGGAGTAGATCACCTGCTCCGCCACCGCGAAGCAGCAGGGGACGATGTGGGGGCGATCGTGCGGCGTGATGGTTGCCAGCCGCGCGACGTTGGCTGTACGGAGTCGCTCGAGGGCCTCCTCTGGACTCACGGCCTCGACGCTATCGGCATTGAAAGGGCCCCAGATTGGCGCGTCGCCCCGGGACCGGGAGTCGTGGGACGGGCTCATCCGGGGCGCCGATCACGAAGGAGTGCTCTCTTCCGCCAGCACCCGTGCGACTTCTCCGAACCGGTCGAAGTCGTCGGCGGATCGGTGGAGGGCTGTGCCGGCCATGTAGAGAACGGGCCGCACCGAACACCTCCGGAGCGGGGAACAGCGTTCGATGATCCGCCGCGGAAGCTCGGCCCAGGTTCCCTCTACCACGAAGTGGGAGAGCAGTTCATCGGGTACGGCGCGCGCCATGGCCAGCTGGTCCCCTGCCTTCTGGGCGTCGCGTAGACGTTGGGTCGTGCCGGGGTAGCCGAGTTGATCGAAGATGAAGGCGTAGTTGGGCGTCGAGCCGTAAAAGGCGACCATCGTGCGGCAGGCGTCCCGCCATCGCGCTCGCTCCTCCTCGTCGTCGCCAACGACGGTGAAGAGCGGGACGAAGAGCGCCAGCGACGAGAGGTCTCTCCCAGAGCGCTCTGCCCCCACAGCCAGGTTCGGCAGCAGGGTCCTGTCGTAGTATTCGGTCGTATTGAGCGGGTGGACGTGCACCCCGTCGGCCACGTCCCCGGCCATTCGAAGCATCCAGGGGTTCACGGCGGCAACGTCGATGGGCGGGTCAGCCACGTCGATCCCCCCAGGCGACCACATCGGGGACAGGAAGCTGAAGGTGTAGTACTGGCCGTCGAAATCCAGCGGTGCCGTTCCGCGGAAGGCCTTGAAGATGGCCTTGAGGGCAAGTACGTATTCCCGCATACGCGGACCGGGTGGGTCGAACTCGGCCGAGTAGCGCCGCTCGATGTGCGCCTTGACTTGTGGTCCGAGGCCGAGGCGGAAGCGACCCCCCGAGGCGTCGGCGAGCTCCCAGGCCACGGCGGCCGTGACCATGGGACTCCGAGGAAAGGCGACGGCGATCCCGGTGGCCAGATCGAGGTCGGCGCCAGAGAGAGCGGCTGCGGCGCACGAGAGATACGCAGTGCGCCCTGCTTCGGTGATCACGAGGCCGGAGAAACCTGCGGCAGCACAGCGGTGGGCAAAATTCCCCACTTCAGGCAGCCGCAGGCCACCCGTCATCACGTCGGTCTTCACGTTGGTCGCCTCCGGACCAGGCTGACGCTGACGGTCAGGTCACCTCAAACGGACTGCGCTCGTCGCGCAATCCCAGCAGCAAGTTGTCAACGGCACATTGCGCCATGGCGTTTCTGGTCTCCCTGGTTGCCGAGCCTATGTGGGGAACGATGATGACGTTCGGCGCCTTCAACAGGGGATCGTCCGGATGAGGCGGCTCGTGTTGGAGAACGTCAAGGGCGGCGCCGGCGATCGTTCCCGCTGCCAACGCGGAAGTCAGGGCGTTCTGGTCGACGACTCCACCCCGTGAGGTGTTCACCAGGTAGGCCGTCGGCCGCATCAATTCGAACTGATCTCGACCCATCATGTTTCGAGTTTCGGCATTGAGATCGACGTGGAGCGAAACGAAGTCCGCGTCCGGCAGTCCACTGGCGAGGTCGTGGACGGGCTCCGCGTCATCCACCATCGCCAACTGGCTCCGGATGTCGACGTATTGCACGTGCATCCTGGCCGCCAGGGCCCGCCTGGCTACGGACTGACCAATACGACCGAATCCCACCAAGAGCAGTCGTTTCCCGGCCAGGTCGGCTCCCAACAAGCCCTGACTCCATCCGCCATTGGCGACGGCATGCATTCCCTCACAGATGCGCCGGGCGAGCATGGTCATCAACGCCATCGTGAGGTCCGCCACCGCGTCGCTCAGCACGGGGGTGATGGTGACCACGATCCCCTTTTCCTTGGCCGCCTCGACATCGATGTGATCGAGTCCGACGCTCATGGTGCTGATCACCCGAAGTTTCGGGGCTGACTCCATCGCCCTTCGATCAACCGCGACGTTCGAACTCACGATGACGCCGTCGGCCTCTTCCAGTGCCGCCTCAAAGGCTCCGTCTCCGGTTCGGCCTGCAGGCAGGAACGTCGTGCCATAGGGCGCGAGTAGGTCCAACAACGGCTGAGCCAATGGCAGTGCGACCACAACCTTTGGACGCTCGGACATCGGTGTCACAGGTACGCAGTTGTTGTCTCAGGTTGAGCAGTCGGTCGAACCTGCTCCAACGCATCGCGGGCGGCAAGGCCCAACAAGCCGATGTCGGAGGCGACCTCGACTAGTCGGAACCCTTGCTGCAACCGCTTCGGGGCGGTCTTCGCATTGCCCGCGATGCCTGGTATCACGTCATGCCGCCGGCACGCGTCGATGACCCGGTCCAGCGCGTCCGTAAAGATCTGGTCAGGCTGGTCTGGTCCAGGAGGGAGGCCCAAGGTCACGCTCAAGTCGGCTGGGCCCACGTAGACGGCGTCGACCCCCGGCACGGAGACGATCTCATCGAGATGGTCGATGGCAACCCGTGTCTCCACCATCACGATGCAGGCCACCTCCTGATTGGCCCGAGCAAAGTAGTCAGGTCCGGCGTAGTAGTTGGCCCGCAGGGGTCCATAGCTTCGAGTGCCCGAAGGTGCATAACGGCACGCCGAGACGGCGGCGCGCGCCTCGTCGGCGGAATTGACCATTGGCACGATGACCCCCCATGCACCTGCATCGAGGCACTTGCCGATGATGCCGGGCTCGTTCCAAGGGACTCGAACGAGTGGCACCGTGGCCGTGGAGGAGATGCCCTGCAACATGTGGACCATCTCGGAGTAGTCGATCAAGCCGTGCTGCAGGTCGATGCAGACCCAATCGAATCCACAGTGCGCCATGACCTCGGCGGACATGCTGCTCGGAAAGGTCAACCATCCACCGAGGGCGGCACCCTGTTCACTCCAGATGGCTCGCAACGAGTTCTGCCGCATTGTTCCCTCCTCAGCGAGGGATCCTACGTGTCGTACCCGGCGGACACCTGTGGGCGTCGCATCCATCTTGGCCGTCGGCCGGGACTGCCTGAATGGCAGATGGCCTGCCGCCATGGGAACTGCCGCCGGCGCACCTCTGTCCCGGATCGAGAGCGCCGGACTCCCTTCTGACCTTTCTGAAGGCGTACCTGCCCGGACCGGTCGGGCACGCTGACCTGACCTGGTCACACCCGTGCGACGGCGATCGAAGCGACCTCATCCCACTCAAGGTGTCAGATCTCATGACGATATGTAGAAGTGCTCGAAATCTTGAGAAATAGACGTACCGGCCGGATGATCCTGTGCGTGGGGGTCATCATCGCCGGGCTGTTCGTTGTGGCCTCGGCCGTACCGACCGCCCGGGCTGCCAGCGGCTCGGGGTGGACCATCGTTACCAGCCCGAACGTAGGTCCGCCACAGAGCGACTTCCTGGTGGGAAGCACCTGCGTCAACTCCTGGAACTGCTGGGCGGTGGGGGCCGTCTTCTCCACCTTGGGTAACGGCTCTCAACCCAGCGCCACGATCGACCACTGGAACGGTTCCACGTGGTCCGTTGGCCCGAACGTTGCTCCCGCTTCGTCGCAGGCCTCCCTTCTCTGGGACGTGACCTGTGTGACTGCGTCCGACTGCTGGGCGGTGGGAGCTCAAGGAACGGGCAATGGGAAGCTCCCCAACCTTCTGGCTGAGAATTGGAACGGATCGACCTGGTCGGTCGTACCGACACCCGACATCAACGGTTACCTGCTGTCGGTTACCTGCACAGGCGCCTCGAGCTGCGTGGCCGTGGGCATCGACGTCGACGCGAAGAACAACCCGTTGGGCGGGATCATTCTCTCCTGGAACGGGTCGGAGTGGTCACAGTCGTCTCCGCAGGCTCCGGCCCAGCCTTACAGCGGGTTGAACTCAGTGACCTGTGCCGGCCCCACTGATTGCTGGGCCGTCGGCTTCGCAGGACCGAACCAGATCCAGTACAACTTCGTTCCCGGCGTGGCCCCCAACGTGATCGGGTCCAGCGCTCTGGTCGAGCACTGGAACGGCAGCCAGTGGTTGATCGTGCCTACTCCGGCACCAATGAGTCCGGGGGGCCAGTACCTGAGCTCGACCACCTGTTCCGGCGCGTCGAACTGTTGGGCCACGGGGGCGACCATGGATGCTGCGGGCAACCCGTCCACGACCCTGGTGGATCATTGGGACGGCACGGCGTGGGTGACCGTTCCAAGCCCGAATCCGGCGACCAACGGCAGTCTCCTCACCAGCGTTACCTGTATGGATGCCGCCGATTGTTGGGCGGCGGGCGCCAGCGGATGGACCAACAACAGTACGCCGACCCCGTTCATCGAGAACTGGAACGGTTCGGCATGGTCAGTCGAGCCCAGCCCCAACGTGGTGGCCTTCGGCTACTTGAGCGGGTTGACCTGTGTCCAAGGAGTCGAATGCTTTACGACCGGCTTTTCGGCCACCAACCTCAACAACAACACAGTGTTCCAGACGCTCATCGAACAGCTGCAGGTGCCGGCATCGACGAGCCAGGGGATCTGGACGGCCGGGTCCGACGGTGGCGTCTTCTCATTCGGCACCGCCGGCTTTCACGGATCGGCGAGTGGCGTCCACATGAATCGTCCCGTCGTGGGCATGGCCGCCACGCCTGACGGTGGCGGGTACTGGCTGGTCGCATCCGACGGTGGGGTCTTCTCCTTCGGGGACGCCAGCTTCGACGGCTCGACCGGCTCCATGGTCCTCAACAAGCCCATCGTGGGCATGGCCGCCACGCCTGACGGTGGCGGGTACTGGCTGGTCGCGTCGGACGGTGGGGTCTTCTCCTTCGGGGACGCCAGCTTCGACGGCTCGACCGGCTCCATGGTCCTCAACAAGCCCATCGTGGGCATGGCCGCCACGCCCGACGGTGGCGGGTACTGGCTGGTCGCGTCGGACGGTGGGGTCTTCTCCTTCGGGGACGCCAGCTTCGACGGCTCGACCGGCTCCATGGTCCTCAACAAGCCCATCGTGGGCATGGCCGCCACGCCTGACGGTGGCGGGTACTGGCTGGTCGCGTCGGACGGTGGGGTCTTCTCCTTCGGGGACGCCAGCTTCTATGGATCTGTCCCGGGCCAAGGGATCGTCACCCGCGTTCCGGTCGAGGGAATCGTCGCTACTCCGGACGGAGGTGGGTACTGGGTCGTCGGTGGGGATGGAGCGGTGTACGCCTACGGCGATGCCAGCTACCTGGGGTCGCTGACCGGATACGGCTTGGCCGCCCCGATCGTCGCGGCCGCACCCAGCATTTGACCAGGACGCTCGCCGCTTCGACTGAAGTCATCGACCGCTTGCCCAGCGGTGCAGCGACCACGCCATCGGGATGACCGCTTGACTCAGGCGATTGGTCGCGCCGCGATGTGTTGGAGCTCGATCATCAGTGGGATGAGGAACCCGATGTACGCATTGGTGAGGGTGTAATCCGAGAGCGGTGCCATGGGTCACTCGCTCGTCGATATCGATGATCGTGCACTCGGGGGTCAGTCTCTCTGTACGCCTTGGCGCGGTCCAGGATGGCCACGAGCTCCGAGCGGGAGGAGATCTCGAGACCGAAATGGTCGAGACGAGGTGCTCGGAGGAACTCGTCGCCGGCCGGCAACAGGTAGAGGAACTGACGCATCTCGCCCGTGTAGAGGATGAGTGGATTGCCCGTCTCGGTGCTGTTGTCCCCCTCGGTCCAACCGAAGACCTGACCGAAGAAGTCGATGAGGTCGGTCCGCCCGGCATCATCGAGCACAGAGGCGTCCACGCTGATGGCCACATGATTGAAGATCGGCCGCAGTTCTGATGCCATCAGGAGAGCCGGGGACTGACGAATACTTTGGCCGCCAACTCACCTCGAGAGAGCCTCTCCATGGTGTCCATGATTGCGGACAATGGGACGTCATCGTGTCTCGATCAGTAGATCGACGGGAAGGAGCGCCAGAGTCGAGCAACTCGATGGCAGGACCGAATCCCGCTGCGCTGTAGTTGTAGGCACCGATCGCCTCGAGCTCCATGATGATCATACGGTTGTGGTTCACTCGGGTCGGGTCCGATCCGGTCCCGACGAAAACCAGCGTCCCGGCGAAGTCGAGCTGGCCGAGGGCCTGCTCTGCGGCGGCGGCCCGACCCGAGCACTCGAACGCGACGGCATAGGGGTGCTCGACGGCGCGCCCCATCTCCGGGTCCACCAGCTGATCGGGATCGATAGCGGCCGTTGCGCCGACCGCTAGGGCTCGGTGGCGCCTGAGCGCGACGGGTTCGCTCACCGAGATGTCGGTGACACCGAATGAGCGGAGGACAGCGATGATAAGGAGGCCGACCGGGCCGGCGCCGGTCACGAGGACACGGTCCTGCGGGGCGACCTCGGCGAGCTCGACGGCATGGAGAGCGATGGCGGTGGGCTCGGTCAGAGCCGCGGCACGCATGTCGACCGAGTCAGGGAGTCGGAGGACATTGGTGGGCGAGACGGTCACGTATCGGGCGAAGGCCCCTCGCATATCCCGCATATCCGAAACGGGGCGGTGCAGGCAGACCGAAGGCCGACCTCGCCGACAGGGGCGGCAGTGCCCACATCCCGGCGTCGGTTCGAAGACGACCCGCGTCCCCGGATCGATGTGGGATGAGCCTCCCGCCACCACGAGGCCCGACCATTCGTGGCCGAGGATGGCGCCCGGCCTGGCGTACTTCTCGAGAACCAGGTGGAGGTCGGAACCGCAGATGCCACAAGCGGCGACCTCCACTAGCAACTCCCCCGGTCCCGGCTCGGGGACGGGCACTTCTTCGACCGCCAATCGACCGTCACCGACATAGACAGCCGCCGCCATCACGTCGTGTCCCACTGAGCTCATGGTATGGCAGGGCCGTTTGGGCCGCGTCGACGGGCCACCGGGCACCGAGCTCGTCCTGTGGAACCACCACCTCGCTATGGCCGACCAAGGCGTCGCAATCACCGTCCTGGGTGAGGTGAGAGCCCTGGTGCTCGAGCAACGAAGGAGAGAGCCGCCGCCCCGGTAGCGTGCCGATGATGGTCGCACTGGATGACCGGAGGCGACGGCGCCTGGCCGAGGAGTTGGAGGAGAACGGGTTCCTTCTGGGTGCGGCGGCCTCGACCCGCGACATCCTTCTGGAGGAGATCGACCACGCTCTTCACCCGCCGGTTCATGAGCGGCGGATCCCGAGCACGGGGACGATTCTCGAGCCGGCGCTGGCACCGGAAGCGTGGGCCTCAGGTACACACCTCGACATCACCCGAGGTCCGCTCGGGGACCAGCCCCTCGACGCTGCTCGGCGCTTCGCCGACGGCTTCTCGAGCTGGCTCCTTCGCCGTCGCAGCGGCGAGAACGAGTGGATCATCTTCGATCGTCCAGCTGGATCGGAACGGGACCTTGTAGTGCTCGTGGCGGCGTTCGGGGCGACGGCGATTCAGCGCCATCCGAGCGGATCGGTTCGAATAGCCGGGGGCTTCGGTGTCTGGCGGTGGGACGGCATCCGGTGGCATCACGAACCGCCGGTTCGAGATTGGATGGGCTCGCTTGCCTCTGGACCTGGTTATGGCGATCCCGAGGTCATCGAGTCGATGCTCCGATTTGCCGTCCACGATCTCGGGTCTATGGGCATCGGAGCGTTGCTCGTCTACCGCTCGAGCGCCAAACCAGGGCCACCGGTTGAGGAACAGCTGAGCGCGCCTCCGCCTCTACGGATCCGCGCCGCCCCCCATCTGGCGCCGCTCCGGCACGCGCTGAGTCAACTCGACGGTGCCGCCATCTTCGATGCCGGTGGCACTCTGCGCCAGCTCGGCGTCCGTCTTTTGCCCAGCAACAATTCCATCGAACGTGTCGAGGGATTTCGGGGTACCCGGCACACGGCCGGCCGTCGGTACAGCTTCGACGATCCCGACGCGACGGTGATCGTGGTCAGCGAAGACGGTCCGGTCACCGTGCTGCGGAATAGCACCATCATCGACCGAAGCGCTGCTTCGCTGACCGACGGTCGCCGTCCGCACCGAGAGCCTTCGCTGGCCGACCCCCTGTCTGCTCGCGAATAGACGTTTCATTTGGACCGGAACGGCCGCGGAAGCCGGGATGCGATTCGGTCGGTTGACCTCTCGGCCGCTGACCTCTATGAGGTGAACGAAGTGAACATTCCGACGATTGGGCCGTTGAGTTGCTGTCCACCCATCGACCCATAGAAGTCGGCACCCGGTGCCCGGTGGGGCGAAGGAGAAGATCCCGCCGTCGGAGGCCACCTCGAGGTAGCCACCGTCATTCGAGTCGGATGTGATGCCCACGATCGGGGCGTTGAGAGGTTGGCCACCCATCGACCCATAGAAGTCGGCACCGGTGCCCGGCGGAGCGAAGGAGAAGATCCCGCCGTCGGAGGCCACCTCGAGGTAGCCGCCGTCGTGGGGGTCAAAGGTGATCCCCACGATGGGCGCGTTGAGGTGCTGGCCTCCCATGGAGCCGAAGAAGTCCGGGGTGATACCCGGCGGGGCGAAGGAGAAGATCCCGCCGTCAGAGGCCACCTCGAGGTAGCCGCCGTCATTGGGGTCGAAAGCGATCCCCACAATGGGCGCGTTGAGGGGCTGGCCGCCCATGGAGCCGAAGAAGTCCGGAGTGATACCCGGCGGAGCGAAGGAGAAGATCCCCCCGTCGGAGGCCACCTCGAGATAGCCCCCGTCATAGGGGTCAAAGGTGATCCCCACAATGGGCGCGTTGAGGGGCTGGCCCCCCATGGAGCCGAAGAAGTCCGGGGTGACGTCGGGCGGAGCGAAGGAGAAGATCCCCCCGTCGGAGGCCACCTCGAGATAGCCGCCGTCATGCGGGTCGGGAGTCGCCCCCACAATGGGCGCGTTGAGGGGCTGGCCCCCCATGGATCCGTAGAACCCGGGTTGGGATCCCGGTTGGGCGAAGGAGAAGAGCCCGCCGTCGGATGCCACTTCTTGGTAGCCATTGTGCGGGGCCGGCGGCGCCGGCCCGACATATTCGATGGTCATTGTCGTAGTTGACTCATGGAGAAGGGTGCGTATGGCTGCGACAGCGGCTGGCCGTTTCGGTTGACCATGACAAATGTCTGGAATTCGGTAAAGCCATTCGGATCGTACGCGCTCCACTGCGGGAACGTCGCCGATCCGAAGTCGGCCAACGTGTTCAGAGCCAGTCACGGAGGGTGTCGCTACTCGGATCCTCCTCTATCCATTCCGCGGAATCTCCGGGTCCGTTGTACTGCTGGTCGGTAGCGTACTGCCAGCCCTGTGTTATGTCCTGGATGCCAATACCCCAGATGCCCGGTCCGACCTCAGCTATGACGGCCTGCATGACGTCGCCCGGTGAGACTGGATCAGAGATCCCCATCGCAGGAGCCGGGTTGCCGGGCGTGAGGAATTTCCCACCACGCTTGGTAGCCACCATCCGTACCACTGGCCTGAACGGTGCCGGTTTGGATGAGGAATCCAGCCCTGCTGATTTCCGTCAATCCCAATCCAGGTCGAGGACGCTTCGTCATCCGCGGAGGGTTGAACCGTCGGTACGGTCCACTGTACCCGTCACTTGATTGATTCCCGGATTGCCGTCCAAGAGTCCTCCCGACCAATTCAGGGTCTCAACGGTGGCCTGGTGAGGCTGGGATGTGGGGAATCTGGGTGTGTGAGTGAATCGGAGTCGCCGTCCCACTTGTTTCGGTGTGACCGGCGCGTACGCTCGAGACGAAGGAGGTCTCCCGAGGTGAGCCGCCGGTACCGACCGTGGTCAGCGGACCCCCTGCCTTTGTCATCAACGTTCCTGCAAGACTCTTCGCACTTGCGCCTGTCGCCAACGCCGACAAAGAAGCGGCTGTGACCACCACGACGGCCACGACAACCCGTCGGTAACGAATTCGAACCATCGTGCCGCCTTCCGCTCGTGCCGGCCCGGTGATGAATTCGGGCTTGATGCAAGCAGTTGCTTGCCGATCGCAGCACCCATTGTGGCAAGTTTCATTGCGCTTCGTCCGGATGCCGAGAATGCCCACTCGGCCAGGTTGTGTCCCAGCCAACCCGGTGCTCAAGGATGAAGCAGAAGAGTCGTGCGGCACTTCAGGTTGGACACCCAGCCAAGCGGGTTCCTCGTCACGAATTCGATGAAGGTTGCCGTGTTCTGCGATGATCCGCCAGACAACGGGCAGGGATCAGTCAGCGACCGAAGCAACGCCGACCCTGGAAAACGGGACACCGGAACCCGTTTCCCACGCTATTGACTCAGGCGCTCCGAATTGCTCGGGTCCTCACCCGTCACGAACCAGTTAGGCAATGCGTCGAGTCGTTGCCCGGGAGTCGAGCCCCTGGGGCCGTGACGCAGTGCTGAGCGGCCTATTGATGGGCCAGGGAATGGCGGAGCCCACAGCCCTTCCGGTGGATACGTAGTCCCAGGCGACCGCACATGCCTCGCTCGATTCGTCGCACCCAGCATTGGCACAGGCGAAACACATCGAGGCCAGCCGGCGTTCTAATGGGTAGGACTGAGAGCGGGCGACGGGACGGTGGCAGTGGCAGGCAGTTCGGTGGGGCATCTGCTCATCTTGACAAAGGTGACCTGATTCGTCAACTTTTACCATCTTGGACGTCTCGGGCTGCCTGGCAAACATCTCCGCTGCGTTCGCGCCGGGAATCCCGTTGAGAGGGCCGGCTGGCGCATCAACCGGCGGCGGCGAACGCTGGCCAACGGGTCCTCTGGATGCCAACCGTCGAATACTTGGCGTTGGTCCGGGCCTGAGGCACCCCAGGGTCTACGTTCGAATGGCCTGCACTTGCCAGGCGAGCGCGCCGGCGGGGCGGGTTGTGAGGTCGATGACAGTGGGCTCGATGGAATCCACTGTCCAACCCCTGGCGAAGCTCTCGCCAATCTCGCGTTGGGTCACTCGACGCGGTCCCCAGTCACCGGGCTCTTGGTCGCTGAAGCAGAGCATGTGGAAGCGCCCGCCCGTCGGGACGATCGAGGACAAGCCGCGGACGTAGCGCAGACGCTCGTCATCTTCGAGGACGTGGAAGAGCCCACAGTCGAGCACCGTTTCGAACTGCTCGGCCAGCTCGGCTATGCGGAGGGCGTCGTAGACGAGGAACCGGACCTGATGGCCCCGCTCGTCGGCCTTGGCTTTGGCCAGCTCGATGGCCTTGGGCGCGATATCCACACCGACAGATTCGTGCCCGAGTGAGGAAGCCATGAGGGCGTGTTCGCCGGTGCCACAGCCGACGTCCAGGACTTTGCCGACGAGGCCATTTTCTCGCGCGAGGTGATCGAAGGCGGGCTGTGGCCTACCGATGTCCCAAGGAGGAGTCGCGGTGGCGTAGATGTCGTCGAAGTCGTGGGGCATACGCTCCGGACGCGCGTCGGAAGGAGGTGGGAGTTGATCGGCCACGACGAAGTTGTAGCACCGGGCCCCTGTCCTTCGGCGACGACCTCGTTGCCGGCCGCGGTCCAGGCGTCGTGACGGGACTCCCGTCAGTCGACCCGCCTGACCTGGACTCCACCATCCGGGACCGGCCGTCATCCCACGGAGGTGCCGGGGCATCGAATTTCTGATGACATCGCCATGGCGAGTGCGACGCAAGGATGCAACAGGACATCGAAAGTTGCCCATGGATTCTCCTCCTCGCGGTGGAGTTGCGAGGGCTACACTCCGCCCGCGCCGTATTGCAGGTCCGCGACGAGAAGAGACGGGACGGAATGAAACGAACCAAGTTGGTGCCTGCTCTGCTGTGCACAGGGGTGATGGCGATCTTTATCGCCCTTCCCGCCACCGGCACTGCGAATGCAGCGAGCAGCAAGGTCGCGAGGCCGAGCAGAGCAGCGGTCAAGGCCCTCGTGCTCCAGGATCTTCGGAGCGGGAAGATCGGTGGGCCGATCCGTGGCGTGAAGGTTCTCACCTCCCATGCCAGGGCGGCTGGGGACAACCTTTCACGAGTCGGCTCGTCCAACTGGTCCGGATATGCAGTCGATCACTCCGAGGGCAACACGTACACCTCGGTTTCGGCAACGTGGAAGGTGCCGGCACAGGACAAGCCGTGTGGAACGAGTTCAATCACCATCACTTCGTTCTGGGTCGGTCTCGACGGCTTCGGAAACAGCACGGTCGAGCAGGACGGCTCGTCCAATGTCTGCGACGACGGTTCCGAATACGACTACGACTGGTATGAGCTGTACCCAGCTGGGACGGTTGGCGTCAATGATGTGGACTCAGGGAACAGTATTTCGGCCAGTGTCAATGAATCGCGCGGTAAGTACACCTTGGTAGTCACCGACAGCTCGGACCCCGCTGACTCCTTCGCCACGAAGCAGTCCTGTAAACCGTCGAAGTGCCGGGATCAGACTGCGGAGTGGATCGGTGAGTCGCCGTGTTGCGTGGACACGACGAGTGGTTTCTATGACCTCACGCCGTACAAGACGTGGGCGGTCACTGACGCTGCAGTGAACGGCGGCACGATCTCGTCATATCCGGACGACGAGATCACCCAGTACAGCGAAGTCGGCTCCTACAACCTGGAGAAGCCGGGGGCGCTCGGCGCCGCCGGGAACAAGTTCACTGACAAGTTTCTGCACTCGTTCTGAGCCTCAGCGAGTCAGATCACGATCACTTTGGTCCGGGCAAGGCTGTCGTCTTCAGTCGCACAGATTGGGATGACATCCCTGAGGCCGAGGAACCAAGTGGGTAGGCCCGAAGCCGCGGCTGTCATTCGACCCGAATCATCGGCGTCTTGACGGTGCTCGGTTCAGGATCTTCCATCGCCCTCGTTCGGTGTGACGTCCTCCCACGGAACACCGGGCAACCTCAGCGATCACCGCTGAGGTGACTGCCTCGCGGTGAATCTTCTCGTCGGCAAGGCTCTCCCTGCGAGGGCTGGCCTTCTTCGTACTCCGCCGGCGGAGCCGCTCAGCGGAGCGGGCCGACCGAGACGAGGGCGTAGGGGGCAGGCGGCGGCAGCCGTTCATTGCCTGACCGACAACGGCGTGCGTGAAGGAGCCGGGCCTTACCTGCTCTACTTCCCGACCATCTGGGCGACGACCGGGGCGAAGCTAACCATTGCCTCTGCTGGCACGACGACGTTGGTGAAGCCCCACCTCTCCCGTCTCTGCCATAGACGCTCGCACAGATCTTCGACGGCTCCGATGAGCACGGCCGGCGAATCGAGCGCTTCCTCGGAAGTGAACCCGAGCGTTGCAGCGGCACGCGCTGCCGCCCTGCTGTTCCTTAGCACCACGACCGAAGCGGCTGCGATCTGCAACTCGAGAGAGCCGAGAGCGATCTCCGGCGGCCTGGCGGATGAAACCTAGGCAGCGGTCATAGTGGTCGACGGCGTACATCTCATTGAGGTCGCCGCCCACCTTTGAGGAGCCCAGCCGGTTGACGCCCACTGTGTCGGCGTGCTGGGCCGCGACCGTCAGGATACGTCTGCTTGCGCCACCGATGATGACCCAAGGGGGAGCCATCGGCCGCGGTTCGCAGAGAGCATCGCGAATCTGGAGGTGATCTCCCTCGAAGGTGACAGCTCCTTCTTTCCATAGGGCCATCATCACTGACACGCTCTCCTCGAGCCGGTCGACTCGCGTTGCCGGATTGTCGAGAGCGATTCCCGCCGCCGCATAGTCGCGTTCTTCATAGCCCGCCCCGAAGCCAACCTCTATCCGCCCTTCGGCGGCGAGACCGAGTGTTGCTATCTCCCGCGCCAGCACGACGCTGTTGCGGAGATCGTTGTTGAGGACGAGCGTCCCGACATGAAGGCTGGTGGTTGCTTCGGCAGCCACCGCGGCGGCGACCAGCGGGCCGTATTGGGGATCGAGGTGATCGTGGATATAGAGAGCCGAGTAGCCAAGCATCTCGGCTTCTCGCGCCAGCGCCCGCCATTCCGCCATGGTTGGGGCGACGGCGCTGAGGACTCCGAAGCGGAATCGCATTGACACTGACCTAGGCTAGGTCACATGCCGGGCGGTGTAAGGACTGTCGCGGGTGACACCGCGCCAAGCGCCATTGCCGACGCGCTGCGGGAGGACGGCTGCGTAATCGTCACGGGTCTCGCTTCGTCCACAACGATGGATCGGATCGCCGAAGAACTCGAACCATTCCTGGCAACAGCCAATCCGGGCTATTCGGAGTTCCTCGGCTATACGACTCGGCGCATGGGAGCCCTTATCGCCCGATCATCGACCGCTCGGACACTCATCATCGATCCGACGATCCTCGACGTGCTCGATCTCGCGCTCGCCGATCATGCCAGTACCTACCAGATCGACCTAACGCAGATGGTCGACATCGGACCAGGCCAGTCCGCCCAGTCGATACACCGGGACAGGTGGTCGTTCGACAACTACCCGTTCCCTGTCGGCTTCGAAGTCGAGATTGCCACGATGTGGGCGGTGACCGACTTCACCGAAGAAATGGGCAGCGACGCGCCTGGTGATTGGCAGCCACCTGTGGGAGGGAAACCCTCCCGAAGTTGATCCCGCCCTGACACATCCAGCGGAAATGGCAAAGGGTTCGGTGCTGCTCTATTCCGGCTCGGTGTACCACGGTGGCGGGGCGAACACGTCAAGCGTCCACCGGATCGGCATGAACATCGGCTACTCGCTGGGCTGGTTGCGCCAAGAGGAGAATCAGTATCTCGCCTGCCCCGAGGAGATTGCACGTGAACTCCCCGAGGGTCTCCTGAGGCTGATGGGCTACCAGCGTGGCGCCTTCGCCCTCGGCTACGTCGACAACATGAGGCACCCGCTGGACTGGCTCTACGACAGTCCGTCGCTTCCCGTCGACCCCGTCACCTATCGCCGTTCGGCGCGTCGGCTGCTCCGGAAGACAGATCGTTACCAGCCGTACGCCAAATAGCTTCGGCTTGGACAGATTCATCTGGCTATGACGAATTCCGGTTGCAAGCGGAGAGGAGTGCAGTGCGCACAAACATCGGACAGGATCGCCGAATTAGAAGCGGGATGACCTTGGGCACCGCGCTCCTCACCGCTCTCGTGATCTCGACACCAATCCTGGTGCTTTCGACTGCTGGGCCAGCCGCTGGAGCGGTCGTCCGCTGGTCCATCTCCCCGACGCCAAACACCAGCTCAACGGAGATCAACGAGCTCTCCGCAGTTAGTTGCGTCAGCAGCTCGGACTGCTGGGCAGTAGGTGACGTGGGGCGGGGGGGACCGTACAACCTGGCGACACTGGCGGAGCACTGGGACGGCGGTACGTGGTCGATCGTCTCCACCCCCAATACGGGTCTCGAGAACTTCAACGCACTGAACGGCGTCACCTGCGTGAGCAGTACGGACTGTTGGGCAACCGGGATCGGGAACGGCACCAGTACGACGGACCAGACACTGGCCGAGAATTGGAACGGCAGCAGCTGGTCAATCGTCGCCACCCCGAACATCAGCCCTGTCAGCATTCTCGGAGGAGTGACGTGTGTCACCAGCTCTGACTGCTGGACGGTCGGAAATGCCAGCGGCAAGACTTTGGCCGAGTACTGGAACGGAAGCTCGTGGTCCATCGTGACCACCCCGACACTGCCTTCTGAGAACGGCCTGGCCAGCGTGTCCTGCATTACCACCTCGGACTGCTGGGCGGTGGGTTATGCACAGGATGGGGGACTGACAAGTCAGACGCTTGCCGAGCACTGGAACGGGAGTACGTGGTCAATCGTCGCCAGCCCCGACACCGGCCCGTCCGCGAACAACGAATTGAACAGTGTGTCCTGTCTCACCACCTCGGACTGTTGGGCGGTGGGAGGCGTCGGGGGCGGCGGCAACGGCACTGAGCAGACCTTGGCCGAGCACTGGAACGGGAGTACGTGGGCCATCGAGGCCACCGCTGACACCAGCTCGTCTGTCGCCAACTATCTCGCCAGCGTGTCATGCCTCACGACCTCGGATTGCTGGGCAGTGGGAACGAGCGGGAACAGCAATAGCACGACCGGCCAGACTCTCGTCGAGCACTGGAATGGGGCTGGTGCATGGTCGATCGTGCCGAGCGCCGACACCAGTTCGTCCGTGGACAACAGTCTGGGAAGCGTGTCGTGCGACACCAACTCGGACTGTTGGGCGGTGGGGACTGCAGACAGCGGGAGCGGCGGGACCGGCCAGACCCTGGCCGAGCACGAGTCGGGGTCTGGCTACTGGGAGGTGGCCTCCGACGGCGGGATCTTCAGCTTCGGTGACGCCACGTTCTACGGCTCCGAGGGCGGCGTGCACCTCAACGCTCCGATCGTGGGCATGGCTGCCACCCCCGACGGGTCTGGCTACTGGGAGGTGGCCTCCGACGGCGGGCATCTTCAGCTTCGGTGACGCCACGTTCTACGGCTCCGAGGGCGGCGTGCACCTCAACGCTCCGATCGTGGGCATGGCTGCCACCCCCGACGGGGGCGGTTACTGGGAGGTGGCCTCCGACGGCGGGATCTTCAGCTTCGGTGACGCCACGTTCTACGGCTCCGAGGGCGGCGTGCACCTCAACGCTCCGATCGTGGGCATGGCTGCCACCCCCGACGGGGGCGGTTACTGGGAGGTGGCCTCCGACGGCGGGATCTTCAGCTTCGGTGACGCCACGTTCTACGGCTCCGACCGGGCGCATCGCCCTCAACAACCGGTCGTGGGCATGGCCCACCCCCGACGGGGGCGGTTACTGGCTGGTGGCCTCCGACGGCGGGATTTTCAGCTTCGGTGACGCCACGTTCTACGGCTCGACCGGGAGCATCACCCTCAATAAGCCGGTGGTGGGCATGGCTGCCACTCCCGACGGGGGCGGTTACTGGGAGGTGGCCTCGGATGGAGGCATCTTCAGCTTCGGTGACGCCCAGTTCTACGGATCCGAGGGCGGTCAGCCCCTTAACGCGCCGATCGTAGGGATGGCGTCATAAGTGTCCGGTTGTCTCAAAACGGTGATGGTAAGAATTTCCTTTAGATAATTTCCTTTAGAAAGGCCATCAGCGTGGGAAGGGCGGGTCACCCAGCCGTCAGTCGGCCGTTCGTTCGTCGTCGTCAGGGCGTCGTCAATCACTGAGTGAGTTGAGTTGAGTTGAGTGGGCGAGGGGGTGAGTGGCCTACCGACAAAACGCCATTAATCAGGTGCGACGGTCGACAGATCAGGGCCACTTTCCGCGCTATTGCTCCCGGCGCTCCAGATTTATTGCAGGCGCAAGTAAAGTGAGTAGCTCCCTGATCGGCTCCACGGATGTCATTTCGGCGCCCATACGCTCATGTCGGTGCGTCCCCCTGATATTGCGCGGACGCGGCCTCCGCCCTGAATGCGTCGAGTGCCGCGCTTGACGACGACAAGGCGTACGAGAACCCGCGGCCCGGTGCGTCGAAGTAGAGGACGGCACCGATTCTCGGGAATGCCTGCGGGATCTCTTGGCCAAGGGCCGAAGTGATCCATTCGGCCTTGGCCGTGGGGTCGGACTCGTTCTCCACCGATCCCATCTCGGCCACCATCACGGGCCGAGAGCTGACGGTGGTGATGTCGGCGTAGGCCGCGGAGAAGATCGAGGTGAACGACTTCCACGGATGTCCCCGGTTGTACCCATCCAGTGCTATCCACGACGTGTAGCCGTCGCCGGGAAAAAACTCGGCCGGGTTCGGGCTCGCAGGATTAGCGCCGACACACCAGACGAACTGGACATTCGTCGCACCCTCGCTGGCGAAGATCCCCACAATGTGCCTCCAAGCGAGATGAACTCGTCGGGATCGGTGTTGCCGTTGACGCCAATGCTCCACGGATAGACGGGGTCGTTCATCTCCTGCATCGGACGGACATAGATGGTTCGCCCGAACTGCTTGGCCTGGTCCGCCCACGCTCGGATGTAGCCGTCGTAGCGCCCCGAGCTCAACTGGGCCAAGGAGAAGTTCGGTTGATCGAGCAAGAGGCCCGTGGGCGTTTCCGAGGCTGTGACCGCCTGCTCAGGCTGCCAGGTGATCATCGGCGTAGCGCCGGTGGAGGCCGCATAGGAAGCGAATGCTTCGGGGAACGGGATCATCGCGCCCGATTGCGTCTGCCAGCCGGTGAATGTCTGGAGGATTGCCAATCGCCGTCCCATACTGGTTTCGAAACCTTGCAGAGCTCCGATCTGCCCACCCTGTGACGGTTCCGGCTTGACGTAGATGCCCAATGCAATGCCCGACGCGCCCGTAGGCCCGGGCAGTGAAGCACCTCCCTGGGCCTGAGGACCAGACGCATGAGGCACCGTGGGTCGGGTGGTTGTCTCCCCTGGCGGAGAGCTAGAACTGCACGCGACGAGTCCGGCGCCGGTCAGGACGAGGACCATCCCCCTGCCGACCTGGCGAGCCCAAGTCCTCCGGATCCCTGTCAGCTCTCAGCGCTTCGGCGCCATGGTTCTTGAGATGCTCCCTGATGATCACGTTGTTTCCTCGGCTATTCGCTCCGCCACTCATGGATCGTCTCGTGTCCTTGTTCCACATTGGCACCCGCTGCAAACCTTTACCTGGTGTAGGTGCCGCATCGTGAGCACCGAACTGCATCCACCGCATTGGCACTACAAGGGGACCGAATTTCGGTGGCGCGCTCATTTGTTCGTCATCTACCCAATTTTGGTTGCGAGTGTTGACCCGACGGCGTTACGTTCTTCGTTGACGGCCGATCGACCACGGGGGGCACCCATGAACACGGTCTTGTTGTTGTCGCGTAGACGCATGCGGGTCATCCTCCGGATCGTGCCTCGTCGTCACAATTGCACTTGGCTGCGTCACGGTTGCCTCGTCAACGTCGAAGGAGGCCGCCGCGTCATCCACGGCAATGAGCGCGACAACACAGGTCGTACCGGCGTACACCTGGCCGAAGTATGCACACGACGCCGGCGACAGCGGAGTGTCGAGCGACCCCTCAATCTCAGTCGACAACGCCGCTGACCTCGGTGTCAAATGGATGGTTCCTGACCAGACGGACGACGAATCCTCGCCGATCGTGGGCTACAGCTCGACACTGGGCAAGAATGTCGTCTACCAGGGCAACGAGGCCGGCAGTTTCACGGCATTCGACGCCTCCACCGGATCTGTTTTGTGGTCGCGGAACCTAGGATCCGCCGTTACTGTCCACCCCATTGCTGGCGGACGGCGATGTATGGGTGGCGCGTTCCTTCGACCCCGTCCTCTACAAGCTGAACGCGGCGACGGGCGCGGTCCTATGCCAGTCGGTACCGCTTCAGTCCATCGATTACGCCACGCCTACCATTGGCACGCCACCGGGTGGGCAAGAGACGGTGTTCATCGGTGACAACGGGATCGATCCGGACGGACCGGTGTATGGCATCAAGGCAGCTGACTGTTCCACCGAGTGGAAGTTCTTGAACTTCAATACCTCCGCTGGCAGTTGGGACCCGTACTCGTACGCAGTCGATGCCAAGGGCGAAGGCTTGCTGCTCTTGGGGAGCGACAACCCTGATGCCACGGTGTACGCCCTTAATGCCACGACCGGCACCAAGGTATGGAGCTATAAGACGCAGAACACGGTCGAGGGAGATGTGGGGACCGGCGCGTCGGTGACGGCCCCCGGTGTCAACGGGTTCGCCGACGGTGCGCTGTACATCTCGAACAACGGCGGCTACACCTACGCCCTCGACCTCACGACGGGACAGGAATACTGGCGCTTTGACTACAAGTCCTACCTCGGACCGGGGACCGGACCAGACCGGGGCACCGCGTCGGTGATCGGCAACCACGTCATCGTTCCGGGGCCGGATGGGGTGATCTGTCTGAACGCGGTGAACGGCACGGTGGTGTGGTCCTGGCACAACAGTGGTGGCGCGTCCGACTCGGCGGCAGCGGTCGTGGGTCCACGGGGCAAGGCCGTGGTTGCCGTGACCGACCTCGCCGGTAACTTCGATGTGCTCAGTGCGGCGACCGGTGCCGCTGCTGTACCAGCACCAGACCGGTGGTTACGCCGTGACCTCGGTGGCCGAGAGCGAGGGCAACTTCTATGTGTCGTCGGGTTCGGGATTCCTCTACGACTTCTCGGTCGGGGGCTCGAACTCCCCACCCCCGTCGACCGTCGTCACGTCACCGATAACCGGCAGCCGGCTCGGTAATCCCAACGGTGATGAGACGGTCACCGGCTCAGCCAGCGGGGCTGCCATTGCGGGCGTTGATGTGGCCATTCAGTCGGGTGGGCCGGACGGCTCCTGGTGGGATGCATCGACCGGACAATGGAATTCCGGCTTTGTGTCCAATCCCGCCACTGTGGCCGATCCCGGTGCAACCACGTCGACCTGGACGTTCGAGTTCCCGGTGCCGCCGAGCGGAGGGGTCTACTCCGTTCAGGCGTCGGCCTCGGACGCGGACGGTCAGGCTGACATCAGCGCCTACTCGTCGGTACCGACTTCGTCGCGCACGTCCTTCACGGTCCAGTTCCTCACCTCGGCTCCTCATCTGGGCATCACCGGTGGCTCGTGGGTTGCACCAGGTGGTTCGATTTCCGTCGTCGGAACAGGATTCGCCGCCAGCGAGAACGTCGAGGTCGCGCTCACCGGCACCGACCTCGACCAGTTCACGACGAGTCCGAGCGGCGGATTCTCGGGTTCGGTACCGATTCCTGTGACGGCCGGATTCGGTGTCAGCGCACTTGTCGCCTCTGGCGAAACCTCGGGACGGTCGTCTTCGGCGTCCATCGACGTCTCCAATCAATGGAACTCGGCCGGCGATGGGAGCCTTCACCAGGCGTACGAGCCCAACGATCTCACCTGGGACGAGCACATCGTGGGCAACCACAGCGCCTTCATCACCCAGGCCTGGAGTTATCCGGACGGAGCGGCGATCGACGATGCACCTACAGTGGTGGACGACGTGGCCTACTTCGGCGACGAAAACGGTTCGGTCACGGCCCTCGATGTGCAGAACAGCGAACCCATCTGGACGTACGCGGCGGGCAGCGCCGTCGACTCTTCGGTTGCGGTGGCCTCCGGATTGGTGATCTTCGGCACCGCCGATGGGGTGGTGGACGCCGTCTCGAAGGGGACCGGTCAGCTCATTTGGCAGATGCAGGCCTCGAGTGCCGTCGAATCAGCTCTGTCGATCTCCGACCAACTCGTCTTCTTCGGCACTCAGGACGGCACGCTCTACGTGCTGAGCCAGACGAGTGGCCAGATCGAGTGGACCCACAAGTTTTCCGGAGCGGTGACAGGGTCGCCGAGCGTCGACCCCGCTTCGCACCAGGTGATCGTCGGTGATGCGAGCGGTGCAATCACATCCCTGAGCGAGTCGACGGGCTCTCCCGAGTGGACGATCACGACCGGGGGACCGGTCACCGCCACTCCGACGATCTACAACGGCGGTGTCTTCGTCGGATCGAAGAGTGGCACTGTCTATGACCTCGACGAGGCAACCGGGGCGACCGTTTGGACGTTCAAGGCTGGAGCCGCCGTGTCGGCTGGGGGTGCCTATTGGCCGAGTGGCACAAGCGGCGCGTATATCGTCGGCGATGATTCGGGCGACGTGTACTTCCTCACCGCCACTTCGGGTAACGAGTTTCGAGAAATCAACGCCACTGGCGCGGTGACGGGTGTGACGACGGCGAATACGTGGGCGGTGGTCACCACCGCCGACGGGGAAGCGCTCGCCGACAAGTTCCCAGGTGAGCTCACGTGGGTCTATCAGAGCACCAAACCAACGGCACCGGTCACCCTTCTGAACGGAGTGGCCTACGTTGCCGGCGAAGATGGAACAGTGCGGGCCTTCACCGTTCCAGGCACGCAGATCCCCTAGAGACGAGAGCGGCACGGCGTAGTGTCCCAAAACTCGATTCTGTGCTTATGCCGCCAGTCGGAAAACTCGTGAGGGGGGCGTGTGAGGCCGGCAAGTAGTGCTCGCGGATGAGCCCGTCCGGCACCTTCCAGACTCCGGATCCTTCCCACAGCGGTGGACGCCGCCGGTCGCGGCGGTTCCAGCGACCCAACACCAGTCAGTCAATGAGTTCAGTTAGTTAGTAGATAGTTAGTTCAGTTTCAGTCAGTCAGTCAGTCAGTCAGTGAGTGAGTGAGTGGGCTACCGACAAAACCACCTTTACCTGGGTCGAGCGGCCGGGTGTCCAGTCTCGTTTTCCACGCTATTGATCCGGATTATCCACATTGTTGCGGACGCAACCTCCGACGAATTTCGTCCTAATCAGACACAGGAACGAGATTTCGGCACCCATAGGTCATGGACGCGCTAGGCCAAACTGCCACCTTGGAGCGCTGACCCGATAGCAAGTCGGCTCAGCCGAGATTGTTGACGCAGGTGTCCCCGTCGTTGTTGCTGTTGGTGCCATCGGGACACGTGGTGTCGGACCAGATGACTCCCAGATTGGCGCCGGCCAGGTCAGCGCCGGCGAGGTCGGCGCCGGTTAGGTCGCTGTAAGACAAGTTGGCGCCGGCCAGGTCGGCGCCGGCGAGGTCGACACCGATCAGGTTGGCGAAGGACAGGTCGGCTTGAGGTCCGACCAGATACCCGTCGATGAGAGCCCAGTTGGCGGGGAGGGCACTCGGTGTCCCGGTGATGCCGCCCGAACCGGCGTACGCCAGATCGGCGTCGGACAGGTCGGCGCCGGACAAATCGGCGTTGGACAGGTCGCTGTAAGCCAGGTCGGCTTGAGGTCCGATCAAATACCCGTCGGCGAGAGTCCAGTTGGCAGGAAGGGCACTCGCTGTCCCGGTGATGCTGCCCGAAGTAACGCCGTCCAGGTCGGCGTTGGCCAGGTTGGCGCCGGACAGGTCGGCGCCGGACAAATCTGCTTGAGGTCCGATCAGGTACCCGTCGATGAGAACCCACTCGGCGGGGACGGCACTCGGTGTCCCGCCAATGCCCCCCGACCGTATAGATGACAAATCGGCACCGGCCAGGTCGGTGCCGGACAAATCGGCGTCGGCCAGGTTGGCATACCCCGATAGGTTGACGTTGGACAGGTTGGCGCCAGACAAATCGACGTTGGACAGGTTGCTGTAAAGGAGATTGGCACCAGACAGGTCGGTGTTGAACAAATCAGCCCCAGACAGGTCGTCATAAGCCAGGTCGGCGCCGGTCAGGTCGACGTTGGCCAGGTCGGCGTCGACCAGCCTTGCGCTTTGCAGATAGGCCTGAGGTCCGATCAAGTACCCGTCGATGAGAGCCCAGTTGGCCGGCAGTGCGCTCGGTGTTCCGGTGATGGCGCCCGAACTGACGCCATCCAGATCGGCGTCGCTCAGATCGGCGCCCGACAGGTCGGCGCCGGACACATTGGCTTGGGGACCGATCAGGTACCCGTCGATGAGAACCCAGTTGGCTGGAAGGGCGTGAGGTGTCCCGGTGATGGCGCCGGACGTAACGGATGACAAATCGGCGTCGGACAGGTTTGTCCGGGACAAATTTGCGCCGGTCAGGTCGGTATTGGAAAGGTCGGCGCGGGCCAACTTTGCCTTGGACAGGTCGGCGCCAGCCAGATCGGCTTGCGGTCCGACCAGGTACCCGTCGGCGACAGTCCAGTTGGCGGGGAGGGCACTGGGTGTCCCGGTGATGTCGCCTGAAATTACGGAAAGCAACTGGGCGTCAGAAAGGTTTGCGCCGGCCAGGTTGGCGCCGGACAAGACAGTGTCGGCTTCGGTCCGCTCGTAGAAGGACAGGTCAGCATTGGACAAATTGGCGTTGGACGAAATTGGCATTGGACAAATTGGCGCCGGACAGATATGCGTCTGACAGGTCGACGCCGGACAGGTCGACGCCGGACAAATCGCCTTGCAGGTCGGCTTGAGGTCCGACCAGGTACCCGTCGATGAGAACCCAGTTGGCCGGGAGGTCGCTCGGAGTCCCGGTGAGGCCGCCCGAACGGACTTCATCCAGGTTTACGGTGGACCAGTCGACGTTGGACAGGTCATCGTTGTACAACTCGGCGCCGGTCAGGTTGGCGTCGTTGGACAAGTTGGACAAGTCGTCGTCGGACAGGTCGCAGCCGGGCAAGTTGACGCCGGACAGGACAGCGCCGGATAGGTCGACGTTGGTCATGTCCTCGTTGGACAAGGAGACGGTGGACAGGTCGGCGTCGGACAAGTTGGCGCCGGACAGACTGTTGGCAGGCTCGAATTCGCCTCCTCCGGACGAGTAGGCGCTGGTCAGGTTGGCTCCGGACAGATCGGCGTCGGACAGGTCGGTGCCGGTCAGGTTGACGTCGGTCAGGGTGGCGTCGGTCAGGGTGGCGTCGTACAGACTGACGCCGGTTAGGTTGGCGTCGGTCAGGGTGGCATTGGATAAGTTGGCGCCGGTCAGGTCGGCGTTGGACACATTGGCTTGAGGTCCGATCAGGTACCCGTCGATGAGAACCCAGTTGGCTGGGAGAACACTCGGTGTTCCAGAGATGCTGCCCGATGTAACTCCGTCCAAGTCGGCGTTGGACAGGTCGGCGCCGGACAGGTCGGCGCCGTAGACATTGGCTTGAGGTCCGATCAGGTACCCGTCGACGAACGTCCAATTGGTGGGGAGGGCGTTCGGGGTCCCAGTGATGCCGCCCGAACGGACTCCATCCAAATCGGCGTCGACCAGGTTTGTTGCGGAAAAATAGGCGCCGGACAGATTGGCGCCGGACAGATCGGCCTTGGACAGGCTTGGCCGGGACAAATGGGCGCCGGACAGGTTGGCGCCGGACAGATCGGCGTTGAGCAGGTTTGTCCGGGACAAAATGGCGCCGGACAGGTCGGCGTTTGACAGGAAGGCGTTGGACAGATCGGCGTTGGACAGGTCAGCGCTGGAGAAATTGGTGCTACCCAAGTTGGCATCAGCAAGATTGGCGTCAGAAAGGTTGGCGCCATCGAGGTCGTCACCGGACAAGTCGGTGTCAGCGAGGTTGCAGCCGTGCAGGTCCGCTTCCGAGGCGATGTCTGAGCAGTCCACACCTGTGACCGACAACTCGGTGGTCACCTTCACCGTCCTCGTCCCGGCCACGGTGAGGCTGAACTTGTATGCCTGCGCTTTCTTGTCGGTGTTGCCCGGCACGGTGATGTCTTCGTCGACCGTTCCGTTTGAGCAGGCGACGGCGGCCGGCAGTCCGCTGATGGCCGGCCTCGAGGAGAAGGAGCAGCCGGTGGCGTTGGTGACGTCGGCTGAGAGCGTGACTGGCCCGCCCGCCGAGGAAAGGGAAGACGGCGAGGCCACAAATGAAGAGACGGTGGGAGGCGGAGGCCCTGGTTTTCCGTTACTGATCAGGTCGCCTTGCGGTAGAGACGCACTCGCCGGCACTGACACTGCCGCGCTGATTCCGACAGTCGAAAGGACCGCCCCCGCTAGGACCACGACCACCTGGTGGCACCAGCCGTTGCCCATCGCCACGCTCGCATCGAACCCCGACTCGTTGTCCGATCTACGCACCGGTATCTATCCCGGTGGTGAGCCTGGCGCCCGCGTCAGCACAGTGCGAGGGAAAGGGTGTCCCTGTGCTCCTGGTCGGAACCGTGTGGCTCAGAGCCAGACGTCCGGCCAGGCCCGATCGAGACCCTGGGCGAAGCCTCGATGTCCCGTGTGAGTAAGGCTTGTCCGTCTGCACTAGACGGTGACCTGGACGGGCTGTGCGCTGTTAGAGAACGACCCGTTCCCGAGTTCGCCGTCTAAGCCGTACCCCCAGCAGTCAACCCCGCCCGAACTGAGCACGGCACAGTCGGACGGAAGGTCGAAGGCCCCATTCGCCAGCGACTCCACCCCCGAAAGAGTTCCCGCCCCCCCGACACTGACCACCTGGGCGGGCGTCGCGCTGTCGGAGACGCTTCCGTTCCCGAGGTCCCCGTCCTGGCCGGGCCCCCAGCAGTCGACCATGCCCACGGTCAGCAGGGAACAGCTGAAGAAATCGCCATTCGCCAGCGACTCCACCCCCGAGAGGGTCCCCACTCCCCCGGTACCGACAACCTGGACAGGTGTGGCGCTCCCAAAGGGGCTCGATGTGTAGAAGATTCCGTTCCCGAGGTCTCCGAAGAGGCCACCCCCCCAGCAGTCGACCGTGCCCGCGGTCAACTCAGCGCAGTAGCCGCCACCGTCGCCCGCCAGTGACTCCACCCCCGAAAGGGTCCCCGTCCCTCCGACGTCGACCACCTGGACCGGTGTGGCGCTGCCCTCGTCGCCCGATGTGTAGAACGTCCCGTTGCCGAGCTCCCCGTATTGGCCGTACCCCCAGCAGTCGACGTCGCCCGAGGTGAGGATGGCGCAATAGCCCTGGGCGTCGTTGGCCAGCGACTCCACCCCCGACAGGGTTCCGGTTCCACCGACTCCGACGACTTGGACAGGTATGGCGCTGCCTTCGGGGCTCGATGTGTAGAAGGTTCCGTCTCCGAGCTCCCCGTCGGGACCGGCTCCCCAGCAGTCGACCTCATCCGTGGTCAAGAGGGCGCAGTAGCCGCGGCCATCGCTCGAGAGCGACTCGACCCCCGAGAGGATTCCCGTCCCCCCGACATCGACCACCTGAACGGGCATTGCGCTACCAACGAAATTTCCGTCTCCGAGCTCCCCGTCGGGGCCGTCGCCCAGCAGTCAACCTCACCTGTGGTCAAGAGGGCGCAGTAGCCGCTGTCGATGCCGCCGGAACTTGCGCTCACCAGCGATGCAACCCCGGACAGCGTTCCTGTCCCGCCGACACCGACGACCTGGACCGGTATGGCGCTGCCTTCGCTGCCCGACGTGTAGAACGAGCCATTCCCGAGCTGCCCGTCCTGGCCCTCGCCCCAACAGCTCCACCGCGCCCGAGCTGAGCAGTGCGCAGTAGGAGTCGGTCGCGTCGCTCACCAGCGATGCAACCCCCGACAGGGTTCCTGTCCCGCCGACACCGACCACCTGGACTGGCGTGGCACTGCCCCCCGGACTCGCGGTGTAGAGGTTCCGTTTCCGAGATCCCCGTTGGAGCCGCTTCCCCAGCAGTTGACCCCACCGGAGCCGAAGAGGGCGCAATAGCCGCTTCCGTCGCTGACCATGGCGCTCACTCCCGTGAGGGTTGGCAGCGGGCCACCTCCGGCCCCCGGCTTCACCTTGAGCGTCCGCGCCCCGTGCGTGGTGCCTCCGTCTCCGGATATTGACAATGTGATCCTGTACCGGACAGTTCTCTTGAGGGCATTCAGAGGTGGATAGACAGTCTGGCTGATCGACCCACCAACGCAGTAGGTCGTCACGGGCAATCCCGGAAACGTCGGCTTCGAGGAAATAGTGCAGCTCTCGGTGTTGACGAAGGTGGCCGAGATGGTGGACGACCCGCCAGCCGCGGTGATGGTCGAGGGCGTCCTCGTTATGCCAGTGATTCGAGGCCTGGGCGTATAGGCCCCAGCGGGTGTACTTGTGACCGCTCCTAGCGCCCCGAAAACAGTGAGGCCCACTGCAAGGATCCGCTTCGCCGCCATCACCATTACCCCCAGGCTCTACGCCGGCTAGGCCGCAGTAGTGGGTACCACGATCGAGACCGAGTGGCAACAAGTAAGCCCACGATCCTCACGCTCCGCGGTCTTCCAATAGCCCTGGCCAATCAATGCAGATTCGTAGTGGCCTCGACCGGCCATTGCGAACCGCTCCAGCCCTCAATCATGCCTGTCTGGTCAAGCCGGCGGCGACGCTCCCGTCCACCGTGGCGGAGTCGGTTGTAATACCGACCGCACTCTTGACAATGCAGGATGCATCTCCGCGGGTCCCTCTCGGCAGGGCGGACCGCCGTGAGGACGACAGTTAGGGCGGGTGCCGTGAGTGGTACTCGATTGCACGCTGCTCGCACGGGTGCTAGTCACTTACACGCTGGCAGCGCCAACGGCGGTCGGCTATTGGCGAAGGAGGGCTCTCCAATGGGTGGCAGGCGAGGGCGCGCCAGGTTGGTTCGGGTCTCGATCGCTGCGGCACTGATCACACTCGCGGTGACGGCCGTGGTTGCGGTCAATACAGCGGGAATTGCGCTCTGCGCAGGGGGATCCGACGGCGCCGACGTTGAGCAGTGTCAGCTATAACAATGACGGAACGTCGCTGGACCTTCACGGCGCCGTCGCAGCTTGTCGGAAATGTCATCACTTCGTACAACTACGAAGACTCTGTGGACGGCGGAACGACGGTCGAGCGAGAAACCTCGACCACCGTCTTTGCCGGCGAGTATGGCAATACCGCCACCTCTAGCCCGTACGTCGACGGCTACGGAGTCGACGACTGTCCCGTCGGGACCACGTGTTCCTACCGGATCCAGGCCGTCTTTGATGGCGGAGCGACCAGCTCGGATTGGTCGAGCTGGGTCGCCGAGACGTCGTTCGGGTCAGCGCCGACCCTCAATAGCGTCACCTACAACAATGACGGAACGTTGTTGAACTTCACCGCTCCGACGCTTAGTTCCGGCCTGACGATCACTTCCTACAACTACGAAGACTCTGTGGACGGCGGAACGACAGTCGAGCGAGGAACCTCGACCACCGTCTTTGCCAGCGAGTTCGGCAATACCGCGACCTCCAGCCCGTACATCGACGGCTACGGAGTCGACGACTGTCCCATCGGGACCACGTGTTCCTACCGGATCCAGGCCGTCGTCGGGAGTGGTTCGTTCATGTCACCGTGGTCGAGCTGGGTCATTGAGACGCCGTTCGGGTCAGCGCCGACCCTCAATAGCGTCACCTACAACAATGACGGAACGTTGTTGAACTTCACCGCTCCGACGCTTAGTTCCGGCCTGACGATCACTTCCTACAACTACGAAGACTCTGTGGACGGCGGAACGACAGTCGAGCGAGGAACCTCGACCACCGTCTTTGCCAGCGAGTTCGGCAATACCGCGACCTCCAGCCCGTACATCGACGGCTACGGAGTCACCGACTGTCCCGTCGGGACCACGTGTTCCTACCGGATCCAGGCCGTCGTCGGGAGTGGTTCGTTCATGTCACCGTGGTCGAGCTGGGTCATTGAGACGCTGTTCGGGTCAGCGCCGACCCTCAATAGCGTCACCTACAACAATGACGGAACGTGTTGAACTTCACCGCTCCGACGCTTAGTTCCGGCCTGACGATCACTTCCTACAACTACGAAGACTCTGTGGACGGCGGAACGACAGTCGAGCGAGGAACCTCGACCACCGTCTTTGCCAGCGAGTTCGGCAATACCGCGACCTCCAGCCCGTACATCGACGGCTACGGAGTCACCGACTGTCCCGTCGGGACCACGTGTTCCTACCGGATCCAGGCCGTCGTCGGGGGTGGAACGTTCATGTCACCGTGGTCGGCTTGGGTCACCGAGACGTCGTTCGGGTCAGCACCGACCCTCAATAGCGTCACCTACAACAACAACGGAACGTTGTTGAACTTCGCCGCTCCGACGCTTAGTCCCGGCCTGACGATCACCTCCTACAACTACGAGGACTCTGTGGACGGCGGAACGACAGTCGAGCGAGGAACCTCGACCACCGTCTTTGCCGGCGAGTTCGGCAATACCGCGACCTCCAGCCCGTACATCGACGGCTACGGAGTCACCGACTGTCCCGTCGGGACCACGTGTTCCTACCGGATCCAGGCCGTCGTCGGGGGTGGAACGTTCGAGTCGCCGTGGTCGGCCTGGGTCACCGAGACGTACAACCTTGCTCCGTACACGGAATGTGCCGTTTCTCAGACCGTACCGACCTACTACTACGTCTCGCAGATCGCCACAAGCCCCTCGTGCAGTGCCGGCAATAGCCTGGCCTGGACGCTGACACCCATTCCGACGACCGGCTCCTACACCGAGTGCGCCGTTCCCGCGACCGTACCCAATAAGTACTACCTCTCGGAGATCGCTGACAGCGCCTCGTGCAGCCCCGGCAACACCTTGGCCTGGACGCTTGTCCCGATCCCGTCTACGGGCTCCTACACCGAGTGCGCCGTTCCCGCCACCGTTCCGAATGGCTACTACCTCTCAGAGATTGCCAACAGCGCCTCGTGCA
Organism: uncultured Acidimicrobiaceae bacterium; assembly: GCA_963774915.1. Taxonomy (GTDB): domain Bacteria; phylum Actinomycetota; class Acidimicrobiia; order Acidimicrobiales; family RAAP-2; genus CAVSNH01. The sequence goes on along the minus strand of CAVZGR010000004.1, from coordinate 252,738 downwards.
GCGCCGGCAATGCCTTGGCCTGGACGCTCGTCCCGACCCCGTCTACGGGCTCCTACACCGAGTGCGCCGTTCCCGCCACCGTTCCGAATGGCTACTACCTCTCGAAGATCGCTGCGAGCGCCTCGTGCAGCGCCGGCAATGCCTTGGCGTGGACGCTCGTCCCGACCCCGTCGACCGGCTCCTATACCGAGTGCGCCGTTCCCGCCACCGTTCCGACTGGCCATTACCTCTCGAAAATCGCCAACAGCGCCTCGTGCAGCGCCGGCGATGCCTTGGCGTGGACGCTCGTTCCGACCCCGTCGACCGGCTCCTATACCGAGTGTGCCGTTCCCGCCACCGTCCCGAACGACTACTACATCTCGAAGATTGCCGACAGCGCCTCGTGCAGCGCCGGCAACGCCTTGGCGTGGACGCTCACCCCAACTCCGTCGACCGGCTCTTACTCTGAGTGCGCGTCGAACTCGGTGCCCACCGGTTACTACGTCTTGGCGATCACCAACGTTGGGACGTGCAGCCCGGGCAACGCCCTGCTCTGGACGCTCGTGCCGACCCCGTCCACAGGCTCCTACACCGAGTGCGCCGTTCCCGCTACCGTTCCGACTGGCCATTACCTCTCGAAGATTGCCGACAGCGCCTCGTGCAGCGCCGGCAACGCCCTGGCCTGGACGCTCGTCCCGACTCCGTCCACGGGTTCCTATACCGAGTGCGCCGTTCCCGCCACCGTTCCGACTGGCCATTACCTCTCGAAGATTGCCGACAGCGCCTCGTGCAGCGCCGGCAACGCCCTGGCCTGGACGCTCGTCCCGACTCCGTCCACGGGTTCCTATACCGAGTGCGCCGTTCCCGCCACCGTCCCGAACGGCTACTACATCTCGAAGATCGCTGCGAGCGCATCGTGCAGCGCTGGCAACGCCCTGGCCTGGAAGCTCGTCCGGACCCCGTCGACGGGCTCCTATACCGAGTGCGCCTTCCCTGCGACCGTACCCAACAACTACTATGTCTCAGCGTCCACCACGAGCAGCGCGTGCAGTGCCGGCAACGCCTTAGCGTGGACACTCACGCCGAGCCCGACGACCGGGTCCTACTCCGAGTGTCCCACCACTCCCACGGTTCCCAACGGCGATTACGTTTTGGCCATCACCAACACCGGCACATGCGGCGCCTCGAACCTTTTAACGTGGACGTTCGCTCAAATCCCGTCGACGGGCTCCTACACCGAGTGCGCCGTTCCCGCCACCGTTCCGAATGGCTACTACCTCTCGAAGATCGCTGCGAGCGCCTCGTGCAGCGCCGGCAATGCCTTGGCGTGGACGCTCGTCCCGACCCCGTCGACCGGCTCCTATACCGAGTGCGCCGTTCCCGCCACCGTTCCGACTGGCCATTACCTCTCGAAAATCGCCAACAGCGCCTCGTGCAGCGCCGGCGATGCCTTGGCGTGGACGCTCGTTCCGACCCCGTCGACCGGCTCCTATACCGAGTGTGCCGTTCCCGCCACCGTCCCGAACGACTACTACATCTCGAAGATTGCCGACAGCGCCTCGTGCAGCGCCGGCAACGCCTTGGCGTGGACGCTCACCCCAACTCCGTCGACCGGCTCTTACTCTGAGTGCGCGGTCCAACTCGGTGCCCACCGGTTACTACGTCTTGGCGATCACCAACGTTGGGACGTGCAGCCCGGGCAACGCCCTGCTCTGGACGCTCGTGCCGACCCCGTCCACAGGCTCCTACACCGAGTGCGCCGTTCCCGCTACCGTTCCGACTGGCCATTACCTCTCGAAGATTGCCGACAGCGCCTCGTGCAGCGCCGGCAACGCCCTGGCCTGGACGCTCGTCCCGACTCCGTCCACGGGTTCCTATACCGAGTGCGCCGTTCCCGCCACCGTCCCGAACGGCTACCACATCTCGAAGATCGCTGCGAGCGCATCGTGCAGCGCCGGCAACGCCCTGGCCTGGAAGCTCGTCCGGACCCCGTCGACGGGCTCCTATACCGAGTGCGCCTTCCCTGCGACCGTCCCGACCAACTACTACGTCTCGAAGATCACCGCGAGCCGTGCGTGTAGTGCCGGCAACCTATTGGCGTGGAAGCTCACGCCGATCCCAAATTAGGTAAATCTAAGGTGTGCCGGCTCTAGCGGCGATCACCTAGCTTCACTTCCCTTCGACCAGGATTAGCTTCTTGCGCCTCGGCAGTGTCGACCGCGAGGTGGACACCGCGAAGTCCCGTTTCGACAAGCATCGACGTTGTCGAGCTGAGTTTTGTCGTCGCGGACCGGTTAGTTTCTGTCGGTAGCCCTCAGTGAGTGGGCTACCGACAAAACTTGGATGACTTGGGAGGACAGCGCCCGTTTCGGAGCCCTTTCCACGCTGCTCGCCATGATTTTCCACATTGTTGTTGGCGCAATGGGCCGTGAGGGTCCCTGCTCAGTACGGACCCCTTTTCGCAATCGCGTACCTCTCCGGAAAAGTCCGTGCTCACCAAGTTCCATGAGGTTCTTGGCAACCAACAGGGGCGATATCCAACGTGCGGCCTGGCCGGTTGCATCCGGAGTCCACACTCGTAATGCTCTAAGACGCCGGCGGACGGTGGTGTCTTCAGCGGAGGTGGAGCTATGAGGAGTTTTCGGCTGTCGATTGCCCTCGCCTGCTTGCTCACCCCGACGGCCGTGATGGCGATAGCTGTCCCAGAAACCGTCGGCGCCGCGACCCTCGATGGGATCGCCACCATCGCCAGCCCGGGGACCAGCAATTACCCTCGCCTCCGGCGGTTCGGAGGACGAGTACACGGTCAGCCTGCCGGCCCAGGCGGCCTGCTCGGGCGACACCGCCACCCACGGCTACCACGTCTTCAGCTATCTGGTCGAGCCGGGAACGAGCATCACCGGCATCACCTTCCCCGACAATCTCCCGAACACGGGTGACAACCAGTACGGCTTCGTCGACAACGCCGGCGGGTACTACGGAGACGCAAACACTGCGCCGACTACCGGTCAGATCATCGAGATCCCCAACGACCTCGAGTTCGGCCCGCTGGTGAGTGGCGGTCTGGTGACGCTCGACACCCTCCTCTACCAGGACGGCAACACCTCCGGGCAGTGGGAGGGGGGCCTCGCCTGTACAAACACCGACGGGGTGGTCACCGACTACTGGAACACCGCGATCACCTTCACGGCCAGTGGTACCGACCCGAACGGCTTCGTGTGGTCTTCGATCCCCGGCCCACCGGGCTCGCAGGTCTCGAACATCACGTCGATGGATACCGCCACCTTCACCGAGGGCACCAACGGATCGTTCACCCCGACCGCCACCGGGACTCCGACCCCGACGATCACCGAACAGGGCACCCTGCCCAACGGGGTGAGCTTCAGCGGGGGTGCCCTGCACGGGACCCCCACGCAGAGCGGGACCTTCCCGACCACCTTCACGGCCACCAACGGGATCGGCAACCCGGACGTCCAGGACTTCACGTTGACGGTCAACCCTCAAGGAAGCAAATCGCCGCCAAGTATTACTAGCTCGACCTCTGATGCTTTCACCCAAGGTGTGGCCGACTCGTTCACTGTGACGACAACAGGAACTCCAACTCCTGGGATCACAGAGGCAGGAGCGCTTCCATTAGGGATCACCTTCGCAAACAACGGCAACGGAACCGCCACCCTGTCGGGCGATGCCACAGTGAGCGGGACCTATACCGTCACCATCACGGCCAGTAACGGTGACTCGCCCAATGCCACCCAGAGTTTCACGCTTACCGTCAACCCGCCGACGACGACGTGGACGCAGCTGAGCCCGCAGACCACGCCAGGAAACCTGGGTGAGGCTTCGATGGCCTATGACCCGGCAACATCACAGGTCATTCTCTTCGGGGGTCAGAACAGCAGCAACAACTTCGTGAACGGCACGTGGTCCTGGAATGGAACCACGTCGGCAGAGTTGTCGCCGACAACAAGCCCTTCCCCTCGTTGCAATGCCTCGATGGCCTATGACGCTGCCACGGGTCAGCTCCTGCTCTTTGGCGGTATGGGCTCAGGGACCACCTACCTCAACGACACCTGGGATTGGAATGGGAGCAACTGGACCCAGTTGAGTCCGGCTACAAGTCCGCCGGTTCGACAGAACGCATCGATGGCCTATGACTCAGCAACCTCCCAAATCATCCTCTTCGGTGGTGTCGGGAACAGCACATCGACCGGCTCCGACACCTGGTCATGGAACGGATCGACGTGGACGGAGCTCTCCCCCGCAACGAGCCCCTCCTCCCGTTCGAGGGCACCGCTGACCTATGACCCGGCTACCTCCCAGCTCATCCTGTTTGGCGGATTCAGCAACTCCAACTCTGCTCTTCTCGGTGATACCTGGACCTGGACTGGAACCGACTGGGACCAACTCTCACCGACCACAAGTCCATCAGCTGAGCTGGGAAGCACTGACCTTTGATCCGACTACCGAGCAGCTGGTGCTCTTCGGCGGCGCCACGACCAAGAACGATGCGCTTGGAGACACGTGGAACTGGGATGGCACTACTTGGGAGCAACTCGCCCCGGCGAACAGCCCGTCGAAACGTAACCGAGTCGTGACGGCCTATGACCCGGCCACCTCCAGCTGATCCTCTACGGAGGGTGGGCGGACAAGGCATTCCTGGGCGATACCTGGAACTACTCGGCCGTGCCGGCCGTCGCTCCGACGGCTCCCACCATCGGTACAGCGACGGGAGGCAACGGTCAGGCCACGATTACCTTCAATCCGCCGTCGAACAACGGCGGGGCGGCCATTTCGAGCTACACGGTGACCGCCCAAGATCTGACGACATCGGCCAACGGCGGTGAAACGGCGAGCAGCTGGGGAGTCCCCTCACCGTGACCGGCTTGACCAACGGCGATACCTATGACTTCACCGTTACGGCCACGAACTCGGTGGGTCGACCGGGCCTGCCTCCGAGACCTCAAACTCGGTTGTCCCGGCCACCGTTCCTGGGGCTCCCGTCATCGGCACCGCCATTGCGGGCGCTGGTCAAGCAACGGTCAGCTTCAGCCCACCGACCAGCGACGGTGGATCTGAGGTCATGTCCTACACGGTGACGGCCACAGACGAGACCACGCCAGCCAACGGCGGTGAGACGCAGTCGGGCACCACCAGTCCCATCATCGTCAACGGCTTAACTGACCGGTGACACCTATTCGTTCACGGTGACGGCCACCAACGGGGTCGGCACCGGTCCCGCTTCGGTGGCCTCGAACTCCGTGGTGATCGGGGGCGGGGTCACCAGCATCACTCCGAGCCAAATCGTGCGACCCTCTGCGACCGACGTGGTCATCGACGGAACAGGGTTCACCTCACCGATCGGCGTCACCATCTCGGGGGGAGGTGTAACGCCTACCCTGGTCGGTACCACCTCGACAGCGGTGACCATCAAGGCAAAGGTCAGCTCGAATGCCGCTCTCGGTGCCCGGACCGTAACCGTCACCACTGGCAGCGGATCTTTCGTCTGCTCGAACTGCCGACCCTCATTGCCAGCATGACGTTCACCGGCATGAATCCATCGAGCGCGAGTCAGAACTCGAGTACCGACGTCACCTTGACCGGATCGGGTTTCGCACCAGGAGCGACCATCAAGGGTCCGAAGGGCACGCGGTTTACCGACGTGTCGGTGGTTGGTTCAACGATGATTACTGCGGTTCTCTCGGTGTCAAGCAGTGCGAAGACCGGCACTGATTTGCCGGTTACGGTGTCCAACAGCGCCAGCGAGGGAAAGAAGAAGGTCACAAGTGGCCTGCTCACGGTGACACCTGCCACCGGCGGCGGCTTGGAGCTCAGCGGTCGTAAAGACACAACGTTCCCAACGTTCCGTTGGGGGTCGGCAGCTTCACAGCGTTGTTGTCTCTATCATAATGTTCGCGTTTCCAATACGAGTTCCAGCCCCATAACGGTTTCCATTGACGGCACCCTCGAAGAGTTCTTCGTGGACTCGAAACGGCAGTTGCGCGAACGACATTAACTGGAATGCCTATCCTTACGCGTTAACGATGGCTGCCCATAGGTCCTGCAGGTTGCAAATCGCTTTCAATATCGAAGAGGCAGGTCCAGGTCAATGGTCCGGCTACCAAGACTTCAAGGATCAGGACGGGACCTCCGAATTGGACTTTTACCTAACGATCTTGCCACCGAAAAGTTGAGTCCGATTCGGTGTTGATCGATCATGAGTCATCGACCACGTCACTTCCCCAACGCCGCACCGGGGAGGCCCTATGGCCCAGTAACCCTTCAGGTGTGGGTGCCGGGATCAGTGCTCCTCGCTACACCACCAAAGGGCTCTCGGATTCGAAAGGAACGCCAGCGCGGCGGTCTGCCACGCGTGAGATTCTCGGCACCCACAACGTCAGCTGATGTCTTCTCTCCCGACGCCCCAGTAGTCCCCCATGGTCGTCCCTCCGGCGATTCCGATTCGTCTTCCTGCTAGAGATCAGCCGTCGTCCCCTTCACAAGGCTGACTCTGCCGGCCTTGTTGACGCACATCGTGAGCGATACCGGATCGTCGAGCTGCGTATAGGCCGAGGTGCCGCCGACGACGATCCCTGAGAGTTCCTCCTCGATGTCGTTCTTCGCACAAGAGCCCTGTCCGGGTGATGTGGCTCTGAGTGACACGCCTGTCGTCTGGCTGCTGGGACTCCACGTCAACGTTCCACCTGAGACAATGAATGAACTGGAAGCAGATGCCGACTTGTTGGCTTTCGACGGCAGCTCGCACTGTTTGAAGGTGACGTAGGTCGACGTCGTCCCCGAAAGCTCGGAACAGTCAACACTCGGGGTGGGATTGGTCACGGTGAGAGTGGTCGTGTCGGTTGAGGAGTCGAAGTTGGAGTCCCCGTTGTAAGCGGCGGTCACGGTGTCGATGCCCGGCGGAGCATTCGACGCATCACACGAGCCGGCGCCGTCCAAAAGCGTGACCGTACAGAGGGCTGTGGATCCGATGCTGAAGTCGACAAACCCAGAAGGAGGACCGGGACCTGCGGTTGCAGAGACACTGACTGAGTAGGAGACGGATGAGCCAGTCGTGGTTCTGGTCGGATTCACCGACGCATCGGTGGTGGTCGGGTAGAGAACGACACTGAGGGCGGCCAGGCCCAACGAGGCGGCGATTTGGCGTGCCCACTGTAGTTGGCCATGACGGCGCTCTAACCCAAGCGGCGCAGTCGAAGCGCTGCAGGAGGCGACTCCGTTCAAGAGAGTTGCCGTGCAGAGCGGCTGTGACCCGGTGGTAAAGGTAACGGTCCCCTTCACCAGTCCCGATCCCGAGGAGGGTGCGACCTCGGCCGTGTAGGCGACCGAGGAATCCAGGGCCGTCAAAGTTGGAACTGTCGAGACTGTGGTCGTCGTCGGAGCGACGGCACGAGCATCAACTTGAAATGCACCAATGTCACAGGGTGGGATGCGCCGATAGCCCCGCTGATCAGTTGTGGGACATTCCGCTGCGGGAATCTGACCGATGGCGGGGCTGCCTGAGAGCAATGCAATGGTCTCGGTAGGGCCGCCGTTGTTGGCGATTGGAGCGAGCGTGCTGTCGATCGTGGTCGAGTCGCTGATGCTCGGTGCAGTGAATCCGCAGGTGCCGTCGTCATCGATGTTGTATCCCAGGTCAGTGATGTCGCCATAACAGTCATGACTCGGCCCGTTGCTAGCCACGATGGTGGCCTGCATCCTGACCGTGCCGGCATTCGAGATACCGCCTACGGCGCCTCCGCTGTCGTCGAGACCATTGCCTGCGATTGTGGAGTTCTCGACTATCGCGGTACCCTGATTGAAGATGCCTCCGCCGCCCCCGTTTAAGGCACTGTTTCCCGAGAGGGTGGAATCCTGAATGGTCGCCGTGCCGCCATTCGAGATACCGCCTCCTTCGGTGGCGCCAAGGTTGCCCGAGATGGTGGAGTCCTCGATGGTCGCGGAACCGCCACTAGAAATGCCGCCGGTTCCTCCAAAGAGGGTCGTGATCCCATTTCCCGAGACGGTGGAATCCTCGACCGTGAGCGCCTCTGAGCTGGTAATGCCGCCGCCATCCTCGCCGGCGTAGTTACCCGAGATCGTCGAATTCTGGACGGTCGTTGTGCTTTGAGTGTCGATGCCGGCCCCCACCGCCTGAACTGAATTGCCCGAGATGGTCGAACTCTCTACGGCGAGAGAGGGACCGGAGCTCTCGATTCCGCCGCCACTGTCCGCGCCGTTGTTCGAGATCGTGGAGTCCTCGATGGTCGCCGTGCCGCCGTTGGAGATGCCACCGCCGCGAGTGTACGAGCCGTTGTCCGTGATACTGGAGTCTTCGATGATCGCCGCGCCGCCGTTGGAGATGCCACCGCCGCCAGTGATCGAGTCGTTATTCGAGATGGTGCAATCATCGATGATCGCCGCACCTTGATTATCGATGCCTCCGGCCTCCGCGTAACTTGTACCGTTTTCGATGCTGATCCCCGAGATCGTGGCTACGACAGAGGGATCCACGATGAGTACGGTGGCATCGTTGCCCGTCAAGATCACGGAAGTGCCGGGAGTCGTGGGTTGGAGGGTGATCGAGGTCGAAATGGTGAAACTGGTTGCAGGCTCGTAGGTGCCGGGCGCCAGATCGACCGTGTCACCGAATGTTGCGGAGGACAGCGCCTCGGTCAGTGCACATGGCGAGCTGGTTGTGCAGGTCGTGCCGCTTCCAGCAACCGACGCGTACCAGGTGGTGGCGGCGCCCGACGCTCGTGAGCTGAAAATCGCGAGGGAGATGGGCGCCACCGACGCCGCCACGAGGGCGAGACAGAGAGCCCGGCGCCGAAGCGACTGGCCTCTCATCGCAGGATTCCAGGGATCGTTCCGGGCAGCGTGAGTAAGACGGCTCCAGAAACCGCGAGCAATGCCGTCATTAAGCGGCGATCGTGCACCCACGGGCGAACCCAGCACCCGCCGTTTGGTCAAGACATTTCTGATTGCTCATCGGCCCTCCGCCATGGTTGCCTTGCGTCTGCGAACTCGAATCCGCCGGCCAGGGCCCGTCACGAATCGGGGCCATCCGACCACTCGCTGTCACTATTGCGCTCTGGGTCATCAAAATCAAGCGAACCGAAAGAGGACGACCTTGTTGGGGAGCTGTTGGAATCAGGCTGACCGGATTGCCGCTCCGACGGACATGGACCAGTGGATGCGGAACCTCTCCTCGCGGTCACGGGAAGAGCATCGCCTCCTCAGTAGTCGTCCGGTAACGCAGACGGCGGCACTTACTGTGTGGTCCTCACGACCGGTGGGATCGATTGTTGGGGGGACAACGGCGCAGGTGAGCTGGGCAACGGGACCATAGGTGGGCCCGACGGGGAGGATGGTTACGACACTCCCCAAGCCGTCATCGGCATCACCAATGCTGTCTCAGTAACCACCGGTGACGGCTGGGACAACTGTGCGGTGCTCTCGTCCGGCGGGATGGACTGTTGGACAACGCCGACGGGCAGCTGGGCAACGGGACCACTATTAGCTCCGAAACAGCCCAGGCAGTTACCGGCATCACCAATGCTGTATCTGCAGCTAATGCTGCCGTCAGCTACTGTGCGGTCCTCTCGACCGGCGGAATGGATTGTTGGGGCTTCGACGGTGACGGTGAGTTGGGCAACGGATCCAGTAGTGGGCCAATCGGGTATTTGGGCGGTGGCGGCTACGACACACCCCAGGCAGTCATCGGAATCACTAATGCCATCTCCGTAACCAGCGACGAAGACGGTAGTTACTGTGCGGTGCTCTCGTCCGGCGGGATGGACTGTTGGGGGTGGAACGACGGAGGCCAGTTGGGCAGCGGGACCATAGGTGGGCGCGACGCCGTCTATGGCGGTGACTACGACATGCCACAGGGGGTTAGGTAGAACACAGGTCTGGCTATGCGATGGTGGGTGGCCGAGTGCGGCATTTGGCCGGTGTTGAACGAGCTAAATGACGCTGACCGCGGGGTCAGCTGCAGAAAGCTGCCTTTGCCCACGCGGTCCTATTGACGCCTCGGCTGGGTCCTGTTGACGCTCGCTCGCCAGGGACGGTCAAGACATGGCATTGAGGGATTCGGCGGATGGCTGGTTTGGGAATAGCCGGACTGGTGCTCGTAGCGTCTACCTGGGCTCTAGGTCGTCCTTCTGGCTGAGCGACTCCCGAAGCCCTGATGATCCCAACCGTGCTGCGGGTCGTTTCGATGCCCTGACCAGGAACACGGCGTTGACGGCGATATTGAGATGACGGGGCTCCAACCTCGTGACAGGATTCGGGGACTTACTCATTCGGTGGATTCAGTGCTCCGATGCCGGTGGCCTGAATTGAGAAAGTGAGGGGGAATGCCACGTCCAGCTAGAGGCGAGCGGCCTATTTGGTCTTGCTCGCCCATTGCCGTCGCGACGTTCGATGATTCTTTTCGCAACGACTGCACTGACGCTCGTCATCCCATCTGCGCGCGCGTCGGCAACGGATTCATCCGGATGGACGGTGACTCAGACTTATCAGCCTCCATTCAATCCCGCCGGAATAGCCTGCCCGTCCGTATCAGTCTGCGAAGCAGTGGGAAATAGTGCGGCAGACCAAGGGGCCGCAATGGGTACCACAGACGGCGGCACGAACTGGACTACGCAAACCTTGCCCTCGGGTGTATTTGATGTCTCGGGCGTTGCCTGCCCGTCCACCAATGTTTGTGAAGCGGCAGCGGCACCAGCGGACGGCGTAGAAGGTGGCATCGTCCTGGGTACGACTGATGGTGGATCGACCTGGACTACGCAGACCCTTCCTTCTGGTGCGGGTGGCATCTCCGACATTGTTTGTCCATCTACCAATGTTTGCGAGGCAGCGGGGGGCAACGGTTCAGATGGTGCAATCGCCCTCGGCACGATTAATGGCGGATCGACCTGGACGATACAGACGCTGCCGTCGGGGATCTATGGATTGAGTGACATCGTTTGTCCGTCCACCACGGTCTGCGAAGCGGCGGGATTCACAGCCGAAGCTGAAGGAGCCGACGTCATCGTCGGCACGACCAATGGCGGGACAACCTGGGTTACTCAGACCATTCCTTCGGGGATAGCTTTTATTGCTTATCTTGACCTCGCCTGCCCGTCTGCCAGCGTGTGTGAGGCAGTGGGCGGAAACGATTCGGGTGGTGCGGTCGTGCTCGGCACGACTAACAGCGGGACAACCTGGACCACCCAAACTGTCCCATCGTCGATCTATGACGTCAGCGAGGTCGTTTGCCCGTCCACCGACATTTGCGAGGCGGCGGCAGGAAGCGATTCCAACCCCGCAATCGTGCTTGGCACCACTAACGGCGGGTCGACCTGGACGATGCAGAAGCTGCCCTCCGGCGCTGTTTCGATCGGTGACATTGTCTGTCCGTCTACCAGCGCTTGCGAGGCACAAGGCTCCAACAGCACAGGAGGCTCGATCGCCCTCGGCACGACCGATGGCGGCTCGAAATGGCGTACGCAAACCTTGCCCTCAGATACTAAGGGTCTTAATGACCTGCTATGCCCGTCGTCCAGCGTGTGTGAGACATTGGGAGAGAACACTGCAAGTGACCCAATCTTCGTGAGCACGACCAACGGCGGGTCGACATGGACGGCGCAGACGTTGCCCTCGGGTTTCTATTCCATCGGCAGTATCGTTTGTCCGTCCACCATCGTGTGCGAGGCACAGGGATACAGCAACGGTCCCAGTTGGAGCGTGTTGGGCACGGCCGACGGCGGGTCGACGAGGACGACGCAAACACTGCCATCGGGCATGGTTGACGTCTACGGTGTCAACTGCCCTTCCGTCGATGTGTGCGAGGCGGTGGGAAGCAATAGCGCATTTGATGGAATTGTGGCCGGTACGACCAATGGCGGGTCGACGTGGACCACGCAGACCCTGCCTTCAGGCATCTATTACCTCGACAACATCGTCTGCCCATCTACGAGTGTGTGCGAGGCAGGTGGAGTGAACACCTCTGGTGATGCAATCGTTGTGGGCACGACCAACGGCGGGTCGACATGGACGATGCAGACCCTACCGTCTGCAGTGGATGTAACGTCCCCGGCCATAACGGGGATCAGCGACATAGTTTGCCCATCCACCATGCTTTGCGAGGCAGTCGGATACTTCGGGTCCGATGATGGGATAAGCAGCATTACGGACCCATTCGTTCTCGGCACCGCCAACGGTGGCTCGACCTGGACTATGCAGACTCTGCCCTCCGGGACCGAAAACCTTTACGGCGTTGTCTGCCCCTCCACCAGTGTGTGTGACGCAGCGGCAGACAACAGTGGTAATGAACCAATCGTCGTCAATACGACGAACAGCGGCTCGACTTGGACTACGCAGACCGTCCCTGCTGGAGTCGATGAAGTCTCCAACCTCGTTTGTCCGTCCACCAGCGTCTGCGAGGCCATTGCCGGCAATGGATTTCTCAGCACTTCCGACGGAGGATCGACTTGGACCACGCAGACCGTCCCGACTGGAGTCGATGCTGTTTCTAACCTCGTCTGTCCGTCCACCAGCATTTGCGAGGGCGTGGGAGACACCGGTTCAGGTGAAGCAGCCTTCATCGGTACGACCGATGGCGGATCGACCTGGACGATGCAGGCTACGCCATCGGAAGTAGAAGGAATCTCGGACGTCACTTGCCCGTCCATAAACGTGTGCGACGCGGCGGGAACCGACACTTCGGGCGGAGTCGTCATGCTGACCTATTCGGCCAATGTCCTTGAAATAACGACAACCTCGCTACCACCTGCCACAATCGGAGCGTCATACTCGGAGACACTTCTAGCGACAGGTGGCAATCCGCCATACAAATGGAAAGTCGTGTCCGGAAAGCTCCCGAAGGGCCTGAGACTCGGTGCCTCATCTGGCGAGATAACTGGGCGACCGTCGAAGACAAGTGCAACCTCGACGTTCACCGTGGAAGTTCAGGACACCAAGGTGGATGGGTCTCGACAAACTGCGACGGCTACTTTGACGCTCGTCGTATCCTCCTAGGCACTGCATTTAGTTCGGGTATTCCGATGCTGCTCTGTTGGGCGCCTTTGGCGCAAAATGCGGTGTTGCATTCGGACCGCGTCGGTTCACGAGTGGCTTCACATCAGGAGCATTTATGGTTGGGCGAGGTACACAAGTTATGAATAACGCAAGAGAATTTATAGATAAGGGGAGGGCGCAAGCAATGGCACATAGGCGTTTGGAGTCGCAGTGTTGACCCCGAAACGATCGTGGCTTCGTGCTGCGCGGCTGGCGGCCGCACCCATCATCGGTGTCGTTGGTCTTAGCGCCGCGGGGATGATCGCGACGACTTCGTCGCCTGCCAACGCGGCATCGCTCCCCACAATCACTCTGCCCTGGTCGGTCACCCTCGACGATGCTCCCAACGGGATCGACCTCTCCTCGCCCAACGTGGCCGAGCTGCCCGGCGGGCCGGCGGTCGTGGTAGGCGATGGAGATGGATACGTCTACGCATACAACTTGGCGACTGGGAACAGGGACTGGGCGTACGCCAACGAAGCGCCGATTGAATCGACGCCCTCGGTCGCGCCGACGAACGGCAGCCCATATGACTCCGTCTTCGTGGGCGTGGGCTATGCGGGCGACACCACGATCGGCGGATACCAGGCGATCAGCCCGACCGGCGGCGACCAGTGGTTTGTCCAGGAGCGCAACCCGCCCACCGATCCTCAGCCCACCAACGGCGTGGATGCCTCGCTCGCCGTCGGGGACTTGCAAGGTGGTACCGATCTTGTCGCCGGCTCGCTCGGCGAGGAGGAATACGCGTGCCAACGCCGCTGACGGGAGCACGTTGAGTGGGTTTCCCTGGTACCAGGGCGATAGCACCCAATCGACCCCGGCCATCGCCGATCTCTACGACAACGGTAGGAACGAAATTATCGAGGGCGGTGACTCTACGCAGGGGTACTCCTACGGCACCCAATACGAGAACGGTGGCCATCTGCGGATCCTCAGTGCCGATGGCAACCTTGGCCAACCCGAGCCGAACGATGGACTGCTCTGCCAGTACAACACCAATCAGAATGTGCAGTCGTCGCCGGCCGTCGGGCAGTTCCTCGCGGTGGTGGCGTCGGGATCGCCTTCGGCACGGGCTCTTATTACGCGGGGGCCTCACAGACCAACCAGGTGATCGCGGTCAACAACCAATGCCAGCCCCAATGGGCGGCGACTCTCGATGGCCTGACGACGAGCAGCCCGGCCATTGCCGACGTGCAGGGGAATGGCCAGCTGGACGTGGTTGAGGGCACGAGCGTGGGCACGGTGTGGGTGCTTAACGGCACGAACGGTGTGCCCGTGTGGAGCGCCGCCACGAGCGGCGAGATCACCGGCTCGCCGGTAACCGCCGATCTCACGGGGGCCGGCTACCAGGACATCTTGGTCCCTACGACCAACGGCGTCGACATCTTCGACGGGCAGACTGGAGCGGAGGTGGGCACCCCCCTCGGGGCAGGCACGAATTTCCAAAATTCGCCGCTCGTGACCGATGACCCGAACGGGAGCATCGGCATTACCATCGCCGGTTCCAACGGCTCTGGCAGCGTGATCGACCACTACGAGGTGGCCCGATCCAATGGCTCGCAGGCAGTTGGCACCGGGGCTTGGCCCATGTTCCACCACGACGCGGAGCTGACCGGGAATGCTGGCACGCCGACACCCACGGTCGAGGTGCCATGCAATGCCCCGGCTGGAGATCCGACCGGCTACGACATGACGGCCTCCGATGGCGGGATCTTCAACTACGGGAACCTGCCGTACTGCGGTTCGACCGGCTCGATTGTGCTCAACCAACCAGTCGTGGGCATCGCCGACACCGCTGACGCCGGTGGTTACTGGACAGTGGCTTCCGACGGGGGCCTCTTTGCCTTTGGCGATGCGGCATTCCATGGATCGATGGGTGGCCAGCCCCTCAACGCGCCCATCGTCGGCATGGCCGACGATCCGTCGACCGGTGGCTACTGGGAAGTGGCGTCCGACGGCGGGATCTTCGCCTTCGATGCGCCGTTCTACGGATCGATGGGTGGCCAGCACCTGAACAAGCCCATCGTCGGCATCGCCGAGGATCCGGCTACTGGTGGCTATTGGGAGGTGGCTTCCGACGGGGGGATCTTCGCCTTCAATGCGCCGTTCTATGGATCGATGGGTGGCGCGCCACTCAACAAGCCCATCGTCGGCATCGCCGAGGATCCGGCTACTGGCGGCTATTGGGAGGTGGCTTCCGACGGGGGGATCTTCGCCTTCAATGCGCCGTTCTATGGATCGATGGGTGGCGCGCCACTCAACAAGCCCATCGTCGGCATGGCCGCAACGTCTACCGGGAGCGGCTACTGGGAGGTCGCCTCCGACGGGGGGATCTTCGCCTTCAATGCTCCGTTCTACGGATCGATGGGGGGCAAGCCACTCAATGAACCGGTGGTCGGCATCGCGGGGTTCTAGCCGAGAACATGAGCACGATCACTCGTCCCTCGGTGACTCGCTCTCCAACCGCCTAGAAGACCAGCCACGGGCGAAGAGCCTTGGTCCTGGAGGGCTCCGGGTTGGGCGCCGGGCTGCTGGGCTTCTCCAGCTTCGCATGCCGTTTGCCTGCCTCCGGTCCGGCTATCGGGAAAGAAGGCAACCGATTCGACGACGAATTGCCGTTCTGCCTTGACCATTCTCCGGCCCACTCTGAACAAGGACCCCAAGTTTGGACGCAAAAGTAACGGCGGGTGTTGCCGGGCGGTGCCGCGTTTCGCAGCCCATGAGCTCCCATTCCGGCTTTCGTCAGCGACACAAAAGAAGCCAGAGGATCGGGGAACGGCCGCAATGCGGCCAAGATCGGAAGAAAGGAAAGCGGAGGCAAGACGACGGCCGACCGCGACGGGAAAGGAGTCTGGCAGGCCGCGCGCAGAAGGACTTACGGCAGGGCATAGGTGAGGGCTTGAAGGGAGTGGCACTGCATCGTCGCAACACCTCTGCGACCTCAGCCAACTCAACATCCGGAGCCAGCTGAAATCGAGCTCCAATCACGCACTGTCCCGACTTATGAGTTTTTGGGCGTGTGGGTGCCGAGAATGTCATCCGGGGTCCTCACGCAGCCAACTTGTACTCGTGGATGAGACCACCGAGCTTGTCGTTTCTTCGTAATCGGGCCACGTCAGGTGTGTGGGTTGGTGGTGGCCTCGTCTCCACCGTCAGCGGAGCGTGCTGATCCAGAGATCGGTGTGGCCGGCGCCCGTTGTAGTGGACCAAGTACTCGGCGAGAACGTGTTCGAGATGTCGACGACTGATGATCAAAATCCGGTCGAGGCACTCTCGACGAACGGTGCCGACGAACCGTTCGGCAAAGGCGTTGGCCTGCGGTGCCCGCACCGGGGTGCGGATGATCCTGATGCCGTCTGATCTGAAGACTTCGTCGAAACTCGACGTGAACTTGGCGTCTCGGTCCCGGATCAGAAACTTGACCGGATGGGCCCGTTCGGCGAGTTCCATGCTCAGATTCCGGGCCTGTTGGGTGACCCACGGACCAGTTGGGTTGGCGGTGATCCCGGTCATGTACACCAATCGGATGTCGAGCTCGATGAAAAAGAGCACGTAGAGCCGCTTCAACAGCACCGTGTCGACGGTGAAGAAGTCGCAGGCCAGCATGGAAGACGCCTGGGCTCGGAGAAACTCCGCCCAGCGTGGGCCCGCTCTGCGTGGTGAGGGATCGATGCCGTGTCGACGCGAGGATGGCCCAGACGCTTGAGGGAGCAAGAACGACACCCATCCCGGCCAGCTCACCATGGATCCGGCGGTAGCCCCAGGTGGGGTTCTCCCTGGCCAGCCGCACGATGATGGCAACAGTGCCGGCGGGGATGCTCGGTCGACCTGTGCCGTGGGGATAGGTCCACCGTCGCGCCGGACCAGGTCCCGGTGCCAGCGAAGCAAGGTCTGGGGTTGGACGAAGAACCTGCCTCGCTGCCGACGGTCAAGGAGTCGACTGAGCCCAGCAAAGAGAGCTCGATCTGGTGGTCGTAGGGCCGGACGGGTCACCTGGCGACGGAGGACGGCCACCTCGTGACGAAGCACGACGACCTCGATGGCCAGTTGCTCGTCGCTCCGCCAAAGAGTCGCACCAGTTGGAGCACCCGGACGAAGGCAAGGTAGAGGAAGGACAGTGCCATGGCCCAGTTTCGCCGCTCGAGACCGACTCTACGAAAGTCCTGCTCGGCATCGCCCGGATGACATTTTCGGCACCCACAGGTTCCGTTCTTTCCACCGACCTTGTTGGAGCACGCCATCGGTCGAAGAACAGAGGACTTGAACTCCTGAAGTGGACGACGAGCATCGGCCCGACCGCGAGGTGGTCACCGCGAAGTCTTGTTTCGACAAGCATCGACGTTGTCGAGCCGAGTTTTGTCGTCGCGGACCGGTTAGTTTTGTCGGTAGCCCTGAGTGGGCGAGGGGGGACTTGAACCCCCACATCCTTTCGGACACA
The DNA here is from genome assembly GCA_963774915.1 of uncultured Acidimicrobiaceae bacterium. GTDB lineage: Bacteria > Actinomycetota > Acidimicrobiia > Acidimicrobiales > RAAP-2 > CAVSNH01. Next base: position 235,262 of record CAVZGR010000004.1, on the reverse strand, counting down.
GGAACCTGAATCCTGCGCGTCTGCCAATTCCGCCACTCGCCCGAGTGACCAGTTGAGGCTAGCCCAGGCCTCTTCGGTCTCGGCCAGGAGATGGGGACGGCTGCCACACGATTATGGCCGGAGGCGGGGTTCGGACCGCGGCCTCAAGCCCTGTTCAGGGGGCTGACGTACCCCAATCGACCGCTGGGTAGCCGGTAGGCTGACGCCAACCATGGGCCCACAGCTGTTGGAGGGTCAGATCGAAAGGGTGGTGGACGGTACGTTGTCAGTGTTCCGGGGCGAGCTCCATCCGGTTGAGATCGGCCGACGACTGACCCGCGAGATGGACCTCCAGCGACGGCTCGGGGTGCACGGCCTGATCTCCCCGAACGCCTTCATCATCCATCTCTCGCCCATCGACTTCGACCGGTTCGAGAGCTTCCTCGACGCACTCGTCCGTGAGCTCGAAGAGGCTGCCCGAGAGCACGCCCGGACCGAGGAGTACGTCTTCGTCGGTCCTGTCACCGTCTCGGTGGTCGAGGATCCCCGCATGCGACGAGGACGGTTCAACATCGATTCCGACGTCCACGAAGGGCCGTCGGGACTGCCCGCCGCCTCGATCATCACGGCCGAGGGCGAGCGCATTGTCCTCGGGCCCGAGACCGCCACCATCGGGCGACTTCCGGAGTGCACGGTCGTGATCAGCGACCCCAACGCCAGCCGCCGCCATGCCGAGCTGCGGAGGACTGGCAACGAGGTCGTCCTGGTCGATCTGAACTCGACCAACGGCACCCGGATCAACGGGGCGACGGTCCGGGAGCGGACGCTGGCCGACGGTGACGAGATCACCATCGGCACCACGACCCTACGGTTCGAGACATCCTGACCGACGCCGATCAGCGGTGATGCACCTGTACCTGCTGTCGCTACCGGGCCCCACCAACAACGCACCGGTCCTGCGCACCCTCGAGTTCGGGGTCATCATCCTGCTGTGGCTCTTTTTCATGTGGGTCGTCCGGGCCGTGTGGGTTGAGGTCCGACCGCTCAAGCGCCGGCGCCGGGATCGCGATCGGGCGGATCCGGTGGCGGACGGCAAGCGGCGACGCTCGAAGCGAATGCAGCTGCACGTCGTCCGTCCTGAGGACCAGGCCGGCCGTGTCTACGAGATCGGTGACGAGGTCACCGTCGGAAGGGCCCCGGGCTGCGGCGTGCCTATCGACTACGACGCCTACTCGTCGAACCTGCACGCCCGGCTCTTCCGTCTCGACGGCGACCTCTGGGCCGAGGATTTGGGTTCGACCAACGGCACGTGGGTCAACGCCGTCCGGATCGACGCTCGTACCAAGCTGCGGAAGGGCGACCTGCTACAAGTAGGTGGAACCGTGTTCGAGGTGGGCAAGTAGATGACGCTGTTGCGTTCGGGCTCGGCGACCGACACCGGCTTGGTGCGATCGGTCAACCAGGACCTCGCCGTCGAGTTCCCCAACCTCTTCGCCGTGGCCGACGGGATGGGCGGTCATGCCGGCGGCGAAGTCGCCGCCCGGTTGGCTGTCGACACCCTGTCCGTCGCCTTCGGGCGCCAGCCCACCGGTGCGGGGCTTTCCGAGGCGGTCACCGAGGCCAATTCCGTGGTCTGGGAACACTCGATCGAGAACCCCGATCTTCGGGGCATGGGGACCACCCTCGCCGCCGTCGCTCTCGTCAACGAGGACGACCACGACCTGTTGGCCCTGGTCAACGTGGGGGACTCGAGGGTCTACCGCTTCCACGACGGTGAGCTTTCGCAGATCACCGATGACCACAGTCTGGCCGAAGAGATGGTCAAGAGCGGCGAGCTCACCCCCGCCGAAGCTGCCGTTCACCCCCACCGTCATATCCTCACCCGCGCTCTCGGAGTGTCGGCTGACGTGAACGTCGACCTGTGGCGAATCCAACCAGCCCGCGGCGATCGCTTCCTCTTGTGCAGCGACGGGCTGACCAACGAGCTCGAGGAGTCGGAAATCGCCGAGGTCCTCGGATCGGTCTCGGATCCCCGTGAGGCCGCTGATCTGTTGGTACGGGCAGCTCGCGGCCACGGCGGCAGCGACAACATCACGGCCGTGGTCGTCGACGTGGTCGTCGGCGAGAACGAGGACGAGGACGTCCCGGCCGTCTCCGCCGTTGCCTCCGACTTTCGCACGGCAACGGCGGACGCAGACGGGTCCACGGCGACGGTCGACGCAGACGAGGACGCAGCCGAAGGAACACCGGCGACAGGTCCTCCGAGCCGGCGGGAACGGCGCAAGGCCAAGCGAAGGGCCCGGCGTGTCGCCCGGGGTCGGAGCCTCATCACCCTTCGCACTCTGATCTTCGTGCTCTTGCTGGCCGCGGTGGTCGTCGGCGCCTTTGCCGCCGTTCGTTGGTACAACATGAATTCGTACTTCGTGGGGGTCGACAACAACGAACTGCTGATCTACCAGGGCCGCATCGGAGGCTTCCTCTGGTACCACCCAACCGTCATCGACCGTACCGATGTAACGACCGCGGATGTCCCCTCGGTGTACCTGAGCGCATTGGAAGCAGGCGTCGAGGAATCGTCGCCGCAGGCTGCCAGGACCTACGTCTCGAACCTCGTCGCCACGAGGCTCCAACAACTCAACCCGAATGCAGCGACGTCCCCGGCCTCCTCATCGACCACCACCACGACTCCGATCACCACCACGACGCACCCAACGGCGACGACGACCCGATGAAGCCGATTCGATATCTCTGGTTGCGCGAGGACGGTTGCGTGGGACGGGTGGGTGCGCGGACCACGGACCTGTCCGCCAATCGGGATCGACCCGGCCGTTCTGCTGGCGCAACCGACACCAGATTGCCTCCCCGGGCACCGAGCGAAGGCGAGCCTAGGCTTTGACTGACATGGATCCTGATCAGACGCCTCCCCGTGTCTATTCCGAGCGTTACGAGCTCGACCATCTGATCGCCCGCGGGGGGATGGCCGAGGTCTACCGCGCCCGCGACCGCCTGCTCGACCGGCCAGTGGCGCTCAAGATCCTGTTCCCCGAGCTGTCAATCGACCGGACGTTTGTGGAGCGCTTCAAGCGCGAGGCCCAGGCCGCCGCCAACCTCTCGCATCCCAACATCGTGCCGGTCTTCGACTGGGGCGAGGACAGCGGCACCTACTTCATCGTCATGGAGTTCATCGACGGCCGGGCATTGTCGACCATCCTGAAGGCGGCCGGCACGCTGCCGCCGGAGCGGGCAGCCGAGATCGGTGCGGCTGTCGCCGCCGCCCTCGGCTACGCCCACAAGAACGGGGTGATCCACCGTGACGTGAAGCCCGGCAACGTCCTGATTACCGAGGAAAGTCAGGTCAAGGTCACCGACTTCGGGATCGCCCGGGCCCTCAACACCGAGGAGAGCTTGACTCAGACCGGCGCGGTCATGGGCACGGCAACCTATTTCTCGCCCGAGCAAGCCGAAGGTATCGGTGTCGACGCCCGCAGTGACATCTACTCGCTCGGCGTCGTGCTCTTCGAGATGGTCACGGGAAGGCCACCATTCATGGGCGACACACCGGTGGCCGTCGCCTCCAAGCACGTGCGCGACCGTCCCCCGGCTCCTCGCGAGATCAACCCGGCGATCCCTCCGACCTTCGAGGCCATCATTCTCAAAGCCATGTCGAAGGACCCGGCTCACCGTTACCAGACGGCGGAGGAGCTGCGGGCTGACCTCCTCCGTTTCAACGAGGGCCGTTCGGTGCTGGCCATGAACGACACGACGGTCATGGCCGGGGCGGGGGCAACCCAGGTGATCGGTGCCGTCGGCGGCAGCCCGGCCACTCGAACCATCGCCTCCGTGCCTGCAGACGACCAGGACGACGCCGACGACGAGGGCCCCAACCGGACCCGAACCTACGCCATCATCCTCGCCATCCTCATCGTCTTGCTGCTGGTGGCCGGCTACTTCTTGGGGCGCAACCTCGGATACTTCGGCGGCGCACCGTCGTTCAACCTTCCCTCCGTCGTCGGGCAGCCGGTGGCTCCGGCGACGGCCAAGCTGGAGACCGACGGTCTGGTGGTCAAGACGTCGGATGTCCAGTCGACCGACGCGCCGGGAACCGTCATCAGTACCGACCCGCCACCCAACTCCTTGGTCCAGAAGGGCAACACGGTGACGCTCAAGGTGGCCATGGCACCGCCGGTCGCCAAGGTGGCTGTACCGGCGGGCATCACCAACACCACGCTGGCGGCGGCAAAGGCGGCCCTGCAGGCGGCCGGTCTGAACGACACCGTCGACTACAAGACCAACAACGCGCCGAACAACACGGTCCTGAGCGCCAGTCCCTCGCCGGGGACCCAAGTACCCCAGGGGAGCACCGTGACCCTCACGGTTTCCTCCGGCCCAGCCAACGTCAGCGTGCCCTCGGTGGCCGGGCTGAGCGAGCCGGCTGCGGCCAACCTGCTCGGCCAGTACCAACTCGTTGCCGGTTACTCCAATCAGTACTCGCCGACGGTCCCGGCTGGCAATGTGATCACGTCGAGCCCGGGACCGGGCAGCTCCGTGGCGCCGGGTTCAACGGTCACCCTCATCGTGTCCGAGGGTGCGGCGCCGACGACCACGACCACGACCACGTCGAGCACGTCGACGACCACGACGACGAGCACCACCAACCCCGGGCCGGGGGCGCGGTCACCGGTGGTGGCGGCGGTGGCGGCGGGAACCACTCGAAGGGATCCCCTGGAGGCTGACGACGCCGCTCGAGGTTGAGCGTCGACCGGTTCAGACGGCGGCCGCAGCCGCCAGAAAGTTGGACAGCAGCGAGGGGCCGCTCGGGGTCAGCAGTGACTCGGGGTGGAACTGGACGCCTTCGACCGGCAGCTCACGGTGGCGGAGGCCCATGATCACCCCATCCGCCGTCCTTGCCGTGACCTCGAGCACGTCCGGCACGGTGTCCGGATCGATGACCAGCGAGTGGTAGCGAGTGGCGACGAAGGGGTCGGGCAGCCCGGTAAAAATGCTGCGGCCGTCGTGGTGGATGGCCGAGGTCTTCCCGTGCATGAGGGCGGGGGCCCCGACCACGACGCCGCCGTAGACCTGACCGATGACCTGGTGGCCGAGGCAGACGCCGAGGATCGGCACCTCGCCGGCCAGCTCGGCCACCACCGAGAGGCTGATGCCGGCCGATTCCGGACGTCCCGGCCCCGGTGAGATGACGATGCCGTCGGGCTCGGTCTGGCGTATGAGGTCGATGCTGACGGCGTCATTGCGGTAGACGACCGGCTCCGCGCCGAGCTCACCCAACTCTTGGACGAGGTTGTAGACGAACGAGTCGTAATTGTCGATGACCAGCACACGAGCGCCCACGGTCCCCCGATGGTAGTCGTGGCCCCTTGGGCTCCTGATGCCTCGACCGGCGCGCCGGGTGCGGACGGTTGATGGCTATCCTGACCGGCCATGGCAGGCAAATCGCGAGCCAAGGAGAAGGCCCGGAGGGCAAAGGCGCGATCGGCGGCTGCGGCGGCGGCTGCCTCGACGGACGAAGCGACAGGCACGAAGACGGCCAGTGCTTCGAAGTCGAAGTCCGAGGTGGCGGCGCCGTCCCGGAGCGGTGGGGGCCGGAAAGGTCGCTCAGCCTCCGGCCGGGCGACACCGGCTCGGAGTACCCAGGTCCGAAGTGGCCGTCACACGCCACCGGTGCCGAAGAAGGTGAGGTCCAGCCCACGCTGGATGGGCTTCGCCATCATCGCCACCTTTCTCCTCGGTGCCTTGGTCGTGATCCTCGACTACGCCGACCTGCTCCCCGGGGGCGTCAACAATGCCTGGCTGCTGGCGGCCATTGCGGCCATCTTCGCCGGTCTCTTGCTCGCCACCCGCTACCACTGACCGCGGCGAGACCTCTTATTGGCGGCTGCTTATTGGTGGCCGCCGACCGGCAGCCGAGTGTCGTTCAGCCGCGTGCAGCTCAGCCGAGGCGTTCGATGATGGTGGCGTTGGCCAAGCCGCCGCCCTCGCACATGGTCTGGAGGCCGTAGCGTCCGCCGGTGCGCTCGAGCTCGTTGACCAGGGTGGCCATGAGCTTTGCCCCTGATGCCCCGAGCGGGTGACCGAGGGCGATGGCCCCGCCGTTCACGTTCACTTTGTCGAGGTCGACGTCGAGCTCCTTCTGCCAGGCGAGGACAACCGAGGCGAACGCCTCGTTGATCTCGATGACATCCATGTCGTCGAGGGTGAGCTTGGCCTTCTCGAGGACCATTCGGGTGGCGGGGATCGGACCAGTGAGCATGGTGATCGGGTCTGCTCCTGTGACCGCGAAGGCCACGAAGCGGGCCCGCGGGGTCAGCCCCAGCGCGGCGGCCTTCTCCTCGCTCGTGATGAGGACGCCCGAGGCCCCGTCGGTGATCTGCGACGAGTTGCCCGCGGTCACCCGGCCGCCTTCGGCTCGGAAGGCCGGCTTGAGGTTGGCCAACGCCTCGACTGACGTGTCCGGACGGATGCCCTCGTCGGTCGTCACGATCTCGTCGGTGTCGGCCCGGTCATCGTCCTTGACGTGCACGGGAATGATCTCTCGCTCGAACCGGCCTTCGCTGGTGGCCCGGGCGGCACGCTGGTGGGACTGGACGGAGTACTCGTCGAGCGCCTCACGAGAGATGTCCCACTGCTCGGCGATGAGCTCGGCCCCCTCACCTTGGCTGACCAGGCCGCCTCGCTCGGCATAGCGGGCCATCATGCGGGGACCGAAGGGGTAGCCGAACTCCTTGACGACCGACGCGCCCATGGGTGTCCGGGTCATCACTTCGATACCACCGGCGATCACCATGTCGTAGGCACCCGCCATCACACCCTGGGCGCCGAAGTGCAGGGACTGCTGCGATGAGCCGCATTGGCGATCGATGGTGGTGGCCGGGACCGACTCGGGGAACCCGGCAGCCAGCACGGCGTTGCGCCCGACGTTGAGGGACTGCTCACTGACCTGCATCACGCAGCCCATGATCACGTCGTCGATCTGTCCGGGGTCGATGTCATTGCGCTCGACCAGGGCCATGAGCGGCTCGGAGGCAAGGTCGGCGGCGTGCCAGTTCCGTAACTTGCCGTTGCGCTTGCCTCCGGGGGTGCGCACCGCGTCGACGATCACGGCATTGGTCATGGTTCTCCACTCCTTCTGAGCTTCGGTCCGGCCACGGGATCGTGGGACGGCCCTTTCAAGTGCTCCGGCACCACGTCGGCGACGTGCGAACGTCGGACCGTCTTGGCAGCTTCCCGCAGCCAACCCTGTCTGGCGACCCTACCTCTGGGGCCGATCAACCTGCCATTGGGAGGACCGAGGATCCGGGCGTCGCGGCCGCGCAGTACGGTCGGGCCCCGATGGCCCGCATCAAGGACATGGACCGCTGGCTGGGCGACGGTGGCATGCCCATCATCGGATCGGTCGGGGCTTCGTTCAGCGATTACGGCGTGGACGGTGAGGATCTCGGGTGGGTCGAGGGGTCCTTCGTGCCGACCTCGGTGGCCTGTAACCCGCACGGGATCGTGCAGGCCGGGGTCCACTCGTTGCTGCTGGACGCAGCCATGAACTTCGCCATCAACGCGGCCATGCCGGGTCGGTCGCGGACCCGTGCCACGCTCGAGCTCAAGACCGAGGTCATGCGCCCGGCCCTGGTCGGTGAGCCCTACCGCCTCCGAGGTGAAGTGGTGCGGCTCGCTCGCCAGGTGGCCTATGCCGAGGCGACCGTCACCGACGCTGAGGACCGAATGGTCAGCCGGTCGACGGGTACGTTCCTCCTCCACCGGCCCGAGGACGAGGGGCCCGGCGCGGACTCATAGTGGGATGTGGCGACCGACGTTGGGCCGGCGCCTCGCGACTCGGCGTCGCCCAATGTTGACCTCTGTCGCGGTGGATGCCTCGTGAGGGAGATGCGGCACCAAGCCGGCGGGCATGGGACGAGGAAGTGAGCGGGTCGGTGCCGGTGGAGCGAGTATGAAGCCTCAGTTCGGACGAGCCGGTGCAATCGGCGCGATGTGCACGGTCTGCGGTAGCCCGACGATCTCCGGCTTCGACGACTGTTACTGCTGCTCCACCATCCGGGCCCAACTGGCAACGTCCCTCGTGCCGGTGGCGACGGTGGGCGACTACGTCGTTGGTGATGCCATCCATCGGCTACTCCGCGGCTACAAGGACGGCCCGACATCGGCGCACTGCGATCTGCGCGCAGCGGCCATTGCTCGGCGGGTCGAAGATTGGCTCGATGAGCGGCTGGCGGAAGCGTCATGGCTCGGGAACTGCGATGTGGTGACCGCCGTCCCTTCGTCGCACCGGGCCGGGGAGAGCCCGGCTGGCTCGCTCGCCAACCGCGTGCCCCAGCTGGCCGTTCGGTACCGGTCTCTCCTCGAGCGAGGGCCGACGCCGACCGGCCATCTGCAGGCGGCACGGCGCGGCTTCGCCGTGAGGGAGTGCATCGACGTCGACTGGCTCCGCCGCCAGCGGGTGCTCGTCTTCGACGACAGCCTGACCACCGGGGCCAGGGCTCAGAGCGCGGCCTTTGCCCTGCGGCGGGCGGGTACCACCGTGGTGGGGATCTTGGCCGTGGGACGCGCCTGCCGATCGTCGGCCCGGTCGCATCAGCAACCCTCTCGTTCGGGCGTTCTCCGGAGATCGCGGGCGAGAGGCGGGGAGGACGAAATGGCGCGAGTCGACTAGACCGAGCGAATGGAACTCCGCATCTTCACCGAGCCGCAGCAGGGCGCGACCTACGACGACCTCCTGGCCGTGGCCATCACCGCCGAGCGGCTCAATTTCGGCGCATTCTTCCGAAGCGACCACTTCCTGGCCATGGGAGGCGATGGCCTGCCCGGGCCCACCGACTCCTGGGTGACCCTGGCCGGGCTGGCCCGCGATACCGAGCGGATCCGACTCGGCACGTTGCTCACATCGGCCACCTTCCGCTTGCCCGGACCACTCGCCATCGCCGTCGCCGAAGTCGATGCCATGAGCAACGGTCGAGTGGAGCTCGGGCTCGGCGCCGGCTGGTACGACGGCGAACACACCGCTTACGGCATCCCTTTCCCCTCCCTCGGTGAGCGCTTCGAACGGCTCGACGAGCAGCTGGCCATCATCACCGGCCTCTGGTCGACGCCGCCGGGCGAGCGGTTCTCCTTCGACGGGAACCACTATCAGCTTGCCGACAGCCCGGCGCTGCCCAAGCCGATCCAACAGGGGGGCCCTCCGATCATCGTGGGCGGCGCGGGCCCGAAACGGACGCCGCGCCTGGCCGCACAGTACGCGGCCGAATTCAACGTCCCCTTCCATTCGCTGAAGGACACGTCCCGTCAATTCGGCGTGGTCCGCGATGCGTGCTCGGCAGCCGACCGCGACCCGGCCACCTTGACCATGTCGGCCGCACAGGTCGTTTGCTGTGGACGCGACGAGGCGGCGATCGCTCGCCGGGCTGCCTCGATCGGCCGTCAGGTGGCCGAGCTGCGGGAGAACGGGCTCTGCGGGCGACCCGACGAAGTGCTGGCCAAGCTCAAGCGATTCGCGGAGGCGGGTGCGCAGCGGGCGTACCTGCAGGTGCTCGACCTCGCCGACCTCGAGCACCTCGAGCTCATCGCCGAGGACGTCCTGCCCGTGTGCGCGTCCTACTGATGGGTGGCGAACAGCGACCGGCGGTCATGCCGTCGCGCCGCTGTCAGAGGCCGGGGCTCGACTGCATGATCCCGCCGTCCACGAAGATGGTCGTCGCCGTCAGGTAGCTGGCTCCGTCACCGGCCAGGAAGGCGACGACCGAGGCGATCTCCTCGGGCTCGGCCAGCCGGCCAATGGGGATGGCCGCGTCCAGTTTCTTGAGGAGGGCGGGGTCGGCGACCGTCGCCTTGTTGATCGGTGTGTCGACGGCACCCGGACCCACTCCGACCACGAGCACGCCGTGAGGAGCAAGCTCGACGCCGGCCGTCCGGGTGAGCATCCGCATGCCTCCCTTGGACAGGCAGTACGGCGTGTTGCCGGGCATGGGCCAGTCCTCGTGGACCGAGGTCATGTTGATGATCCGGCCCCCACCACCTTGCGAGATCATCTGCTTGGCCGCCAGCTGCGTCCCGAAGAAGGCGCTCTTGAGGTTGATATCGAGCACTTTGTCGTACTGATCCTCGGTGGTGTCGAGGATGGACGAGCGGGTCTCGATGCCGGCGTTGTTGACCATGATGTCGATACGTCCGAACGACGACACCGCCGTCCCGATGAGCGTGTTGAGGTCGGCGATGCTGCTCACGTCGGCCTTGACCCCGACCACCTGGTCACCCAGATCGCGCAGCTGCTTCTCGAGGTCGAGCTCGGCCTGCTCGTCGCTCACGTAGTCGATGACGATGCTGGCCCCCTGCTTGGCCAGCTCGAGCACCACGGCCTTTCCGATCCCACTGTTGCCGCCGGTGACGATGGCCACCTTTCCCTTCAACGTCATGGCGCTCCTCGAGGGCGGAGGTCGGTTTCGATCGGCACCCGGCGTCCCGGTCGTCTGCGCACGTCACCGGCTCCGCCCGAGGCACCGGTCGCGGGCTGCATCCTACTGGCGGAGCGGGGCGTGCCCCCGGGTCAGCGACCTGCATCAACCACGATCGCCGACGTCGAGGACGGCGCGGGTGCACTGGCACCCGACCGAGGGGCATCATTCCGGTCGTGTCGGCTGCATCGAATGAGCGTGGGATCTCGCCGGCCGAAGCAGTGACGCGGCTGGCCGTGCACGATCCCGTGCTCGCCGAGCTCGCTGCCCGGCACGGAGCGCCGCCGCGCCGCCGGCGGGTGCCGGTTGCTGATCGGTTCGCCGCGCTGGCCGAGATCATCGTCTACCAACAACTCGCCGGGAAGGCCGCGGCCTCCATCCATGGCCGTTTCGTGTCGGCTGTCGGTGGCGCGGTCACACCCGAGCTGGTTCTGGCCACGCCGCCGAGCGAGCTCACCGGCTCCGGTCTCAGCGGCTCGAAAGCCGCCTCCATTCGTGACCTGGCCGAACGGGTGAGCGACGGTCGGGTCCGACTGGAACGGATCGGCCGCCTACCCGACGAAGTCGTTGTCGAGCACTTGGTCCAGGTTCGCGGGATCGGGCCGTGGACGGCCGACATGTTCCTGCTGTCGGTGCTCGGCCGCCTCGACGTGTGGCCGGTCGGCGATTACGGAGTGCGGGTTGGTTTCTCCCGCGGCTGGGGTCTCACCGATGTGCCGACGCCGAAGGAGCTCGCGGCCCTGGGTGAGCCCTTTCGCCCCTACCGGTCGCTCGTGGCCTGGTATTGCTGGCGGGTGCTGGACCAGACCGTCCCCGTCCCCGTCGCCGACACCGTGCCCGACCCACCGCCAACGACGGGGACCAACGGATAGTCATCTGTTTCGAACGTGCCGACGGCAAGCGGAGCCGGGGAGCGGGCACTGATCGAGCGGATGTGGCCTTAGGTCGAAGGGAGCCGGTCGGTGAGGATCATCGACACCTCGTTGACCATGGGTGAGTCCATCAGAATCGGGCTCTTGACCCGCGGCCCGACCAGTTTGGGCCAGCCAACCCACACCTCACCGAACTCCATAGGGGAGGCGAATCCCCACTGGGCCCGGGTCAGGCAGAGCATGGCGTGGACGGGGATGTCGGCGGCCCACGGCTTGGTGCCGAGCGCCTGGCGGACCGCGTCGACCTGCTGCCCGATCGTGTCCAGGATCGGCGTGCAGTTGCGGCGCCCGATGTGCAGCTCGTCGGGGCCGAGAGCCGACATCGGCCCGGGTCGCTTGCTGTGGACCAGCCCTTTCACATCCCTGGCGTCGATCACGAAGACGCCGGCCGGCGCGACGGCGATGTACTTGATCGGCGAGCGCGAGCCGGGGATGCGCCGATCGTTGAGCAGGATGATGCCCTCGTCCTCGACGAATTCGAGACGGTCCCGCGTCCGGCGGTCACGGCCCGATCGCCGGACGAAGGGTCGCCCGCCGCTCGATGTCGGCTCACCGGTCGTGGTGTTCGACGAATCGAGGTCCGGCGGCAGCTCCCCGGTCCCCCCCGGGTGGGGCTGCGCCGCCGTCATTGGGGCCCATGCTACGAGTCCGCTCTCCCGACGTCACGGTTTTCGCTCCACACTTCCTGCCGGTGCCTCCGGGGAGGCCCCACTGCCTTGTCGCAATTCCGCCAGACATGGCCGCCTGACATGAGGCAGGCTGGCGGGGTGGTGGAGGACTTCGAACGCTGCTATTTGGCGGTCTGCTCGCGCGATGAGCGCTTCGACGGGTGGTTCATCACGGCCGTTACCTCGACCGGCGTCTACTGCCGACCCAGCTGCCCGGCCCGCACGCCACACCGGCCGAACGTCCGCTTCTACGCCTCGGCTGCTGCTGCCCAACACGCCGGTTTCCGCGCCTGCAAACGCTGCCGGCCCGATGCCACGCCGGGGTCGCCGGAGTGGGACCAACGTGCCGACATCGTGGCCCGAGCCATGCGGCTCATCGCCGACGGCGTCGTCGATCGCGAGGGTGTACCCGGTCTCGCCCGTCATCTCGGCTACAGCACCCGTCATCTGCAACGGCTGTTGCTCGATGAGCTCGGCGCCGGGCCGGTGGCCATCGCCCGCGCCCAGCGCGCCCAGACGGCCCGCGTCCTCACCGAGACCACGACCTTGGCCTTCTCCGAGGTCGCCTTCGCGGCCGGCTTCTCGAGCGTGCGCCAGTTCAACGACACGGTGCGGAGCGTGTTCGGCCTCTCCCCGTCCACCCTGCGTGCCCGGGTGCGAACGGTGCGCACCGCATCCGGGCCGGCGGGGCCGGCGGGTGCGCCGTTGCTCCTCCATTTGCCCTTCCGCCAGCCGCTCTGTCCCGACAACCTCTTCGGCCACCTGGCCGCCACCGCCGTACCCGGAGTGGAGGAGGTGCGCGACGGTCGCTACCGACGCACCGTGCGACTTCCCCACGGCCCCGGGGTGATCGATCTCTCCCCGACGCCCGATCGGATCGTCTGCCGGCTCTCGCTCTCCGATCTGCGTGATCTCACGACGGCCATCGCCCGTTGCCGCCGACTCCTCGACCTCGATGCCGACCCGTTGGCCGTCGACGGCCATCTCGGTGGTGACCCGGTCCTTGCCCCCATCGTGGCCAAGGCGCCCGGTCGTCGAGTGCCGCGTTGCATCGACGGCGCCGAAATGGCCGTCCGCGCCGTCCTCGGTCAGCACGTCTCGGTGGCGGCGGCCCGCACGGCAACCGCCACCCTCGTGACTCGGTGCGGTGACCGTTGTGTGGATCCGGCCGGGGGTCTGACCCACCTGTTTCCCGAGCCGGCGGCCGTGTCGGCCGAGGCAGTGGGGTTGCCGGCCGCCCGTCGACAGGCGCTCGTGGCCCTTACGGAAGCCCTGACCGAGGGACGCGTGACCTTCGGGCCCGGCAGTGACCGACAGGCCGAGCTCGAGGAGCTCGCCCAGATACCGGGTGTCGGACCGTGGACGGTGCAGACAGTGGCGATGCGGGCCCTCGGCGACCCCGATGCCTTCCCGGCCGGTGACCTCGGAGTGCGCCGGGCCGCGACCGCGCTCGGGATAGCCGGATCGAAGCGGGAGCTCGAAGCCCGGGCCGAGGCGTGGCGCCCGTGGCGTGCCTATGCCGTCCAGTACCTCTGGGCGATGACCGACCACGAGGTGAACCGCTGGCCGCCGGTCGATGGCCCAGGACGGACCCCTTGCGGCTCCCGCTCCCAGCCGATGGATTCGCAACGCCGGACGACCGGAGCCCCGGGCACCCGGCAGACCAGGGGCCGACCGACCAATCGAGCGATCAGCCCACCAACCAGCCGACCAACCAACCGAAGGACCAAAGGAGACCGATGACCACCGTCACCGCTTCCCCGACCACCTACACGACCACGGTGACGAGCCCCATCGGCCGGTTGACCCTGGCCTGGCGCGACGGGGCGCTCACCGGCCTGCACATGGAGGAGCAACGACACGCCGTAAGCGCCGATCCCAGTTGGGTCCGGGACGACGACCGGTTCGACGACGTCAGCGAACAGCTCCGTGCCTACTTCGCCGGCCAGCGGTCGGACTTCGACGTTCCCATTCGCTTCGTGGGAACGCCCTTCCAGATGGAGGTGTGGTCGACCCTCCGTGACATCCCCTTCGGCGAGACCATCAGCTATGCCGAGCTCGCCCGGCGGGTCGGACGCCCCGGTGCCTTCCGCGCCGTCGGGGGGGCCAACGGCCGGAATCCGGTGGCCGTCATCGTTCCCTGCCACCGGGTGGTGGCGGCCGACGGGACCCTCGGCGGTTATGGGGGCGGGCTCGATCGCAAACGCTGGCTGCTCGATCTCGAGGGCGCGAGCGGCCGGTGGACCGTCGGGGCGTGAGCGAGGCCGGGCCGCTCGGCGGGAGGGTCGGGCTCGTCGTCGTCGACCATGGGTCGACGAAGCCGGAGGCCAACCGATGGCACGAGGAGTTCGTACGCGGATGGGATGACGTCGACGGCTACTGCGCCGTCCAGCCGGCCCACATGGAGCTGGCCGAGCCGTCCATCGGTGCCGCCTTCGACGCCTGCGTGGCGGCCGGCTGCGACGTCGTCGTCGTGGCACCGTATTTCCTCTGGCCGGGCCGGCACTGGAGTGACGACATCCCGACGCTCGCCGCGGCTGCGGCTGCCCGCCATCCCGGAGTCACCTCTCTCGTCGCCGCACCGCTCGGACCGCATCCCCTCCTGCGCGAGGTGGTCGACGAGCGTGTCCGTCACTGCTTGGCCCACGCCTCGGGACGGGGCCCGGGCTGTGAGATGTGCGCCGGGTCCGGCGGCTGCCACCTGAGCTGACCGGTGGGCGCCTTATGGCGCGGTCAGTGGGGAGCGGACCTCAGCGTGCTCATTTGGAGCAGCGGTCGCCGAGCCAGGGTTGCTCGCCGTCGAGTCGGTAGAGGGTGACGGCCACCGTGTCCTGCTCCGCTTTCGTCGCCTGGTTTGGTCGGACGCCGACCAGATAGGAGAGCCCGGCGGCCTGGGCGGCCATGTTCCAGGTCGACTGGCTGAACTGGAAGGCGCCCATGTACTCACCATTGGGGGACACGGCGCCGTAGTTCCCGCCCGACTCCGCTTGGACGACGCACTGAAGGAAAGGGGGGAGCGGAGGGTCGGCCAGGCCGGCGCCGGCGCTCGGATCGCCCCCCGCCCCAGGGTTCGCCGGGACGGTGGTCGAACCGGATGTCGGACCCGGTGAGGCGGCCGTCGACACGGCGCTGGCCGCGGCGGACTGCTGGGCCTGGGCCACGGCTTCGGCCGCCGCCGCTTGCTGGGCCGCCTGGGCTGCGGCCACGGCTGACGCCAGCTGACCGGTCACCTGGGCCTGGACGGCGGAGAGCTGCTGAGTGGTGTCGTTGGCTTCTGACAGCGCGCTGGCCTGTTGTGCCTGGCCGGCCCGGTCGGCGGCTTCTCGGGCGGCCAGGGCGCCGCGTTCGCTCTGGAGGCTCCGCTGGGCCGTGTGCAGGCGGTCGAGCTGCGTGGTGATGTTGCCCACTGCGATGGATTGGTACTCGCTCTCCTCCTGCACCCGGTCGACGCTGCCCGTGAACAACGCCGTGGACGACGACTCGTCGCCCTCGTCGACATAGGAGCGGACGGCCTGGGATCGGATCTCGCTCGAGCCGGCGGCGATGGCCTGTTCGGTGGCGTTCATCTGCTGGTTGAGCGTGGCGATGGCCTGGTCGTCCGTTGCCACCCGGGCCGAGGCCACCGAGTACAGCTGCTGGTCGGCTCCGACCTCGAGTTGCTCCTGGACCAGCTTCTGGGAGATGGAGGCGGCTTGGGCCCGCAGGCTGGTGATCTGGTCGGCTGCGACGGGGCGCGCCGCTAAGACCACCGATATGGAGGCCGCGGTGACGAGAGCCGAGAGGATGGTCGCCGCCCACTTGGGCCGCTGACTTCCTCTGCTATCGAGCTCCGCCGTCGGAGTGGTCAGAGTGCCAAACACGACGAAGACACGACTCTATCGAGGGGGTTTGGCCTGGGACAAAGGCGCTGGAGGGCAAGGGCGGAACCCGGCCGACGAGGGCGCCGGTCCACCCTCTCTCACCGGTTCGGGGTGGGGGCTCGGCGTCCTGGCTAGGTTCTCCGTATCTCGGTGTCCCTTCTCCTCTCGCCGGCGTTCACCCGTCGGCTGGTGGTCACCGCGCTGGCAGTCGTTGCTCTCGTCGGGCTCGCCGCCTGTGGTAGCTCGGGATCGTCGACCGGATCGGGCGCCACCGCCACCACCGCCACCACCGCCACCACCGCCGCTTCGGCGGCAACGGCCCGCTCGGTCCCGGCCGCTCCCTCAGCGGGCTGTCGTCGGGCCAGCAGCGCACGACCACCGGGAACGACCACCGTGGCCCTCGATGCCCACGGTCTGGCGGGGAGCTACGTCCAGTCCGTGCCGTCGGGGTTCAGCGGACGGACACTGCCGCTCATCATCGATCTCCACGGCTACTCGGAGACGGCGGCCATCCAGACGGACGTGTCCGACTGGGCCAGCTTCGGGGAGCAGCACGGGCTCATCGCCGTCTCCCCTCAGATCAACCGGGCGGTGCAGCTGTGGAACACCGGGCTCGGGAGCAGCGACTTGGCCTGGTTCGGATCGCTGTTGACCACGATCGAGGCCAACGAGTGTGTCGACCTCAATCGCATTTTCGTCGACGGCTACTCCGACGGCGCCTTTATGACCTCGGCGGTGGCGTGTCAGTACGCCGCACAGGTGGCAGCGGTGGCGCCGGTCGCCGGCATTCAGGCCGTGCGCGGCTGTCGTCCAGCGCGACCCGTGCCGGTCATCGCCTTCCACGGGACGGCCGACCCGTTCGTGAGTTACAACGGCGGCCTCGGTGCGAAAGCGCTTGCCTTGCCGGCCCCCAACGGGCACGGGACGCTCGGTGGGTCTGGCGCGGCAGCATCGACGTCGAAGGCCGCGCCCGGCTCGTCCATTCCCGACCAGGCGGCAAAGTGGGCGCGCCGCAACGGCTGCGGGTCGACCGCCTCGTACACGACGGTGGCGACCAAGGTCACGCTCATCAGCTATCCCTGCCCGCCCGACGCCACCGTCGAGCTCTACCGCATCACCGGGGGCGGCCATGCCTGGCCAGGGAGCGCGTTCTGCCGTTCGATCGCCACCGTCATCGGATACACGACCTTCGCCATCTCGGCTGACGACCTCATGTGGGCCTTCTTCGAGGCCCATCCGCTTCGCCCGCCGGTCAAGACCTGAGGGCGAGCGGGGCGAGCGCCGCCCCCATACCGATCAGCCGTCGACCGACAGTTGCGCGACGGTGGCCGGCGGTGCCGGTTGCGTCTCGCTGGCGGTGGTGGCTTCCGAGGGACCCGGCGTCGGCGCGAGATCGGTACAGGTGCGGGCACCGGCCCACTGCTGGAGGGCCTGGGTGGCTTCGTCCCCGGTCAGCGGGACCGGCAGCTCGTTCTCGATGAGCGCCGGTCGCCAGGTCACGTTGTCGATGTGACGGCCGGTGGCGGTGATGACGAGTGACCCGCTCTGGTCGGTGGGCGCCGGCGTGTTGTAGAAGGCGAAGTTCCCGAGCCCGTAGTCGACGTAGGCCGACCCGAGATAGCCACCGCCCAGCAGCACGTGAGCGTGGCTGCCGATGACGATGTCGGCCCCGGCTCGGACGAGCACGTTGGCCAGTGGCTCCTGGATCGGGTCCGGGCAGGCGTCGAGCTCCACGCCCCAGTGGAGGAACACGACCACCGTGTCGTCGATGCGCCGGGCAGCCTCGACGGCGGCGACCAGATCAGGGACGTCGTAGGCCGAAGCCAGCCCCGGCTGGGTGGCCGTGGCCGTCCAGGCCGTCTGCAGGTCGGAGTCGATGACTTGCGTGGCCGCGATGATCCCGATGCGCTGGCCGTTGATGGTCCTCTGGTAGGAGGTGAAGGCCTGGCTGGCGTTCTGGCCGATGCCGAGGACGGTGTAGCCGGCCGCGGCTCGGGCCGCGAGCGCCATTTGCAGGCCGGCCGGCCCGCAGTCCTCACCGTGGTTGTTGGCCTCGGTGACGAGGGTCACGCCGGCCGACTGGAAGGCGGTCAAGGCGTTGGAAGGGGCGTAGAAGTCGTAGGACTTGGGTTGAGGGTCGGGGCAGCTCCCGTCGGTCATGGCCGACTCGAAGTTGACCATCCGCAGGTCGGCGCCGGCGAGGAGCTGGGGCACCCCGGTGCCGAGGGCCGACGCCGGGTCGTCGGCCAGCCGGTCACCGAGGATGCTGCCCGATGGGAAGTTGACGTCGCCGCCGAATGCCATGACCACTGGCCGCCCGTCACCCTCCCAGTCGCTCTCGAGACGCGGATTGGAAGACGGCCGCGCCGGAGGAGGTCGACGATGGCTGTGGTGGGCGGCAGCTGACGAGTGGGCCGCGCCGCCCCCCGAACCGAGGCGCAGGATGAGGACGATAAAGGCGAGAACGAGAAGGCCGACGAAGAACCGGTTCCGGCGCACCCTCCGAGACGCCCCCCGTGTGGCGGCGGGACGACGCGGGGGCGGCCGGCGGCGCGGCCCGGCGGCAGTGATGGGGGCTCGGTGCGGGTTGTCGGTTGGCGAGTCCACAAACGGGCGGTCGTCGGTTGCCGGCCTCGGCTCGACCAAGGTGGCGGTCATGGCGTTCCCCCGGGGGCCAGACGAACGGTCGGGGGGACCGCGTCCGACGACGGCTCGCCCACGATGAGGACGCCGGCGTGGCCCTCGTAGCGCTGCGGTGTGTCGTGAAAGATGGTGGTCGTCCATCCGCAGGAGATGAACGTCTCGTCCACTTCCTGCGACGTGTAGACGTTGACCCACGGCTCGCCGATGGCCGCCACCATGCGCCGCCGCGCCCAGTGCCGGAGTTGGTAGGTGGTCGAGGTCCCTCTGGGAGCGACCGGAAAGGCGGCCGCCATCCGGCTGCCCGGCGAGGCCCGGTGTCGCAGGGCGCAGAGGACGCGGTCGGCCACGGGACGGGGCAGGTAAGCGAGGAGCCCCTCGACAAGGAACAGTGACGGCCGGGCCGGGTCGTGACCGGCCCCATCCAATGCCGCGCCGAGGTCGGCGTCGGTGAGGTCGATGGCCACGAAACGAATCGCAGCGACATCGGCACCGGCCCCGAGGAGCCGGGCTCGCTTGTCGGACTGGGTGGACGGATGGTCGACCTCGTACCAGATGACGCCCGGAGTGGCGAAGCGCACCGGGCGCCCGTCGTAGCCGGCTCCGACGATGACCACCTGGGTGATGCCGGCGTCGATGGCGGCGAGGGTGAGCTGGTCGAAGAACCGGGTCCGACGCTCCATGCGGTCGTGGAAGCTCTGGTTCTTGGGCAAGGGCGTGGAGCCGAGCGACCGGTAGAGGCGGAGCTCGGCGGCGGCGTCGCCGGTTGGGATCTCGGGCCGATCGAGCCCGGCGCGTGTATTGGCCACGAAGCGGGCCGTGACCGACGGCTTGCCCGGTTTCATGGAACCTCCTGGACGCCGCCGCGTCACCCGAGTCGCCAGTGGCCGGAAGCTAGCACCGCCGCCCGGCACCGGCCCACGCGCCAGCGTCGCCTCCCCGAGCTGTCGGCGACGAGCGGGGCTACCGTGGGCGGCTCGAACCCGAAGGGAGGGCGGTCGTCGGTGCAGGCATTGGTGTGGGGAGTCAAGCCCGAGCCGTGGGAGGCGCCCGATCCGTCCAACCGGTTGCTCGCCGGCTTGGCCCGGGTGCCGATGCGCCTCGAGGACCGCGACGTGCCCACTCCACCGGCCGACGACTGGGTGGTGGCCAAGACTCGGCTCACCGGCATCTGCGGCTCCGAGTCGAAACAGGTCTTCGGCGACTTCACCGACTCCTACAACGACAGCGCGTTGGCCGGGCTGTTCTCCTTCCCCATGGTCATGGGCCACGAGGTGGTCGCCGAGGTCACTGAGCTCGGCCCGGCCGCTCTCGGGCTCGAGGTGGGTCAGCGGGTGGTGCTCAACCCGTGGCTCACCTGCGTGCCGCGCGGGCTCGATCCGTGCCCGTCGTGCCAGGCCGGCGACCTGAGCATGTGCTGGCATTTCACCGAGGGGCGTCTTTCGCCGGGCATCCACACGGGAACCTGCAAGGACGCGCCGGGCGGTTTCGCCGACTACTTCCCGGCCCATCACACCATGCTCTTCCCGGTGCCCGACGAGGTGTCGGACGAGGTCGCCGTCCTCGCCGACCCGGTGTCCGTGTCGTTGCACTCGATCACCCGTCACCCGGCCCCGGAGGGCGGCAAGGTCATGGTCTACGGCGCCGGCGCCTTGGGCCTGGCCGCCACCGGCCTGCTCCGTGCCCTGCGGCCCGATGTCGACGTCTTGGTGGTCGCCGCCCATCCGGTGCAGGCCGCCCTGGCCCGGTCGCTCGGCGCCGAGGTCATCGGCCACGAGCCGGCCGAAGCCGTCGTCGAGCAGGCCACGTCGTGGTCGGGTGGCACCCTTCAGCCCACGCCCATGGGCATCCCGATGGCTCACCCGGGGGCGATCGACGTCGTCTACGACACGGTGGGCACGACCGAGACCTCGGAGGTGGCCGTGCGGGTGCTGCGGGCCCGCGGCACCCTGGTCAAGAGCGGGGTGAACCCGCCGGATCGGTGGGAGTGGTCACCGCTCTATTTCAAGGAGATCTCCTGGGTCGGATCGAACGCCTTTGGCGTCGAGACCCTCGACGGCAAGCGGCAACACGCCATCGCCCACTATCTCGACCTCGTGGCAGCCGGCCGTCTCGACCTGTCGGGGATGCTGACCCACACCTTCCGCCTCCCGCAGTGGCGCGACGCCTTCAGCGTCCTCGCCGCCCAGGACGATTCGGGCGCCGTCAAGGTCGCCTTCGACTTCCGCTAGGCGATCCGGGCGAAAGGAAAGGGAGGTCGGCGACATGCAGGTACCGGTATGGGCACCCGGATCGGTGGGCTCGGCCTACCGACATCCGCAGGGTGACGCGGACGACCTCACCTCCGGCCGGGCCTGGGCCGGACTGGCGGAGGCGCTCGGTCGCGCCGGCCGAGTGCTCGAGGGCGATCGTGTGCCCCACGAGGCGGTCGACCAGGCGGCCGGGTACCGGCACCTGCTCGTGCTCCTGGCCCTCGGCATCGACGAGGCGTTGCGCGGCTCTGACCCTTACGACCCGTACTTCGCCCCGGCCAATGTGGACAACGTCCTCAAGTGGGGCATGGACTGTCCGGACGCGGCCTACACGGGCGCGTCCATCCGGGGGGACGCCACCTATGTGATCCGGGCCCGGCGCAACACCGTCCGGTATCTGGGCTTCCAGGTCATGGGCGGGATGGCCAGCACCAGCAACCTGGTGGCTGACGACCTCGCCACTGATGCCGACGGCAACTTCGAGCTCGTGCTGTCGGCCACCGAACACCCGGGCAACTGGCTGGCTCTCGATGAGCAGAGCTCGTCGATCGTCGTGCGGCAATTCTTCTATGACTGGACGAACGAGCGCCCGGCCGCCCTGTCCATCGAGTGCACCGACCGACCGGCGAGCGCCGACCCGTCGCTCGCCGCCGCCCCCCTCGACGCTGCCGGGGTGGCCGCCCAACTCGAGGCCCTCGGCGCCCACGTCGAGGCCAGCGTCGATTTCTGGCTCGACGTCGAGGAAGGTGGACGTCGCCAGGGGGTCAACTGCTTTCGCGAGCCGGCCGCCCTCACCCAGATGGGAGCGGCCGCCGAGAACGTGAGCACCTGGGGATCGTGGAGCCTCCTCAACGACGACGAGTGCCTCGTCATCGAGGTCACGCCGCCCGAGGCTCTCTATTGGAGCGTGTCCCTCGGCAACTTCTGGTGGGAGACCATCGACTACGCCCGGCGCCAGTCGAGCCTCAACGGCCATCAGGCAGTGGTCGACGACGACGGAGTCTTCCGGGCGGTCGTGGCCCACCGCGACCCGGGCGTGGCCAACTGGCTCGACACGGCCGGCAACCATCACGGCGCCATGATCTTTCGTTGGCTGCGGGCGGCCGCCGCTCCCGTCCCCGATGTCCGTCTGGTTCGCGAAGGCGAGCTGTTCGATGTCCTACCCACCAGTACCGTCCGAGTCGACGCCGAGGCTCGCCGCCGGATGCTCGACGAGCGCGCCCGGGCCGTACGCCGGCGCTTTCCCCGATAGGAGATTTCGATGGACCTCGGTCTCAGCGGTGCCAACGCAGTGGTCACGGGCGGGTCGAAGGGAATGGGCCGGGCCATCTCCGAGCGCCTGGCCGCCGAAGGCGCCCGGGTAGTGGTGCTCGCCCGCGGCCAGAGCGCGTTGGACGAGGCGGTCGACGTCCTGCACCGAGCCGGAAGCAAGGAATCCTTCGCGCTGTCGGTCGACTTCACGGAGCAGGCGGCGGTCGAGGAGGCCTTCGCCGAGGTCGGCCGGCGCTGCTCGTCGCTCAACGTGCTCGTCAACACCCTCGGGCCCGGAGCCGGCCGGTTCGAGCAGCTCGACGACGCCGGCTGGGAGGCCACCTTCTCGATCGGCCTCATGGCCGCGGTGCGAGCTGTGCGCGGGGCGTTGCCCCTTTTGCGAGCGGCCGAATGGGCCAGGATCGTGAACTTCTCGGCTCACTCCACCCGCCGGCAGAGCCCGTTGCTCGTGGCCTACACCGCGTCCAAGGCCGCGATGACCAGCTTCTCGAAGAACCTCTCGAAGTCGTTGGCCAAGGAGGGGATTCTGGTCAACACCGTGAGCCCCGGTTCGATCGTGACGGCCAGCTTCAGCGAGGGTCTGCGGGCCGCCTTCGAAGAGGAAGGCCTCGACCCCACCGACCCCTGGGACGTCATGACCTGGATCGACCGGCACTTCCACCAGCCGGCCGACCTGGGTCGGGCCGGTCGTCCCGAGGAGGTGGCCTCGCTCGTCGCCTACCTGGGCTCGAGGACCAACGGCTACGTGACCGGCGCCGACGTGAACGTGGACGGCGGCTCCGACTTCTGATGGTGCGCTGAGCGACGACGATGCTCGATGCCGACGATCTGGTCCAGTCAGCCATGGAGGCAACGGGGCTCGCCGACTTCGGGGCAACCGGCTGGCGGGAGGGGCTCGACCGCCTCGTCGACGCCTTCAACGGCGAGGCCGACCTCACCGAGATCGGCACTCACATCCTCGGCTCGCGCCTCGAGATGCTGCTGGCCAACCGGCTCCGGGTGTGGTCGACGGTGGGCGCCAACCCGGAGATCGGCGACGAGGAGGTCGAGGGACCGCTCGTCATCATCGGGCTGCCCCGAACCGGGACGACCGCGCTCAGCAACCTGCTGGCCGCCGATCCCCAGGTCCGGTCGGTTCGGTTGTGGGAGTCGTCCGACCCGGTGCCCCCACCTGAATCCGATCACCAGCACGACGACCCGCGCATCGAGGCTGCCACCAAAGGCCTCGAGCTCATGTACGAGACCTTCCCGCGCATGCGCTCGCTCCACTTCCAATCCCCGACCGGCCCGACCGAGTGCCAGGACCTCCTCGGCATCGAATTCCGCACGGCCCACTTCGACGGCATGGCCCGGGTCCCGAGCTACATGGAGTGGGTCGTCGACTGCGACATGACCGACGCCTACGAGTCCCACCGACGGGTCTTGCAGTTGCTCCAGTGGCACTGCCCGCCCCGGCTCTGGCACCTCAAGACGCCCGTGCACATGCTCGCCCTCGACGCGCTGCGGTCCTCCTACCCGTCGGCCAAGTTCGTCTGGACCCACCGTGACCCGGCTGCCGTGCTGGGCTCGGTCTGCAGCCTCATCGCGTACACACGGAGCTGGTCGTCCGACCGCGACGACGCCGAGGAGCTCGGAGTGGGGCAGCTCCAGTTGTGGGCCGAGGCCATCCGACGAGCCCTCGACTTCCGCGACCGCATCGGCGAGGAGCACTTCGCCGACATCACCCACGCCGAGCTGCAGTCGGACCCGGTGGGCGCGCTGGACGGCGCCTACGGCCGGTTGGGTCTCGAGCTCGGGGAGGGGCGAGCCCAGGTCGAGGCATGGGCCCGTGCCCACCGGCCCGGCGCCGGCGGCGTCCACGAGTTCGCCCTCGACGATTTCGGCCTCGACGCCGCCGTCGTGCGCGAACGCTTCGCCGCCTACCTCGACCGATTCCCGACGGGCTGAGGCGAGGACGTCGGTGCCGTTCGCTCTCGCCCCTTTCCCGCCCCGCCAGGCGGCACGGGGCATGGTGGTGGCCGCCGACCAGCTGGCGTCCATGGCCGGAGTGGCGACGCTCGAGCGGGGCGGCTCCGCCGCCGACGCGGCCGTCGCCGCCGCGGCGGTGATGGCGGTCGTGGGGCCACACCTCTGTGGCATGGGCGGCGACGTGCTGGCCATGGTGAGCGTCCCGGGGGAAGCGCCGCGGGCGCTCGTGGCCGCCGGCCGGGCCGGCTCGGGAGTGGACGCGGCCGAACTTCGAGCGGAGGGTCATGCCGTCATGCCGGTGCGGGGCGACGCTCGCAGCGTCCCGGTACCCGCGGCCGTCGACGGATGGTTGGCCCTGCACTCCGCCTACGGACGCATCGGCCTCGACGTCGTACTGGAGCCGGCCATCGCCCTCGCCGAAGAGGGATTCTGCGCCTCGCTGCTGCTCGCCTTCGCCAGTCATCTGGTGGCCGGGCTGCGCGGCACCGAGGAGCTCTGCCCCGACGGCCCGCTCGAGCCGGGCGACCGGGTGCGGCTGCCCCGGGTGGCGCGGACCCTCCGGGCCATCGCCGGCGGAGGCCGCGATGCCTTCTATGGCGGTGCGTTCGGTCAGGCCCTTCTCGAGGTGGGCGGCGGCGTCTTTCGCGAGGAGGACCTGAGCCGCGACCTCGCTCTCTGGGACGAGCCCGTGCGCCTTCGGGCGTGGGGGCACGATCTGTGGACGGTGCCGCCACCCTCGCAGGGGTACCTCACCTTGGCCAGTGCCTGGGTGGCCGAGCAGGTCGGTCTCGGTTCCGATCCGGAGGACCCGCTCTGGGCCCACCTCTGCGTCGAGGCGGCGACGGTCGCCGGGTTCGACCGCCCGGCCGTTCTCTTCGACGGTGCCGACGGGGACGCGCTGCTCGACCGGCCCCGCTTGACCGGCCGCGCCGAGCTCGTGCGGGCTGACCGAACCCTGGTCGACGACGTTGGCCCCGGCGACATGGCGCCCCCGCCGGGCCGTCGGAGCGGGGACGGCGACACCACCCACCTTTGTGCCATCGATGAAGACGGCTTGGGCGTCTCCCTCACCCAGTCGAACGCCCAGGACTTCGGTTCGCACCTGGTGGCCGACGCGGCCGGCGTCTTCCTCCACAACCGCGGTGTCGGGTTCTCCTTGGTAGAGGGCCACCCGGCCGAGCTGGGGCCGGGCAAGCGGCCACCGCACACGCTCTCGCCCATGCTCGTCACCGACCCCGATACGCGGCTCACCCACCTGCTGGGTGCCATGGGTGGTGATGCGCAGCCGCAGATCCTCCTGCAGCTGTCGGCCAGGATGCTCCGCTCCGGACAGGACCCGGCCACGGCGTTGGCCGGCGCTCGCTTCGCTCTGGCCGCGCCGGCCGCCGGCCCCTTCCGGCTCTGGTGGGGAGAGCGCTCGGTGGACGTGGAAGCCCATGCCCCGGCCGGATGGGTGCCGGGGCTCGTGGACCGCGGCCACCGCGTGCGGTCGATCGAGCGCGTTCGACCCGGTGGTGGTGGGCTGCGCGCAGGTCATCGGCTCACCGCGGCCCCCGGGTCACGCGGCGTGGCACGCGGTCGGTGCCGCCGACCCTCGCAGCCCGGACGGGATGGCCGCCGTCCGTTAGCCGTGGAAGGTCCCGCTCACGGGCGGCATGCGTGGTGGCGACGATCGGATCCATGTCCGTGGCTCCGCTAATCTGCGCCCGCCCGCGGGGTGGCGGGACCGAGCGAGGAGACCACATGCGGCGGATGGAAGCGGAGCAAAGGGCGCATGGCGCGCCCAGAGCCGGCACCGGGCGCGGGCGGATCGTGCATCGAACAGCGGCAGTCTTGGCCTGCGTGGTGGTGGCCGCCCTCGTGGCTGCCTGTTCGAGCTCGAGCAGCCCACCGTCGTCGTCCACCCCGTCCACATCGGCGACGTCGACGACGTCGGGCGGGGCACTCTCCGCATCGGCCATCCGCAGCCTGCAGACGGACCTGACCAAGGTGGGTTGCTACCACGGTTCGATTGACGGCTCCATCGGTCCGCAGACGACGCAGGCCATCCGCAACTTCCAGGCGGCTTCCCACCTCGCGGTCGACGGTGTCTACGGCCCCGACACCGAAGGGCAGCTGTTGGCCGCCACTCGCATCGATGTGCGCGTCTGCGCGACGACGGCGGCGTCCACCACGACCAGCACGTCCACGACGACCACCACGGTGGCGACCGCCGCCTCGGCCCCATGCACGAGGGCGGCCATCAGCGCCGCCCTCGAGCCGGGAGAGACCCTCAACACCCTCACGTGCGGCAACGGGTGGGCCGCAGGATCGTGGACGAACTCGATGTACACGGCGGCCTACCTGCTTCGATCGAGCAACGGCGTCTGGGTGCAGCCACCGGCGAACGCATGTGCGAACCCGACCGCGCTGGGCATCCCGGCTGCGGTGCTCGACGTTTCCCCCTGCAAGGTGTCCTGATCGGTCGGTCGTGGGCTTTCGTACCTCTATCGGCGGACAGCCCGCCCGAACGGTCGTGGCCGGACCTGGCAGAGTGTTCACGAGAGGTGACGACCAGGGCCGCTTCCGTGGTCGCTGCCCACCCGAGCCGTGAGGGCGATGCCTGGCTCCCGAATGGGAGTCAGCAGCCGCTTTGTCAGTGTGAATTAATGGTGGTCCGGGTATGCCCGGTAACGGAATCGCAGGAGAGACGCAGGTGCCCATCGTGAACTGGATCAACCACCACCGTCTGCTGGTCTCGGGGGTGAGCTTTGCCGTACTGGTGCTCGTCGCCATCGGCTGCGTCTGGTTCTTCCTGCTGCGGACCACGGGAACCCAGATCGACCTCCGCCAGGCCCTCCGGCTCTACCGCGAGGACGAGCACGGCTCGAACCTTCGCACCGAAGAGGGACTGGCGACGCCCGGCGTCTACGTGTACCAGACGAGCGGGAGCGAGAAGCTCAGCCTGGCCGGCATCTCCCGCACCTTCCCGTCGGCGAGCGACATGATCGTGACCGACGGTAGGTGTTCGTCGATGGATTGGATTCCCTTCAAGCAGCACGTCGAAGGCCTCCAGCTCTGTCGACAAGCGGACGGTGCGCTCACCATGTCGCAGGCATCGTCGGTCGAGTCGATCGCCGGCGTGAACACGACACAGGTCATCCGCTGCCCGAGCACGGCCTATTTCATTCCGCCCAGCCCGCACGCCGGACAACGCTGGTACGCCGTCTGCCACGGCCCGGGCCAGGTCGACAAGATCTCCGGCGAGATCATCGGGACGACCACCTTTTCGGTCAACGGCCAGACCGTGTCGGCCCTGCACACCCGCATCAACACGGCGGTGTCGGGTGCCGACACAGGGATCGATCCCACCGACTACTGGGTCGCGCCCCAGACCGGCCTCATCTACCGCCAACGCGGAATTGGTGAGCGTGTCGCAGTCCGTCGGTCCGCTCGGCGCCATTCACTACAACGAGGAGATGGCCATCTCCATGTCCTCCCTCCAGCCCGTCCAGTAGCAGGAACCGCGGCCGAACGGCGGCGACGCCGGTACCGATATGACTTCCGCGAACGCCTCGGCCTCTCCGAGCGGGGGAATGCCGCCCCACCTCTCGATGGTGGTTCTGAGTGCCAGGGACCTACCGGCCCTGCGACGCTTCTATGGCGGTCTCGGGTGGCCCGAACGCCCTGGCGCGTCAGACGCGCTGGCCATGTTCGACCTCGGGACCACGGTGCTCACCTTGCACCGCGCTCCACCGGTGGCCGGGGGGCTGTCGCCGACCGAAGCTGCCGGCTCTTCGGCCGTGACACTGGTCGTCGGCGTCGACCGGCGAGAGGCGGTGGACGAGGCAGTGGCCGCCGCGCTTGCGCTCGGCGCCCGCCAGGTGTCGGAGCCCGCCGACCAGTCCTTCGGAGGACGCTCGGCTGTGGTGGCCGACCCCGAGGGCAATCGCTGGGAGGTGCTCTGGGTCTCGCGTGGCCAGCAGGGGTGACCGAGGCTCGGGTCGAATTGGATGCCTTGCCAGCTATATAACTGATTAGTTATACTAAGCGAATGGCGCCGACCCTCACGCTGCAGGCGCTGGGCGAGCCCAACCGGCGGGCCATCCTCGACCTCTTGCGGGACGGCGAGCGGACCGTCGGGGATCTCGTCGGCCATCTGGATCTGAGCCAGCCGGCGGTGTCCAAGCACCTCCGGGTGCTCCGAGAGGCCGGCGTCGTCGAGGCTCGCCCCGACGGCCAACAACGCCTCTACCGGATCCGTCCCGAGCCGTTGGCCGAGCTCGACCGTTGGTTGGCGACCTACCGCCAACTGTGGACGACCCGCCTCGACCACCTCGAAGCCCACCTCGACCGAAGGAGGAACACATGAACGACGCAACGTTGGTGGAGCAAGACGGTCGACCGGCGGTGCGCCTCGAGCGTCGCCTTTCCGATCCGCCGGCCACGGTGTGGCGGGCGATCACCGACCGGGAGGAACTTCGCTCCTGGTTTCCCTGCGATGTGGTCGTCACCGGTGGCCAATGGGTGGTCGGGGCCTCGATCGCCTTTGCCTTTCCGCCCGACGTCATCGACCTCACGCTCACGGGGGAAGTGCTGGCCGTCGACGTCCCGCGACTGCTCGTCTACACGTGGGGCGAGGAAACACTGCGATTCGAGCTCTCCGACGACGACGGAGGCACTCGGCTGGTGCTCGTTGATGAGCTCTCCCCCGGGGCCGCGGCCCGGAACGCGGCGGGATGGGAGGACTGTCTCGATCGTCTGGTCGGGGTCGAGCCCGGCGCCGGGGCGTGGAAGCTTCGCTTCGACGCCTACGCGGCCGCCTTCGAGTCGGCGCTCGGTCCTCAGGAGGGCCCGCCCGCGGCATACAAGGGTGAGAAGTCCGAGCGGCCGGCATAACGGCCTCGCCACCTTTGGCCCACCGTGCCGATCGACCAGTCAGGTCCGCGTGGCCGGTTCGTAGCCATGGCAGGCTTCACCCGGCGGCGGCGGTCTGACGTCGCAGGATCTCGAGAGGAGTCGTGATGGGATCGACCACTCGAGGGGCGGAACTGTCTGTGCAGCACACCATGCTGGCCCGTGCCGGCCGAGTGCTCGCCCCCATTGTCTCGGCGCTGGTGGTCACCATCGCCTCGGTCGCGGTCGGGCTTCTCGTCACCGCCGGGCCGGCAGGAGCGTCAGGGCCCAGCATCGCTGGCGCCGGCGCTCCCCTACCGGCCAACGCCCCGCCCGGCTCGGCCTCGACACTGATATCGACCTCCTGCCCAGCTGCCGGCAACTGCGTGGCTGTCGGCACGTACGGTGTCAGTGGGTCCGGCTTCGGGCTGATCGAGACTCTTTCTGGAGGCAGCTGGCAGGCGACCGAGGCACCCGCTGTGCCCGGCGCGGTGGCTGAGGAGCTCGTCGCCGTCTCGTGCCCCTCGGTTGGTAACTGCGTGGCCACCGGTGCCTACCGGGACAGTGCCATGAACCAATTCGGACTGTTGGCCACCGAGTCGGGCGGGACCTGGACAGCCGTTGCTGCGCCCCTCCCTCCCGGAGCTGCGGCCGATCCTGGGCTCGACTTGTTGAGCGTGTCCTGCCCGGCGCCGGGTAGTTGCGCGGCCGTCGGCATCTACATGGATACGTCAGCGCAGGAGGTCGGGGCTCTCTTGACGTTGTCCGGGGGTACGTGGACAGCGATCCGTGCCCCGTTGCCGGGAAATGTATCGGTCCCTGCCGAGATCCTCAATGTGTCCTGTGGCGCTGTTGGCTCCTGCGAGGCGGTCGGCATCTACTCCGCCTCTCCTCAGAACGGAGTCCTCCTTTCTCTCTCTGGAGGGACGTGGACGGCGACGAAGGCTCCTCTCCCAGCCGACGCCTTCGTTCCCAACGCATCCTTCATCGTGAGCGTCTCCTGTCCGAGCGCCGGGACCTGCTTCGCCGCCGGCACCTACGAGAACACAGCGGGCAACGCCGTGCCGGTCATCGAGTCCATCTCCGGCGGCGCGGTCACCCCGGTCGAATTGCCGCTGCCCGCCAACGCAACGTCCTCGGGTGGCTCAGGCGGGTTCCTGCTCGGTATCGCCTGCCCGTCGACCTCGAGCTGTGAAGCGGTCGGCAGGTACGAATCGACCGCCGGGTCCGGAGGCGCCCCGTTGATCGAGACCCTGTCCGGTGGCTCGTGGATTGCCACCGAGGCCCCCGGTACCTTCGATCCCTCCAACAGCACCGTCCTTTTCGGGGTTTCGTGCTCGTGGCCAGGATCGTGCTCGGCATTCGGGGAATCGACGTCTGCAACCAGCTCTACCGGGGTGATCGAAACCTTGAGCGATGGCACGTGGAGCGAAAACTCCATGGTCATACCGAGCGATGGAGCCAATCCCCCAGAGGTAGGGCCCGGCCTCGAGCTATCGGAGTTCGTCATCGGGAGTCCCATCTCGTGCTCCGGGGGCACCTGCGTCCTCGCCGGGGGGTACAAGACGATGGCCGACCTCGAGATGGGCTTGCTCAACTGGTCGCCGAACCTCAGCGGCTACCAGTTGGTGGCCTCTGATGGCGGCCTCTTCGCCTTCAATGCCCCGTTCTATGGCTCGATGGGCGGACAGCACCTCAACGCGCCGATCGTGGGCATGGCCGTCGTCCCCGACTCGGGCGGCTACTACGAAGTGGCCTCCGATGGCGGCATCTTCGCCTTCAACGCCCCCTTCTTTGGCTCGATGGGGGGCCAGCACTTGAACAAGCCCGTGGTGGGCATTGCCTTCGACACCCGGACGGGTGGCTACTACGAGGTGGCCTCCGATGGCGGCATCTTCGCCTTCAACGCCCCCTTCTATGGCTCGATGGGCGGCCAGCACCTGAACAAGCCCATCGTGGGCATCGCCTTCGACCCGGCCACTGGCGGCTACTACGAAGTGGCCTCCGATGGCGGCATCTTCGCCTTCAACGCCCCCTTCCAGGGTTCGACCGGCGGGATCGTGTTGAACAAGCCAGTCGTGGGCATGACCGTCGACGTGGCCACCGGCGGGTACTACGAAGTCGCCTCGGACGGCGGCATCTTCGCCTGGGGTGCCCCCTTCCAAGGCTCGACGGGCAGCCTCGTGCTCAACAAGCCGGTCGTGGGCATGGCCTACGACTACGTGACCGGCGGCTATTACCTGACGGCCTCGGACGGCGGCATCTTCGCCTTCAACGCCCCCTTCCAGCAGTCACTCGGCGGCCAGCACCTCAACGCTCCGGTGGTGGGGATGGGCTTCGGCTGATCGGCGGCCCGTCGGTCAGTGGAGCCGGCGGCTGGTTGCTGCGTGCCAGGTTTGCGGTGTTGCGGCTGCAGCGCGCTCGTCGGCGCTGTCGCCGGTACTAGTCGCCCTTCGCCTTGGCCAGCCGGTCGGCGAGGTTCCCAGGGACCACGTCATAGTGATCGTGCTGGGCCCGGAAACGTCCGCGGCCGGCGGTCAAGGAGCGGAGGTCGACGGCATAGCGCTGGATCTCGGCCGTGGGGACGATGGCCGTGATCACCTGCAAGCCTCCGGCGAGGCTGTCGGTGCCCTGGACCCGGCCCCGCCGGGCGTTGAGGTCACCGAGGATGTCGCCCTGCATGGCGGCGGGCACGGTCACCTCGAGCCGGCTCATGGGCTCGAGCAGCACCGGCTTGGCTTTGGCCAGCGCCTCCTTGAAGGCAATCGAGCCGGCCATCTTGAAGCTCATCTCCGAGCTGTCCACCGGGTGGTACTTGCCGTCGTAGCAAGTGACCTGGACGTCGACGACCGGGTAGCCGTAGGCCCCGCCCTGGCCCATGGCTTCGCTCACACCCTTCTCCACCGCCGGGATGTACTGCTTGGGAATGGCTCCACCCACTACTGCGTCGGCGAAGTGGAAGCCCTCCCCACGATCCAAGGGGGCGATGCGGATGGAGGCCACGCCGTATTGGCCGTGCCCGCCGCTCTGCTTCTTGTGCTTGCCCTCGGCCTCGGACGGTTCGGTGATGGTCTCGCGGTAAGGGACGAGCACGTCTTCGGTCAGCACCTCTACTCCGAACTTTCGCTGCAGGCGCTCGCAGGCGATCGCCAGATGCATCTCTCCCGTTCCGCGCAAGATGGTCTGGTGGGTCTCGTCAACTCGCTCGACCACCAAGCTCGGGTCCTCCTCCTGCAGTCGGTGGAGTCCGGTCATGAGCTTGTCCTCGTCGCCCTTTGACTTCGGCCGGATGGCAATGGACAGCACCCGGTCCTCCGGCTCCAGGACGGGAATGACGACCGGCGTGCCCTTGGGGGTGAGCGTGTCGCCGGTGCCAGTGTTCGACAGCTTGGGTACGGCCACGATGTCGCCGGCCTGTGCGCCGGTCAGCGGCTCTGTCTCCCGGCCGCGGAGAAGCTGCAGCACGTGGAGACGCTCGTCGGTGTGGGTCCGAGGGTTGGTGAGCACGCTGTCGGGGTGGATGGTGCCTGACACCACGCGCAGCAAGGAGATCTTGCCGACGTAAGGGTCGGACACGGTCTTGAACACCCGGGCCAGCGGTTGGCCGTCCGGGTCGCACGCCACCTCGTGGATGTCGTCACCCGCGGTGACCTCGACCGGCGGGCGGGTGTCGGGGGCAGGGGCGATCTCGGCCAGCAACGAGGCGAGACGATCGATTCCCACTCCGGTCACGGACGAGCCGCACACCACCGGGAACACCAGTCCCTGGGCTACCCCACCGGCCAAGGTGGCCTCCAGCTCCTCGGTGGAGGGGATGTCACCGTCGAGGTAGCGCTCCATCAGGGTGTCGTCCCCCACCACGATGCCCTCGACCAACTGCTCGCGCACCTCGTGCTCCAGCTCGGCGAGCTCGTCGGGGATGGGCCCGGTGGACGACTTGCCATCCTCGTAGACGATGGCGCTGTCGGTGAGGAGATCGGCGATGCCACGGAAGGTGGCCTCCTCGCCGAGCGGGAGCTCGAGCGGAGCGACGCCGGCCCCGAAGCGCTCACGAACCGCCGCCAGGGTGCGGTCGAAGCTGGCCCGCTCACGGTCCAGCTTGTTCACGAAGATGAGGCGCGGGAGATCGAGCTCGGCGCCCAGTTCCCACGCCGCCTCGGTCTGGGCCTCCACACCGTCGACGGCGCTCACGACGATCACGAGCAGGTCCGCCACCGATGCGGCGGCGCGCACCTCGCCGAAGAAATCGGCGTAGCCCGGGGTGTCGATGATGTTGAGCTTCACGTCGCCCACCACACATGGCGCCATGGCCAAGGAGAGCGAGAGATGGCGTTTGGTCTCCTCCGGCTCGAAGTCGCACACCGTGGTGCCATCGTCGACGCGGCCTTGGCGAGTGACGCCACCAGTGGCGAAGAGCAGGGCCTCGGCCAGCGTGGTCTTCCCGGCCCCGTGGTGGCCGACCAGGGCGACATTGCGGATGCGGGACGGACGGTAGTCAGGCAACCGCGTACCCCCTTCTCCTGGCCCGGAGACCGTGCACATCGGGCACGGCACTGCCGGGTATCCGGCGTGGTAAGCGAGCCTAATGGCCGTCCAGTGATGTTGTCAGGGGGTCATCCAGTGTCCATCATCCGGTGGCCGCCGTTCGGTTCTCAGCGAACGGCCGTTCGGCCGCCAGCCAGTCCGGCCACCACTCAGTGCCGGGACCTCGCCGAGGCCGATCTCACGCCCTCGAGTCGGAAAGGTAGGAAGGGTTGGCCACGAGAAGCTGTTCACGTGTCGACGCGGCGAGCGTGGGGCCGAGCTCGAGGAAGTCGTCGTCGAACGCACCGGATCGAATCGACGCCGCCAACGAAGCATCCCCGCCGAAGCCCAACGTGGCGAGGCGATCCGAGTGAGCCTTCGCCATCGCCGGTCCGAGCACCATCTCGCGCTCGACCACTCGCAGGATGTTGCGGCCGATGCGAGCTTCGAAGCGCCCCGGTTCCCCATGGCTCCGTTCCATGGTCGTCTCGAGATGCTCGCGCACTGCTTCGACAAGCTCGAGGGCGCTCGGACGCCCGAACGGCGCCGCCACCGTCGGAGCGACGCCGGCGCCCGGCTCGGTCGAATCGCTGACCGGAACGCACAAGCCGAGCAGGATGAGGAGGTCCCACTCGCTCTCACAGACCCGCCGACCGATCGCCGCGAGCTCCATGGAACGGGTGGCGCGGCGCAGATGGGCCGAAGCTTGGAGGGCGCAGATCACCGCCCACTTGACCGCGGCGTAGACCTCCCACCACTGGATCCGGTCGATGTCGATGGCCACGCCTCCGGCCGCGGCGTAGGACTCGAGGAGCTCGGGCAGCTGTCCGAAACCGCCCACCCGACCGGTTCCTCCGAACCGCCACGCCCTCGAGCACAGCCAGCCGATGTCCTCGGCCGGGTCACCGGCATGGGCGAGCTCCCAGTCGAGCACGGCCCGTAAGCCATCCGGCCCGACGAGCAAGTTGCCCATCCGGAAATCGCCGTGCACCGTCACCCGATGGTCGGTCGGAGGCCGGTTGATGGCCAGCCAGCGCGCCCCGAGCTCCAACGTGGGTCGGATCTCGCCGAGCTCGTCGAGGACACCGAGCGGATCGGACAGCGGGTCTTCAGGTGGCAACCCGCGGATGGCATTGGGGTCGATGGCGTGGATGGCCGCCA
Organism: uncultured Acidimicrobiaceae bacterium; assembly: GCA_963774915.1. Classification (GTDB taxonomy): domain Bacteria; phylum Actinomycetota; class Acidimicrobiia; order Acidimicrobiales; family RAAP-2; genus CAVSNH01. Next base: position 200,656 of record CAVZGR010000004.1, on the reverse strand, counting down.
ACGCTGCGCCACACTGGGCGGTCAGCAGGCGCCGAGCCTCCGCCCATTCGGGGTCGCGCAGGAGTTTCCGCGGAATGGACTCGCCCTCGAGGCGCTCGACGACGAGCCAGCCCGGATCGAGGCCCGCTCGTTTCCCAGCGGCGACCACCTCGGGCACCGGGACGCCGGCGTGGCCCGCCGCCTCGAGCAGGTCGGCCTCGACCAGTACCCGACTGGCTTGGGTCGTGGGCTGGCCACGCTCTTGTTGGAGGATCAGTGGTCGCTGCGTGCCATCGGACGCGACGAGGTCGAACGAGCTGGTGATGCGCGAGGCGCCACCGGAGAGCCGTTGCAGGCCCTGCACCGTCCCGCCCAGCACCGTGCCGAGCCGGTCGGCCACGTCGTCGCCGGTCAGGTGGTCCACCTAGAGGACGGCTACGACAGGCTGGCCGCTGTCGTCGATCTGGTGCAGGTACTCGGAGATGCCATAACCGGTGCGGGTGGCACCGACCTCATCCCGGTAGGTCCACCGGGTGAGGCCTTCGTTGATCAAGGTGCCGGCCGTGCGGCCGATGTCGGCCACTCTCTCAACCTCACCGAGGAGGTCGTAGCTCCGGTCCTTCTTGTCGAGAGCGGTCAGGTGGACCACTTTCTGGGTCAGGCCGTCGTCAGCGACCTCGGTTCGCAGGCGCCATTCGGCGATGCTGGCGGCGCGGCCGCGGTCGAAGACCCAGCCCCGATGGAGGTCGCCATGGCCGGTCCCGAGCCGGATGCCACCGAAGTGCAGTTCCTCGTCGATGTTGATGCTGAACCACCGCCACATGGACGGTCCGCTCCAGCGCCTCGGTCCCCAGGATCGGTCGCGGTTGCCGCAGGCGACGCTCCACACGGAGCGCTCACCGTCGACGTCGATCCAGCCGGTCCACGATCCGGCCTGCTCGAAATGGCCTTTGCCGGTGGTGTCGGCCGCGGCGGCGGCTTCGGCGGATCCCGCCCGAGCCGCTGACTGACCGTCGGTCCCGATGGCCGGAGTGAGGGAGTCGAAGCGAAGGTCCAGTCGCACAGTGGCGTCTCGATCACTGGTCGAGCCTCGGGCGCAGAGCCGCACGGGAACAGCGGCCTCCATGGTCAGGCGCCACGAGCGCATGGCTTCGAGCATCTCGTAGCGGACGGCGCCGACCTCGAGCACGGTGTCGACCATCTCGTGCTGAGGCCGCATGGCGCGGTACTCGCCGAGATCGCCATCGGGAAGCCAGAGTGTGAGGCCGACATCGATCGTCCCCTCGTTGGGTCGGATGCCGATGCGGGTGAACAGGCCGGAGTTGCTTCTGGGATCGAAGCCGTTGAAGTAGTAGGACTCGCTCCATGCCGTGTCGGCCTCGATCGCATGTCCGAAGTCGTGGCGGGAATCCAGGATCGGCATCGCTCCATCATCGCTCTTGAACGAGGATCTCGTTCTCTTCTCTGTCGGGCTGTTGCCGGCAGAGGGGCCGGGTACCCTCTGATCGTGGTCGATGCCCGAGTCCGCTACGCCAGGTGCGGCGACGTGGATATCGCCTATCAGGTGCTGGGCGAGGGGCCGCTCGACCTGCTCCTCCTTACGGGAGCGATCATCCCGATCGAGTGCATGGATGAAGAGCCGTCCTTCGCCCGCTTCCAACGTCGACTGGCGAGCTTCGGTCGCCTTATTCGTTTCGACCAACGCGGGGTGGGGTTGTCCGACCGGGGATCACCTTCCAACCCACCCACCCATGAACAATGGGTTGAGGACGCCGTTGCCGTGTTGGACGCGGTTGGCTCCGAGCGTGCGGCTGTCGTCGCCCCCTACATGTCCGCGCCGGAGGGCATCGAGCTGGCGGTCACCCATCCCGAGCGCATCGGCAGCCTTGTCGTCGTGAACGGCTCCGCTCGCCTCCTTTCGGCTCCCGGCTACCCCTGTGGCATCGACCGGGCTGTGGCAGAGTCGCTGTGGCCGGCTCTCGACACCGATGCCGTCGAACAGGGCATCGACCTGCTGGCCATGATCTCCCCCAGCATCGGTAATGACCCAGCCTTTCGTGCCTGGTTCGATCGTGCCGGCAACCTCGGCGCCACACCGGCGATGGCGCAAGCGCACTGGGTGACGGTCTTCACCACTGACGTCCGACACCTCTTGTCCCAGATCCGAGTGCCCACGTTGGTTCTGCAGCGCGTCGACACCGCCCCGCTTTTCCTGAACGTGCGACACGGTCGCTTTCTTGCCGAACACATTCCGGGAGCGAAATACGTCGAGTTGCCGGGGGCCGACGCCCTCCACTGGGTGGGAGACACCCGACAGATGCTGGACGAGATCGAGGAGTTCGTGACCGGCGTCAGAGGTGACTCCGGAGCGGAACGCGCCTTGGCTACCGTCCTCTTCACCGACATCGTCGGGTCCACCGACCTGGCGGCTCAGCTCGGGGATGGGCCGTGGCGCGACGTGCTCGATCGTCACGACCGGAACGTGCGCGCCCAGATCGAGCGTTATCGGGGTCGCGAGGTGAAGACGATGGGAGACGGGTTCGTCGCCACGTTCGACAGCCCTGGTCGGGCCATCGGGTGCGCTCTCGCCATCCGGGACGCGCTCAGGATCCTCGACATCGACGTGCGTGCAGGTGTCCATACCGGTGAGATCGAGATCCGAGGCGAGGACGTGGCCGGGATGGCCGTCCACATCGGGGCTCGAGTGCTCAGCCCTCGCCGGTCCGGGCGAGGTGCTCGTCTCGGGGTCGGTGCCGCCCCTCGTGGCCGGATCGGGCTTCGAGTTCGCTGATCGCGGCGCGCACACGCTCAAGGGCGTGCCGGGGACGTGGCAGGTCTTCGCCGTCGAGAGCTGACTGACGGCGGCCTGCCGGAAGTCTCGCCGCGTAAGGGGCAACGTGGATAGTTGCCTGGGTTGGACGTTCGCGGTCTCCTCGTTGCCGCAGGCTCGGCCTGATGGACTCCGATCAGGAGCCGACTCGTGAGGGTTGCGCGGGCGCAGCTTGTCAGACGCAGCGGTTCCGGATCGTGCCGATACCCTCGATCCACGATTCCAGCACCTGGCCGGGTTGGAGGAAGCGTGGCGGCTGTCGGGCGACGCCGACGCCGGCTGGGGTCCCGGTGAAGATGACGTCACCGGGCAGGAGCGGGAGCACGGCCGAGAGCTCGGCAACCAGCCGGGGAATGCCGCAGACGAGGTCGTTGGTCCGGGCCTCCTGCACCTTCTCACCGTCGACCGAACAGCCCAGCGCCAAATCGTCGGGGTCGGGCACCTCGTCGGGAGTGGTGAGCCAGGGCCCCATGGGCCCATAGCCCCTGCGGGACTTGCCCAGCGAGAACTGCGCGCCGGCGGCGATCTGGAGCTCCCGGTCGGTGATGTCCTGGCCCACGGTGAGCCCGGCGATGTGGGTCCAGGCGGCAGCCTCATCGACACGGTCGGCCCGCCGTCCAAGGACGGCCACGAGCTCGACCTCCCAATCGATGCTGTTGCCGACGATCTCGACGTCGTCGAAGGGGCCGGCGAGCGAAGCCGGGAACTTCGTGAACGTGGCGGGGACGGCGGAGACCGTCTTGCCGGTTTCCGCAGCGTGGCTGCGGTAGTTGAGCCCGATGGCGAACACCTGTCGGGGGGCCGGGACGGGACATCGCAGATCGCCCTCGACCAAGGGCCCGGTGCCCGTCGTGACACTGCCGGCGAAGTCGAGGAAGGCGCCCCAGTCGTCATAGATGCCCATGAGGCCGGCACCAAAGTGGCCGCCTGAGGTCTCGGCCACATCGGCGATCTCCTCGCCGAGGACCAGAGCGGCGCGGTCGTTGACATTGGCAAGCCTCATCGTCGGGTCCTCCCAAGTGAAGAGATTGGCCGTGCCGAGCAGGCACGACAGGACGGTAGCCGCGACCACATCAGCCCTTGACGGCTCCCGCCGTCAGCCCCCGGATCAATTGCTTCTGGAACACGATCAAAATGACAACGATGGGCAGAGCGGCGAGGACGGTACCGGCGAAAATGACGTTTGTCTGATTAATGTTCAACGCCTGGAGCTGGCGGAGCCCAATCTGGACAGTGCGGACGCTGTTCGTCTCGGTGACGACGAGAGGCCAGAGGTACTGATTCCACGCCGACAGGAAGGCGAAAACGGCAAAGGCTCCGATGGCGGCGCGGTTGAGCGGTAGGACCACGCGGGTGAAGAACCGCCAATGGCCGTAGCCGTCGAGACTGGCTGCATCACGCAGATCGTTGGGCACGCCCCGAAAAGCCTGGCGGAAGAGAAAGGTTCCGAAGCCGCTGGCCAGGAAGGGGACGATGAGTGCGGGGAACGAATTGAACCAGCCGAGGTGGACGATGGTCTGGTAGTTCGGCACCAGCGTCGCCTCCAAGGGGATCATGAGTGACGCGAGGAAGATGACGAAGATGGTCCGGCTGAATGGGAAGCGAATGAAGGCAAAGGCGTAGCCGGCCAGGGCAGAGGTCACGAGCTCTGCCGCGGTGATGAGCACGGTCACGATGAGGCTGTTGCGGAGGAAGATCCCGAGATGACCCAAGGTGAAGGCGGTACGGAACGCTCCCCAGTGCGGATGGATGGGGAAGAGGGTCGGCGGGCGGGCTGCGATCTGCTGCGGTGAGAGCAGAGCGTTCACCACGGTGATGTAGATCGGAAACGCGACCACCACCGCGGTCACGATGAGGAGGAAGTAACGCAATCCCGTCCGGGTGATCGCACCAGCACGGCGGCGCCGGCCGGCTGCACGACCCGGGTCGTGGGACGTCGAGCGTTGTCCGCTCGGCGCCGGTTTACCGCGCATACGACACTCTTCGTGCGAACAGCCGGAACTGGGCGAACGTGAGCAGCAGCAGGATCACGAAGAGGATCACCGACAGAACGGCGGCAACGCCGGTGTTGTTGTAGGTGAATGCCTGTTGGTAGAGGTAGTAGATGAGGACCTCGGTGTGATTGTTGGGGCCGCCCTGGGTGAGTAGGTCGATCTGGCCGAACGCCTGAAACGCTCCGATGGTGCCGACGACCAGGGCGAAGAACATGGTGGGCGACAGCAGCGGCAACGTCATGTGCCAAAAGCGGTACCAGTAGCTCGATCCGTCGACCCGTGCGGCCTCCAGCAGCTCGTCGGGGATGCTCTGGAGAGCGGCGGTGGCCAGGATGAAGACGAAGCCGAGGTTCTGCCAAACGGTCACGACAGCCACTGCGGGTAGGGCGAGGTTGGGGTTCTGGAGGATGCCGGTGCCACCTCGTTGGCCGAGCCAGTAGCTGAACAGACCGACCTCGGGATTGAGGAGCGTGTAGAAGATCACGGAGGCCACTGCCACCGACGTCGCCACCGTCGAGGAAAAAATGGTGCGAAATATTCGGATTGCCCGCAGTCGCTGATTGGCAAGCACGGCGAGGGCCACGCCCAGGGCGAGACCGATGGGAACGGTCAGCAACACGAAGAGCACCGTCCGCCCGAGGCTGTCGAGGAACGCCGACGACGTCGCCACCGACCGGTATTGCGAGAGCCCGACGAATCGTTGGGGGAGGTTTGGGAAAGGAGGGGTGCTGTAGAACCCGAGAATGATCGTTTTGACGAGCGGGTAGAACACGAAGACGCCGAGAACGGCCAGCGAGGGCAGGATGAAGAGGTATCCGAGCAACCCCTCGCGAACGGAACGCGAGACCGGCGAGATGGGACACCGACTGGTACCGAAAGCTGGGCGGTCGGAGTGGTCTCAGGCATCGAGTCGCCGTCCCGATTCGGAGTCGAAGACGTGCAGGTGTGCCTGGTCCGGAACGAGCACCACCCGGTCCCCGATCCGTGGCAGCACCGCGTGTGAGGCGAGGCGCACGACAACCAGGGACCCATCGTCGAGACGGCAAGCGACATGGCTCTCGTGTCCGAGAGACTCGACCAGGGACACGGTGGCGCCGAGGCCTCCGGTGTCACCGATGGTCAGGTGCTCGGGGCGGACCCCGAGTCAGAGTCGTCGATCCCCGCTGGCGCACCAAGCTGCCGAGCGGCTCGGACAGCGCCACGGTGCCGCCGGAGAGGGCCACCGACAAGGGAGCGTCCGTGGACATCGGTGCCACCACTTCGCCGCGGAGAAGGTTCATCGGCGGGCTGCCGATGAACCCGGCCACGAAGGCGTTCGCTGGACGGTCGTGAACTTCTTGGGGGGTGCCGACCTGTTGCAGCACGCCCCTATCCATGATGGCCAATCTGTCCCCCATGGTCATCGCCTCGACTTGATCGTGCGTCACGTAGAGGATCGTGGTCTCGAGGCGCCGATGGAGATCGACGAGCTCCGCCCGCATCTCCACCCGGAGCTGGGCGTCGAGATTCGAGAGCGGTTCGTCCATCAGGAAGACCGTTGGTTGGCGCACGATGGCACGGGCCAGCGCCACTCGCTGGCGCTGGCCTCCGGAGATTGCCCCCGGCTTGCGATCGAGGAGCGCTCCGATCTGCAGGCTGGTGCTGACGCTGTTCACCAGGCGGGCCCGTTCGGTCGAGGGGACATGGCGGGCACGCAGAGGGAATTCGATGTTCCGTCTGACCGAAAGATGGGGATAGAGGGCGTAGCTCTGGAAGACCATCGCCACGTCCCGATCCTTGGCGTCGACGTCGTTGACCACCCGGTCGCCGAGGCTGATCGTCCCAGCCGTCGGGTCTTCGAGCCCAGCAACCAATCGCAAGACCGTTGTCTTGCCGCACCCTGACGGACCGAGCATCACGAGGAACTCGCCGGCAGGAATCTCCAAGTTGAGATCCGTGACCGCGGTGACGGAACCGAACTGCTTGCTCACCTGATCGAGGCGAATGCTGGCCGCTTCCGGTGTCGTCAGTCGGCCCCGGTCGAGCCCGTCGATATCGGTCGAGTCCGGTGCACCGATGGCGTCGGTCACGAACGACCCCTCATCAATGGCGGTCAGACGCGGCTGTTATACGAAGCGATGGCCTGGTTGGCTGTCGCGCCGGCGTCGTGAAGAGCGGTCGCCGGGGCGACACCCTCGGCCAGCTGGCTCATGGCCGACTGGATGGCGTTGTCCACCTGCGCCTGAGCGCCGCAGACGGCACCGGCGCTAGCCGCGTTGGCCGGGCTACCGAGCACCTGCTCGTAGGCGACCCGAAAGGCCGGCATCTTTTGCCAGGCGTCGACCAGCGCCGGTTGCGTCACGGCCGACTTTCGGATCGGAATGAATCCCGTTCCTACCGCCCATTGGGCCTGCTGCGCCGCTCCCACCAGGTACTTGATGTACTGCCAGGCCGCGTCCTTCCGTTCGGGTGGAGACCGCTTGCTCATGTAGAGACCGGCACCGCCGACGAAGACACCTCCCGTGCCACCCGTTGGTCGGGGAAGTGATCCCACTCCGAGCTTTACGTCCGAGTATTGGCCGGAATCCAGCAGCGATACGACCGTCCCGAGGGCACCAGAAGTCTCAAGGGTCATCGGGGCGATCCGGTTGGCGATACCGATCAGGTTGTCGTAGGTGGTCGGGGACGTTGGTTGTGCGAGCTTGTCCGCGAACAACTCCGATATCCAGGAAAACAGTGACTGTCCGAACGAATTGTCGAAGGCGACGGCGGTGGCCCGGGCGCTCCGGCCATTGTCATTGTTCACGAGCACCTGGTCCCCGAGCGCCATCCACTGCTCGAAATTGGACGGGGTTGTCTTGAAGCTCAATCCGAACTTCTCAGTGCCACTCGAAACGATCTTCTGTGCCGCACTGCGCACATCATCGAGAGTTGCTGGGGGGACCGACGGATCGAGCCCGGCCTTTTGGAAGGCATTCTGGTCGTAGAAGAGGATCTGGCTCGAAATGTTGAAGGGCATAGCCCAGAGGGTTGTGCCGGTGCGGAAGTACGCAACGGTGGAGGGGACGAAGTCGCTCAAGCTGTATCGATCGGCGAGGACCGCTGCGCCTGCTGGTACCACGCTCTGACTGTCCACCATCAGCTGAAGATCGCTCGACTCGATCTGCACCACGTCTGGGAATGGTCCTCCGCTCAGCGACTCCGTATAGAGCGTCATGGTGTCCGTGTAGTCGTCTTGATTGACCAAATTGACCACCACGTCGGACTGGGACCGCTGGAAGGACTCGGTCAGGCCTTGGAGCGTGGTGAGGTTGTTCGAGGTCATCGAATGCCAGACGGTGATGGAAACGGGCTTGGATGTCGCTCGGGAGGCGGCACCGATCGGGAACGACGACGACGAGGGCGATGTGGTCGCCGACGGCGACGACGAGGAGCACGCGGCAAGCAACGCTCCCGCGGAGGGAGCGACCACCAAACCGGCGAGGAACCGACGCCGGCTCAGCGAACGTGCCATCGGCGCTTCGTGCACTTCGTCGGTCACGATGGTGCCTCCTCGTTCCGGCCGGCCCGACGATACCCTCTACGCCGATCCAGACCGTGGCTGGTCCGTCTTCCGGCGGTGCCGGACGAGGTGTCGAGCCGGTGGGCATACCACGACCCCCGATGAGGGACCCTCGGCACAGCCAACGATCGGCGCGAGCCAATGGTCGGCAGCCAATGGTCGGCAGCCAATGGTCGGCAGCCAATGGTCGGAAGCCCCTTCTGGATTACGTCGCTTCGGCGGGGTTCGGAAGCGTTACCCATATTTCGGCCGGTGAAGCGCGAAGCTTGCGCAATGTCTCGATCTCGATCGGCTGGCCCTGGCGACCCTCCTCTTCGTCCTCTTCCTGACCTTCCTCGACAACACGATCGTCACGGTGGTGCTGGCCAATGTGCAGAGCGAACTGCATGCCTCGGTGAGCCAGCTGCAGTGGGTGGTGAACGGCTACGCCCTGACCTTCGCCGGCCTCATGCTGAGCTTCGGCACCATCGGCGACCTCTTCGGGCGCAAGAAGGTCATGCTGGCCGGCGTGGCGGTGTTCTGCGCCGGCTCGGTGATCGCCGCCGTCGCTCCCGACGACCGACGTCCTCATCGCCGGTCGGGTGGTCATGGGCATCGGCGCCGCCGCCTCCGAGCCCGGCACGCTCTCGATGATCCGCCACCTCTACCCCGACGGGCCGGCGGGCCCGGTCACTCGGCATCTGGGCCGCGGTATCCAGCCTCGGGCTGGCGCTCGGACCGCTCATCGGGGGCCTGCTGGTCTACGGCTGGTCCTGGCGGGCCATCTTCTGGTTCAACGTCTTCTTCGGGGCGCTGGCCTTCGTCAGCGCCGCGATCGTGCTGCCCGAGAGCTCCGATCCGGTCAGGGCCCGGTTCGACGTCCCCGGCTTCGTGCTCGGGGCCCTGGCCCTGGGCTCGCTCACCTTCGGCATCATCCTGGGCGAGACCGCGGGCTACCGGACCTGGTGGATCGACGTGCTCTTCCTCTTTTCCTTGCTGGCCGCCGTCGCCTTCGTCCTGGCCGAGCTGCGGGCCAACAACCCGGTGCTCAACGTCCGCTATTTCAAGACGCCCCGCCTTCGCCGGCGCCAACATCATCGCCTTCACGGTCTACTTCGGGACCTTCGCCATCTTCTTCATGGTGGCGCTGTACCTCCAGGTGTGGTCGGGCGTCTCGCCGTTGGCCCTGGCGCTCGACTTCGTGCCGCTGGCCGTGGGCATGGTGGCTCGCCTCGTGCTGACCGGTCGCTGGGTGGCGGCGTGGGGACCCCGCATCCCGATGGCCACCGGGTGCCTGCTGGCCGGGTCGGCATCCTCCTCACCAACGCCATGATCACCCCCCACGTCGGGTATCGGCCAGATCGGCTGGACCATGTTCCTGGCCGGCGTCGGGGTGGGCATGGCCATGGTCCCGGTGACCTCGGCCGCTCTGGGCTCGGTCCCGGCCGAGCACTCGGGGATGGCCGCCTCCACCACCAACACGTTCCGGGAGCTTGGGGGCCGTGGTCGGGGTGGCCGTGCTGGGCTCGATCGTCAACGGCCAGTTGACCGTCAACCTGGTGCAGCAGGCTCACCGCCATCGGCATCCCCAAGTCGTACCAGTCCCTCGTCGTCTCCGCCGTCACCACCGGCACGTACCAGGGAGAGGCCAAGGCGGCCACGGCCAAGAACCCGCGATCACCCACATCGTCAACGAGGTGGTCTCGGCCGCCTATGGCGCCTTCGGGCGCGGGCTCAACATCTCGCTGAACATCGCCGGGGCCCCCTTCTGGCGTCGGCCGTCCTGGCCCTGACCACCGTCTACGGCCGGCGCATCCACCTGGAGCGGGTCAATTCTCGAGGGCGGCCACTTGCTGCACGCTTCGCTGGTGGGCTCACCGTCAAATAAGTGATCCAGCGGTTCCGGTATGGCACCTGAAGGCGCCCCAGCCACGACAGCGCCCGGTGACCGCTACCCGGCCGCTGGTTGTTGCTCGGTGCCGAAGGTGCTCGGAGACAAATGGACGGCGAGAAGCGGACCCCAGCGGGTTCGACAGCGTGGCTGGCTCGAGAGCCGGGTGAGCTGGGTCGATTCGGGTCGTCACTTCCGGAACGGGTGAAGCGTCCCGTGCCGACCTGGGATTCCCTCCGGATCGCCGCGACGACGACGGTGTCCCACGGTCTCGAGACGTGGGGGCTGGCCGGTCAGCCACTGACGCTCGTGGTAACTGAGGCTCCGGTCCGGAACCGGCGTTCGCCACCGGCGCTTTCGCCACTGGCGCTTTCGCAATTGGTCCTTCGCCCTGCCCTACCGCGGCAAACGGGTTGGCCTCGCCGCGGCGCCTCCTCCCGCTCGCCCTCCTACGTGGTAGGGCACTGAGCGATACAGTTGGGGCTGTCCGGTGTCCTCCTCGCAGTGGTGGACTGCCACGAGTGGGGGGTGTCCGAAAGCAATGGTTGACGCCGCCGACATACTTCCAGTTCCGTCACCGGACAACGCCACACTGGTCGTCGCCGCCCCGGGGAGGGTCCGGGCTACTGGGCGGGCGGTCCGAGCGCAGTCCTTGCCGAGGACGGGACCTACTGGCTCGCCTACCGGCTCCGACGTCCGCGCGGTGCCGGCAGAGGCTACGCCAACGTGATCGCCCGCTCCGACGACGGCGTCTCCTTCGAGACGGTCACCGTCCTCGAGCGTGAAGCGTTCGACTGCGACTCCCTGGAACGGCCTGCGCTCGTTGTTCTTCCCGATGGTACCTGGCGAATCTATGTGAGTTGCGCGACACCGGAACAGTGACCATTGGAGGGTCGATCGCCATCGACGCTGATGGACCGGCGAACTTCGCCGCCGATTCGAGCCGCACAGTGCTAGCCGGGTATCGAGCCACGCTGGCCGTCAAAGATCCGGTCGTCAAGGTGATCGACGGGCGCTGGCATCTGTGGTTGTGCTGCCACCCGCTCGATGACCCGGACGCCACCGACCGTATGACCACGACCTACGGAACCAGCCGGATGGATTGGGGTGGGATATTGGCAGTACTGCGCTTGCCGGTGTCGACGGACGATGGGACCAACGTGGAGCACGCATTGCCGACGTCCTCCATCGCGGAGGACGGTGGCTGGCCTACTACGACGGGCGGGCCAGCAAGGAGGAGAACGCCGAGGAGCGCACCGGGATCGCCGTCGGCGACCAACCGGACCTTCTGGAGGCTGAACGGCGAAGTCATCGGCACCGGTCCTGACGCCGAGTGGTCACTGCGGTACGTCTCCTCGCATCGAACTTCCCGACGGCGGCTTCCGTCTCTACTACGAGACGAGGCGCCTCGACGGGGCCCACGACTTGCGCACTGAGTACGTTCCGCCCTCGCGGTAAGTCAGCCACTGGCTGAGGTCCCACCCGGTGATCTCCTCGACGATCTTGATGTCGTCGGCGTAGTACCCGACCAGCCTTCCCCTTTGCTCCTCTGAAAGCTCGGGACGGTGCTGGGGAGTCCGCTGGATGAGCCACTGGAGCGGCAGACTTCGCCTTGCGCCACAGTTGTGGAGGGAAGTGCTGCCCAAGGGACGCCCCTCCGCGGAACATGGCCTGGAGGGTTCGGGTGTAGAGCGTTGGCGGAACGTACCCTCCCACGTTCATCGGCGGGGCATTGTCGAGCAGCCCCTCGCTCACGCCGAGGAACCGACAGATCCCATCGAGCGTCTCACGCGGCTCATCGACCAGTGATTTGTAGCGGATCAAATGGATCTGGTCGGGAGGGAACAGTGTCCCGAGATGACGCAACTGCTTTCCGTAGGTACCGATTTCGAGGTACCTCCAAAAAGGAGCCCATCCGGCCGAGGTCCGCCTGGGCTCCTCGGCGACAAGCCTCGACGAAGTCGCTGATGGGCTCGAGACCGTCGGCCCACAAATGGGACCAGTTCGAATAGGCGCGGTCGACGGGATCACGAAGGATGGCGATCAGCTTCGCTTGGGGGACCGCCTCGTGGATTCGCCGGTGGGCCTCGAAGTCTGCCAAGTAGAGCGGAGTGCTCTCTCCGCAGAGTGTCCCAGGGGGGGCAGCATCGAATAGCCGCTCATAGTCGTCGCGGCGCCATACCCATTCGCGGTAGCTGTGGGCGTCCCCTGGTCCTCCTTCGCGCGGCGGCGGTCCGTCGCACAAGAAGAACTTCGGCTCCTTGATCGGCGAGAGGTACAGCTGCGGATGAAGGTCGAGTGCCGCGTGGAGCGCGGTCGTGCCAGCTTTCGGTGCACCGATCACAAAGAAGTCCGGCAGCGTCATCGCCCCTGCCAATCCATTCCGCGCATGTCCCGCATGAGCTCCTCGAAGATTCTTGACTAAGCCTATGGGCTTTATATAGATTAGCGGACGTGCAGCCATCACGCCCCCGTATGCGCCCTGGTTACCTCGGCGCTTTCGGGCACCACCTGAAATCATCCCAAGCAGTCGTCGGCCAGCTCAGCGCCCGACACAGGGTCATCGAGCCACTGCCGGTCGATGTTCCCCGCTCCTCCCGATGTGGGTCCCCCGACTCGCTGCCTAGCTGCGCTTGGATTGTCCTACCGGAGGAGCCATGACCATCGCCCCTTGGCGGACCACAGAAGTCATGCGCCGGCGGAAAAAGCGAGTCCTTGGACCCGTCGACCTGCTGGCGACGGCTCATCGCTTGGCCCGCTCGGCGACGTCCCTTCCGGGGATGGACGACCCCTGCGAGCGGTGTTGGCGCACCATCGTTGCCAACGAGCAGTTCGAGGCATGGGTCGTCGCCTGGCCTGTCGGTGGCGCCATCGAGCTCCATGACCACGGCAACTCCGCCGGAGCAGTCGTGATTGCCCGCGGGGAACTCAGCGAGACGTCGGTTCGTCCGAGCGGCGACGAAACTCTGTTCGCGACCTCAACCTCGGTCGGTACCGGTGAGCATGTGGTCTTCGGCCCAGGTTACGTTCACGACTTCGTCAATGGCGGTCCAGGTCCGGCACTCAGCGTCCACGTCTACTCTCCCGCCCTCCACTCGATGACTTATTTCGATTGGAGCGACGAGCAGGGCCTGATCGGAGTTCGCACCGAGAGCTACCACGAAGGACTGCTGGTCGTGTGACGATCCGAGTCGATGACCTGGTCATCCGGGCCCGACGTCGGATCCACCGGGTGCAACCAGCGCAGCTCAGCTCGGTGCTGTCAACGGGTGGTCTCGTGGTCGACATCCGTACCGAGGCGCAACGCCAGGCCGAAGGCAACCTGGACGGAGCCGTCGTCATCGACCGGAACGTGTTGGAGTGGCGGCTGGACCCCCTTGGGGAGCACCGCCTACCGCAGGTCCGGGACCACGGCCAATGGATCGTCATCGTCTGCTCGGAGGGTTATGCCTCGAGTCTCGCGGCCAGCTTCGCTAGTCGATCTCGGCTTCGAGCACGCCGGCGACCTCGAAGGAGGGTTCCGAGCCTGGCAGACCTGGTCGGACCGGAAGGTTGTGCGACTGTGAAAAAAGGTGGTGGTTTTCTGCCGGGTCGGGCGTCGGTAGTCGGAACGCACCTCCCCTAAACCCTTAAGTCGACTCGCCTCTGAGCCCACCGATCCCGAGCGACCCGTCGACCGCGGCCGCCGTTCTGCTCGGGATGGCCTCCGGCTGGGCAGCTGCCTCACCCGACTTCTCGGCTGTCGCGTGACCGGCGTCGGCGGGCACCGGGGGAGGATCGTCGAGGAAGTCTGCAGTGGGCACGAAGAACAGGGTGCCGGTCAGTGCGGTAGAGAAGTCGAGGATCCGGTCATAGTTGCCGGGTGGGTCCCCGAGGAACATGCGCTGGAGCATCAGCTCGGTGACTGAAGGAGTCGCGGCGTACCCGATGAAGTATGTGCCGAACTCGCCGGCAGCCAACGATCCAAAGGGCATGTTCTCCCGCAAGATCTGACGCTGGGTGCCGTCGGGCTCGATGATGGTGTTCAGCGCCACGTGAGAGTTGGAGGGCTTGACGTCGTCGTCCATCTCGACATTGGAAAGTTTGGCCCGCCCGATCACCCGCTCCTGCTCTTCGACCGTCAGAGCATCCCAGCCGGCCATGTTGTGGACGTACTTCTGGACAATGACGTAGCTCCCTCCGGCGAATGTTGGATCTTCGGCTCCGACGGTCACCGCGGCCTCGGCCGTCGAGCCAGTCGGGTTCTCCGTGCCGTCGACAAAGCCCATCAAATCGCGCTCGTCGAAGTACTTGAAGCCGTGGACCTCGTCGACAACGGTGGCAGCCCCGGCCAGCCTTCCAACAACGAGGGAGGCCAACTCCCAACACAGATCCATCGTTGCGGCCCGGATATGGAACAAGAGGTCGCCCGGGGTGTCCACGGCCCGGTGCCGACCGCCATCGAGGGGCCGGAAGGGGTGCAGTTCGGCCGGCCGAGGTCCGTCAAAAAGGCGATCCCAGGCCGCCGAACCCACTCCCGCCACGACGGCCAGCCCACCTTGAGGAGAACGGAAACCAACCGTCCGGGCCAGTCCGGAGAGGTCGGTGAGCAGGTCGTGGACCACGACCTCACCACCGTCGTCCATCGTCAGAACGAGGATGATCGCACTGGCCGTGAGCGGGGTGAGAACAGGCTGGGCCACCGGCGGTCCGGCGACGGCGGCCGGGCTCTGCGAAGCGGTCACCATAACGTTCTCCCGTGTCTCCTCTCCGGTGTGCGGTCCTGCGTCCTGTCGGGGTGCTTCGAACGGAGAAGATGATGTCGTATCGGAACGTCCCTGGGTTGCGGGGACGGTTTCGTCAGGTTAATCGGCGAGCACGGACCCGGGCAGACGGCGAGGCGGCCGATTGCCTCACGAGCGCCGAATTGCAGGATTCGCGTGTCAACGTAGGCTCACGGACGGCTCTGGCTGAGATCTGCGTGTCAAGAAAGAGCCGGACTCTCATATCCAGACTGCTGGCGGCCACTCGATACTGGTATCGGCCGGATGCTCGGCGGAGCCGAGAGGCCGGAGAGAACAGGTCTCGACGTCTCCACCCGATCGTGCAAGGTAGAGGACTGATCTCAGGCGCGGGTCGCTTCGTAGTCCTTAACCCGTGCCCTCATGAGCGCTTTCAGAAGCTTGGTCGGTAGCTCACGATCGTAGGGGAGCTTGATGAAGCCCTCGCCAGCCTCGTAGCCCGCGGCCTCAACCGCAGCCTTCTGGGTACTGAAGAACGGGGGGGAGAATCGCAGCGAGCAGTGGTTTTTGAAGTTTTGAAGCATCCACAGGTTCGCCTTCTCGCCGCGCACATAAACCGGTAGGTTCCATTTCAGCTCCTCCCGCGCCTCCGGGTCGGCATCGAGGCTCAACTTCCTCAGCATCTCGAGGTGCGGCCGTTGCACCTCGCTCAGTTGTGCGAAGAAGTCATCAACGCTTTTTCGCTTGGGCATCGGCATGCCGTCAGCGTATCGCCCGTCCGTTGCGTGCGAACGGCGCATTGTCGACGGACGTGTTCTTGTCGATCGCCAATGGGGATCGACCACAACTCCCGGGCCCGCGTGCCAGCTCCGCGCGACATCACGTGGCGGAGACCTGGAAGAGAACTGGGCCACCGTCGAGGACGAATCTGGACGTCGGCCGGACAGAGATCGCCGAGACGAAGCTCGGGGTCTGGCAGTCGATCGTCCGCTGACCCGAGTGATACTCGTACGATGGCGCCGTTGCCGGGCCACTACGAAATGTTCTTCGCTGCGAGCGCGGGCGCATCTGCTGCCATCCTCGGCCTGCTAGTGGTGGCCGTGTCGGTCGTCAACGCCGACGATTCGGACGCGAAGACTCGAGAGAGGCGGACTGTTCTGGCCGGAAGCGCCTTCCTTGCCTTGGTCGATGCCTTCTTCGTCTCGACGATCGCGTTGACCGGAGGCGCCGATGCATTCGGGATAGCCAACCTGGTAATGGCAATGGTGGGCTTGCTGGCGACCGGCCGCTTGATACCGCGAGCAAAGCGGGCCGGGAATTTCTCCCGCGGCTTTCCAACTCGCAGACTGAACTTCGTCTTTGCCGTCATTTCGGCCGGAGGCTTCTCAATCCAACTCGGCCTTGCCATTGCGCTCTTGGCCGACGCTCAAAGCTCTGCATTGCAGCGCGCTTTGGTACTGGTGGTCGTGGGGTTGTTTGGAAGTGCGTTGGGACGAGCATGGGAAGTCACCGGGATACGACAGCGACTAAGCCCTGAAACCACCGACCGGTAGCGGTGGTGAGCGTGATCGCGTGAAGTGAGCTGCGTGAGGGTTGGCGTCTGGGGGCTCGCGACGTCGTTCGGTGCGATAGACCCTCCGGACGACCCGGCCGGCCGTCGACGGAACCGGGGGCGGACCGACCTCAGTTGGCTGCGGCGGCCACGACCGGTCCGTCCGAAGGCAGCAAGCCGACGGATCCCTGGAACGGAGCGCTCCCGAAGGCGAACGTCCCGCCGTCGGAGGCCACAAGCGCATAGCCGTCGCCGTAGGTCGAACTGACGACTCCGACCACTGGCCGGTTCAGGGGGAGCGTCCCCGTCGAGCCGTAGAACCTGGCATCCCCGAAGGCGAACACCCCGCCGTCGCTGGCCACCAGCCAATAGCCCCGGCCGTCCGGAGTGGCGGCCATGCCCACGATGGGCTTGTTCAGCACGAGGCCTCCGGTCGAGCCGTAGAACCCGGCGTCGCCGAAGGCGAACACCCCGCCGTCGCTGGCCACCAGCCAATAGCCCCGGCCGTCCGGGGTGGCGGCCATGCCCACGATGGGCTTGTTCAGCACGAGGCCTCCGGTCGAGCCGTAGAACCCGGCGTCGCCGAAGGCGAACACCCCGCCGTCGCTGGCCACCAGCCAATAGCCCCGGCCGTCCGGGGTGGCGGCCATGCCCACGATGGGCTTGTTCAGCACGAGGCCTCCGGTCGAGCCGTAGAACCCGGCATCGCCGAAGGCGAACACCCCTCCGTCGCTGGCCACCAGCCAATAGCCCGCACCACCGGGTGTGCCGGCCAGACCCACCACGGGGCGGTTGAGCGACTGTCCCGAGAGGTCACCGAGGAATGCCGCCCCTCCCAGGGGATGCACGCCTCCCGCGGCGTCGACGAGCCAGGTCCCGCTCCCCAGGGAGGCGAGGTAGGGCCCAATCGCTCCCTCGAATGTCTGGGCCACTTCGGCGTAACCGGCGTCGTTGAGGTGGATGGTCCATCCACTGGCGTCGCACATGTGGGTCCACTCGCAGATGTCGCTCACGTTCAGGGCCACCACGTTGCCGTCGAAGCTGCCGGTCATCGCACCGTCGTTCGTGTTGAAGGCCCCAGCCACGTCGACCACCCTGGCTCCGTGCGCCTGATAAATCTGGTCGAGGGCGGCGTTGAGCGAGTCCATCATCTCGAGCGAGCTAGTCGCGAATCCGGGGGGGAGGCCGGCGTACGTCAGATAGGGGTCGTCGTTGGGGCCGTTGGAGGTCGCCCCGGCGAGGAACGGGTCATAGGAGTTTGCGCCAAAGATCGCCACTCCGGGGCCGGCGGCTTCGAGTCCGGCCAGGATCTGCGGCAGGTTCCGGGCCACGGCGGCGATGCCCCGCTCGACACAAGACTGATCGACGCCGGATTCGCTGGCGCAGGTGTCCACATTGTTGATGCCGATGTCGATGGTGATATAGCGGACTTGGCCCGGATGGGCGCGGAGGAACGCCTCGGCGGCGGCCAACTGGCTCCCACCTGCGTACGAGCACAACCCGCCACCGTCGAGGAGGGTGGTGGTCGTCTCCATCGGGCAGGACACGTTCTTGATGGCCAGGCCGGGCACCTGGTCCGTCTCGTGGCTAACGAGGAGATTGGCGTAGTCCGTCGACGGCGCCGAGGATCCCCAACCAGCAGTCAACGAGTCACCGAGGGACAACTGGTACTCAGGCTCGACCGCCGCTCGCGCCGGGCTGGCCGTGGTTGCCGCCACCGACACCAGACTGCAGGCGAGCGCGAACACCCCGGCCAGTGTCGCCACCCATCGAGCGGGCGATCGTCGTCCGAGCGCGCCGGTCGGCGTCGCTTCGAGCGACGCGCGGCCCACCATGGGAGGCTCCTCCACCCTCCCGCCATCGGCTCGAAGGGCCGCCGACCTTAGCGATCGTCACATCAAATGGCGCGGTGGTGCGACACTCACGGGTATTGCCGGGTGCGAGCAGCGCCTTCGGGATGTAACCGTTTGACGTGGCGGCGCTCCAATCGGAGGCGCCGTCGGTTGTGAAGCTGCAGCGGGATCCGATGATGCTGGGCGCACCATCACAGAGATAGAGGTCGTCGCGCATCTCAGGTCTTCAAAGCTGCCTGCCTACGACGTCGGAGTGACATTCGACGGGTTCGAGCGCCGAGCGCCGAGCGGCGCGGCGAAGGGCTGGCACCGGAACTGATAGGGCGACGTTCGAACTCCGCCCAGAGTGCCGCCCGCATCGAACATCCGCAGGCGAACCGAGGCAGATGCGCTAGCCGACACATTGAGTCTCAGCGAGGTCAGAGGGCGCAACCTCATCGGGATCGCGATCATTGGCTGCTCCGGAAGAGATGTCCTTCGGACGCGTCGTCTCTTGGCCTGCACCGAGGAGATCCAAGTGGTCAGGTGCGAGATTGCTGACCGCGTCTTCGTCCCTTCCCCTTGCCTCGCCTCCCGGTTGGCATGGGCTTCCGCCTGACGGCGACCTCGCGTCAGAGTCCACCGGCCGGGGACAGCCACCATTGCCCCTAAATGAAACATCCGGTTCCGGTTCGGCTATGTTCGCTAACCGGAAGCAGATCATTCCGCTCACCAGAACCGGGAGACGACGGTGGAGAAGCGCATCCACTACGGGGCCACGTTCGCCGTGCTGGCGACGGCGGCCCTGGCCTTCAGTCTCCTGCAGTCGCTCATCATCCCGGCCATCCCGCTGCTCGAGCACACGCTGCACACCACGACGACCGGGGCCACCTGGCTGCTGACCGGCTACCTGCTCAGTGCGGCGATCGCCACGCCGATCCTCGGGCGGATCGGCGACATGGTCGGCAAGGAGAAGATGATCGTCGCCGTGCTCATCACGCTGTCGGTGGGCACCCTGATCAGCGCCCTGGCCACCACCTTCCCGGTCATGCTGGCCGGCCGGATCGTCCAGGGAGCGGGCGGGGCGGTCTTCCCGCTGGCCTTCGGGATCATCCGCGACGAGTTCCCGCCCGAGAAGGTGGCCGGAGCCATCGGGGTGCTCTCGGCGATCCTGGGCGTGGGCGTGGGTACCGGGATTGTCCTCGCCGGCCCGATCATCGAGCACCTCTCGTACCACTGGCTGTTCTGGATCCCCCTGGTCCTGTCCATCGGGGCGACGGTGACCACGTTCCTCTTCGTGCCCGAGTCACCGGTCCGGTCCCCCGGTCGGGTCAACTGGATCGGCGCCTCGATCATGTCGGCCTGGCTGGTCACCGGGCTGCTGGCCGTCTCCTACGGGCCGATTTGGGGATGGAAGAGCGCCTCGGTGCTCGGGCTCTTCGCCGCCACCGCCGTGTTGATCCCGTGCTGGATCCGTTCGGAGACGCGTTCGGACACGCCGATGGTCGACATGAAGATGATGCGGATCCCCGCCGTGTGGAGCACAAACCTGGCCGCCTTGCTGTTCGGGTTCGGGATGTTCGCCATGTTCATCACCGCTGCCCCAGTTCGCCCAGACCCCGGCCCGGGTGGGCTACGGCTTCGGCGCCTCGGTGACCCAGTCGGGCCTCTACCTCCTGCCCTTCGCCGTGGCCATGCTGCTCATCGCCCCGCTCACCGGTCGCCTGACCGTCGCCATCGGCTCCAAGCCCATCTTGATCATGGGGGCGCTCTTCGCCGCTTCGAGCTACGGACTGCTGGTCGTGGCCCACGGTGAGCCCTGGAACCTCTACGCGGCCGCCGGGCTGCTGGGTATCGGGGTGGCCTTCGGCTTCGCCTCGATGTCGAACCTGATCGTCGAGGCCGTGCCGGCGAGCCAGACCGGTGTCGCCACGGGCATGAACACCAACGTCCGGAACATCGGCGCTGCGCTCGGCAGCGGGGTGGCCACCAGCCTGATCGTGAGCGGCCTGCTGGTCCACGGCTACCCGAGGGAGCACGGCTACGTGCTGGCCTTCGCCGTCTGCGGCGGGGCGCTGGTCGTGGCGGCGATCGCCGCCCTCATGATCCCGACCCGCAGCCGCCCCTCGGTCGTCCTCAGCGAGTCGCACCCCGCCCTGACCGCCGAGGCCGAGGTGGTCGTCGGGGCCATCGGCTATGTCGCCGAGGACTGACGTGGGCCGGCGGAGCGCCAACGTGATCCGATGAGGTCGACCGAGGCCAAGCCGCTGCGCCGGGACGCCGAGCTCAACCTGGCCCGGATCCTCCTGGCCGCCCGTGACGTCTTCGCCGAGCACGGCTACGAGGCGTCGATGGAACAGATCGCCGCCCGGGCCGAGGTCGGGATCGGGACCCTCTACCGCCGCTTCCCGAACAAGGCCGACCTCTGCGCCGCCGTGGTCGACGCGGCGACGGATCGGACCTGTCAGATTGCCGACGAAGTCCTCCTGGAGGTAGCTCCGGGCGATGCGGTCTTCGAGTTCATCCGGCGCTGCGTGGACGCGCCGAGCAGTTGGCGGGCCGCCACCTCGCGGCGACCTTGGAGCGGGGGAGGGGCCGACCGGGCCCTGGCCGACTTGATGCCGCTGCATCGGTCGGATCCTCGAGGCCAGCCAAGGGGCGGGAACGGTCCGGCCCGATATCGTCCCCACCGACGTCGTGGTGACCCTGATGTCAGTCCGGGCCATCGGCGACCTCTGCGACGCCGACGCCCCGGGCACTTCCCGGCGGTTCCTCGAATTCGCCCTCGACGGCCTGCGGCCCGGACACAAGACACCGGAGCAGCCCCCGATGTCGGTCAAACAGCTCGGACGCGTGCTCACCGACCGTTGAGGAGGACTCCTGGCCCTGGGGTAGGAGGCTCATCTCACAGGATTTCGGGGCCGATCCGACTGACAAGCCGCCACCGCCTTCGTGGCGCTCGCGCTCTCGGCGGCGCGGTGAGAACTCCAAAACACCTCGATGTTGATCCCAATCTCAGCGGGCATCGCTGAATGAGGTGACTTGAAGCAAAGCAGCAGGTCAAGGGGCTCTTTCGTCGACGCGAAGGCTAAAGATCCAACGCAATTGGGTCGATACTCCTAGACAGCCGGACGTTTCGAGGGGCTGCGTTGACGATGATCCCTGAAGAGCAGCCTCTGATCGCCGGGGCGATTGGGATCGAAGGCGAGCGGGAAGCGAGGCGCAGCTTCTGGCTTACGCACTTGCGAATCGGCTTCTCGATCTTCGTAGCTGAGACGCTCGTTGTGGCCGTGTACTTGGGGGTGACGCCGAATGGGCCGCACCGCTCGACGTTGTGGCTCATCGTTGCATCCTGGTTCGTGTGCGGGACGGCGGGGCTTTGGTTCGCACCGGATGTGGCCTCTAAGTCCTGGCGAGCAACCTACTCAGTGTTGTGGACAGTCTTGTCGGCATTCGCGGTCGGTATGGTCGCGATCTTGGACGGCGGTTCGAATAGCCCGGTCCTTCTATTGCTCTTTCTCCCGCTTGTCTATGCCGCCCTGATGTTCACACCCAGAGCCGCGGGGCTATGTGGTCTCTCGACTCTGGCATCGGCCGCAGCTGTCGCACTCGTTGATCGTGGTCTGGCGAGCTCTGTGGACCGCGCCTTCATGCTCTTCGGCGTGCTTGCCGGCGCATCAGTACTCTCCGTCGCGGCATCGATCAACCGCACGCACATGGAACAACACGAGAGGCAGCTCCTTGCCGCGATCGGGGAACTGGCGTCGACCGATGAGTTGACGGGCTGTGCTGTCCGCCGCGTCCTTCGTCAGCGGATGGAAGAGGAGATCGCTCGATCTCTGCGCAACCAGTCACCCCTGAGTTTCATATTGCTCGACGTAGACGAATTCAAATCTGTCAACGATAACTATGGACATGTCGTTGGCGACAATGTGCTGGCCACGATCGGCTCTGTATTGCGCACCTCCGCAAGATCCTTTGATCTGGTGAGCCGTTTGGGTGGCGATGAGTTTGGGGTTCTCTTGCCGGACACTGACGAATCCGGAGCTGTTGCTCTCGCGGAGCGAGTGCGCCGGGGCCTCTCCGCCTCGGTCGAAGTTCGCGTAACGCTCAGTATCGGATTGTGTGGACTCGATCGATCAAACCCGACCGTGGAGCAAATGTTTGATGACGCTGATCTCGGTCTGTACGAAGTCAAACGATCGGGGCGCGACGCGATCGCGGTGCGCCATCCCGGCCCAGCGCGTCTGTCGAGCGTAATAGTCCGGTGAGCCCGATTCACGACTAGTTGTTGAACGGGCCGTCGATCGCCGAGTCGCATTGGCAGCCGGGGTTTCGAACATTCGCCCTTTGCCTTTGTTGGCGGATGGAGGTCAGACACTGTCATCTCAGAGTGGCGTCCGTACAGGCTGGCGTCTCACACTGGGATGCATCCGGACAGAAGATGACGGCGGCCAGAGACGTCCACCAGAGGTCGAGACTGGCAAAGGGTTTAGTTATTGCCTGCCCTCCAACGGCACGTACGCCATAGCCCGAGACTTCTCAGAGGGCTTCGGTGCCCCGGCGACACAGGCCACCCAGGCCAATGACTGCACCACTCCGTCCTCGATCAACGCTCCTGGCAAATCGGCCCCAAAGCGCCCTGCGAGGCGGGACCGGCCCCAGTGCCCGACGAACGCCGTCATTAGAGCGGCGGCCATTCCCACCACGACCTGCGGAATCGGTGACGTTCGGTGCCGTCGGGCGAGCAGTCCGGCGCTGGCGCCTCCAAAGATGATCCGGCCCGCCAGGCCGCGCGGCTCCAGTCGGTTCGGGGCCTTCGGGCTCTTGTCGAGTATCAGCTCCCCGACCGCAAGCAAGCCGACAAGGACTTTGGCGACTGGGTTCCCGAGGGGTCGTTCGTCACGAGTGCTGGAGAGGCTGACCGCAGCGATCCCGGAGAAGGAACGTCCACCGGTAGCAGCGCCGATCGCCAGCGATCGGCCAACCGTTCGGGCCAGCGAGGTTCCCACTACTGCGATCCTGCCCGAAGATGCCGATTGGTGCGAACGCAACCGGGCCACTCAGTCCTCTTCGGTCCACCGGCTCAGCCCTCGACTTTCGCGGAACGCTCGGCGTGGACAAATCAGCTCCCATAGAGTTCTCGGATATTCGCCTGACCTTCGATCTCCAAGTTGACGCCTCAGAAGAGCAACGCCAAGGAGATCGACATCGAAGCGGCGGGCGACACGACGCCCATGATCCTCACCGCGCATTGCGACTCGCTCGAGGGTGCCCTTGATCGCCGCGTCAGTAGGTGGGGCGATACTGCACCGAACTGAAGTCGCCTCGGTAGCGCTCTGTGAGCCGAGTCACGACGGTATCGCGTGCTCGACCGTTTCTCGCTTCAATCGAGACCAGTGTTTCGCCGACCATCGACTTAGTGGAGGAGGCTGGATTACCACATTGATGACGAGTGCAACGATCACTGCACCGAACAAGTATGAAAGCAGAGCATGGGAGAGAGCGACCCTCCGAATTGTCTTGGTCGTCAAGTTTGTATCGGATACCTGGAACGTCATTCCGATGGTCAATGCCAAGTAGGCGAAGTCTAAATAGCTCGGTGAATCCTCCTCGTTGAAGTCGATCCCACCGACTGGTCGGGAGTAGAAGGTCCGGGCGTAGCGCAGCGTGAACACCGTATGGACCATGCCCCACGAAAGGGCGACACTTACAACCCCAAGTGTGATCAAGTACGCCTTCGTTCCCCCGGTAGCAATACCAGCTCGAATCAGTGCCAATCCGACGGCCGCCAGGACTGCGACTCCGGCGGCGAGGACAAGGAGTTCGGTCAGCTGGATGCTGGTGTCCTCCCTTGTCGCATGCGATCTTGTCTCTTCCGAGCTCAGTCTTCCTACTGCCCACCAGATCCACGCCCCGAGGAAAACCACACCAACGTCCCAACCGATCAGCGTTGCCGCTTGCCAGAACGTGAACAGGGAGACGACACCACCGGCGAGGATTCCCAGCGAGGCTGCGACAGCGACACGCACTCCGGCCCGTGGATCTCGCCAACGCTTGGGTCCAGGTGTTTGTCGAGTCATGAACGAAGCGTAGGTGCAGCCGATCTCACGATCAGCGACAGCGGAGGCTAGTTTCGTGCCGATATCAAATCTGTCGGGTCCAGAACCGCTGAATCCCTTGGCGACAACACACGATTCGGCGAATCGTGGTGTCGGCGATTCGCCAGCCCTACACGCTGACAAGGATCCACCAGTTCAACCATGTCGGGCACGGGTCCGTCGTCGTCGGGTGTCCTATGGCGCGCATCGGCAACCGTGCTGGGTGCCTGCTAGCGCCACGTCGGATGGATGCTTCCGGCCGAGGACGCCGACAACTGCTTGCCAGCGCGAATGGGCATCACCAACTGAGATGAGGCTCGACGTCGAGAACAGCCATGTCGCGGGCGAGATCGAGAGGCGATCCGAGTTATGAGTCGACAACTCCGCTCTGGTGGGAACGGACGTTGTCGAAAGCTGGAGCAAGCGAGGTTGGGTGTTCAGTGAGCGAGTTGAGGGGAGCCAAGCTCGCCATCAATAGCATCGCGTCGGACGTTACGCTCCGGGCGCCGTCGTGGTCGGAGGTTCCGACTCGATATTCTCGGGCAGCCCGCGTACGGGCACGGGCCCTTGGCCCCTCATGGTACGACAGGGAGTATTGATCCAATGGTCACGATCAACGACCGACATGCCGTGCGAGAAGCCGCTGGGATGGTGGTCGTCTCCAGCGCTCGATACACGTCGCAGGAGTTCTTCGACCTCGAGATGGAGCTCCTGTGGCCACACGTTTGGCAGGTAGCTTGCCGCGAGGAGGAGGTGCCCGGCATCGGCGACTTCCTCGAGTACACCATCGGCGACCAATCGATCCTCATCGTACGTACCGACGCTGCCGACATCAGAGCCTTTTTCAACGCCTGTCCACATCGCGGCACACGGCTGGCATCGGGCGTCGGCACGTTCGCTGCATCCCAGATCCGATGTCCCTATCACGGGTGGCGATGGAGCTTGGAAGGTGACATCTCGGAGGTGGTCGACCGCCATGATTTCCCCGAGACGATGACTGACGACCTCGTCTGTCTTGGTGAAGTGCGGGTCGGCCTGTGGGGTGGGTTCGTTTTCGTCAACATGGACCCGAACGGAGAGCCCTTCGACTCCTTCCTTGGCTCCGTCCCGGCGCGCTTCGCCACCTACCGGTTCCAGAATCTGCGATTTCGCTCGTACCGGACGATCATCTTCGAGTGCAACTGGAAAACAGCCGTTGACGCTTTCAACGAGGGCTACCACCCTCAGGCCCTACATCCGCAGATGCTGACTTGGTTCAACGACACTCTGTTCAGCTATGAACAGATCGGCCAACACAGCTGCTACTACGTTCCAGAGCAGCGCCGACGCGAGGCTGGGCCTAGTCCTCGCCTCGGTATCAGGCGGGAGGAAGTCGATCCAGCAGAAGTGCTCGCCGAACGGGTGGACGCCGTGGCTGGACTCTTTCCGCGTGAGGACCAAGCAGTCCTCGAGGACCTGAAAAAGAATGGTCCTCCCCCCGGGAAGTCGGTGGGGAAGGTATTCGATGAGCTCCGGTTGAACGCCATGCGCCGCCGCGGAATCGACGTCGAGGGCCTGACGGACAAGGACCTCCGCGGGTCGGGGACCATTCATCTGTTCCCCAATCTTCTCGGACCCATTACACATGGCAACGCCACCCTCTATCGCGCAAGGCCGAATGGCCTGCGCCCCGACAGCACGTTGCTGGACTTCTGGGCCCTTGAATGGGTGCCGCCCGACGCGGAACGGAAGCCCATCGAGCGGAAGTTCTACGAGGACTGGACCGCGAAGGACTGGGGGCTCATCAACAACCAGGACTTCGGGAATCTCGTCGAGGCCACGAGGGGGATGAAGTCCCGGGGTTTCCGCGGGGCGATGTTCAACCCGGTGCAGGAGGCCAACCTGATTCACCACCACCGAGTGCTTGACCAATATCTCTCGGATTGAGCAGCGGAACCTGGGCCCCGGTCGTAACTGGTCTGACCCCGCGCTTGGTCACCGCCGTGTCGCAGACGGGACGCGCCTGACAGGCGAGCCGGATGTTCTTGCCCGCGTAGAACGACCGTCCCCCAAACAGCCTCAGTCCATCGAGTTCGATCTGTGTTGGCGCTTCGAAGGCGCCGGGATCGTCCACCTCGACCCAGCACGCGGTGCATTCCGCCTGGCCATGGCAGATGGTTGGCCAGAAATACCCGAGCCTCTCGGCAGCTCGCATCAAGGGCTCGCCCTTCTGCACCTCGACTACCGCGTCCGACGGCTTGACCTTCACTCTGGCAACGGGTCCCGGGCCCGACGCTGCCCGCTCCCCGCGGTGATCACTTGACACAGCTCGCCCCGGACCAACTGACGACTGTCGCACAAGCCATCTGCGAAGGAGCCTCTGCGAAAGCCATGAGAGGGTCCCATGGACGTCTTCTCCCGGCGAACACCGCGTCAGCGACGAGCTGCCGGAAGCCGACCGAGAGGTTCGTCCCCCTTAGGGAGTCATTCGGCGAGGTCACGGCATTGACATCACGATGGAGCAGGACCTCCATGATCGCGGCGTCAAGCCGCGCACCCGTAGGCGACGGTGAGGCTGGCCGAGGTTCATTCTCCGTCATTATCCATCACCCGAGTTGGTGAATGACCGACGAGCCTCGTGAGCGACGCACCCAATCGAAATACCGACGGCTCGCCGAGTGTCAGGAGAGAGGGGCGCTTTCGAGCCTGCATACTGGTGGGGTGACCGTTCACTACGAACTCCACCGTCACGTCGTCCGTATTGTCATCGATCGTCCGCAGAGGCGGAATGCGCTTGATCTGATTCACTTTGCCGAACTGACGGCAGCCTGGCGACGGTTCAATTCCGACCCAGACGTGTGGGTCGCAATCGTCACCGGCGTACCAGGCTCCTTCTGCTCTGGTGCGGACCTTCGGGACTTCATCCCCCTCGCCCAGCGTTTGTCTGCGGAAGGCCGCATTGAGCATGAGGGCATCCCGATGTCGGTTGGGACGGACGGGGTGCTCCTCACTCTCGAGATCTACAAACCGATCATCGCTGCCGTCGACGGGCCCTGTCTGGCCGGTGGGATGGACCTACTCGGGGGGACCGATATCCGCCTCGCCACTCCGAACGCCACCTTCGGGCTCCCAGAAGCCAAGCGCGGCTTGATCGCCGACGGTGGCACGACCGCCCGCCTCCCTCGACAGATCGGCTGGGCTGCCGCAATGGAGCTGCTGCTTACAGGCCGCACGGTCAGCGCGGAGCGAGCCCTCGAACTCGGTCTCCTCAACGAGGTGGTGCCCGAAGACGAACTTGACGATCGGGCAGTCATGTGGGCTCAGGAAATCGCCGCAAATGCTCCCCTCGCTGTCCAGGCAACCAAGGAGGCCGTGCTGCGTGGTCTCTCGGCACCGAATGGGCTTGCTGGCGCCTACGAGGTCGAGGCTCGGATCGGACACCGCCTCCTCAAGACGGAAGACGTCACCGAAGGGCTCAACGCGTTCATCGAGAAGCGATCGCCGGTGTGGCGAGGACGGTGACCGGCTGGTGCTGACGCCGGCCATCGCCGGACCACACGAACTCGAGGCCAATCGGTTCTAACCCGGTGATCGAATTGCGACTGGCCCGCTGAACTGGGGAATGCGGTGCGAAAAGCCGAGCTGGCGCGAATATTCGGGCAATAACCACTGGCCTCACCAACGACTGCCGAAGTGTTGGGGTCACGTTCGAACTCGATCCAATACTGGCTCGCTCCTGACGTGCGGGAACAGGCAGGAGTGGCTCGATTCGTGAGAACGACTTCCACGTCCCAGGCGGCGGCGGAACGGTCGACGTGGTGATCGGTGGCTAGCGGGTGCCATCGCTGTCGTGGTCGACACCGTCAACAAGCTGACGAGTGTGGGCGCCACCTCCTACGCCACCCTGGGTGGGACTCGCCGCTACCAGGGCATTCTGTCCGGGCGTGGGTTAGCCTTCGCACCAGGCACACACTCGGGTTCGGGGTACACGCCGAGTCGGTGCCAAGACGGGGGACGGGAGACAATGGCCGATCTCATCGAGTACACCGACAGCCACTTTGCCGACCGAGCGGACGACGGGGCGTCACTAGGACCCGTCCCGCCGAAGCGGCAACGCCTGGCCGGCTTCATGAGTACGCCGCGGGCCGTGATCGTTGCTCTCAGCCTGATGCTCTTGCTGGGCACGCTCGGCGCGGTGGCGCTGGCTACTCCCTCGGGGTCAACCGAGGCGAACCCATCGTCGCAAACACCTGTCTCCACCGTGTCGGTGGCATCACCGAAATACAGGCCCCGTGTGGCTGTGGGGGCGACCGACGACTATCACTGCAGCTTGGTCAACCCGCACATCACCCAGAACTCGTATGTAATCTCCAGTCAGTTCAAACCGGGCAGTCGCGAGGTCCATCACGCGGTACTCGCCCTGGTGCCTCCGTCCATGACGGCCCAGGCCATCGCCGCCAATGCGGCCACCGATGGCAAGGGCTGGACGTGCTTCGGCGCGCCAGCGCTGCCCGGTGCATCGCTCGCCGCTTTCATGAGCACGCCTTTCCTGAGCGTGTGGGCGCCTGGGCACGGCGAAGACGTGCTCCCCAAAGGTACGGGGATCTCCCTGCCCAAGGGAAGCCTGGTAATCGAGCAGGTGCACTACAACCTGCTGGTGGGCGACAAGCCCGTCACGAACGGGCTCGTGCTCCACACGGTCCCGATCTCCACGCCGCTGTTGCCGATGCAATCCCAATACCTGATCGCCCCACCGAACATCCCATGCCCGACCGGTGTGACCGGGCCGCTGTGCAACTATCAGGCGTCCCTCAACTACCTGAACCAGCGTTTCGGCTCCGGCGGCGTTGAGATGGCCAAGGGCATCGACCAGATATGTAGTGAAAACCCGAACGACCCGCCCGTCGGTGACACGGCCACGTGCACCTGGCGGGTCGCATCGAACGGATATATCGACAGGATCCAGCCGCACATGCACCTATTGGGGACCAAATTCACGATGGTGCTCAATCCTGGGACGCCGCAAGCCAAGACCATCATGAACGTCCCGAACTACAACTTCGACTATCAAAAGGCGTACAACGTGGCGCCCATACCGGTGAGTCGCGGCGAGCAAGTACAGATTAATTGCAGCTATAACCCCAAGCTGGCACAGGAGTTGCCGATCCTCCGCAAGGCCCCGCCGCATTTCGTCACGTTCGGCGACGGATCATCAGACGAGATGTGCGTAGGAGTCACGTGGCAGACGGCGTCGCTGCCCAATTCCCACGACTCGCTCTGAGCGACCGACCCGTCAGATCACATCGGCGGTCAACGGAAAGTTGGTCTGGTCTCACGTCGTAGGGGACTCCAGCGTGTCGTACCACTGTCGGTGTCCTCGCCAACATGGTCGGCCGCAGAAGCAAGGACGAAGCGGCCGGCGCGACCTGCCCGATGGAGGACGGTCGCTCTAGAGAAGACCCAGGTGAGGCGCGACGATCGTGCGCTCCATCAGAAATTTGCGAATGGACCAAGCGTGACCACCGGTGAACCAGGTGTCGCAGAGTTCGAACGCCGCCGTTTGCCTCCGTGTGGCGAATGGAGGCCAACCAACTCCCTCCACGAGGTCTCTTTGTTAGTGGTCCCCTGAAATGGGCCGCACCCCGCATCGACTGACAAACGACCGTCGCGACACGCATCAGATCTGTCGTCCACTGCCTTCCCAGTAGGGTCCCCGCAGAAGGCGCTTATAGAGCTTCCCGGTCGGCTGTCGAGGAAGGCGCTCCGCGAAGTCGACAGTCTTCGGAGCCTTGTAACCGGCCAGGTACCGCCGCGTATGGGCGATGAGCTCGGCGGCCAGCTCGTCGGAGGGGTCAACGCCATCGACCAGCTCGACGGCCGCCTTGACCTGCTCGCCCATCTCCTCATCGGGGATACCGAAAACCGCTGCGTCGGAGACGATCGGGTGGTCGACCAGAACGGCTTCGATCTCCGCCGGGTAGATGTTGACACCACCGCTGATGATCATGTCGATCTTGCGGTCGCTCAAAAAGAGGTAACCGTCGTCGTCGAGATAGCCGACATCACCGAGGGTTCCGACTCCCGGTTCGAGGTGCGCAGCCACTGTCTTCTCCGGGGCCTTGTGGTACTCGAAGTCCGAACCCAGGAGGTTCCTGAAGTAGATCTGCCCCTCCTCACCGGCCTCGCAGCGGTGCCCATCGTCGGCCATGATCATTAGCTCACAGATGGCGGTGTGTCGGCCCAGGCTGCCCGGTCGAGCCAACCACTCCTCACCGGAGATGAACGTCAGAAATCCCCCTTCGGTCCCGCCGTAGTACTCGGTGATCACCGGACCCCACCAATCGAGCATCTTCCGCTTGACGGCCATTGGGCACGGGGCCGCCCCGTGGATGACCGTGATCAGGGAACTGCCGTCGAATCCGGCCTTCACCTCCTCGGGCAGCTTCAAGAGGCGGGAGAACTGCGTGGGGACTAGGTGGGTGTTGGTGACCGAATACTCATCGATAACCCGAAGCGTCTCGGCCGGATCGAAGCGGTGCCGCATCACAACGGTGCTTGCCACTCCGAGCAAGGGGAGCACCGAGCACGCCCATTGCGCCGAGTGATAAGCGGGGCCGTCGAGCAGCGTGATGCCGTCCTCGGGCACTCGCAGCATGGTCGAGACACCCTGCGCCAAGAGCTCGACGAGGGCCGGTTCGAGCCCGACCTGCGTCGCCGCCGATCGCACCCCCTTCGGGAAGCCGGTCGTCCCCGAGGTGTAGAACATCACTCCGCCGCTGATCTGCTCGTCGGGTTCCTCGGACGAGGCCTGGGCAAGGAACCCCTCGTAATCCTCGAACCCTTCCGGCGGCGAGCCGTCGAGTCACGAACCTGTTGACGCAGGCGCTCGTCCGGGCGTCCCGGCAGGCTTCCGCCGCCACGGCCGCGAAGCGTCCGTCGACGACGAGGGCGGTGGCGTCCGAGTCATCGATGACATAGGCCAGCTCCTCGGCCACCCAGTGCCAGTTGACCGGCACGACCACTAGCCCGGCGTGCATGACCGCCACCATCACCTCGAAGAACTCCCGGCGATTCCCACACAGCAACGCCACCGTGTCGCCTTGCCGGAGGCCACGGCTCCGCATCCCGTTAACTACCTGGTTTACCCGGGCATCGAAGTCTGCCCACGAGGTCGTGCCCGTCTCGTCGACGAGTGCGGGACCTTCCCCTTTTCGCTCTGCGATCGCCCTCGTGATGTATGCCATCGCTGCTCCTCCTTTCTGGCGGCTCCGCGGACCTCCATCTGCGACTCCATTAGTATCGCCGACCCGCGCCGGGTACACCGAGGCGAGTAGTCGATGTCGCGAGCGAGATAGTCAAGTGCCCATTTGAGACTTATGGCAGACGCTGCTGTTGATTCGTAGCGGTTAGGACCCCGCAAGATGAAGTTGGTTCGCCCCCTGGAGTGTCGAATCGCCATCACCGCGACTGGGCAGTTCGAGGGGTTCGTGTCAACGACGGCTGAATTTTGACCCCCCTGCGACGGCTGAAAATTTGACCCCCCGCGGGCTTGCTCGGTCAGCTCTCCTCGTTCGTCGTCGTCCTCCCCATGTCTCGGTCCTTCAAGCGATAGCTGTCGCCCTTGAGGTTCACCACCTCGGCGTGGTGGACGAGGCGGTCGATCATGGCGGCGGCCACCACCGGGTCGCCAAAGACCTCGCCCCAGCGCCCGAAGGGCTTGTTCGAGGTCACGATGACGCTCGCCCGTTCATAGCGAGCAGAGATCAACTGGAAGAAGAGGTTCGCGGCCTCACCGTCGAAGGGGATGTAGCCCACCTCGTCGATGATGAGGAGCGGGACGCGGCCGAGGCGGGTGAGCTCGGCATGGAGACGTCCCTGCTGATGGGCCTCGCCCAGGCGGGCCACCCACTCGGCGGCGGTGGCGAAGGCCACCCGGTGCCCGGCCTGACAGGCCCGGATCCCGAGCCCGGTGGCGAGGTGGGTCTTGCCCGTCCCCGGTGGGCCGAGGAACACCACGTTGTCCTTGGCCGCGGCGAAGTCCAAGGTGCCGAGGTGGGCGATGGTGTCTCGCTTGAGCGACCGTTGATGGTCGAAGTCGAAGTCCTCCAAGGTCTTGCGGGCCGGGAACTTGGCCGCCCGCACCCGGATCTCCCCGCCGTTCGACTGACGGGCGGCGACCTCGCGCTCCAACAGGCGGCGAGGAACTCCTCGTGGGTCCAGTCGTCCACTCGGGCCCGTTCGCTGAGGCGCTCGATGGCGGCCGCGAGGGAGGGGGCCTTGAGGGCTCGACACAGATAGGCAAGGTCAGCCGACGGCTTGTTGGTGGCGGCCCTCGGCATCAGGCCACCCCGGTGGCTCGGTCATAGACAGAGAGGTCACGGACCTCGACGTCCTCACCCGATGGTGGCGCCGCCACAAGCTGGCGGGCGGCCCGGAGCTGGTCACGAGCCCGATCGTGGTCGGGGTCGGTGACGGTGCGGTGCTTGGCCCACGATCGGCGGTGGCGGGCCACCACCTCGCCGGCGCAGGTGACGACCACCTCTTGGTCGTTCACCCGGATCTCGACCCGACGGCCGATCACCTTGGGGTGGACCGAATAGTCGCAGGTCCCGACCCGCACCCAGTGGTCCCGGGCGAGGCGGGTGGACAGTCGCAGGGAGGTGTCGGGCAGCACCGGCGGCAACGACATCATGGCCGCCCTGTCTTCTTCGAAGCGGTCGATCGGACGGCATCGGAGGGTGGCGTGGTTCCGGCGGTTGGCCCGGACCAGCCACTCCTCGAGCTGGGTGTTGAAGTCGGTGGGGTCGGAGAAGCGACGGCCGGGCAGGAAGCTCGTCTCCAAGTAGCCGTTGTGGCGCTCGACCACGCCCTTGGACTCGGGATCCGCAGGTCGCAGCACGATGACCTGCATCCCGAGGGTGCCTCGGAACCGCTGGAACGGATCGGTCAGCGTGGCCTTGCCACCGTGGCGGGAGACGAGGGAGCCCTCGTTGTCATAGACGCCCTTCTTCGGCACGGCGTCGATGGTCTGCAGGCAGGCGAGGTTGCCCGAGAGAATGTCGTGGGCCTCCCGGGAGGGGACCATCCGCCCCACCATCACCCGGGAGTAGCCGAGCACACCGACGACGACCGGGGGACGAGCGACTTCGCCCGTCTCGAGCGGGATGTCGGCCGGTGGGAACCACAGATCCCACTGAGCGATCTCGCCAGGTCGATACTCGGTGCGACCGGCCGGGTCGGGCGGCAAGTAGAGCGGCCGGAGCTCTCGCACTCGTTCCTTCAGCACGGTGAGCGACCGTGTCCAGCCGATGCGCTCAGCGATCACCGTCGCTGGCATCCGCGGCGTCGCCATCAGGAGCCGTCGGATATCGGGCTCGACGGCATCGACGATGGACCCGGTCTTCTCTCTCCGATAGGCCGGAGGATCGGACGACCGCAGTGCGGTGCGCACCGTGTTGCGTGCGACGCCCACCTGGCGGGCGATCTCCTTGATCGACAGACCCTCGGCTCTCGACAGCCGACGGATCTCGGCCCAGTCCTCCACGCTCAACACCCTCTTCCTCCCCAGCTCGGTTCCGAGCCAGGGTTCACGGATCCACATCAGCAACGGTGGACCCGCCAGGGGGTCAAGATTCGAACGTCGATAAAGGGTCAGTATTCATGCGTCGCCGACAGTTCGAACAACGGCGCGTTTGCCTTGGTCCGCGAGCGGGAGCCAAAGGTCCCCATCTACTAAGGAGGACGTTGTACCTCTGACAACGAAGTGGAGGTAAAGGGACTATGTTTGAACCCCTTCTGGTCTCCTGACCTGGGGTTCTGCAGCACAAGAACCTGAGTTGGCGCCAATTTCGGGTGCCAAGGCGCTCTTCTCAAGGTCGGCTCCGGAACTAATGGGACTATGTTTGAACCCCTGCCAGAGCGCTGCCGGCGTCGACAGATTGCGCTGGCCGTCCGATGTCGTTGTGCTGTCGAGACAGCGAGATTCAGCAAGGTTGGAGGGCTCAACCTCGCCAGTGCTCGCGGTAGTTGCCTGCCCACAAACGGCACGAGTGGGGCACCCATACGCACGGGTCGCCGATATCAGCTCACCACCGTCACCCCCCACACCACCTCTTCGAGACCCGATCCGGGTGCCTGGTGCCTCGTCGTTGCTTGGAAAATGCGCAAGGGGGGCGGCGACTCTAGCTTTCGGTTTTGTAGCCTGCCGGACGGCCCTCGAGGATCACCGACTTGGTCTCAAGGAACGGAAGCAGCCCTTCGGTTCCCCCCTCGCGTCCTATCCCCGACTGCTTGAAGCCACCGAACGCCATAGTGAAATCAGTACGGAATGCATTGTGGCCGACCGTGCCCGAGCGCAGTTGCCGGGCTACGTCGCGGGCCCGGTCCACATCGTTGGTGAACACCGACGCGTTCAATCCGTAGATCGTGTCGTTGGCGATGGCGATGGCGTCCTGCTCGTCGTCGGCGGGGATGACGCTGAGGACCGGGCCGAATATCTCCTCCTGAGCGATGGTGGAGGAGTTGTCGACGTTTCCGAACACCGTCGGCTCGATGTACCAGCCACGGTCCAGGTGCTTCGGGCGACCGCCGCCGGCGGCGAGGGTCGCCCCCTCGGCGAGGCCCTTGGCGATGTAGCCCTCGACCCGGTCCCGCTGACGCCGGGCCGCTAGCGGGCCCATCTGTGTCTGGGGATCGAACGGGTCGCCCACCTGGACCTGGGCGAAGGACTGGGTCAGGGCGTCGACGAGCTCGTCGTGCCGGTTCCGGGTAACGACGATTCGGGTGAGGGAAGAACAGACCTGTCCCGACAGGATGCACTCGTTGGCGGCGAGGGAGTCGGCCGCGGTGGCGATATCGATGTCGTCGAGGATCACGGCCGCCGACTTTCCCCCCAACTCCAGGGTGCAGCGGGCGATGCGGTCACCACAGATCGACGCGATCCGCCGTCCTGCCGCCGTCGACCCCGTGAACGTGATCTTGTCGACCCGGGGATCCCTGACCAGCAGCTCCGACACCTCACGATCGGCGGTGACCACGTTCAACACCCCGGCCGGCAGTTCGATCGCCTGGGCGATCTCCGCCAGTACGTAGGCCTCACCGGGCGCCTCGGGGGAGCATTTGAGCACGACCGTGCACCCGGCGAGCAGGGCCGGGGCGACCTTGTAGGTGATCATCACCAGCGGACCGTTCCAGGGGATGATTGCCCCGACCACGCCGACGGGTTCCCGCACGATCAATCCAAACTCGCCCATCCACGGGGTCACCTGCTCCTCGAACGGGAAGGTGTCGGCCAGCCCGGCGTAGTAGTCGAATGCGCTCGCCCAGGCGGCCGCGAGTACTTCGGCGAAGGCGTGCACGACACCGGACTCCCGGGGCCATATCTGCCCGACATCTCCCACCCGTTCCTGCAGACCGGCCCCCAGCGCTCGCAGGTACCCGGCCCGCTCGACGTGGCTCATGCGGGGCCACGGACCCCTGTCGAAGGCCTCGCGGGCGGCAGCCACGGCCCGCGACATGTCGCCATCCTTCGCCTCCGGCACACGGAAGAAAATCTCCTCGGTCCCCGAGTCGATGACATCGATCGTGGCCTCGGACGACGGCTTGACCCACTCGCCCCCGATGAAGAATCGGTCCGCGTTTCCGAGCGGTACCACGGCCTTGTTGGTCAGCGTCATCGTCGATACCCCCGGTAGAAACCCTGCGGCCTGTAGAGACCCTGTGGCCAATCGGCGGCCAGCGGCCACTACGAGAATACCCGGACGAGGCGGCAGGCGGCGGCTCGTCGGGTAGCCACCGCGTCCCCAAACACCGGGTCAGAGGCGCTTATCGAGTGCTACCGACCGGCATCTAAGGGCGTTTGGATAATCCATCCCGGCGACGGTCAAGATTGGTCCAATGGCCGTCAGTCTGGAGGAGGTCGATCGCCGAAACTTCTTCATAAATGACGGCACGTACCGATGGATCAACGTCAAGCGATTCCGGTCAGATCCACCCAGCTTGCTCCGAAAGCAAGACATCCTGCCCGTGCTGCTCGCCCATCCGTCTTACAAGGACACATACGCCTCACCGACAGGAGAAACTGAGGCTCTGATCCACGGCCGCTATCGCCTCGACGCCATATCGCCGGATGTGTTTGACGAGGTGACCCCCAACCATGCCACTGAGGTGTTGAACACGTGGATGGATCAGCTCGGCCCGTTGGATCGAAACGATGTCGAAAGCGACCTTGACGAGGTTTTCGAGTTGTTGCGCCGATCATCGATGGTCTTGCAACTTCGCGAACTCGGTAATGATGCCCAACACGACTGGGGATGGGTAGTTGGGAAGTTCGGGTTTCATGAGTTCGTGGCTCTGGAGCCGGATGGAGAAATAGCGGTCATAGTGGCGGGAGACGACTGATCCATTCCCCGTTTAGGTTGCCTGCCCCTGATCACCGGGTGTGGGTGCGTTATCGAAGGACGAGTGCTTGCATACGCGAGCTGTCACACTCCGGCACACGAGGGATACCTGTCGCTCATCTTCAGCGAGTCGGGACGATCTCAGCTCAGGCTCTCGGCAATCTCTGGTCCCTAGCTCGGCCAGCCCAACCGTCACCACAGGTCGCTGACCAGAGGGTCACTCGAAGCTTGGGATAAGGCTGCGGCTACTGTTGGACAGCCGATGCCCCTATTCGGCTTAGGAGGATCCATGCACGAGACCGTAAATCGTGGTCTTGAGTTCGATCTCACCGACAGCACCCTCTATGCGAGCGGCTTTCCACACCAAGTCTTCACCGAACTACGCCAAACCGAGCCGGTCATGTGGCAGTCCTTCTCCGAGGATTTTCCCGGCGATCACGACGTCGGCTTCTGGGTTGTGTCCAAACACGAGGATGTGCAGGCGGTAAGCCGGGATCCTGATCTTTACTCGTCATTCGACGGTCCCACGCTCGGCTATCAACCCGAGATCGCAGGATCGATGCTGGTGAGCATGGACGGTGCCGATCACCAGCGCCTGCGACGTTTGATCAGCGCCGGTTTTACGCCTCGCATGGTGAAGCATCTGGAGCACCAGATTCGCGGGTGGGCCGAGTCGATCGTTGACGGCGCCCTCGAGCAAGGCGAGTGCGACTTGGTAGCAGACATCGCCTACAAGCTGCCGATGCACGTCATTGCGGACATAGTCGGGATCCCATCACAAGATCGCGAGTGGCTCTTCCGGCTCACAAGCGACGTACTCCTCGCTGGATTTGATGCGAACGGGAGCTCCAACGAGCAACGACTACAAGGACAGGTCGAAATCTTCGAGTACGCCCACAAGTTGGGACAGGACAAACGAGACAATCCTCAAGAGGACGTGTGGACCATTTTGTCGACTGTAGAGATCGAGACCATTGGCGGTGACACGACCACCCTCAGTCAGGCCGAACTCGATCTCTTCTTCATGCTGCTCACTCTCGCGGGAAGCGAAACGACCCGCAACGCTGTCACTTCGGGTGTCATTGCGCTGCTCAACCACCCGGACCAGCTTGCGCGGCTGCGGCAGGATCCCGAGGCTATTGCCCTAGGGGTGGAGGAAGTTCTGCGTTGGTCTTCCCCCATCTCATATTTCGCACGTCGGGCTACTCGCGATACTGAGATCCGCGGCGTCCGCATTTCAAAAGGAGACCGGGTCACGATGTGGTTTCCCTCGGCCAATCGCGATGAGAGTGTCTTCGTGGACCCTTTCTCGTTTGACATCACGCGCAGTCCGAACCCTCACGTCACGTTCGGAGGCGGCGGAGTGCACTTCTGCCTCGGAGCAAATCTGGCACGACGCGAGCTAGCGACCCTCTTCGAAGTGCTGTTCGAGCGGACACGGAACATCGAGATGACCGGGCAACCCACCTATTCTTCACTTGGGATCCTCAACCCGATCGTGTGTTTTCTGTCGGAGCTGCCTGTCCGCGTCGGATAGCGGGAGGGACAGACGCGGAACGGGGTATCTCATATCGCCGGGACCAGGGCGGTTATCGAGTTCCACTTACGCCATCCGCCGGGCCGACGGGGAACGTTGCAGTGGCCCTAATCGACCTCGACGTATACGTCCCCGTCGCGGACGGTTGCGGACAGCGTGTCCAGGCCGCGTGGCCTGCGGCCCAGCCTGATCACCGACCGCGACCAGATCGGCGCCTGCCGCCCGGCGAAGCCGGTGACCCAGTCGAGGTTCTCCCCGGTACAGACGTTGAACCGGGAGTTGTGCCATGGGCACTGAACTACGCCATCCTCATACCTCAACCCACCGGGACCGCGGGTGAGCGAGAAGCCCAGATGCGGGCATCGGTTGCGGGCAATGTGGACCTCGCTGCCGGTGCGCACGACGATCAGCTGATGCCCATCCGTCTCGACCCCGGTTAGTCCACCATCGGGGAAGTCGGAGAGCGATCCGATACGGACGTCGCGCTTCACTATGGTGCAGCTTAGGCCCCACAGTGTCGTACCACCGCAGGCGCTCCCAAACTCGAATCTCCGCGCTGTCGATCCGTTGAAGGTCGCCTGACGCAGGCAGTGCAGCGACGGTTCTGGCCAGGTGGGATGGACCCGAGAATCCGGGCACCGTCGGCACTTGCGGGGCATCGCTCGCACCTAGGAGCAAGTGACCGGCTAGCACCCCTCATAACCTGGCTGGGGTCCTGCTATCGCTGCACTCATCCTCGGACTATGCGGTCTCTACATGGGGGTGCGAGTTTGGCGGGGTCAGCTCATCAATCCAAGACGCACCTCGAAGCGACAGGCCAGGTTCAACTTCATCTATGTAGCAATGCTGCCTGACGGAATCGCATTCCTAGCAGCATCGATGAGCCTTGCGTGCATTCAACTAGGAGCTAGCTGGCACGGCACCCCCATCGATCAGGCGCTGGCAGTTGTCGGCTATTTGACCGTTGCCATCTTCTTCGTCGGACTTGCCGTCACACTCTCCCTGTTCTTGTTCGAGAGACTCCGCTCATTGATGCCCCCTCAACTCCGACAGTGACCACCGATCACCATCAAGGCTGTCCCGGAACAAGTTGCCGGATATGAACCGGACCGGGAGCCGGGTGGCGGGACCCAACTCGACCGGTCCGGCAAGCCATCCATACCCAGGTGCCCCTGATCACCGGTTGGATGGGACACGCCGGTCATTGACGCTGAGAGTTGCTTGCTGGCGCGATTGGCGTGACCTTCCTCAGATGTTGGGGGCGGCCGGGGTTCGAACATCGCCAGTTGCCTTGCTCGGCAAATGCCAACGAAATACCGCCTCTGAACAGTAAAAACGGGCTCTTCGGATTTCAGCGGGGAGCTGCCCAGACTGGGATCACTCTGAAATAGGCGAAGGCGCTTCAAGCTTGAGGTGTGACCCAAAAAGCAAGAAGCACCTTCGTCCTTTTGCACCCTACTGAGATCCTGCAGGCCCTCGTCGGTCTAAAGGACGTCCGCGTCCTCGCGCTGACCCGCCGCGGCCCGGACGTCGAGCTGATGATCGAGCAGGTGACCGGAACCGTTCGATGTCCCACGTGCGGCGATCGTGCCCAGGTCAAGGAACGACCCGTCGTGACCTACATCGATCTGCCCGTCTACGGCACCCCGATGCGGCTGTGCTGGAAGAAGCACCGGATGCGGTGTGTGAGCCCGCGGTGCGACAGGCGGACTTTCCTCGTCCAGGACCACCGCATCGCGGCCAAGAACTGCCTGCTCACCACAAGGGCGGCCAAGTGGGCGACGGTCCAAGTCGGTGGGGGACGGACGGTTTCTGAGGTGGCCGCCGAACTCGCCTGCGACTGGCACACGGTCAACGACGCCGTCACCACCTATGGCAAGGCCCTCTTGGAGGCCGACCGGAAACGCCTGAACAAAACGACGGCCATCGGGCTCGACGAGACCTCCTTCGTCAAGCTCAGTCGACATGCCCACACCGACTACGCCACCACGGTGGCCGACGTGGAGAACCACCAGATCATCGACATCCTCTCGACCCGCAAATACACCGACGTGGCCGGTTGGATCGACAAACAGCCAGCGGCCTGGAAGGAGCGGATCCGCTTCGGCGCCCTCGACATGTCGGCCACCTACGCCGCGGTGTACTCGGTGATCTTGCCCACGGCCCACCAGGTGGTCGACCCCTTCCACGTCATCTCGCTGGCCAATCGCTGCCTCGACGCCGTTCGTCGGCGGGTGCAAAACGAGCAGACCGGGCACCGGGGTCGACGAGACGACCCGCTCTATCGGGCCCGACGGGTTCTGCTCAGAGGTGAAGAGCGGATCGATACCAAGGCCACCGAGCGCCTGTGGTCACTCCTCGAGCTGGGCGATCCCGGTGCCGAAGTGGCCATCGCCTACCGAATCAAGGAGCGACTCCGCGACTTCTACCGAACCAGCGACCCCGACGAGGCCCGCCGACTGCTCAAAGAGCTCCAAGCACACTGCGTCCGACGCGCCATGCCCCCCGAGGTCCAAAAGCTCGGACGCACCATCCGAGACTGGTTCGACAAGATCTGCAACTACCACCTGGCCAGGGTGTCCAATGGGCCAACCGAGGCCCTCAACAACCTGATCAAGCGGATCAAGCGCATCGGCTTCGGCTTCCGGAACTTCGAGAACTACCGGATCCGAGCTCTGCTCTACGCCGGCAGACCGAACTGGCGGGTGCTGGGCTCGATCGTGGTCCGGTGACACCGGACCCCGCCAGAATCCGAAGAGCCTAAAAACGTTGTCATTCCGACAACGTCGTGGAGATGACGGGACTCGAACCCGTGACCCCCTGCTTGCAAAGCAGGTGCTCTAGCCAGCTGAGCTACATCCCCGGACAAAATGGCATTGTAACTGGACTTATCTGGCTGTCCGCCTGGGATTGCTGTCGGAATGACGGCCCGAATACCGGGGCGACTCATAGCCAATCAGACCAAAGCCGATAAATTGCCGAGTTCATCTGCTCCGTGCAAGGCCATGTCAATGGCGAAGTGGTCCTACTGAAATAGGTCAGCAACGGTGCGTCATCAAGTCAGAAGCTCTGGCGTGCGGAGGCAGCGCTTGCGAGGAAGGAGGTGAGTCCGGGAGTGCGCTCCTTGCCTCATCGCCTCGACGCGGATCCCGTACCGTTCGATTGCCGGCCCGCTTAAAGAGACTGAAGGATCAGGCCTCCGAGGTCGCCGTACGGCTCAGGTCAGACGGAGGGGTCACTCTCCAAGGAGAAGGGCGGGAGTGCTTCGAGTACGGAAACGCAGAGGCACCCGGCTCCGTAAAGAGCCGGGTGCTTCGCTTGTTGCATTTTCAACTGTGGCGGCTACCCGCCAAGGTTGCTCAGAATTCCGCGGCCGTACCCTTGGCCAAGGTGATCTTGCCCTTCGACGAGACGCAAATGGAAATGCTCACGACGTCCCCGACCTGGCCGGGGTTTCCGGCTCCCGGCGCCTCAGAGACGGTCCCCGAATAGGTGGTGGAGACGTTTCCCTTGCCGGCGCATGTGCCCGATCCAGGCGTGGTCGAACTCGAGCGCGGTGGTCGTGATCGAGGCGCCCCCGCTGGGACCGGGTGACCAGGGGATGGGGCTTCCACCGCCGAGGAGTGTCGGCCGCATTGGCGGCGACGAGCTCCTTGAAGTACTTGGTCGTCTTAACTTCGCCTGCGGTGTAGCACTTCGAAACAGTGGCTGAACCCGTCGTGGCGTCGTACTTGATACCCGTGCACGCCACGCTCGATCCAGGTGTCGGGTTGACCTTCCCAGCCCATGCAGTGCCACTGAGCCCGACTGCCAAAGCAGTCGATCCGATGGCTGCTGCCACTGGAATCACTGCAATTGTCAACAAACGGCGCATTTGTAACCCCCTGAGGGCTTGCGAACCTGAATATTTTCCAGGCCGTCAACGTGCCCGCTCTACCAAACGGGCGCCCGGCGCCAATCGTTACAGGGGCTTCGTGGTCGCAGCGTTCGTGGTGTCCACGAAAGGGCTGCCCGAAAATGAATCACCCAGAAGATGAATTACAACGCATGATGCGGGCGCAAGTGTCGAGCTGTTTGGCGGGAACTCAAACGCACCATGAAACCGCTACAACCTTCTCCCTTCGAGAGGGCCATGCAGAAGGAATGGGCGCTCGGGAGAGCATCTAAGCGCTCGACACGTGGTCGGCCGGCGAGCGGGTGGTCGTTGACCTTAGCCCGGAGCGTTCTACAGGCCCCTTGTTTGTTGCGGTCCGAAACCGGCTGGGCGGGAGATCCGGGAGGTTTGAGATCGGAGGCCCCACGACGCCCGACCATTCAGAGAACCAAGTATCGGCGACCGTCTGCAGTGGGGGTTCCCTGATACGCGCTGCCCCCGAGCACCTGACGGCGACAATCGAATATAACCCACCCCTAAACCAAACGAACGGCCAACGACTTTCGTTACACACCTCCTGACCAGGACGTTCGGCGCCTTCGACGTTCCGGCTGCTCTGGACGGGAAGGGGATCTCCGGCTACAAAGGTGGGGGCGGCGCCCGGCTGCGGCAGGGTGGTGCAGAAAGGCAGGGGGCCGATCGTGCTCGAATTCGAGCGTAGATTGCGAGCCGCTCAACAGGGCGACGGTGATGCATTCGCCGCCATCTGGCGACAGTTTCAGCCCGGGCTCCTCCGCTACCTCAGAGTCAAAGCGGCGCCAGTGGCCGACGATCTCGCCGCTGATGTCTGGACGAGAGTCCTCCGGGCGTTCCCGGCTTTCGAAGGGGACGAGCAAAACTTCAAGGCGTGGCTGTACACCACTGCGCGGAACCGACTGACCGACTGGTACCGGAGTAGTCAGCGCCGGATGGAGAGCGCCGAGGTCACGCAGTTTGCCAGCATCATTGCCAATAGCCACGTCGAAGAGGAAGCAGCCGAACACTTGGCCACGGATGCCGCCTTGGCGTTGATCGGTCAGCTCCCACCGGCACAAGCGGAGGCAGTGATGCTTCGGGTGGTCGCCGGTCTCGACGTGGCCCGGGTTGCCAAGGTGATGGGACGGTCACCGGGGGCGGTCCGGGTGCTGTGCCATCGCGGGCTCAAGTTGCTCGAGGATCGCCTGCAAGAAGGCGATCGAGGTAGCGAGCATGCGCCGGCTTACCTTGCCGATGTCGCCTCGACGCAGGCCTCCACATTGGAGTCCGCATGAGGGCGGAGGCGCGGATCCTCGACGTGACCGATCTCCTGCGGATCGATCCCGCCGACGATCTCGCGATCGGTGGACTCGCTTCGCTGCCGGACGATTGCTCGTCTCAGCTCCGGGAGGTCCTCGCGGCGGCCGCCGCTCCCGGGTTCGCACACGAGCTGGCCGACGAGGCATCCGTCCGCCGGGCTTTCGGCCAGGAGTCATCCGGTTGGCGGCGGCCCCACCTTGGCCGACGGTTTGCTGTAGCCATCGGAGTGGCCGCGGCACTTTCGATTGTCGGGGTCAGCACCTGCCTGGCCGCCGCCGATGTGCCGAACCCGGCGTCGGGGATCGTCCACAGCATGTTTGGCGCCAGCAGCCCGCCCTCTACCACCCCGTCCCGGGCCGAGGCTCCGGCTCGCGCATCGACGACTTCAGCGGCGTCCGCGGCATCCCCACCGCCATCGACGGTCCGGTCCGGCTGCCGGAACGGAATAGAGGGTCTGGCGACAAGTGGTTCTGCTGCCAACAGCCGCTGCGTCGTCGTCCGAAGGTCTCACCCGTCCTTGCCGACGACCTCTGCATTGGTGCCAGCCCCGTCGAGCAGCGGCAGCGACAAGCCCCTGGGCACCGGCCTGACGAACTCGGGAGGATCCGGCGGGTCCGTTTCGGGCAAATCCGGATCGGGATCGAGCGGCGGGGGTGGCAGCGGCGGCGGATCGAGTGGAGGCTCGGGCTCGAGCGGCGGCGGTGGCGGCAGTAGTCGCGGAGGGTTCGGGGGAACCGGTGGCGGCCACAAGTGCAAGTCGGGGGGCGGATCGACGACGACCACCACCACCACGACAACAACCTCCACCACGACAACGACGACAACCTCCACCACGACGACCACAACGCCCACCACGACCCTTCCCGATAGCAGTACCGGCTCGAAAGCCACTTGCGGCGGTTCCGACAGCGGATCCGGATCGCCCACTTCGGGATGATCGAGATGTGTCGGTACGGCGAGCAGTGGCCACGTGGCCGCCGACGGTTTTGGCCAACGACAATTGTCCTGATAGCCCTTCCGTTGATGTTGGGGGCGGCGACCACATTGTCGGGTGGGCCGGCGGCATCGGTCCCGAGGGTCGGCGCCCCCGGCGCCGGCCCGACAGCGGGACGCGAGTTGCCCGCCGGCAATGGCAATGGGAATGGCGAGGGGGTGCTGACATCGGTGAACTGGGCGGGCTATATCGACACGGGGGCCACCTTCTCGAGCGTCGCCGGTGACTGGGTGCAACCCACGGCCACCTGTCCGAAGAGCCAGGTCCAGCAGGCCGCCTTTTGGGTCGGCATCGGCGGCTACGTGCAGGGGGATTCCGACATCGAGCAGATTGGGACTGACTCCGATTGTCTGAAGAAAAACGGCTCGAAAAGTGCGGGTGGGCCGA
Source organism: uncultured Acidimicrobiaceae bacterium (assembly GCA_963774915.1). GTDB lineage: Bacteria > Actinomycetota > Acidimicrobiia > Acidimicrobiales > RAAP-2 > CAVSNH01. The sequence goes on along the minus strand of CAVZGR010000004.1, from coordinate 155,732 downwards.
ACTATTACGCCTGGTACCAGATGTACCCGCAGAGCGTCGTTGTGCTTCCCACGAGCACCGATCCCGTATCGCCCGGCCAGACCATTGAAGCCAGCGTCACCGTGTCCGGGGCCAACCGGTACACCCTCGACATAACCGACGTCGGACACTGGACGTTCTCGACCGTTCAATCGCAGGCGTCCCAACCCGAGGACGCCTCGGCCGAGTGGATCACCGAAGCCCCGCAGAACTGCAACACCAAAGGGAAGTGCAAGGTGTTGCCCCTTGCCGACTTCGGCTCGATCCCCTTTTCGAACGCCTCAGCCAATGGCGAGGCCATCTCGGGGTCGGGCTTGACCGACACTCAGGTCAACATGACGACGAAGAATGGGAAGACCACCAAAGCTGCCACCAGTGCACTCGGCACTGGGGGCACCTCGTTCTCGGTCACCTGGGACAGCAACTGACGTCTGCCGTCCTGTTGGCCACCCGGCTCCCGCGGCTGCGAGCGGAGCGGTTGGGCCGGTTCCGGGGAGGAAGGTTGTCGGCCGGCCAGCGGGTCCTGTTGGCCATGAGGGCAAGACGAGTTGCTCATAGCTGTGCCAATGCCCCAGCTCGAAGCGCTGTCGGCCCATGTCGGTCACCCCGCGCCACGGTTAAATCTCGACAGACGGCGGACCGCCTCCTTCGAGATCGCCGCACACCGCTGTCCTCCCCCGGTCGCTCCTGGTCGACGACCTCTGGGACGTCCCCGACCCTGAAGTAACGCATGGCCCGGGCCAGGTGCAAAGCAGGTGCTCTAGCCAACTGAGCTTTGTCCCCGAGCCGCCAAGTCGACGGCCTCGCATGGACGACCACTCCAACTCCCCCACATGCAGACAGGATCCTGCCGCTCTTTCGTCTCGAACGCTGCGTCGCACGCGCACATGAGTCAACCGCCCGAGGGTGCCCTCGCCCATTTTGGGCTCGTTGCTACGCTACCGCCACGATTCGACGGCCCCCGTGGCGTCGGACCCGCCTCCCAGTTTTGGTCGGGATCGCGGTTGTTCGCTGAAGTGGAGGATCTCATGTCGGTCTCGCCCAACACGTCTGGTACGTCGGGAATCTTGATCGCCGTCGCCCAACACGACACCGAGGTGATCGACGGTCTGCTCAAGGCGCGCGTCGACAACCTTGATGCCTCGGGTCTCGACCCGAGGACGTACTCATTGGTGAACATCGCCGCACTCATCGCTGCCGATGCCGCTCCCTCCTCCTACGTGTTTCAAATCGGGCTTGCTCTCGAGTCCGGCGTCACTCCGGAGGAGATCCTTGGGCTGCTCATCGCTCTCAACCCGACGGTAGGGAACGTCCGCATCGTCGCCGCTGCCGCGCAGATCGCCTTCGCCCTTGGCATCGACCTCGAGACCCAAGCTGAGGCCGACTCGCAGTGAGTCGCAGGCCCTTCCAGAGCCCAAAGTCCTGACCTGACGAGTCCGGACCGAGCCCGGACTCGTCAGTGATCTCCCATTGCGTGGCCTGCCTCACGTGAGCGCGCCGTCTCATCCCAAGCCGCGTCGAGGTCGTCAAAGTCCCGGATCCCGGTTCCCTTGCCCGGTTTCAGGTCCACGTCGACAAGATGTCGGATCTGGTGCTGCAACCCCATCTCTGATCGCGCATCCACGGGCTGCTCGATGGGAGCGGCCGAAAGCCCGGAGAATGTCATTGGTATCGTGGAACAATGAGCGTACGCGGTACGACCAGCGACGGGTGAGTCAGAGGCTGGCGCCGAGTCGAGATTCTTCGCCCGCCAGCTCTCGGACCTCGACTTCAACGACCGCCTGCTTGACCTGGTGGACGATCCCTCGGTCCCTCTCCTCGAGCAAGTCAAGTTCCTCATCCTCTTCAGCGAGCGGATTGACGAGTTCTTCCAGGTTCAGGTGGCCGGCCTTCGGAGGCAGGTCGTGGCCGGCATCAAGGCGCTCGGACTCAACGGCACCACACCCGATCAGTTGCTCGCCGATGTGCGGGCCTCGCTCGAGCGCATGGTCCGCCGGCAGGAGAAGCTCCTCCTCGGCGAAGTCATCCCCAACTTGCGCGACAACGGCATCGAGCTCTGCGACTGGGACACGCTCCACGCGGACGACCGAGCGCATCTGCACGAGACGTTCGACCACCTGATTCTCCCCGTCGTCACTCCCCTCACCGTCGATCCCAGTCACCCCTTCCCCTATATCTCCAACCTTTCGCTGAACGTCGGGGTCGAGGTGCGCAATCGGGCCAATGGCACCTCACGCTTCGCACGCGTCAAGGTGCCGCCCAACGTCGATCGTCTGCTGCCCCTGCCCGGAGGAGATCGGTTCATCCCATTGGAGCAGGTGCTGGTGGCGTTCCTTCCTGAACTCTTCCCCGGTATGGACGTAGGCGAGGCGTGCATCTTCAGAGTCACTCGCGACGTGGACCTGGCCCTCGACGACGACGCCGCCGATGACTTGCTCCTGGCCCTCCAGGAGGAATTGCGCCGCCGTCGCTTCCTTCCCGTCGTCCGGCTGGAGATCGATTCACGCACCTCGGAGGGTCCGGTCGAGCGGCTCACAGAGGAGCTCGGCCTCGGGCCGGACGACGTCTATCGGTTCGCCGGCCCCTTGGGCCTCGACTGCCTGTGGGCGGTGCATGCCCTCGACCGTCCGGATCTCCATGACGAGCCGTGGACCCCGCTCGTACCGCCGCCGCTCACCACCGTGGAGCGGGAGGAGGACGCCAACATATTCTCGGTGCTGAGCCGCCAGGACGTCTTGGTTCACCACCCCTACGACTCCTTTTCGGCGTCTGTCGAGGAACTCCTCAACGAAGCCGCCGACGACTCCCAGGTGCTCGCCGTCAAGCAGTGTCTCTACCGCACCTCCGGTGACAGCCCGGTGGTGGCCGCCCTCGTGCGAGCAGCAGAGCACGGCAAGCAGGTGGCCGCCCTTGTCGAGGTGACCGCACGCTTTGACGAGGAAGCCAACATCGGATGGGCCCGAGCTCTCGAGGAAGCCGGGGCTCATGTCATCTACGGCCTCATGGGCTTCAAGACGCACGCCAAGACGACCCTCGTCGTTCGTCAAGAAGGGGAGGCAGTGCGGCTCTACTGCCACGTGGGAACGGGCAACTACAACCCAAAGACAGCACGAATGTACGAAGACGTCGGGATCCTCTCGTCTCGATCCGAGATCGGGGCGGATGTGACCCGTTTCTTCAACTTCATCACCGGGTTCAGCCAGCCGCCCCGCTACCACGAGCTCGTCACGTCCCCGGGGGGCATCCGCGATCGTGTGATCGAGTGCATCGAGCGCGAAGCCGAGTCCGGTCCCGACGGCAGGATCGTCCTCAAGGTCAACGGGCTCGACGACGTTGCCGTCATGGACGCCCTCTACCGTGCGTCTCAGGCTGGCGTGCCCATCGATCTCATCATCCGCGGCATCTGCTGCCTACGGCCGGGTGTACCCGGCTTGTCGGAGACCATCAAGGTGCGCTCCATCGTGGGTCGCTTCCTCGAGCATTCCCGCATTCTCCGATTCGGCAGTGGGATCGAGCGTCCTCCCGCTTACTTCATCGGATCCGCCGATCTGCGTCGCCGGAACCTCGATCGCCGGATCGAGGCCATGATTCTCGTGGACGATCCCGAGGCAGTTACCCAGCTGGAGCGGATCCTCGAGCTCAACCTGGCCGACGACACGCAGTCGTGGTCGCTCGATTCCCACGGCGACTGGCACCGGGTCCCTACGACGCGAGGTGTGAACGCGCAGCGGGCGCTGCAAGCCGCCGCCTTGGCCCGTAGCGGGAAGCACGAGGAGACCCGGCTCAGCCGCAGCCCTGCCTGAGAACGATCGTCGCTGGACCATCGGCTGCCGGGACGCATGGCTCGTAAGCTGAAGTTATGGATGCCGACGCCGACGCCGACCCGGCACCGTCCACCCACTACGCCGACGTACTGCCACCCGATGCCAAGCGTCGCGCCCGCATCTACGGATGGCTTTACGCGGCCGCCGCCGTGGTGCTCATGCCGTGGATCGTCTATCTGGCCGTCTCACTTCCGAGACGCAACTTCGACCTGCATTACCGGGCGGCATGGGTCGGCTTTGACGTCTTCCTCGTGTTAGCTATCGTGCGCACCGCCTACTTGGCCTTCCGGATCGACCCTCGGATCCAGCTGTCGGCCACCGTCACCGCAACGCTGCTCTTCGTGGACGCTTGGTTCGACATCATGACGTCCGGGAGCCGCGAGCAGATTCTGGAAGCTTTGGTGCTGGCGGCGTTGATCGAGATTCCCGCCGCTCTCTTCACCATGAGCTTGGCCCGTCGGGTCAATCGGCAGGTGCTCCAGCGGGCCCTCGGCGACGCGACCCAATCCGGTCGTGCTCAAACCGGAGTGGCACGGCGGTTCCGCCACCACTGACCGGGTCGGCCGCCTGACCGAGCTCAGCCCGGAGGTGGTCGGTCCCGGAGTGGATAGCGGGTCAGGCTGTGATCGACTCCACCTGTTGACGTAGCTCCGGCGTGAGTCGATCGAGTACCTCCAACGCCCCGAGGTTCTCTTGGACCTGCTCGACTCGGCTGGCTCCGGTGATGACCGACGAGACGTGCGGATTGGACGCGCACCAGGCGATGGCCAGTTGGGCGACCGTGCAGTCGAGATCGTCGGCCACGCCGCGTAGCTTTTCGACCTTGGCGTTTCGCTCTGAGTCCGTCAACATGTCCCGCAGCCATTCGTAACCGGGGAGCGCGGCTCGTGAGCCTTCTGGTATGCCGTCGGCGTACTTACCCGAGAGCAGTCCGGAGGCGAGAGGGCTCCAGGTGGTGAGCCCGAGCCCGAGGCTTTCGTAGAGCGGTGCGTATTCCTTCTCTACCCGCTTGCGCCACAACAGGTTGTACTGGGGTTGCTCGACGACCGGTTTATGCAAGTGGTGCCGGTCGGCCACGTCCCAGGCCTCGCGGATGGCTTCGGCCGACCATTCCGACGTGCCCCAATAGTGGGCCTTCCCGGCCGAGATGATGTCGGAAAGGGCCCAGACGGTTTCCTCGACCGGGGTCTCCGGATCGGGCCGGTGGCAGTAGACGATGTCGACGAAGTCGAGACCGAGACGGTCGAGAGAGCCGTCGATGGCGTGCAATAGGTACTTGCGGTTGAGGGTGTTCCGCATGTTGACGCTGCCCTCGAGCCCCCAGAAGAGCTTGGTGGAGAGCACGTAGCTGTGTCGGGGCCAACCCAGGGTCCGGACGGCCGCGCCCATGATCCGCTCGGACTCGCCACCGGCGTAGGCCTCGGCGTTGTCGAAGAAGTTGACCCCTCGGTCGTAGGCGGCGGCCAGGCAGTCCTCGGCCCGCTGCCCGGCGAGCTGGGGGCCGAAGGTCACCCACGATCCGAAGGAGAGCACGCTCACCTTCAACCCGGAGCGACCCAGCCGGCGATACTCCATATCCATCGAGCCTCCGGTCATCGTCGCCGCTCGATCCCTCCCGAGACCGCTCCTGCGTCCTACGGTGAATCCTGGCAGGTCACGAAGGACCTTCGAGCGGCGGGTGCAAGGATGCTCCGCCGCACCCACTATGCTGGGGGTGTTGCGGATCGGGTTGGACTGTACACGCCAATGGAGGCGTAATCGTCTCGCAAGTCCGCTTACACGACGTAAATCGCATCATTATGGTGAATCACGAGCACAACGGCGGTAGGGCGGCGTCAGGCGGTCTCAGCGTCGTCTCCGGTTCGGCAGGAGGCGGCCGGCGTCAAACGCCGAGGCGCACGCGCGACGACTTGCGACAGCTGCTGGTCGAGGCTGGCACCGAGATCGTCTGGGATGAAGGGCTGGCCGCCGGCGCCGAGCACGTGACGTTCAAGCGGGTCTTCGAGCGCCTCGAGGAACAACGCGGCATTCGGGTGACGCACGCTTCGGTGATCGGGCGCATCTGGCAGAACCAAGAGGAATTCCAGACGGACGTTCTCACGAAGATGGCCGAGCTCGATGTACTTGACGCCGACGATGTGTTTGCTGCATCGCTCTCCGGTCTCGAGGAGTCTGATCGGTCGACCGCTGAGGCCAGGTGGCGGGCGACCATCGAGAGCTGCCGAACTGAATGCGAGGCAATGTTTGACTCCATCCTCCATTCCGAGACGTGGTCACGATGGATGGCGATCTGGGCGCTGGCCGTCGTCGACGCGGGCTCCTCGCGCAAGCAGCCAATCGTCGACTCGCTCCTTCGCGGTGAGGTCCGCGCCACCGAGCACTATGAGGAGAGCTACCTGGCGGCAATGCAGATCCTCGGATTGCGCATGCGCGAGCCCTTCACGGTTCGCCAACTGGCGCTGTCCATCGTCGCCCTGGGCCAAGGGTGCGCTCTGCGGTCCGGTGTGGACGAGACCACCAACCAGAGGATCGACCGTCCGACCGGCCCCGGAGGGGCCGAGCAACCATGGACCCTGTTTGCCGTCGGTGTCGAGGCCCTGATCAAGCGATTCGTCGAGATCGATCCCGACTGGGCGCCGGCGTGACGGGAGTAGGGCGCAACTCTGACTTGCGATTCCCAGTCGCGTCATTTACGCTGTCAACACCGGCGGGAACCGGTGGCTGCGGAAAGTGGTCGTTGAAGCATCCGGCTACATGGAAGGTCCGCTGGCCTGGCCGTCCAGGGGTATTCGTGGGAACTGATCGGCGGGTCACGAATGCCCCTGATGGCCCACCTTCGCGGTCGGTAGCAATCTAGAGATGGCCGATCCCGCCGAAGTCGTCGCCCGCGACACCACCACTCCGACGAGACGGAGTCGCGACGAGTTCCGCGACTTGTTGGTCTCGGCCGGTGTCGAGCTGCTGGTCGAAGAAGGTCTAGGAACCGGCGCTGGTCATTTGACATTCAAACGGGTGTTCGAATGGCTTGAGCAGAACACCGGCGTCCGGGTCACGAACGCGTCGGTCATCGGCCGGATCTGGACCAATCAATCGGAGTACCAGACCGAGGTGCTTGTTGCCATCGCATCGAACGATGGCAGCGAGGTGCTCGAGTCCGCCTTCCGTACGCTGCAGCCATCGCTCGCCCGGTTCGACCGCAGGACGATCGAGGGCCGTTATGGTGCGCTGCGGGAGCTGGCCCGAGCTGGTGGCGCAGGTCACATCGAACTCCTCGGCGGCTCCAAACGGTGGCAGCGGTGGGTCGGGGTGTGGGCCCTGGTCATGGCGGGCACCGGCCCGGACACCAAGGCCGGCGGTCCAGTCGCCGACGCGCTCCGATCCGGCTACGAGTCAGTCACGCAGCGTTTCGAACTCGCCTACGCCAGAATGCTGTCCTCGTTCGGATTTCGGCTCCGCCATCCACTCACCCTCCGTCAACTGACCGTGGCGACGGGTGCGCTGGCCGAAGGCTGCGTTCTGCGGTATGGGGTCGACGAAGCCAGCACTCGGAGCATCATTCGCCCGACGGGACCGAACGGCGAGGACCAAGAATGGACTCTCTTCAGCGTGGGGATCGAGGCCCTGCTGAACACGTTCGTCGAGATCGACCCTGACTGGGACCCGGCTGGGCCTGGCTCGCAGCGGCGAGGAGAGCACGGACCCAGCGAATGGGCTGCCGTCCCTCCCAAAAGAGCCTGAGCCGGAGTCGCCTGGCCACGAGCTCCTCACCTCCAGGGGTTCGGTGCCAGTTCGCACTCGATTGCGGCGCCCATTTGCGATCGACGATTGCATTGCCTAGGGTCTGCACCACAGCGGGAGCCGGTAAGCAGGGTGCGGCCTCAGTGGTGCCGCAGGAGTGCCGCAGGACCGAGGGGACAGCTGCCCATGGGCACCTCGTGCGAACGCACGGGATCCGTGGGCTGGCTCCCCTGGGCTCCGTTCCGGCGACGGGCGAGCGCCTCGCTGGTTTGCCCTCACGGCTTGGTCGTTTCCGAGCCGCGACTGTCACAATTCGGGGACCATGTCGTCACGGCCGCGCTCGGAGCAGCGTCGCACCAGAGAAGAGCTTCGTCGGTTGGTCATCGAAGCCGGCACCCAGGTGCTCCTCGAGGAGGGCCTCGGAACGGGCGCCGAAGCCCTTACCTTCAAGCGGGTCTACGAGCGGCTCGTGCAGACCACCGGCGTCCGGGTCACCAATGCCTCGGTCATCGGGCGAATCTGGGACAGTCAGGCCGATTTCCAACTCGACGTGCTCAGCACGTTCGCCCGCGAGTCCGGTTCTTCAGCCGTGGACGAAACGTTGAAGGCCGGGGCCAGCGTGCTCGCCCACTGTGATCGCTCCAGCCTCGAGCGGCGGTGGCAGGCGGTGGTCGAGGCCCTCCGGTTGGCTGCCGCTGCCCATATCGAGGCCGTCTCGAAGGCCGAATCGTGGCCTCCATGGGTCAGCGTGTGGGCACTGACCATGGCCGGCTCCCGGGCAGATACCGCTCTCGTACCCGTCCAAGACGCCTTGGTCGTCGGCTATGAGCGCGTGACTGCCCAGTACGAGGAGCAGTCACGCGGCCATGCTTCGCTTCTGCGGGTTCCGAGTTCGGGATCCCCTCACTGTGCACGAGCTCACGGTGGCCGCCGGCGCACTGGCCGAGGGGCTGGTCCTTCGAGAGAGAGTGGAGGTGGGCGGCCTCGGCACGGTCGAACAGCCGACCGGCCCGGATGGTGCTCCGCAGCAGTGGACGCTCTTCGGCATCGCCCTTGTCGCACTCGTCGAGCAATTCGTCGAGCCCGATCCCGAATGGGACGAGGCCGAGTGAGATCCCGAGCGTCGTCGATGGCTCCCGGTTCCACCAAAGCGTAGAGACGGTGTCGGGCCGGGACCGAGGGCTCGTTTCGAGCCAGCCGCCCGTCTCCGGCCATTGCCAAGCGAGATTCACCCCGGTCCGGGAGGCGTTCGTCAGCAATTTCGCCGATCAGGGCGAGGTGGGCGCGGCGGTCACCATCTACCTGGCAGGCGAGGCCGTCGTCGAGCTCGTCGGCGGCTGGAAGGACATTCGTCGTACCCAGCCCTGGCGACCGGACACCCTGGTCAACGTCTACTCGGTCGGTAAGGCCATCGTCGCGCTCCTCCTGCTCCAGCTCGTCGACAGGGGTGAGGCTGCGCTCGACGACCCCGTGGCCTCGATGTGGCCCGAGTTCGGAGCAAAGGGAAAAGGGGGCGTGACGATCCGCCAGGCTCTTTGCCATCAGGCTGGGGTGCCGGCCATTCGGGAGCCACTGACCAACGACGACCTCTGGCAATGGGACCGCATGACCACCGCGCTGGCCGCCACCGAACCGTGGTGGACGGCCGGAGCGCGGCACGCATACCACACGAACACGTTTGGCCACTTGATCGGAGAGCTGGTTCATCGGGGCACTGGCCGACTTCCGGGTGAGTGCCTCCGAAGCGTGATCGCGCCGCTCGAAGCCGATATGTGGTTCGGGCTACCACCGACAGAGCTTGATCGCTGTGCGGAAGTGGTGTGGGCCCTCGATGGCCGGCCGCCCACCGTGGATCGACAGGCGCTCGCCGGAGACGAGCTCATGGTCCAGCTCGGCTACTTCAATCCGCCGGGCTACTCATCGATGGGAGTGGTCAACACGCCGGAATGGCGAAGCGCCCAGGTTCCATCGACCAATGGGCACGCCACGGCAACCGGCGTCGCCCGTTTCTACGCAGCCCTGCTCGAGCCGGGTCGACTGCTTTCCCCCGAGTTGCTGGCCGAAGCCACCAGGGCGCAATCCGTCGGCTTCTGCCCGGTGCTCGGTGAGGAAGTCACATTCGGCCTCGGGTTCAAGCCGACCACGCCCCGTCGACCCTTCGGGCCCAACCCCGGTTCCTTCGGCCACTTCGGGACGGGAGGAGCGTTGGGGTTTGCCGATCCGCAGGCCGGTATCGCCTTCGGCTATGTGATGAACCATGTGATCCCGCGGTGGCAGTCGACGAGGAACCGGTCCCTCATGGAGGCGCTCTACCGCTGTCTGTAGTGCACCAGCCGGCTCGCTGTTTGTCCGGGCCGACACCGAGCAATCGTCAGATGCCGGTGAATACGTCTCTGAGGTCGTCGAGAGTGATGCCGGTCAGCTGCACTGCGTCGGCATTGACATGGGCATCGTCGAGTCGCCCGTAGATGAGGCGAAGAAAGGCTTCGGTCGGAAGGTCCAGGGTTGCGTCGGCACTGGGGCTGGCTGGCGACGGGACGAGGGAGACGCCGCCGGTGTCGAGGACGAATTGACGGTCCGGGCTCATGGGATGTCACGGCGACCGCCTGAGATCGCTCTGCTGGCTTTCCGACCCGCTCGACCATCTCACTGGCACCGTCGATGAGCAGGGCAACGGCGTCAGCATCGACCGTTGCTGCTGGGTCGGACACGACGACGATGTCCCACGAGTGAAGTGCGTGCTCCGAGAGCCGCATGCGAAGTAGACCCGCCATCGAGCGTTCCATGCCGAAGACCGTGAGCCGGAAGGACTCCATCGTCTCCTCGTCGAGCTCTTCCAGACGGGCGACGAATCGTTCGTTGGCGTCGATGCTGTCTCGGGCTTGATCTTCGGGGCTCTTTGCGTTCCAGGCGTCCCAAATCGGAGGGAATGCCGACTGGCCGGGCGCCTCGGCCCCTGTGAGTCCGGCGTCCACGAAGAGCGTGAAGACTTCGGCCTGACTGCCGAGGTGTGACAACACATCGGCGATCGACCAGTCGGGGTCGTAGGAGATGGATTCGAGCTCCGCTTGCCCGAGTGTGGCGACGTGTGCGGCGAGCCGGTCATGTGACGACCGGAGACTTTGGCGGAACGAGGTGGCATCGGTCACGGCAACTCCTTGGATGTATCCGTCGGGTCGGCTGCGGTTCGCCCTGGCGTCCGTGTGTCCACCGGGCAGCGACGCGACGGCCACTGCTCGGCAGCATAGGAGCCTCGTCGTCGCATCCGATCCAGGCGTCGCGCGCGTGTTGCTCGCCGACACTCAGCTGTTACAGCTGGGCCCTGGCACACGTTGCAACGACGCGAACGAAGCATCCGCCTGCGCGGCAAGGTGCCGGTCGCTCATCGAGCGCTCCGGGTCCCTCTCGCTGGCGGTTGCTCGATCCTGGGCTTTTGGCCTTAGCCTCGTCGCGAGCAAGTTTGAGAAAGGTGTGACCTGGTGGATATTCCGCTGCCGTTCCACGAAATGACCACCACCTCGGTGGTGTCGACGGGCGAGCTCCCCACTCCCGAAGTCGTCGAGTCGCTCCTCATCGAGGTCTACGAGCGCTATCGGTCGGTGGACGAGGGTGCCCTGGCCGACTACATCCCGGCGCTGGCCAATGTCGATCCGACCCTCTTCGGGGTCACCATCTTCGGCGTCGAGGGGAGAGGCGCTTCGATCGGGGATGCCGCCTATCTCTTCTCGTTGCAGAGCATCTCCAAGGCGTTTGTCTTCGCCCTGGTCTGCGAGGCCGTGGGTCAGGATGAGGCACGTCGAAAGCTCGGAGTCAATGCCACCGGACTGGGTTTCAACTCGATCATGGCCATCGAGTTGAACAAGGACCGCACCATGAACCCCCTTGTCAACGCCGGAGCCCTGGCCACCACCAGCCTCGTGCCAGGCGACACCCGAGAGGAAAAGTGGGCGTTCATCCTTGAGGGGCTTTCGCGTTTCGCCGGCCGGCCGCTCGACGTTGATGAGGAGCTCTACGCCTCGGAATCCGAGACCAATCTGCGAAATCAGGGCATTGCCCATCTCCTCGAGAGCTACGGGCGGCTGTACGCAGACCCTGACGAAACCACGGACATCTACACCCGTCAGTGCTCGCTGCTTGTGAGCGCGTCCGACCTGGCGGTGATGGGCGCCACGCTGGCCGCGGGAGGTGTGAATCCTCTCACCGGTCAAAAAGTGATCGAAGCCTTCAACTGCAAGCATGTTCTTGCCGCGATGGCGACCGCGGGCCTCTATGAGCATTCCGGCGACTGGCTGTACCAAGTGGGTCTGCCGGGCAAGAGCGGGGTCGGGGGCGGGATCGTGACTATTTCGCCTGGCAAGGGAGGGCTCGGGACGTTCTCCCCCCTTCTCGACGAAGCCGGCAACAGCGTTCGTGGGCAGCTGGCGACCCGATACGTCTCGGAGAAGCTCGGGCTCAACATCTTTGCCTCCAAGCCGGTAGTGGCCGTCTCCCCCGATTAGGGCGAGCTGCCCACAACGGAACTCTCGGGCGCGGGAACAAACGCCGGCTGTCGGGCGCTTCCTGTGGTGACGCCCTGGGATGTCGGGGTAGGAACCCACAACACCGAACGCGAGGTGATTCGCTATGAGAATTGCGGTGATCGGCACGGGCCATATCGGCGGCATCATCGGGCGGGCGTGTGCTCGTGCCGGGCATCAGGTGGTGTTCGGCTCCCGCAAGCCGGGTAGCGATAGTGCTGCCGGCGACTCGGAAGCCACGGTGGCAGATGTTGCCGGAGCGCTGGCTGACGCCGAAGTCGTGGTCCTGGCCCTGCCGGGGCCAGCAGTGGCTGCGTTCGTCCGGGAGCACGCGGGATCCATTGGAGACACGCTGGTCGTCGACGCCGCCAACAACTTCGGTGGCGATGGCCCACCAAATAGCCACGACGCCGTCGTGGCTGCCGTGCCGGGCGTCCGCTATGCGCGAGCCCTCAACACTCTCGGCTTCGAGAACCTGGCCGACCCCATCTTCGGCGACACGAACGCCGACATGTTCTTTTCGGCCGGGGAGGCCGACCGCAGCACGGTGGAAGCCTTGATCGAGGCGGTAGGGCTCCGGCCGGTCTACGTCGGCGACGCTGCTCACGACGTCGTGGACGGAGCGCTGCGGCTGTGGTCCGCCCTGGCCATCGGTCAACAGCGCGGCCGACACCTGGCCTTCAAGGTGCTCGAGGGCCCGGCCGGCTGATCCCCACGAGCTCGTCGGTGCACGGCGAGGCGCTCCATTGGTTGGGCCGGAACGCGGGTGTTGGGGCGGGAATCGTTGTCCCTTTTATAAATACGACTTGGCAGGTCGGAGTTCTAGGAATACAATGTTCCCATGGGCAGACCGGGGCGACCGCAGCCTCTCGCTGAGGCGGCGATGAGCCCGCACCGGTACTGTTCGCCGCTTTGTGCCATGACCTACCTCGATCGTGAAGCCCACGATCGAGGCCCATCGGAGTCGAGCGCTGCCCCACGCATCGAGCTGGTGACGTGAGCACGGCCCTGACGGGAGAACGGGCACCAAGCCGCTGGTCAGACAGCGTGTCGGATCCCCCCTCCGACACCCATACGGATGGGGCCGGCGTCGGCAAAGGCAATTCGACCAGCCAGCTGACGCCGACCCCATCCGTCCCGCCAGACTCCTTGGCCGAGGGTTCGCCCGGTTGGCGGGGCCAGGCTGCCTACGCTCCGGCTTCTGCCTTCGTGCCTCGCTTCCTCGTCGACCTCTACGGGGCGGTTCGTGATCTCGGCTCAGCCGGCGCGGCGAGAAATGCTCGAGCCGCGCTCCTCGAGCTGCAAGGCGACGCTGAGGAGTTGACCCGAGTCGGGATGCTCACGGAGAGCGCCGTCGCCCACCTCGCGGCTTCACGGTCGTATGCCCGGAGCGGGAGCTCCGTTGGCCTAGGGATCCACTCGGCGCCGGCGGTGGGCCGGCGAAGGGGTGAACCGGCCGGCGTGACCGTGGCAGAGTGGCATTGGACGGGCGATGAATGATCAGTGAGGTTTTGAAATGACGGTGACGGAGCTCAAGTCCGAAGTGGGCGTACAGCCGCTCACGCCGCGAATCGGTGCCCAGTTGGATGGCGTCGACTTGAACGACGTGAGCAGCGGCGCCGTCGAGGCCATCCGCAATGCCCTGCACGCCCACCGGGTGGTGTTCTTCCGAGACCAAGACCTGGAGCCAACCGAGCTCGTGGCGCTGGCTCGGCGGTTCGGACGGGTGACCCGTGCGCATCCGACCCTGCCGAGCAGCCAGATCGACCCGGCGCTCTTCGATCTCGACTCGCAAGCTGGGTCGGCCGCCAACCACTGGCACACGGACGTCACGTTCGTCGAACGCCCGCCCGTCTACTCCTTCCTGCGGGCCGAGGTGATCCCGGAGATCGGCGGGGACACGCTCTGGGCCAACACCGTCGCCGGCTACAACGACCTTCGGCCCGCGACCCGGGCCATGGCCGACCAGCTGCGAGCGGTGCACACGAACGGCCAGGACTACGGGAGGGCCGACGTTGCCAAGGTGACCGGCCGCTCACGTCCCGAGCAGATCGACCACCTCCGCCTCTTCACCTCGACCGTCTTTGAAACCGAACACCCGATCGTACGGGTCCACCCCGAGACGAAGGAACCAGCTCTTCTGGTTGGGGGGTTCGCCCAGCGGATTGTCGGCTACCGGTCGGCCGAGTCGGTCGACATCCTCCGGACCCTTCAAGCCGCCGTGACCCGTCCGGAGAACACCGTGCGTTGGCATTGGCGCGAGGGCGACGTGGCCATCTGGGACAACCGAGCGACGCAGCACTACGCCATCTACGACTACGGGTCGCGCCACCGCAAGGTTCAACGAGTGACGACGGCGGGGATCATCCCCGTGGGGCTCGACGATCGCCCGAGCGAAGCTCTGCAGGGAGACGCGACCGACTACTACTCGGCGACCCTTTAAAGCCTCTCAGGCATTACACGACAGCAACACAGCTGATCTCGACGACGGCACCCTCATCGAACAACTCGGTGACTCCGACGGCGGTCCAAGCCGGATAAGGATCGCTGAGGAACTCCCCTGCAATCCCGATGAGGACTTGGGCCTGAGCTTGAAGTCCAATGTGATAGGAGTTGAGTTCCACCACGTCGGCCCAACTCGCGCCACCCTTTGACAGTGTGGCGCCGATGTGATGAAAGGTTTGGCGGATCTGAGTCTCCGGGTCAGCTGAGAAGTTCCCATTCGAGTCCTCGCCGGTGTGTCCGGTCACGTAGAGCCGGTCACCGTCTCGCACTGCGGCCGGGATGTGGGTCGACTGGTAGAAGCCCGTCCAATGATCCGGCACGACGCCGTTTCGCATTGCTGCTCCTTCCACCCGATTTTCCGGTCACCCAGGATCAGAGGAAGTCTCGAGGGCGAGGACGTCCAGGACCTCTCGGTGGAAGCCCTCGTCCGCCGAACAAATGAGCGAGCACGTCTCGAGCGTCCACGGCGCACCCGCTATGTCCGTCACCCGGCCTCCCGCTTCGGCGACGAGCAACGTACCCGCCGCGGTATGGACGCAGTTGGGGGCGTCGAACAGCACGCAACCAGCGATCTGACCCGCAGCCACGTAGGCGAGCGAGAGCGTCGTCGACAGGCACCGCACGTCCCAGCGATCCCGGCGGATCGCCTCGGCCACCACTCGTGCTGCGCGGTCGCGATCGGGCCCTGCTTTCGGGTTGGCGCCGAAATCAAGGATGAGGCTCGCCGGTGTTGTCGAGAGGGCTACCGGCCCCCTCTGCCCCAGACGCCATGCGCCGTTTCCGGCCTCAGCGACGAATACGTCCCCGCTCGATCCGTCGCCAACGACCGCGATCGTGACACTGCCGTTTTCGACCATCGCAGCGTTCACCGCGTACAAGGGGATGGCCGATGCAAAGTTTCGGGTGCCACAGATCGGGTCGACGAGCCAGTACGGGGTGTCGACCGGCACCGTCCCGCCTCGCTCCTCACCGATCACCGGCCACCCGAAGGCGGAGGTAAGGGACCGGCGGAGGTGGTCCTCGACGGCGACGTCGGTATCGGTGACCACGTCACGGCCGACCTTCGTGTGGACCCCTCCCGTCCCGAGTCGAGCCATGTCGAGCGCCTCTTGGATAGCGGTCACCGCCGCGACCGACTCCGCTCGTAGGTCGATCATCGGACTATTTTGTCTCAGAAAGCTCTTCGGCGCGCGAGGTCATCAATATTCCGGGCCCCGCCCACGTGGTGGACATAGTCACCGCTGGCGAGCGTGGACGACGCAAACGAAACGGCCGAGTCGAGTTGCTTTTGAAGGCGCTCGATGTCACGGTGTTCGCCTGGAGCCACTTGATCTCTTCGAAGTGCATCACCCGGATATCTGGATCCTGCTCGCCGAGGGTCGACGAACTGAATCAAGTCGCGGTCTTGCGCTGCTTTGCCAGGCTCATCGCAAAGGACGCTGTTGCTCGAGGTCTCCGATCACCTTCGAACGTTCGTCGGTGGCGCGGGTCTCACGTTCGAGGCAGTAGGTCACCGCCTCATCGACAGCAAAGAGTTACGAAGCCCGGGTGCGTACCACTGCTCCATGGAGCCTCTCTCGGCGTGATGATTTCGATGTGGATCGGCGCGAGGTCAGAGCGTTCCAGCCAGCCACGATTGCCGGTTTGACCTGCGGTTTGGTGGTCGGGCTGCCCGGATTTGAACCGGGGACCTCTGCGTCCCGAACGCAGCGCGCTAACCAAGCTGCGCCACAGCCCGTCGACGGAACCGGCATACGGCCGATCCCGGGTAGCCGATGCTATCCGACGATGCTCGCTGCAGATCCCGGGCTGCCCTCGGCAGGGTTGTCGGGGGTGGCTGCGGGATGCAGCCGTTTGGCAACGATCTTGCCGATTCGGCGCTTGTCCATCTCGGTCACCCGGAGCTCCCAGTCGCCCACGGTTAACCGTTCACCCTCAGCCGGGATATGGCCGAAGGCGTCGAAGAGGTAGCCGCCGACGGTGACGTACTCACCTTCCGGTATGGCGATGTCGAGGGCGTCCTCCAGGTCGTCCACGCTGGTGCGCCCATCGATCAGCCAGCGGTTGCCGTCCACCCGAACGATTTCGGGCTCGTCGTCCCGGTCGAACTCATCGGCCAGGTCGCCCACCAATGCACCCAGCAGGTCCTTCACGGTGAGGACGCCTTCGACGCCACCGTGCTCGTCGACCACGACGGCGAAGGCCCGTCGCTGCCTGCGCATCTCGGCCAGGACGTCGAGCACCAGTCGGGACTCGGGTACGAGAAATGGCTGGCGCAGCCGGCGGGAGAGGTCGATGGGGCCGGGGTCCTTGCCGGCGTCGGTCGGAGCCGACCCCGACTCCTCCGGACCAAGGGCGCTCGCATCCGGCTCGGTGCTGCCCGATGGGGGGCGCGCACCTGTCGATGCGAACGTCTCGCGGCCCACCATCCAGCCCGCCCTGAACAGGTCGTTGACGAACAGCACGCCGACCAGGTGGTCGAGGTCGTCGAGGTACACGGGGAAGCAGCTGTGTCCCGACTCGCGAACGGCCTGCGACACGGCGTCGACGGTCAGGGGCAACGGGAGCGCGACCACGTCGACACGAGGCGTCATGACCTCCCGGACCTGCATGTCCCGCAGGTCATTGAGGGCATCGATGATGAACTGCTCCTGCTCGTCGCCCCCGTTGGTCGAACGGCCTGTCGGGCTGTCGGCCGTGCCACGTCCGGATTGGCGGCGCATCCGGTGGCGAAGAGCCGGGCGGCGACTCCTCTTCTCGACGGCGGAACAAGCTCACGGCCGGTCCGGGACGATGCGGTCGGTCAGCTGACGGAAGGGGCGGAGGTGATCGAGAGTGGCTGGTACGACTCGTCGTAGAACGTGCCACCCTCGAGCAGCGCGGTCGTCGCCCGTCGCAGTCGGATGGGGTCGAGGGGTTTGACCAGCCAACCTTCGGCGCCCGATCTTCGGGCCAGAAAGACGTCGGGACGTCGGTCGAGCAACATCAGCACGGGGACGTGACCGATGCGGTCATACGAAGCCTCGAGGCGCAGTTCGAGACAGACGGCCATGCCTCCCATGTTCCCCATCTGCAGATCGACAACCACCAGGTCGGGCAGCTCGTCGAGGACAGCGGCCATGACCTCGGGTCCCGATCGTGCCTCGAGAATGGTCACGTCGGGCCGGCTGACGGTGGCGGCGATGTCCGCTCGCACCGATGGGGCATCACTGGCCACCAGGATCGTGGGCACGGACGCCAGGCTAGCGCCCGGGCGGCGGCGCATTTTTGTCCGCCGGTGTGCCCGATGACGACCCGCGACGGTCGAAGAGCAGGTCGCAGACGGCGGTAAGCCCGGAGAGGTCGTGGACGTCGGTTTCGAGCAGTGGCACCTTGAAGACGGGGGCGGGGGCCACTTTGGTGACCAGGTCGGCGTAGGCCTGCTCCTCGCGATCCGACGCCGCCGTATAGCCGCGCAGGTTGGCCACGAGCTCGTCGAGCGCACGGTGGGACGGGTCGTCGGACTCGATTGCGGCACCACCTTCGTCAGCCCGAGCGCCGGCCACTGCCGCCAGCCGAGCAAGCAGCGCGTCGTCAGCGAAACGGGGCTGTACCCGGTTGACCACCAACGCGCTCACCGGCATGCCGGTTTCGCCCAGCTTGTCGGCGAAGTGCACCGCCTCCCCGACCGAGTCGGCGCGGGGAGAGGCGACCAGCACGAAGGCGGTCTCGGGCTGGCGGAGCAGCTCCCGCACTCGCCCGGCCCGGATGCGGAAGCCCTCTTCCATGCCTTCGAAGGCCTGGAAGAAGGCCACGGCGTCGCTCACGATGTCGGCACCGGCCACTCGCGAGATGGTTCGCAGTAGGGCATGGGCGGCCACGCCCATGAACCGAAGGCCGGCTCGGGTGGGCTTCATCAACGCCTGGAAGACCCGATTCTCGAGGAACCGGGTGAGGCGACCGGGGGCGTCGAGGAAGTCGAGGGCGTTGCGGGTCGGTGGTGTGTCGACCACCACGACGTCGAAATCGTCCTCCTCGGTGAGCTCGTAGAGCTTTTCGGCCGCCATGTACTCCTGGGTACCGGAGAGCGAGCTCGTGAGGTTGCGGTAGATGCGGTTGTGACGGATGCGTTCCGCCTGTTCCTCCGAGTCGGCGTACCGGGCCACCAGGTCGTCGAAAGTGGCCTTGGGGTCGAGCATGAGCGCATGCAGGCGGCCCGGCCACTCCCCCTCGATGAGCGTGGGTCGGTTGGTGAGCTGGTCCAGGCCGAGGGAGTTCGCCAGCCGGCGGGCCGGGTCGATCGTCACCACGCAGGCATTCCGTCCGCGCCGCGCCGCCTCGAGGGCGAGTGCCGCGGCCGTGGTCGTCTTGCCCACGCCACCCGATCCGCAACAGATGATGATCGAACGCTCGTTCACCACGGCATCCATCGCCGAGGTCGCCGGGTCGATCGGTTCAGTCCGGTTGGTCGGTCCGGCCGGTCCGGCCGGTTCGGTCGGTTCGGCCGGTTCGGTCGGAGAGGTCGTCACGAGGCGACGTCGGCCGGCTGGCGCAATCCGTCGATCCCGTCAGCCAAGGCGTCGCACAAGGCGTCGATCTCGGCGGGGCCGATGATCGGTGCGAAGATGTAGGGGATCCGCAGTTGGTCGAGCGGCAGCTCGTGGGCCAGGCGGCCGAGCTGCTCGTCCTGTAACCGTTGGCGGACCATGCGGAACCGTCGGGCGTCGTCGAGAGCGCGGATGGCATCCCCTGAAAGCTCCACACCCGCCTCGGATGCGGCATCGGCGGCCGGGATCGCCCCGGCGGAGAGGGGCGAATAGCAGCCATTCACGATGATCGGCCCAAGAGCCACCCCCACCCGGTCCTCGAGAGCGAAGGCGGCATCGACGACCTCGTTGACCGGCATCTCCTCGGGCAGTGTGACCAGGACGACTTGGCAGCGGGTGGGGTCCGACAACAGGTCGACGACGTCGGCCGCCTGGGAGCGGATGGGCCCCCCACGGGCGGCGTCGAGCAGACCCGAAGCCGACGACAGGAAGGTCAGGGTGTGGCCCGTCGCCGGCACGTCGACCAGGATCACGTCGGCCAGCCGGCTGCGCTCGATCTGCTTGATCTTGCCCAGGACGAGGATGTCCTTGATGCCGGGAATGGCGCCGGCCACCAGGTCCACGATGCCGCTGGCCATGAGGCGCTTGGAGATCCGCCCGAGGCCGTGATCGCCGAGGTACTCGAGGAGGGCATCGTCGGGTGTGATGGTCCGGGCCCGGACGGAGCCGGCCGGCACCGCCGTATCGTCATCCCCGTCCTCCGGTATCGCCCCGGCCGCTCGGAGGACCGAGCCGGCGTAGTCGAGCGGCCCCTCCTGCCCGAACGCGGCGGACAGGCCTTCGCGGCCCTCGAGTTCGACCACCAGCACCGACAGCCCGGCGTGCGACGCCAGGTGGGCGAGGGCCGCGGTCACGGTCGTCTTACCGACGCCACCCTTGCCAGCCACGATCAGCACCCGGCTCTGCCGGAAGAAGTCGCGGAGGTCCATGACCTTCTGCAGCGTAGCGTCCACCCCTCTTCCCGCTGGGTTGTGGCCGTGTTGCGCCGGGGCTTCGGATGACCGAGGAGTGGGCTCGCTCGACCACGCGCGGTGGTTTGGTGAACGGGCAGCGCCCCGGTTGCCGCCGCTGTAGGAAAATGCCTGATCACACCCCTTGTTTCCGCTTGGTGGGCCGAGTACCTTCAGCGGGGGAGGGACCATCAACGGGGAGGGGTTCGTGGAGCAGGCGGCAGATTCGTGGCAGCTCAAGGCCGCGTGCCGGGGGCCGCATGCCGAAGTTTTCTTCCCTCCCGCGCACGCCGAGCGCAAGGAGGAGAAGATCCAGCGCGAAGAGCGTGCCAAGGCCATCTGTCGAACGTGCTCCGTTCGTCATGAGTGCCTGGACTACGCCATCCGGATCCATGAGCCCCACGGAATCTGGGGCGGCCTGAACGAGATGGAGCGCAAGCAGGTGGCCGAACGCCGGGCTGGCTGAAGGCCCCGCCGACCCATCGCTGCCCACTTCTCAGCCGGCTGCCCGTGCCAGCTGCAGGTCTCAGAACCGGTCAGGTGATGTTCAGCTGATCCCGAGTGACGCAGCTGCGGCTCGTACACCCTTGCTCGTGCACACGCTGGCTGGCTGCTGACCGGTGGCCAGGCAGAGCCCGGCGGACAGCTGGTTGGCGGCGGCGATGATGGCCTGACCGGCGGCGCGCTGGGGCATGTCGAGCGACGACACCAGGTCTGCCTGTGACTGTCGGGTGAGAAGCCCTGGGCTGAACGCCGAAGTGGTCGCCACGATGCGGTTGTCGACGTCAAGGAAGGGGATCGGCGTCGTCGATCGGCTGGCCGCGCCGCCGTATCGGTTGACGAGGGCGCTTTGCTGGGGAGTGAGAGAGGCAATGCGCACGTAGGTGCCATTCGGGTTGAGCTCGTCGGAGTACAGCTCGACACCCACGAACGAGAGATACGGGCTCTGGAACTGGACGTTCTGGAAGCTGAAGCCCTGGATGGCGGCGAAGACCGAGCTTCCCGCTGACTGCGTGTCGTGCAGCCCACTGAAACGGCCGAATCGCGATAGGGCGACGATGAGCGGCCAGCGCTCGGTGGCGCAGAATGGGCAGTAGTCGGCCCCGACAAAGAGGACCTCGGGTTTGCCGCTGAGCTCGAGTCGGGGTTGGCCGACGAGGATCCGAGGTGGCGTGAGGGGCGTCGGCTTGGCGGTGACCTGCGCGCCGACCGCATTGAAGGTGGACAGTGGCACGTCGGCCAGCGCGGCCACCACGCTCGGCGGCGTGGGTGCCGGGGTGACCAGGCTCCGGGTCGAGGGCACGGTGAAGGCGTAGATGACGAGAGTCACCACACCGATGAGGATGACGATCACGGCACCCCAGGCGAATCGGGCGGTCCGGCTCAGTGGCTGTGGTTGTCGAAGCGGGCCGACCTCATCGAGAGGTGGCCCCCCGCCGGGGTGACCGACCGGGCTCGGCGCGGCCACGCCGGTTTCGCCTCGTGTCTCGTTCTCCCCTCCTGCCGTCACGCTCACGCCGTGGTCGGGAGGCCCCGAGTCCTACGCGGCTTGGTGTGCTCATCCACCCTCGTCGGCCATCGCCGGCTCGTCCTGCCAGCTCTCGTCGTCGAATTCGTCGGCCGGCGGCCGGGAGAGGACGATGGGGGACGCGGTAGCGATGATCACGAAGAGCACCAGGGTGATGAAGTGAACGGTCGAGCACCACAGACAGATGGCCTTGATCTGGAACAACTCGGCGTAGATGAGGTACAGGATCGTGCCGACCCCGGCGATCGAGCCGGCCAAGCGGGCCAGATGGACGATGCGGTGGGGCGAGGACCACGCCGGCGGCACGCACAGGGCCAGCATCGGGACGAAGAAGAACAAACCGAGCATGGCCACGGGGATGACACCGAAGATCTCCGACTGCGGGCTCGTCGTGACCTTCTCGCAGTTGATGGTGGCACTGGTCACCGGGCAGGTGAGGAGGTGCGCGTCGAAGTGGCTGATGGTCAAATAGATGGAGATCCCGATGCCGACAAGGCAGAGCAGCGAGGTGACGGCTGGTTGCCAGCGGAGTCGCGGCACGGTGCGTCTCGCCGATCAGGTGAGCTTGAGCGCCTTGGCGGCGGTTCGGACTCCGGGGCTGTCACACACCGACGACGGGGCGTTGGAGGTGGCGGCGCAGACCGCGGCGCTGATGTAGTTGGCCGTTCCCACGATGGCCTGGGTGGCCGGGTTGGTGGGGTCGTTGAGGCCACCGGCGATCTCTGACCAGGTGAGGCCGGCCAGGATGCCCGGGTCGTAACTGGCCGACGAGATGAGCACCCGGTTGTCGATGTCGATGAAGGGGAAGGCGATCTCCCCGTTCGAGTTGCCGGGGACGAACTTGGAGGAGCTGTAGGTGGAGATCGCCTGGGACTCCTCTTTGGTCGGCTGTTGCAGGCTGGTGTAGCCCTGGCCGTTTGCCAGCGGGATATTGGTGTACGTCTCGATGGGCACGAAGTTGATGTACGGACTTGTGAGGGTGGCGCCGTAGAAACTGAAGGTGTGAGTCTCGGGATCGACGTCGGTGTGCGACGACGCGGTGATCTTGAGACCCGACCATGTGCCGAACCGCGACAACGCCGCTGCCATGGCCCAGCGCTCGGCCGCGCAGTACGGGCAGTACTCGGCCCCGTAATAGAGCATCGACGGGGCCTTTCCATCGAGCTTGAGTGACGGCTGGCCGCTGATGACGATGGGCGCTGTCACCTGCGAAGAATTGATCCCTACCTGGTTGAACACCGAGGCCGGGATGTTGGTCACGTCATGTACGACCGAGGCGGGTGCGGCCACGACCGGCGTGTACGAAAGATTGGGGGTCGAGCTGGAGGTGAGCTTCACGACGACGAAGACGACCACGATAATGATGACCAGGCCCACCGCGCCCCAGGCCATCATGGTGCCGGAGATCCGGCGGGGTGGAGTCGGGGCCGGCGGTCGAGAGCCCGGTCGGGGTCGGTTGCCGCCCCCACTTGCACCACCGCCACCGCCACCGCCACCGCTCCGCGGCGCTTGACCCGCGCGTCCACCGGGGGCTTTGGTCGAGACCGGACGGCTCTGTGCCTTGCTTCGCTCTTTGGCGCTCTGACCGCTCTGTGGCTTCGGACGGTTGCCACCAGTGCCCGTCTTCTGGCCGCTGGCCGTTTTTTCCTGCTCCCGTGCCATTGCCACCTAGTCCTGTGTGTGCTCACGCACCGTGATTCGCTGGCGCGAGCGTAACTGGTCAGGCGGGTGCCAGGTAGTCGCCCGGCGGCCCCCGCCACACCGCGTGGCGGCGTGCGCCGATGGGCGCCCGGCGCGTGACAAAGCGCCCACCTGGGGGAACGCGCCCCTTACACTGGCGCCCCATGGTTGGCGAGGTGTTCGGTCGCATGCGGTTGGGATGGAGCGGTCGCCCATGACCGCCCGGCCTTCCGTGCCGCCCCGACGTCACGACGAAACCGAAACCTCGGCGCCGCGGAAGTCTGCCCCGGTGTCGGACGTGCACTGGACGAGCGTCGAAGTGGACGGTCACCGGGTGTCCTACGGAGTTGCCGGGTCGGGGCCGCCGGCCCTCTTCCTGCACGGGTGGGGGCTCCGCCCCAATGCCTATACGCGTCCCATGTCGGCGATGGCCAAGGCCGGGTGTCGGGTGTTCGCGCCGGCACTCCCCGGCTTCGGCGGCACCCACGAGCTCGACGCAGCTGACCGGTCGTTCGCCGGTTACGGCGCCTGGGTCAGCCGATTTCTCGACGCTGTCGGGGTGGACAAGGTGGCTCTGGTCGCCGGACACTCCTTCGGCGGCGGCGTGGCCGCCGCCACCGTCCATCTCCACCCGGAGCGCGCCTCCTCCCTGCTGCTGGCCAACGCCGTCGGCGGTCCCACCTGGGCCGCGTTCCCAGATGAGCTCCGCACCATGGTCCAACGGCCGGTGTGGGACTGGGTCCACCAGATGAGCAGCGACGTCATCTCCTCGCCGCGTCTTGTGCTGTTACTACCGACGCTGGTGGAGGACTTCCTGCCCAATCTCATTCACAACCCGCTCGGCATGTTCCGGACAGGTGAGTTCATCCGCCGTGCCGACCTCGTGGCCGAAGTACGCGCCATCGCGGCCGCCGGCATCCCGGTGGTCGTGGTCTGGTCCGACCGCGACCGGCTCGTCCCGCGCTCCGCCTTCGACGACCTGCGCCATGCCGCCGGCGTCGACGGACACGTGGTCGACGGTCGCCACACCTGGCTGATCTCCGACCCGGCTCGCTTCGGAGAGCTGGCCCTCGACGCCCTCGTCCAGTCGGGCGCTCTCATCACCCGAGCGGCTCCCTCTGACGACGGCGAGGCCGCCACCGCCTGCTGACGACCACACGAGCTGTCCCGGCAGCTCACCAGCCACTGCGTCGTCCGTCGAGGGCGGCGCAGTGGAAAGCCGGCGGTACCCTCGAGGAATGGTCATACCCGCCCGCGACGCCGCCACCGTCATGCTCGTGCGGGACGTCGTCGACCATGCTGGCTCTCGCGGCATCGAAGTCTGCATGCTGCGTCGGAACCTGGCCTCCGAATTCGTGGCCGGCGCCTACGTCTTCCCGGGTGGGTCGGTCGACCCCGACGACTCGAGTTCCGAGGCCATGGCCCTCTGCGACGGGCGCGACGACGTCGAGGCCAGTGCCATCTTGGGCCTCGAGTCGGGTGGGCTCGCCTTTTGGGTCGCCGCCTTGCGCGAGTGCTTCGAGGAGGCCGGGGTATTGGTGGCGCGTCACGGGAGCGACGGCGACGGGAGCGATGGTGACGGCCGATCGGGTCTGCTCCAGAACCTGGACACGGCCGCCGCCTCGCGGCTGGCCGGCTACCGGCACGAGCTCAACGCCGGCCGGATGGGGATCGTCGAGATCTGTCGCCGCGAAGGCCTGTTGCTGGCGACCGACGCCGTTCACTACGTGAGCCACTGGATCACACCCGAGGTCGCCCCCCGGCGCTACGACACCCGCTTTTTCGTGACCGCGGCTCCGCCCGGTCAGGACGTTCGTCACGACGATGGCGAGACGATCGCCTCGATGTGGATTCGGCCTTCCGACGCATTGGCCCGTTTCGCGGCGGGCGAGATCGAGATGCTGCCACCGACCATTTCCAACTTCAGGGCCCTCGTCGACTTCACCACCAGCGAGGAGGTCATGGCCTGGGCCCAAACGGTCACCGCTGTGCCCACGGTGCTGCCCATCGTCGAGTTCGGCGATGGCGACGTGGTCATCTTCCGTCCCGGCGACACCGGCTATGAGGAGGCGGCCGCCCGGGCGGCGGCGGGGGTGACCCCAACGGATGGGTGGCCGCCGGCCGGGGCGAGCGGGCTCGGCCGTCTGTCCGGCGCCGAGGGGTGAGTCGGTTCGGGACCGAGGACCGGGGCGAGCGGTCGCCTCAGACGGCGATCTCCGGTGGAGCCTCGGCCTCGCCGCCCGCCCCGTCACTCCCGTCCGGCGTCGCCACCCCGTCTTGGACGGCCGACTCGATCAGATCGAGCAGACGGGCGCTGCAACCGTCCATGGCCAGAACGGGGGCGATGGTGGTGGTGACGGCGGCGGCGATCTCGTCGAAGGCGTCGGCGATTGGTTGACCCGTCTGCAGGGCCACCGGTTCCCCGCGGTCGCCGCCGGCGGCCACGGCCGGGTCGAGTGGGATGGTGCCGATGAGCGGCACCCCGATGTCGGCAGCCAGGCGCTCGCCGCCGCCCGATCCGAACAGGGCATAGGACGTGCCGTGCTCGCAGGTGAAGTCGCTCATGTTCTCGATGACCCCGGCCACCCGCAGGTAGCCCTTGCGAGCCATGTCGGCTGTCCGAGCGGCCACCTTCTGGGCCGCGAGCGGCGGCGTGGTCACCACGATGACCTCGGCTCGGGGCAACATGCGGGCCAGTCCCATTTGGATGTCGCCGGTGCCGGGCGGCATGTCGATGAGCAAGTAGTCGAGATTGCCCCAGTGCACGTCCTCGAGGAATTGTTGTACGGCGCGATTGAGGACGAGACCGCGCCACATGATGGCGCTGTCCTCGTCGGCCAGAAATCCCATGGAGAGGACGCGCAGCAACCCACTGCCCACCTTGCGCTCGAGCGGCACCATCTTCTTCTGACGGGCCTCGATCTCCCCTTGCATCCCGAGCAACCGAGGCACCGAGAAGCCCCAGATGTCGGCGTCGAGCACCCCGACGGTGTGACCGCGCCGGGCGAGGGCCACGGCCAGGTTCACGGTCACCGAGCTCTTTCCCACGCCACCCTTGCCTGAAGAGATGGCCAGCACCCGGGCGTTCGCCGGGATATCCGTCTTCGGAGCCTCGTCCCGAGCCAGAAATCGGGCCCTGGCCATGACCCCCTTGCGCTGCTCGGCGTCCATGACCCCGGTCGTGACCGACACCCGGGACACGCCGGGGAGGGCCGAAAGGCGGGACTCGACGTCCTTTTGCAGCTGTGTCCGGAGCGGGCAGGCGGCCACCGTGAGGGCCACGCCCACGTCGACGGCACCGTCCTCGTCGACGGCGATGTCCGAGACCATGCCGAGCTCCACGATGTCCGCCCCGAGCTCCGGGTCCATCACCTCGCGCAGGGCGGCGCGGACGGCATCGGTGTCGGGTGGACGTGCCCCCGCCGCATCGTTGGAGCTCACCACCTGGTCGAATCTACCGGCCGACCTCTGATGATGGCCCCATAGGGCGGGGCGACCGCTTCGGGTACGACGCCGGGTACGCTTGTGGCTGCAAGCGAGCGCGGTCGCCGTTTTCATCGGCCGGCTGTCCACAGGGTTCGAGGAGGAAGCGTGAGCTCCACCATGCAGTCCGTCACCATCGGGAAGAAGCCGACTCCTGTGACGCTGACCGACATTGCCGCGGCCAAGGTTTCCGAGCTGCTGGCCCAGGAAGACGTGGACGGCCTGGCCCTGCGGGTGGCCGTCCGTCCCGGTGGCTGCTCCGGGTTCAGCTACGAGATGTACTTCGACTCCGAGGTGGCTGACGACGACGTCGTGCGCGAGTTCGGGTCGGTGACCGTGGTGGTCGATCAGACCAGCGCGGACCTCCTCAAGGGCTCCACCCTCGACTATTCGGACGGCCTCCAGGGTGCCGGGTTCCACGTGGTGAACCCGAATGCCACCCGGACCTGTGGCTGCGGTTCCTCCTTCAGCTGATCTCCTGATCCACTGATCCACCTCCGCGTCGACGGCGTCGACGTCGCCGTCGAGGACGAAGCCGCAACTCTCCTCGATGTGCTGCGCGCCCAGTGCGGCGTGCGCTCGGTCAAGGACGGTTGCAGCCCTCAGGGCCAATGCGGCTGTTGCACCGTCTGGGTAGACGGCGCCCCCCGCGTCGCTTGCGTGACTCCCGTGCGGCGAATGACGGGCCGCCAGATCACGACCCTCGACGGGCTGGGCACTCGCCAACGGGAGCAATGGGCGGCCGCTCTTCTGGCCAGCGGAGGCAGCCAATGCGGGTTCTGCACTCCGGGGATCATCATGCGCCTGGCTGTCCCAGCCGGCGGCACGCGGGCTCAGGCTTGTACCCGTGACCGGATCGACCAGGGCCTCGCCGCCCACCTGTGCCGGTGCACCGGATGGCAGACCATCGTCGAGGCGGCTCATGTCGTGGCCAACGACGGCTCGGTGCCGGCGGCCAGCGCTCGTGGCCGCGACCTGGTGGCCGCGGCCACGCGGGCTTCGCTCGAGGGCGGCGTCCCTCAGCGGGTGGGATCGGAGATCGTGCTCGGGGACGGCGGCTTCGCCGACGACACCTGCCCGCCGGATGCATTGGTGGCGGTGTCGGACGGACGCGGCGGGTACGTGGTGGGCGACACTTTGGCCGAGGTGCGACGTGAGGCCGGCAAGGTCCAAGGCCGCAATGTCCCAGGTTCGCTGGCCCACCCGGTTGCCGTGCCCGATGGCCGGTGGGACCTCACCCTGCAGACCACCTGGGTGGAGCCCGGCTATCTCGAGACCGACGCGTCGTGGTGCCGACCCGGGGGGGAGCCGGCCTCGGCCTGCGCCAACGGGGGAGCGTTCGGCGGCAAGCAGCGATCACCGGTCGGGGCGGTCGCCCGTCGGTTGGCCGACGAGCACGGGCGCCCGGTCCGCGTCCTCTGGTCGCGAGAGGACGCCGTGCGCCTCGGCCCGAAGCGTCCCCCCATCGGCGTCGGCGTCGACGCGTCGGGTGAAGGGATCATGCGGGTGGCGGTGAACGGCGAGGGGGTGGAGCGGTCCGAGTGGTCCGAGGTCGTGGACCGGGTGGCCGCGGTGGCCCCGGGGATCACGGTGGAGACGGTGGAGGTCGCCGGGCCGCCGGTCTCGATCGACCTTCGGGGTGCGGTGTGGGCCGAGGCCGCGGTGATGGCCACGGCGGCGCGCTGGCTCGGTCGAACGGCCGCGGGCGGCGATCCCGATGAGCCGGTCGAGGTGACGGCACCGAACGGGGGCCGAGCGCTCGTCCGCGTTCCGGCGGGCGGAGGCGGACCCGTCGAGGTCGAGGTGGACGCCGGGGACGTGCTCGACGAGGTCGTCCTCCGTTCCTACTGCATCGGTGCCGTGCACCAAGCCCTCGGCTGGATCCTCTCCGAGGGCATCGCCGTCGACGATCAGGGGGAAGTCCGCGACCTCACCGTGCGTTCCTTCGGCATTCTGCCGGCGCGGGCCATGCCCGAAGTCCGGGTCACGGCCCGGCCGTCCGACGCCCCGGCTGTCAACGCCTCGGACGCCGTGTTGGCCGCGGCGGCCGCCGCTTGCTGGATCGGGCGCGCCCTCCCTCCGGCGTGGCCCATCGACCGGTCCCGACCGCAGCGCTGAACACGGGTCGGTGCGCACGACCTCTGCCTAAGCTCGGCCGCCATGCCCGCACCGCTCGGTCCCTACACCCCCATCGTTTCCGCCGGCCCGTGGCTCGTGTGCTCCGGCCAGCTCGGCGTGGCCCCGGACGCGTCGGGTGCGTCGACCCTGGTCGATGGCGGGGCGGCCGCCCAGCTTGCCCAGGCACTCGACAACGCCGCGGAGCTGCTGGCCGGCGAGGGTGCCGGTCCCGAGGACGTGATCAAGACGACCGTGTTCGTGACCGATCTGAGCGAAGCGCCGGCCGTCAACGAGGCCTACGTGCGGTTCTTCGGCGACCACCGTCCCGCCCGTTCGATGGTGGGCGTCGCCGGCCTGCCACTCGGGGCGCGGGTCGAAGTCGAGCTCTGGGCGTACCGCGAGTCCCCGTCCGGGTAACTCCGGCGTCAGGCGGTCAGGGCGCCCAACTGGTCTGACCGAAGCGGTAGCCCACCGAGCGCACCGTCTGGATGAGGTGGGCGTGCTCCTCGCCGAGCTTGGCTCGCAGGCGACGGATGTGCACGTCGACCGTCCTCGCCCCTCCGTAGTACTCGTAACCCCATACCCGGCTGAGCAGCGTCTCGCGGGTGAAGACCTTGCCCGGACGGGCGGCGAGGAAGCGCAGCAGTTCGTACTCCATGAAAGTGAGGTCGAGCACCCGCCCGGACACGGCCGCCTGGTACGTCTCGAGGTTGAGGACCAGTGGACCGTGCTCGACCAGGTCGGGGCGTAGGCCTCGTCCCGTCCGCCAGAACAGGTGGGCGAGCCGGGCGGCGAGCTCGTCGGGGTTGATCGGCTCGAGGCAGATGTCGTCGAAGAGGTCCTCGCGGAGCTCGAGCTCACTGAGCTGGCCCGCCGGCAGCACCACCAGCACGGGGGCGAGGGGGATCTCACGCTTGCGGAGATTCCGACAGAGGACGAAGGCGCCCATGGGGTCCTCGCCACTGCAGATGACGGCCCCCGACCACCCGTCCTCGGGCTCGTCGGTGTCGGCGGCCTCGGGCCGCTCGATGCCCTGCCAGCGATAGCCGACCCGGTCGAGGACCTCGGTGACTTGACGCGGCGGGTGGGCCGGGAAACACAGCAGCGGCTCCAACCTTCCAATCCCTCCGCTCTCGCCCGTTCCCGTCCGCGTCCGATCCCGATGTGCCGGCTACAGCAGCGGGAGGTAGCGGTCGAGCTCGAACTGGGTCACGTGCGAGGTGTACTCGGCCCATTCGGCTTGCTTGTTGCGGATGAACCATTCGAACACGTGGTCGCCGAGCGTCTCGGCCAGCAGCTCCGAAGACTCCATGAGGTCGAGGGCCTCTTTCAGGCTGCCCGGAAGCGGCTGGATGCCGGCATTGGCCAGCTCCGCGGGGCTGAGGTCGAACAGGTTGGCGTCGGCCTCCGGGGGGAGGGGATCACCCTTGTCGATCCCCCGAAGCCCGGCGGCCAGCATGACGGCGAAGGCCAGGTAGGGGTTGCAGGCGCTGTCCGGGGCGCGGTACTCGATCCGGGTGGACTCGGGCTTGCCCGGCTTGACCACCGGCACCCGCAAGAGGGCGGAGCGGTTGTTGTGGGCCCACGACACGTGCACCGGTGCCTCGTAGCCCGACACCAGCCGCTTGTAGGAGTTCACCCACTGGTTGGTCACCGCCGTGATCTCGCCGGCGTGCTTGAGGAGCCCGGCCATGAATGCCTCGGCCACCTCGGACAGTCCGCCGGGTCGTCCGGCGTCCACGAAAGCGTTGGTGTCGTCACGGAAGAGCGACATGTGGGTGTGCATGCCCGACCCCTGTACGCCGGCCAGGGGCTTGGGCATGAAGCTGGCGAACGCTCCTTGCTGGCGGGCCATCTCCTTCACCACCAACCGAACCGTCATGACCGTGTCGGCCATGGTCAGAGCGTCGGTGTAGCGCAGGTCGATCTCGTGCTGGCTGGGGGCGTCCTCGTGCTGTGCGTGCTCGACCGGGATGCCCATTTCTTCGAGGGTGAGCACCGTGCGCTGGCGGATGTCGCTCGCTCGGTCGGCCACCGTGAGCTCGAAGTAGGACCCGGAGTCGAGGGTGAGCGGCGTGTGCGTCGGCTGGCCGTCGGCGAAGTAGAAGTACTCCATCTCGGGTGCGGCGTAGAAGGTGAAACCGCGATCCCGGGCCCGGTCGAGGGAACGCTTCAAGACGTGTCGGGGGTCGCCCTGGAAGGGTGAGCCGTCGAGGTCGACGATGTCGCAGACCACGCGGGCCACCGACACCTCGGTGGGTTCGGTGGGCGGAGAGGCCGACGGTACCGGTCCATGCCCGTGCCAAGGAAGCAGTTGGAAGGTGTTGGCGTCGGGCCGGGCCAGCACATCGCTCTCCTGGACCCGGCTGAAGCCGTCGATGGCCGAGCCGTCGAAGGTCATCCCCTCGGAGAGGGCGTTCTCGAGCTCAGCCGGGGTGATGCTGAAGGACTTCGGCGTGCCCAGGACGTCCGTGAACCACAACTGGACGAACCGGATCCCACGCTCCTCGACCGTCCGGAGCACGTATTCGGCCTGGCTCCTCATGACGTCGTCTCCCTCTAGGTGCAAGAACCGCCGAGCCGGGGGCCTGGCCGCGCTCGGTCTCATATTCTCGCAGGCCGGCGGGGGGTCCGTGGACGTCCGTGCCGGCCGGGTTGGAGGGAGAGAGCAGCGCTCAGTCGCCGGCCGCCGCTCCGCAGACCGTCTCGACGAGCACGGCGGTGACCTTGTAGGGATCCATGTTGGCGTTGGGCCGCCGGTCCTCGATCCACCCCCGCTTGTTCTTGGCCACGAGCCACGGGATACGGATGGACGCGCCACGGTCGGAGGTGCCGTAGGTGAAGTTCGTGTAGTGGGCCGTCTCGTGGGCCCCGGTCAGCCGGGTCTCGATGCCCACGCCGTAGACGGCGATGTGCTCATCGACACGCTTCCCCAAGGCTTCGCAGCCGGCGATGATGGCGTCCCAACCGCCCTCCTCGCGCATGGCCTTGGTCGAGAAGTTGGTGTGCGCGCCGGCTCCGTTCCAGTCACCGAGGATGGGCTTGGGCTCGAGCGTCGCCCACACACCGAAGTCCTCGGCGATGCGGAACAGCAACCAGCGGGCCACCCAGAGGTGGTCGGAGAGCTCGAGGGGTGGTAGCACCCCCACCTGGAACTCCCACTGCCCCATCATGACCTCGGCGTTGGTGCCCTCGATGGCGATCCCGGCGTCGATGCAGGCCGCCGTGTGCAGCTCGACGATCTCCCGGCCGGGCATCTTGTCGCCGCCCACCCCGCAGTAATAGGGCCCCTGAGGTGCGGGAAAGCCAGTGGCCGGCCAGCCCAGCGGGCGTCCGTCCTTGAAGTAGGTGTACTCCTGCTCGATGCCGAAGAGGGGCTCCTGGTCGGCGTAGCGGTCGACGAGCTCACGGAGGTGCACGCGGGTATTGCTCGGGTGCGGGGTGAAGTCGGTGAGGAGCACCTCGCACATCACCAGCCGGTCATTCGGCCCCCGCAAGGGGTCGGGGCAGCTGAACACGGGCTGCAGCACGCAGTCCGAATCGTGCCCGAGAGCCTGGTTGGTGCTCGAGCCGTCGTACCCCCAGATGCCCGGCTCCTCGCCATCGGGGATCACCTTGGTCTTGGAGCGCAGCAAGGGTGACGGCTCGGTCCCGTCGATCCAGATGTACTCAGCTTGGTACGGCATGTGCGCTCCCTCTCATCGTCGACTGCCGAATCGGCGGGTCGATCGGCGCCCGAACGGCGCTTCGGCTGCTCGGCGATGCGCCGGCGGCACGTCACCATCTGCCCCTCTGAGGAACGGCAACGTACCACCGCGCACCGGAGGGGCCGTCAGGCTTTCGGCGCCGTAACCCAGCGACGACACCGCCGTGGCGAGCGTCGGCACTTCGATGCACCCACTGTCGCAGCTACCCGTTGCCCGTCCGTTTCCCGTGTGTGAACACTCGATGAACCGTCGCCGCTCCACAGAGCCGGCCATGTCTGTGGCCTGCAGAATCCCAGGCCAGCAGCGTCGGTACACTCAAATCCATGGCGCACGTCCGGGTGGCCGCCTGTCAGATCAACACGGTGGTCGGCGACCTCGACGGCAACGCCGCCTGCATCCTCGATGCCTTGGCCACCGCCGAGCGCGGGGGTGCGGATCTGGCTGTCTTCCCCGAGCTGGCCGTGACCGGTTACCCGCCCGAAGACCTCCTCGAGCGTCCCGCCTTCGTGGTCGACAATCAGCGCACCTTCGACCGGATCGCGGCGGCGACGGGTGACTGTGCCGCCGTCGTCGGATTCGTCGGCACCGACAAGTCCGGTCGTCTCACCAACTCGGCTGCGTTGTGCGCGGGCGGTGGCGTCGTCGCCGAGTACGCCAAGCGCTTGTTGCCGAATTACGGCGTCTTCGACGAGCAACGTTGGTTCGCGCCGGGACGCGGTCCGGCCCCCCGGTTCCTCGTCGCCGGAGTGACTCTCGGCCTCACGATCTGCGAAGACATGTGGTTCGGGCAAGGTCCGATGTGCGAACAGGCCGCCGCCGGTGCTCGGCTCCTCGTGAACCTCAACGCCTCCCCCTACTCACGCGGCCGCCGTCTCGAACGGCTCTCCGTGCTGGGCGAGCGAGTGGCCGAGACTGGCAGCGCCATCGTCTACGTGAACCAGGTGGGCGGACAGGACGAGCTGGTCTTCGACGGCGCCTCGATGGTCATCGGTCGGGATGGCGCGCTCCTCGCTGCGGCACCGCAGTTCGAGGAGGTCGTGCTGTTCTGTGATCTCGAGCTCGAGGATGACCTCGAGAACGATACGGCCGCCAGCGCAACTGGTGACAGCGAACCGCGATACGTGGTCAGCCGAACGTCTCGGTCGCCCCTCGCCGACACCTCGCCGACAGGCGACGTGGCGGCCGGCGCCGTGGCCACGACGACGTTGAGGGTCGTCAGCGGGATTGCCGAACCGTTGTCCGACTGCGCCGAGGTGTACGGCGCATTGGTGCTCGGAACGCGCGACTACCTCCGGAAGAACGGGTTCTCCGACGCGGTGTTGGGCCTGTCGGGGGGCATCGACTCCTCGCTCGTGGCCACCGTGGCTGTCGACGCGCTCGGGCCCGGGCACGTCCACGGGGTAACCATGCCCTCGAGGTACTCGAGCGAGGGGTCGATCGCTGACGCGATGACGCTCGGCGCCAATCTGGGCATCGACATCACCACCGTCCCCATCGAGTCCGTCCACCGTGCCGTGGCCGTGAGCCTCTCGCCGCTGCTGGGCGCAGAGCCCACCGGTCTCACGGACGAGAACCTCCAGTCGCGCATCCGCGGTGTGCTCCTCATGGCCCTTTCCAACGCGCGGGGCTGGATCGTTCTCACCACCGGCAACAAGAGCGAGATGGCCACGGGCTACTCCACTCTTTATGGGGATTCGGCAGGCGGTTTCGCCGTCATCAAGGACGTGCCCAAGACGCTCGTCTACGAGCTCTGCCGATTCCGGAACGAGCAGGCCGGCACGGCCGTCATCCCGGATGCCGTCCTCCAAAAGGCCCCCTCTGCCGAGCTGCGACCTGACCAGCACGACGAGGACTCCCTTCCGCCCTATGCCGTGCTCGACCCCATCGTGGCCGGCTACGTCGAAGGCGACCGCTCGGCCGCCGATCTTGTTGCCGAGGGCTTCGACCCGATCACCGTGGCCCGGGTCATCGGGCTCGTGGACCAGGCCGAGTACAAGCGACGGCAGATGCCGCCGGGGGTTCGGATCAGCGCCAAGGCCTTTGGCAAGGACCGGCGGATGCCCATCACGAACCACTACCGAGGGCTGGTCTCGCCGCCACCGGACTCGACGGCTCCGTCGCCGGCTCGGTCGGGCGATTCGCCGGAGGAGTCGGTGGTGCGGGTGGCTGACCACCAGGGCTCCGACCATCGCCCGGTGGGCGCCATCGGCGTGAAGGGGGTCGAGGCGGCGACATCCGCCGACGACGGCGAGGAATCGGTCGTTGTCTGAGCGAACGGAGGTGTGGGAACCGTCGGGCACCGAACCCGACCAATCGGGCGAGTCCGGGGAGTCGTCCGAGACACGGCTCCTGCCGACTGTTCACGCGCCACCGGCCGATGAAGTGGCGGCTGACACCGTGGCCGTCGACACACTGGCTGTCGACGTGCGGCCGGAAGCCGCCGCTGTCGACACCGTCATGATGAACACGCGGCCGGCTGGCAGCTCGCCGAGCGACACCATTGCTGCCGACACCGTCGTTGTCGGCACTGTTGCTCCCGACACCACCGCCATCGAGACCGTCGCTATCGAGACCGGCGCCATCGACACCCCGCCATCGAGACCGTCGCTATCGAGACTGTCGCCATCGAGACCAGCGCCACCTCGGTGGAGGAGGAGCCTGAGGTTCGGGAGCGGCCGTCGGCCCGCGTGAGCGCACAGCGTTCGTCGGCGGATTCCTCTGCACCACTGCCATTTCCACTCGGCGTGACCGCGGGCTTGGTCGGCGAGTATCGCTGGATCGAGCACGCCCTCTACGCGTTGTTAGGTCGGTGGGTCGAGGACGCACCACTGGCCGCGGTGAAGGTGCACCTCGACGCGCAGAGCATGCGACATGCGTGGCACGCCGAACTGTGGGCCGATCGGCTCCCCGTTTTGTCGGGCAGCAACCACGATCGTCTGACCCTTCCCTCACCGCCCACCGCCGCACTCTTCCGGATGCTTGGCACGTCCATACCGCGCACGGTGACGTTCGTTGCCGACGAAAACTCCGCGCCAGGGGGGGACGACTCGAGCGAGACGGCTTCGGAACTTCCCGGAACACTCCCGCGTCTGGCTGGCCTCTATCGGGTGGTGTTGCCTCGTCTTGTGGTCAGCTACGAGCGTCACCTGGCCGCCACTGCCGTGCCCACCGATGGTCCGATCATCCGGGCCCTGCGGTTGGTCCTCAATGACGAGATCGAGGACTGGCGCGCCGGCGAGCAATTGATCGAGCGTCTCGTGACTCGTCCCCACGATGTCTCCGCAGTGGTGGACTATCAGCATCGCCTCGAAACGGCCCTCGTCGGGGCCGGCGGCCGGTCCGGGCTCGTCCGGATCCCCGACTCAGCGACCAGACGCTGAGCACTTACCTACTACGACCTGGTCCATCGCCGCGAACGGTCGTTCGAAGGGGTTGACGCGTCCGGTAAGATTCGGGGGCAGCAAGTCGTTGCCCGAGAGCGCCAGACCGAGTCGCACGAAATCGCGTTCCGGTGGCGTCGCTCGAGAACATCCTCCCCACGTCCCTGGGGTGTACCGAAGGAACCGGTGAAGTTGGCCAAGGAGCGCCTCGAGCGAGACGACGAAGATCTTGTTCGTCTCTATTTGACCGACATCGGGCAGTACCCGCTCCTGACCAAGGATGACGAGGTCCGCCTGGCCCAGGCGATCGAGGCTGGGCGCGACGCGGACAGCCAGATGGCCGCTACCCCGAAGGGCCTCACCCCGGCCAAGCGGCGCGAGCTACGGCGCACGGTCCTCCAGGGCGAGTCGGCCCAACAGACGTTCGTCCAGTCGAACCTTCGATTGGTGGTGTCGATCGCCAAGAAGTACCAGGCGTCCGGCCTGCCCCTGCTCGATCTCATCCAGGAGGGCAACCTCGGCCTGATGCACGCCGTCGAGAAGTTCGACTGGCGCAAGGGCTTCAAGTTCTCGACCTATGCCACCTGGTGGATCCGCCAAGCCATCACCCGCGGCATCGCCAACACTGGACGGACCATCCGTCTCCCGGTGCATGCCGGCGACACGTTGGCCCGCGTGCAGAAGGCCCAGGCCCGGCTCGAGCTCAAATATGGACGGCCGGCCACGCTGGCCGAGCTGGGTGCCGAGGTCGAGATGCCCGAGGACAAGTTGGTCGAGGCGCTCCGTTTCCGAGCTGAGCCCCTATCGCTGTCCGAACCCCTACGGGAGGACGGCGACGCCGAGCTCGGCGACGTCGTCGAGGATCGTTCGGCCGAGTCCCCCTTCGAGGTGGCTGCCGTCTCGCTGCTGCCCGAGGAGATCGGGCGCCTTCTCTCGCCGCTCGATGAGCGGGAGCGTGAGATCCTCCGGCTCCGGTTCGGCCTCGACCGGGGCGAGCCTCGGACCCTCGAGGAGGTCGGGGAGCACTTCAACCTCACCCGGGAGCGCATCCGCCAGATCGAGGCACGGGCCATGTCGAAGCTCCGTCACCCCTCGTCCGACACGGGCGCCCGCGACCTGCTGACCGTCTGACGTCCCCACTTTCGCGACCAGGCGAAAGAACGGATACCATCGGCACCATGAAGAAGCTGCTGATCCTCGCCATCCTGGTCGCTCTCGGCGTTGTCGCCGCCCGGCGGTTGCGGGCCACCTGAGCCGAGGCGCCCTCGGCGCCTCGCACTGGAGATCACCTGGGGGCACCGCAGAGTGGCGTACGCCCCTGGCGGGTGACAGGAGCGCGATATCCCGCTCTCATCCCTGCCTTCCCCGTTCTCGCTTTTACCTTTCCTCGACTTCCTTTTCTTCGTTCCTCACCGCTCCCTCTTCAGTCCGCTTCGTTCCGCGCCTTTCCGCGCCATCCCGCGCCATCCCGCGCCATCCGGTCGATTGATGCTCCGGTCGGCGTCGTGTCGGGGCATCGATCGGATCCAACGCGCGTCCCGCCGTCGCCCCCGCGCCTGGGCCGACCGGCTCGGGTCCCTTCAGCTGGCGGGTCGACGAGTGAGGCGCCAGGCCACCAATGCGCCGATCGAGGCGGCGGCCGTGACGCCGGCCGCTGTGGCGGTGAAGGAGAGGCTCGGGACGCTGACCCGGTCGCGCAGGCGCACGGGCTTGGTGAACTGCATGACCTCCCAGCTCCGCTCGCGGGCCACCTTGGCCAGGACGCGATCGGGGTTCACGACGACCGGGTGACCGACGGCCTCGAGCATGGGTAGGTCGGTGTAGGAATCGGAGTAGGCCCACGACTCCTCGAGGTCGAGCCCGACCGAGTCGGCCAGCTCGCGCATCGCCTCTGCCTTGAACGGGCCGTAGGCGTAGAACTCCACCTCGCCGGAATAGCGGCCGTCCTCGTCGACCACGGCCCGGGTGGCGATGCAGCCGTCGACCCCGAGGTGCTCGGCCAGCGGCTCGACGATCTCCTCCGGCGAGGCCGAGACGAGGTAGACGCGATGCCCGGCCGAGCGGTGCGCCTCGATGAGGTCGAGGGCTTCGGCGTAGATGATGGGCTCGACGGTGTCCTCGAGCGCCTCACGTACGATCTCCCGGATCTGCTCGCGGTCCCATCCCCGAGTGAGGGTCAACATGGACTCACGCACGCGGGCCAGCTTCTGTTCGCTCGCCCCGAGGTGCAGATAGATGATCTGTGAGACCAATGAACGGGCGATGATTCGCCGGTTGACCAACCCGCCGCGGTAGAAGGGCAACCCGAAGGCGGCGATCGACGCCTTGGCGATGACCGTCTTGTCGAGGTCGAAGAAGGCGCCCCGCACGATCAGTGCCCTACGAGCAGTTGCTGCACTCGGTCTTCGGCGTCCGCGGTCACCAGTGCCAGCACCTCGTCGCCGACGGCGAGGCGCGTGTCACCCCTCGGGACGATGAGCCGGTCGCCGCGGACGACGGCCACGACGGTCGCTTCGCGAGGGACACCGAGGTCGGCGATCGAGACGCCGGCCGCCGGCGAGTCCTCGGCCAGCGTGACCTCGACCAGGTGGGCATTGCCCTTCTCGAACCGGAGGAGCCGGACGAGGCTGCCGACCGACACCGCCTCCTCGACCAGGGCGGTGAGCAGCTGTGGTGTGGACACCGATACGTCCACCCCCCAGCTCTCGTTGAACAGCCACTGGTTCTTCGGGTGATTGACCCGGGCCACCACCCTGGGCACGGCGAATTCCTGCTTGGCCAAGAGCGAGATGACCAGATTGTCCTCGTCGTCACCGGTGGCCGCTACCACCACGTCGACGTCGGCCAGCCCGGCGGCGTCGAGCGACGACACCTCACAGGCGTCCGCCACCACCCAGGTGATGTCGAGGTCGCCGCGGATCCGAGCCACCAGGTCTGGATCCTGCTCGATGAGGAGCACCTCGTGTCCGCCGTGACGCAGGTCGGCGGCGATTGCGGTGCCGACGCTGCCGGCTCCAGCGATGGCCACCTTCATGGACGGCCCCTCATGCCCGGTCGACCGGCACGCTCGACGCCGTCTCGGAACCGTCGGCTGTCGCCCCGTCGAGCCGGTCCTGGAACCGGTTGAATGCGGTGTCGGTGACGAGGAAGTGGAGAAGGTCGCCGTCCTGGCCGACGAGGTCGTCGAAGTCCAGCCGAGCGATACCGGCTCTCGTCATCGCCACCAAGCTGGCTTCGCCGGGAACCGACAGCTCGGCCAGGCGCTTGCCCGCCCATCCGTCCGGCAGCTCGCGCTCGAGGAGCGACAGGGTGCCGGTGGGGTCGGACCACTCGCTGTCCTGTCGGCCGGGGATGAGGCGCCGGCGAACCTGGTCGATGGTCCACGAGACGGTGGCCACGGTGGGGATACCGAGCCGCAGGTAGATCTGGGCCCGGCGCGGATCGTAGATGCGGGCCACCACGTTCGGGATCTCGTAGGTCTCGCGGGCGATCCGGGCGGTGAGGATGTTCGTGTTGTCACCGCTCGTGACGGCGGCCAGCGAGGTGGCCCGGTCGGCGCCGGCCCGGTCGAGGTCGTCGCGATCGAAGCCGGAGCCGATGACCGTCGCACCGGGCCAGCCGGCGGGCAGCCGACGGAAAGCCTTGGCGTTGCGGTCGATGATGGCCACGGTGTGGCCCTGCTCGACGAGGTCCACTCCGAGGCCCGAGCCC
This sequence comes from uncultured Acidimicrobiaceae bacterium, assembly GCA_963774915.1. GTDB lineage: Bacteria > Actinomycetota > Acidimicrobiia > Acidimicrobiales > RAAP-2 > CAVSNH01. The sequence goes on along the minus strand of CAVZGR010000004.1, from coordinate 115,987 downwards.
ACCCGGCCGCAGCCGACGATCACGATGTGCACCCGATCCATGCAACACGCATCCTCGAGCGGCCACAACTCATGTCCTGAGGGCCCGTGCGGTCATGACAGGTGCTACCCGGGCACGCCGTGTGACTCCTCGGAGGGCCCGATGGCCTGGTAGGACCCTCGGTGGGTAGTTTTGGGCTGTGCCGGGGGACGTCCACGTCGACGTCGCCCGTCGTATCGGCGAGGACGTGGCCGGCAAGTGGGCCGACGAGGTGGACCGGGACGCTCGGTTCCCCGCGGAGACGGCAGCCGAGATGAGGGCCACTGGCCTTCTGAGCGCCCTTTTGCCTTCCGCCTGGGGTGGGCCAGGTGCCGGGCTCGGTGAGATGGCGGGAGCCGTGTCCGCCATCTCGGAGTTCTCGCGCGTCGAGCGGGTTGGTCCTCGCCATGCACAGCATCCAGGTTGCGTGCCTCGTACGCCACGGCTCGGCCGCGGCTCTCGAAGCCCTCGCCCCCCGCCTCGTCGCCGGTGAGCTCCTTTTGGCCAACGCCAACAGCGAGATCGGCCTCGGCGGCGAGCGCCGCTCCAGCCTCTGTGCCCTCGAACCGGTGGCCGGGGGGTTCCGACTGGACAAGCAGGCCTCCACCGTCTCCTATGGCGAGTACGCCGACGGCATCTTGGCCACTGCTCGCCGCGCCCCCGAGAGCCCGCCGCAAGAACAGGTGATGGCGGTTTGCCTGCCGCCGGAGATGACCCTCGAACCGTCGGGCGAATGGGACACCCTGGGCCTTCGCGGCACGTGCAGCCGGCCTGGCCACCTGGTGGCCACCGTTCCGCCCGAGCTCGTCATCGAGGATTACCCCATTGTGTTCGTCCGCACGGCGCTGCCGGTCAGCACCGTGCTCCTCGGCTCGGTGTGGCGGGGTCTCGCCGAGGCCGCCGCTCGCCGCGCTCACGGTGCCGTCCGTCAACGTGCCCGCAAGGACCGCTCGGCGACGCCGGGGTCGGCCCCTCCGATCGCCGCCCTCCGTCTGGCCGAGCTGGCCGTGGAGTTGCACCAGCTGCGTGAGGTGGTGGACGCCGGGGCGGCCGACTACGAGCGCCTGAAGGACACCGCCGAGGTGGAAACGCTCCAGTTCTCTGCTCGAATGGACAACGTGAAGCTGTCGGCGTCCACGCTGGCCACATCGATCCTGCCCAAGGCCATGGCCATCTGCGGGCTCGACGGCTACCGCAACCACTCCGAGTTCTCGGTCGCCCGCCTGGCCCGGGACACGATGGCCGCCCCGCTGATGGTCAACAACGACCGGTCGTTGCAGGCGTCTGCCCAAGCGCTTCTCGTCCGCAAACAGCTCTGACGCCCATGCGCATCGCGGTTTTCCACCACCCGAAGTCCTTCTTCCCGCTCGACATCTTCCAGCGAGTCCACGGCACCGCCGAGCTGATCTGGGTGGTCGACTCGTCCGAGTGGCGTTCGACCCGCTACGGAGCGGCGGCATCGCCGGCGACGGGTGGCGAGGTCGACCATCGCTTGCTGCGTCGGTTGGGCTCGGTGGTCGACGTGTTCGGCCTCGATGCCGACGAGACCGCCGATCGACTCTCTGTCCACCGTCCCGACGGCGTGGTCGCCTTTGTGGACGACACCATCGTGCGGGCTGCCGAGGTGGCCGCTCGGCTGGGCCTCACCTTTCACTCCCCGCAGGTCGCCGAATGCGTGGTGGACAAACAACGCCAGCGTGAGGCCCTCGAACGCGAGGGATTGCCCTCGGCTCGCTTCTGGCCGGTGCCCCAGGGCATCGACGCTCCCGCCGCCGCCGAGCTCGCCCGACGGGTCACCTATCCGGCCGTGGTCAAGCCGGTGCGGGGGAGCGGCAGCCTCGAGATCCATCGCATCGGGGAGCCCGACGAGCTCGTTCGGTTGCTTCTGGACAGCGCCGGCGACGTGCCGTGGTTGGTGGAGGAGTACATCCCCGACGACGAGGACACTGCCGCCGACTGGTACGCCAACTACCTTTCGGTCGAGAGCGTGGTCAGCCGGGGCGAGGTCAGCCATGTGGCCTTCTGCGGACGGTTCCCCCTGGCTGAACCGTTCCGCGAGACCGGCAATTTCATCCCTGCCATCTTCGACCCGGCCTTCGAGCAGCCGATGCTGCGCCTCGTCGACGACGCGGTCCGCGCCCTCGGCATCCGTGACTCCATCCTCCATACCGAGATCAAGCTCACGGCCGGCGGCCCGCGGCTGATCGAAGTGAACGGCCGGCTGGGCGGCCGCCCTCCGTTCGTCCTCGAGACCGTGTCCCCGGTCAACCTCTTCGCCGTGGCTTGTCAGGTGGCCACCGGCGTTCCCGTCAAGTTCGAGCACCCGGTGGCAACCGACGGCGTGGGGTTCTGGCTCATGATGCACGGTCCGACCTCGGCGCGGCGCGTCCTCGGCATCGAGGGCCTGGAACGCCTGGCCGCGCTCGACGGGGTGGACATCGTGCGGACCAACCGAGGCCAGGGCGAGCTTCTCGACTGGCGCTCGGGCACCGACGCTCACGTCCTCGCCGTCCGGGGCCGTACGGCCGACCATGCCGAACTGGCCGAGCTGGTCGCCACCATCCGCAGGTCGACGGTCCTGACCTTCGAGGACTGACCACTCGTCGCCGGGGGGCGGCGAAGGTGAAGGTGGCGGACGGTTGGGCAGCGAGAACGCCAGGACCTCATGGTTTACTGAACGGGTGGATCCGTCGACCGCCGCGCTCGAGGATTCGGAGGCCGCCAAGGGAAACGGGGCGACCGGGGCCGGTGCTGGCGCCGCCACCGGCCAGCCGGCCGAGGCGGGGGCCGGCGGGGTGAGCATCTCGGCGTCGGCTCCGGTGCCCGGCTCGCGGATGACTCCGACGACGTCCCCGCTCGCCGATCTCGAGTTGCCCGAGACGTTCGGCTACCGGCTGAAGAATCGCCTCCTCGGGCCGCCCATCGCTTCCGATCGCCAGTCCACCGAACGCCTGGGCAAGCCGACGGCCCTCGCCGTCCTGTCCTCGGACGTCATCTCGTCCTCGGCCTATGCCACCGAGCAGATGCTGATCCCCCTCGTGGCTGCGGTCGGGGTGGCCGCCTACACGCTGGTCATCCCGGTGACGGTGGCCGTCATCTTGGTGCTGCTGTTCGTGACCCTCTCCTACCTCGAGGTGGTCAAGGTGTACACGAAGGCGGGTGGCGCCTACGTGGTCGCCCGCGAGAACTTCGGCCTCACCGTGGCCCAGGTAGCGGCGATGTCCCTGCTCATCGACTACACGCTGACGGTGGCCGTCTCGGTGGCGGCCGGAGTGGCCGCCATCAGCTCGGTCGTTCCCGCCCTCAGGCCGTGGCCGGCGACCACCTTGCTCGCCATCTTCTTCGTCCTGGCCATCGCCTACGGGAACCTGCGCGGCATCCGCGAGGCGGGGCGCACCTTCGCCATCCCCACCTACTTCTTCATCGTCAACATGGGCCTGCTGTTCCTCGTGGGTACGGTGCGCGCCGTCCTCGGGGGCCTCCACGCCCACCCGATCACCGGACATCCGCACACCGTCCACATCGGCACGGCCGGCAGTGGGCTCTTGCTCGGGGCCGGCGTCTTCATCGTGCTCAAGGCCTTCGCCTCGGGCGGCTCCGCGCTCACCGGCACCGAGGCCATCTCCAACGGGGTGAGCGTGTTCCGCCGGCCCGAGTCGCGCAACGCTCGCATCACCCTGGTCTGTATGGCCCTCATCCTCGGCTCGTTGGTGGCCGGGGTCAGCGCCTTCGCCGCCGTGACCCACCCGGTGCCCTACCTATCGGGCACCCCGACGGTCATCTCCCAGGTGGCCAAGTTCATCTACGGGTCCTCGGGTCTCGGCACCACCTTCTACGTGATGCTGCAGATCGGGACCATGTTCATCCTCATCTTGGCGGCCAACACCAGCTTCACCGGGTTTCCGTTCCTGGCCAGCTTCGCCGCCGAGGACTCCTACCTGCCGCGGCAATTGACCAAGCGCGGCCACCGGCTCGTCTTCTCGACCGGCATCATCGTGCTCACGGTGGTGTCGGTGGTCCTGCTGGCCGTGACCAAGGCGGAGGTCGACAAGCTCATCCCCCTCTACGCCATCGGTGTGTTCACCGGCTTCACCATGGCTGGCGCCGGCATGGCCAAGTACCACCTCACTCATCGCGAGCCACAGTGGCGACGTCGGCTGGTCATCAACGGCACGGCGTCGGTCCTCTCCTTCGTCGTGCTCGTGATCATCGTCGTTGCCAAGTTCACCGAGGGGGCGTGGGTGATCCTGGTCCTCCTGCCCGTCGGCGTTCTCGTCCTCCTCGGTCTCCACCGCCAGTACGCCGACGAGGAGCGGCAGTTGGAGGAAGGGGCGTCCGAGGCGGCCGAGGCCCCCGTGCTCGGCCGGCACGTGGTGGTCGTCTTCGTCGATCGCCTGGACCTGGCCACGGCCCGGGCATTGCAGTACGCCCGCACCCTCCATCCCGACGAGCTGCGAGCCGTGCACTTCCGACTGGACGACCGGGTGGCCGCCGAGCTCGAGGCCGAGTGGAGCCGGCTCGGACTCAGCCAGCTACCCCTCGACGTGGTCGAGTGCGAGGACCGTCGCCTCACCCGAGCCGCCCTCGAACTGGCCGCCGAAACGGTGGCCGGTGGCGACACCGAGCTCACCATCCTCCTGCCTCGCCGGGGCTTCGCCGGCGCTTGGCACCGCATCCTGCACGACAGCACGGCGGACGCCATCGCCGGCGTCGTGGCCCAGCTACCTCACGTGAACGCCACCGTCGTGCCGTATCAATTGCATGGCAACTGGCTCACCAACAGCCACCGGCTGCGCAGTCGCTTGCGCAGCGGGGCCCGCGGAGGGATACCCGGAGCGGCGCCGGCCACCGACGCGGCGCGATCGGCCCGGTCGGCGGAGCGGGCCGCCGAGCGGGAGTCGGCTCGACAGGCGTTCGAGCAGGCGGCTTTCGGCGACCGGCGTCAGGGGACCATCCCCATCCGTGATGTCCAATGGCGCCAGCGGGTGCGAGTGGCCGGCCGGGTCAAGTCGGTCCGGGTCCAGCCCCGGGCGGGAACGGCCAACCTCGAGTGCGTCCTGGCCGACGACACCGGCCGCCTCACGGTCGTCTTCCAGGGGCGACGGCGCATCCCCGGCATCCAGCCGGGTGCCCGGCTGGTGGTCGAAGGGATGGTGGGCGACTGGGCCCACCGGCAGGCCATCCTCAATCCGGACTACGAGCTCGTGGCCGACCCGGCAGCATTCACCGAGCCCTCCTGACGTGACCTCGAGCCAACCCGCCCGCCCCTGTCCCGCCATCGGGGCAGCCGTCGATCAGGCGTTTCTTGCCCCGAACGCTGGACCTTTACTAACTTTTTGCCCCGGCTGGCGAGCACGTTCGCTGGGGCGTGTCGCGGGCAATGGCCCACCACGGCCGCATCGGTCGCTGCCAGCCACCCTGCAGCCGCAAGGTTGCCCGCGCTCTAGGCCAATATGACCGCCCGCCCTCACGCCACCCACCCCCGCCTGCCGACCGCTATCGGTGCGGGCCGTCCCATCTCCGGTGGGACGATCGCAGGCAACCAATCGAACCAACCGACCGGCGATGCCGGACACCGAGAGGAGCAACACCGATGACCCACCTCCTTGCCGAAGGGGGGTACCAGATCTTCACGTTCTCGAGCTCGGAGAGGATCTGGCTGTCCTTGGCCATCGTGGCCTCACTGGCCTCCATCGGGACCGGGTTGCTCCTCATGCGCGGCGTCCTGGCCGCCGACCAGGGCACCGCGTCGATGAAGGACATCGCCAAGGCCATCCAGGAAGGTGCCGAGGCGTTCCTCGCCCGCCAGTTCAAGACCATCCTGATCATCATCGTGCCGCTCGCCGTCCTCATCTTCTTCACGGCCACCAAGGTGACCCATACGGTCGACGTGCTCACCACCATCCACACGTCACTCGGTAATTTCAGAGTCCGACTGCCGGTGACGGTGACCGACCTCACCTTCGTGCAGGCCGGCTGCTACCGCGTGCTTTGCTTCCTCGCCGGTGCGTTCTGCTCGGGGCTCACCGGGTTCGTCGGCATGAGCCTGGCCGTACGCGGCAACGTACGGACGGCAGCGGCCGCCCGCGACGGTCAGCTGCCGCCCACCTTGCGAGTGGCCTTCCGTACCGGGGCCATCACCGGATTGTTCTGCGTGGGCCTCGGCCTCCTCGGCGCCACCATCATCGTGTTCGTCTTCCAGAACACGGCGACCTCGGTTCTCGTCGGCTTCGGATTCGGCGCCTCGCTGCTCGCTCTCTTCATGCGAGTCGGTGGTGGCATCTTCACCAAAGCGGCGGACGTGGGTGCCGACCTGGTGGGCAAGGTGGAGGCGGGCATCCCCGAGGACGATCCCCGCAACGCCGCCACCATCGCCGACAACGTGGGCGACAACGTGGGTGACTGCGCCGGCATGGCCGCCGACCTGTTCGAGTCCTACGTCATCACCATCATCGCCTCGATCATCCTCGGGGTGACCGCCTTCTCATCGATCAACCGCGGCAGCGCAGCGGCCAAGACCATCGTCTTCCCCATTGCCATCCCGGCCATCGGCATCGTCGCCACCATCATCGGCGTCTTCGTGGTCAGGGCGACAAAGCGGGACCGCAGCGCCATGGCGCCGATCAACCGTGGAGTGTGGACGGCGGCCGCCATCACCGTCGCCGGTTCGGCCGTCGTGGCCGGCGCCTACATGCACTACTGGAAAGCCTTCTACGCCGTGCTTGTCGGCGTTGTCCTCATGCTTGTCGCCAGCCAGATCACCGAGCACTTCACCTCGACGGAGCGCTCGCCGGTGCGCGAGATCGCCGAATCGGCCCGCACCGGTCCGGCGACCACCACCCTGGCCGGTATTGCCATCGGCCTCGAGTCGTCGGTGTGGGCCATCATCGCCATCGTCTTGGCCATCGCCGTCTCCATCGGGATGGCCGGCGGCAACATCGAGCTCTCCCTCTATCTGATCTCGCTCACCGGCATCGGCCTTCTCTCCACTGCCGGGATGATCGTCTCCGAGGACAGTTTCGGACCGGTGTCGGACAACGCGGCCGGAGTGGCCGAGATGTCGGGAGAGTTCACCGGCGAGGCCGAGCGGGTCATGGTCAGCCTGGATGCGGTGGGCAACACCACCAAGGCGGTGACCAAGGGTGTTGCCATCGGCTCCGCCGTCATCGCCTCTGTCGCCCTCTTCGCCTCCTTCATCGAGACCATCGGCTCACAGCTCGGGCTCAAAGCCCCGCTGGGTTCAGGCGTCAACTGGCTCTTCAACTCGGCCCAGACCCAGATCAACGTCTCGCACCCGACGATCTTCATCGGCGTGCTCATCGGCGGATCGATCGCCTTCATCTTCTCCTCGCTCGCCATCCGGGCCGTCGGCCGCTCAGCCGGCACCGTCGTCCAAGAGGTGCGCCGCCAGTTCCGGGAGCACCCGGGCATCATGGACTACACCGAGAAGCCCGAATACGGGAAGGTCATCGCCATCTGCACGACGGCGGCGCAGCGGGAGCTCGCCACTCCGGCACTCCTCGCCGTGCTTTCACCGGTGATCGTCGGCTTCGGTATCAATTATCTGGCCCTCGGTGCCTTTCTGGTCGGGGCCATCCTCACCGGCCAGCTCATGGCCAACTTCCTCTCCAACTCGGGTGGTGCTTGGGACAACGCCAAGAAGTACATCGAGGACGGTCATGAAGGGGGCAAGGGCTCCGAGGCCCACAAGGCGGCGGTCATCGGCGACACCATCGGCGACCCGTTCAAGGACACCGCCGGTCCCGCCCTCAACCCGCTCATCAAGGTGATGAACCTGGTGTCCCTTCTCGTCCTGCCGACGGTCATCACCCTCCGGCACAACACCCCGGCCCGTCTCAGCATCGCCGGCGTGTCCCTCGTCGTCCTGTTGGTCGCCATTGCCTTCTCGAAGCGCAAGACCGAGGCCATGGACAGCGACCTACCGGCCGGCGAAGAAGCCGCTCTCGAACAGGCGGCCGAGGCCGCGACTCCTGCTCCCGCCTAAGTCGGCCTGAGCCACCCGCATCCTCGAAAGGAGCGGCTCGGGGTCACCTGCCGGCTGCCGTCCGCAGAGCCCCCGGGCGAGCCCTTCGGGCCCTGCCGTACAAAACGACGGTATGCCGACCTGAAAGACCACGTCAACGCCCCTATTTGCTCCCCTTCGAGCACCTCTGTCGAGGGGGCGGGGTTGACAACGTCGGAGCCAGGCGTTCACCCTTGCCCGAAGTCATGCCGAAGGCGGATCTCGACCCCACTGTGTCCGACGACGCCCCGGAGCCGCCTACCACCGCGGCGTCGGGCGGGTCGTCGCGGGCTCGGGCCGGGGCCAAACCCCTGGTCATCGTCGAGTCGCCGGCCAAGGCCAAGACGATCGCCGGCCTTCTCGGGCCCGGCTACCTCGTCGAGTCGTCCATCGGTCATATCCGCGACCTGCCCCGGCGAGCGGACGAGGTGCCGGCCGCCTACAAGGGTGAGCCATGGAGCCGGCTCGGTGTGGACGTCGACAATGGCTTCAAGCCGCTCTACATCGTCTCGTCCGAGAAGAAGTCACAGGTGGCCAAACTCAAGCAGTTGGTCAAGCAGGCGAGCGAGGTGTACCTGGCGTCCGACGAGGACCGCGAGGGCGAATCGATCGCCTGGCACTTGCTCGAGGTGCTCGCCCCCACCGTGCCGGTCAAGCGCATGGTGTTCCACGAGATCACCCGGCCGGCCATCGAACGGGCCGTCCGCGAATGGCGCGAGCTCGACCGCCGGCTGGTCGATGCCCAAGAGGCCCGCCGCATCCTCGATCGCCTCTACGGCTACGAGGTCTCGCCCGTCTTGTGGAAGAAGATCATGCCTCGGCTGTCGGCGGGACGCGTCCAGAGCGTGGCCACTCGCATGGTGGTCGAGCGCGAGCGGGCGCGCATCGCAATTCCGATCGGCTGGTTGGTGGGGGATCGACGGCTCGTTCACCGTGGCCCACCCGACCGCGGAGGAGACCACGCCGAGCACGTTCCGTGCTGCGCTCGTGGCACTCGACGACGTGGCCCTGGCCTCGGGTCGGGACTTCGACGAGTCCGGCCAACTGCGCCAGCCCGGCTCCGTGGTCGTCCTCGACGAGCAACGGGCCCGCGTCCTCGCCGCCGGGCTCGAAGGTGTCCCCTTCGCGGTGCGCTCGGTCACCGAGAAGCCGTTCCGACGGTCGCCGTCGCCTCCCTTCATGACGTCGACGCTCCAACAGGAGGCCGGGCGCAAGCTCCGCTTTTCGTCACGTCGGGCCATGCAGGTCGCCCAGCGTCTGTACGAAGACGGCTGGATCACCTACATGCGGACCGACTCGACGACCTTGTCGTCCGAGGCCCTCGACGCGGCCCGCGGCCAAGCTCGCTCCCTCTACGGCGCCGACTATGTCCCGGCGCAGCCGCGGCGCTACGAGCGGAAGGTGAAGAACGCCCAGGAGGCCCACGAGGCCATCCGGCCGGCCGGTGACACGTTCCGGACGCCCGACGAGGCGGCGCGTCGAGCTGTCCGGTGACGAGCTTCGTCTCTACGAGCTCGTGTGGAAGCGGACCGTTGCCTCGCAGATGGCCGACGCCACGGGGACGAGTGCCCAAGTCCGACTGGTGGGCACGGCGAGCGGGTCGGGGGGCGGGCAGGTGGCCGAGTTCTCGGCCTCGGGCAAGGTCATCGAGTTCCCCGGGTACCTGCGCGCCTACGTCGAGGGCGAAGACGATCCCGAGGCCGAGCTCGCCGACCGCGAGGTCCACCTGCCACCGGTCTCCGAGGGTGACCCGCTCACCGTTTCCGAGCTGAGCCCGGAAGCCACGCCACCCAGCCGCCGGCCCGCTTTACGGAAGCCTCACTGGTGAAGGCCATGGAGGACCTCGGAGTCGGTCGCCCCTCGACCTATGCGAGCGTCATCGCCACCATCCTCGACCGCGGCTACGTCTGGAAGAAGGGCACCGCCCTCGTTCCTTCCTTCACTGCCTTCGCCGTGGTCGGCCTGCTCGAGCGTTACTTCACCTCCCTCGTCGACTACGGCTTCACCGCCTCCATGGAGGATGACCTCGACGCCATCGCCTCGGGGCACGAGCAGGCCCTCCCCTGGCTCACCCGGTTCTACTTCGGCACCGACGCGGCCAACGGCGGGTCGGGCGGCAACGGCCTCGCCAGCGACGGCCACGCCAGCGACGGCCACGCCAGCGACGGGCGGAGCGCCAGGGACGGGTTCAGCAAGCTGGGCCTCAAGCGCGAGGTCAGCACCTACCTCGGTGAGATCGACGCCCGCGAGATCAATTCGATCCCGATCGGTGTGGGCACCAACGGCGTGGAGATCGTGGCCCGGGTCGGTCGTTACGGCCCCTACCTCCAGCGCGGCGAGGATCGGGTGTCGATCCCCGAAGACCTGGCACCCGACGAGCTGACCGTCGAGCGGTCCGAGGCGCTGCTCGAGGCGCCCTCCTCCGATCGCACCCTCGGGACCCACGCCGAGACCGGTCTGCCCGTCCAGGTCCGGGCCGGCCGTTTCGGCCCCTACGTCCAGCTCGGCGAGGTGGAAGACGGTGGTCCCAAACCCCGGACGTCCTCTCTATTCGCCGTCGATGTCGCCGGCCACCCTCACCCTGGAGGAGGCGCTCGACCTGCTCCGCATCCCGCGGGTGGTGGGCACGGATCCCGAGAACGGTGAGGACATCGTGGCCCACAACGGGCGGTTCGGTCCCTACCTCAAGCGCGGCAAGGACACGCGCAGCCTTCTCACCGAGGATCAGCTCCTCACCGTGAGCCTGGAAGAGGCGCTGGCCCTCTTTGCCCAGCCGAAGACACGTGGGCGTACGGCCCGCGGACCGCTGCGCGAGCTCGGCGCCGACCCCGACACCGGGCTGACCATGGTGGTGAAGGACGGGCGTTTCGGCCCGTACGTCACCGACGGCACCACCAACGCCTCTCTCCGGCGGGGCGACGACGTCGAGGAGCTCACGCCGGTGCGGGCCTCGGAACTGTTGGCCGAGCGGCGGGCGGCCGGTCCGTCGACTCGCCGTACCGCCGCCAAGAAAGCGGGCGGGACGAAGAAGGCCGCCGGGACGAAGAAGGCGGCTGCTCGCAAGAAAGCGGCCGGGACGAAGAAGGCGGCCGGCACTCGCAAGAAGGCGGCAGGGACGAGAAAAGCCGCCGGGACGAGGGCGGCGTCCGCCGACGAGCCGTCCGGCTGAGGAATGCAGCCCCCGAGTAGCTCCCGGGGGGTCGTCTTCGACCGCGTCCTCCGGTGAGTGACCGTCGCGCCGGTCGGTTCATCGCCGTCGAGGGCATCGACGGCTCTGGCAAGACCACCCAGGCCCGCATCCTCGCCTCGCGGCTCGATGCCCTGTTGACGTTCGAGCCCGGCGCCACTGCGCTCGGCTCCGAGTTGCGTCGGCTCGTGCTCGAGGCGAGATCGGTGGCCATCGACGACCGCACGGAGGCTCTGTTGATGGTGGCCGACCGCGCCGAGCACGTGGCCGAGGTCGTCGCGCCGGCTCTGGCCGACGGGCGTTGGGTGGTGACGGATCGCTTTTCGGCGTCGACCCTCGCCTACCAGGGTTACGGACGCGGCCTGCCCTTGGGTGAGCTGCGCACCCTGGCCGACTGGGCGAGTGGCGGACTGGCCGCCGACCTCACCGTCCTCATCGACGTTCCGGTCGAGGTGGGCGAGAGCCGCTTCCCACCGGAGCAGGCTGACCGCATCGAAGGATCCGCCCGTGAGTTCAAAGAGCGGGTGGCCGATGGCTATCGCCAGTTGGCCGCGGACGACCCCGCGGGCTGGGTCGTCATCGACGGCACCGGTTCGGTCGACGACGTGGCCGCGGCCGTGTGGTCCGCCGTCACCGAGGTGCTGGGCATGTCCCGATGACCGACGCACCGACGACCGATGGTCCAGCGGGCGATTCCCCGGCCGTCGCATCGCCCGAGCTCTTTTCCGAAGTGGTCGGCCAACCTGCGGCCGTCGCCCAGCTGGTCAGTGCCGCCGCTCGGCCGGTGCACGCCTACTTGTTGCAAGGACCGCCGGGCTCGGGCAAGCGGGCGGCGGCATCGGCGTTCGCAGCCGCGCTGCTCTGCCCTTCGGGCGGCTGTGGTGTTTGCAACACCTGCCGTCGTGTGATGGCCGGTGCGCATCCCGACGTCATCGTCGTCGAGCGAGCCGGTGCGAGCCTCGACGTGGAGGCGGCGCGGTCGGTCGTCGCTCGCGCCCAGCGGCGGCCGTTCGAAGCCGACCGACAGGTGGTGATCATCCCGGACGTGCATCTGGCCGAACGGGCGGCCCCGGCGCTGCTCAAAACGCTCGAGGAACCTCCGCCCTCGACGGTGTTCGTGCTTCTGGCCGAGGACATGCCCCCGTCGCTCGATACGGTGGCCAGCCGTTGCGCGACGATCATGTTCCTGCCGCTCTCGGAGGGAACCGTGGCGGCGTGGTTGACGACCAAGGGGATCGACGAGGAGCGGGCCCTGGCGGTGGCGGTGGCCTCGGGCGGCCGCCTGGACCGGGCCCGGTTGCTGGCCGAGGATCCGGCCTTCGAGGAACGCCGGCAGCGCTGGCGCTCGGTGCCCCAACGCCTCGACGGCACCGGCGCGGCGGCGGCCCAGGTGGCGGCCGGCCTCCTGTCGGTGACCGACGAAGTCCTCGCCCCCTTGCGTGAGCAACACGCGGCCGAGCGCGCCGACATAGAGGCTCGGGCCGAGGCGACGGGTACGAGCGTCGCCACACCGCGTCGCCAACTCGAGGAGCGGCATCGTCGTGAGGAGCGGCGCTGGCAAACCGACGAGTTGCGGTTCGGACTGGCCGCGCTGGCCGGCGTCTACCGGGACCGCCTGCTGGCCACGGTGGGAGCGGGTGACGACGACAGCTCGCCCGGTTCGGTTGCTCGGACAGCGGAAGAGCGACGTGCCGCCGGCCATGTACGCGCCATCGAGGAATGCTCAGTGGGCCTCGACCGCAACGCGCAGGAGGGCCTTCTCATGGAAGCGCTCATGGTGGAGCTGTCGGACATGCTCGAATGACACGCAGCTGGACCTCGACCAACCGTCGGGTAGCGTGAATGCTTTCGCCTGGGTAGCTCAGACGGCAGAGCAACGCACTCGTAATGCGTAGGTCAGGAGTTCGATTCTCCTCCCAGGCTCCATCCTCATCTGGCCGCCTCGGCGCGGCAGCTCGACAAGAGGTCGCCGTCGTCGAGAGTTGGTCCTGAGCCCTCGGCGCCGCCCGCGCCGTCTCGTTGCAACGGGCAGCGACTCGGAGAGCGGACGGTAGATTGCCACCTGACATGCAACCGGCCGCTCGGATCTCGTCGTGCTCGTAATACCGGATCGGGCCGGCCCGGCCCGGCCGGTGACGACAACGCCCCCTCGACCAACGGGATCTGTTCGTCGAACGACCAATATCGATTCGAATCGGCCCGACGGGTTGGACCGGGATGTGGCCGTCGATGCCCGGGCTCGGGACCTGAGGACCGGCTCACCCGGGGACGACGGCACGGACCTGACGCACCTTCGAGCCCGGATCGCACCCGACCGGACGCTGCTCGAGATCGCCGCCAATCCGCCCGAGCCTCGTCTGGCCGGCCTCGTCGGTGCCCGAGTGGGAGGTGGCTTTCGCGCCCGGGTGACCGAATGTCTTCCGGACCACGCCGAGGCTCGGACGTTGCTCCACGCGCTGCTCGACGACTTTCCTGGTGCCGCCCTCGTCTCGGGCTACGCCCTCCAGCGCGGACGCTCCGCCCTGATTCCGACCGGTGGGGCGGGTGGCGAGGCGTTCCGTCAACACGTCCTCTCCTCGGAGGACATGTGCGCTGGATGGGCAGGATCGGCCAGCATCCTGGCGGCGTTCCGCGACCATGAGACCCTCCCGACTCCTATGGGACCAACCGCCCCGCTCCTCGAAGGCGACGATGCTTTGGCCTGGCACGAGATGGCGCCCCTCTCCGATGGCGCCACTCGCCGACGCCGCCGACTCGACCTCGTGCCGTCGGCCACCGTCCCTTCCGGCTGGTTGTTCGACTCGCACTTCCGCGACTCCTATCGCGATGAGCACGGCACCGAGACGGTGCTCCACGAGTACCTGGTCGACGGTTGGCTCGAAGAGGGTGCCCGCACGATCGGCGGGGCTCAAGCCGAAGCGAGGGTTCTCCCCTGGATCGAATGCCCGGCGGCCATCGCCAGCGCCGAGCGTCTGGCCGGTCGCTCGCTCGGCGAGTTGCGTCGTGAGGTGCGCACCGAGTTCGTCGGCACCAGCACCTGCACCCATCTCAACGACATGTTCCGCTTCCTTACGGACCTTCTGCCCTTGCTCGAGACGGCCGGCCGGTCAGCCGTCTGATCGGAGGGTCATCTGCCCGTCTGCCCGTTGCCCTCAGTTCGAAGGAGATCAGGGCGATCGGGCATGATCTTGGCCGCACGGGTGCGACGTCGTCCCCGGATCCAACTGGAGAAGAGAAATGATCGACATCATGAAGGGCGTTCGCATCCTCGAAGTCGCCGAGCACACCTTTGTCCCGGCGGCCTCGGCCATCCTGGCCGACTGGGGTGCCGAGGTCATCAAGGTCGAGCCGTCGGAGAGAGGCGACGCCATGCGCGGTCTCGCCTCGAGCGGGATCATGAAGATGGGCGGTGACGTCCACGTCCTGCTCGAGCACTCCAATCGCGGCAAGAAGAGCATCGGCATCGACCTCACCAACCCGAAGGGGGTCGAGCTCGTCTACAAGCTGGCGTCGACCTGTGACGTGTTCCTCACCAACAAGCTTCCGGTGGTCCGCAAGAAGCTGCACATCGAGATCGACGACATCCGCGCCCACAACCCGAACATCATCTACGTAGCCGGGACAGGCGGCGGTGAGCGCGGTCCCGAAGCCGACAAGGGTGGGTACGACTTCTTGAGTTACTGGTGCCGTGCCGCCAGTGCCATGGGCTGTACGCCGCCGGATGCAGAGAGTCTGGTCGGCCAACCCGGTCCCGGCTACGGCGACTCGATCGGCGGCATGACCATCGCCGGCGGGATCCTGGGAGCGCTCTTCCATCGGGAGCGAACGGGAGAAGCCATTTCGGTCGATGTCTCACTCCTCGCCGTGGGCCTCTGGGCCATGAGCCCGGCCGTCGCGCTCTCGCTCCAGATGGGCTTTCCGTGGCGACCGCCCAAGGCCGGCTCGGGCAGCGTGGGACCGCCCGGCAACCCGCTGGTGGGCACCTTCCGCACGCAGGACGACCGCTTCATCGCTCTGTCCTGCCTTCAGGGCTTCAAGTACTGGCCGGGTGCCTGTCGGGTCATCGGGCGCGAGGACCTCATCGTTGACGAGCGGTTCTCGTCCCACGAGAACCTGGCGGCCAACGCCGGCGAGGCACGTGAGATCCTGACCGCAGCGATCGCCTCCGCCTCGCTGGCCGAATGGCGCGAGCGCCTGGCCGACTTCGACGGGCAGTGGTCGGTGGCTCAGGACAGCCTCGAGGTGGTCGACGACCCCCAAGTGGTGGCGAACGGCTTGGTCCTCGAGACGGCCACCGCCGCCGGTATCCCGTTCAAACTGGTGACGACCCCCGTGCAGTTCGGTGGCGAGCCCGCCCCTCCCAAGCGCGGCCCGGACTTCAACGAGCACTGTGACGAGGTGTTGGCGAGCATCGACTACGACACCGAGTCCATCGTCGAGCTCAAGGTGGAGGGTGTGGTGGCCTGAGCACCCGGCCGGGCCCTTTCCGCTCGGTGGGCCCCCAACTGCTCCGTTCAGAGAGTCAGGCGCCGAGCAGGGCCACGACGTTGTCGTGGAAGAGACCAGGCGAGCCCTCCGGCGAGCTGTCCCGGGCGTAGTCCTCGAGCGGTGTCGCCGTCCCCTCCGAGTGCGGGTAGTCGCTGCAGCACATGAAGAGGTCGCCCGAGTTGGCCGTGAGCTTTTCCGGGCGCTCGTAGGAGAACGACGACACCCGGACCTGACGGCGGAAGTACTCGCTCGGTCGCATGGTGAGCTCAGCCGGTGACCGGCCATTGAGGGCGGTCGTGAACTCCCAGCCGCCGTCGAGCATGCGCAGGTAGAGCGGGACCCAGATCGAGGCGAGCTCGACGATGCCCACCCGCAGTTCCGGATAGCGCTCGAGCACGCCGTTCACGATGAGGTCGGTCACGGCCACGGCCGGCGGCACCCAGAGGAAGATCGACTCCAGAGGCGGGATGGTCGCCTCCTCGGGGTCCGGGTAGAAGGCTTCGTCGATGAGGTGCGGCTGATCGGCCACATGGAAGACCGGCGCGATGCCGTGATCGACGAACGCCGCCCACAACCGGTCGTGGTCCGGATGGGAGAGCGGTCGTCCGTCCACCGCCGCTGGCGCGATCATGCCGAGCCGCACCCCCGCCTTCGAGAGAGCGGCGAGCTCGGCCACCAACCAGTCTGGGTCGCGCAGTGTGAGGTGGGCCACAGGATGGAGCCGGCCGGCGCCATCGGCCACGACCGTCGCGCACCATCGGTTCCAGGCGGACATGTTGGCGGTGAGCGCGGGCAGATCCGACGAGAGTCGACGCTCCCACAGCAAACCGAAGTTGGGGAAGAGGACGGCACCGTCGAGACCCATCTGAGTGAGCTGTCGGACCCGGGCAGCCGGTTCCCAGTACTCGATCGGCAGTTCCTCGTCGTAGACGTATTCGGCCGGCTTCGCCTCCCGGCAGCGTTGGCTCATGCGGCCGAGCTCGGCCGTTTCGCCCGGGTGCTGGACGTGGACGAGTGACAGCCGTTTGTCCCGCCAGGTGAGCCACGAGTAGCCGAGCTCGTCGTCGACGATGGTGAGCGCCTGGTGGCGCTGCGACGGGTCGATGTGCTCGGACCACAGCGAGCGGGACTCGAAGAGGTGCTGATCCGAGTCGATGACAGCCACCATCGAGCTTCATCCTACCCACCCATCGGCCGCTCAGCCCTGGGGTTGTCCCGCCGACGTGCCCTGGGCCGCCCAGGCTCGGTGGCGGCCGTGGCCCCGTGAATGGGTGGTCCGGAGGAGGACCCCTTCGATGGTCTGATCCGGAGCGGACGGCACCACTACCGTCGTGAGCGTGGGACCGGGCGAGGACGATCGTGCAGCCAACCTGGCCTGGTGGCAGGAAGCCGCCATCCTCCACGCGGATAGCGAGTTCTACGACCTCGCTGGCTTCCGATCGGGTCGCGATCCCATGCGACCGTTCGAGGTCGAGGAGCTCGGTGACGTTGCCGGTCTCGACCTCTTGCACCTGCAGTGCCACGTGGGGACGGACACCCTCGCCTGGGCTCGACGCGGGGCCAAGGTCGTCGGCCTCGACTTCTCCTCCAACGCCGTCGACGTGGCCACACGGCTGGCCCATGACTGCGCGCTCGACGCCGAGTTCGTCCGGGCCGATGTCTACGAGGCGAGCGTCGCCCTCGACGACCGTCTCTTCGACATCGTCTATACGGGTGTGGGCGCCCTCAACTGGTTGCCCGACCTCGGCGGCTGGGCGGCGGTCGTCGTCGACCTGCTCCGACCCGGCGGGGTCCTCTACATCTCCGAGATCCACCCCATCGTCTTCGGGATGGCCGACGACGGCCGAACACTCGCTCGCAGCATCGTCCGTGCCGACTACGAAGCCCACGACAACGCGGGAGGGACGTACGCAGTGCCGGACGGCGAGCTGACGAGCACCGTGACGCACGAGCGGGTCTACGCCATCAGCGAGGTGTTCACCGTCGTGCACCGTGCCGGCCTCGACGTCGAACTGCTCCACGAGCACTCCTACACCAACGCGCCGTGGCCGTGGGCTGTTCGCGGGGCCGACGGGTTCTACCGGCTCCCGGTCGACGGTCCCTCCTACCCCTTGGCGTACACCGTGCTGGCCCGCAAGCCTCGATGATGCCGTTGGGCGGTGGGAGGTAAACATGGCGGTCGACGCCGCCGCCCGGCTCCGCCGGATCTGCCGGCCGTTGCCCGAGGCCACCGAGAATCCGTTCGGTGGTCATACGGCACCGGCTTTTCGGGTGCGGGACAAGATCTTCGCCATGGTGAGCGAGGACCGAAGCGCGCTCACGGTGAAGGCGGGGCACGGCGTCCAGCAGGTGCTCGTCGCTTCGGATCCCGACCGATTCTTCGTGCCCCGCTACGTGGGGACCAAGGGTTGGGTGGGCCTGCGCCTGGGCCCGGACACCGACTGGGAGGAGGTGAGCGAGCTGGTCGAGGACAGCTATCGGCTGATCGCGCCGAAGCGCCTGGTTGCCCAGCTCGACGAGCCCACCTGAGGTCCCGCTCGGCACCACCGGCCGGGTCCTGGCGGCGAAGGAGGCCACGCCCACCATGCCTCGGACCGCTGAGAGGCCTCTCCTACGCCCGGCACCGCTCAAGCAGGTCCTCCGTCCGGTCGACGAAGAGAAGGTGGCCATCGATGAATCCTTCCTGGCCCGCCTGCTCTCCAACCAACCCGACCTGGCAGTGGTGGTCGACGGAGAAGGAGGGGTGCTCTGGGCCAACCGGGCCGCGGAGGAGACTTTCGGGCGCCGACTCGACGAGTCCGTCGGCGTCTCGGGGCTCGAGTTCGTCCACCCCGAGGACCTGGAGTTCGTACTCCTCTCCTTGGCCAGCGTCCACGAGAAGGACGTGGGGCTGCCCATCGAGGTGCGCCTCAAGACGACATCCGGCTGGCGGCTCATGGAGATGCTCGGCGCTCCCGTGCCATGGTTCGCCGAGCAGGCTGTCCACCTTTGTCTCCGCGACCTCACCGAGCGACGTCACTTCGAGCTGGCTCATGATGACGACGCTCGGCTGCGGTCGCTGGTCGAGAACTCGGCGTCCATCACCGCTCTCATCTCGCCCGACGGTTTGGTGGCGTCCATCTCCGGTGCGGTCACCCGAGTGCTCGGTCACGACCCCGAGGCAGTCGTCGGTCAGCCCTTCGCCCGATTGATCAGTGAGCAGGACCACCCCGAGCTCGAGGCGGCCCTGGCCCGTGCTGCCGCAGGTGCCACGACCGCCGAACCCGTGACCATGCGGCTACAGCTGGTCCGACACGGCGACGGCCGGAAGGTGCCCTTCGACCTGGCCGTGGTCAACCTGGTCGACGACCCGATGATCGGTGGGTACGTGGTATCGGGCCACGAGATCACCGATCAGGTCCGAGCCGAAGACGAGCTGCGCCGCGCCTTGTCATTGCTGACGGCCACGCTCGACGCGACCGTAGACGGCATCCTGGTGCTCAACCAGAAAGGACGGATCGTCGGGGCCAACCGACGGTTCAGCGAATTCTGGCGCCTGCCCGACGACGCCGTCGTCGATGCCCAAGCCTTCGACTTCATTCTGGCCCAGCTGGTTTCACCCATCGACTTCGCGGCCGAGCTTCGCAAGCCGGGCAGCACCGAGCTCGAGCGCGGTGACGTCCTCGAATGCGTCGACGGGCGGGCCTTCGAGTGGTTCTCCCGTCCCCAGCGGGTCGACGGCGTGACGGTCGGCCGCGTCTGGAGCTTCCGGGACGTGACCGACCGCCGGCAGCTCGAGAAACGGCTCTCCTACCAGGCGTACCACGACCCGCTCACCGGCCTTGGCAATCGGGCCCTCTTCCAGGACCGGCTCGAACAGGCCATGGCCCGGATCGAGCGCAACGGTGGGCGCTTGGCCGTGCTGTTCGTCGACCTCGACAACCTCAAGCTGGTCAACGACAGCCTCGGACACCCGGCGGGAGACGCGCTCCTCAAGGCCACGGCCGAAGCACTGCGGGACTGCCTCCGCAAGGCGGACGGCGCGGCGCGGCTCGGTGGGGACGAGTTCGGTGTCGTCCTCGAGGACTTCACGCACCGCGACGAGGTGGTCCGGCTCGTCGAAAGGATCCTGGTGGCCGCCCGTGAGCCCGTGCTGGTGGGAGAGGGAGTGGTGCAGGCCACCGTCAGCGTCGGCTTGACCTTCCACCGCAGCGGCATCGATAGCCAACAGCTGATGCGGGACGCGGATCGGGCCATGTACTCGGCCAAGGCTCGCGGCCGGAACCGCTACGCCGTCTTCGGTGACGACGGCGAGGTCAACGAGGAGCCGCCCATTGCCGACCGGGCCGCGGGCTGACGATCGGCGAGCGGCACCTGCCGGAACAGTTGTGATTGGCGGCACCGCCGTGACCACCGGGTGAGCCCGCCTGTAGGGTGCGGTATGGCCGATCAGGCAGCATTCGCAGATCTCGCCATGGAGTTCATGCCCGCGCTCTACACCGCCGCCCTGCGCATGACCCGCAACCCGGCCGATGCCGAGGATCTCGTCCAAGAGACCTATCTCAAGGCGTACCGCGCCTTTTCCACCTTCGAGCTCGGCACGAACCTCAAAGCCTGGCTGTACCGGATCCTGACCAACACCTACATCAACACCTACCGGGCGGCCAAGCGCCGGCCGGAGATCGCCGACGTTGAGGACGTGGAGGACCTGTACCTGTACCACCACCTCACCGGCGATGGCACCGCCACACAAGGCCGTAGCGCCGAGGACGAAGCCCTCGAGCGGTTCACCGACACCGACGTGAAGGAGGCCATCGAGTCGCTCCCCGACAACTTCCGGATGGCCGTGCTGCTGGCCGACGTCGAAGGTTTCTCGTACAAAGAGATCGCCGACATCACCGATGTTCCGATCGGAACGGTCATGAGCCGGATCCATCGAGGAAGAAAGGCGCTGCAAAAGGCGTTGCTCGAGCGGGGAAGGACACTCGGCCTCGTTGGGGCCGGCGACGAGGGCAGGTAGGAGCGGGCAGTGGGAGACCAAGACCATTCCGAGGGAGGCCAGGTCGCCAGCTCGACCCGAGACGCCCGCGGGCTTCGTCGACTGTGACGAGACGGTGGAGCGGCTGTACACCTACCTCGACGGGGAGCTCACCGAAGAGCGGCGCGTGGAGATCGTCCGCCATCTCGACCTCTGCGGCCCGTGCGTGCGCGCCTACGGCTTCGAAGCCGAGCTCCGAAAGGTCATCGCCAGTCGGTGCAAGGATCGTGTGCCCGAGTCTCTGATGGCCCGGGTGGCGGCGGCACTGGCCGCCGAGCACGCTCGCCAGGACGGCTGATCCTGCGCTCCACCTGCGGATCACCCGTCCATGGCGGTGGTCCCTACACTGGGCCACGTGGACGATCCGACAGGGGCCGCGACGGGCAGCGCCAACGGATCGTCTCCTTCTTCCTCGATCGCTCCGATGTCGGCGACCTCGAAGGAGGGATCAGACGGTGCTGGCTCGGAGTCGAAGACGGCGCCGGCCGGCTCGGGGGCGGTGGCCTGGGACACGGCCGAGCGGGTGGCGCGCGTGGGTCGGCAACCGAAGCCGACCGGTCGAGCTCGACGACCCTGCCGAGCTCGAACGTAATTTCGAGGAGCTGACGGCCGAGGCCGAGGAGCTCGTGGCCGCGGCCACCGGGTTGCGATCGGCCTCCGGCCCCGCACGCGCTCGTGTGACCGACCGGGCCGGCTGGGTGCACGCCAACATTGCGTCCTTCCAGCGACTGGTCGGGCCCCATCTCGACCGGCTGGACCCGAGCCGGGTGGTCCGCTCCCATCCACTGACCGAACGGCTGGCCGCCCCGGTCGCCGTCGTCGGTCGGGCCACGACCGGTGCCCAGATGGGTCTGATCCTCGGATGGTTGTCCACCCGGGTGCTCGGTCAGTACGACCTGTTGCTCACCGAGGAGTCCGTCGAGGACCAAGACCTCGTGTACTTCGTCGGGCCGAACGTGGTCGCCCTCGAGCGCCAGCACCATTTCGAGCCGCGAGAGTTCCGCCTTTGGCTCGCTCTCCACGAGGTCACTCACCGGTGTCAGTTCACCGCCATCCCCTGGATGCGCGACTACTTCGTGTCACTGGTCGAGGAGGGCATCGGCTCGCTCGAGCCCGACCCGGCGCGTTTCGCCGAGGCGCTCAAGCGGATGGCGGACGAGATCCGCGCCGGGCGCAACCCGTTGCGCGAGAACGGGGCCATCGGCCTCGTGGCCACGCCCGAGCAGCTCGAGGGGATCCAGCGCATTCAGGCGCTCATGAGCCTGCTCGAAGGGCATGGCGACGTGACCATGGACCGAGCAGGCGCTGCGGCCATCCCGAGCGCCGCCCGCTTCGCCGAGGTGCTGCGGCAGCGGCGCAAGCAGGTCAAAGGGCCGGCCCGGATCCTCCAGCAGCTGATCGGGCTCGAGGCCAAGCTGCGCCAGTACGAGGAGGGCGAGCGGTTCATCGAAGCCGTCGAGAAGTCGGGTGGGCCTGAGCTGCTCAACCGGGCGTGGCGGGGCCCGGAGTGGCTGCCATCCCTCAAAGAGATCCGTGATCCATCGGCCTGGATCACGCGGGTCGGAGCCACCCACGCCCTCTCGGGCTGAGCCGCGAGTGGCACCGGCAAATGACCCGGTGTTCGGATCCCTCCTCGAGCGCTGCACGTTTCCGGCTGCTGGCTCGCCGCTCCTGTGCGCGGTGTCCGGAGGTCCCGACTCGTTGTCCCTGCTCGCCCTGGCGGTGGCATCGGGCTGCTCGGTGACGGCCGTGCACGTCGATCATGGGCTGCGTGCCGGATCGGCGGCCGAGGCCGAGGTGGTGGCCGATGCTGCCCAAAAGATCGGGGCCGCTTTCCGATCCGAGCGGGTGACACTCGAGCCCGGCGCCAACCTCGAGGCGCGCGCCCGTGAAGCCCGACGCGCCGTGCTCGGCCCGGGCGCAGCCACCGGCCACACGGCCGATGACCAGGCCGAGACCGTCCTCATCAACATGCTGCGGGGCGCCGGCGTCGACGGACTTTCGGCCATGCGGGCCGGCCCGACCCATCCCATCCTCTCGCTGCGCCGGTCGGAGACCGTCGACCTCTGCCACCACCTTGGTTGGCAACCGGTGACCGATCCCAGCAACGCCGACCCCCGACACGTTCGCAACCGCGTGCGACACGAGCTGCTGGGCTTGTGCTCGGACATTGCCGGCCGTGACGTGGTCCCGGTCCTGGCCCGCCAGGCCGACCTCATGGCCGGTGACGCCGAATTGCTCGCCGCTCTCGCCGAGCTGGTCGATGCCACGGACGCCGCGGGCACTCTCCGCCGCCCCTGAGGGCATGGCTCGCCGCGCCGTGCGCCGATGGTTGGCCGGCGAGGGTGGGTATCCGCCGGACGCAGGCGCTGTCGCTCGGGTACTCGAGGTCGCCCGGGGCACTCGTCGCGCCGCCGAGGTGGCGAGCGGACGGCGCGTGTCACGTACAGCCGGCCGGCTTTCGGTCGAGGTGGGTGCTCGAGACGGCGCGCCACGCCGGGATTGAGTCGAGTGGCACGCCGGCCAGCCGGCCGTGCCCAGGCGCCGCCGGCGACTCCACCGTCACGGATGGTCGGCAGCGAGCATCACTCCGGTACAGTCCCACCGTGCTCACTGGGGAGGGCGAGATGGCGGCCGGTATCAGTCAGCCCGACGTGAAGAACGGCATCGGGCGTGAGGTGGTCTCGGAGGAACAGCTTGTGGCGCGCATCGCCGAGCTGGGTGAGCAGATCACGGTCGACTACGCCGAGCGCCCACCGCTGCTCGTGGGCGTTCTCAAGGGCGCGTTCATGTTCATGGCCGACCTGTCCCGCGCCATCGACCTTCCCGTCGAGATCGAATTCATGGCCGTCTCGTCCTACGGGAGCACGACTCGGACCTCCGGGGTCGTGCGCATCGTGAAGGACCTCGACGTCGACCTGATCGACCGCCATGTGCTCGTGGTGGAAGACATCGTCGACAGCGGACTCACCTTGAGCTACCTCCAGCGGTACCTGCGGGCGAGGAACCCGGCCAGCCTCGAGGTCTGTGCCCTCTTGGTGAAGGAAGGCCAGCAGCGCGCCGCACTCGATCTCCGCTATGTGGGGTTCACCATCCCTCCCGACTTCGTCGTCGGCTACGGCCTCGACGTCGACGAACGGCTGCGCAATCTCCGCTCGGTCTACGTCGACGCGACGGGTTGAGGAGGTCGCGGTGAGTGTCGATCGCGGGCGAATCGAGAAGGCGGTCCACGACCTGCTCATCGCGGTCGGTGAAGACCCCGATCGCGATGGCCTGCTGAAGACGCCGGTGCGGGTGGCCAACATGTACGAGGAGCTCTTCTCGGGCATCGGCGAAAACCCGGCCGACCATCTCGAAGTGACCTTCGCGGCTGAGCACGACGAGATGGTGATGGTCCGCGACATCCCCTTCGCCTCGCTCTGCGAGCACCATCTGGTGCCGTTCATGGGCCGTGCCCATGTGGCCTACATCCCCGGTGACGACGGTCGGATCACCGGTCTCTCCAAGCTCGCTCGGCTGGTCGACGGCTACGCCAAGCGTCTACAGGTCCAGGAGCGAATGACGACCGAGATCGCCGACGCCATCGAGCAGGCCCTCAAGCCCAAAGGGGTCCTGGTGGTCGTCGAGGCCGAGCACCTCTGCATGTCCATGCGCGGCGTGAAGAAGCCCGGCACCCTGACCATCACTTCGGCGGTGCGGGGACTGTTCCGCAACGACCCGGCCACCCGCTCGGAGGCCATGCAGTTCATCCACGGCCGCTGAGTCCTCAGGACGGGGGACGGGCCAGCGCGCCCGCTGGTTCTCTCGAGTCGATAGGAAAGCTGGCGCGAAGGGCCCTCAAATCGTCTGAAAACCCATGGGAAACGGTCGCGGGGCCTCCATGGCTGGTTTACGCTGGGGCGCCATGCCCGTTCCTGCCGTCGCCGAACGACCGCTGGTCATGGGCATTCTGAACGTCACACCGGATTCCTTCTCGGACGGTGGCCGGTTCTTCGAGACGGATGAGGCGGTGGCCAAGGGCAGGAGCATGATCGCCGAGGGTGCCGACGTCATCGACGTCGGCGGGGAGTCCACCCGGCCCGGGGCGGCGCCGGTCGAGGTCGACGAAGAGCTGCGCCGGGTCGTGCCGGTCATCGAGGCATTGGCCGGCGACGTGCGCGTTTCTGTCGATACCACCAAGGAACCGGTTGCCGAGGCGGCGATCGCTGCCGGCGCCTCGCTCATCAATGATGTCTCAGCCTCACTGTGGCCGGTCGCCGCACGGCGGAGTGTCGGTTGGGTAGCCATGCACCGCCAGGGGACGCCGGCCACCATGCAGACCGACCCCCGCTACGACGATGTCGTCGCCGAGGTCGTGGACTTCCTGGTGGAACTGGCCGGCGCGGCAGTCGACTCGGGGGTCCCCGAGGTCTGGGTCGACCCCGGCATCGGCTTCGGCAAGACGCTGGCGCACAACCTCGAGCTGTTGGCCGCCCTTTCGTCGGTGACGGCGACGGGCTATCCGGTATTGGTCGGGACGAGCCGCAAGCACTTCATCGGCGTGCTCACCTCCGCAGGCGAGGAACCCGACCCGGTCGAGGAACGCCTCCCCGGCTCTTTGGCCACGGCCACCTGGGCCATGCAAGCGGGGGCCGGAATGGTCCGGGTCCACGACGTCGCGCCCACGGTGCAGGCGGCCACCCTGGTCGGCCGGCCATCCCCGGGGTTGGCCGATCCTCCGATGCCCGGAGGCCTGGCGTGAAGGGCAAGTGGGCGGCCGGCATCCCTCCTCGCAATTTCACCTGGGTGATCAAGGACAACCTGGCCATGAGCGAGCGGCCCGGCGGCTTCGCACCGAACCACCGCAGAGTCCGCCGCCAGGAAGAGATCATCTGGCTGCAGATGCAGGGCTTCACCCGGGTCTTGTCGCTCCTGCCCTCCTCCCACAACCTGCAGGCCTACGAGGAACGGGCGCTGGCCTGTGAGCATTTCGCCCTGCCGCCGGTGGGTGACGTGCGGGGCGTCCTGGCCGAGATCTACCGCGACCTCAATTGCCGTCTGGGGGATGGCGAGCGCCTGCTCGTCCACCAAGACGAGCTCGGCGACCGGGTCACGGGCACCATCGCCGGCTACCTCTTGTGGTCGGGTCGCCTCACGGTCGGCCCCCCGCAGGCCATCACCGTCATCGAGCACATGACGGGCCATCCCATGGGCCCGAGCGGCCGCGAGCTCGTGGCCTTCGCCGCCGAGCTCGAGCCGGCAACGGTGGAGCACAAGGTCGGCCGCCGGAACCGGGCCCGTTCGGGCTGAGCGGCCGACGCCGGTGGCCCCGAGGGCTCCAGCTGAGACAGCTGAGGGAGCTGAAGGGCGGTGAGCACCGGGAGCCCGAGCGACGGGGACGGTAGCGGGCCGGTGCAGGCTGCGGGCGGTGACCGAATCCTGGTCCGCGGGCTGCGGGTGCAGGCCACCCACGGCGTCCTGCCGGCCGAACAGGAACGGTCCCAACCTTTCTCCATCGACCTCGAGCTCCTGGTCGACCTGGCTGCCGCGGCCCACTCGGATCGGCTGGAGGAAACGGTGGACTACGGCCGAGTGGCGGAGTGCGCCGTGGCCGTCGTCTCCGCCGGTCCCCCGCGTCAGCTGATCGAATCGTTGGCCGGACGGGTGGCGGCCGCCGTGTTGGACGTCGATCGTCGGATCGAGGAAGTCACCGTCACCCTCCGAAAGCTCCAACCACCGCTGCCACTCGATCTGGACGATGTCGGGGTCCGGATGACCCGTCGCCGATGACCGCGACCTCTCCTGCGCCACCGACGGTGCGGGCCTTCATCGGGCTGGGCTCCAACCTCGGCGACCGCTGGGCGCACCTCCGCCGCGCGGTCGACCAGCTGCGGGCCGGCAACCGGACGCCGGTCACCGCCGTATCCCACGTCTACGAGACCGATCCCCTGGGGGGGCCGGTCGGTCAGGGCCCCTACCTCAACGCGGTGGTCGAGCTCGCCGTACCGACCGGGACCGATCCTTATCGCCTGCTCGAGGAGTGCCGCCGGCTCGAGGCGGCTGCCGGCCGGGTTCGATCGTCCAAATGGGGGCCACGAACGCTCGACGCCGACGTCGTCTGGATCGACGGGGTCGACCTGGCCGACGACGAGCTCACCGTTCCCCATCCCCGGTGGCGGGAGCGGCGGTTCGTCCTCGCCCCCCTGGGCGAGCTCGCCCCCGACCTGGCCGACGAATCGGCCATCGCCCTCGCTGGTGGGGAGGTCCGGGTCGTGGGTACACTCTGAACACAGGTCGACCGGCCCGAATGGGCCGGAAGACGTGGGCATATCTCTGACGCGAACGGCACCCAATGGTGGGCCGGAACGCAGGAAGGGTTGTCGTGACCACATTCCGTGTCATCGGCCGAGGACGAGCCGGTCTCTCTCTCACGCTGGCCCTCGAAGCGGTGGGCTATCACTCCGCAGGAATCGTGCGGCGGGGCGAACCGGTCCGAGATGCCGCCAAAGGGGTCGACGTCCTCGTCATCGCCACCCCGGACGACACCGTGGCCGAGGTTTCCCGGCAGATCGCGCCAGTCGGAAGCACGGTCGTCGTCCACCTGTCGGGATCGCTCGGGTTGGAGGCCCTGGCCTCGCATCCTCGTCGCGGATCCCTCCACCCGCTCGTGCCGCTGCCGTCGCCCGCCGTCGGTGCCGTGCGCCTTCGGTCGGGGATCACCTTCGCCATCGCTGGTGATCGGACGGCCCGTCAGTTGGCCGAGGACCTCGGCGGTTGCGTCGTCGAGGTCGACGACGCGCAGCGGGTGAGCTATCACGCGGCCGCCGCCATCGCCGCCAACCACCTCGTGGCTCTCCTCGGGCAGGTCGAACGCGTGGCCGCCGCCGCCGGGCTTCCCCTGGATGCCTTTGCCGGGCTGGTGCGATCAGCCACCGACGATGCCTTCGCCCTCGGACCACAGGCGGCGTTGACCGGGCCCGCGGGCCGCGGCGACTGGCGGACGATCGAGAGCCACCGCCGGGCCCTCGCCGCTCTGCCGGGACCACGGACCGAAGTTGCCGCCTACGACGCCATGGTCGATCTCGCCCGGCGACTGCGATTGGATGCCCGTCTTGGCGAAGGTGGCGATTCCGGAACACGACGCGGTGCCGCGGCGGATGGCGCTCCTGCGGTTGCGGCGACGGCTGCGGTTACCGTCGCAGACGATTCGGTGCAGGTGGCCTGAGCCATGGCCGTGGTGGTCGACGTCGACGCATCCGTCCAGGAGGTGGTGGCCGAGGCTCCGGCCACAGTCCGAGCTCACCCGACCGGCACATCCCGACTGCCCGTCCTTACGACCGTGGCCGACTACCGCCGCGTCGCTGAGGACGCACGCACCGCCGGTCGCCGCGTGGGCGTTGTCCCCACCATGGGTGCGTTGCACGCCGGCCATTGCTCGCTCATTGAGCGGGCATCCGAGGAGTGCGACGTCGTGATCGTCACCCTCTTCGTCAACCCGACGCAGTTCGGGGAGAGTGCCGATCTGGTCAACTACCCGCGAACCTTCGACGCCGACCTCGACGTGGCGGCCGCGGCCGGTGCCGCCTTCGTCTTCGCTCCCTCGGTCGACGAGATGTACCCCGACGGGCTTCGGACCGTCCCGGTTCCTCCCGCCGCCGGTGCAGTGACCGGCCAGCTCGAGGGTGCATCCCGACCCGGGCATTTCGACGGGGTGGCAACCGTCGTACCCCGGCTGCTGGAACCGGCGGGACGGTGCCGCGCCTACTTCGGCGAGAAGGACTTCCAGCAGCTCACCCTGGTGCGTCGTCTGGTTGCCGAGCTCGACCTTGCCGTTGAAGTGGTTGGCTGCCACACCGTGCGCGACCCCGACGGACTTGCCCTCTCCAGTCGAAACGTGCGGATGTCTCCCGATGAGCGGCGTGCGGCCCTGGCCCTGGTCCGCGCCCTGCGCGCCGGCGCCGAGGCGATGGCGGGTGGCGGTGGCGGGAGGGTCGGCCGTCGGGCCGGCCCGCGAGCCGTGCGGGGATGGAGCGGCGGTAGAGGCGGTCATGGCCGCAGTGATCGAGGCCGAGCCGCTCGTGGAGCTCGACTACGCCGCCTGTGTGCAGGCCGACTCCCTCGAGCCGGTTGGCCGGTTGGTCCCGACGGTGCCAGTCCGGCTACTGGTCGCGGCCCAGGTGGGACCGGTTCGCCTCATCGACAACCTCGACCCACGACGTCCCTTACCCCCACTCCTGGCTGGTCACCAGACCGTCCGGTGACGAGCGAGGCCCGCGACCGCCTCGACGTCCTTGTGCTCGGCAGCGGGGTGGCCGGCCTCTCGGCCGCCGTGCGCCTCGCTACCGCTGACCCGAGACAGGCTCTGCGGGTCGGCATCCTGACCAAGGCGGAGCTTTCCCAGTCGGCCACCCGCTGGGCCCAGGGGGGCGTCGCCGCCGTACTCGGGGGGGACGAGGACTCGACCGATCTCCATCTGGCCGACACGCTGG
Source organism: uncultured Acidimicrobiaceae bacterium (assembly GCA_963774915.1). Classification (GTDB taxonomy): domain Bacteria; phylum Actinomycetota; class Acidimicrobiia; order Acidimicrobiales; family RAAP-2; genus CAVSNH01. The sequence continues at coordinate 86,786 of CAVZGR010000004.1, read as the reverse complement.
CGGCCGGCGCCGGGCTGTGTGATCCGGCCGCCGTACGGGTTCTGGTGGACGAGGGCCCCACCCGAGTGGAAGAGCTCATTGCCATGGGCGCGGTGTTCGACCGGCAACCGGGTGGCGCGCTGGCCCTGGCCCGCGAAGGAGGCCACTCGACCGCCCGGGTCGTGCACGCCGGGGGCGCGGCCACCGGGGCCGAGGTCGAACGGGCGCTCGTCGACGCCACTCGCTCGTCGGCCGCCGCCGTCCTCGAAGAGTGGTTCGCCCTCGACCTCCTGGTCGAGGGGGTCGGTGCCGCGGGGTCCGGGCCATGACGGCCGACGGGCGTGTCACCGAGGTACATGCCCAGCACACGGTGCTGGCCACCGGTGGGGCCGGTCAGTTGTTCGCCGTCACCACCAACCCGGCGGAAGCGACAGCCGACGGGTTGGCCATGGCCCTGCGAGCCGGGGTGGCGTCCGCCGATGTCGAGTTCATGCAATTCCACCCGACCGCACTCCATCACCCGGCCATGCCGCGCCCACTTCTGTCGGAGGCACTGCGCGGTCACGGCGCCCGGCTCCGCGATCGTCTCGGTCAACGATTCATCGACGAGCTTGCGCCTCGCGATGTCGTGAGTCGGGCCATGGCCGAGCGAATGCGGGAGGAAGGATGCGAGCACCTCTGGCTCGACGCCACCGGCCTCGACTCCTTCGAAGAGCGGTTCCCGACGATTGCACGCTCGCTCGAGGCTGTCGGGCTCGACCCTTCCGTTGACTGGCTACCGATCGCCCCGGCCGCCCATTACCTGTCGGGTGGGGTGCTGACCGACTTGCACGGAGCGACCGCCCTCCCCGGGCTGTGGGCCGCCGGCGAGGTGGCCTGCACCGGGGTCCACGGTGCCAACCGACTCGCCTCGAATTCGCTGCTCGAAGGCATGGTCTTTGGCGCTCGTTTGGCCGAGGCCATCCTGGCCGGGATCGACGGTCCCTCCCCGACCGGGCCTCTCGCCGACCTCGATCCGTCGATCTCCGCCTACCTGCCTTCTGGAGAGGGAGCGGGGACATCGGGTGCCAGCCAGGGGAGTCGTGGTGACGGGAAGGCAGGAAGAGCAGGAAGAGCCCACAGAGCCGACAGGTCGGACCTGGCCGACGATGTGCCCGCCAATGACCTGGCCAAAGCTCGCGACCAGCTGCAGCGGGCGATGATGGAAGGGGCCGGCGTCGTTCGAACGGCTGATTCGCTGGCCGCCGCCGGAGACACCGCCGATTCGGTGGCCGGCATGCTCGGCTCCGAGCCCACGAACCCCGCAGAAGGTGAGCTGGCCAATCTGGTCACCGCCGCCCGCGCCGTGCTCACTGCCGCCACGCAACGTGAAGAGACGCGGGGGGCACATGCCCGTCGCGACCATCCCGAGCAATCCGAGTGGTGGCGGCGGCGCATCGTCCAGACCGGCACGGGGCGAACGTCGGTCACCGCCGCATTGACGGCGCGATCGGCGGCCGTCATCCGGCGCTCGGCAGGCGATTGAATGACGCCGGTCACGCGCCGAGACGTGGTCGAGACGGTGGGTCGGGCGTTGGCCGAGGACCTCGGTCCGCTCGGTGACATCACCGCCGCCCTCCTGCCCGAAGGCGTGATGGCGAGCGCCACCATCGTCAGTCGCGTGAACGGTGTGCTGGCCGGCTGCGACTGCGCGTCCGAGACGTTCGCGCAGGTCGATCCTCACGTGGTGGTGTCATGGTGCCGCAGTGACGGAGCGGCCCTCGATCCGGGCACGGTGCTGGCGACAGTGCGCGGACCTTTGGCGTCGGTGGTTACGGCCGAACGCACGGCACTCAATTTCCTCTGCCATCTGTCCGGTGTGGCCACGCTCACCCGTCGCTATGTCGACGCCGTGGCGCGGGCCAACCCGCTCACTCGAGTGCTCGACACGAGAAAGACCACACCGGGCCTGCGCGCCCTCGAGAAAGCTGCCGTGCGGGCGGGCGGCGGCCACAATCATCGAAGCGGACTCTCTGATGCCGTCCTCGTGAAGGACAACCACCTGGCCGGCATGTCCATCGCTGATGCGGTGGCCCGGGCCCGCAGTCGGTGGCCGGGCCGGATGGTCGAGGTGGAGTGCGACCGTCCCGAACAGGTCGACGAGGCCGTGGCGGCCAAGGCCACCGTGGTCATGCTCGACAACATGTCGGTGGCCGACGTCGCCGAGTGTGCCGCCCGAGTGCACGCCGCTTCCGGGATCCTGGTCGAGGTGTCGGGTGGCGTCGACCTCGAAACCGCTCCGGCGTTGGCTGCTGCCGGTGCCGACCTGATCTCGGTGGGCGGCGCTCACCCATTCGGCACCGGTCCTCGACCTCGGCCTCGACATCGACATCGAGGTCGACGTCGAGCAGAAGAACGTGGCTCCCGTTCAGCCGGTCGGCGCAGACATCCGTACCCGAGAAGGGATCGACTGAGTGCTGCTCGCCATCGACGTCGGCAACACCGAGACCGTGGTCGGGCTGTTCGCGGCGGTCCTCGACGACGACCAGGGAGAGAGCGGGCCGAGGGACGGCAACGAGCCCACCGGCCTCGCCCACCACTGGCGCCTCTCGACGGTGGCCGACCGCACGGCCGACGAGCACGCCTTGCTGCTCACACAGCTGCTCGATCTCGACGGGCTCGATGTCGCCACGGCCGTGACCGGTATCGCCGTGACCTCATCGGTGCCACTGGTCACGGCCAACTTGCGCCAAATGGTGACCCGCTGGTTCGACGTGCCCTCGGTGGTGCTCGAGCCCGGAGTGCGGAGCGGCATGCCCATCCTCTACGACAATCCGAAGGAGGTGGGTGCCGACCGGATCGCCAACGGTGTGGGCGCCTATGACCTCTTTGGCGGTCCCTGCATCGTCGTCGACCTCGGGACGGCGACGACCTTCGACGCCATCTCGGCGGCCGGGGAGTACCTGGGTGGCGCCATCACCCCCGGTGTGGCCATCAGCCTCGATGCGCTCTTCGCCCATGCCGCCGCTCTGCGTCGCGTCGAGCTCGTCGAGCCGCGCACCGTCATCGGCAAGTCAACCGTCGAGTCCATCCAGTCGGGGGCGCTCTACGGCTTCGCGGGGCAGGTCGACGGCCTGTGCCGCCGGTTCACAGCGGAGCTCGGCGAGTGCACGGTGGTGGCCACCGGCGGGCTCTCGGAGCTCATCGCTCCCTATTCGGAGGAGATCGAGTACGTCGAGCCCTGGCTGACCCTCCACGGGCTGCGGATCATCTTCGAGCGCAATCGGTCGAGCTCGTCCCGCCGTCCGCGAGACTGATCACTCGTCGGATCAGGAAGCACTGCTCCCCTCGCCGGTGGCCGAGTCGAGGGCTCCCGCGATCGAGTGGACGAGTGCCGACTTGGCCTGGTTGGCCGTGAGGTTCTGGTCGTGGAGGAGGAGGTCATAGCTCTCGTAGGAGGTGAGCACGTCGAGGGTGGCCAGCACGCCGCGGGCGTGGGCCGTGGGCAGGGCGGAGAGTTCGGTCTCGAACAAGTCGGCCAATTGCAGACGGAAGAAGGAGCGGTTCTCCTGCAACCTCTCAGCTAGAACTGGCTGGAAGGGCGCACGCAGCCGAGTGACGGTGGCGGCATGGCCGACCGCGTCGAAGACTCGGAACCGTTGGTCGACGAGCGCTTTGATACGAAGCGACCGTTCGGAGTCGGGCTCGGCCTCCACGGCCAGAAGGTTGAGGACGCGCGATTCGGGCCCGCGCCACCGCCGCGCCGGCCAGGTCGTCGACGTCGTCGAAGTAACGGAACAGTGAGCGGGGCGAGAGCCCGACCCGTTCGGCGATCTCATCGGTGCTCGGGCGGAGGTTTCCCTCGCGGTAGAAGTCGAGGAGGGCATCGACCACCGCCTCACGGTTACGCAAGCGCCGCTGTTTGCGCCCGTCAGTCTCGGGTCCCTTGGCCGCACCCCGGCTGAAGCCGGTCAGATGCTCGGGTAGACCGAGACCCGGAGGGATCGGTCTCCGTGTCACGTGGCCCCGCCTCTGCGTCGGATGTCAGCCACGGCCATCGGGCCCTCCACTTCGTCGTGCCTCCTCGGTACTTTCGTTGCGCCGACCGGAAACACCGCCCCGCAAGTCCGAGGTAGGGAGGGCGCGTCACCGGGCGTTCTCGATGCCGGTGGCTGCCAGGGCGCCCGCCGGGGTGCTGGAGTGACCGACCATTGACGGTCGAACCGGCAGGAGCCTACCGTGCCCCTTCGGCGTCCGGCCGGAACGGACGCACTTCGGGGGTCGTCATGTCGAACGCCATCGTGCTCGATTCGCTGCAACGACGGATGCGGGCGATGCACTCGCTGTACTTCGACGCGGTGGCCACCATGGACATCGATCAGGTCAACCACTTCGAGCGCGAGGCGTGCTGCCCATTGCCTTCAGCTTGTTTCACATCGTGAACATGATCGATGCCTCGTTCTTCCTCATGACCGGGACACCACCCATCTGGAGCGACGACTGGGAGCGCCGCATACGCCCCGCCATCCCCGATCACGGCAAGCACCGGACCGTCGAGGAAATGGTCGGTCAACGGATCGGGGACTATGAGGCATTCCAGGAGTACCTGCGGGCCACCTTCGCTCGCACCGAACAGTGGCTGGAACGCGCTCGACCCCGCCGAGCTCGACCGCCTGGTGGTGGCCCGCCCCTTCCCCCCGATGATCGCCAGCACTTACAGCGCCCGGGTGGCCGGCCCCGAGGGCATTACCTTGCTCGATGCTGCCGAGTGCTGGATCTACCAGCACGGGCTGCGCCATATGGGCGAGATCGAGCTGGCCCGGGGTTTGGTCGGTCTGGGCGGCATGACGTCCTGATCATCCGAGACCATGGCATCGTCCCAGCTCGGGCCCCATTTGCCGGCGAGCGGCTCCAGTCTCTGGCTGCTTCCCCCCGTCCTTTAAGAAGTCCTAACAACCGCATCACGGGTTGCACATCTCTGACGGCGATAACAGAGGGAGCCGGACAGGCCGGCGCAACGAGGAGGATCCATGTCGAGAGTCGTTCCTGCAGCCAAGCATTTGGCCGTAGGCGTGGCGGCCGCCGCTGTGCTGTCCCTAGGGGTAGGGGGCCTTGCTGGAGCCGCAACGGCAGCTCCGTCCTCGACGCCTGTTCCGGCGACGACACCCACGACGCCGGCCACGCACCGTCACTTCAATTGCGCTCGTGGGCCTCGTGTTCTCGCCCGCATCCAAAGGATCGACGCCCGTATCAAGGCCGGCCTACCCAAGCTCGAAGCCGCCGAGCAGAAGGCCAAGACCGCCGGTCACACCAAGGCGGCGGCCCGCATCGAGCGCCGGATCAGCCGCTTGAAGAGGCCGAAGACCACGGCCCGCCTCGATCGCCTGAGCGCGGCCATCGAGACCAAGTGCGGCGTTTCCGCCCCGACCGCATCCTCCTCGACGGGCACAGCCCCGGCACCGACCACGACCACGACCACGACCTGAGCCCGAGCACATGTTCGTAGACCGAGGCACTCGTCCCCCCCGACCGGCCACTTTCGGCCAGCTGAGCTGGGATTTTGTATCAGCTAAAGCCCGGGTGGATGTCCTCTGCGATCCCGTCTCCCGACCGTTACCCGCTAGATTTCCAATAGGTCCAAATGATCGGCGGGGCGCTCGCGCCTCGAGGATCACTGACGAAGGGGTGGACTATGCCACTTGCCATCAAGTCATCTGCTGACCCGAAATACCGAGTTCGGCGCCGGGTTGTGGCCATGAGCCTCGTTGCCGCGGCTGGCGTCGGGGGCCTCTCGCTCGGCCTCGGCGGAGTTGCCGGTGCCGCCAGCTCGTCATCTGGCTCCCTTCAGTCGCAGGTCAACGTCGTTGTGAAGAAGGGATTTGCCGAGGTCCTCAAGCACTTCAACTGCGGCACGGCCGAAACCAGGTTGGACCGTGTCGCCAAGCTCAATGCTGCCTTTGCCGCGGCGACAAGCCCACCTCACGGCCCAAATGCAGAAGGCCCATGGGAAGCGAATCACGTTCTACGACAAGCGTCTGGCCGCCTCCCACAAAGAACAGAGTCTCTACATGGGCAAGAAATTCCAAGCCCAGGAGGCCAAGGTGGCCAAGCTGGCCCAGGACAAGTGCCACATCACTCCGCCGGTGGGGACCTGACCAAACGGGCCTGAGTCGGAAGGCCCCGACCTCTCAATCGGGCGGACCCCACCGTCTGCGTCGACTGACCGAGTCCGCTGCGGGGCCGCTGACCTCATGGGCCACCGGATTCGGAGCGGCTGAGGCCGCCGCCGAGTGGAAAGAGGTCCGGGGGCGAACCGGGGATCAGCCGAGTGTGTCGAGCGCAGTCGGGAGATCTTCGACCAGCGACTCGGCCAACGAGGACAGCCCGCTCACCAGGCTCGTCGATATCCCGTCCAAGGCGGCCGTGGCGTCGGCGGCGTACTGCCGGGCCACCTCCGTGGCCTGGGGATGGCACCCGAGCCCGCGACCATGGCTCTGGCCGTGTCCCGCTCGGCCGGGCCGAGGGGCTTGCCGAGGATCGGTCGCAACTCTGGTCCAAGCACCGGATCGTCGAGGGCGATGAGAACCGGCAGGGTGTAGACGCCTTCGGCCAGATCTTGCCCGGCCGGCTTGCCCAGGGCCGCTTGGGTGCCGATCACGTCGAGGATGTCGTCGCGCACCTGGAAGACCATCCCGAACGACCGGCCGAAGGCCGTGATGGCATCGACGTCGTCGTGGGCCAGCCCACCGGTGAGCGCTCCGATTCGACAGGAGGCGGCCATGAGCGAGGCGGTCTTGCCCGAGATGGCCTCGCCATAATCCTCTCTCGACCGGGAGAGTTGGAACGCCGAGTGCACTTCGGTGACCTGGCCTCGGCACAACTCGCCCAAGGTGGCCGCCAGCAGCTGGGCGATCTCCGTCCCGAGTCCCGCCGCGATCTCCGCCGACCGGGCCAAGAGGAAGTCACCGGCCACGATGGCCACCAGGTTCCCGAACCGCGCGTTGACGCTTTCGACGTTACGACGGACGGTGGCCTCGTCGATCACGTCGTCGTGGTAGAGCGACGCCAGGTGGACGAGCTCCACGGCCACAGCCCCGAGTAGGTCGTCCCGAGTGGCCGACCGACTACCGGCCGTGGCCGTGGCCAGGGCCAGGGTGGGACGGAGGCGCTTGCCTCCGGCGGTCAGGAGGTGGGTCGTCACCTCGTCGAGAAAAACGTCCCCGGTCAGGACCGATTCCACAAGGAGGGGCTCGAGTCGTTGCAACTCATCCTCGAGTGCGGGTAGCCCGAGCAGCGCGACCGGATTCACTTCCTACAGACGATAGGCGACCGTGCCGATAGCTCAAAAAAGAGCTCCGAAAGGGGGAGAGGTGCGGGTGCGGGTCACACCGGCCCCTGTAGACTTCGTTCAGTAACCGACCGCATGGAGGCGGTGGAGTGTTCGAGAGATTTACCGACCGAGCTCGTCGAGTACTGGTGCTGGCTCAGGAAGAAGCCCGCCTGCTCAACCACAGCTTCATCGGGACCGAGCACATTCTTCTCGGGCTCATCCACGAGGGCGAAGGCGTCGCGGCCAAAGCCCTCGAATCCCTGGGTGTCTCCCTCGAGGCCGTGCGCGAGAAGGTGGAGGAGACCATCGGCCTGGCCGGCACCGCTCCCACCGGTTCACCGCCGTTCACGCCGCGGGCCAAAAAGGTCCTCGAGCTCTCGCTTCGCGAGGCGCTCCAACTCGGTCACAGCTACATCGGGACGGAGCACATGTTGCTCGGTCTCGTGCGCGAGGGCGAGGGCGTCGCCGCCCAGGTCCTCCAGAGCCTCGGGGCCGACCTCCCCCGGGTTCGCCAACAGGTCATCCAATTGCTCTCCGGCTATCAGGGCAAGGAATCCGTCGGTGCCGGGCCTCCCGGCTCGCAGTCGTCGGACGCCCCGACCGGCTCGCCGGTGCTCGACCAGTTCGGGCGCAACCTGACCGCTCTCGCCCGTGACCGCAAGCTCGACCCGGTCATCGGACGCGAGAAAGAGATCGAGCGCGTCATGCAGGTCCTGTCGCGCCGTACCAAAAACAACCCGGTGCTGATCGGCGAGCCCGGCGTGGGCAAGACCGCCATCGTCGAGGGGCTGGCCCAGCGCATCGTGGCCGACGACGTCCCCGAAACGCTGACCGGAAAGCAGCTCTACACCCTCGACCTCGGGGCCCTGGTCGCAGGCAGCCGCTACCGGGGTGACTTCGAGGAGCGCCTCAAGAAGGTGCTGAAGGAAATCCGCACCCGCGGCGACATCGTGTTGTTCATCGACGAGCTCCACACGCTGGTCGGTGCCGGCGCCGCCGAAGGGGCCATCGACGCCGCCTCCATCCTCAAGCCCATGCTGGCTCGGGGCGAGCTGCAGACCATCGGGGCGACCACCATCGATGAGTATCGCAAGCACCTCGAGAAGGACGCGGCCCTCGAGCGACGGTTCCAGCCGATCAAGGTCGAGCAGCCGAACGTCTCCCTCACCATCGAGATCCTGAAGGGCCTGCGCGACCGCTACGAGTCGCACCACGCCGTGACCATCACGGACCAGGCGCTCGTGGCCGCGGCCAACCTGGCCGACCGGTACCTGGCCGACCGCTATCTGCCGGACAAGGCCATCGACCTCATCGACGAGGCGGGCAGTCGCTTGCGCATCCGCCGCATGACCACTCCGCCGGCCTACAAGAAGCTCGAGGAAGAGATCGCGCGGCTCCGGGCCGACAAGGAAGCCGCCATCGAAAAGCAGGCCTTCGATCAGGCGAAGAAGCTCGCCGAGCAGGAGAAGGACCGCCTCGACTCCAAGGAGGCGATGGAAGCCGAGTGGCGCGCCGAGGGCGTGGATCTCTTCGACGTGGTCGACGAGGAGGTCATCGCCGAGGTGTTGGCCAACTGGACCGGCATCCCCGTTTACCGGCTCACCGAGGAGGAGACGGCGAAGCTCCTCCGCATGGAGGACGAGCTGCACAAGCGAGTCATCGGTCAAGAGCAGGCCATTGCCGCCCTGTCGCGTTCGATCCGGCGCACAAGGGCCGGCCTCAAGGACCCGAAGCGGCCCAGTGGTTCGTTCATCTTCCTCGGTCCGACCGGCGTCGGGAAGACGGAGCTGGCCAAGACGCTGGCCGAGTTCCTCTTCGACGACGAGGACGCACTGATCCAGCTGGACATGTCCGAGTACATGGAGAAGCACACCGTGAGCCGGCTCGTCGGCTCGCCCCCGGGATACGTGGGCTACGAGGAAGGTGGGCAGCTCACCGAAGCCGTCCGGCGCAAGCCCTTCTCGGTGGTTCTCTTCGACGAGGTCGAGAAGGCGCACACGGACGTGTTCAACACGCTCCTGCAGATCTTGGAGGACGGCCGCCTGACCGACGCCCAGGGTCGGTCGGTGGACTTCAAGAACACCGTGCTCATCATGACCTCGAACCTCGGAACGGCCGACCTCCGCAAGTCGTCGGTGGGCTTCGCCAAGTCGTCCGAGGCCATCACCTACGAGCGCATGAAGACCAAGGTCAACGAGGCGCTGAAAGCCCACTTCCGGCCCGAGTTCCTCAACCGGATCGATGAGGTGGTCGTCTTCCACGAGCTCTCCAAGGAAGAGGTCGTGGAGATCGTCGACCTCATGACCATGCGCCTGTCGGCCCAGCTCGAGCTGCAGGGCCTGAGCATCGTGCTGACGCCGGCGGCCAAGCAGCTGCTGGCCGAGAAGGGCTACGACCCACAGCTCGGGGCACGACCCCTGCGCCGGGCCATCCAGCAGATGGTGGAGGACCAACTCTCGGAGCGGATCCTCTGGAAGGAGTTCCGGGCCGGCGAGACGATCGTCGTGGACGTCGAGACCATCACCCCCGAGATTGCCGCGGCCCACGACGACGTGAAGGGCACCGCGCCCCTGGTGGTCGGTGAACAGCAGCTGTCGTTCAAGGCCATCGAAGGCCTTGGTGAGCCGCCGCCCATCGAGATGGCAGGTGCAGCCGACTCGTCGGCTGACTGATCCTTGCGACCAGCCGCGACGCTGAGCTTCGCGGCCGCAGCCAGGAAGTCGAGGGCTACCATTCGTCTGTGACCACGCGCCAGTCCGCGGCTCTGTCTGAGGCACTGGCCATGGTTGCGCCCGGCACTCTGCTCCGTGACGGGCTCGATCGCATTCTTCGGGCCAAGCGCGGGGCGCTCGTCATCGTGGGCGACGGCCACGAGGTGCTGTCCATCTGCTCCGGCGGGTTCCTGCTCGACTCGGAGTTCAGCCCGCAACGCCTGTCGGAGTTGGCCAAGATGGACGGCGCCATCATCCTGGCCAAGGATTCCTCGCGGATCGCCCGGGCCAACGTCCACCTGATGCCCGACCCGTCCATCCCGACCACAGAGACGGGGACCCGACACCGCACGGCCGAGCGGGTGGCCCGCTCGATCGATGTTCCCGTGCTGTCGGTGTCGGCGGCCATGTCGATCATTGCCGTCTATCGCAACGACGACAAGCACATCGTCCAGCCGACGGGTTGGCTGCACGATCGCACCGACCAGGCGCTCGCCACCATGCAGCGGTTCCGCAACCGATTCGACGTGGCCGTGAACGGTCTCTCCATCCTCGAGGTGGAGGACAGCGTCTCGGTGGGTGACGTCGTCGGCGTCGTCCAAGCCGCCGAGATGGTTCTGCGGATCGCCGAAGAGGTGGACGGCTACCTGGTCGAGCTCGGGGAGGACGGTCGCTTGGTAGGCCTCCAGTCAGCCGAGCTGGTCGACGGTGTGGCCCCGGCTCTCCACCTCGTGGTGCGGGATTACTGCGCCGGCGAGTCGGCATCCGAGTCGCACGTTCCATCATCGAACTCGCATGGTGCTGCGAGCGGAACGGCATCCTCCGTGCCACGCTCGACGAGCTCCGATCGACTCGCCCTCGTGAACAAGATCGTCGACGAGCTGTCCGAGCTTCCCTCCGACGGGCTGTCGGACCCCAAGCGAGTGGCCGAGGTCCTCCGTCTGCCGGGGACGTTCGATGACGCGCGATTCGGGAATCGAGCCCCGCGGCTACCGCCTTCTCTATCGCCTGCCGCGGTTCTCGGACGCCATCATCGAGCGGATCGTCGACCGCTTTCACAATCTCCAGCAAATCATGCGAGCCTCGCTGTCCGAGCTGGAAAAGGTGGAAGGGGTCGGCGAAGCGCGCGCTCATTCGGTCAAGAACGGTCTCGCCCGGCTGGCCGAGGCCAGCATTTTCGAGCGCTACCAGTAAGCCCTCGGCGTCCGATCGGACGCGAAGCGCCCCTGCGACGTCTGGATCGATGCACCGACCGGAGTGCCCCACTCGACTCCGTGTATCATTGAGTGGTTTTCCAACGCGGTCCCGACGAGCGCACCAGCCCGGGTTCAGCAGCACTACCAGGAGGAACGGTGTTCGATATCGGTGACAAGGTCGTCTATCCCCACCATGGCGCGGCAGTCGTCGAACGTCGTGAGACCAAAGAGGCGTTCGGCAAGAAGCAGGAGTACTTGGTCCTGCGCCTGGCCTACGGGGACCTCACGCTCATGGTCCCGGCCGACAACACCGACGGCGTTGGCCTGCGCGAGGTCATCAACGACGAAGAGGTCGAGGAAGTGTTCGCCGTCCTTCGCAAGAAGGAAGCGCGGATGCCGACCAACTGGTCACGTCGCTACAAGAACCACTCCGAGAAGTTGCGTTCCGGCGACATCTACCAAGTGGCCGAGGTCGTTCGCAATCTTTCGATCCGCGACAAGGACAAGGGTCTCTCGGCCGGCGAGAAGCGCATGCTCAGCCGGGCCCGCCAGATCCTTGTGTCCGAGTTGACCTTCGCCCTCGGGGTGGACGAGGAGCAAGCTGAGCTACGCCTCAACGAGGCCCTTCCCTGAGCCGAGTCGGCTCGGTCTGGACGATCGTTGTGGCCGGCGGGTCGGGACGCCGGTTTGGCGCCCCCAAGCAATTCATCGAGCTCGCCGGACGCCCGGTCATTGCGTGGTCGGTGGACGCGGCCCGGACCGTGGCCGACGGAGTGGTCGTCGTCGTGCCGGCCGAGGGTGGGGCGCCCGGCTCGGAGTGGAAGCTCGACGCCGATCGGGTGGTCACCGGTGGTTCGACCCGGGCGAGCTCGGTTCGGGCCGGCCTCGACGCGGTGCCAAAGGACGCGGCCATCGTGGTGGTGCACGACGCGGCCCGCCCGCTCGCCACCCCGACGTTGTTCGAGGGCGTGGTGGCGGCGGTACGCGACGGCGCCAAGGCGCGATTCCGGTCGTGCCGCTCGGTGACACCGTGAAGCGGGCCGAGGGCGGCTCGGTCGTGGGAACGGTCGACCGCAGCGGCATGGTCAGCGTCCAGACTCCGCAGGCCTTTGCCGCCGACGTCCTGCGTGAGGCTCATGCCGACAGTCCCGAGGCCACCGACGACGCGGCACTGCTCGAGCGAATGGGGGTCACCGTCCGCACGGTGGACGGCGACTCCCAGAACCTCAAGATCACCCACCCGGGCGACCTCGACGTGTGTGAGGCACTCGTCGAGGTGTTGTCTCGGCGCGGACTTCGTTGACTCGAGCGGGAGAGTCGCAGTCGTGAGAGTCGCAGTCGTGAGAGTCGCAGTCGTGAGAGTCGCAGTCGTGAGAGTCGAGACATGGTGAGCGAAGTCGGTGTGGTGGGTGGATCGGATGGCGTTCGGGGCGCCGCGTTGGGCGTGCGGGTGGGCGAGGGATTCGACGTTCACCGCTTCTCGGACGACGCCGACCGGCCTTTGGTCCTCGGCGGGGTGGTGATCACGGGTGAGGGGGCCCGCGGGCTCGTCGGACACAGCGACGCCGATGCGCTGGCCCACGCGGTGGCCGACGCCGTGCTCGGTGCCGCTGGGCTCGGTGACCTCGGCTCGCACGCCCCCGACACTGACCCGCGGTGGCAGGGGGCGGACAGCATTGCCATCCTGGCCGAGATGGTTGCCCGTGCCCGCTCGGCCGGCTGGGTGGTGGTCAACGCCGACTGCACGGTGGTGGCCGAACGTCCGCACCTGGCGCCGTTCGTCGGACGGATGGCCGACCGGCTGAGCGAGACGTTGGGGGCCCCGGCCAACGTGAAGGCGACCCGGGCCGAGGGGCTCGGCGCGCTGGGCCGGGCCGAAGGCGTGGCCTCGCGGGCCATTGTTCTGCTGGCCGCGGTCGAGCCGACACCTTCGAAGGGGGACGGATGAGCCCGACGAGCTCCGGACGTCGACGGGAGCCGGTGGGACGACCTCGGGGCTCTCGGGGTGGACCTCCCCGGCGCCCGGGTGTGGGAGCCCCACGGGCCGGCGCCGGTACCGGCGCTCGCCGATCGCCCCCGGCCCGTGGCCTCGGCGGCGACCAGGTCGAAGGTCGCCATGCCGTGCGCGAGCTGCTGGCCGTCGGGCGGAGGGCGACCCGTTCGCGTGCTCATGGCCGAGGGCCAGGACGAGTCCCCGCTACTCGACGAGATCGAGGCCCTGGCCGCCCGCCGGCGGGTGCGGGTGGATCACGTCTCGGCCCGCCGCCTCGAAGCCGTCGCTCGCACCGAGGCGCCCCAAGGAGTCGTGGCTCTGGCCGCGCCCGTCCCCGAGACCGCGCTCGAGGACCTCTGCCGTCCCACCCGTGGACGTCTCCCGTTTCTGGTGGTGGTCGACGGGGTGACCGATCCCCACAACCTGGGGGCCGTCCTGCGGAGCGCCGAGTGCGCCGGCGTCACCGGGGTCGTACTGCCCCGCCACCGGGCCGTCCACCTCTCGCCGGCGGTGACCAAAGCGTCCGCCGGCGCCATCGAGCACCTGGCCATGACGGTGGTGCCCGGTGTGCCGAGCGCGTTGCGCCAGATGGCCACCCTCGGCGTCTGGACCATCGGCCTGGCCGGAGATGCCCACCATTCCCTCTACGACTCGACCCTGGGTGACGACCCCGTGGCTCTCGTCCTCGGTTCGGAAGGCAGCGGCCTCTCCGCCCTCGCCCGCAAGCGCTGTGACGCCCTCGTCGCCATCCCGCAGCATGGAGCCTTGCCCGCGCTCAACGTATCGACGGCAGCCGCCGTCGCCTGCTTCGAAGTGGCTCGGCGCCGGGCGGTGGCGGCCGCCGAACGGTCGACGGCGTCGGGGTGAACTCGGGATAAGCCGGTCGGATGCCGCGCCTGGCCCGGCCGAGGCCGTCCGGCGCGGTCGTCGTTGCCGGGTCGCCGAAGATTGGCAGGAGAGGGGGTGGCTGATCAATGGATCACGACGAGGCCGCGGTGACGGGCCTTCTCGACGACTGAGGGGGGTTCGGCACCGGGCCGGCGTCTTGGCCAGCTCTATTGCCAGGCAGCGTCAGGGTCGGTTGATGGCCGCGTTGCTCAGCGGGGTCGGGCCGAGGTGAGGACGAACTCCTCGCCGGGCGAGGCCCACATCGACTCGACGGCGAAGCCGCCGTCAGCCAGCTCGGCTTCCAAGCCGTCGACGGAGAACTTGGTGCTGATCTCGGTGCGCATCTCTTCCCCGGCTCCGAAGGAAAGGTCGAGTCCGAGGTCGGCGATGTGCACCGCCTGTTGCGCCGAGGAACGCAGCCACATCTCGATCCGGGTGTCGGCCTCGTTCCATCGAGCCACGTGCTCGAAGCGGCTGGGGTCGAAATCGGCGCCCAACTCGCGGTTGAGGACGTGGAGCACGTTGCGGTTGAACTCCGCGGTGACGCCCTCGCCATCGTCGTAGGCCCGGACCAGGCGCTCGGGGTCCTTGATCATGTCGGTTCCGAGCAGCAGGCGGTCGTCGGCCGACATGACCGAGACGAGGTTCCCGTAGAAACGGCGGCGCTGCTCGGGGTCGAGGTTTCCGATGGTGCCGCCCAAGAAGGCGATCAGTCGTTTCCGACCGGCAGGCAGGCGGTCGAGGTGTTGATGGAAGTCACCGACGACGGCATGGACGGCCAGGCCGGGGTACTCGCGGGCCAAGGCATTGGCCGCCTGCCAGAGGGTGGAATCGCTCACGTCGAGCGGCACGAACTCCTGCAGGCTGCCATTCGTCAGCATGGCGTCGAGCAGGACGCGGGACTTCTCGCAGGTGCCGGCACCCAATTCGACCAGCACGTCCGTGTCCGTGGAGGTGACGACGTCCTTGGCGTGCGCATCGAGGATCGACCGCTCACAGCGGGTGGGGTAGTACTCGGGCAGACGGGTGATGGCGTCGAAGAGCCGACTGCCCCGGTCGTCGTAGAAATAGACGGGCGGGAGCGACTTCGGTGTGGTGGTGAGGCCCGAGCGGACGTCGGATTCGAGGGCCCGACGGAGGTCGTCGGGCGACAGGTGGACGTCGATGGTGGGTTCGATGACGGCGTTCACGGTGTGAGTGCTCTCGGGTTCATTCGTCGCCGGCCAGTGGCTCGGATGGGCCTTACGCTGACCGGGCCAAACGTAGGCCGCTGAAGGGCCAGCGGGCGGAGGGGGCGAAGAAATTGCGATAGGTGGCCCGCGGCGTGGCCGACGGGCGTCACACACGAACCGCCTCGAAGCACGTACTGGTTGACCATGAACTTGCCGTTGTACTCGCCGACGGCGCCGGGGGCGGGTACGAAGCCGGGGTAGGGGGCGTAGGCCGACGAGGTCCATTGCCAGACGTCCCCGAGGAGGCTCGGACGCCCGACGTCCGACGGCGGGAGCGACCGAAGCACGTCCGGGTCGAGGAAGTTCGGTGCGGATCGATCCGGTCGCCCGCCGCCCATGGCCCCACCGGCGACGTGGGCGGATCCGTCGGCGGCCACCTCCCACTCGGCCTCGGTGGGCAGTCGGGCCCCGGCCCAGCGGGCGAAGGCGTCCGCTTCGTAGTAACTCACGTGGCTGACGGGACGGCCCGGGTCGATCGCTACCGGCCCACCCAGGCTGAACTCCTGCCATTCGCCGTCTGCCTGCCACCAGTAGAGGGGGCTCTCCCATCCCTCGGCCTGGATGGCGGCCCAGCCGTCGGAGAGCCACAGATCGGATCGGTGATAGCCGTGGTCGTCGATGAACTCGAGCCACTCGCCGCACGTCACCAACTGATCGCTGAGGGCGAATGGCTCGAGGTACACGCGGTGCCGGGGGAACTCGTTGTCGAAGCCGAAACCGTCGCCCCGATGGCCGATCTCGCCGATGCCGCCGGGGTGGTTCGTCCACGTCCTGGGGCGGGCCGGGGACACGATGGCCTCTTCGAGCGAGCGGTAGGCCGGCATCGTCGGGTTGCACCAGAGGACGTGCTTGATGTCCATGAGCAGCAGCTCTTGGTGTTGCTGCTCGTGGTGTATCCCGAGCTCGACGAGCGAACTCACCGACTCGTCAGGCGCCGAATGGAGGAGCCGGTCCATGGCCTCGTCCACGTGGGCCCGGTAGCGCCCGATGTCGGCGGCCCCGGGACGGGACAGAAGACCGCGCTCGGGTCGAGGATGTCGGGCGCCGACCCCTTCGTAGTAGGAGTTGAAGAGGAACCCGTAGGCCGAGTCGAGCGTGCGGTAGCCGACCTGATGGGGGCCGAGCAGGAACGTCTCGAAGAACCAACTGGTGTGGGCCCGGTGCCATTTGGTCGGGCTGACGTCGGGCATCGACTGGACCGTCTGATCCTCCGGCGAGAGGGGTGCGGCCAATTGCTCGGTGAGCGACCGGACGGCCTCGAACCGCACGGAGAGGTCCTGGTGCTGGGTAGCGCTCAGCAGATCGGCCATCCCGTCCCTTCCTGCTCCCCGGGGCATCCTCGACGGCCATGGCAGGGGCCGCCGGGGGACGGCCACAACTTACCCGGAAGCGCCGCTTTGCCACCCTGCGGAGCGGTCTGACGTCGGACAGGGCCGAAGGCCGAACGACCCTGGGACCAGGGTGAGGGTCGTCGTGTTGGGCCAGTGAGAGCCGGTGGGAGCCGGCGGTGGGAGTCGAACCCACGACCTGACGATTACAAGTCGTCTGCGCTACCACTGCGCCACACCGGCAGGGACTGCTCGTGAACGTCCAACCCCGAGTGTAGGGCCGTCGGGATCGGACTTTGAGCTGTCGGCCGCACCGCCGATCGCCGACCCGGTGGGTTTCGCCTCATGGCCGCCGCAGGTTTCCTCACTGCTTGCGCCTTCCAGCCTCGAAGGGCAGGCTTGCGCCCGGTGGACGACCCTTCGGAGAACGACGAGCGGCCCTCGTCGGAGCGACCTCGATCGCGGGCGGGTGGGTTTCCGATGGCGCGGGCCGGACTCGTGCTGGTCCTCTTCGTGGTGGCGACGGTGCTGCTCTTGGCCACCATCCATCCGTCCCGGGCCGCCGTCGTCTCGAACCCCGTGGGCGCGACGACCTCGTCGACGACGTCGACCACCACTCCGACCCACTCCCACACCACCAAAGGCAAGCACCACGTCACGACGACCACCGTGCCCGGTCGGCCACCGGCCAACGTGCCCGTGCTGGTGGCCAACGGCGCCGGTGTGACCGGTGCGGCCGCCGCCTTCACGGCTCGCCTGCAGGCCGCGGGTTGGACCACCCTGACGCCGACCAACGCCACGACCACGGTCACCTCCTCGACGGTCTATTACGTGGCCGGACAGGAGTCCTCGGCCGCAGCCGTGGCCGCCGAGCTCCACCTGGCGCCGACGGCGGTGGCGCCGTACACGACGGCAGCTCCGGTCGGTTCCATCGGGACGGCCGACGTGCTGGTGGTGCTCGGCCCAGACCTCGCTACCCCGACGTCGGTTTCGACGGCGCCGACGACAACGTCGACGACCGCGACCGGGACGTCGGCAACCGGCTGAGCTGCCCGACACCTGTCCGACCCGTCCGACCCGTCTGATCCGTCCGGCCCAAGCGGCCTGCTCCATTCGGCGTTGGTCTCGCTGCTCAGGGATCCGTCGGCCACGGCCATCGTGGCCGACTACGACGGCACCCTTTCGGCGATGGCGGAGGACCCTGATGAGGCACGTCCGGTCGAGGGGACGGTCGAAGCCCTCGACCAGTTGGCCGACGCCTTCGGCGTGGTGGCGGTCGTCTCCGGTCGTCGCCTCGAGTTCCTGCTCAACCAGCTCCGAGGTGTGTCGAGCTCGGTCCGGATGGTCGGCCTCTACGGTCTCGAATGTCGCGGTCCCGACGGCACGGTCATCGATCCCGCCGCTCGTCGCTGGGTTCCGGTGGTCGCGGAGGTGGTCGATCGATTGCGGTCAGCGGCGCCGCCGGGCGTGCGGGTCGAGGACAAAGAGCTCGGGGTAACGGTGCACTGGCGGCAGGCACCGGACATGGCGTCATGGGTGGCGTCGACGGTTCGTCACGAAGCGGACCGCTCCGGATTGCGGGCCCAGCCCGGCAAGATGGCCATCGAGCTGCGCCTGCCCCTCGAGGTCGACAAGGGAACGGCGCTGCGGGAACTCATCGCTCCCTGTTCGGCAGCCTGTTACCTGGGGGACGACACGGGGGACCTTCCCGCCTTCGCCGCCCTCAGCCAGGCTGGCAAACGAGGGATGGCAACCGTCTCGATCGCCGTCGTTGGTGCCGAGACGCCGCCGCCGGTCATCGAGGCCGCCGATCTCACCGTTGGTGGGCCGGAGCGGGCGCTCGACGTGCTCCGCTGGCTGGGCGAAGAAGCCAAGCGGCGGGATCCGGCCTGACGATCTCGGCCACCCGAGCGCCGGCGACGGGTCGAGGACGAGCGACCGCTCGACGCCGTTGTCGGCTCAGCCGGCCGCTCGCAGTTGGTCGTCCAACCAGTCCGCCGGCCGTCGGGCGGTGATCAGCCGGCGCAGGGTGGCCGCCCGCTGGGCCCGCTCGCCGGGCTCCATGGACAGGGCCCGGGCCAGGACGGCGGCCGTGCCCGAGACGTCGAAGGGATTGACCTCGAGCGCGGCCTCACCGAGCTCCTCGAAGGCCCCGGCCTCGCGAGAAAGGGCGAGCACCCCGTCCCGCCGGTTGATGAGGGGACCCTCCTTGGCCACGAGGTTGAGGCCGTCCCGGACCGGGTTGACGAGGAGCACATCGGACCGGGTCAGAGCGGCAAGTGAACGCGGGTAGTCGTCCTCGACCTCGAGCACGATGGGCGTCCAGTCCGCCGTTGCCCACCGTTCGTTGATACGGGCCACGGTCGACTCGACCTCGTTGCGGTAGCCCACGTACTCGGCCAGGCCCTGTCTCGTCGGGTAGGCCATGGCCAAGAACAGCACGCGGCCACGGAGGCGGTGGTTGGACTCGAGCAACTCATCGAAGGCCCAAAAGCCTCGCAGAAGGTTCTTCGAGAGCTCCATGCGGTCGACCCGGGTGATCACCAAACGGTCGTCGTCGCCGATCCGCTCGTCGAGCTGGCGGCGGGCCTCGACCGCCGGTCCCTCGTCGACCTCCTGTCGGAGCCGGTCGACGTCGGGGGCGAGGGGGGAGACGAAGACGGGGGGTCCCTCGCCCGACCGGCTGACTCCGCTCACCGCGAACGGACCGAGCTCACGTTGCGCGGCGCGATAAGCGGCCGCCCAACGGGCGGTGTGGAATCCGCAGGCCGTGAAGGCGGCCATGCCGTCCAGGAGCTCGACGGCGGTCGAAGTGGGCAGCATCCGGAGGATGGAAGGGTCGGCGAACGGCGTGTGGGTGAAGTGGACGGTCCGCAGGTCCGGGCGGGCGGCGGCAAGCTCGGAGGCGACGAGGTTCAGGTGGTAGTCCTGGACGAGGACCCGCCCTCCCTCGGGCGCCACCTTGGCCACCCGTTCGGCGAATTGCTGGTTGAGCTCGCGGTAGGCGTCCCACGCCTCGGCCCAGTGCCGATCGTTGCGCGGCCGCCGAGCGGCATCGAAGAGGTGGTGGTGGCAGAACCAGAGCGCGGCGTTGCAGACGACGTTGTAGGCACGCTCGTAGATGTCGGGGTCGGGCTCGACGAGCTCGATGCGCAAGCCCTCGGCTGACATGAGGCCATCGGCCACGGCCTGGCGGTCCGCCTGGCCCATGGCCGAGGCGACCCATGTCGCGCCGGTACCGAGGACCATGGGCGAGAGCGTCCCGGCGAGGCCACCGGCAGCCTTGCCCGCTACCGGCTTTCCCTCCTCCATGTGAAAGGAGAGGGGTCCTCGGTTGGAGACGAGGACCGTGTCGGCGAGACTTCCGTCCCGACCCGTGGGGCCTCCGACCATCACGTGACGCTACCCCCCGCAGTCCAAGGTCAAGCGAGATCCAGCTCAGGTGGCCTATCCGGCCGCCCGCTTCTCGTGTGGTTCGCGGCAGGGCGATGTGGATGCGGACGGGGGAGGCTTGACAAGGAAGTGAGTGACCACTAACAATGGGCAGATGGTTCCCGCACGGTTGACCGCAGACGAACGGCGGGTGACCGTGTTGGCTGCGGCCGTGACCGAGTTCGCCCGCAGTGGCTACGCCGGAACCTCGACCGAGGCCATCGCCCAGCGGGCCGGCATCTCCCAGCCGTACCTGTTCCGCCTGTTCGGCACCAAGAAGGACCTGTTCATCGCCACCTACGACCTGGTGGCGGACCGGATCGTGCAGGCCATGACAGAGGCGTGTGGGGACCTCACCGGCGAGGAGGCCATCGTCGCCATGGGGTCGGCCTACCTCGAGCTCATGCAAGACCCCGACGTGCTCCAGGTGCAGCTGCACGGCTTCGCCGCTGCTCCCGGGGACCCGGACATCGCCAGGAGTTGCCGGCGGACCTTCGAGGTCCTCTGGAACTTCGTCCACGACCGGACCGGCATGCCCGACGACGAGATCCGGGCCTTTTTCTCGGCGGGCATGATGATCAACGTCATGTCGGCCATCGACCTTTTGTCCGTCTCGGACCACTGGGCCCAGAGCTTTTGCCCCGACCCCGAGAAATCCCAATCCATCGTGGCCGCGGCCAGAGCCGCGGTCGCCGCCCGTCAGGCCGCTCAAGTGGTCGAACCCGAGGAGGTCCCCGCATGACCCAGCTCGTCCCTCTTTTTTTGTCCCAGCAAGTTAGTGATCGATCACAAGCGAAGCGCTGGTCCACGGTCCGAATGCCGGTTCGCCGGGCTCGCCGGCCGCACCTCGTCGGACCGCCGGCCAGCGCCACGGAGGTCCGACCATCGTCCAAGGGAGGCCGGGCAGGCCGCTGGGCCATCGTGATCACCGGTCTCGCCTTGTTCATGGCCTCGCTCGACAACCTCGTCGTGTCGTCGGCGCTGCCGGTCATCCGGGTCCGGTTGCACGCCGGGCTCTCGGGACTCGAATGGACGGTGAACGCCTACACCCTCACCTTCGCCGTGCTGCTGCTCGCCGCCGCGGTGGTGGGTGATCGCTTCGGCCGGCGTCGGGTGTTCATCATCGGCATCGTCATCTTCACCATCTCCTCGGCCGCCGCTGCCCTGGCCCCGAGCATCGGGGTATTGATCGCCGCCCGCGCCGTCCAGGGAGCCGGGGGAGCCATGATCATGCCGCTCTCTCTCACCCTCTTGAGCAACGCGGTGTCACCCGAGCGACGCAACGCGGCCCTCGGACTGTGGGGCGCCATCGGGGGAACAGCGGTCGCCCTCGGCCCGTTGGTGGGCGGGGCGGTGGTCACAGGCCTCTCGTGGCAGTACATCTTCTGGCTCAACGTGCCCATCGGCGTGGTGCTCGTCCCGTTGGCCTGGTCGCGCTTGCGGGAGTCGAAGGGCGAACACAAGCCACTCGACCCGGTCGGGATCGCACTGGTCAGCGTCGGCCTCTTCGGTGTCGTGCTCGCCCTCGTGCGCGGCAATGCCCACGGGTGGACGAGCCTTTCGGTGGTCGGGTCCTTCACCCTCGGCTGCTTGGCGTTGGCCGGCTTCGTCATCTGGGAGCTGCGCTCGGGACATCCCATGCTCGACCTTCGGCTGTTCCGCCTTCGCGGGTTCACGGCCGTCAACGTGACCGCCCTTCTCTTCAGCTTCGGGATGTTCGGCGCCATCTTCTTCCTCATCCAATTCCTCCAGACGGTGCAGGGCTATTCGCCGCTGGCGTCGGGGATCCGGATCCTGCCCTGGACGGCCATGCCCATGCTCCTGGCCCCGGGGATCGGTGTGCTGGCCGAGCGTCGGGGTGGGAAGCCGCTCATCGTGGTCGGTCTGTTCCTCCAAGCCATCGGCTTGGCCTGGTTGGTCTCCATCATCAGCCCGACCACCCCCTACAACGAGATGATCGCCCCCTTCGTCGTCTGTGGGGTGGGCATGTCGCTGTTCTTCGTGCCGCTGGCCGGTTTGGCGCTCGGCACCGTCCCGACCGCGCTCGAAGGCGTGGCCTCGGGGGCCAACAGTGCGTTCCGCGAGCTCGGCGGCGTCCTCGGCATCGCCGTGCTCGGAGCCGTCTTCAGCACATATGGCGGCTACCGATCTGGCCAGGACTTCGTGGCCGGGATGACGCCGGCCGTCTATGTCGGTGCCGCCGTCGTGGCCGTTGGGGCGCTCGCCGCCCTGCTCGTGCCTGGGCGCCGCCGCCTTGCCGCCAGCCGTCGGCTGGTCCCCGTCGACCTCTCACAGCCTTCAGCCGCCGCCACGGGGCGAGCGGCGATCGGCCCGGTGGCGGAGCCGGCCTGTGCCGGGTCGTGAGCAACGCTTTTGTCCGTACTCGGCGAGCACGCCCCGTTCCGCTCGCCGCTGACCAAGCCGGCAACCCGATCGACGGGCTCAGTCGGGCGTAATCAACCCCGAGCGTTCGAGGGCCACTCGCAGGATGTCGGTGGCTTGGGGGCGGAGCTCGACCAACGGTCGGTTGCGATGGGCGCGGGACCCGAGGTCGACTTGGGCCACGGCCGCGGCTCCGTACTGCGCGGCCACGTCGACGAGGAGGGCCAGCTCGACCGCGTAGCCCTCGGCGAAGCCGCATCGCTCGAGGACACCTCGGGGGGCGGCGGTCTCGCCGGCCAGGGGCTGGATGATGCCCGAGAGCTGTGGGAAGAGAAGGTCGATGAGCGGCCGAGCCACGAGCTCGGTCACCCGGCCGCCACCATCGGGCCCACCGTCGAGCGGGCGCCGGTAGTGCGCCTTGACGAGACGGACCCCGTCATCGACGAGCAGAGGCCCGAGAAGCCCGGTGACGAAGTGGGGTCCGAAGTTGGTGACGTCGGCGTCGACGAAGACGACCAGTTCGCCGCCGCTCGCTTCGAGGGCCGTGCGCATGGCCTGACCCTTCCCACCACCGCCGGCCCGATTGGCGATGACCGTGGCCCCGTTGGCTTCGGCCACGGCCGTGGTGTCGTCGGTGGACCCGTCGTCGACCACGATGACTTCGTCGACGAGAGGGAAGGCCGACTGGCGTCCGGTGAGCTCGACCACGGTTCGGACCACGTGGCCGACCGTCGAGGCCTCGTCCCGGGCCGGAATGCATACCGACACGGTGCGGTCGCCCTTGAGTGCCGACAGACCCTCGACCGTGAAGTCGGTGTGGTCGAACCGGCGCGCTGCGCGCCGGGTCGAAGGAGCCTCGGACATGGCCACATCATCGCTCATGCCCCGGTGCCCCGGACCTCGACGGGCTCCGACGGAGAGTGACGGAGCGGCGCTCGTGAGGGACCATGCCCGCCCCGACGGCTCGTATTGATTGACGCCCCTTGTGCAATCGGGCACAATAGACGGCATCATCCAGAGCGGCTGAGGGACCGGGCCCTGCGACGCCGCGGCAACCAGAGTGCATTCGGCTCACGCCATGCGCACCAGGTGCCAATGCCCGAGCGATGAGGAGAATGCCGTGGAATTCGTTTCCGGGCTGCGATGTCGTGAATGCGGCCGCACCTACCCAGCCGAGGCCCTGCACGTCTGTGATTTCTGCTTCGGGCCCCTCGAAGTGACCTATGACTATGACCGCGTGGCGGCGCACATGACCCGCGAGCGTGTCGCCGCCGGCCCGAGGACAATCTGGCGGTATGCCGATCTTTTGCCGGTGGCCGATGCCGCGCCGGTTGACCTCGGTGCCGGCTTCACGCCGCTCGTCCGTGCCGACCGACTGGCCGCCGAGCTCGGCCTGAGCGATCTGTGGATCAAGGACGACACGGCCAATCCCACTGGTTCGTTCAAGGATCGGGTGGTGTCGGTCGCCCTCACGAAGGCGCGACAGCTCGGGTTCAAGGTCGCCGCCTGCGCCTCGACCGGCAACTTGGCCAACTCGGTGGCCGCCCACGCGGCCCGGGCCGGCATGGAGTCGGTGGTGCTCGTTCCGCACGACCTCGAGACGGCCAAGGTGACCATGACATCGGTCTACGGAGGGCTCCTCTTTGCCGTCGAAGGTAGCTACGACGACGTCAACCGGCTCTGCGCCGAGCTCACGAGCGAGCAGCCGTCGTGGGCCTTTGTGAACGTGAACGTGCGCACCTACTACGCCGAGGGTTCGAAGACCCTGGCTTTCGAGATCGCTGAGCAACTCGGGTGGAGCGCACCCGACCACGTGGTCGTGCCCATCGGTTCGGGCGCCCAGCTGACCAAGGTGGCCAAGGGCTTCGCCGAACTTGGCGACGTCGGTCTACTCGACGAGACACCGTCAGTTCGGATCTCGGGCGCGCAGGCCGTGGGATGCGCGCCGGTCGCCACGGCCTTCGCCGAGGGGACGGATGCCATCCGTCCGGTCAAGCCGAACACCATCGCCAAGTCGCTGGCCATCGGCAACCCGGCCGACGGCTGGTATGCGCTCGAGACGATCCGTCAGTCGGGCGGGTCCTGCGCGGCAGTCACGGACGCCGAGATCCTCGAGGGCATCCGACTTCTGGCCCGAACCGAAGGCATCTTCGCCGAGACGGCAGGTGGGGTGACCATCGCCACGCTGGCCAAGCTGGCCGCCGCCGGCGAGGTCCGCCGCGACGAGCGGGTCGTGGCCATCGTGAGCGGTCACGGCCTCAAGACGGTGGAGGCGTTGACCGGAGACGGGACCTCGGGGCCCACCGCCACCATCGCCCCGACCCTCGAGGCCTTCGATCGGGCCTTGGCCGAGTCCGCGGACACGGTGGGCGCATCGGTGGCGGCGGGATGACCATGGTCACCGTTCGCATCCCGACCCAGTTGCGCACCTTGACCGGCGGTGTCGGCGAGGTGAGCGCCGAGGGTGCCACCATCGGCGAGGTGCTCAAAGCAATCAGTGCCGCCCACGACGGGTTCGCCGAGCGCATCCTCGATGACACCGGCGGCCTCCGCCGCTTCGTCAACGTTTTCCTCGACGACGAAGACGTCCGATATCTCCAAGGGCTGGATACACCGGTCTCGGCCGGCCAGACGGTCTCCATCATCCCGGCGGTGGCCGGAGGCTGAGCGCCGACTCGGCTGGCTGCCGGGCAGTTGGCCAGCACTCGGTGGCGAACCCTGTGGGGTAGAGCTCAGGCGCCGAGGCCGTGCAGGATGAAGGCCGTGGTCTCGGCCGCGACCGTCTCGCGAGGCTCGGTCACCGCCTCGCCGGCCCGCACCGACATCGCTCCGTAGATCTGCTGACCGATGAGGGTGGTGGCCCGGTCGGCGTCCATCGACCGGAACACGCCGGCTGTCATTCCCTCCACACAGAGGTCGCGGATGATGCGGGCGATGTTGAGGCTGATGGTGGCCAGCTCCGACCCGACGGCCTCGCCGCCGCGACCGGCTGTTCCTTGCACGAGGAGGGCCAGGCGGAAGAACGCGGGATGCTCGTCGATGCGGGCCAGCAGTTCGCAGACCAGCCGCTCGAGGCGGTTGATGGGATCGATCTCGTTCTCCCAGATCATGGCGATGGCCTCGAGCACCTGCGCGTGCATCCCATCGAGGCAGGCACGCAGCAGTTCCTCTCGGTTGGCGAAGTAGACGTAGACCGTCGATCGGGCGACCCCGGCTTCGGAGGCGATCTCGTCCATGGACACGTCCGTCGTGCCACGCTCGCCGAACAGTCGGCGGGCGACCTCGACCACCTGCTCGCGGCGATAGTCGCGAATGACCTCCTTCAGACCGTCATCGGAACGGCGGGGCATCGACGTGGCTACGCCGAGTGTCGAAGTGGGGCCGCCGCCGGGAACCGGACGGGAAGGTGCTTGACCCCATTGATGAACTGAGACTGAAGGCGCTCGATGGAGCCGTCGAGCTCGAGCTCGGGCATGCGGTCGAGGAGGTGCTCGAACATGATCCGGATCTCCATCCGGGCCAGGTTGGCACCCAGACAGAAGTGCGGGCCGCCCGCTCCGAAGGCGATATGGGGGTTCGGGTCGCGGGTGATGTCGAATCGGTTCGGGTCGGAGAAGACGGTCTCGTCGCGGTTGGCGGACACGTGGAAGAACACCACCTTCGAGTCTTCCTCGATGAGTTGGTCGCCGAGCATGAGCTCGGAGGTGGTCTGGCGGCGGAAGTGCATGACCGGCGTGACAAAGCGGAGCATCTCCTCGGTTGCCGAAGGGAGAAGTGATCGGTTCCGCCGGAGGAGGTCCCATTGATCCGGGTGGTCGAAGAAAGCCGCCATCCCGCCCGAGATGAGGTTGCGAGTGGTCTCGTTGCCGGCCACCGTCAACAGGAGGAAGAAGAGCTCGAGCTCCAGCTCCGAGAGCTGTTCACCCTCCACGTCGACCTGGGTCAGCACGCTCATGAGATCGTCGGTCGGTTGTGCCCGTTTGGCCGCGAAAAGCTCGACTGCATAGGCGTAGAGCTCCATGGAGGCTTGGACGGCGGCCTCTCCGGCGGTGTAGCCGGTGCGTTGGCCCGACGCCTCGGGGTCGTCGACCGGAGGCCCGTCGCTCGTCGCGTTCTGGCGCTGGTACTCCGGGTCCTCGTTTCCGATGAGGCGGTTCGACCAGTCGAACATGCGATGGCGATCATCGTTGGGGACGCCGAGAAGTTCGGCGATGACCACCAAGGGGAGCTCGGCCGCGATGTCGGTCACGAAGTCAGCCGAGCCACGTTCGATGACCGAGTCGATGATCTGATCGGTGGCCAGGTGGATCCGCTCTTCGAGCTGGCCCACCATCCTCGGCGTGAAGCCTTTGTTGACCAGCCTTCGGTAACGGGTGTGGAGCGGGGGGTCCATGTTGACCATCATCAACTGGTGCTGGGCCAGGTCGTCCTCGGCCAGTTCCCAGATGAACGTGGCCCGGCGGCCCGACGAGAAATGCTCGGGGTCGCGGTTGACCGTCGTGCAGTCGGCGTGAGTGGTCACGGCCCAGAAGCCCGGCCCGTCAGGTTCCTCGTGCCACCAGACCGGCGCGTTCTGGCGCAGGAAGGCGAACCAGTGATGGGGGACGCCGTCGACGAAGTTCTCGGAGCGAGTGAGGTCGATGTCGGCGAAGTCGACGTCCACCCCGATGTCGAGCTGGGTCATCGGACCCCCATTCCATTGGATCGGACAATGTGTCTGATGTGGTGGATCGTATGTCCGGTCTCGACGGTTGTCAACGAAGGGCCTGGCCGGCCTTAGCCGGTGGGGCCGTCGACGATCACCCGGGGCTCCTCGGTCAGGACGAACTCGAGCCGGTCGGTATCGAGGAACCGGCCAATGTCGTCGAACATGGCCGGGAAGTCGTCCTCGGCCATATGGGCCCGATAGGCGTCCATCGACTCGAACCACTGGACCGTGACCCCGTCGTAGCCGGAGCGGTCATCATCGCCGCGGTAGTCGTCGAGCGGTCGGGGGTGCTGCTCGTAGCGAACGGCGTAGCGGCCGCACTTCGAGTTGGCCACCAGCGGACCGTGGTGGTGCTCCCAATAGTCCTGGAACTCGGCCGGGGTCATCCCCTCTTTGCGTCGCAACAGGCAGGTCAGTCGGATCATTTCGTTGCTCTCTCTCGGCTCATCGGTGAGTGGGCTCGCTCAGGCTCCCCGCCGATGGGCGAGGAAGACGTCGGTGATGTACGGGATAGCGATGGGCTCGTCCTGGGTGGCGGCCAGGTCCGCCACGGCGTCGAGCAGCGCGGCGCGCTCCCCGTCGGGCAGCACCTGGACGTAGCTCCGCGAGGCGACCTGGTCGACGAAGGTGGCCCGATCGACGGCCTGGACCCACCCGAACTTGCGGCGGGTCACCGGACCGAAGAGGCCCGATTGGTCGATGGTGGTCGAGAAGTCCTTGCCGATCGGATAGGGCTGGCAACTGTCCCATTTGCTGATCCGCACCAGCTCGGCGATCAGGGGATCCCGCTCGTCGCGCTCGTTCCAGACCAATGCCAAGCCACCTTCTGGTCGGAGTGTGCGGGCGATCTCGGCCACCGCTACCTGATTGTCGAACCAGTGGAAGGCCTGGGCCACAACCACCGCGTCCATCGATCTGGTGGCCACCGGAATCCGTTCGGCGGTCCCGGCCATCACCGCCTCACGACCAACGGAGTCGGCGAAGACGGCCCGCATCGATGGCGACGGCTCGACGGCCACGCAGTGTGGGGACGCGGCTCGCAACTGCCGGGTCATCTTGCCGGTGCCGGCGGCCAGATCGAGCACATGGCTGCGATGGTCGAGTGGGAGCCGCTCGACCAGGTACGAGAGGACTTCGTCGGTGTACCCGGGTCGAGCCCGTTCGTAGATGTCGGATCCCGATTCGAACCCGACTCGACCGAGGGGTCGAGCGTCGTTCCGCGGGGGGCGGGGCGTCCACGGTGGTCGACTTTACGGGGCAGGTCGCGGCGCACGGCTCACGACGGGCGGTGGCATGGGATGGCACTAGCCTTCAGACGCGTGACGGCCGGGCCTCCACCCGGCGTCGGAGGGATGGGGCCCACGCCGCCGGATCCCGGA
Source organism: uncultured Acidimicrobiaceae bacterium (assembly GCA_963774915.1). Classification (GTDB taxonomy): domain Bacteria; phylum Actinomycetota; class Acidimicrobiia; order Acidimicrobiales; family RAAP-2; genus CAVSNH01. The sequence continues at coordinate 58,249 of CAVZGR010000004.1, read as the reverse complement.
GGCGCCGAGCATCTGCAATCGCAAACGCCGGTGCGACCGGCCCCATCGTCCTGGATCGACCGCGCCGTCAACGGTCTCATCCACTCCGCCTGGCGATGGGTCAGCCGCCGCGGTGCCGTGGGCCCCGGTGACCAGCTGGCCCGCCGGTTCGGATCCTTTGGTGCGGGCAGCTGTCTGTCCTTCCCGACCGGCGCCGTCTTCGGGGAGCGTTGGATCCATATTGGTGCCGACACGCTGGTGGGTCCGCATGTGAGCATTTCGGCGGGGATGGTTCCGGGGCAACAGATGGTCACCGATCCGGTGGTGCGCATAGGTGACCGCTGCATGATCGGCCGCGGCAGCCACATCGTCGGCCACTTCGACCTCGAGATCGGTGACGACGTCCACACCGGGCCCTACGTCTATATCACCGACCAGAATCACGGCTACGCGGACCCCGATGCCGTGGTGCATGCCCAATGGCCGAATGATGTCCCCGTGCACATCGGTGACGGGTCGTGGCTCGGCACCGGGGTCGTCGTCCTGCCAGGGACGCGTCTCGGACGGAACGTGGTGGTGGGCGCGGGCGCCGTCGTCCGCGGCACCTTCCCCGACCACTGCGTGCTGGCCGGCGTGCCGGCCAGCATCGTCCGTCGTTATGTCCCCGGGTTGGGATGGGTGGATGGCGCAGGTACGTCGACCGATGGAACGACCACCGGGTGGGGAGCCGGGGATGGAGGGTTGGCCGACGCCGCCCCTTCATCCGGCGTCGCCGCCACGCCGTCGGTCCGTCCGCCGGACCGGCGTCCCCGCAGTGGGAGCCACCGCAACACCGCACCGCCCTCTCGTTCGGCGCGGCGCTCGTCGTCGGTCCCCGATGCCGTTGGCACGGCCGGAGGCGTCGGGATCTCGGCCACCGGGACTCCGGGAGTTGGCGGAGCCCCCGCTTCGGTCACGGGGATCACGGGCGTCGTCGGAGTCGCCGGAGTCGCCGGGGTCGCCGGAGCCGCTGGATCGGTCCCGGTCGAGTCGACGGGGTCCGGGCGCGAGCCGGCCACCTCGGCGGTGGACGCCGAGCCCGCCCCCGGGAGTCCGAGCCCGTAACGGCGGACCACCTCTGCCGCCTCCCGCCGACCCTCGGCGATCAGATCGGCAGTCAACGAGAAGTCCCCAAAATCAGGACCTCCTTCCCCGGGAGCTCCGGCACTGCACACCAGCACCTCGACGTCTGGCGGCAGTTGGGCCATGTCACGACCGAAGCGGGCATGGACGGCGATGAAGAGGGCGTTGAGGACGGATTCGATCGGTCGGCGAGCTTGTGTCGGCTCGAAGACGAGTGGTGAGCACATGAGCACGACGATTCGCTTGGCTCCGGCATCGATGGCCCGACGGATGGGCACGTTGTTGACGACGCCGCCGTCCATGTAGCGCTCCCCGTCGATCTCGACCGGCGGGAAGATGGCCGGCAGTGCGGCAGACGCCAGGATGATGTCGGCGGCAGGGCCATGGGTGAACCAGCGCTCACGGCCGTCCATCAACGAAGTGGTGACGACCTCGAAGGGGATGGGGGCATCCTCGATCCGGGCGAACGGGACGCCTTCTTCGATGATCTTGTGGAGCCCGCTGTTCGAGTACACGGAGTCGCGCTGTTGGAAGTACATCCAGGGACCGTGGAGGCGTCCCTGCGGGAAGACGTCGTCACGGCCGAGCCCGGCCCAGATCTGGGCCATCCGCTCGACCCCCTCCCGGGTTGGGTCGCCGGCGAAGCCAGCCCCATTGATGGCGCCGACCGAGGTGCCGTAGATGCGGTCTGGTACGAACCCGTGCTCGGCCAACACCTGGAGCATCCCGATCTGCACGGCACCCCGAGTGCCACCACCGGCCAAGACCAGAGCGGTCATCGGACGGCCGACGTTCTCGTCCTCTTCGTCCTCGTCGCCATCTTCCGCGCCCGACGCATCCGACAGGAATGCGCCCCGGGACGCGGCGACGCGTTGGAAGGTGAAGCGAATGACCAGGACGATGAGTACCAAAGTGCCCACCACGAAGGCCCCGAAGACCACGGCAAAGGCGGTGTCGGCGGCTTCGGTCATCGTTCTGAAAGGCTAATGGTCACTCTCACGCTCGCCGCGTGCCATCGGCATGTGACACCCGATCGTCAGACTGCCTGTCATGCTCGTGGCGGATGTCACCGGAGGTAGTGAGGGATCTGCCTCTGCGACGTCCACTCCTCGTCCACCCATTCGCCGGGGGTCGCCCCGGTTCCGGCGGCCGGCTGGCGCCGGCATGGCTCCGTCGGCCCCCTCGAAGCGGCGGGATGAACCGGCGTGGGAGCCATTGGCCGGCACCGCTCTTCTCGACCGGCTGCGGTTGAGCGGACGGCCGCGTCCCGCCGCCGATCCGGCCCTGCCTGCATCTCTCGCCCGGCGGCTGGACGAGGGGCTCGGCCTCGTACCGCATGGCGACGGTGGCCCTCAGCCGGTCAGCCCGGCCCGCGGCTTCGAAAGCGGGCCCGTCCGCCCGGTGGTCGTGACCAAGGGCCGGCTGACCCGGGCGCTGTCGTGCGACGACCACGCCCCGCCCGTCGTCGTGCCTCGCTGGACGCCGTGTCGGGCCATGGCCTGTGGCGCAATCGTCGACGCCTTGTTTCGCCAGCTCGTTACGGTCGGTTCGATCGGCGACGCAGCTGCGGACGGCCTGGCCGCCCTGCGGGTCGACGGGCGCAACGACGAGCTCCTGGCCTGGGTGGCCGACCTGGCGCCGTCCGAATGGTCGGCCCTGGTCGCGGAGGTCGAGGCACAGGCCGAGGGTCTTCGTCGTCGCTGGCCGCGGCTCGACCCGGCGTGGTTGCCGCGCACGCAGGATCCCATGCGAGTGGCGGTCGCCGGCGGGGCCTTCGAGCTCGCCACGCGGGTGGACCTCGCTCTCGGCGTTCCCGGTCTGGCCGTGACCTCGGTGGCCTTGGTCGAGGTCAAGTCGGGGGCGCCTCGACCCGAACACCGGGACGATCTGCGGTTCGCCGCCTTGGTCGAGACTCTTCGCCATGGGGCGCCGCCCTTTGTGGTGGCCACCTATTACACGACCACGGGGGAGCTCGACCTCGACGCGGTGACCACGGCGACGTTGGACGAAGCGGTCGAGCGCACGATGGCGGGCGCCCGGCGCCTCCGTGACGAGCTGGCCGGCCGGGCGCCGGGAGCGGTCCCCGCCGGCATGTGTGCCACCTGTCACCAAATGGCCGCCCGCCGGCGACCCGATCCCGCCGAGCCAAGGCCAGCGGATGCTGACGGCTCGGCCCGTTGGAGTCCCTCGGTCAGGTCGGCAGCCAGCAACGGGGCGTGCTCGTGGTGAGTCGTGCGACCGACCTGTCCGCCCTTCTCACGGGGCCGGTGGACGTCACTCCAGCCCGACTGCCCGACCGCGTCCTGACCCGCTTCGTCCGCGAGCTGGCGCTCGTCTGCGAAGGTCAGCCACGGTGGCGCGAGCTGGTGGTGACCCTGCCGACGTTGCGCCGTGCATTGACGAAGGGCGGTCGGCTCTCGACATCAGAGAAGCCGTTTCGCTGGAAGCCGGCTTTCGTCCGACGTTCACTCGGGTTGGCTGCCATCCAATCGTGCTGTGAGGGCCGCTACCGAAGCCCGGCCGAGGCAGTCGGGCCGGTGGCGGATGACGCCATGGCAACCTGGCAACGATCCGGGTGGCGCACGTACCACTGGGAACCATGGTTGTCGTATCAGCCGGCCGGCGCCCGAGCTGTGGTGCTGGCCGAGGCAACCCGCTGGGCCACGTCGCTCTGGTGCGCCTTCGACTGGTCGGCCCTCGGTCCGACGGTAAGGGTTGGAGGCCCTGACGAACAATGGCGCTGTCCCCCGAACGGCGCGGTGCGGCTACGGGGTCGTGTGGACCTCCGTGTGGCGGGGCCGCGAGGAGAGGCACTGGTCGTCACTTCGGCGGGCGTACCTCCGCCGACCTCTGAGTGCGATTTGGCCTTTCCCGCCCTCGTTGCCGCGCTCAGCCGGCCCCGAAGGCCGGTGCCCGGTCGAGTCGTCGGCGTTTGGCCAGACGCCGGCGCCCATCGGACCCTCGATATCGGCGCCTCCGCACTCGAAGACGTGGCGGCACGGGTGGTGGAGGCAGTGACGGCGATGGTCGGGGACACCGATGGGCTTCTTGCCAAGGGTCCCGCCACGCACGGCTCAGCGGACGGGGACGACCATCAGTCCGACGGCTCGGGTGCGATCGGCACGAGCAAGGCGCGGGCCGCCTTCGTGTCGGGTTTCCCTGCTGCGGTCAGTGGGATGTCCTCGACCAGAAGCAGCTGACGGGGCATTTTGTAGCCGGCGATCAATGGACGGCAGTGGTCCCGGAGATCGTCGAGACCGATGGGTGTGTCCGGTCGACGGGGTCGGACGACAGCGGCCACCCGCTCGCCGAAGCGGTCGTCGGGGACGCCGACCACGATGGCGTCGAACACGTCGGGATGCGACTTGATCGCGCTCTCGACCTCCTCGGGGAAGATCTTCTCGCCGCCCGAGTTGATGGAGGCCGATCCCCGGCCGTGGACGGTGATGGTGCCGTCAGACTCGATCGAGGCCAGGTCACCGGGGAGCGACCACCGCGTACCGTCCCCGTCCACCGGAAAGGTGGCAGCCGTCTTGGCCGGGTCCTTGTGATAGCCGACCGGGATGCGGCCCTTGCGGGCCAAACGTCCGATCCGTCCATCGCCCGGAGTAAGCGGTCGGAGGTCGTCGTCGAGGACGGTGGTGTCCGGGCCCATGGCGAAGATAGGGCCGCGCTCGCCGTGCTCGACTGCTCCTTGCGCGCCACTCTCGCTGGCGCCGAAGCGGTCCATGATCATCGCCCCGGGGAAATGGTTGGAGAGCTCCTCTTTGACCGCCGCCGACAACATGGCGCCGCCCGAGCCGATGGCCAGCAGCGAGCTGGTGTCGTAGGTGCCCGGGGGTGCGGCGGCCACCGCCTCGGCCAGGGGCCGGGCCATGGCGTCTCCGACCAGGGCGACGGAGATGACGCGCTCGTCGCTGATGAGGCGCATGACCGTCGCGCCCTCGTAGGCGCGCTCGGTGTAGAGGACCACCGTCCCGCCCATGAAGAATGCGCTCCACGAGGCCCACTGCGCGTTGCCATGCATGAGCGGGGCCGTCACCAGCATGACGGCGCCCGAGCGACCACCGGTTGGGAGGCGTTCGACGAGCTCCTCAGGTCGCTCGATCGGACGTGACCCCCAGCCGCCGCCGCCCATGGCTGCGAAGAAGATGTCCTCCTGTCGCCACACCACACCTTTCGGCTGTCCGGTCGTTCCCCCGGTGTAGAGCACGTAGTAGTCGTCGGGTGACCGCGGGATGCCCGGCACTGCCTCTGATGAGTTGGAGAGCGCTGACGCCCAAACGTCGTGATCAAACGCTCCGAGCGTCGGCGGGCGTTCATCGACGTCTGCGTTGCCGGCCTCGGGCTCGTCCCCGATCACGAGCAACCGACATCCGCTGGTCGACGTTGCTCCACCCGGGTCGGCTCGAGCCTCGATGGCCAGCGGCACCAGCTCGTCCTCGACCACGAGCAACTCGATGTCGGCATTGTCGATGATGTAGTGAAGCTCGGCCGCGACGTAGCGGTAGTTCACGTTGATCGGCACCATGCGGGCCTTGAAGCAGCCGATCATCGCCTCCAGCCACTCGGACCGGTTGTGGGCGAGGATGCCGACCTTCGAACCCGTCGCCAGTCCGAGGCCGATCAGGTAGTTGCCGAAGCGGTTGGCCCGGGTGTCGAGCTCGCGATAGCTGAGCCGAACCCGACCCGCCACCACGGCGGTGCGATCGGGAACGGTGTCGACCACCAGCTCGAACAGGTCAGCCAAATTGAACTCGGGCACGTGACACTCTGTAGCACGCCGGTGCCGGGGCGCATGCGGCGAACGGTCACTGAAGGAGGGAAGACGACGATGGAAGGAAGCCGACGACCGGGTCCTTCGGAGCCCGGAGCCCGCCGCGGCATTGTGGGTCTCGCCGCACTGGTGACGGGTGGGGGAAGCGGAATCGGGTTCGGGGCGGCCACTCGTCTGGTCCGCGACGGCGCCCACGTCACCATCTGTGGCCGGACAGAGGAGCGACTGCGGGCTGCCGTGGCGAGCCTCGAGGCGGTAGCGGCCCAAGATCGCGACGCCGGAGCTGCCGACCAAGGGGTCCCTATTGGAACGGCCACCTACGTCGTGGGTGACGTGACCGTCGAGGCGGATGTGGAGCGTGCCGTCGGAACTGCCCTTCGACAGGGCCGGCTCGACATTCTCTTCGCCAACGCCGGGGGCTCCATGCACATGGGTCCGATTCCTGCGGCCGACGTCGCCCAGGTGCGGGCCACCATTGACGTCAACCTGGTGGGCACCTTTCTCTGCATCAAACACGCCGCGCCCTACATGGCGGCCGGCGTCGGCCAAAGCCGAGGTGACCGGCCGGCACCGGGGGGATCGATCATCGGCATGTCGTCGGGAGCCGGGCACTTCCCGCATCGCTACCTCTGGGCCTACGGCGCGGCCAAGGCCGGAATCGACATGTTGTGTCGCTACGCCGCCGAGGAGCTGGGCTCGACGGGCGTGCGGGTCAACACCGTCCGGCCCGGCATCATCGACGACGAGCTCATGGCGCCCATCACCGCCGGCGGGCCGCTTCTCGACGAGTACCTGTCCGAGATGCCTCTGAGTCGCCTGGGCACGGTCGATGACGTGGCTGATGCCGTGCGATTTCTGGCCGGACCCGAATCGGGTTGGATCACGGGCGAGTGCCTGGCCGTCGACGGCGGACACCACCTCCGGCGCGGGGCCAACTACGGACTCCTCTTCGGCGACTGAACGGCTGAGCTGCGGAGGTCTCGCGGCCTCCGTCCCGAGTTGCGACGACCCCACACCGCTGTTGGTCGGTCGGCGATCCGGTCAGGCCCGGTCAGGCCCGGTGTTAGCCGGGCTCGGGTGCCCCCGTCGGCCGGAGTCCGGGAGCATGGCCCCCGACCCGTCGGTCCTTGCGCAGCCGTTCGCCCCGGCTCCCTACTCGCCGTTGGGGTTTCGGCCCCATGCCTGCCCAGACGGCATCCACCGCGCGGCGTGCCCAACCCGGCGCCACCCGGTCACCGCTGACCCGTCGGAAGAGGACCGAGCCGGTGAGCATCTGGAGGGCGAGGTCGAGGTCGGCATCGGCTGCGAGCTCACCTCGGGCCTGCGCCATCTCGAGCAGCGAGCGCCCGTAGGCGCGGCGAGGAGCGACCACCCGCTGCCGGTGCATGGCGAGCGCCGTCGGGTCCTCGCGGGCCCCGACCAACCCGCCGATCACCTCGAGACAGGATTCGGCGAACCTCGCGTCGAACTCCTCCAAGAACGCGATGAGGGCACGGCGTGGATCACGCGCGAGGGCTCCGTCGGCGGTGCCGCTCTCCGGATGGTCGTTGGCCTGGGCGATGGCCGCCGTCACCAGGTCCGCCTTGTCTCGAAAGCGCCGGTAGACGGAGGCCCGCGAGACGCCGGCTTCCACAGCGACGCTCTCGACGGTCATGCGTCCATACCCGAGCCGCTCCAACTGCTGGAGGGCGGCGTCGAAGATGGCTCGACTGGTTGCCTCATCCCGGGGTCGACCGGGTCCTCGGGGCACCGATTCGACTGGTCGCAGCGGAACGGTCATCCGACGGTGGCCAGATCGGTGGGCTTGGCCGGTTCGGCCGGGCCGCTCGCAGGCGGTGCCCCCGGAGGCCCACTGGGCACGAAGTCCTTCTGGCGGACGAGCACGAAGGCGGCCACCGCGCCGATGAAGGACACCACGGACCCGATGACCATGAGCTCGTTGAAGGTGCTCGAGAACGCGACCTGATAGGCGTTGAGCAGCGTCTGACGGGCCGCCGGCACGGGGATGGCGGCGAGTGCGCCCCGCACTCCGCCTGCCTGGAGGGCCAGCCCCAACTGGCTCCCACCTTTATGCACCACCAGCTGCCCGGCTGCGCTGGTGTGCAGGATGGCGAACGTTTTGGATTGGATCTCACTGGCGAAGACGGCGCCCAAGGCGGCGATGCCGGTGGCGATGCCGATCTGGCGGAAGGTGGAGTTGGCCCCCGACGCCATGCCGCTGCGCTGGAAGGGCACGACCGACACCGACGCCGAGGCCAGCACCGGGTTGACCATGCCGATGCCGGCGCCGGCGACCAAGAAGCCAGCCAAAAGCTGTGTCCATCCCGACGTCGGGCTGGTCGTGCCCATGAGCAGGAGACCGCCGGTCACGAGGAGGAGACCGGTACCGAGCAGGTAACGGGACTGCAGTCGGACGGTGAGCTTGCCGGCCACGGGAGCGACGACGAAGGCCATCATCGTGATGGGCAGGAAGCGGATGCCGGCGGCCAGGGGGCCATAGCCCAAGTCGTCCTGGATGTAGAGCGTGATGTAAAGGAAGAGGGCGAAGATGGAGCCGGCCAGAGTGAAGGCGACCACCGACACTCCGCACATGGCCGGCCTGCGGAAGAGGGTGAGGTCGAGCATGGGGTCACGCCCCCGCCACTCGGCCACCACGAAGACGACGAGCAGCACGCCACTGCCCACCAACAGGCCGAGGATCAGCGGACTCTTCCAGCCGTCGTAGTTGCCGCGCACCAAGGCCAGCACCAGCATGAACAGAGCCCCGGAGAGAGAGACGAACCCGAGCCAATCGATCCGGCGTGTGTTCTCCTCTCTGGACTCGGCCACCTTGAGCAAGGTGATGGCGACGGCGAGGACCCCGACTGGCACGTTGACGAAGAAGATCCACCGCCAACCGATCGAGCTGGTCAGTGCACCGCCGACGAGCGGGCCGATGGCGACCGCGCCGCCAAGGACGGCGCCGTAGATCCCGAAAGCGGTGCCGCGCTCCTTGCCGTGAAAGGCGGAAGCGATCAGGGCCACCGACGTGGCGAACATGATGGCGCCGCCGACTCCTTGGACCGCTCTCGAGAAGTTGAGCATCGTCGAGGAGGAGGCGAGCCCGCAGACCAATGAGGACGCCGAGAAGATGACGAGCCCGACGGCGAAGAGGGTCCGGCGGCCGAACATGTCGCCGAGCACGCCCGCGGTCAACAAGAAGGCGGCCAGTGTGAGGGAGTAGGCGTCGACCACCCACTGGAGGTCGCTGAACGACGAGTGGAGCGAACGCTGGATGTCGGGCAAGGCGACGTTCACCACCGTGATGTCCAGCAACAACATGAAGGTGGCTGTACAGACCGCCACCAAGGTCCACCACTTGCGGTCCAGCACCGGCATCGGCGGTCCTTTCTCTGGCTCTGGCGCACTTCGAGGAGGAGCAGCCTGGCGCTACCCGGCGAGCTCCGACCCCTTTACGATGCGATACGTCTCGTATCGTAATTCAGACAGGGAACGTCTGCACGAGACGAGCCCCGCTATTACTAAGCAGGGCCGCGTCCCTGGTCAAGGCGCTTGCGCACGCCGTTGAACCGCGAGCTATGAGAGCCCGGGACTGTGGAAAACCAAAAGCGGACGTACGCGAAGTTCGAGGTACGAAGCCCGCGGCAAGCCCCGGCCGGCACTTGCTGAGGAAACCACGACGGTCGACGAGGGCGTACTGGTGGTAGGCGCCTGCAGATCGCCTGCGTCGGCTGAGTACGTCGGCGACCCTTGCCTGCGCGTGGCGGACGGGTGAGTCCGCGTTCGAGGCGGAACCGATGACATCAGCATCTCCCAGAAGCGACGACGGAGATCGCTTCGGCGACGTTGAAGCCCTCCCAGAGGCGGCAGCCAAAGCCATCGGCGGGCAACCAACCAGATCCCCTCCACCGTGGAGTGGGGGCGTATCGGGACAGCGACAGGTTCTCACCACAGGCGCGAAGGGTGTGGCCGATCGAAGGCCGTACCGAAATGACGGACGACGCTCCCTCGACCCTCCTGCGGAGAACTTTCATGCCAGAATGAGCACTCTTCTTGAGCCCGACCCCAGGACACGTCCAGCCCGCCCGAGATGACGATCAGCAGTCGCACCCCTCGTCACCGTCCGGCGACGGACCGTGAACAGGCATCGGCGGGAGTCGATGCGGCGGCCGTGACGCCACCCGAAGTTTCTTCGAACGGTGGGTGTACGGCAGCGAACCCGGCGACCTATCCTGGGTCGGCAGGGGACCGCAGACTCCGTGCGCGCATCAGGGGGGCCGCGATGGACAACCGTCTCGCGAGGCGTGCGAGGCGACGGTGGCGTGAGCCACGCAGCCGGGTGACGCGCGCCGAAATGGTTCTCCTCGTGGTGGTAGCGCTCGTGCTGGCCGGCGCGGGCATTCTTGCCACATCGGCCGGTGGAGCTGTTGGCTACGAGCCACCGGTGACTCGGACGCCTGATGCGCCGGCTCTCATCATCGCCACCATCCGCCATACCGACCTTTCCGGAGGATCGTTACAGACCGAGGATGGCCACTACTTGCTGTTCACCTCGACGGCATTCGGTGACAAACACGACAACGTCCCCGTGTTCGTAGGCAGGCCAGGCGCCTGGGCGGCCCCCGTCGACGCTCTGCCTGTTGTCCCGCCGTGGGCATTGCCGGTGGCTCAGGGTGGAACGACCTGGCAACCCGAGGTCGACCGCTTCGGATCGCAGTATGTCCTTTATTACGCCGCGACGGTCCGCGGCTCGCAGCCCAGGATCCACTGTCTCGCGACCGCCACCTCAGCGAGCATGATCGGTCCCTACGTCCCCACCGCACTGCCGATCGTCTGTCAGACGAACGAGGGTGGTGACATCGATGCCCAGGTGTTGATGGACAACACGTCACCGCCGAGGCCTTACCTGGTCTGGAAGAGCGACAACAATTTGGGGCCCAATCATGGTGCCGACCGCATCTGGTCGCAGCCGCTCGCCGCCAACGGTCTCAGCGTGTTGGGATCACCGACGGTCATCTACGGAACCCACGCCGCCCCCAAGTGGGCCCGGCCCATCGTCGAAGCACCCCAACTGGTCACGTCGCCATTCGGCGGTTGGTGGCTCTTCTATTCCGGCGGCGATGGCTTTGGCGGGCCGCTCTATGGCATCGGCGTGGCCAAGTGCCGGTCGATCACCGGGCCGTGCACACCCTTCGGCACGAAGCCCTTGATCATGAACAATCGACAAGGCGTGGGCGCCGGCGAGGAAACCCTCTACCGGGCGGCGGCGGGCTCCCTTTGGATGTTGTATGCCCCCTGGCACGGCAATATCCCATACAAATGGTTCCAACCGGTGGCTGCGGCACGGATCGGCTGGACACCGGCCGGGCCGTATCTGGCCGAGGCCGGTTCGTTCCCCTCGCCCTAGAGGTTGCTTTCTCTGCATAGCTGATCTGCGTGCGATGGCGCCGCCATCGGCGCGCAAGGTCGTTCCCTGCCGGTTTCCGGCGGTCGCTGTCGGATGCGCACTGCCGTCCTCGGCCGTCGGTGTCGGCCAGTGGCCGGTGTCAGCTCGCTGGGCCTCTCTATCATGATGCGATGCGAATCGGCGTCCTCACCGGTGGGGGTGACTGTCCGGGACTGAACGCCGTCATCCGCGCGGTCGTCGTGGGGGGCGCCGTCCGTCACGGTGACGAGTGCGTCGGCTTCCTCGATGGTTGGCTCGGTGTGCTCGAGAACACGTCGATCCCGCTCACTGTCGAGCAATGTCGGCCCATCCTGACCAAGGGAGGGACGATCCTGGGCTCGTCCCGCACCAATCCCTTCGCCACGGAAGAGGGCCCCGATCGTGCCCTGGCCACGATGCGAGGCGCAGGGGCTCGACGCCCTGGTGGCCATCGGCGGGGACGACACGCTGGGGGCGGCCGAGCGACTGCAACAACGAGGCCTTCCCGCCGTCGGGGTGCCCAAGACCATCGACAACGACCTGTCGGGAACGGAGGTGACGTTCGGGTTCGACACGGCCGTCCAGATCGCCACCGAGGCGATCGACCGGTTGCAGACCACCGCTGAGTCCCACCACCGGGTCATCGTCTGCGAGGTCATGGGTCGGAACGTCGGATGGATCGCCACCTATGCCGGCATCGCCGGGGGGGCGGCCGAAATCCTGATCCCCGAGGTGCCATTTTCCCTCGAGGCAGTGTGCGATCGGCTGCGCAAGCGTCACGCCGAGCAGAACTTCTTCTCCACCGTCGTGGTTGCCGAGGGGGCCCGACCCGCCGATGAGGAAACGGCTGCGATGTTCAGCTGGCATGGGCGGATCGGAGACCACCGACCAGTTCGGTCATGTTCGATTGGGGGGGATCGGAGCCTTTTTGGCCGAGGAGATCGAGCGCCGGACTGGCTACGAGGCCAGGGCTACCGTGCTTGGTCACATCCAGCGGGGCGGTTCACCAACCGCATTCGATCGTGTCCTTGCCACTCGCTTCGGGGCGGCCGCACTGGCCGCTGCGCATGATCACGACTTCGGAAAGATGGTGGCACTACAGGCTGGAGAGATCGTGCGGATCCCGTTGCACGCCGCTGTGGGTAAGCCCAAGCGGGTGGATGCTGAGCTCTATGAAGAGGTTGCGGGCCTCTATCTCGGCTAGCGGATTCGACCAGGCTGCATTCCGTCGGGAGCGGGCGGAAGGCCGGTGCGAACCGACCGCGGCAGGTTGCCGTCACTCCGGTCGCCATGCTCGTATGGGGCACTCATGACGCGTGCATGGATGAGTTGGAGCAGTGGCAAGGACAGCACCTACGCCCTGCACGAGGTCCGTCGGGACCCATCCGTGAACGTCACCGGACTGCTCGTGACGATGAACAAGGTTGCAGACAGGGTGGCAATGCATGCGGTCCGTCGTTCCCTGATCGAAGCGCAGGCAGATCGGCTGGAGTTGCCGCTCCATTTGGTGGAGATTCCTTCGCCTTGTCCGAACGATGTCTACGAGCGCCGCATGGACGAGGCCATGAGCACGGCCACTGAAGAAGGCGTCGACGCCGTGGCGTTCGGCGATCTCTTCCTCGAGGACGTTCGCGCCTACCGAGAGCGGGCGTTGGCCGACAGCAAAGTACGTCCCCTCTTTCCTCTCTGGGGGCGCCCGACGAGAGCGTTGGCTCGCGAAATGATCGCCAGCGGCATCCAAGCGGTGCTGACCTGCGTCGACCCAACGAAACTGCCATCGACATTCGTCGGCCGTAGCTTCGACCAGCAACTCCTCGACGACCTACCCCCGGAGGTCGATCCGTGCGGTGAGCGAGGCGAGTTCCACACGTTCGTGTGGGATGGACCGGGGTTCACGAGCTCGATCGGTGTTCGAACCGGTGAGATCGTTACCCGTGATGGCTTCGTGTTCTGCGATGTCCTTCCCACCGAGCCTCAACGCCCGGACGGCCAAACCGACGGCGCGACTCATCCTCCGACCTGACGTGACGATGGGACTCATGGTCACCGCGGGACTGCTTCCCGCGTCTGGCTGCAGCTTTTCTCGATGTCGATCGTTGCCGGTGCCGCCGATCAGGCCGCCACTATGTCGCCGATCAATGAGATCCAGCTCAGCCTGCATGCTGATGCGGGCCGAGTCGGTCGAACCTTGGCGCTCGTGAGCACCGAGGGCACCCAGGACCACGGGTCGGGCCAGCCACCCGATGAGACCCCAGCCGAGCCCGCCCCCGATGCTGTTCAGGCTGCGCACGACGCGGCGGTGGCTGCCGGACGCGACCTCTATGCCGACCCCGAGACTGGTTACTTCGTTTTCACCTCCCGAGCGCTGGCGCTTCGCGGCTATTGCTGTGGCAGCGGGTGTCGCCACTGCCCCTATTCCGTAGACGAGCAGAGCCGTGCCGGACGCCCGGGCGCGAAATGATGGACGAATGAGAATCATCTCGCTGCTTCCGTCGGCCACCGAGATCGTGTTTGCCCTTGGCCTCGGCGATGAGCTCGCCGGCGTCAGCTTCGAGTGTGACTACCCGCCGGCGGCCCGAGCCGTTCCCGTTGTGTCCGGGACCGCCCTTCCCACCGACGGATCATTGACCGCCGAACAGATCGACACCGAGGTGAGCGCGCGGGTGGCGGCCGGTGAGTCGATCTATACCCTGGACGCCCCACGGATCAGGACGATCGATCCCGACGTCATCCTGGCGCAAGATCTCTGCCAGGTCTGCGCGGTGCCCTCGGGCGCGGTGCAGGATGCGCTGGCCGTTATCGGCTGTCACGCCGAGGTGGTCTCCCTTGACCCCGGACGGCTCGACGAGGTCATCGACTGCATCGGCTTGGTGGGCCGGGCCACGAAGACCGACCAAGTGGCCGAGGTCCTCATGGCCGATCTTCGCCGCCGAGTCGCCGTCGTGCGCCGGCGGGTCGAGGGCCGCCTGCGGCCCCGGGTCTTCGCCTTGGAGTGGTCGGACCCGCCGTTCAACGGTGGTCATTGGGTACCCGAGATGATCGAGGCGGCCGGAGGTCTGCCAGTCCTGGCTGCCAGTGGTGAACGATCGCGGCGGCTCGCTTGGGAAGAGATTGCCGCCGAGAGGATCGACGTCACCGTCTTCATGCCATGCGGCTTCGATCTCAATGGTGCGGTGGAACAGGCGGGTACCCTTCTCGGCCGTCCCGAGGTGGCCGCATTGGGCCGGATCTATGCGGTCGACGCCAACGCGTGCTTCTCGCGGCCCGGGCCGCGTGTGGTCGATGGCGTCGAGCTGTTGGCTGAGCTTCTCCATCCCACCCAACCCTGAGTCGGTGCTCTCGGACTCGGTGCTGTCCCAACGGGCTCGCCGCTTGCGCTGACGCTTACCACTGCGACCCCCGGGTTGAGCCCACCGGCGCAACGGGCATTCCTTCATGTGCGCGGCATCGGGAGATGCAGGACCGAGACCGCAACCGGCCTGGAACCGACTTGGGTACACCCGCCAGGGGCGAGCCAGCCGGAGCTTCACGCTCTACGTCGGTCTGCAGATCACGATCACGTCGCTCCCGGCCGCCACGGTCGGCCAGAAGTACTCGGTGGCGCTGAGCGAGACCGGCGGGACGCAGCCCTACGCCTGGAGCGCCAAAGGTCTGCCGCAGGACGTCAGGCTCAACAAGGACGGCACTTTCGTGGGGAAGCCCGGACAGAAAGGACGGGAGCCATTCCTTCAACCTGACGATCACCCTGAAGGACAGCGCCAAGCCGAAGGAGGTTGTCAGGACCGAATTCAACCTCACGGTCAATCCCGCCTGACAGGGCCCCATGTTGGCCGATCCCGATCGGCGCCCGGGTTGTCCCTCCCTCTCCTCGGGCGTCGATCTCGTCCATTCATCGACGCCCGTGCCGTAGGGCGCCTGTGGCCGGAGGCAAGACTTCTATGAGCGTCTAGACGTCTTCGATACCTGGAGACCTGAGAAGGTCACGCTGCCGGTCGTTGAGATCAGGGTACTGACTTGAATCGTAAAAGGTCTTCGACCACGCGAGAGGCCTCGGGCTGTACTTGTAGAACACTGTGCGACGCTCGCCCTTACCTCTCCAGGGCAGCGTGCCGTGTACGAGTGCCTCAGTGAAGACGATCGCGCTGCCTGCGGGCCCGGTGACCCGTCGAACGCACGACGGGGGATCGGAGAGATCCTTCCAGTTGTCAGGGAAGGCAAAGGCGGACTTGTGACTTCCAGGGACGCAGGCAAAGCCGCCGTCGTCCGGACCCACCTCCTTCAGGTTGTAGGCGACCGCGACCAGCCCACTGTGAATCTGCCCGTCACGATTCCAGTAGTACTCGATAGGACGAAATGGAACCGGCCCGCCGTGCAGCCCTGTGCCGATCGGCCCCATTCCCGAGCGAATGAGGTCGACGTACTCGTGATCGAGCCGGAATTCCTCTCCGAGCAACTCCTCAAGGATCGGGAGGACGGGTGCATTGTCGATCAGGTCTCGAAAGGCGCGGCTCCGAGCCAGCAGGTGCGACCACCGATGGGCCGTTTCCTCGGGACGGATCTCGCTTTCGGCCAGCTCGTCGATGACGTCGTTGATCTGCTCGAGGGCCTCGGCCGTCAGTGCCTCCGGCACGGTCAGATATCCCTGCAGGTCGAGAAGGTAGCGGTCCCTGTAGCGCATGACGTCCTCCCTCCGGTGTCCTGGCCGTGGTGTCGTTTGATGCTGAGCTCACTCGGGCTGAGCGATCGACCAACTTGTCGTTGGCCGGCCCACTGCCGTGCCGCAACGGCTGCGCACCCATGTGGACACTATTCAAAACGGCGATCCGGCATCGTGTGGAGTACCGCTTCCGAGCAGTCCGATGACCAGCTTCCTCAGGTGCGTTGGTCCAGGCACGGGGCACGACCGACGGCAGACGGGTGCCGAGCCACCGTTGCCCGTCGCCATCCGTTGCGGCAGGATCGGGAAATGCTCACCCGGTCGTTCGGATATCTCACCCTCAATACCGGCTCGGTACCGTCGGAAGCGGAGGCCCTCCAGTCGGACGGATACGTTGTGCTCGATTCCGTCTTCGACAGCGATCAAGTGGCCGCACTGCGTGCCGATGTCGAACGTGTCTTTCAGGAGTACCCGCCCGACGATCGTGGGGATCCACCGGAGCAGGCAGCGCCCTTTCGCTACGAGATGCTCAATCGGAGCAGTCTCGTGCAGCAGGCCATCGCCAACCCGCGGGTCCTCGAGGTCATCGAGCCTCTCCTGGGCGAGGATTGCCATGTCATCGCCAACACTGCCTGGTGGCAGCAACCCAGGGACAATGAACATACGGGGCGCTTCTGGCATATCGATGCCGGACCGCATGTCCCTCGAGCGGCCGGCACCCCTTGGGACCGTCGAATCCCCTATCCCGTTTTTGCCGTCGCCACCCATCTCTACCTCTGGGATTGCCCAATCGAAGCAGGTCCGACGGGCGTGATTCCCGGAAGTCACACATCGGGACAAGTGCCTCCGATGGACAGAGCCGCTGACGATGGCCTTGAGTGGGAAGGCCGGGGCGCCACCCCAATCGTGGCCAAAGCAGGTGACGTTGCCCTCTTCGTCTCCGACATTTGGCACAGACGCATGGCGCCCGGACCCGGGGATCCCGGCCGGATGTTCATCCAGTGCCATTACGGTCGTCGCGACCTCGCCCAACGAATTCGACCAACAGCCGTGGTCAACCACCTCTCACCCGAGGCGTTGGCCCGTGCTCGGACGCCACGCGAGCGAACTCTCGTCGGCATCCACCCCCTGAGCTTCTACGACGGCTGACGCACTGCCGCGGGCGCCGTGGGTGCCGGTCAGTCACGCTCCACTTCTCGTGCTCCGATAGAGAGTCGGTACCTGGGATGAGAGGCTGATGTTGTTCCTCTGACGCAGCTCAAATGCCGGAGGTTGCGAGGGCATCAGGTTCGCCACTCGGCGTGACTCGATCCTCGGGGGACGAGGATCGGGTCGGGCCACCTGGGCCGGGTCTCGGAGAAGTGCACGGGCGGGGCGAGCATGTGGACGTCACCGAGCGGGCTCGGAGCGTCGTAGGGGAGAGGCTCGCGAAGGCTGTGCTCGTCGTCGCAGCCGGCACGATCAGGGTCGACGAGGCCGAGCGACCCGCACCACATCGCCGTCCTGGTGAGGTTGACGGTGACGTGCCACGAGCCGCCCTCGGTGGCGCGCTTGACCAGCGCGGCCGTGGCGCCGATGGCACCCATGTAGCCGGTGATGTAGTCGTTGATCAGCGCCGGTGACAGGAAGCCTGGGCTCCGTCTCGCTGCCTTCGATGGTCATGAGACCCGAGGCGGCCGAACCGTTCATGTCGAAGCCTCCGCGCCGTGCCCACGGACCGGTCGACCCGTAGCAGGTGACCGACACGTACACGAGACCCGGGTGCCGTTCGGCCAGTTGTCGAGGTTCGAGACCACGACGCTCCAGCGATCCGCTGCGGTGGTTGTTGACCACGACGTCGGCATCGCGCCAGCAGTGCGGCAGCTCGCTCCTGGCCGACGGGACTGTCGAGGTCGATGTAGGCGCTTCGAGAACCGACGTTGGCCTCGGCGTAGATGAACTCGTGCTCGTAGTCGTTGGGTCGGGTGGCGCACAGCACGTCCGCTCCGTGTTCGGCGAGGGTCCGACCGACGGTGGGCCCTGCGACGGCGTGGGTGAACGACAGCACCCGTATGCCGTCGAAGGGCCGGTCGGCGGGCCCGAAGTCCCGGGCTGGCGCGTCGCCGATCCGATCGAGCCCGATGACGGGTTGGTTGGCCAGGAGCGCTCCCTGCTCGTGGGCGAGCCATTCGGCCGGGCTGCGCACGACGCAGACCGGTAGCCCGGACGCTGTCGCCGTCTCCTCGAGTTCGAAGGCGTCCCAGCCGGCGATGGCTTTGGCGACCTTGGCGGAATCGGGAGGCACGTCCAAGAACCGGCACCACTGGGCGACCATGTGCGGGTAGACGCCTGACGCCATGACCCAGCGGCCGTCCGCCGTGCGGTAGGGCGTGATGAGGAAGGGATTGTCCAAGACCAACGGGTGGGGCGCCGCCTCGCCGTTCAGCGTCGGGTGCCAGAAGGCGCCCGGGTTGATGGCGTGCACGGCTTGGCGCAGGTCCAGCTCGAGATGCTGTGCGGGTCCACCGCGCTGGCGGTGAAAGGCAACTGCCGCCACGGCGCCGGCCATGATGGGGACGCCGATGCAGGCACCGAGGCGGTGTGTCGCAGGCAGGATGGGGTCTTGCCCGGTCAAGGACACGGTGGCCCCGGCCTCGGCTCGCGACAGCCCGACGTCGGATAGGAGACCGTCAAGGGCAGCCAGAGGATCGAATTCGCTGTCCGGAGCCCGGGCGTCGAAGCAGAGACGTCGTGCTGTGAGCTCATGGAGTCAGCCTCCCGGGGTGCTCATGGCGGGAGCCGAGTGCCGGTCGGGAGCCATTTCATCGCTGGCAACAGGCGTCGAGCGGGCCAATTGCCGACGGACAGCGAGCGAGGGGGTGTGCTGTCTGCGTCGGCGACGAATGCCAGCTGCGGGTCGTTCACCCTGTCCGACGAGTTGGCGAGTCCCTGGCCTCGGTCTTGAGCAGGGTGGCGACGCTGATGGCGGCGAGGATCGCCGGCGCCCGCTGCATAGAGAAGCCCGGTGTGGATGCCGTTGACAAAGGCGTCGCGGGCGTGGGCGCCGGTCGACCCACCGGCGTGGATGGCGACGGCGAACGAGGCCCGTGCCTGGCCGACGAGCGGGGCCGGGGCGCCGGGAAGCTGCAGGCTGGAGCGGTAGACGGCGGTGACGATGCTGCCGATGACAGCCGTGCCGAGCGCCCCGCCGACCTCCCGGGAGAGATCGTTCAGCGCCGAGCCCACCCCCTGCTGCGCCTGGGGAGCGCCTCGGTGATGGCTGCCGTGGCGGGCGTCATGGCCGCGCCCATGCCGATGCCGAGCGGGACGAGACCAGCCAGCATCAGCAGGTAGGAGGTGTCGGTCCCGACCCGCGAGATGATCACGAGCCCGGCGGCGACGAGAACGAGCCCGGTGACGCAGACGGTGCGGGCGCCGAACCGCGATGCCAACCTCGGACGTGAGCCTGGCCGCCGGCATCATCGTTGCCGACAGGGGAAGCACGGCCAGCGCGGCGACAAGCGGGCTGTAGCCACGGACGCCCTCGAGGTACTGCAGGGAGACGAAGGTGAACCCGAAGAAGGCGAAGAACTGGATGCAGATCGAGAGGCTGCCGGCGGACAGCTTGCGGTTGGAGAACAGGCGCGGGTCCAAGAGGGGGTGGTGCTGGCGGCGCTCGAAGAGCACGAACCCCGCCAGCGCAGCGAGGCCGGCTGCCATACCGCCGAGGGTGCGGGCGCTCAGCCAGCCGGCGTCGGGAGCCTCGATGATGCTGAAGACCAGGGCGACGAGCCCGACCGTGGCGAGCAGCGCGCCTCCTTTGTCGAGCGCCGGCGCGTCCGGCTGAGAGGACTCGGGGACGAAGCGGACGGTGCCGGCCAGGGCGATCAGCGGCGAGGACGACGTTGACGGCGAAGGCGGCCCGCCAGGAGAACCAGTGGAGGAGGACCCCGCTGCAGAGCAGCCCCAAGATGGCGCTCCCCCCGGCGACGGCCGCCCAGACGCCGACTGCCTTCGTGCGCTCGGCGGGAGGGTACGTGCCGGTGATCGTCGACAACGTGGCCGGCATCACGAACGCGGCGCCGAGGCCGATCAGGCCGCGCAGGAAGATGAGGTCGTTGGCGGAGGACACCGCCATCGCCGCCGCCGATGCGGCACCGAAGACGATCAGGCCGCCGATGAGTGCCTTGCGGCGGCCGTAGCGGTCGCCGAGGGCTCCGGCCGGGAGCAGCAGGACCGAGAAGACCAGCAGGTAGGCGTCGATGATCCACTCGAGCTGGGTCTGGCTGGCGTGGGTGCTGCGGACCAGGTCGGGGATGGCGACGTTCAACGACGCCATCGCCGCCGAGACCGCCCCGAGGGCGATGCAGACGACGGCGGTGACGAGCGAGAGGTTCACCTGCTGGCTGCCGGTTCGGACGTGGTGCGCACATGGGCTCGTCTCCTATAACGAAGGAATATTCGTTTTGTAACAGGAAGACGCTCCAACTGTCAAGAGGGAATATTCGTTTTGTTTGTGGTACCGTCGCTGGCGTGCCCCGGATCACCGACGAGCGGCGAGAGGCCCGGCGCGAGCAGATCCTCGAAGCGGCACGCGCCTGCCTGCAGGAGCACGGCCTCGAGGCCGTGTCGATGGAGATGATCATCGCCCGGTCCGGCCTCTCGACCGGTGCCGTGTACGGCTACTTCAAGGGCAAGGACCAGATCATCAACGCCGTCGTGACCGAGGGGACGGCGGCGATGGCCGAGGACCTGGCGCCGGTCCTCACCAATCCCGAGCCTCCGCCACTCCCGGAGTTCGTCGAGCAGGTGCTGCGCGCCGCTCGTGGGTTTCGGCCGGCACAAAAGGGCGACATCGACCGCCTGCTCGTCTCGCTCCACGGTTGGAGCCACTCCCAGAGCGATCCCGAGCTCAAGGCGGCGACCCGTGCCTCCTACTCCGGTCTGCGCAGCTGTTCGCCGACGTGGTGAGAGCGGTGGCAGGCGGCCGGGACGTTTGACGCCGCGGCAGACCCGGAAGGGGTGGCCGAGCTGCTGACGTCGATCACCCTCGGGTTCGTCGCCCAGCGAGCACTGGCCGGTTCAGCAGACGTGACCGCCCACGTTGCCGCTCTGGAGGCCTTAACTCACGCTTCGGCCGCCGACCGTACGGTTCGTGGATCCCATACGTAAGGATCCAGATACCGATCGTGGTATCCGCTGCTCTTCTCCGAGCGGGTTTCTTATTCAGACTCAATCGGTTAGCGCCTCGCTCTTCTCCGCGACGCCTTCGGCCTGGGTGTATCGCCGGTCAATGCACTCAGGATGTCACCAATGGCCTGATCTCTGTCAGGAGTCTCTGGAAGCGGCAGGTGGTGCTGAATCTCATAGCGATTGCGACGTCCCTCTCGCTCTTTAAGGATGTAGCCGGCTTCGGCAAGATCGTTGACAATGCCATAGGCGCTGCGTTCGGTGAGATTGAGATTGGCCGCAATATCGCTCAAGCGCACCTCCGGGTCATGAGCGATACAGAGGAGTGCTCGACCATGGTTACTGAGAAAAGTCCATCTGGCCATGGCAAAAATCCTAGTCACTATGATTCCAGAAAAATATTGCTAGTAGAAGGATACTAGATATAGGATTCTAAGAGCACCCCCGGACGTCCGTCGCAGACGGCTGTTTATTTCGGTCGTGCAGAAGAACAGCAGCACCCCGGACGTCCGTCACAGACGGTTGGTTATTTCGGCGTGCCACGAAGGAGTTCGCCATGCGTTCCGACCGGTCCCAGCCATCACCTCATTCGCGCCATTTGCAGCGCCAGCCCATGACATCGGAGAGGCGCCACCACACCGGATCATTTCGGGGCCGGTGGGGTACGGCGTCGAAAGTGGGCATTGCCCTGGCCGCGCTCGCTCTGGTGGGCACGGTGTTCGTCCCGGCCGCTTCGGCAGCCCAGACCGTGCAGTTGGGGTCCGCTGCCCCGTTCGCAGTTCTGGCCGGTACTGCGGTGACCAACATTCCCACGTCAAGCATCACTGGCGATGTCGGCTTGAGCCCGGCCGCTGGCAGTAACTACGCCGGAGTGACCCAGTCACAGGTCACCGGGACTATCTATTCGACGAACGCCGCCGGCCCGGCAGGCTCGGTCAATGATCCGGCACTGCTCACCACGGCCAAGAACGATCTCACTACGGCATACGTGCAGGCGGCAGGAGAGCCGCCGACCACGACGTTCACCACCACCGACAACCAGCTCGGCGGCCAGACCCTGACGCCCGGTGTCTATGCATTCGGAGCAGCGTCGACGGCCAACATCAGCGGGAGCCCTCTGGTGTTGAACGGTGAGGGAAACACCAATGCCGTATTCGTCTTCCAGGCATCATCCTCTCTCGTCACGGCTTCGAACAGCGTCGTGCAGCTTGTGAATGGCGCCCAGGCGTGCAATGTGTTCTGGCAGGTCGGGAGCTCAGCGACGTTGAATTCTGCCAGTACGTTCGTCGGGACAATCATGGCGTTGACATCGGCGACGCTCCTCACGGGAGCCACTGTTCAAGGGCGGGTGCTCGCCCAAAATGGCGACGTCACTCTCGATGCCAACACCATCACTGCCCCCACAACCTGTCTCACCACGTCGACCACGACAACCACGTCGGCTACCTCACCCACCGCGACCACGTCACCCACCGCGACCACGTCACCCACTGGCGCAGGGGGAGCGGGTGGAACCGGCGGAACCACGATCACGACTGGTACCAGTGGCGGTAGTGGCGGGGCTGCGGCAGGCACGACGACCGGAGCGTCAACGGGTGCAGGCACGGGAGTCGTACCGACCGGCTTTCCCCATACCGGACTCGGTGGAGCAGCCCACGCTCGCTACGGCGACCTGATCGCACTTGGAGCGCTGGCCCTGGCCGGATCCATCGGGCTGTTTGCCATTGCCGTCCGCCGGCGCCTCATCGGTCCGCAAACGGTCGGAGCAAGCAGGCATGCATGACCTTGCGCGCCAACCACAAAGCGATGGGCAGGCCGAGACCCTGGTGGTTGATAGTGGC
Organism: uncultured Acidimicrobiaceae bacterium; assembly: GCA_963774915.1. Classification (GTDB taxonomy): domain Bacteria; phylum Actinomycetota; class Acidimicrobiia; order Acidimicrobiales; family RAAP-2; genus CAVSNH01. The sequence continues at coordinate 35,279 of CAVZGR010000004.1, read as the reverse complement.
GGGGGTCTTGCTCCTGGGCGGCGCCGGACTCCTCGTTGTCGGCTTTCGGGGTGGCAACCACGCTCTGCCGCCGCCGGTCCCCTCGTCGGCCGCCATAAGGTCAGCGGTTTCGCAGACTCCAACACCGCCAATGGTGGCTGCTCTGTCCACCGTTCGCTCCGTACCGACCATGTTGCGGGTTCCGGCCATCGGATTGGCGGTGTCGTTGTCCACCCTGGGACTCAATCCCGACGGATCGGTACAGGTGCCGTCGAACATCACGCAGCCCGGATGGTTCCGACTGGGTCCGACACCGGGCCAGGTGGGGTCGGCGGTGATCCTGGGACATGTGGACAACTACACGGGCCCCGGCGTGTTCTTCCAGTTGCGTACGCTGGCCGCCGGCGATCAGATCTACGTCACCCTGACGGACGGTGATACCGCCCAGTTCGCGGTCAACTCGGTCGCCATGTACTCAAAACCGCAGTTTCCTGCCCAGCGGGTGTATGCATCACATGGGTCCAGCGCACTACAGCTTGTGACGTGCGGCGGAGTGTTCGATCATGGGACAGGCAGCTACCTGTCCAACATCGTCGTCTACTCATCACTCGTTGCAGTGATCCCTGCGCCGGCTTCGACTGCGGGAGCGGCAAAAGGTCTGACCGAGAATCAAGCCTGAGCTCACCAAGGAGCGAATGGCGTTGATCCTCTCGATCGAGGCGGCTGGGATGCCTGAAACCTACTGAGCCTTGACGTGGTTGGCGCTGAGTTTGTGGAAGCTCACCGGGCACCGCCTTTTCGGAAGGTCGCAGGGGGCTCGAAGGATCCGCTCAGGATGTGCATTTGCCCGTTTGGTCGATCGCCCCACCGTGGTCGATCGCGGTAAAGGTGCCAATCCCCGAAACGGTGACTGGGGTTCCCTCCGCCACTGTTTGAGGTGGGGCGCCCACTGCTGGGCCGGTCACGGTGAGCGTGCCTGTTGTGCCGGTGAAGATCAGGGTGGAGACGATCCCCGATTTCGTGCCACAGATGGACGTCATCTCGGTTGTCACGACTGTGTCATGAATATTTTCGGCCACGACCGCGGCCAGCCCGGCTGAGCATTGCCAGGACCCGGCAGCATCGTCCTGAAACCCCATGAAGTGCTCGACAAGACACGATGCGACCGCGTCGATCGGTGACCATGAGGTTCCGGCTTCTGCGGTGTTGACCTCATTCATCAGGCTGGGCACGGCATCATTCTCGGTCTCCGCGTTGGCCAGCTCGTGGGCAACCAAAGCGAGCGAGGGCGCCCCGGCAAAAACGCTCTGTGCGGACCCCGCTGCGCCGAAGGTACAGCCCGACCCGACGCTCGTCCCCGGAACAAAGTGGCACTGAGCTGACGGGTCACCCATACTCCACGTCCAGCTCGAACCCGGGTCGATCCCGGAGGCCTCGACTTCGGCCACCAGCGTGGCGACGGAAGGCCCGGTGGCCGGCGGGGTCACCGATGGAGTTGCTATTACCTCGGACGTCGCTTGAGGCTTGGGCGAGAGCGCCGGCGCCGTTGGGGCCGGCACCGTGGTTGTACTGGTGGGTGTCGACGACGAAGTCGATGTAGTTGCCGGTGCCGTGGACGTGAGGTCGTCGTGACCGCGGGTCGGGTCGACGATGTGTGTCCTGGTGGCGTCCGTGTGTGCTGAGGCTTGGATTGACGGTGTCCCACCCGGCTGGCCGATCGCAAGAGCGGCTCCGGCAGCGAGGACCACTGCCAGTGGGAGGAGAGTCTTCCGGAGGTAAGGCCGGCCTCGGCTAGGTGTCGAATTCCAGTCAGTTTCGGCGACGGGCTGATTGCCAACGGTGCCGGGCTCAGCGGGAGCGATCCCCGGGCCATCACTCGGGGTCTCAACCATGTGTTGAAGCCTAGGTTCTCAACACATGGTTGTCAACACATGGTTGAAACGACAGGCTACGCTGGTCGCATGTCATCAGATCCGCAGTTGATTGCCGACCGGGTCGTGGAGGGCGGCCGCCAAGAGGCCATCGGTACTGCGCCCGACGAACTCGCGGAATCACTCGCCTCGCTTCGATTTGCCGATTCTCTTCGACGGTCGGCTGAACGCCTCAGCCAGGCGTCTGCAGACGCCGCCAGATACCAGGGAGCCAGTTGGCGGGAGATCGGGGAGGCTGTCGGCGGCATCACCCCGCAAGGGGCCGAGCATCGATTTAGTCCGGCGGCCAAGGAGCGGAGATCGCGGGCTTCCAAGGTGGAGTGGGCGTCCAAGGAACGCCGGGCCACCTAGTCTGCGATTCGAGCGAGGACCAACTGTCAAAACGCTCACGAGTGTGCGCTGGGGCAGCTGACTGGCGCCCGCAGGTGGGGCAGAGCGGGCAGATGGACGGGCGCTCCCGACAGTGGCCGGATTCGAAGCAAACTCAGGCAGAACGTCGAACCCGAACCGCCCATCGTGATCTGCTGTTGTAATGCCGGTTGACGGTCGACTCCGAAGCCCACTCGAGCGAAGTCCTTGCCCGCGCAGACGCATGAGGATCCGCCGCAGACTCGACATTGAGTGGATTCGCCCTCAAGGCCAGACGGCAATAGGTCGATGTCATAGCTGAAGACTTATCTCACCGACACTCTGACCCAGGCCAAACACGACGCCGGCTGTCACCGTTTCGATGGTTTGGACGAGGGTTTATGGAGTCGAAATCACCAGCGGAGCAAAGGCGGGTTGGTTCGCGTCGCTACATTTGGTTCGGTGCCGCCGCGGCCCTGATGATCATCGGCAGCATTGGCTCGACTCTCGGAGCCCTGGCCGTGGCGCGTGGTGAAGGCCAGCGGTCGCGCCAGAGCTTTGTCAATTCGTCGATGGAGATAGCCTCAACCCTCAAGTTGGCCATTCAGCATGACCAGGATCTCGTCATTGCTGCGGGTGCATTCGTTGTGAGCGATCCCAATGTGTCGCAGGCAACGCTTCGTCAGTGGGCGAAGTCGATTCGCGCATTCGCGCGATACCCTGAACTCTTGGGCATCGCCGAAGTGGTGATTGTCCCAGCGTCACAACTGAACGCATTCGCGGCTCGAGCCGTCGCCGATCCATCGGGTCCGCTCGCCGCTAATGGGGCCTTTCAGGTCATCCCCGCCGGCAGTCGTCCCTACTACTGCCTGGTCACCGCATCAGTTACTCAGGCACCGTCGACCACCCCAGCCGGTGTTGATCTTTGCGATACACAGTTGGGGCCGGAGCTATTGCAATCCCGTGATTCAGGCCGACCCTCGTACGTGCCGTACGGAACCGGAAAGAATCCAGAGCTGGTGCTGGGGACGCCCGTCTACAGCAGTGGCGTCGTGCCCAGCACGGTCCAAGCCCGTCGCGATGCGTTCATCGGGTGGACGGGAACTTCAATTCTCCCGGGCGTCCTACTCGCCACCGCCCTCGACGGCCACCCTTCCACCGCCGCGGCGTTCCGGTATGTGGGCCAATCCTCCACGGTCACGTTCAGAGCAGGTGTGAAACCCGCAGGGGCGCAATCGGCAACGATCGATCTCGACAACGGATGGCACGTTGACGTCTATGAATCGGTTACTGGAGGCGGAGTGCTCGCCAATCCCAGTGCACTTGCGCTCATGTTGGGCGGCATCATCTCCGGCCTCTCACTGGGATTACTGCTTCTTGTACTGGGAACGGGCCGCTCACGAGCGCTGCAACTCGTGCGCGAGCGCACAGACGAGCTCCACTACCAAGCGTTCCACGATTCGCTCACTGGTCTCCCCAACCGCGCCCTGATCCTCGATCGCGCTGGCCAGATGCTGGCACGTGCCCGTAGGGAACATTCCGCAATCGCGGCATTCTTCCTCGATCTGGACGACTTCAAGGACATCAACGACACACTTGGCCACAACGCTGGCGACCAGCTGCTGGCGAGTGTCGGGGCCCGGCTGGATGGTGTGCTGCGCGAAGAGGACACGGTCGGACGCCTAGGTGGGGACGAATTCGTCGTGCTTGCGGAGAGCTCCTCTCTCAAGAGTGGAGTCATGAGCGTGGCGCAGCGGATCCTCGACGTGCTGAACGAGCCCTTTGAGATATCCGAAAGCGATATTCCGTTGGCGGTCAGCGCCAGTCTCGGCATTGCCGAAGGTGATCGAGCGACGCCCGATGAGCTGCTGCGAGATGCCGACATCGCCATGTACCGTGCGAAAGCGGCCGGCAAGCACTGCGCGGTTCTCTTTTCTCGTGCGATGCAGGATTCCGTGGACGATCACCGGCATCGGGAGTTGGATCTTCACCGAGCCCTTGAGAACGGCCAGTTCTTCCTTCTTTATCAACCCACGGTCGACTTGGCCACGGGCACCTTCATCGGCGTGGAGGCGCTCATTCGTTGGCGCCATCCGGACCGGGGCATCATCATGCCTGACGAATTCATCCCTTCTCTCGAATCGAGCGGGCTCATCGTTCCAGTTGGTCGGTGGCTGCTCGAAACCGCTTGCCGGCAGGGAGCGGCTTGGCAGGGTCAAGGTCGTCCGATCACGGTCTCCGTCAACATCTCAGCCGTGCAACTCGAGCGCGATCGGATTATCGATGACGTCAACGACGCCCTCAAGGCGAGTGGGCTTGATCCCCAACGACTGACATTGGAACTCACCGAGACCGCCCTGATGCACGATGTTCAGGCCACCCTCGTTCGGCTCAGCTTGCTAAAGGCCATTGGCGTCTGCATCGCCATCGACGACTTTGGTACCGGCTATTCATCGTTGGCCTACTTACGGCAATTCCCCATCGACATCTTGAAGATCGACCAATCGTTTGTCTCGGGGATCGCAGACTCGCCCGAGAGCGCGGCCATTGTCCACACCTTGGTCCAGTTGGGGAAGGTGCTCGAACTCAAGACTCTCGCCGAAGGAATCGAGAACGAGGACCAACTCATGCAGCTCCGGCTAGAGAATGTCGACATCGGTCAAGGATTTTTGTTTTCTCGTCCGCTCGAGGTAGGGGCTATCGATGACCTCCTGATGATGGGCTTCGTCGGCAGTCGTAGCGAGCTCCGAGTCTGAGTTGAGCGCAGAGAGGACTTCACGCCTCTCCGTGTTGGACCCATTGCCACGCCGCGGAGAACAGAGGATCCGCTCGCACCCTTCTCAACTTCCTCGACATGATCCTTCGTTGTCCGGCGAACTGGATTCACCAGGGAGAACAACCAGGGTCAGAAGGTCCTGAGACGCTCTTCGAACCCTTCTTCAGAGATCTTCTCGGCGTAGGGCGCGAATGCGCAGCGGTCAGATCGTCTCGTCCAACAACTCGGCCTCGGTTATACCCAGAGAGCGCAAATGTTGGGCGGCATATTGGATGATCTCGATCTCGCTGATCCCCCGACCGGTGTGCAAGAGGGATTCGTAGCGTTCGGCACCCACTTCCCCGGACAGGCTCGTGACTGCCGTGGCCGCGTCCTCGCCGACCTGCGTCCTCCAGCTCTCCGCCTGTCCAGGGATGATCGTTTCGACCCACCCGATGAGCACCGTGGCGGGTTCGGAACTCCCGAGGGCGGCGAGCTCAGCGGCCACGCAGAAGAGTTGGACTGCCGGCTCTTCGGATTCTGGCGGGGTCCGGTGTCACCGGACCACGATCGAGCCCAGCACCCGCCAGTTCGGTTTGCCGGCGTAGAGCAGAGCCCGGATCCGGTAGTTCTCGAAGTTCCGGAAGCCGAAGCCGATGCGCTTGATCCGCTTGATCAGGTTGTTGAGGGCCTCGGTTGGCCCATTGGACACCCTGGCCAGGTGGTAGTTGCAGATCTTGTCGAACCAGTCTCGGATGGTGCGTCCGAGCCTTTGGACCTCGGGGGGCATGGCGCGTCGGACGCAGTGTGCTTGGAGCTCTTTGAGCAGTCGGCGGGCCTCGTCGGGGTCGCTGGTTCGGTAGAAGTCGCGCAGTCGCTCCTTGACCCGGTAGGCGATGGCCACTTCGGCACCGGGATCGCCCAGCTCGAGGAGTGACCACAGGCGCTCGCTGGCCTTGGTATCGAGTCGCTCTTCACCCCTGAGCAGAACCCGTCGGGCCCGATAGAGCGGGTCGTCTCGTCGACCCCGGTGCCCGGTCTGCTCGTTTTGCACCCGCCGACGAACGGCGTCGAGGCAGCGATTGGCCAGCGAGATGACGTGGAAGGGGTCGACCACCTGGTGGGCCGTGGGCAAGATCACCGAGTACACCGCCGCGTAGGTGGCCGACATGTCGAGGGCGCCGAAGCGGATCCGCTCCTTCCAGGCCGCTGGCTGTTTGTCGATCCAACCGGCCACGTCGGCGTATTTGCGGGTCGGGAGGATGTCGATGATCTGGTGGTTCTCCACGTCGGCCACCGTGGTGGCGTAGTCGGTGTGGGCATGTCGAGCTGAGCTTGACGAAGGAGGTCTCGTCGAGCCCGATGGCCGTCGTTTTGTTCAGGCGTTTCCGGTCGGCCTCCAAGCAGGGCCTTGCCATAGGTGGTGACGGCGTCGTTGACCGTGTGCCAGTCGCAGGCGAGTTCGGCGGCCACCTCAGAAACCGTCCGTCCCCCACCGACTTGGACCGTCGCCCACTTGGCCGCCCTTGTGGTGAGCAGGCAGTTCTTGGCCGCGATGCGGTGGTCCTGGACGAGGAAAGTCCGCCTGTCGCACCGCGGGCTCACACACCGCATCCGGTGCTTCTTCCAGCACAGCCGCATCGGGGTGCCGTAGACGGGCAGATCGATGTAGGTCACGACCGGTCGCTCCTTGACCTGGGCACGATCGCCGCACGTGGGACATCGAACGGTTCGGTCACCTGCTCGATCATCAGCTCGACGTCCGGGCCGCGGCGGTCGTAGCCCGAGGACGCGGACGTCCTTTAGACCGACGAGAGCCTGCAGGATCTCAGTAGGGTGCAAAAGGACGAAGGTGCTTCTTGCTTTTTGGGTCACACCTCAAGCTTGAAGCGCCTTCGCCTATTTCAGGGTGATCCCAGTCTGGGCAGCTCCCGCTGAAATCCGAAGAGCCGGACTGCCTGATGGTCGAGGTGGTCATCCTGGAAGGAACGCTCGGCGGCCATGTAACGGATTCGAGTGCGGGTCTACGATGTCTTGACACATCGGTCTCCGATGTCTCGCGACATCACAATGGCGGAGGGAGTGGTGCCGGAGTTCAAGACATAGGAGACCTGCGGCCCGAGGATGTGTCAAGACATAGGAGACCGCTAGCGGGGAGGGCCTCCTATGGACATGGGCCGGTTTCTGATCGAGACGCACCTGCGGACGGGCAAGCCGATCAAGCAGTTGGCTGCCGCTCATGGAGTGAGTTCGAGCTGGCTCTTCAAGCTGCTGCGGCGCTACCGCCTCGAAGGTGATGCCGGCCTGGCACCGAGGAGCCGGCGGCCGAAGCGCTCGCCCGACCCGGATCACTGACGTCTACGAGGACGAGATCGTGGCCCTGCGCAAGGAGTTGCTCGATGACGGGCTTCGACGCCGGGGCCGAGACCATCCACTTCCACCTCGCCGAGCGCCGAAGCGATGTCCCCTCGGTCCCCACCATCTGGCGGGTGCTCAAGGCCCGGGGGTTCGTCACCCCTCAGCCCCACAAGCGACCGAAGAGCTCCTACACGCGCTTCGTGGCGGATCTGCCCAACGAGTGCTGGCAGGCCGACATGACCCACGTCGAGCTCGGGCAACGGAGACCGTCTTCGAGATCCTGAACATCATCGACGACCACTCACGGCTGTGCGTCGCTTCTCGGGCCATGGTGCGTGGTCAAGGCCGCGCGACGTGGTGCGGGTCCTGCACACATCGGCCGAGACCTGGGGTTATCCGGCCTCGTTTCTCACCGACAACGGGCTCATCTTCACGGCCCGCCAACCGATTCGGCATTGGCCGGCGTCTTCGAACAGGAGCTGTTCTCCCTCGGGCATCAAGGCAAAGCACTCTCGCCCCTACCATCCCCAGACCTGCGGCAAGGTCGAGCGGTTCCACCAGACGCTCAAGAGGTTCCTCGCTGCCCAGGAGGACATCGACGACCAAGAAGCAGCTCCAACGTGCGATCGACCGCTTCGTCGCCTACTACAACGATGTGCGACCGCACCGCGAACTCGGACGCAGGACGCCGGCATCGGTCTATGGCGCTCGGGAGAAGGCCGCGCCCACCGCCTGCCGTCGTCAAGATCAGACGGCCGACGTCTTCGCTTCGACAAGGTGGACAAGAGCGGCTCGGTGACATTGCGCCACCGAGGCCGCCTGCACCACATCGGCATCGGCGCGCCTATAAAGGCTGGCGCATCGCCATGCTCATCGACGGCCTCGACATCGAGATCGTCGGCCTCGACGGGTCACCCGCTTCGGCGCCTGGTTCTCGATCCGACGCAAGGACTACCAGCGCACTGCCCTGACCAGCCGAATGCTGCCGGTCTACGATGTCTTGACACATCGGTCTCCGATGTCTCGCGACATCACAATGGCGGAGGGAGTGGGATTCGAACCCACGGAGACTCGCGTCTCACGGCTTTTCAAGAGCCGCGCATTCGTCCGCTCTGCCATCCCTCCGAACGGGTCAGGCTAGCGCTGACCGCAGTCAATAGAACGGTGGGGAAGGGAATGGCTGGACTCCGTCGCCCGGTGGATCCGAGCGACGGTCGGGTCATCCGCTGGCTTCCACCTCCGAGCGAAGCTGCTCGACCCAGTCCGCCGCTTCACGCTGTGACTGCGCAGCTTCGAGCCGGATGGCTGGGCTTCGTGGGCCGGCCGCCGGATACGAGCCGAGGAACTTGACTCCGGCCAGCTCGGCGTGGAGGTCGCGAAGGCAGTCGCTCACCACTGCGTCGGCGACGTGGCCCTCGAAGTCGATGATGAAGCAGTACTCGCCCAATGCCTTCTTGGTTGGGCGGGATTCGAGCTTGCTGAGGTTGATGTTGCGTGCCGCGAACTGGCCGAGGATTCCATAGAGGCTCCCGGGATGGTCCGAACGTTGGAAGCAGGCGATGCTCGTACGGTCGTGGCCGGTCGGAGCCGGGATGCCGCGGGGGGCCACGGCCACGAAGCGAGTCTGGTTGTCAGGGTGGTCCTCGATGTCCTCGGCAAGGATGTCGAGCCCGTAGAGCTTCGCCGCCAGTCGCGGGGCGATGGCCGCCGTCGGGCGCTCGTCGGTATCGACCCCGGCCCGGCGCTGGCTCAGCTGGCGGGCGGCGTCGGCGGTGGAGTTGGAGGGGAGGACCTCGGCTCGGCTCAGGCGCTCGTTGAGGAAGCTCCGACACTGGGCACTCGCCATGGGGATCGAGACCACGCACTCGATGTCGGCCAAGCGGGTCCCCGGCGGAGCCATGAGATGCAGGTGGATGTCGAGGACGACTTCGCGCTGGATGAGCAGGTCGAACTCGAAGATCAGGCTGTCCAGAATGTCTCGAACCGTGCCCTCGATGGCATTCTCGAGGGGGACGAACCCGAGGTCGACCGCACCGTCGTGGGTTGCTTCGAGGACATCGACGAGTGAGGTGAAGGGAACGAGCTCGGCGTTGGCGTACTCGGCCTCGCTGAGAAGTGCTTCCTCGGTGAAGGTGCCTTCGGGACCGAGGAAACCGACGCGGCCGGGGTCGCCGGCTCGTCGACGAGCCGAAGGTGCGGTCGGGGCCATGCCCAGGCAGGATAGTGAAAGCCATGGACGAGTCCGCGCTGCAGCAGCTCCTCAACGACGTCCAATCGGGGGCGTGCACGCCTGACGAGGCTGTCGCTCGGCTGCGTCGCCTCCCTTTCGCCGACCTCGGTTTCGCCCGGTCGATCATCACCGGTGGCTGCGCCAAGGGCTTCCCGAGGCCGTCTACGGGCAGGGCAAGACGCCCGAGCAGTGCTCAGCCATCGTGGGCGAGCTGCTGGGTGATGACGACGGTGGCGACGAGGGAGTCGAGGGCGCGGGTGGCGCACCCGTGGTCCTCGACCCGGGCCGATGTTCGGCAGCTGGCCCTCGTCATGTCCGACCATCCGGGGGGCGAGGTCACGAACACGGGGCCGGCCACCAGTGCCGACCGACAGCGTGGCGAGCTCTCGACCGTCGTATGGCGACCATCCGCCCGGCGACCGAGCCGGGTGCTGGTGGTCACGGCCGGTACGTCCGACCTCCCGGTGGCGCGCGAGTGCACAGCTACCCTGCGGGCTCTTGGACTCGATCCGCTGCTCATTGCCGACTGCGGTGTGGCCGGCGTCCACCGCCTGCTGGCATCGTTCGACGAGCTGGCCGACGCCGACGCCGTGGTGGTGGTGGCCGGCATGGAGGGCGCACTGGCCAGCTTGGTCGGGGGGGTCACTCCGGCACCCGTCGTCGCGGTGCCCACCAGCACCGGCTACGGGTCGGGCCTCGAAGGCGTGACCGCACTTCTGGCCATGACCGCGTCATGTGCGGCAGGCGTCACGGTCGTGGGCATTGACAACGGGTTCGGTGCAGCCTGCGCGGTCGCTCGCATGCTGCCGTGACCGCCATCCACGTCGTCCCTGGAACCGGCGCCGGGCACGGAACTGCTCCATCGTTGGCGGATGGGCCACGCACCGTTGCCTGGTTCCACTGCTTCGCGGGCATTGCCGGGGACATGGCTCTCGGCAGCCTCATCGATGCCGGCGCCGATCTCGACGAGGTCCGCGCCTTGCTCGATCGATTGCCCATCGACGGATGGCGACTTGATACGGAGCCAGTCCTGCGAGGGGGCATTGCTGCCTGCCGTGCGGTCGTGACGGTGACCGACAACGTGGTCATCCGCACGTACTCCCACATCGTCGGCCTGGTGTCCGAGGCGCGGCTTCCACCCCGCGTCACCCAGCGAGCCCTCGCCACCTTCGCAGCATTGGCCGAGGTCGAGGCTCGGATGCACCGCCGATCGGTTGAGCACGTCCATTTCCACGAGGTCGGAGGCCACGACGCCGTGGTCGACATCGTGGGGACGGCCGCCGCGCTCGAGGTCCTCGGTGTCGACGAAGTGCGGGCCAGCCCCGTGGCCACCGGCACCGGCATGGTGCGGACGGCTCACGGCATGCTCCCGAACCCGGCCCCGGCCGTGGTGAGCCTGCTCGAAGGGGCCCCACTTTGGGGACGGAACGTGGCCGTCGAGCTCACAACGCCCACGGGCGCAGCGCTCCTTGCTGCCCTTTCATCGGGCTATGGACCGATGCCAGCCATGCGGGTGACGGCCCAGGGCTTCGGAGCCGGTAGCCGGGACATCGACGAGCTTCCCAACTGCACCCAGGTCGTCATCGGTGTCGCCGTCGCCGTCGCCGTCGCCGTCGGGGGCGCGGAGCGGGCGGAACCGGACGCCCACCCGGGGGGCCTTCTCCACGCCGATGCCGACGCCGACGCCGGCCAGCCGGTGGTGCTACTGGAGACGAACGTCGACGACGCCACCGGCGAGCAGCTTGCTCACGCCGTGACCACGCTGCTCGAGGCGGGTGCGTTTGATGCTTGGCTCACCCCCGTCATCATGAAGAAGGGTCGGCCCGGTTCTGTCGTCCATGTGCTCACCGACACCTCCAAAGCCGTTGAGCTCCGCCATGTCCTCCGCCGGACGACAGGATCACTCGGCGTGCGAGCCACGACCGGTGCACGTTGGCCGGCGTCCCGGACGATCGAATCGGTATCGATCGACGGGCAGCTCGTCCGGATCAAGGTGAGCCCTTCCGGGGTGAAGGCGGAGCACGACGACGTGGCCGCCGCCGCCCGCCGCACCGGTGGCAGCCTGAGGGACCTCGCTCGCCGGGCGGAGGCGGAATGGCTCTCCCTCCACCCCATCGGCGGCGACGAAGTCCTCACTGCTTTCGACAGGCTGGACAGGTCCGAGGAATGGGACGCACCGGATCCTGCCTGAGCGGCACCTCGCGTTGTGGCAGCTTCCCGGCGCCTGGGCCAGTCGAGGAATGTCAGCCGTCCCACTGCGCGGGACCGCATCGGCATTCCCGTCAATCCTCACTCCAGCTGACGGCCTGATCGGAGCACAACCGCTTGGGGGGTGGCGTCCGGCGGGCTCCAGACCCATCGGCGGCCATGGCGTTCCAGGCGGTGGCGCTGGTGGGTCTTGAGGTAGTGATGCCAGTGACACAGCCGTGCCAGGTTGCCGATGCTCGTCGCGCCTCCTTCAGCGAAGGGCACGACGTGGTCGATCTCGAGCCCGTCACTGACCTCGCAACCCGGGACCACGCACACCGGGTCGCGCTCGAGGAGGGCTCGTCGGATGGAGGCGGGGATGGTGCGGCCGGCATGAGCCACGGTGGTCACGTCGACGCCGTTGGTCACGAGAACACTGAGGATGGAGTCGCCCGCGAGCTCACGGGCGACGCTGACCGGGATCGGGCCGATGCCGGGGATCTCACAGACCTCGCCGTGCTCGGTGTGTCCTCGCAGCAGCGCCGCATGGTCGACCCGGACGTGCACCATGGTGCGGGGAGCGTCTTCGATGTCGTCGTCGGAGCCGCTTCCGGCGAGATGGTCGGCTGGTTCTCGCCGCTTGGTGTTGCCGGGAGGCTGTCCGTTCCTGCGGCCCCGACTCGCCGTGGCTCGAGCACCGCGGTCAGGCGTCGCCCCATTGACCCGGTTTCGAGCCGGCGTGCCAGGTACCGGCTGACCAGATCGGCAAACGAGACGTACGAGGGCATCGACAGCCAAAGCGCGGGTGGGCTCGTTGACCCCGGCTCGCCGGGCATCGGCGGCCAAGCGCTCCCGTTGCGCCTTCACCGCCCCGAGGAGGCGTGCACCGGCATCGGGGGTGAGCTTGGCCTCGAGCCGAACGGCCCCGTCGTCATCGATCCAGTTCCGGAGATAGCGGGCACGATGGATGGCCCGGTAGGTCGTGCTCTGACCCTTCCCAGTGGCTTTGGCCCGACGGCAGCGCAGCTTGAGCACGTTGAGCGGCTGCTCAACCGCGGCTGAGACGAGCTCCCCTTCGGCCTCGGGTAGGAGGCTGGCGGCGCTGGCGATCTCCTTGACCTGCACTTCGGAGAGCCGCCCCGTGCGGACCGCCTCCTCGGCAGCCGGGAGGCCGGCCAGTTGACGGGCGGCCTGCAAGGTGTGGATGGCCGGGCCGATCCCGGTTCCGCTGACCTCGGCGATATGGGAGGCCGCCGAGCGATGGCCCTTCGTGCGCCAGACGTTGGAGGACTCGACGCGCCGGGCGGTCAGCAGCTTTCCGCCGGCGGCCAGCTTCTCGAGATCCGTGAAGGCATCGAGCAGCTTCGAGGCATCCGAGCCAGAGAGTCGGTCGGGGTCGAGGTCGGTCAATATGGCGCGTAGCTCGTCGGCCAGACGCTTGAGGGTGGCGAGCACCATGCGCCGAGCGTCCCACCGGGCTGTATCACCGTCGGTTGACCATTGGGAGCGCCCTCCCTACCGTGCGGTGATGGCCATCACGCGGATCCAGCTGTTCTCCTTGCCAGTGACCAACCAGGCTCGATCGATCGACTTCTACGTCCATCAACTCGGCTTCGAGCTGGTGGCCAACATCGAGATGAGCCCCGGACAGCGTTGGGTGCAGGTGAAGCCGCGGGGTTCGGCGACGTCGATCACGCTGGTCACGTGGTTCCCGACGATGCCGGCCGGATCGATCAAGGGCACGGTGGTCGAGACAGACGATCTCGAAGGGGAGATCGCCACGTTGAGGGGCAGAGGCGTCCTGATCGCGGCGGAGATCGAGGAGGCGCCATGGGGCCGGTTCGTGACCTTCGACGATCCCGATGGCAATGGCCTGGTGCTCCAGCAGACGACGGCGACGCCCGGCTGAGCGACCGTCAGCCGGGATACACCCAGATCATGAGCTGGTCCGTCTCCGCCGGGGCCCGAGGGGACGGCGATCGCAGATCGATTCGGTCGAGCACGTAGCCGGCCTTGGCCGCGACGGCTCGACTGGCTCGGTTGTCCGCGTCGCAGTGGATCTCGATGCGATGGACCTCCGATAGATCGAGCGCGGCTCGCGTGAGGGCGCGGGCTGCGGTGGTGGCCACGCCGGAGCCGGTCCGGTCGCTTCGCACCCAGTAGCCGATTTCGGCCACACCGGGCTCCGAACGGAAGTGGAGCCCACAGGCCCCGATGATGCCGGCATGGCCGGTCGTGTCATCGGCCGGCCGGATCGTGTAGCCGAATTCGATCCCGTCGGACCATGCTCGCTGTGACCGCTCGAGGAACTCGCCGATCGATTCGTCGGTGGCCGGTGTTTGCGCCCACGGCATCCAGGGCCGCAACTCGGCGAGGCTGCGATTGACGGAGTCGACGAGCGCATCGCAGTCGAACGCGGTATGACGTCGGAGCTCGATGGGCCCGTCGACGATGACCTCCGGCGGCCGTCCCGAGATCGCCCGACCGGGACGCATGGAGCCGTCCGTCGGGTGGCCGCGAAGCCGCCCGACACCACCCGCGCTCATGGGCCGGTCGTCGGCTGAAGCGCAGTCGGTTGGTCGTCGCTCTTCCACCGGTAGACGTTCGTGGTCCGCGTCTCGAATCCGAGTCGTTGGTACAGGCGGTTGGCCGACGCCCGGCTGGGCCGGGACGTGAGATCGACGGAGCGAGCACCGGCGGCCGTGGCTCGGGACAAAGCGGCACGGACCAGTGCCTCTCCGACCCCGGCACCCCGAGCCGCCTCGTCCACGACGACGTCCTCGATCCAGGCCCGAACGCCCGTGGGCACCCGGAACAGTACGAGCGTCAACGACCCGACGATGGCGCCCGCGCCGGTGCGTACGACCAGAAGGATGGCGGCCTCCGAGTCGACGATCTGTGTGAGCTCTTGGCGTCCCGGTACGGCTGATGACGACAGTTGGGGGATCAGCCTGGCGACGGCGTTCACGAGTTCGTCATCGACGCGAGTTGCCTCCTCGACGACGAGCTGGACAGGAGCATGGTCCGGGATGGCCGGCGGCATCGACGGAGTGTACCCAGCAGTCCCGATCGGGAAGAAGTTGGAAGCCAGATGAGCGGCCGTCGTCGTCGAGTCGTGTCGCGTCGAACCCATAGGCTCGTTCACGACCTGCGTCGAGGCCCTGCGCCAGTGGATGTGAGGATCGTTCAGGTCTTGTCCGGATCGCCGCGCCAGATCGGAGAGCGGACGGAGTCGTAGAGGACTTCGATCGGCTCACCGCGCAGCGCTGCGAAGACATGCTTGCCCCACCGCTCGGCACCGGCGAGAGGGAAGGGCAGAGCATCGAGCGGGAACCAGCCCACGTCCGAGCACTCGAGCGGATGGGCTCGGAGCTCGCCGCCGATGGGACGGCACTGGAAGACGAGCGAGTAGAGCGGGATGCGGCTCATGCCGATGCGAAGGCCGTCGAGCACAGCGATGAGCCGGATGACCTCGACGTCGATGCCGGTCTCCTCGGACACCTCCTTGACCACCACCTCGGCGGCCGAGTAACCGACGTCAGCCCAGCCCGTCGGGTACAGCCAAACGCCGGAGTCGGCCCGCTGCACGAGGAGCAGCTCGCCGTCGTCGTTTCCGACGACGGCACCGACCGCCACCTTCGGCGTGACATAACCGGGCACGCCCTTTCCCACGGTGCCCATCCACTCTTCGATGACCCCGTCGGCGTCCTCGACCCCCTCGGAGCCGCCGTCCATGGCCGTCCGGATGTCAGCCGCGACCTTCAGGATCTCTTCGAAGCGCTCTTGCTCGTAGAGCGATTCCGTGAAGCCGAGGCCGGTACGGGCGATGCCGGCCAGAGCCTCGCTCCAGCGAAGGAGCTGCTTGGGTGAGGGCGTGGGGCCTGCTTCCCGATGGGGTCCACCGGCCTGACGCTACCGCACTGCCAACGCGACACGTCCACGTTCGGGCACAATGGAGCGTGGCCGTTCTGGAGGATTGTCGTCACTATGTGATGAGGACGACGCCGCGCGGGGACAAGCTCGAGCGGTGCCGGATGGGTGCGAACGAGCAGCTGCCGTTCGCCTGCCCGGAGGGCTGCCTTTTCTATGAGCCCCGCAAGGTCTCGGATGCCGGCTGGACCATCGCGTCGAACGAGGATCCTGCCGGATCTTGACCCGCTTCGGTACCACTCACTCGGGCGCTCCCTCCGCGGCAGCCTGGGGGCGGAACCTTTCGGATCAGCTCTCGACGACGTCCCCCAGCAGGTCGACCTGCACCCCTTCGTTCCTGAGCCAATCGACGGCCTCGTCCAGGGCGGCAGCGTCGCCGTCGAGCTCGCAGACGATCCAACCCGTCTGCTCACCGACATCGGCTCGCCGGATGTTGGGCAGGACGTCGAAGGTTCGAACCAGCCGAGCGATGATCGGCTCGCGGACCAACTCCTCTGGGAAGGTGAGGCGAACTCGCATCCCGATCATCGAGCGACCTCCGAGCTGCGAGTCGCCGCGTCGGAGGCGCCTGCCGCGACCGCGGCTGCGCGCACAGGAGCGGAAGCAGACGTGCCGAGTGCTGCATTGAGGTTGCCGGACCGGAGCCCGTCGAGGTCGAGGGTCACGTAGCGATAGCCGGCTGCGTGCACGACCGCCGTCACCTCCTGACGTCGGTCCACCGCTGCGGCCAAGTCATCGGGTGCCACCTCGATGCGGGCGGTGTCGCCATAGTGACGCACGCGCAACTGACGGAAACCGAGGGAGCGCAGACCTGCCTCGGCATCGGCAACCGAACGAAGGGTGCCGAGCGTCACCGGTGTCCCATAGGGGATGCGCGAAGCCAGGCAGGCCGCCGCCGGTTTGTCCCAGGTGCGCAACCCGAGCCGTTGGGAGCAGCTCCTGACGGCCGCCTTGGTGAAGCCGGCCTCGACCAAGGGGAACCGGGCGCCGAGCTCGGCGGCTGCCCGCTGGCCGGGTCGGTGGTCACCGAGATCGTCGAGGTTCACGCCGAGCACGATCTGCGCCGGCTGGCTGTCGCCCAACTGCTCGGCGAGCGGCGCCAAGGCCTCCATGAGCGAGGTCTTGCAGTGGAAGCACCGGTCACCGTCGTTGGTGGTGTAGGCCGGGTCGGCCAGCTCGTCGGTCTCGACCTCTACCGCGTGGAGCTGCCACTCTCGGGCCAGCGCCCGGCAGTCGGCCAGCTCGGCCGCAGCCAGGGACGGCGACACGGCCGTGGCACACAGTGTCTGTTCGGGGCCGAGGGTCAGCGTGGCCATGCGGGCGAGGAAGGCGGAATCGGCTCCGCCGCTGAACGCCACCACCACCGGCGTCATCGATCGGAGCAGCGCCCGCAGCTCGTCGAGCCGGAGCTCCTCCGACCGCCCCTCCTTCGAGCCAGCGGCCGTCGCACTTGCGCTCCGAACGAGGGTTTCTCCGGGGGAGTCCGGCTCAGCCATCGGCCAGCACGCTTCGCACGACGTCCTCCACCGGAGCCACCATTCCGGTCAGGAACGGCCCGAACTCGGCGAAGCGGGCCGAAGCCTCGTCGAAGCGCATCCGGTAGACGCACTCCTTGATGTCATCGGGGTGCACCCCGAACAGGGTCACGCCCCACTCCCAGTCGTCGAGGCCGGTCGAGCCGGTGATGAGCTGCAGGATCCTCCCCGCGAACGTCCGCCCCACCGCGCCGTGCCCCAACATGAACTCCTTGCGCGCCTCGAAGGGAAGTGAGTACCAGTTGGCGCGCTCATCCTCGCCTCGCCGCTTCGACATGGGGTAGAAGCAGAAGGCGGCCATGTCCTCGGGCGGCAGATTGGGATAGAGCCTGGTCTGCTTCATTTCGTCCGGGAGACCCTGGGCGTACTCGGACACCTCGGTGAGGGAGACATAGGAATAGGTCACCTGGAGTCCGGCCCCTTGGAGGTCGGACTGGAGACGGCGGAGGCGCCAGAGGTCATCGCCCAAGGCCATGAACCCGATGTCGGCCTTGTGGCCGAGCATGGCCACGGTGACGATCTGCAGCCCGTCGGCCTCGGCCTGCTTGACCGAGTGGACGATGCCGGCCCCGTCGAGGTCGGAATGGCCGGTCCCGCGAAGCGACCCGAAGAGGTGCAGCACCCCGAGGCCCACGGTCGGGGCCAGCGGGTCTCGGGGATTGCTCACAGGATCATTCTACGAAGGCGCCGCGGAGCTCTCTCGACCGGGCAACAAAGACAGAAGAAGGACAAGAGGTAAGGACAAGAAGAGGGAGCACCGAGGTGCTCCCTTCTTCGCTTCCCTCGATATCGGCTGGATCAGAAGTCGTCCATGCCTCCACCGGGCATGGCCGGAGCGGAGTCCTCCGGCTTGTCCACGATGACTGCCTCAGTGGTGAGGAACAGGGCGGCGATGGAGGCTGCGTTCTGGAGGGCCGAACGGGTGACCTTCACTGCGTCGATCACGCCCGCCTTGACCAGGTCCTCGTACTCGCCGCTGGCGGCATTGAGACCCTCGGCCGGCTTCTTGAGGTTGCGGACCTTGTCGACGATGACCCCACCCTCGAGGCCGGCGTTGACGGCGATCTGCTTGAGCGGCTCCTCAAGTGACTTGGCCACGATGCGAGCACCGGTCGCCTCGTCCCCCTCGAGCTTCTCGGCTGCTTCGTACACATGGGCCTGGGTGCGCAGCAGGGCCACCCCGCCGCCGGGCACGACACCTTCTTCGATAGCCGCCTTGGTGGTGGAAACGGCGTCCTCGATGCGGTGCTTCTTCTCCTTGAGCTCGACCTCGGTGGCGGCGCCGACCTTGATGACGGCCACGCCGCCGGACAGCTTGGCCAGGCGCTCCTGGAGCTTCTCCCGGTCGTAGTCCGAGTCGGTGTTCTCGATCTCGGTCTTGATCTGGCTGATGCGGCCCTTGATCTCATCGTCCGAGCCGCCGCCTTCGACGACGGTCGTCTCGTCCTTGGTCACGACCACCTTGCGGGCCGTGCCCAGCAGGTCGAGGCCCACGTTCTCCAGCTTGAGGCCGACCTCCTCGGTAACCACCTGGCCGCCGGTGAGGATGGCGATGTCCTGCAGCATGGCCTTGCGGCGTTCTCCGAAGCCGGGGGCCTTGACGGCCACGCTGCGGAACGTGCCCCGGATCTTGTTGACCACCAGGGTGGCGAGAGCCTCACCCTCGACGTCTTCGGCCACGATCACGAGCGGCTTGCCGGCCTGCATCACCTTCTCGAGGAGGGGGAGCAGGTCACGGACGGCAGTGATCTTGGAGCCGACCAGCAGGATGTACGCGTCCTCGAGGACGGACTCCATGCGCTCGGGGTCGGTCACGAAGTACGGGGAAATGTAACCCTTGTCGAAGCGCATGCCTTCGACCAGGTCCATGTCCATGCCGAAGGTCTGAGACTCCTCGACGGTGATGACACCGTCCTTGCCCACCTTGTCGATGGCCTCGGAGATCATGCCCCCGATCTCCGTGTCGGCGGCCGAAATAGAGGCCACCTGAGCGATCTGGTCCTTCGAGTCGGTGTCCTTGGCGATGCCCCGAAGGCTGGCCACGGCTGTCTCGACCGCGGACTCGATGCCCCGCTTGAGGGACATGGGGTTGGCCCCGGCAGCGACGTTTCGCAGGCCTTCGTGCACCATGGCCCAGGCGAGGACGGTGGCGGTGGTGGTCCCATCGCCGGCCACGTCGTCGGTCTTCTTGGCCACTTCCTTGACCAGCTCGGCACCGATCTTCTCGAAGGGGTCCTCGAGCTCGATGTCCTTGGCAATCGACACGCCGTCGTTGGTGATGGTGGGGGCGCCCCACTTCTTGTCCAGGACGACGTTACGGCCCTTCGGGCCGAGCGTGACTCGGACGGCATCGGCGAGCTTGTTCATTCCGCTCTCGAGGGAGCGCCGAGCTTCCTCGTCGAAGATGATCAGTTTGGCCATCGGGTGTTTCCTCCGTCTCTGTGGGGCTCACGGGCGCAGGGCTCACTGGCGCTCTGAAACCGCTGATTAGCACTCTACCGCCCCGAGTGCCAACAGCAAATCACGCAGGGGTGGGGGTGCGCAACCCCCGGACGAGGCAGGTGCCTGAGCGGGCACACCTGCCTGGGCATCGGTGCTCAAGGGAGGGAGGGGCCTCTACCGGATCGAGCTCGGGCTCGTTTGGGCAGGCTCACTTGACAGCGGGATAAATACCAGGTTTGAATACAAACCCTACTGACCTAGTAGGGTTATAGGAAAGATCGGAAAACGAGGGGTAATGGGGCTCCGTCTCCGTTCCCGCGGCCGGACAGGAGCCAACATGAAGAACCTCTTCCCTCGCCAGGTGTCGCGGCGAGCCTCTCGACTCGTCATGACCTTGTCGGTCCTGGCCGGAACCGCCGGCGTGGCGGCCATTCTCGCAGCCGGACAGCCCGCCCAGGCCGACCCCGGCTTCACCTCGGCGTTCGTGGGCGTCGGCTCGGACGTGACTCAGGACGTTACGGCCGGACTGTCGGGTGAATCACCGCAGCCCCCTACCACCCAGGCGGTCAACTTCTTCACGCAACTCCATTCATCGGCGGCCACCAATAACGCGACGATCGCTTCCTTCGACGCCAACCCGGCCGGAGGGACGACGCTCAACCCGGGTTGCATCATCACCAAGGTTGGCGGGCCCTCCTTCGACCGGCCGAACTCGACCACGGCCGGCATCGCCGCACTGAATGCGGAAATCGACGGAGATGGCTTCGAGAACACCTCCGCCTCCTGCACCGGGACCCCGGTGAACGTGGCCGGAGAGATCGACTTCGCTCGGGCAGCACGCGGCCCGGCGACCGGCGGATCGACCCTCACCTTCATCCCCTACGCCAGGGACGCCCTCGGCATCCTGGTCGACGACAACGGGACCAACAATCTGGCCACCCTGTCGGCATCCCAGCTCACCTCCCTCTACAGCTCCAACACCGGAACGATCACCATTGGAGGCGAAACCGTTTACGGCTGCCTCACCTTTGCGGGGACCACACCGCGGTCCAACCTCGAAAAGGCCTTGGGAATCAGTGATGCCACGGCGACCACGGCGGCGACGGCGGCTGGCTGCAACTCGATCCAGCAGAACAGCGGGAATGCCTTCGCCACCTTCACCGCCACCCTCCCGACCAATGCCGAGGCCGTCATCCCAATCTCGGCGGCCGCGTGGATTGGCCAGGCCAACCAGGTGTCTCTTGACCGCTCCAACACAGCCCGGAGTGACGGTTACTACTTGTCCAACGTCGCCGGCTTGGGTGACCCCGACACGGGTACGGCTCCGAACCTCCGGTCCAACACCACCTACTACCAGTCGACGACGTGGGGCTACACCGTCTACAACGTCGTGCCCACCACGAGCATCAGCGGCTTCGGGGCGAATGCCGCCCTCGAGAACATCTTCGAAACGGCCATCTGCACGACTGCCGAGCAAGACGTGATCAACGAGTTCGGCTTCGACTCATTGGTTGCGGCCGAAGCCACTTGCGGCTCGACCTCGCTCCAGGGCGACAGCTGAGCTCCAGGGCACGCAGAGGACCAGCGGGAACGATGACACCAACCGAAGGGCAGAGGAGTTCCATGAACCCACACCCGCAGCGGCGAACGGCGTTGAGCATGCCGGCCGAGGGAGAAATCGGGGCAGCCGGTGGCACAACGGCCAACAGGAAGCCGCGGCGGTGGTTCGGAGTGCGATCGGTCGTCGTGGCCACCGGTCTGTTGGTCGGCGCGGTCGCGGTGACCGTCGCGGCTCCGGCCGTGGCCGGCGCATCGACCCTCGACGGGGTGGCCACCATCGCCAGTCCGGGGACGACCACCGAACTTGCTTCCGGTGGCTCCACCACCCAGTTCACGGTCAGCCTGCCGGCCCAAGCGGCCTGCTCGGGAGACACCGAAAGCGACGGCTACCACGTCTTCAGCTATTTGGTGAAGAGCACCGTCGCCGTCACGGGAATTACCTTCCCCGACAACCTTCCGAACAGCGCGGACGACCAGTACGGGCTGGTGGAGGCGGACGGCACCTACTGGGGGGCGAAGAACACCGCGCCGAGTACGGGACAGATCATCGAGATTCCCAATGACTTCGAGTGGGCACCGCTGGTCACTCAGCACGGTGTGGGTCTGAACACGCTCCTCTACGGGGCGAAGCACGCGACCGGTGCATGGAACGCGGGCCTCGCCTGCACCAACAAGAGCGGGGCCGTTACCGATTACTGGCTTACCCAGGTCACGTTCACGTCCAGCACCACCGATGCCAATCACTTCACCTGGTCGGCCATCCCCGGCTCGTGGAGGATCACCACGACCTCGCCCTTGCCGGCGGCCACAGTTGGCGAGTCCTACAGCACGACGATGTCCGCTGCCGGTGGTCCGACGCCCTACAAGTGGAAGGCGAAGGGCCTGCCCAAGGGTCTCAAGATCAATGCCAAGACGGGGACCATCTCGGGCAAGCCATCGACCAAGGACACAGTGGAGACCTATTCGGTCACCGTGACCGTCACGGATGCCACCAAGGGCAGCGCGTCCGGCACCTTCAGCTTGAAGCTGAATTCCTGAGGGTCTGGTTGGAGGAGCCCGATCTCATGTCTGTCTTGGCGATGTACGGCGCGTCGCGACGTGCTGTACATCGCGGCGGCGAGCACTTCTTGCGAGCTTCTGCAGATCGGCCGCAATCGCCGGCCTTGTTTTCACGGAAGGACCGCACGTCGCTTGGACTGAGGGGACACACCGAGAGGGACTGAGACAGAGCGAGTCGGAGGAACGAGTCGGAGCGAGACGGAAGGAAGTCGGTACACATGCTGGGGAGGCAAGGGAACAGTCGGCCGGTGGCCGGAAACTGCGAGGTTCCGTGGGGGGCCGCGCCCGAAAGGTCAAGTAGCCGGGCGTCCTCGCACACGGAAACAGGCACTGACGGCGGTCCGAGCCGCACGGTGCTTCGCCTGTTGGTCGCGGCTGCTTGCGTCCTCACCACGCTGACCGCCCTCACGGTGAGCAACCCGCAAGTGGCTGGTGCCGCGACCCTCGATGGGATCGCCACCATCGCCAGCCCGGGGACCAGCAATTACCTCGCCTCCGGCGGTTCGGAGGACGAGTACACGGTCAGCCTGCCTGCCCAGGCGGCCTGCTCGGGCGACACCGCCACCCACGGCTACCACGTCTTCAGCTATCTGGTCGAGCCGGGAACGAGCATCACCGGCATCACCTTCCCCGACAATCTCCCGAACACGGGTGACAACCAGTACGGCTTCGTCGACAACGCCGGCGGGTACTACGGAGACGCAAACACTGCGCCGACCACCGGTCAGATCATCGAGATCCCCAACGACCTCGAGTTCGGCCCGCTGGTGAGCGGCGGTCTGGTGACGCTCGACACCCTCCTCTACCAGGACGGCAACACCTCCGGGCAGTGGGAGGGGGGCCTCGCCTGTACAAACACCGACGGGGTGGTCACCGACTACTGGAACACCGCGATCACCTTCACGGCCAGTGGTACCGACCCGAACGGCTTCGTGTGGTCTTCGATCCCCGGCCCACCGGGCTCGCAGGTCTCGAACATCACGTCGATGGATACCGCCACCTTCACCGAGGGCACCAACGGATCGTTCACCCCGACCGCCACCGGGACTCCGACCCCGACGATCACCGAACAGGGCACCCTGCCCAACGGGGTGAGCTTCAGCGGGGGTGCCCTGCACGGGACCCCCACGCAGAGCGGAACCTTCCCGATCACCTTCACGGCCACCAACGGGATCGGCAACCCGGACGTCCAGGACTTCACCCTGACAGTGAACGCAGCGGCGGGCGCGCCCACCGTGACGGGCGTGGCCCCCGGCAGTGGGCCGCCGACCGGCGGAACGAGTGTCGCCCTTACCGGCACCAACTTCACCGGGGCGACCGCCGTCCACTTCGGTACGGCAGTCGGGACCGGCCTCGTGGTCAACTCGGCCACCTCGATCTCGATCACGTCCCCGGCCGGCACCTCGGGCGCGACGGTGAACGTGACCGTGACCACACCCGCGGGCACCTCCGCCACCAACCCGAACGATGACTTCACCTACGGCTCCGGGCCGTCGGTCGCCAGCGTCTCGCCGGACGCCGGGGTGCCGGCGGGCGGGACGCCGGTCAGCGTGACGGGATCCAACTTCACCGGGGCCACCGCCGTCGACTTCGGCGCCACGCCCGGGACCAGCCTCGTCGTGAACTCGGCCACCTCGATCTCGATCACGTCCCCGGCCGGTACCTCGGGGACGACGGTAGACGTCACGGTGGTCACCCCGAACGGGACGTCGGCCACCGGTCCGGCGGACGAAATTCACCTACGAGGGCGTTCCCACGGTGACCGGCGTGAGCCCGAGCAGTGGGCCGACGACGGGGGGCACTCCCGTCACCGTCACCGGGACGAACTTCACGGCCGCCACCGCCGTCGACTTCGGCGCTACGGCCGGGACCGGCCTCGTTGTGAACTCGGCCACCTCGATCTCGATCACCTCGCCGACCGGGACGGCCGGCACCGTCGATGTGACCGTCATCACCCCGGTGGGTACTTCGGCCACTTCTGGTGCTGACGAATTCACCTATGTGGCCCCACCGACGGTGACCAACGTGAACCCAGGGGTGGGACCGGCCGCTGGGGGCACGCCCGTGGCCCTCACGGGAACCAACTTCACCGGGGCCACTGCCGTCGACTTCGGCGCCACGGCCGGCACCGGCCTCGTCGTCAACTCGGCCACCTCCATCTCGATCACTTCCCCGGCCGGCTCGGGCACGGTGAACGTGACCGTGACCACTCCGGGCGGAGGCACCTCGGCGACCTCGGACGCCGACCAGTTCCTCTATCAAGTGGCGCCCACGATCACCTCCGCCAATGCCACCACCTTCACCAAGGGCAGTCCCGGCTCCTTCACCCCCAGAGCAACCGGCAACCCGGCGCCGACCATCGCCGAGGCGGGCGCCCTCCCCACCGGAGTGAGCTACTCGGGCACCCAACTGACGGGCACGCCCACCGAGACGGGCTCCTTCCCGATTACCTTCACCGCATCGAACGGTGTGGCTCCTGACGCCACGCAGAATTTCACGCTGAACGTCGTCCTGCCCCCGCTGCAGATTTCCACCACTTCCCTTCCCGCAGGGACGGTGGGTGTGCCCTACACAGCCAATCTGACGGCCACCGGTGGAGTTCCTCCCTACATCTGGTCGGTGAGCACGGGAACCCTTCCCGCCGGCCTCAGCCTGAACGCCGGCACCGGGGCCATCACCGGCACCCCGACCTCGCCGACGTCGGCGAGCTTCGGGGTCACCGTGACCGACACGCAGCCGGTGCACACCGCGGCCACCCTGTCGATCGTCGTGTCCGTGGCCAACACCGGGTCGGGGACGTTCCCCGCGCCCACGGTCGGCATCGCGGCATTGCCGAGCGGCGACGGGTACTGGCTGGCTGACTCGGCCGGAGACGTGGCCAACCACGGCGCGGCGGCCAACTACGGCTCGCTCACCGGGCTCCCACTCAACGCCCCGATCGTCCACATCGTCGCCACCCCCAACGGACAGGGGTACTGGCTGGTCGCCGCCGACGGCGGGGTTTTCGCCTTCGGCAACGCCCCCTTCTACGGCTCGATGGCCAGCGTGCACCTCAACGCGCCGGTGGTCGACATTGCCCCGACCAACGACGGTCAGGGGTACTGGTTGATCGCCGCCGACGGCGGTGTCTTCGCCTTCGGTGACGCGGGCTTCCAGGGATCGATGGGCGGGGCGCACCTCAATGCCCCCGTGGTCGGTGGTGCCGCCGACCCGGCCACTGGTGGCTACTGGCTGGTGGCCTCGGACGGCGGCATCTTCTCCTTCGACGCACCCTTCTTCGGCTCGACGGGTTCGCTCGTCCTGAGCAAGCCGGTAAACGGGATGGCGATCGCTCCCAACGGGAACGGCTACTGGCTGGTGGCCTCCGACGGCGGCGTGTTCGCCTTCAACGCACCCTTTGCCGGATCGGCGGTGGGCATTCCCGGTGCCGCTCCCATCGTCGGGATTGGCGCCAGCGGGTCGAGTGGTGGTTACTGGTTGGTCGGGTCGGGGGGCGGGGTCTACTCCTTCGGAGCTCCGTTCTACGGATCGGGATGAACGCGCGCCGAGGACCAATCACCACCGTCCTGGCGGTTGCCGGCGGTGTCGGCGCCGCGGTCCTTCTCGGGGCCGCGGCGCTTGCCGCGCCGTCCCCGGCCGGAGCCGCCGTCGTGACCGGCAACGAGGCGATCGTCCAGCCGGGCACGCTGACGCCGCTCCGCAGCGGCGGGTCAGCCACGCCCTACGGCATCGCCTTGCCCAACGGCGCGGCGTGCCCGGGTGACACGGCCCACGATCAGTACCGGGTGTACAGCTACCTGATCCCGGCCGGAGTGAACCTCGAATCGATCAGCTACAAGGGCGACTTGCCGCACCGCTGGTACGGGTTCATCGCCGACGGGGCCTATTTCGGGGCGATCAACACGGCCGAGGGGACGGGTCAGATCATCGGGATCCCCCCGGCCTTCATGTTCTCGCGCCTGACGCCGTCCGAGCTCTTCGACAGTCAAACGACCTCGTCGGCGACGTGGGAGGGCGGCATCGCCTGTGTGAACACGCACGGTGTCGTGACCGATGCCTGGAACACGCAGTTCCGGTTCGTGCGTGATGCGACGGATCCCGGGGGCTTCCGGTGGACGGCTGAGGATGCCGGGTCGATCTCGTCCTCGTCTGGCGGCAACTCGTGGCTGTGGATCGGCGTCGCCCTCGTGGCCCTCTCGGTTCTCACCGCAGTCATCCTCTTTGTGGTGCAGCGAAAGGGTGTCCGGGGGACCGATACCCGCGGTGACGACGGTGGTGAGGATGGCCGAGGTGCAGACGACGACGGGATCGCCCCACCCGGCGGCTCATCGACCGATGCAGAGCCCCCCGACGCCGACGAGCACAGTTCCTTCGACCGCAAGCGCGAGCCGTCCGATGCGGGCGCTCCCGGTCCGACCCCCGTCTCGACCAGCGGGCGCGAGGGCTGAACGTGACGACCTATCTCCCGCCGAGGACGATGCTCGACCCGTCCACCGGACCGAAGCAGACGCGCCGCGACATAAGTACCCGGACGGTGGGGGCCGACCGGGCCTTCCTCGGGCTCACCCGCACGAGCGCGTTGGTGGTCCTGGCGGTCATCGTGGCCATCGGCGCGTTCCTGACCTTTCAGGCCATGCCCGCCTTGCGCTCGGCCAAATTCTCGTTCCTCACCACTCAAGCGTGGGAGCCGGACGTCCACCACTTCGGCATCGCCGGGATCATGGTCGGCACTCTGCTGATCGCCGTCGAGGCCGTGATCATCTCCCTCCCCGTCGCCCTGGGGCTCGCCTTGTTCATCACCGAGGTGGCCCCCGCTCGGCTTCGTCGCACGCTGGTGTCGCTCGTCGACCTCATGGCTGCGGTGCCGAGCGTGGTCTACGGCCTGTGGGCATTCAAGTTCCTCGAAGGCCGAACGGTGGGACTCGCCCGCTGGATCTCGACGTGGTTCGGCTGGATCCCGATCTTCAAGGTGACCAACGGCAGCCCGTCCAATCCGGTGCAGTCCGGCACCCTCTATTCCGCATCGACCTTCATCGTGGGCATCGCCGTCTCCCTCATGGTCATTCCCATCCTGTGCTCGGTCATGCGCGAGTCCTTCTCGCAGGCGCCGCTCGGGGAGCGGGAGGGCGCCTATGCCCTCGGCGCCACCCGATGGGGCATGATCCGCTCGGTTGTGTTGCCCTTCGGCCGGGGTGGCATCGTGGGCGGCACGATGCTCGGCCTGGGCCGGGCGCTCGGTGAGACCATCGTGGTGCTGCTCATCATCTCCCCGGTCTTCGGCATCAACCTGCACATCCTGCAGGCGGGCGGCAACTCCATCTCCGCCCTCATCGCCACCTATGCCAACGAGTCGTCGGCCTTCGGGACATCGGCCCTGATGGCTGCCGGCCTCTCCCTCTTCGCCCTGACCCTGGTGATCAACTTCGGCGCCTCCATGATCGTCTCGCGATCGTGCTCAGGCGCAGAGAGCGAGGTCTGAGATGGCGGGAGGTGACCGATGACCCTCGTCGAGGAACCCCCGGTCATTCCCGGTGGTGGGGGCCGGACAACAGACGGCGCGGCATCCGGCCGGCCACCGCTCGACGGGTCCGCGCTCGACAGCGGGGCCCGCCCGCCTCAGGCGCGTCGGAAGATCGGTGGCCTCCGGTTGTCGCCCTTCAACCTGGTCGGCGCAGCCGTAGCCGGCGCCAGCGGGGCACTGCTCCTCGCCCGCCTCACCGCCCTCGAGGGGCTCTTCGGGATTGTCCTCGTCGGCTACGTGCTTTTCGTCGTCGCCTACGGGGTGCTCGTGTCGTTGAGTGACGACCGGCCCGCGGTGACCGACGCGATCATGACGGTGCTCATGGCCACCTGCGCGGTGGTGGCCTTCGGAGCGCTGGCGATCGTCATCGGGTTCACCCTGGCGCGGGGCTGGCGTGCCCTCGTGCACTCGAACTTCTGGACGGAGGACATGTCGACCGCCGGGCCACTGGCCTCGCTCAAGAAGGGCGGCATGGTCCATGCACTGGTCGGCACGCTCTGGATGGTGGGCATCGCCGTCGTCCTGACCGTGCCCGTCGGGCTCGTCGCCGCCGTCTATCTCGACGTGACCCGCAGCCGGCCGGCTCGATTCTTCCGGACCGTGGTCGAGGCCATGACCGCTCTGCCGAGCATCCTGGCCGGGCTGTTCATCTTCTCGTCGTGGATCCTGCTCTTTGGCTTCGGCCGCTCGGGCCTGGCCGCGGCGCTCGCTCTCAGCGTGATGATGCTGCCCTACATCATCCGGGCTGCCGACCTGTCCTTGCGCCTGGTGCCCGGCAATCTGCGCGAGGCCGCCGGCGCCCTCGGGGCGCCCCGGTGGCGGACCGAGATGCAGGTCGTCGTTCCGACCGCCCGTTCGGGCCTCGCCACCGCCGTCATCCTCGGCGTCGCCCGGGCCATCGGCGAGGCCTCACCGGTGCTGCTCACCGCCGGGTTCACCAGCTATCTCAACACCAACCCGCTCAACGGTGCGATGGTCTCGCTACCCCTCGAGGCACTCAAGCTGGTGCAGACCGGCGTGCCCAACTACACAACGCGTGCCTTTGCCTGCGCCACGGTGCTGCTGGTGGTGGTTATCGTTCTCTTCCTCCTGGCCCGTCGTATCGGTGGGTGGGGTCCCGGTCACCTCTCGCCTCGGGCAGCACGGCGGGCGGAGCGCGAGTCGCGCCGCGATTCGAGTACGGCTCGCTCACCTGGCCACCAATGTCGGAGGAACGACCCCGTGAGCCGTCTGATGCGAGTCGCCGTCGCCTTCGTCTCGCTGGCGGCCATGTTCGTCGGCGGTGTCGTGCTCGGCGCTCCGGCGGGTGCGGCTGCGTACGTGCCCATCTCCGGCGAGGGCTCCTCGTGGTCGGCCGGGGCCATCGACCAGTGGATCGCCGACGAGCAGTCAGCCGGCATGAGGGTCAACTACACGGCCAACGGCTCGACCCAGGGCCGTCTCGACTGGATCAACGGGCTCACCGACTTCGCGGCGTCGGACATCCCGTTCCAGACCGACCCGCAGGACGGCTCCGCGCCGGAGCACCCGCAACAGGGCAGCTACGCGTACATGCCCATCACCGCGGGCGGGACGGTCTTCATGTACAACCTCAAGATCAACGGCCAGCAGGTCACCAACCTGCGCCTATCCGGCGAGAACCTGGCCAAGATCTTCACCGGGCAGATCACCAACTGGGACAACCCGGCCATCGCCGCCGACAACCCGGCGCTCCAGCTCCCCAACCAGACCATCGTGCCGGTGGTTCGATCGGACGGGGCGGGGTCCAGCTACCAGCTCTCGGCCTGGATGATCAGCCAGTACCCGTCGATCTGGAACGCCTACTGCCAAGCCAGCGGCCGGGCGCCGGCCTGTGGCGCGACCTCGTTCTGGCCCACGGTGGCCGGTTCCTCGATGATCGCCCAGAACGGCGATCTTGGGGTCTCGTCGTACGTGTCGCAGAACTATGCCGCCGGTTCCATCGGCTACGTGAACTACTACTACGCGCTCACCACCAATTTCCCGGTGGCGCTGATGCTCAATGCTGACGGCTACTACACCGAGCCGACTCCCCAAAACGTGGCCGTCTCGTTGTTGTCGGCCCAGGTCGACACGACCGACGTCAACAACCCCGCCCTCTACCTGACCCAGAAGCTGCAGGGGGTCTACACGGATCCTGACCCGCGGACCTATCCACTGTCCGCCTACAGCTATCTGATCCTCCCCACGACCGTTGCCGGGCAGTTCAACGCGGCGAAGGGCGCGACGCTGGCCGCCTTCTCCTATTACGCCATGTGCGCGGGCCAACAACAGGTCTCGGTCCTCGGCTACTCACCGTTACCTATCAACCTGGTGGAAGCCGGCTTCGCCCAGATCGCCAAGATCCCGGGCGCGGACGTCCAGAACATCAACATCCAGAGTTGCAACAACCCGACCTTCTCCCCCACGGGAGTGAACACCCTGGCCGTCACGGCGCCGTACCCTCCGGCCTGCGACAAGCAGGGTCCGACCCAATGCGTGAATGGAACAGGGGGAGCGGCGGCTTCGACGGCGGTGACCGGCAACGCGTCGGCAGGAGTCGTCAGCACGACGGGGACGTCAGCCACCGGAATCAACACCTCCGGGTCTGCAACGGCGGGGACCAGCGGTTCGGCGGCGGTCGGGCCGGCGGCGTCCATCTGTAGCGCCACGGCAACCACCAAGTGCTCGCGTTCGAAGGCCGCGCCACCGCTTGGAGCCCCCAATCCGATCACCGACACGCTGGCTGTCAGTACCGGATGGGGCTCGGTCCAGTCCCGCTGGCCCTGGCCGCAGCAGGGCTGCTCCTGCTCATCGTGCTCCCTGCCTTGTTCGTCCGATGGCTCGGCCGTCGTCGGGCCGGGAGATTGTGATGGTCACGGGGACCCCCACGTCTCGTGTCGCTCGGCGGCGCCCTCGTCGGTCGGTCGGTTTGGCCGCCGTGGCGGTCGTCGCCCTCGCCACCGCGGCGTTCGCCGGGCTGGCCTTCGGACCGGGAACATCGGTCGGAGCTGGTGCATCGCCAGCGGTGGGGAACGGGAGTCCGGGCAGTCAGGGAGTGGTGAGCGCCCTTCCCGCGACCAGCTCCCAGCTGACGGTGGACGGAACGGGCAACAGCGCCGGGATAGCCGTGACCGTGAACCAGACCCAGAGCCTCACCCACCAGGCGGTCTCGGTCGCGTGGACGGGAGCGCCACCGACCGACTGCGGCGCGTCGGGCTCGGCCAACTGCCAGTTCCAGGGTGACTATCTCCAGATCATGCAGTGCTGGAGCGACCCGCAAACGGAGCAGAGCCCCAACCCGACCCAGTGCGAGTACGGCGGGGAGTCGTCGACGCCCACGTCGGCCTATCCGATCGACAACCTCGGCTTCGAGTACTCACGGGTGCTGTCCCAGGAGAGTTGGAGCAACTACTCCGCCTTGCAGGGGTCTCCGACGTGGGTCGACACCACGGACAACTACGACATCGAACCGTTCGACGCGGTGAACGGCACCGTCGTTGATCAGCAAGCTGATTACGGGTGGGACCATAACCCTTACGCGCCCAAGCAGTTCTGGCTGAACCCGTACTTCAGCTTCACCACGACCAACGAGATCGACTTCGCTCGGACCTATGCCAACGGAGGCGGGCAGCAGCTCTTCGACGTGGACACCGGGCTCGAGGCACCCGGGCTGGGTTGCGGCCAGGACATCGAACCAGGATCGGGGAACGTGGATATCGTCCCCAAGTGCTGGATCGTGGTCGTCCCCCGCGGTACTCCCGAGCAGGAGAACCCACCGAACTCCAACATCGGGGACGATTTGGGCGTCGTCACCTCGCCGCTCTCGCCGTCGGCCTGGGCCAACCGGATCCAGATCCCGATCCAGTTCAATCCGCTGGGAAGTTCCTGCACCCTGGGGGGCAACGCCCAGCAGATCCTGGGCAACGAGTTGGCTGAACCGGCCGCGGCCAGCTGGCTGCCGGCCCTGTGCGGACAGCCGGGCGCTCCGTTGTTCGGCTACATCCAGGACAGCGACGAAGCGGCCCGCACGAACCTCACCTCTCCGGCCTACGGCGCGGCCGGCATGTCCGTTTTCTCCAATCCGATCGACGCCGGCCAGATCAAATCCACCAATCCGGTGGTCTACGCGCCCTTGACCCTGTCCGGGGTGGTGGTGGCCTTCAACATCGAGCGGTATCCGGGCACCGATCCCTCGACCGGGAACCCCTATGCCGGCGAGGTGCCACTCGCCGGTGACCAGGTCGCCAACATCTATCTCACCCCGCGTCTCGTGGCCAAGCTCTTGACCGAGTCGTACCAGGCCCAGCTCGAGGACGTGACCAACGACTCGTCGCCCGCCTATGCGTGGATCCAGCACAACCCGGTGAGCATCCTGACCGATCCCGACTTCCTGCAGTACAACCCGGAGTTTGCCCAGCTCACCACGACCGAGCTCATCGACGCGGGCACGCTCCTCGTCGAGGAGGCGAGCTCGGACGCCAACCAAGAGGTCTGGCAGTGGATCCTCTCCGACCCGGCGGCGCTGGCCTGGCTGCAGGGACAGCCGGACCCGTGGGGCATGAAGGTCAACCCGCTCTACACCAGGACACTGGAGCTCGAAGGGAAGGCCGCCGGCGTGGCTCCCGACAACTTCCCGAGAGCGACCCCTACTGTCACCAGACGGGGGAACAAGTGGTCGGACCGCCACCCCAGGATGCCCGCCCGCTCTGCGTCCTCGACTGGTCGCCCTATTCCCTGACCCAGGCCGCGGCGGCCGAGAACGCGGCGGTGGCCAACGACGGCGCCAAGACGACCTTCAACCTGGCGCAGAGCCCGCAGAACGTGTGGGGATCGAACGGGCCACAGCCCTCGGGGACGCACTTCATCCTCTGCATCACCGACACGGTGTCGGCGGCCAGGTTCGGACTGCAGACAGCGGAGTTGAGCGCGGCCGGCGACGACGGGCCCGACCCGACGTTCGTCGCCCCCGACACGAGCGATCTCCAGGCCGGCGAGAAGGCAATGTCGCCGAGCCCGACATCTGGGGTCCTCGAGCCCAACCCATCGAGCACGGCGACCGGTGCCTATCCGCTCACCATGCTCACCTACGCGGCCACCCGTCCAGAGACGCTCTCCGCCAGCCAGCGCGCCCTCTACGCGGAGTTCCTGACGTATGCCACCGGGACCGGTCAGACCCCAGGTTTCAGCCCCGGACAGCTCCCCGCCGGCTATGTGCCGCTTCCGAGCGGCCTGGTCTCGCAGGACGCCACGGCCGAGGCCACCATCCTCAATCCGCCCACCTTCCCGGCGGCGGCCGCACCGACCTCCACTTCCGAACCGGTGGCGGCCACCACCACTCCGGCACCTCTGTTCACGCCGTCCTCGAGCGGGGCGTCGAGCACGAGCCCGACCCCGGCCCCGGCCACGGCCGCGAAGCCGGCGCACAGCCCGGCACGGCGGCCCCTCAAGGCCAGCGTCGAGCTCACCACTGCGGTGAGCGCGGGATGGCTCCGCTGGTTGCTGCCCTTCCTGGTGCTGCTTGGGTTGACCGCCGGCCTCGGCGCCCTCCTCCTGCGCACGATCGGAAGACCGAAGGTGGCCGGCGCAGGGAGCGGTGATCCACCGACCGAGCCCCCGGTGGCCGGGCCTGGAGGCGAGTCATGAGGCCACGGTCGTTGGGTGCACGAGCGTGCGTTGTCGTCGTCGCCGTGGTCGCGGCCACCGTCCTCGATCGAGGCTTGAGCAGCTTGGCCGGTGCCGCGGTGCCCACCGTCCAGGCCACGATCATCAATGCGCAGGCCCAACCCCTGTATTCGGGCGGGTCGACCACTCCGTTCGGGCTGTCTCTCCCCGGCACGGGCGAGGAGGGACAGCAGAGTGAGGCCTCCTGTGCCAACTACTCGCAGTCCAATCCGCAAGAGCTCGACAGTTACCTGGTACCGGAAGGGACGGATCCGAGCAGCGTGACCTTCTCCGACGCCGGCCCGTCGACCGGGGGCGGCCTGTTCGAGAGCGGCAGCTACTACGGCTTCATAACGATCGTCGGAACGAGCGGTCAGCTCCCGTCGGTGCCCACCGACTTCGCATGGGAGCAGTCGCTGACCGGCAGTGCCATCGGCGTTCCGCAACTTCTCAGTGAGGGAACGACCGCCGGCGTCTGGGAGACCGGGCTGGCTTGCGTGAACAAGCAAGGCGCCGACGTCGGCCACGTCACGTCCCTCTGGAATGTCCAGGTCACCTTCGCCTCCAGTTCGAGCGATCCCAACGGGTTCACATGGACGGTTCCCATCCCACCGCCCCCGAGCAGCACGACGACGACGACGACGTCGCCACCGGGCGGGACGGGTCGGCTCGGGCGGCTCGGGGGCGGATCGAGCACGCCCACGCCGTCTGCCTCGTCGGGCGATTCAGGAACTTCGACCACCACCGTGCCCAGCGTGGCCCGGCCGAGCGGGTCGTTCGATGATGACTCAGGGGGCGAGTCCGCTGGGCGCCCGTCGGTGAGCCCCAGCACGGCTCCGACGCCGGTGGCGCCAAGTGGGACCGGAGCCAGCGACGCAGGGTCGTCGGGCTCGGGTTCCGATGCTCCGGTGAAGGACCCCGGCATCCTCCACGACGTGTTCACGGCGGCGGGCTTCTCGAGCGCCCGTGGGATCGCCCTCGACCTTCTCGGGATCGGGCTCCTGCTGCTGGTCATCGGCCTCGTCCGCCGGCGGAAGAACGACGGTGCTGAGGAGCCGGCATCGTGACGCTGACCCAGACGGCCATCGAGCGTGAACTGCTCCTTCGTCCCGGTGCCGGCGACGCCCGACGTCATCACCGAGCCCGACGATTGGGTTGGCCATGCCGACGGCGAAAGCGAGCCGGGCCAGCCGGACACCGGGTGGTCCTCGCCCCGAGCGGCAACGGATCGCCTGCTGGACGCCAGGGCGACAACCGGCGGGCAGGGACGCGATCCGTCCCGCGCCACGAGTGGTCGCTGGCGAGTCGCCGAACTCGCCCTCGCCACTGTCGCCGTCGTCCTCATCGGTCTCGTGGCCGAGCTGACCGTGCTCGGAGGTCTCGAGCACCGCTCGACTCAGATCACCCTGTTCAACCAGTTCCGGTCGGACCTCGCCCTGGGCACGGCACCGGTCGGGCCGGTGGGCCAGGACCACCGGCTGGTCCCGTTGGGCTCGCCCATCGCTCTCCTCACCATTCCGTCGATCGGCGTTCGTCAGGTCGTCGCCCAGGGAACCACCGCAGCGGTGCTGACCGGCGGCCCGGGCCATCTGCGTTCGACCGTGTTCCCCGGAGGCGAGGGGACGAGCATCATCCTGGGAAGGGCTCACGCCTACGGCGGACCGTTCTCTCGGATCGCCAGCCTGCGCAAGGGCGCCACCATCGTGGTGGTGACCCAGTCGGGCACGGCCACCTTCCACGTGGTCGACGTCCACAAAGCCGGCGCACGTGTGCTCGGCCCGGT